>NZ_JBIYED010000001.1:0-1193995 GCF_044909335.1 Curtobacterium sp. AB7 | reverse complement strand
CCGGCCTGCTGAACAAGACCTTCGGCACCGACGCCGTCAAGCGCGGCCTCCTCGTCGGCACCGCCACCATCACCGCACAGATCAAGTAACACCCCCACCACACGTGCAGGGCCGCCCCGGGCAACCGGGACGGCCCTGCACCACGTTCAGCAGCACCCGCCTACCATCGAGCAGATGCCCGCTCCCCGCTCGACCGTGACCGACGACCAACCGGGGCCCGACGACTTCATCCGCGTCCGCGGCGCCCGTGAGCACAACCTGCAAGACGTCGACGTGGACATCCCACGCAACCGCATCGTCGCCTTCACCGGCGTCTCCGGCTCCGGCAAGTCCTCGCTCGCGTTCGGCACAGTGTTCGCCGAGGCGCAGCGCCGCTTCCTCGAGTCCGTCGCTCCCTACGCCCGACGGCTCATCGCGCAGGGCTCGACGCCGCACGTCGACTCGATCACCGGGTTGCCACCCGCCGTGGCCCTGCAGCAGCGCCGCGGTGCCCCGAGCAGCCGTTCGACCGTCGGCACGCTGACGACCCTGTCGAACTCGATGCGCATGCTGTTCTCCCGCGCCGGCACCTACCCGTCCGGGGCCGACCGGCTCGAGTCCGACTCGTTCTCGCCGAACACCGTGGCCGGGGCCTGCCCGCGGTGCCACGGACTCGGCATCGCCCACGAGGTCACCGAGGCCTCGGCCGTGCACGACCCGTCGTTGAGCATCCGCGACGGCGCGATCACGGCATGGCCCGGGGCGTGGCAGGGCAAGAACCTGCGCGACGTCACCGCGGTGCTCGGCTACGACATCGACGTGCCGTGGCGTGAGCTCTCCCGACAGGACCGCGACTGGTTGCTGTTCACCGAGGAGCAGCCCGTCGTCCAGGTCCACCCCAAGCGCGACCGCGTCGCGAAGCCGTACAAGGGACGGTTCTGGAGCGCACGCCAGTTCGTGATGCACACCCTCGCCGACTCGCAGAGCGAGACGCAGCGGACCAAGGTGCTGCAGTTCGTCGAGTCCGGTCCGTGCGGCCTCTGCGGCGGGACCGGACTGACCCGGGCAGCCCTGGCGGTCACCGTCGGCGGCCACCCGATCGCCGACCTGAACGGCCTGCCGCTCACGGCGCTGGCCGACGTCCTGCGCCCGATCGCGACCCTGACCGACGCGGCCGCAGCGACCTCGCGTGCGTCGTCCGGTGAGCACACCGAGGTCGCCGTCGCGATCTCCCGCGACCTGCTCACCCGGGTCGAGGTGCTCGTCGGCCTGGGCCTCGGGTACCTCGCGCTCGACCGGGCCACCCCGACGCTCTCCCCCGGCGAGACGCAACGCCTGCGCATCGCGACACAACTGCGCTCCGGCCTGTTCGGTGTCGTCTACGTACTCGACGAACCGAGCGCCGGCCTGCACCCCGCCGACGCCGAGTCACTGGTCGAAGTCCTCGACGACCTGCGCGCCGGCGGCAACAGCGTCTTCGTCGTCGAGCACGACATGAGCATCGTGCGGCGCGCCGACTGGATCGTCGACGTCGGCCCGGGCGCCGGGTCCGGCGGCGGCACCGTCCTGTACAGCGGCCCCGTCGACGGTCTCGCCGACGTCGAGGCATCGGTCACCCGACGCTTCCTGCACCCGGGCGACCGGAGCGACGGCGAGCGCACCGTCCGGTCCCCCGTCGGGACCCTCGAACTGCGCGACCTCACGCTGCACAACCTGCATGGTCTCGACGTCGACCTGCCGCTCGGGGTGCTCACCGCGGTCACCGGCGTGAGTGGCTCCGGCAAGTCGTCGCTCGTCGGCGGGGTCCTGCCCGGCGTCGCGACGTCGCACCCGCTCGTCGACCGTGTCGTGCAGGTCGACCAGAAGCCGATCGGCCGAACCCCGCGTTCGAACCTCGCCACCTACACCGGGCTCTTCGACGCCGTGCGTGCCGCGTTCGCCGCGACCGACGACGCGAAGGCCCGCGGCTGGACCGCCAGCCGTTTCTCGTTCAACGTGGCCGGCGGTCGGTGCGAGGTGTGCCAGGGCGAGGGCTCGGTGTCGGTCGAGCTCCTGTTCCTGCCGGGCAGCTGGGCGCCCTGCCCGGAGTGCCACGGTGCGCGCTACAACGACGAGACGCTCGAGGTGCAGTGGGACGGGGCGTCGATCGCCGACGTCCTGAGCATGACCGTCGACCAGGCGGCGCCCTTCCTGGCGTCGCTGCCGGCAGCCGCCCGCGGGCTCGAGGCCCTGCGCCAGGTCGGCCTCGGCTACCTGCGACTCGGACAGCCCGCACCGGAGCTGTCCGGCGGCGAGGCCCAGCGCATCAAGCTCGCGACCGAGCTGCAACGCGCGCGCACCGGGCACACGCTCTACCTGCTCGACGAACCGACGACGGGCCTACACCCTGCCGACGTCGAGCTGCTGACCGCACAGCTCGCACGCCTCACCGACGCCGGCAACACCGTCGTCGTGGTCGAGCACGCCATGGACGTCGTCGCGAGTGCCGACCACGTCATCGACATGGGACCCTCCGGCGGCGAGGACGGCGGCCGCGTCGTCGCGACCGGCACCCCCGCCGAGGTCGCGGCGTCCACCGAGAGCCGGACCGCACCGTACCTGCGGGAACAGCTCGGGCGCTGATCGCACCCACCCGCGGACGGGAGGCCCGTGGCGGGCGGGCACCGCGCCTCCCGTCCGCTGGTGCGTGCGCATGTTCCGACGTTCCACGCGTCGATCAACCGGTGCTGTGTCGCACGATGCACACGCATCCGGTGCGTGCGCATGTTCCGACGTTCCACGCGTCGATCACGTGGTGGATCGTCGCACGGTGCGCCCGCATGCACGCGCACGCACCCGCACTCGCACGCACGCACGCACGCACACGCACGCACGCAGCAGCGCCCGCCGGGACGGATCCCGGCGGGCGCTGCTGGTGGTGCGGACTAGGCCCGACGGAAGCGGCGGGCGATGGTGAGCCCGACGCCCGCGAGCATCAGCAGGATCGCGAAGGCGATCACCGGGGCCGGGTCGCTACCCGTGTAGGCGAGCGTCCCGTTCGGGCCGGTGCCGCCGACGCCACCGGAGCCGGCGGTCGCGAGACGGACGGTGAACGTCACCGGGTCGGACGCCGCCGAGGTGCCGTCAGCGCCGGTCTGGGTGGCGGTGATGGTCACCGTTCCCGGGCCGAAGCCGACGATCGGGGTGCACTTCCAGGTGCCGTCGGCCGCGACGACCGCGGTGCAGACGATGACCGTGCCGACGGTGACCGTGACGGTCGCGCCGGGCTGGCCGGTGCCGGTGATCGGCGGGTTGGGCGTCGTGACGGTGCCACCGTCGGTCGGCGAGGTGATCACCGGCGGCGGGGTCGTCGTGGTCGACGCGGGGTTGTAGGTGTAGACGAGCGGGTCGGAGGTGCCACCCGGGGTCGTCACCGTGACCTCGACGTCACCGGCGGCGTGCGCCGGGGTCGTGAAGGTGAGCGTCGTGCCGTCGTCCGACACGCTGTCCGGGGTGATCGGGTCGGAGCCGTCCACCGAGACCGTGGAGTCGTCGGTGAAGCCGGTACCCGTGACGGTCACGACGGTGCCACCCGCGGCCGGACCGTTGTCCGGGTCCAGCGCGGAGATCGTCGGGACCGCGGCCGGGGCCGGGTTGTACGTGTACGGCAGTGGCGCCGAGGTGCCGGAGCCGTTGGTGACGGTCACGGGGACCGCACCGGCGGTGTGCGCCGGCGTCGTGAACGTCAGCTCGGTGCCGTCGTCCGAGACGCTGTCCGGCGTGATCGGGTCGGAGCCGTCCACCGAGACCGTCGAGTCGTCGGTGAAGCCCGTGCCCGAGACGGTGACGACCGTGCCACCGGTGACCGGCCCGTTGTCGGGGTCGAGCGTCGTGAGCGTGGGCACCGCTGCGGGTGCCGCGTTGTAGGTGTAGTCGAGCGGGTCCGAGGTGCCGGCAGGCGTGGTGACCGTGACGTCGACCGTCCCGGCGTCGTGCGCCGGCGTCGTGAACGTCAGCTCGGTGCCGTCGTCGGAGACCGAGTCCGCCTCGATCGGGTCGGAACCGTCGACCGACACCGTGGCGTCGTCCGTGAAGCCCGTTCCCGTGACGGTGACGACCGTGCCACCGGCGACCGGCCCGTTGTCGGGGTCGAGCGTCGTGATGGTCGGGACCGCGGCCGCGTCGTCGGTGTAGGTGAAGTCGAGCGGGTCGGATTCACCGGCGGGCGTCGTGACGGTGACGTCGACCGTGCCGACGACGTGCGCCGGCGTGGTGAACGTCAGCTCGGTGCCGTCGTCCGAGACGGAGTCCGCCTCGATCGGGTCGGAACCGTCGACCGACACCGTGGCGTCGTCCGTGAAACCGGTGCCCGTGACGGTGACGACCGTGCCACCGGCGACCGGCCCGTTGTCGGGGTCGAGCGTCGTGATGGTCGGGACCGCGAGCGGACCGGCGTTCGGGCCGACCGCAGCCGAGGCGAGGTTGACGACGGCGGTGCCGGCGGCCGGCACCAGTGCGACGCGCAGGGCACGCTGGGTGAAGACGCCGTCGGCGCTGGTCTCCTGCACGTTGGCCTGGAGCGACACGACGGTCGTCAGGGCGTCGGCGAGGGGCGTGATGACCGTCTCACCGAGGCCGGCGACGACCTGGTTGATCGGGGCGACGACCTGCGCGAGGACCGGGTTGATGATCGGCAGGACCTGCCCGACCGGCAGCTGGACGCCGAGCACGGTGACCGAGAGGCCCTGCAGTGACGTGGTGAGCTGCGTGACGACACCCTGCAGCGCGGTGGTGACCGCCGGCAGGAGTTGGGTCGTGAGCGCGTTCGTGATGTACGGCAGCAGCTCGGTGTTCGCTGGCAGGTTGTTGATGTCCAGGCCGGCGTTGGTCAGCACTGCGGCGACGTCGACCGTGATCGCACCGGTCTGCAGGTTCGCCGTGATCGACCCGTCGGCGCTGGTGACGTCGCCGGTGGCGGAGTCGAGCACCGCGACGAGGTCGGGGATGCCCGCGACCTGGACGAGCGGGCCGAGCACCGTGAGCAGTTCCTCGAGGTTGTCCACGGTCGGCTGCAGCGTGCCGAGCGTCGTGCGGAGATCGGTGACGGTGGTGCCGAGCGCAGGGCTCGTCAGCGACAGGTCGAGTCCGGCGATGCCGTAGTCGCCCGTCTGCGCACCGTCCGGACCGGCTGCCTGGGCAGCGGTGGCCGAGACGGCGCCGACCTCGAGCTGGGCGTTCGCGAGTGCGCCCGCCAGGTCGGCCCCGATGAGACCGGACAGGTCGAGCGTGGCGTTGGACTGCGGGACGCCGTCCTGCCCGCCGACGCCGATCCCGCCGGTGTTCGTCACCGCGCCGGACGCGGCGACGGAGCTGCCGTCGGCGTCGGCGGCGGCGTACTGGTTGACGGCACCGAGGGTGAGGATGCCGTTGTTCCCGAGCAGGTTGAGGCCCCCGCCCAGGTTGACGTTGACCGCGTTGAGCGCGGTGACGTCGAGCGGGTGGACGTCGGTGTCCGTGGCCCCACCGGTGTTGACCGCGTCCGCCGGGGTCACGGTGAGGATGTCGTCGAGGTTCAGACCGAGCGCGGAGCCGCTGAGGAAGCGCCCCTGCCCGGTCGACGCGACGGGCGCTGCCGTCGCGGGGGCGGCGGCGAGGATGCTGCCGCCGGCGCCGAGGAGGGCTGCGGTGACGATCGCGACGCCCTTGCTCCGGCCTGACCATCGGGTGGAAGTGGACGCCCCTGGGTCTTTCTGGGCGCGCTCGAGTACTCCAAGCCTCATGTGGCTTCGCTCCTGATCCTGGTGCTGGTCCGGCAGTTGGTGATGCTGCCTGCAGCTGTGGTGTGGTTCCGATGAGCGTAACCCTGAACGGGTGCACAAGACCATCACCCCCGAACGGGGGCCTGCGCTCCGCGGATGCGGAACGCAGGCGCACGACGTGCGTCAGATCTCGACGTCGCTGCCCATCGTCACGGTCCGCTGCGCGGGGAGACCGAAGCGTGCTGCGGGGTCGGCGGCGTTGTGGGCGAGTCCGACGAAGAGCTTCTTCCGCCAGGCCACCATCCCCCGGTTGCCGGGCATCGGACGGAGGGCTCCGCGGGAGATGAAGTAGGACGCCCGGAGCACTTCCTCCGGGTCGATGTCCAGGACCTCGGCCAGGCATGCGGCGTGCAGGGCCTTCGGCAGGTCCTGGTCGTCCGAGAACCCGAACTTCACCGTGATGTGGTCGATGCCGTCGTCCTCGTAGCCGAGGTCGTCGCGGAAGAACGCCTTCGCGTGCGGGACGTGCGGCACGTTGGCGGTGAGCACCGAGACGATCAGGACGGTCCGGTGCACCACGTGGTTGTGCTCGACGTTGGCCCGGAGCGCCAGCGGCGTCGTCTCCTTGTTCGGGTGCGGGAAGACCGCCACCCCGGGCACCCGCGGGATGTGCTCCTGGTTGATGCGGTCGATGAACTCGGCGAGCGACCCCTCGCGTTCCTTGCGTTCCTCCTGCACGAGCGCCCGGCCACGGCGCCACGTCGTCATCACGGTGATCACGGCCAGGGCGATGAGGAGCGGCACCCAACCGCCGTGGATGATCTTCGACAGGTTGCCGGCGAGGAAGGTCAACTCGAGCCCGCCGAACGCCACCGCCGCGACGACGAGCTTCCAGGTCGCCCACTTCCACAGCGGGCGGACGACGAGCAGGAGCAGGAGCGTGTCGACGACCAGGGCTCCGGTGACGGACACCCCGTACGCGGTCGCCAGGTTCGCCGACGACCGGAACGCGAGCATGATCGCGAGCACGCCGATGAACAGCAGCAGGTTCACCGCGGGCAGGTAGATCTGCCCGCTCTCCCGCCGCGAAGTCTGCCGGATCGTGAGCGGCGGCAGCAGCCCGAGCTGGACCGCCTGGCGGGTGAGCGAGAACGCCCCGGAGATGACGGCCTGGCTCGCGATCACCGTCGCGAGCGTCGCCAGCACCACCACGGGCAGCCGCAACGCGTCCGGGAACAGCAGGAAGAACGGGTCCTTCGCCGCCGACGGGTCACGCAGCACCAGCGACGCCTGCCCGAGGTAGTTGAGGACGAGCGCCGGGAACACCACGAAGAACCACGCCTTCAGGATCGGCGACCGTCCGAAGTGCCCCATGTCGGCGTAGAGCGCCTCGGCACCGGTGATGACGAGCACCACGGCCCCCATCGCCACGAACGTGATGTACGGGTGCGCGAAGGCGAACGAGATCGCCCACGTCGGCGAGAGCCCCTGCAGGACGCCGGGGTGCTCGAGGATGTGCGGGACGCCGGCGGCGGCGATCACGACGAACCAGAGCAGCATGACCGGGCCGAACAGGTTGCCGACCTTGCCGGTGCCGAAGCGCTGCACCGCGAAGAGCACGACCAGGATGACCGCGGCGATCGGCACGATCAGGTGCTCGACGGACGGCGCTGCGGTACCGAGCCCCTCGACCGCGGACAGCACCGACACGGCCGGGGTGATCACGGAGTCGCCGTAGAAGAGCGAGACCCCGACGATGCCGATCACCAGGAAGATCACCGCGCCACCGCGACGCTTCGCGTAGAGCCGGCGGGCCAGGGCAGCGAGCGCCATCACCCCGCCCTCGCCGTCGTTGTCGGCGCGCATCAGGATCAGGACGTACTTGATCGAGACGATGATCGTGATGCTCCAGAACATCATCGAGATGACGCCGTAGACGTCTTCCTGGTTGGCCTTCACCAGGCCGTCGTCGATCGTGAACACCGTGCGCAGGGCGTAGAGCGGACTCGTCCCGATGTCGCCGAACACGACGCCGAGTGCGGCGAGCGCCAGGACGGCGACGCCCTTGCGCGGGCCGTGGCCACCGTCGTCGGTGGCCTCGGTCGTGGGGGTGGTGTGGTCCGTCGGCTTCGACGGTTCCGTCGGGGTCTCGGAGCGGGTATCGGTCACGCTCGGCACTTCCGTCTCCGGCCGTCCGGGCGACGGCCGCCGCTCATCATCGCACCGTGCGCGGGATGCGCTCGCAGGTGGCGCACATGCGTGCGCACCGCGGCTCTCGACGTGCGCTGCGATCCCGAATCCGCGAAAGCGACAGCGTGCCGCGAACAGTTCGCGGAGATCTGTCGCGATGCCGGACCGGACGGTGCCCCGTGCAGCAGGATCGTCGCTTTCGCGGGCAGCACCGGCTCTCGTCGTGCGCGCAGGGCGGACGGGAGGCACGGGGCGGGCCCGCACCGCGCCTCCCGTCCGACGGCGGTGCGGGTCTCAGGGACGCAGGCCGCGCACCAGGTCGTGGACCACGCGGGCGGCGCGCGCCGCGGCACCGTCCAGGTGCTCGCGGAACTCGGCACCGTCGGGGGCGCAGAGGTCGCTGATGCAGCGGACCGACACGAACGGCATGTCGTGGACGTGGGCGAACTGGGCGATGGCGGCCGACTCCATGTCGACGGCGGCCACGTCGGGGAAGGCGCCGCGGAGCGTCCGGGCGCGCCCCTCGGTGACGAAGACCTCGCTCGAGCCGATCGTCGCCGAGCGCAGCGGCCAGGCGATGTCGGCGGCCATCGCCAGCTCGACCAGTCGGGCGTCCGGGGCGTACCCGGTCGGCATGCCGGGGACCTGGCCGAGGGCGTAGCCGAACGCGGTGGCGTCCGCGTTGAGGTTGACGTACCGGTCGCCGACGATCACGTCCCCGATCGCGATGCCGTGCATGAGGCCGCCAGCGGTCCCGACGCTGATCACGGGGATGCCGGGTCCGAAGTCGTGGAAGCCGTGTGCCACGGCGGCCGTCGCGTTCGTGAAGCCGATGCCGCTGCGGCGGACGGCGACGGTGGCGCCGCCGATGTCGAGCAGCTGGTGCGGGTCGTGGCCGCCGACCGGGCCGTCGAGGATCGGGACCCCGCCGAACAGGTCGGCGAAGGCGGAGACCTCTTCGCTCATGGCCGCGATGATGATCGCGACGGGCGTCTGTTCCTGCACTGACCGATCCTCGCACGGCGGGGACGCGACGGCTGCCAGCGACGGCCGCCGGCTACCGCTGCCGCCTGCGGCTGCCGGCTACCGCTGCCGGGCGAGCTCCTCGGCGACGAACGCGGCCATCGCGTCGGCACCGAAGTGGTCGTCGGCCGTGATCGTGACCACGGTGTCGCCGTCGGGGTGGTCGTCGAACAGCAGCATCTGCCCGTACGCCCCGTGCAGCCGCCACAGCTGCCCCGGACCGCCCCAGCCGGCCATCGCGTAGCGGTGGTAGCCGGGTCCGGTCCCCTCGCGCTCGACCCAGTCGGAGTGCATCGCGTCGCACCAGCGGGCGCTGACGATGCGCTGCCCGTCGACCACGCCGCCGTCGCGGATGAGCCGGCCGAGGCGCGCGAGCTCCTCGGTGCGGAGCGCCAGGCCCTCGCCGGCGGCGACGTACCCGTTCGGGCAGCGCAGCCATTCCACGTCCTCGATGCCGAGCGGGTCGAACAGCCGTCGGGACACGAACGCGCCGACGTCGCCGACGCGTGTCTCGAGCACGCGCATGGCGGTGTAGGTGCTGACGTTGGCGTACTGGAACACGCGACCCCGCGAGGGCCGTCGCAGGAACTCGGCCGCTAGGTCCGGCCAGTCGGTCAGCTCGGTCGCCGACCAGGGCATGTCGATCCCGCTCGTCATCGTGAGCAGGTGTCGCAGGGTGACCTGGTCGACGCCGTCCCCGAACACGAACCCGGGCAGCGAAGCGGCGATCGGTTCGTCGACGTCCACCAGGCCCTCGTCGGCGGCGATCCCGGTGGCGAGGACGCAGACGCCCTTGGCCGCGGAGTGGATCTCCTCGCGCACGTCGGGCGTCCATCGGTGCTCGGCGATGTCGTCGTCGGCAGTCCGGACGTGCAGGCCGTGGGCGCCGAAGCCGGTCGCGTCCACGTACCGGACGATCGCGTCGAGGATGCTGGTCGCGGTGGTCACACGCCATCCTCTCGCGTGCAGCAGACTGCGTGCCCTGAACGGAACCGGACAGCCGACGGGAGGCACGTGGCGGGTCCGCCACGGGCCTCCCGTCCGATGACCCGGCGCTACTGCGATCGCAGTACGTGCGCAGGTCGCCGTCTTGGTCAGATGGTTCCGTCCCGAGCCGCCCGTGCTCGTGACGTGAGGAGCACCATGCGCACCGTCGTCGTCACCGGCCCCGGATCCGTCGAGATCTGCGACGAGCCCGTCCCCGAGGTCGGCCCTGCCGACGTCCTGATCGCCGTCAAGGCGTGCGGGGTCTGCGGCTCCGACGCCTTCTACGCCGCGCGCGGCGGCATCGCGCCGCGTGAGGGGCACACGCCCCTCGGACACGAGGTCGCCGGAGAGGTGGCCGCCGTCGGCGACGCGGTCGAGGGCATCGCCGTCGGCGACCACGTGGTGGTGAACCCGATGGGCGACCCACGCGGCATCATCGGCAACGGCGGCCCCACCGGCGGGCTCTCCGAGTTCCTGCTCGTCGAGCAGGCCGTGCTCGGCACCAGCATCGCCCTCGTCCCGCAGGACCTGCCCTGGCAGGTGGCCGCGCTCAACGAGCCGATGGCCGTCGCCCTGCACGCCGTCAACCGGACCGCGCCACAGCCCGGTGACACGGTCGTCGTGTTCGGCGCCGGCCCGATCGGGCTGGGCGCCGTGATCAGCTACAAGGCGCTCGGCGTCGGGCACGTGGTCGTCGTCGACGTGATCGCGTCGCGGCTCGAGAAGGCCCTGCTCGTCGGAGCCGATGCCGTCGTGAACTCGGCGGACGAGCCGCTCGACGAGCGCCTGATCGCCCTGCACGGCGAAGCACGGGACGGCGTGGGGCACGGCGGGAAGTCCGGCACCGACGTCTGGCTCGACGCCGCCGGGGTGCCGGCCACCGTGCAGACGGCGCTGCGCCTGGCGAAGCACCGCGCGACGGTCGGCATCGTGGCGGTGCACAAGCGGCCCGTGGAGGTCGACTTCGGTGACCTGCTGGCCGTCGAGCCGACGATCGTGACCGCGATGGGGTACCCGACCGAGATCTTCGACGTCACCGAGCACATCATCGCGAACCCCGGGGCGTACGCGCAGATCGTCAGCGACGTCTTCCCGGCGAGCGACGTGCTCGAGGCCCTCCGGGTGGCTGCGACCCCCGGTGCGGCCGACAAGGTCGTCGTCACGTTCGACTGATGCCGGTGACCAGGAAGGTCGCCGTGCAGTACGCCGTCACGGTGTGGCGGGATCGGCCGCGCCGCGGGCTCGTGCTCGCCGTGCTGTCGGTGCCGAGCAGCCTCGTGATGGCGGGGTGGAAGGTCGTCCTGTTCTGCGCGGCTCCCTCGTTGTTCCTCGCCGCGACCGTGGTCTTCACGCTCGGGGTCGCGGCCGCGAAGGTCTGGGCCGTTCGTCGGCACCGGCTGTCGTTCGCGTTCGATGCGGCGAACGGCGACCGGATGCGGTTCCGGCAGGCCGGACACCGGTGGATCGGGGGTGCGGTGACCGCGATGTCGGTCGTGTTCGTCGGGTGCAGCGTGCCGATGCTCGTCGGGCGGGCGCACCCCGTGCACTACGACCAGTGGGTGGCGATCGTCATCGCGGCGGCGACGTTCGCGGAGCTGGGCATCGGGGTCTGGGGTGCGGTGACCGCGCGCAAGGACGGGGAGCCGCTCGTCGAGGCGACGAAGCTCGTGAACATCGCCGCCGCGGTGGTCCTGCTCGTGCTGACCCAGTCGGCACTGCTCTCGTTCGCGGGCAGCGCCGAGGACGCTGCTGCGTCCACGGGTGCGAGCGGGGTGTTCCTCGGCGGCGTGGCCGCGGTGATCGGGCTCGCGATGGCGCTGCGACGGTTCCCGGAAGCGCCGGCGCCTCGGTCGGCGTCGGCCTCAGTCGACCAGGCCGGCCTGGAACGCGAACGCCACGAGCTGGGCGCGGTCGCGGGCATCGACCTTCGCCATGGCCCGGTTCACGTGGGTCTTGACCGTGAGCGGTGAGAGGAACAGCTCGGCGCTGATGGCGTCGATGCCCTGACCTCGGCTGACCATCGCCACGACGTCGCGCTCGCGAGCGGTGAGTGCTTCGAAGCGCCGGGTCATCTCGGGGTCGACCGAGGACGCGGGTGTGCTGGCGACCTGTCCGATGAGCGCCGCTGCGGCCGCCGCGGACAGGGCGCCCCCGCCGGCTGCGACCTCCTCGATCGCCGCCACGAGCTCCGCCGGCCCCGCGGCCTTGCTGAGGAACCCGTTCGCCCCGGCACGCAGCGCCGCGAAGACGAGTTCGTCCTGGTCGAAGGTCGTCAGCATGACGATGCGCACCTGCTCGGCGGTGCGTTCGGCGCGGATCCGTCGGGTCGCCTCGACCCCGTCGATGCCCGGCATCCGGATGTCCATCATGACGACGTCCGCCGGGACCGACAGCGCCGTCTGCACCGCGGCGAGTCCGTCCCCGGCCTCGCCGACGACCTCGATGCCGTCCTGGCGGTCGAGGATCGCACGGAGCCCCAGTCGGATCATGTCCTGGTCGTCGACCAGGATCACTCGTGTGCTCATCGTGCTCCGTTCGCGGTGGGCAGGTGGACCCGGACGACGAACAGCACGCCGTCCGCCGCAGCCTGGACGGATCCGCCGACGGCGGCGACGCGTTCGCGCATGCCGACCAGGCCGAGCCCGCCCGTCCGACCCGCGACGGGCTCGTCCGCCGGGGTCCGGCGACGTGGGTTGCGGACCTCGAGCACCAGGTCGTCACCGGCGCGGGCGAGGGTGACGGTCGTCCGGCCCTCACCGTGTCGATGGGCGTTGGTGAGCGACTCCTGCAGCACCCGGTAGACCGTCACACCGATCGGCACGGAGACCGGGCCGACGTCGTCCAGTCGGGCATCGACATCGAGGCCGATCCGTTCGTACGAGGCGACCAGTCCGGGGAGCTGCTCGATGCCGGGGGCCGGAGCCGTCGGGTCGTCGAGGTCGGCGCCGCTGCTCGACGCCGAACGGAGCACCGTCAGGACGTGCTGGGTCTCCGTCAGGACGTTCCGCACGCCGTCCCGGGCGGCATCCAGCGCACGCCGGGCCTCGTCGGCCCCGGCGGGCAGGGTGACCTCGGCGACCCCGAGCTGCATGCTGACCACCGCGATCTCGTGCCCGATGACGTCGTGCAGGTCCCGCGCGATCCGGACGCGTTCCTCGGCCACGCGGCGCTCGGCCTCGAGTTCCCGCGTGGCGACGGCATCGGCGGCGCGCTGTTCCAACGACGCCCGGTACTGGTGCTGCACCCGCAGCCCCGAGCCGATGGCCGCCGCGGCGACGACGGAGATGAGGGCGCCGAGGGCGGTCGGCACCGCACCGCCCTCCCCCGGCGCGAGGAGCGTGCCGATGACCACGCCGGGAGCGACGATCGCCGCGGCGCGGACCGGGTGCCCCTGCCGCGAGGACACCGCGAACAGCAGCAGCACCGCGCAGCTCCAGGTCACGATCGGCGACCAGCCGGACAGTCCTCCGAGCACGGGGGCGACCGTGGCGAGCCCGAGCGCTGTCCACGGTGTCCACGGCGCCGCGACGACGGCGAGCACGGTCGCGGCGACCGCGATGCCGGGCCCCGGGCCGGCATCGGCCGCGATCACCCGGCCCGACTCGATCGCGCACGCGAGCAGGACGACGGCGGCCGTGCCGCGGAACACCCAGCGGTCGTCGGGACGCCACGAACCCCAGATCGCCCGCAGTCGCCGCATGCACTCATCCTGTCGTGCGGGTCAACGGTCCGGCTACTGCGAACGCAGTAGTCGGGGGTACCACCGATCGGGGACCTGCCCGCGGCGCGTCCCCGGGACGATCGACACCAGGCCGGAACGATCCGGCACCGACCGGAGGAACCACCATGACGCTGACGAACACCGCCACTCCCGCTGCCACCACGTACGACTACTGCACCGTCGACGTCCCACGGGGCAAGGACGCCCTGTACGCGGACACCTACCGCAACTTCGGCTGGACGTCCGACGGCTCGGACCGGACGGGCGCACTGAACCGTCGGCGCACCCTCGGCCTCCGCCGCGACCGTACCGACCGCTCCGTCGAGCTGACCGAGCTCCAGCAGAACGCCGAGGCCGCCCTGGCCACGATCGACTCGCTCGAACGCTCCCGCACGACCGCGGCGTCGGTGGTCGCGTACGCGCTCGGCGCGATCGGCAGCGTCCTGCTGGCCGCTTCGGTGTTCGCCATGCAGGACACCGTGGCGGTCCCCGACCTGCTCGGCGGGCTCGACCCGGTCACGGTGTTCCTCGTCGGGGCCGGTGGGCTGGTCAACTGGGCGATCGCTCCCGTGGCCTTCCAGCTCGTCCGCGCGGCGCGCACCAAGCGGATCCGTCCGGCCGTCGACCGCCAGTTCGACGTCGTCTACGGCGCGTGCGAGGCAGCCAGTCGTCGCCGGAACGCCTGAGCGGGGCCGAGCCCGATGACGAACACCATCGCTCGGGAAGACGCTGTCCTGCACGCGCCGGTCCCCCGCCACCTGGAGACCCGGGTGCTGTACGCGCCGACGGCGTTCGTGCCGCTCCACCGGCACACCCTGGAGCAGTTCGGCTGGACGGTGACCGTGCAGGGCGGACGGCTCGGCACGACGTCCCTGCTGCTCCAGCGGCTGCGCACCCGGCCAGACCCGGCACGACCGCTCCTCGAACGTCGTGCCGAGCGGGCGCTGGCCCGGATCGCGGCCCTCGAGCAGCAGCCGGCCCGGTTGGCTGGTGTGGTCGCCACCGCGGGCTCCGCGGTCGCCCTGCTGGCGGTCGCGCTCGGCGGTCTGCTCGCCCTCGGCGGGGACCCGACGCTCGCGCCGGTCCTCGTCGGTGCTGGCGCGTGGATCGCCGCTGTGGCCGCTGCGCCCGGCATCCGGTCGTGGCGCACCGAGCGGAACCAGGCAGCACTCAGCCGGGAGTACGCCGCGATCGACGCGTGCACGCACCCACCGACCGACCGGTGACCGCGACCGGGATACCGCAGACGCAGTACTCGCCGCGAGGAGCGATCGAGCACCCTGGACCGGTGCCCCGAACCCTCACCGAACACACCGCCCTGCTCGTCGTCGATCTGCAGGCCGGCACCGCGCCGTACCAGCGCACCCACCCCGTCGAGACCGTCGTGACCAACGTCGAGACCCTCGCCCGCGCCACCCGTGGCGGCGGCGGCACGGTGGTCTTCATCCGCCACGACCCCGCCGCGACCCCGGCCGGCACGACCCAGTACGGCGGCGGCCCCCGCCCGGCTCCGGTCGCCTACGGCTCCCTGCTGCTCGAACGGGCCGACGCCGACGGCAACCTCACCCGCGGCGGGTGGAGCGCCTTCGCCGGCACCGGCCTCGACGAGCGGTTGCGCGCCGACGGCGTCACCGGGGTGGTCGTGGTCGGTCAGGCGACGACGTTCGGCGTCGAGTCCACGGCTCGGGCCGCGTACGACCTGGGCTACGACGTCGTCCTCGTCGAGGACGCCACCAACGACCCGGACCCCGACGCCCACGCAGACCGGTTCCGGTCGGTGTTCCCCGCGCTCGGCGTCGTCACGCAGACGGCCGACCTGGCGGGGCCGGGCGCGGCCTGAGCGGCGACCGGACGGCGGACGGGAGGCACGGTGCCAGCCCGACACGTGCCTCCCGTCCGTCACGTGGTCCGTTCAGGGCCGACCCTGTAGGACGGACGCAGCCGAGCGCACGCTCGCCCCCGACCCGAGGAGCACCCATGGCCGCGAAGACCATCGTCATCACCGGCGCGAGCGACGGCATCGGCGTCGCCGCTGCGCGGGAGCTCGTCCGCCGCGGGAACGAGGTCGTGGTGGTCGGTCGCAACCCCGCGAAGACCGAAAGGGTCGCCCGCGACCTCGGCGTCGACCACTTCGTGGCCGACTTCTCGGACCTGTCCGCCGTCCGGGGGCTCGCCGACGACCTGCTCGAGCGCTGCCCCCGGATCGACGTGCTGGCCAACAACGCCGGCGGCATCTTCAGTGCGGGCCGTCAGGTCACCGTCGACGGCCACGAACTGACGTTCCAGGTCAACTACCTGGCGCCGTTCCTGCTCACGGAGCTGCTGATGGACCGGCTCATCGCGTCCGGCGGAACGGTCATCAACACCTCGAGCGTGGCGAACAAGCTCTTCGGCCGCGTCGACATCGACGACCTCGACGCTGAGCGGCACTTCCGGGCCACCAAGGCCTACGGCGACTCGAAGCTCGAACAGATCCTGTTCACCAAGGAACTCGACCGTCGGTACCGCGACCGAGGTGTGACGTCGACGGCGTTCCACCCCGGCACGATCAGCACCGGGTTCTCGAACGACAAGACCTCGCCGATGTACCTCGTGTACCACACGCCCCTGCGCCACGTGTTCCTGACGACCCCGGAGAAGGGTGCCGACACGCTCGTGTACCTGGCGGACAACACCCCCGGTCGCGACTACCCGACCGGCGAGTACTACGTGAAGCGCAGGGTGGCGGCACCGAACGCGCAGGCCGAGGACGCCGACCTGGCACGCGAGCTGTGGGACCGGAGCGTGGCGATGCTCCACACCGCCTGACCGGGAGCGTTCAGCGCGCTACGCGCCGGTCGTCAGCGCGCTACGCGCCGGTCGTCGGCGCGCCCGCGCCGGTCGTCGGCGCGCTACGCGCCGGTCGTCGGCGCGGGCGTGACCGGCGGCTGCGCCTGCCGCAGGCCGGTGACCAGCAGCGTCACGATCGCGCGGACGTCGTAGGCCGGGTCCTGGGGGCTCCACGCGACCAGGTCGCCGACGGCGCGGAGCAGCTGGTACGGCGACACCGACGCGACCACCTCGCCCGATGCACGAGCGGCGTCGAGCATGCGGCCCAGCACCGGGACGAGCTCGTCGACGAACAGCGTGTGCAGCGCGGTGAAGCCGTCGGCGTCGCCCTCCCACACCCGCGCCAGGCCGTGCTTCGTGCCGAGGAAGTCGACGAACTGGTGCACCCAGCGCAGGATCGCGTCGAACGCGGTCGGCGCCGAGGCGAGCAGCACGGGGCCGGCCTCGGCCAGGGCCTCGATCTGGTGCCGGTAGACGGCGACGACCAGGTCCGAGCGGGTCGGGAAGTGCCGGTAGAGCGTACCCACTCCCACGCCGGCGGCGGCGGCGACCTCGCGCACCGGCGCACCGACGCCGGACGCGGCGAAGACTCCGGCCGCGGCGTCGAGGATCGTCCGCTCGTTCCGTTCGACGTCGCGGCGACGCCGGGGCGGCGCGGTGTCGTTCGACGGCGCGGTGTCGTCCGACGGCGCGGTGTCGTTCGACGGCGGGCTCATCCCCCGATCATCGCATGTCCCGGCCTCGGAACGGAACGGCGATCCGTTTCGCTTGCAATCCGGAGCGCTGTTCCGTATCGTTTCGGAACGTCGCTCCGTTTCGAGTGACGTCCGCTTCCGGAAGGACTCCCGATGCCAGCAACAGCACCGCACCCCCAGGTGATCAGCGTGCGCCCCGTCACGCTGCCCGCGCCGACACGCGGCCACGACCTCGAGGTCCGGATCACCGCCCCGACCACGGGCACCGAGCTGCCCGTGATCGTCTTCGCCCACGGCTTCGGACAGTCGATGACCGGCGGCGACCCCCTCGTCGACCACTGGACCGCGGGCGGGTTCGTCGTCGTCCAGCCCACCTTCCTCGACTCGACGGGCTACGGCCTGACGCTCGACGACCCCCGCTACGCGACGATCTGGCAGACCCGTGTCGACGACCTCGAGCGGGTCATCGACGACCTCGACGTCGTCATCGCCGCCGTCCCCGGTCTCGCCGGACGTGTCGACCAGGCGAACCTGGCGGTCGCCGGGCACTCGTGGGGCGGCCAGTCCGTCGGCATGCTCCTCGGCGCCCGGGTGATCGGGTCGGACGGACAGCCCGGCGAGGACCGCACCGACCACCGCGTGCGCGCCGGGGTCCTGCTCTCCACCACCGGCATCGCCCGCGGGGACCTGACGCCGTTCGCCCAGGAGCACTTCGCGTTCATGAGCCCGGACTTCAGCCAGCTGCACACCCCGTCGCTCGTCGTCGCCGGGGACCACGACCAGTCCCAGCTCTCCACGCGCGGGCCGGACTGGTTCACCGACGTGTACCACCACAGCCCTGGCGCCCGGCACCTGGTGACCGTGCACGGCGGGGAGCACCTGCTCGGCGGCATCCAGGACTACGCGTCCACCGCCACGACCGACGAGAGCCCCGAGCGCGTGGACCTGGTCCGCCGCACCACGACGGCGTTCCTCCGGACCGCGCTCGGGCTCGACGCCGATGCGTGGTCCGCGACGGCCGCCGCCATCGCCTCCGCCTCCGCCGAAGCCGCCGTCGGCCACATCGACTCCAAGGAGGACCACTCGTGATCACCGACCAGCACCCGCTCCCCACCCCCTTCACCGCGTCGTCCACCGCCACCGAGGTCCTAGACGGCGTCGACCTGACCGGGCGCAACGTCGTCGTCACGGGCGGCCACGGCCGGCTCGGCCGCGAGGCCAGCCGCGCCCTCGCCGCCGCCGGTGCCGTCGTCACCATCGCCTCCCGCGACACCGACCGCGCGAGCGCCGCCGTCGCCGGCATCCCCGGCGTCCGGGTCGAGCAGCTCGACCTGACCGATCCGGCGTCGATCGACGCCTTCGCCGCACGCTGGACGGCCTCCGGCCGGCCGCTCCACGCCCTGGTGAACAACGCCGCGATGCTCTTCGCACCGGACCGGCGGCTCGACGCACGCGGCAACGAGCTGTCGTTCTCGACGTCCCACCTCGGGCACTTCCGGCTCACGCGGGCGCTCCTCCCCTCCCTGCTGGAGGCCCGTGGTGCGCGGGTACTCAACGTCACGTCCGGCGCCGCCCGCTTCGGACAGATCCGGTGGGACGACCCGGCGTTCGCCAGCGGCTACGACGCGGCCGCCGCCTACGGGCAGTCCAAACGGGCGAACGTGCTGTTCACGGTCGAACTCGACCGCCGGTACGCCGACCGGGGCATCCGTTCCTTCGCCGCGCACCCCGGCGTCATCATCGGCCCCGGGTCCCGGATCGCCTCGTACCGCGAGCAGGGGCTGGTCGACGACGACGGCGCGACGGTCATCGACCCCGAACACGGCAAGAAGACGATCGAGCAGGGGGCAGCGACCCTCGTGTTCGGTGCCGCGAGCCCGCTGCTCGACGGCGTCGGCGGGGTCTACCTGAAGGACAGCGACGTCGCCGTGATCGACGACGAGGTCCGGCCGCTCACCGCGGACAGCATCCCGTCGGACGCGAACTCGACGATGCTCGACGCCGACGACGCCCGGCGGTTGTGGGAGGTCAGTGTGCGGCTGACCGCGTGAGGGCGTCGCGCCCGCTGGTAGCTTTCGGCGGAGACGAGTCGCGACTCAGGGCGATGCAACGTACGAGGGGGAACACCATGGCCACAGATGCTCGACGCTACGGCAGGGCGATCGAACGAGCAGACGGTCGGGACTTCCCTTTCTACGACGGAGACCCGATCCGGATCGCAGCCTGGCAGTGGGTGACGATCATCATCGCGTGCGTCGCCGGCATCACCGTACTGAGCTTCTACCCGGCGGCGGACAACATCCAGTCGCTCGTGCCTCGGTTCCTCTTCACCGCGATCATGCTCGCCGTCCTCATCGCCTTCACGAGACGGCACTGGGCGCGCATCTTCCAACGCACCACCGCACGCGACTTCGGCACCATGATCGTCTTCGCGATCCTCAGCCTCATCGTGTCGTTCACGGTCGGGATCATCGTGAAGGCGATCTTCGGCACCAACGCCAACACCGCGACCGACGGCATCCACGGCGCGGGTGAGATCGTCGCGTTCTACGTCGGGACCGCGATCCAGCTGCTGGGCGAGGAGCTCTTCACCATCCTGCCGTTCCTGGCGGTCATGGCGTTGTGCCACCGCATCGGACTCACCCGCACCCAGGGCATCCTCATCGCCTGGCTCGCGACCGCGATCTGGTTCGGTGCAGCGCACCTGCCGACCTACGGATGGAACTTCGCGCAGGCGTTCCTGATCATCGGCGTCGCACGGCTGGTCCTCACGCTCGCGTACATCCGCACGAAGAACATTGCGGTCAGCACCGGCGCACACATCATCAACGACTGGGTGCTCTTCACCGGCGCGATCATCGGAGCCGCCACGAGTTCCTGAGCGGGGCGGTACTGCGCACTGCGTTCGTTCGATCGATCGTCCACCGCCTCGTGCGGAGGGCCGGCGGGCCGGCGGGCCTCGCAACTGCATCCGGTCATCACGCCAGCAGATGTGGGCGCGCCCGTCGTACTGCGATCGCAGTGATCGGACTACCGCGACCGCGGACGACACCGGGTGGTGCGCCGCGGACGATGGAGACGTCCCACAACGAGAGCCCGGGAGGTCTTCGTGGAGATCGCGGTCGACATGACGAAATGCCAGAGCTATGCGCAGTGCTGCTTCCTCGCGCCGGGGGTGTTCCGGTTCGAGGGCGAGGAAGCACTCGCCTACAACCCCAATCCCTCCGACGCCGAACGGTTCCGGGTGCTGCAGTCCGCAGCCGCGTGCCCCGTCCAGGCGATCCGTGTCGGGGGCGCACGTCTGCCGGTACGAGCAGCCGACACCGCTGAACCAGTGCACGCTCCGCTCACCGCGGACGGACGAGTCGTCGTCGTCGGCGCGTCGTTGGCTGGTCTGACTGCAGCCGAGACGCTCCGCACCTCCGGGTTCACCGGCACGATCACCGTGCTCGGTGACGAACCGCACCTGCCCTACGACCGTCCGCCGCTGTCGAAACAGGTGCTCACGGGCGTTGCCGGCACCACCTCGACACGGTTGCCGCACGCCGCGGACCTCGACGTCGACTGGCGGCTCGGCAACACTGCCACGTCCCTCGCCACCGGAGCCAGGCAGGTGCTCCTGCAGAACGGTGCGCGAGTCGACTACGACCGCCTGCTGATCGCCACCGGCCGTCGTTCACGCCCCTGGCCCGTCACCGCCGAAGCAGCGCTGGACGGTGTCTTCGTGCTCCGCACCGCCGATGACGCGGCCGCGATCCGCGAACGACTGACGGACCGCACCACGAGGGTGCTGGTGATCGGCGGCGGCTTCACCGGCGGTGAGATCGCCTCCTCCTGCAGCAGCCTCGGCATCCCCGTCACCGTCGTCGACCGTGGGCCGGCACCCATGGCGAAACTCCTCGGGACGGCCGTCGGCGAGATGATGCGTGCGCTCCACCGCGAGCACGACGTCGATCTCCGGAGCGGCACCGGCGTCACCGCCATGCTCGGTGACGACGGGGGACGACTGATCGCAGCGCAGCTCACCGACGGCTCCACGATCGACGTCGATGTGGCCGTCGTCGCGATCGGTGCCGTCCCGAACAACGAATGGCTCGCCGGATCCGGCGTCGCGAGTGACGACGGGGGTGTGCTCTGCGACGCTGCCCAGCACGCCCTCGGCACCGACGGGCAGCCCCTGCTCGACGTGTTCGTCGCCGGGGACATCGCCCGGCACCCGAACCCCCTTGCCGGGCCCGGCGTGTGGACGAGTGAACACTGGGGCGCCGCCGTCGGACAGGCCGAGACCGCAGCGCGGAACATGGTGCACGGTACGGACACACCCCATCGGGACGTGCCGGTGTTCTGGACGACGCAGTTCGGGCAGGTGCTCAAAGCGGCGGGAGAGCCGGCGATCGCCGACACCGCACAGGTCACACAAGGATCCCTCGGCGAGCGATCCGCTGTGGTCACGTTCGGCCGTGACGGACGTCTGGTCGCCGCGGTCGCCGTGAACCAGTCGAAGTGGTTGCCGTACTACCGGGCGCAGATCGAATCCGGAGCAGCCTTCCCCCTCGAAGACCCGACGGTCGATCCCGCCGCCGACACCAGGCTGTCAGCGGCGCGGTAGCGCTCGGCATCGCCCGCCACCGATCGAGCCCACCAGGAGCAGAACACGATGACCGACACCCCGCAGACCACACCGACCACCGACGCCGCACCGACGACAGCGACCGCGTCGGCGACCTGGGAGACGTTGCTCGAGCAGGACAGCCGACCCGACCCCAACCCCCACTACGAGCAGCTCCGCACCCAGCCGGTGCAGCAGCTCGACAACGGCGCCTTCCTCATCACCGGGTACGACGAGATCCTGCAGCTCGTCCACGACCCCCGCATCAGCTCCGACCCGATGGCCGCGCACCGCAAGGAGGGCACCGACGCCGGTGAGCCCGGGCTGACGTCCGCGTTCGTGATGACGGATCCGCCGGTCCACGACCGGCTCCGCCGGCAGACCATGCGCCACTTCGGGCCGCCGCACGCCGCCGACTACATCGACGGGCTCCGCCAGGACATCGACGCCATCACCCATGACCTCATCGACGGGTTCGCCGGCCGCACGGAGATCGACGTCGTCGAAGCCTTCGCGTACCCGCTCCCCGTCGCGATGATCTGCGACGTGCTCGGCGTCCCCGCGGAGGACGAGCCCCGCTTCCACGAGTGGAGCCAAGCCATCATCGCGCCCCCGGAAGCGGTCGACGACGCAGACGCTGCGGTCAAGCGCCGCGAAGCCGACGACGCATCCCGCGAGATGGCGGCCTACCTCGGCGACCTCGCCGACGCCCGGAAGGGCACGCCGCACGGTGACCTGCTGTCCGGTCTCGTCAACGACCACGGCCCCGACGGGCCGATGTCGCGCGCCGAGGTCCTGAACACGTCCATCATGCTGCTCATCGGCGGGCACGAGACCACCGTCAACATGATCGCGAACGGCACACTCACCCTGCTGCGCCATCCCGAGACCATCGACCTCATCCGCGACCACCCGCACACGATCGCGCAGGTGTTCGAAGAGCTCATCCGCGTCGAACCGCCCGCCCAGGTGACACCGAAGTACATCGCCCTCGCCGACGTCACCGTTGCCGGCGTCACCATCCCCGCCGGTTCACCGGTCTGGATCGCATGGGCGGCCGCCAACCGCGACCCTCGCCACTTCGTCGACCCGGACCAGTTCGACCCGCACCGTGCTGGCAACGACCACCTCAGCTTCGGCGCCGGCATCCACGCGTGCTTCGGGGCGCCGCTGGCACGACTGGAGACCCAGATCGCTCTCGCCGGCCTCTTCGAGCGCCTCATCAACCCGCAACTGGTCATCGACCCGCCGCCCTACCGCCGCAACGCACTCCTCCGCGGACCGAGCGAGCTGCGCATCACCTTCGACGGCGTACGCCCCGCGGTCGGACGCGATCGACGCGAACCACCGACATCGCCGGCGACGAAGTGATGCGAGGTCCCGTGACCGACCCGACTGAGCCCATCTGTCGTGAGCGGATTCCGACTCCGTTGTGGAGCAGTCGTGGGTCCGGTACCGTGCGGTCATGTCCTCGGAGCTGTGGTTCGTCATCGCGAGCGTCGCCGTCGCGATCATCGCCTGGGTGGGTCACTTCTTCGGGTGGTTCACGAGCAAGCACGGCCGCGGTGTCCCGGACGGGGCCGCGTCGACGATGCAGGGTGGCCAGCCGACGCCGCCGGATGCCGGTGGTCACGGCGGGCACGGCTCCTGACACGGCACCTGGCGTCGCATCCATCCGGGGACGGCCAGCGAACTCCCGCGTCGCACGCGCCACCTCGTGGTGGAGAGCGCCACTGGTCGCATCGTCGTCATGCGCACAGAGGGTGCGTCAGTCGGGCACGCCGGGGAGGCCGCCGCGGTACCACTCCACGTACCATGCCCAGAGCGGCACCAGCGAATCGACCGTGAAGTCGAGGGCTTTGATCGGTCCTTCGGTTGCCACGAGCCAGTGCGCGAGCTGTGTGAGCCACCGTTGCTCCGAGCCGGCGACGAAGTCCCACAACCGGTGCGCATCCGCGACCGAAACCTGATGTGGGAGAAGTCGTGCCATGTGCTTCCGACCGTGACATGCGATGCCGCGACGCCGGAAAGTCAGATCACCGAACCAGACGCAGGCAGCGAGGTGTTCGGCTTATTCGCGGATACCAGTGGTGACGCGGATCGCGGAGCCAAGTACTGACGGGCGTTCCAGGAGTTTCGGGGATTCGTTCCACGGCCTGAGCAGCCTAGAACGCACCTGGCAGCGGCGAAGGACGGTCTCATCGGCTCGGTGGTGTTGCTGGTGTTCGCACGGAGCATCGGCTTCGTCCCGCGGCCACTCTTCGGCCCGCAGCCCGTGCGCGGACGCTGGTGGATGTGGGCGGCACCGATCCTCGTCGCGGCCGCCGCCGTCTTCCACCTCGTCGGCGCCCCCTACAGCCGCTACACCCCCGGTGTCGTCGTCGCGCTGCTCATCGCGGGTCTGTTCATCGGGTTCTCCGAGGAGATCCTGACCCGCGGACTCGGCGTGGCCCTGCTCCGTCGCGGCGGGCACAAGGAGTGGAGCGTCATGGTGCTCTCCTCGCTGATCTTCGCGCTGCTGCACCTGACGAACGCGCTCTCCGGACAGCCCATCGGTACTGTGCTGTTCACGGTCGTCTACACGTTCGGGTTCGGCATCAGCATGTACCTGACGATGCGCGTCGGCGGGAACCTGGTCTGGCCGATGCTGCTGCACGCGATGACCGACCCGTCGACCGCACTCGCCGCCGGCGGCATCGACGAATCCGTCTCCACCGGCAGCAACACGGCGCTCCTCATCGCGACCATAGCCACGTTCGCGTACGACGCGTTCGCGATCGTCGGGTTCATCGCCACGCGTGGTGACGCCGAAGGGCGAGCCGACGCCGACGAACCCCGCCGCGCACGCCACGACGACCCGGCATCGCCGGCCGTCGCCACCAACTGAGACCAACGAGAGGACCCACCATGTCCCGCGAGACACACGCCCGCGAAGGCGCCGAGAAGGCCACCGGCGACCACATCCTCGACGTCGCGCTCGTCTCCCCGAAGGGATCGACGTTCGCCCGCGTCCTCGGCGCGACCGCCGGCGCCGGCCTCGGCGGCAACAACGGCGCGTCCTGGGGTGTCGCCGGTGCGCTCATCGCCGACCGGCTCAGCAGCACCGCTCACGGCACCGATCCGACCACGGTCCTCGCGATCGCCGAGGACAAGCTCCACATCCTCGGTCGCGACGCCACAGGCATCGTCGGCCACTGGAAGGACCTCGAACTCGTCGCCACGATCCCGCGCAGCAGCTTGGCGGTCGAACGCCACCACCGAGGGACGACGCTCGCGATCGAGCTCACCGACACTACGACCGGCGTCACCCTCGAGTTCGAAGCGCGGCCCCTCGGCAACCTCGGTGTCAAGGACCTCCTCCGCGAACTCGAAGAGTAGGGCCGGACCGCCGGTGTCGGCGTACAGCTCCCGTGTGATGTGTCGAGAGAGCTGCGCTACGCCGTGGTCGGGTGTCCACGTGCCAGGGTCGCCGCCTCGAACGTGTTCCTCGACTGATCCGAGCATCTGCCGTCACGGAGGAGGCGACGGAGACCATGGCGGGGTCAGAGACCTCGATACCGGGGTACTCGTCCTGAATGCAGGATGTTGCGGTCGCGGTGCAGGACCTCGGGCTTTGATCGGCAGGCGTCCCTTGGCCAATCCTGGATCCAGCTGGTCACGCCGCATCAGTTCCCGCTCCACGCGTGCCTTCTTCGAGGGCTTCTAGGAGCGCGTGCCCGCCTCGGGTGCTGGTTCTCCGACCGTTCCTGCAACGTTCGGGTCGGCGCTCAGACCGCTCGTGAATCGTCGGATGACCTGCAGCTCGGCTTCCTCGAAGGAGACCATGCGTGCGAGGATCCGCTGGCGCTCGGGCCCGAAGAACCCCTCGGCTTCGACGTGCATGTGCTTCGCCGAGTGCAGGGTCACGATTCGGCGGTCCGCGTGGCCGCGCGTCCGCGTGATGTGTCCGGCGTCCTCGAGGCGGTTCAGGAGGAGCGTCGTCGCGCCGCTGGTCATGCTGATGCGTTCTCCGAGGCGCGCGGGGGTGAGCGGCTGGCCCTGGTTCTCGGCGCTGAGAATCTCGACGATCGCCAACGCGTCGGTCGGACGCATGTGCATGTGACGCGCGAACGCGCGGCCGGAGTCGCTCTGCTCGGCACTGAACGCGAGGAGATCCTCGAGGATACGGGACCGAAGGTCTGCGCTGTCGCCTGTGGTGCTCATTGACTCAACCTCCGAGCTCCAGTCTAGAGCGCACCCCGAGTCACTTTGCCTCATAGTCACTTTGCAAAAAAGGTAGTATGGTCTCAGCAGCCGAAGCCACTGCTCGGTGAAGCGCTCTCTCGGTGAGGACCACATGACCGACACACGCACACCGACGTCGAGCGGGACGACGACGCGTCCGGGCTGGGCACTGTTCGTCATCGCGGTCTCGCAGCTGATGATCGTGCTCGACGGCACGATCGTGAACGTCGCGCTCCCGACCGCGCAACGCGACCTCGGCTTCGCATCCGATCAGCGTCAGTGGGTCGTGACCGCGTATGCGCTCGCTTTCGGTGCGCTGCTCTTGCTCGGCGGCCGCCTCACCGACATCCTCGGGCGACGACGGTTGTTCATCGTCGGCCTGGTCGGTTTCGCCGCCTCGTCGGTGATCGGCGGTGCGGCGCCGAACTTCAGCACGCTCGTCGCCGGCCGCGCTGCGCAAGGCGCGTTCGGAGCGCTCCTGGCTCCGGCCGCGCTGTCGCTGCTCGCTGCCTTGTTCACAGCGCCGAAGGAGCGCGCGAAGGCGTTCGGTGTCTTCGGCGCGGTTGCTGGTGGTGGCGCGGCGATCGGTCTGGTGCTGGGCGGCCTGCTCACGGAGTACACGTCCTGGCGCTGGACACTGTTCATCAACCTGTTCTTCGCCGCCGCTGCCGTCATCGGAGCTCTGCTGACGATCCCCGCCTCGACCAGGCGCGAACCACGACCGACGATCGACGTGTGGGGAGCGGTCCTGGTCTCCGTCGGCCTTGCCTGCCTCGTCTACGGGCTGTCGTCCGCGGAGAGTACCGGGTGGACGAGTCCCGTCACGCTCGGGTGCATGGCTGGCGGCGTCTTCGTCCTGGTCGCCTTCGTCATCGTCGAGTCCCGGACTCGGCAGCCGCTGCTGCCGCTGCGTGTGGTGCTCGATCGCAGCCGTGGGGGTGCGTTCCTCACGACCGGGATCGTGTCGCTCGCGCTGTTCAGCGTGTTCCTCTTCCTGACCTACTACCTCCAGGCGCTCCGTGGGTACACGCCGCTGCTGACCGGAGTGGCGTTCCTCCCCCTGCCGATCTCGATCGCCGTCACGTCCATCGTCATCGCACCCCGCTCGCTCGCACGACTCGGCCCAAAGGTGCTCCTCGTTGCCGGGCCGCTCCTCGCGGCAGCAGCGCTGCTCATCCTCAGCACGATGTCCTTCGACAGCAACTACTGGTTCACCGTCGTCCCGGCCCTGATCGTCCTCGGTGTCGGGATGGGCCACGTCTTCTCGGCGTCCCCGAACGTCGCGACATCGAACCTCGATCCCGGAGACCTCGGAGTGGGGTCAGCCATGGTGAACACCACCCAGCAGGTCGGTGGCGCGATCGGCACCGCCCTGCTGTCGGTCATCGCCACCTCCACCGTGTCCAGCTACCTCGCCGACCACGGAACAGGCGCCACCGCTCAGCGGCTCGCCCAGCTCGCCAGCTACCAGGCGGCGTACCTCTCCGCGGCCGGGATCCTCATTGCCCTCAGCGTGACGACCAGCATCCTCATCCGGAATCCCCCGCGACCTGGCGACACAGCCAAGCCTTGACCACCCTCTCCATCCCGACGCGACGAACGACATCAACCACGGAGTGACTCCATGAAACTCAACCACGTCAACCTCTGCTCCAGCGACGTCACCACGCTCGCCAACACCCTCGAGAACCACTTCGGGTACCGGACGCTCGAACTCGGCACCGTGCCCGACGCCGAGTGGGCCACGAACCCGGGCAGCACCTACGCGATCCTCGTCGGGGACGACGTCTCTGACATCGTCATCACCCAGATCGACCCCGTTCCAGAAGGGGAGTCCGCCTACCCGTCCCAGTTCCACTTCGGCATCATGCAGGACACCGCCCAGGCCGTGCACGCCAAGCACGCCGAACTCGAGCAGGCCGGATTCACACCCGGGAAGCTCAACCCGGGTTTCGAAGTCCTCGGTGCCACCTGGACCGCCTTCTACTGCCCCCTCGGTGACGGACTCGAAATCGAGATCAACCACCGCACCCACTCCGAGTTGCTCGACGGAACGAACTGAGGGACCCCGATGCGTCGCCGACCCTTCAACCCGGTCTTCTGGGCCCTTGCCAACCTCGGATCGCGAGTTCGGTACGTCCCGAAGGTCGCTGCGCCCTTCACGACCGACGAGCTCCCTCCGGAACGTCGACTCCAGGTGCCGACACGCCACGGCGCACTCGACGTCGTGGTTGTCAGCCCCAGCACGCCGCTCGCTCCTACGGAGACAGCCCCGCCTGTCGTCGTGCAGTTCCACGGCGGCGGGTTCCTGAATCGATACCCGGAGCAGGACCGGCACCTCGCACGGTACTTCGCCGCGAAGCTCGGCGCGGTCGTCGTGATGCCCGACTACTCGACAGCGCCGAAGGTGCGGTACCCGGTGGCTGAGGAAGAGGCATTCGACGTCGTCCGCTGAGTACAGGACTCCGGGGACCGGCAGGGGTGGGACGGTCGACGACTGTTCCTGTCAGGCATCAGCGCGGGCTCGAAGCTGTCCATCAACGTGTGCCAGCAGCTCCACGCCACCAGCAGGGCGCGACCCCTGGCCGTCTCGCTCGTCGTCCCCGTCACGGACATGAGCCGTACCGATCGACGATCAGACATCCCGCGCCCGGCGATCAGCCCGTTCGTCCAGCGACTGGTGAGCTGGGCCTACTTCCCGGACGAGGAACGCCGCCGGGAGGCGCTGGCAGCTCCGCGCTTCGACAGGGACCTCCCGACGAAGATGCCGCCCACCCTGATCCAGACCGGGCAGCACGACACGCTCAGCACGGAGGGCAAGGAGCTCGCCGAGACCCTGCGGAGCGGCGGAGTGGAGAACAGGTACATCGAGTACCCCGGAGCGGACCACGACTTCTACGCCAGCAAGCCCGCCGACCGCGTCGAGAGCACCCTCGCCGAGATCACTGCATTCTTTGCCAGCCACCTCCCGCGCTGATGGCTCCGTTGTGCCGACACTGCGGCGCCCGTTGACCCTGCCAGCGAGACCGCGGCGATGTCGGCCAGTACCTGCGCAGCGACGAGGTCGTCCTCGTCGGCGGACTCGCCGAACAGGTTGAGCGATCCGATGACGGTCGTCCGGAGCCGCAGCGGGATCGAGTGGACGGCCGTGTACCCATCTCCGCGTTCCCCGACTCAGTTCCGTACCGCACGATCGCTGCCATGCGTCGGGAGGTCGCTGCGAAAACCGTAGCTCGTCCCGAACTGAACGACCCCGATCTCGCTCGATAGCCGAGCCGAAAGCCTCCTGCCCGGGAACGGAGCAGGGGGCTCTCATCGTGCACCGATCCGTTCGTGCGCCAACGGCTCGGGCCTCATGCAACGGCCAGGGAGAGGCTCGGGGCAGTGCGCAGACGAAGTCCGGGCGGCTCCCGCACCCGTCACAAGCAGAAGAATGACCAGGGATCCGGCAAGGACCGAACAGGCCAGGGCTCCGCCTCCAGGATTCGAACCCGGACCTAACGGCACCAAAGGCCGTCGTGCTGCCATTACACCAAGGCGGAACGCACCCGTGGGTGCTCGTCCATCCTCCCACGACCGACGAGGCTGGCCGTCCGCCCCGGGTTCGGCCAAGATGGAGGGATGCCGCACCAGGACGAGGTCGATCGCATCGTCGCGGCGTGGGGTCGTGAGCGCGCCGATCTCGACTTCGGGCCGCTCGAGGTGCTGTCCCGTGTCGACCGGCTCGCGCGGCACCTGGACCGCGCCCGGCGAGCAGCGTTCGACGCCGGTGACATGGAGCCGTGGGAGTTCGACGTGCTGTCCGCCTTGCGGCGTGCGGGTGAGCCGTACGAGCTGAGCCCGAAGACCCTGCTGCAGCAGACCCTGGTGTCGAGCGGCACCATGACGAACCGTGTTGACCGGCTCACGGCGCGCGGGCTCGTGGGGCGTCGGACGGACCCGAAGGACGGCCGCGGCATCCTCGTGTCCCTGACCAGCCAAGGCCGGATCGCGGTCGACGCTGCCATCGCGGACCTGCTGACGGCGGAGCGGGACATCCTGTCCGGGGTGTCCGACGCCGAGCAGGACCAGCTGGCCGGGCTGCTCCGACGGCTCATCCTCGGCCTCGGCGACTGAGCCGCCCGACCGACGAGACCCGGGGTAGCCTCCGGCCCATGCACGCGATCACCCTGGCCGTCGCTGACGTCGCACGTTCGGCGGAGTTCTACCGCGCCCTGCTCGGGATCGAGGGCAGCGGCGTCATCGGCACCGAGTACCCGCCGACCGAGACCGAGGCGGGCGGCACCACAGCGATGTTCACCCTCGACGACGGTCTGATCGTCAGCGTCTACGGGCGGGACGACATGGCGAAGGACTCCGGGGTGGCACTCGCCGACGGCCCCGCGGCGACGATCGGGCACTTCGTCGACAGTCAGGCCGACGCCGAAGCGTTCCTCGACCGGGCCCGGATGGCCGGCGCGACGATGCTCGCTCCGCCGTACACACGGCCGTGGGGCATGTGGTCCGGCTTCTTCCAGGACCCGGACGGCCATCTGTGGGAGGTCGTCGCGAACCCCGGTGGCGGGGCCCCCGAGGACGCGAAGCCAGCGGAGTAGCGCGCCTCAGACCCCGAGCAGCTCCGCGACCTCGAGCCAGCGCTCCTCGAGCTGCTCGATCTCGGCCTCGTGCGCGGCGAGCTTCGCCTGCAGCTCCCCGAGCCCGGCGTAGTCCGACTGGTCGTGGGTGGCGAAGTCGTCGAGCAGCTTCTTCCGGTCCGCGCCGACCTTCGTGATCTTGCGGTCCAGCGCCGACATCTCCTTCTCGGCCGTCCGACGCTCCGCGCCCGACAGCCCCGAGGCGGCCGCAGCCGACGCGCCGGAACCAGCTGACGCACTGGACCCGGCCACGGCACCGGCCGAGCCGGTCCCGCCAGCAGTGTCGGGCCTCCCGGCAGACGCGGCGGCAGCCGCAGAAGCGGTCCCACCACCGGTGCCGGCCGCACGCAGCCGCATGTACTCGTCGACGCCGCCGGGCAGGTGCCGCAGGTGCCCGCCGAGCACGGCGTACTGCTGGTCGGTGACGCGCTCGAGCAGGTACCGGTCGTGGGAGACGACCAGCAGGGTGCCCGGCCAGGTGTCGAGCAGGTCCTCCATGGCGGCGAGCATGTCGGTGTCGAGGTCGTTCGTGGGCTCGTCGAGGATCAGCACGTTCGGCTCGTCGAGCAGGATGAGCATGAGCTGCAGGCGGCGCTTCTGGCCACCGGACAGGTCCTTGACGGGCGTTGAGAGCTGCTCCGCCGTGAAGCCGAGGCGTTCGAGCAGCTGCGCCGGCGTCATCTCCTTGCCGTCGGCGACGTAGCTCGTCTTCTTGCGGGCGACGACCTCGCGCACGCGGTCGTTCGCGAACTGCGCCAGGTCGGCGAGCTGCTGGTCGAGGATCGCGACCTGCACGGTCTTGCCGGTCTTCACCCGGCCGCTCGTCGGCGCGAGCGTGCCGGAGACGAGGTTGAGCAGCGTCGACTTGCCGGCGCCGTTCGGGCCGAGGATGCCGGTCCGCTCCCCCGGTGCGATGCGCCACTCGATGCGGTCCAGGATCTGGGTGCCGTCGAACGAGACGCTCACGTCGAGCAGGTCGACGACGTCCTTGCCGAGGCGGGCGGTCGCCGTCTTCGCGAGCGCGACCGTGTCGCGGATCGGCGGGACGTCGTCGATCAGGGCGTTCGCCGCGTCGATGCGGAACTTCGGCTTGCTCGTCCGGGCCGGAGCGCCGCGGCGCAGCCACGCGAGCTCCTTGCGGGCCAGGTTCTGGCGGCGCTGCTCGCTCGCCGCGGCCTGCCGGTCGCGCTCGACGCGCTGCAGGATGTACGCCGCGTAGCCGCCCTCGAATGGGTCGACGACGCCGTCGTGGACCTCCCACGTGTCGGTCGACACCGCGTCGAGGAACCACCGGTCGTGCGTCACGACCACCATCCCGCCCTGGTTCGACGACCAGCGGCGGTTGATGTGCTCGGCGAGCCACTGGATGCCCTCGACGTCCAGGTGGTTCGTGGGCTCGTCGAGGAAGAGGACGTCCCAGTCACCGACGAGCAGCCGCGCGAGCGCCACGCGGCGGCGCTGGCCACCGGACAGCTCGTCGACGCTGACGTCCCACGGGATGTCCGACACCAGACCGCCGATGACGTCGCGGATCTTCGGGTCGCCGGCCCACTCGTGCTCTTCGAGGTCGCCGACGACGGTGCTGCCGACGGTCGCGCCCTCGGGCAGGATGTCGCGCTGGTCCAGGTAGCCGACGGTCAGCCCGCGTCGGTGCGTGACTCGGCCGTCGTCGGGTTCGAGGCGCTGGGACAGCAGCGCGAGCAGGGTCGACTTGCCGTCGCCGTTGCGTCCGACCACGCCGATCCGGTCCCCCTCGTCGATGCCGAGGGTGACGTTGTCGAAGACGACCTTGGTGGGGAACTCGAGATGCAGGTTCTCGGCGCCGAGGAGATGAGCCACGCGTCAAGGGTAGGCGGCGTGGCGGGGTGGTCGGTGCGGGGCGGTGATTCGGGTCGTGGGGCCGGGGCGGGGTCGGGCGCACGGTGCGGGCTTGTTCGAGTGGTGCGAGGTTGACCGCTCGGTGCGAGGTTGTAGCGGCGCACGGAGCGCACAACCTCGCACCGACCGACCGACCGCGCACGGTGCGCCCGTCGCGTCGGTGCGACGGCGCGTCGGCCTGGAGGCGCGGGTCAGCTCACCGGGGCCGGTTCGGCTCCGGCAGTCGGGTACGTCAGCTCGCGGGAGCGGCGTCGCCCTCGCCGGCGGCTTCCTTCGCGCGCTTCAGGCGAGCCTGCGCCTCCCAGTACTCGATCTCGCGCTCGAGTTCGGCGAGCTCCTGCTCCGTGCCGCTGATGCGCTTGGCTCCGTGGGCGTTCCGGGCATCACCGAGGGTGGCGTACCGGTCCTCGTGACGGGCGGGTTCGATGTAGCGGCCGTGGTTCCGCTCGCCCGGGGCCCAGTCGTGGCCGATGGCGAACCAGACGATGCTGCCGACGACGGGGACCAGGATCACGAGGATCACCCACGCGATCTTCGGGAGTCCGCGGATCTGGTCGTCGTTCTTCGTCAGGATGTCGATCAGGGCGAAGACCAGCAGGATGACGGTGATCCCGGGCAGCAGAACGCTCATGTTCGCGATTCTATGGATCCGCTTGGAGTCTCACCATGCCCCGAACGAGCGTCGCAGTTGCGAAGTCGCACAGGGTCGGCGTCCTACAACGCCGCGACCCACTCGTCCGTGCCGTCGGTGAACCGCTGGTGCTTCCAGATCGGCACACGCTCCTTCACCAGGTCGACCAGCTCCCCGCACGCTGCGAACGCCTGCGCCCGGTGCGACGACGCCACGGCTGCGGCCAGCGCGACGTCCCCGATGCCGAGCGACCCGACGCGGTGCAGCACGGCGATCCGGACGTCGGGGTGGGCGTCGGCGACGGTGCGGGCGACCTCGGCGATGACGTCGTCGGCGGAGGGGTGCCGCTCGTAGTCGAGCGCAGTGACGCCCTTGCCGCCGTCGTGGTCGCGGACGACGCCGGCGAAGGTGACGACGGCACCGTCCCGGTCGGTGGCGACGACGGCGGAGACCTCGTCGACGGTGATCCCCCGGTCGACGACGTCAGCGAGGACGACGCGCGCGTCCGGTGCCGGGGACGGGGCCGGCGCAGCGGTCATGACGCACTCCGCGGCGCGTGGCCCTCGCCGTGCACCTGCGCGAGCACGTGATCGACCAGCCCGTCGAGCACCGCCAGTCCGTCCGCCACCCCGCCGCGCGACCCGGGCAGCGTGACGATCAGGGATCCGCCGGTGCTGATGCCGGCGATGCCGCGGCTCAGCAGGGCGGTCGGCCCGGCCCCCGCGAGCCCGCGACGACGGACCTCTTCGAGGACGCCGGGCAGCTCCAGGTCGATGAGCGGCGCGACGGCCTCGGGCGTCCGGTCGGTCGGGGTGACGCCGGTGCCCCCGGTCGTGATGACGATCCTGGCCCCGGCCAGCAGTTCGGCGGTCACGGTCTCGGTGATCGCCCCGCCGTCGGGGACGATCACGGGCTCGGCGACGGTGAAGTCCCGCTCGCGCAGCCACCCTGCGATGACGGGCCCGGTGCGGTCGAGTGCGGGATCGGCGGCAGCCTGCGTGGACACCACCACGACGGCGGCACGGCCCCTGGTCGGCTGCGAGGTCATCGGTTGCTCCAGTCTCCGGACCGACCGCCGTGCTTCTCGAGCACACGGACCTCCGTGATCGCGGCCGCCCGGTCGACGGCCTTCACCATGTCGTACACGGTCAGCGCGGCGACGCTCGCGCCGGTCAGCGCTTCCATCTCGACGCCGGTGCGCGAGGTGGTGCGGACCGAGACCTCGATCAGCACGCGGTCGTCGGCGCCGGTGATGTCGACCTGCACCCCGGCGATGGGGAGCGGGTGGCAGAGCGGGATGAGGTCGGAGGTCTTCTTCACGGCCATGATCGCGGCGATGCGGGCGGTGCCGATGACCTCGCCCTTCGGCAGGGAGCCGTCGAGGATGCGGGCGACGACGTCGGGCCGGGTGACGAGCGTGGCGGTGGCGGTCGCCGAGCGGTCAGTGACGTCCTTCGCGGACACGTCGACCATGTGCGCGGACCCGTCGGCGCGCACGTGCGACAGCTCGGCCGCGTCGGACGGATCGGCCTGCTCGGACGGACCCGACTGATCGGACGGTTCGGAAGGTTCGGCGGGTTCGGTCATCGGAGACTCCAGACGGTCAGGACGTCACCGGGTTCGACGGCGTCGACCCCCACCGGGACGTGGACGAGGTGCGTGGCGGCGGCGTAGTGCGCGAGCAGGTGGGAGCTCGGTCCGCCCACGAAGTGGACCACCCCGTCGGCCACCCGGCCACGCCGCACCTGGTGCTTGCCACCCGGTGACTGCGCAGCCGAAGCAGCGGGCAGGTGCAGCTCGGGGCGGTCGGCCGGCACCCCGACGAGGGGCGCGAGCAGCGGACGGAGGAACACCTCGAACGAGACGAGCGCGGAGACGGGGTTGCCGGGGAACGACACGACGGGCACCGGTCGACCGGCGAGCACGACACTGCCGAACGCCTGCGGCCCGCCGGGCTGCATCGCGACCGGGGTCACGGCGAGGCCGCGGGGTTCGAGTGCCTGCCGCACGACCTCGTACGCGCCCGCACTGATGCCCCCGGTGGTGAGCACGAGGTCGGCCCAATCTCCCACGGCGTCGTCGAGCTCGGAGACGAACGCTTCCACGTCGTCGGGGACCCGGACCCTGCGGGACGAAGCACCGACCTCGGCGAGCGCCGCCTGCAGCGCGATGCCGTTCGCGTCTCCGATCGTCGCTGCGGCCGTGTCCGCGCCCTGCAGCTCGGACCCCGTCGAGACCACGAGGACCCGCAGTGGTCGACGAACCTGCACGGTGGACACTCCGGCGGACGCGAGCGCACCGAGCAGGGCTGGGGTGATCGGCGCACCGGTCGGCGCGATGGACGCACCGAGGGCCAGGTCGCTGCCGGTCCCACGGACGAAGGTGCCCGGCGCGAGGTCGGACGGCACCGTGACGTGCCCCAGGTCGAGCGCAGCCGGGAAGGACCCCGGCGACGTCGACTCAACCGGGAAGACCGCATCTGCGCCGTCCGGGATCCGCGCGCCGGTCATGATCGGTGCAGCGGTGCCGGTGGAGAGCGGCGCGGGCACCACGCCGGCGGGGATCGGCGCGACCACCCGGACGTCCTGCCCGGCATCGGCCACCCGGACCGCGAAGCCGTCCATCTGGCTGTTGTCGAAGGGCGGCAACGGGACCGGAGCGGCGACGGGCGCAGCGAGCACGCGGTGCCCGTGACCGGCACGGCCGTCGACGGCCAGGTCGTCGATCCGCCACGATGCAGCCCCGAGGCCCGCCAGGACCGGCGCGAGCAGCACGGCCAGGTCGTCGCGGTGCTGACCGATCGTTCGCACAGGTGCCTCCGAACAGGGATGGTGTCGCCGCTCCCGGTTCGTCCGGGGCCGGCGTCAGTAGCGTATCCAGCGCGCAGACAGCGCCGACGACCTTTCGGAGGACCTGTGGAGAACGACGAAGCCGTGACGATCGGTGTCATCGGGGGCTCCGGCCTCTACCAGCTGTTCGAGGAGGGGACCGCCGAGGAGCTGGACGTGCCGACGCCGTTCGGCCCGACGTCGAGCCCGATCAGCATCGGCACGATGTCCGGACGCCGCGTCGCGTTCCTCACCCGGCACGGTCGCGAGCACTCCGTCGCCCCGCACCGCATCAACCACCGCGCGAACCTCTGGGCGCTCCGCTCCCTGGGCGTCCGGGCGATCGTGTCCTCGAGCGCCGTCGGTGGCCTGCACCCCGACTACGCCCCGGGCACCTTCGTCGTGACCGACCAGCTCATCGACCGCACCTTCGGCCGCGCGGACACGTTCTTCGAGGACGACGTCCAGCACCTGTCGTTCGCCGACCCGTTCGACCCGACGCTGCGCCGTGCCGCGGTCGACGCGATCGCCGCCCTCGACGTGCCGTTCCGTCCGACCGGCACGTGCGTCGTCATCCAGGGCCCCCGGTTCTCGACGCGCGCCGAGTCCGTCTGGCTGCGCGAGGCCGGTGGGCACACCATCAACATGACGATGACCCCCGAGGTCCCGCTCGCCGCCGAGCTCGGCATCGCGACCGTCAACCTGTCGTTCGTCACCGACGCCGACGCCGGCCTGGCCCCGACCGAGGACGAAGCCGCCGCAGCGGCCGCCCACGCGGCCACGGCGGACGCAGCGGCCACCGCGGACGCGGCCGACGACGCCGGCGCACCCGTCACCCACGCCCTCGTGATGGAACGTCTCGCCCGCGCCAACGAGGTGATCGTCCGCGCCATCGGCGAGATCGTCGGAGCGATCCCCGCCGACTTCACGCCGCGCGAACTCGTCCCGGCGAGCGCCAGCGCCAGCATCGTGCAGACCCAGCCCACCGCCGCCAGCACGGGCCCCGCCGTCATCACGGACCCCACCGCATGACCCGCCTGCTCGTCACCGGCGGCGCCGGCTTCATCGGCTCCGCGATCGTCCGCCGCGCGCTGGCCGACGGACACGAGGTCCGCGTCCTCGACTCCCTCCGCGACGACGTCCACGGCGACCCCGGCGAGGTCGTGCGGGCCCACCAGCAGCAGGGCATCGAGTTCGTGCACGGCGACGTCCGCGACCGGGTCTCGCTCGACGCCGCGCTCGACGGCGTCGACGTCGTCTGCCACCAGGCCGCCAAGGTCGGCCTCGGCGTCGACTTCCAGGACGCCCCCGACTACGTCTCGTCGAACGACGCCGGCACCGCCCACGTCCTCGCGGGCATGGACCGGCACGACATCGGGCGACTCGTCGTCGCGAGCTCGATGGTCGTCTACGGCGAGGGTGCGTACACGACGTCCGACGGCGAGCCCGTCCGGCCGCCGGCCCGCCGCCGCGAGGACCTCGACGCCGGTCGCTTCGACCCGATCGGCCCGGACGGCCACCCCCTGCTGCCCGGCCTGATCGACGAGTCCGCCGCGCTCGACCCCCGCAACGTGTACGCGCAGACGAAGGTCGCGCAGGAGCACCTGGCCTCGAGCTGGGCACGCGCGACGGGCGGCCGGGCGGTCGCGTTGCGGTACCACAACGTCTACGGACCCGGCATGCCCGCGAACACCCCCTACGCCGGTGTCGCGTCACTGTTCCGCTCGGCGCTGGCCCGCGGTGAGGCCCCCCGCGTCTTCGAGGACGGCGCCCAGCGCCGCGACTTCGTGCACGTCGACGACGTCGCCGGAGCGAACGCCGCCTCGATCGCCGCGACCGCCGACCAGCCCGCCGACTCGTTCCGCGCGTACAACGTGGGGTCCGGCGTCGTGCACACGATCGGCGACATGGCCGCGGCGATCGCCGGACCCAGCGGTCCGCAACCGGTCGTCACGGGCGAGTACCGCCTGGGCGACGTGCGCCACGTCACGGCGAGCTCGGACCGCATCGCCGCCGAGCTCGGCTGGCGCGCCGAGGTCGACTTCGTAGCCGGCATGCGCGACTTCGCCACCGCCCCCCTCCGGAGCGCCGTCCAGTAGCCCCGCTTCGTGAGCAGGAATGGTCGGGTCGCCGGACGCGACCCGACCATTCCTGCTCACGAACCGCGCACCGCGCGCACCGCGCGCACCGCGCGCACCGCGCGCACCGCGCCCACCGCGCCCGCACCGCGCCCAGCGCGACCGCGCGGCGGACGCGACCCGACCAGAACACGCGCCACGGGCCTCCCGTCCGCCCGTCCCCCGTTCTGGGGACCCGACCCGGAAAACACGCGCTGACTGACCAGCGGGTACAACTTTCCTGTACCCCGGCGCGCGTCGTCGTGTTACGTCGAGTGCATGACAGGACAGACCCGTCGATCTGACGACCGGCACCGAATGACGGACATGAGTGTCGACGTCATCCTCCCGTGCCTCGACGAGGCCGATGCCCTGCCGAAGGTGATCGCTCGCCTGCCGGAGGGCTACCGCGCGATCGTGGTGGACAACGGATCGACCGACGGTTCCGCCGACGTCGCCCGCGCGCACGGCGCCCTCGTCGTCACGGAACCGGTGAAGGGCTTCGGCTCCGCCTGCGCTGCGGGCGTCGCCGCCGCCACCGCCGACTTCGTCGCCTTCTGCGACGCGGACGCCTCGATGGACCCCGCCGAACTGCCGCCGCTGGTCGACCGCGTCGCGAGCGGCCGCGTCGACCTGGCGCTCGGACGACGTGTCCCGACGAGCAAGGGCGCCTGGGCGCCGCACGCGCGGTTCGCGAACCGCGTCCTCGCCGTCCTCATGCACCGCGCGACCGGCTACCGCCTGCGCGACCTCGGTCCGATGCGCGTCATGCGCCGCGAGGACCTCGTCGCCCTGGACCTGCAGGACCGCCGTAGCGGCTACCCGCTCGAGATGGTCCTGGCCGCGCACGCGGCGGGCTGGCGCGTCGACGAGTCCGACATCGGCTACGCGCAGCGCATCGGCGACAGCAAGGTGACCGGGACGCTCCGTGGCACGGTCAACGCGGTCCGCGACATGACCCGCCTGCTGCGCGCGTACCGCCGGGAGGCCCGTGTCCGGGTCGTCGCACCGGCGCCCGTCCGCCACGTGGCCGGCTCCACCGCCGCGGCCGGTGCCGCGGCACGGGCCGACTCCGCCCCCGTCACCGCCTCGGTCGAGGGGACGCGCGCATGACCGCCGAAATCACCGTGGCCGTGGTCGCGAAGGAGTGCCTGCCCGGCAAGGTGAAGACCCGGCTGACCCCGGCGCTCTCCCCCGAGGGTGCCGCCCGTGTGGCGTCCGCGAGCCTCGCCGACACCCTGTCGACCGTCCGCGCCCTGGCCGCCGAGCGCCGCGTGCTGTTCTTCGATGGTGACGTCGTCCCGGAGTCGGCCGACGGCTTCGACGTCCTCCACCAGCCGGGCGGCGGGCTGGACGAGCGCCTCGGGTTCCTGTTCGACGCGATCGACGGCCCGTTGCTGCTCGTCGGGATGGACACCCCGCAGGTGTCCACCGACGCGCTCGCCCCGGTGTTCGACCAGCCCGAGCGCGACGCGTGGTTCGGTCCCGCAGAGGACGGCGGCTTCTGGTCGCTGTACCTGCAGGCCCCGACCGGCGACCTGCTGCGCGGCGTCCCGATGTCGCAGGACGACACCGGCGCCGTCCAGCTCGCCCGCCTGACCGACGCCGGCCTCGACGTCGGGATCCTCGGCGAACTGCTCGACGTCGACACGATGCCCGACGCCGAACGCGTCGCCGAACTCGCGCCGGACTCCGGCTTCACCCAGGCACTCCGTGCCGAGACCGCGGGGAGTCTCCGATGACCATGCACGCACCCGTCTCCTTCGGCGCCGGCGGCGGCGAGCCCTACGCCCGGGCCCTGCGCTCGGACGGACGGCTCCGTCTGACCGACCCGGACCGCCCCGACGTCGTCACGACGATGGACGTCGGCCGGTGGAGCGCCGCGGCCGACCGGGTCGACCGCTCGCTGCTCGACGACGCCGACGGTCCCGTGATCGACATCGGGTGCGGCCCCGGGCGGATGCTCGTCGCTGCCCGCAACCGCGGCATCCCCGCACTCGGCGTGGACGTCTCCGCCGAGGCCGTGGCGATCGCGCAGCGGTCCGGTGGCACCGCGATCCAGGGGTCGGTGTTCGACGCGGTCCCCGACGAGGGGCACTGGGACACCGCCCTGGTCATCGACGGCAACATCGGCATCGGCGGCGACCCCGCGGCACTGCTCGAGCGCTGCGGCGAGATCGTCCGCGCCGGCGGCCGGGTCATCGTCGAGACGAACCCCGACCCGCTGGCCGACCGCGTGTACACCGCCCGCGTCATGGACGCCGACGGCCACGAGAGCGCCGGGTTCCCCTGGGCCGAGGTCGGACTCGACGCGCTGCACCGGCACGCGGCGGACGCCGGTCTCGTGGCACGGCAGAGCTGGACGGTCGCGGGCCGGAGCTTCTGCGAGCTCCTGGCCTGAACACGCACGTTCGTGCAGTTGTTTTGCATCATGCAAGACAGTCACGTACGGTCGGGCCCATGACGAACAGCACCTTCCCGCTCGGCGGCACCTTCGTGTCCGGACTCCGCGACCGTGACGAGCGCGGGTCCTTCACCGGTACCCGCACCACGGACTCGGTCGGCACGTACACGGGCGCACCGATCACCGGGCGCCTCGGGCGCTTCACCGACGCGCAGCGTTCGCGTCCCGCCACCTGGACCGCCTCCACCCGCACGGCCACCGGCTCGTTCCGCACGGCGACCGGCTCTTTCCGCACCGCCTGAGCCGTGCCGTCGCCCCGGTCGGCGGACACGGCTCCGGCCGCGCTCTGCGGCCCCGGCTGTGCGCCGGCCGGACGCCTCCGGGTGCGCGATGCCAGGATGGACCCATGAACGACCGCGCCGGCACCCCCGCGACCGCAGACGACCTCGTCGACATCGACGCGCTCGTCGCCGCCTACTACGACCGTGTGCCCGATGTCTCCGTCGCCGAGCAGCAGGTCGTGTTCGGCACCTCCGGCCACCGCGGCTCCTCGCTCGACTCCGCCTTCAACGACACCCACATCGCCGCGATCACGCAGGCGATCGTCGAGTACCGGCAGTCGCAGGGCACCGACGGCCCGCTCTTCATCGGGCGCGACACCCACGCCCTGTCCGGCCCCGCCGAGCGCACCGCGCTCGAGGTCCTGGCCGCCAACGGCGTGCACGTCCTGGCCGACAGCGACAACGGCTACGTGCCGACCCCCGCGCTCAGCCACGCGATCATCCGCTACAACCGCGCCGGCAACCCCGACACGGCGGACGGCATCGTCATCACGCCGAGCCACAACCCGCCCCGCGACGGCGGCTTCAAGTACAACCCGCCGCACGGCGGCCCCGCCGACAGCGACGCCACGAGCTGGATCGCCAACCGAGCGAACGCGATCATCGAGGGCGGCAACACCGAGGTGCAGCGCACCGAGCACGCCACCCCCGACCGCTACGACTTCCTGCACACCTACGTCGCCGACCTCGAGAACATCATCGACATCGCCGCGATCAAGCGTGCCGGGGTGAAGATCGGCGCCGACCCGCTCGGTGGTGCATCGCTGCCGTACTGGAACCTCATCCGCGACCACTACGGCCTCGACCTGACCGTCGTGAACCCGGACGTCGACCCGACCTGGTCGTTCATGACGCTCGACTGGGACGGCAAGATCCGGATGGACCCGTCGAGCCCCTCGGCGATGGCCTCGGTCCTGGCGCACAAGGACGAGTTCGACGTCCTGACGGGCAACGACGCCGACTCCGACCGGCACGGCATCGTCACGCCCGACGGCGGCCTGATGAACCCGAACCACTACCTCGCCGTCGCGATCGAGTACCTCTACGCACACCGTCCGGCCTGGCGCGACGACGCCGCCATCGGCAAGACCCTGGTGTCGTCGAGCATCATCGACCGCGTCGCAGAGTCGCTCGGACGCCGTCTGTGGGAGGTCCCGGTCGGCTTCAAGTGGTTCGTGCCCGGCCTGATCGACGGTTCCGTCGCGTTCGGTGGCGAGGAGTCGGCCGGCGCGTCGTTCCTGCGCACCGACGGCACGGCGTGGACGACCGACAAGGACGGCATCATCCTGGCGCTCCTGGCGTCCGAGATCGTCGCCGTCACCGGCAAGACCCCCTCGCAGCTGTACGTCGAGCTGACCGAGCGCTTCGGCGACCCGGTCTACCAGCGCGTCGACGCCGCTGCCTCGAAGGAGCAGAAGGCCCGCCTGTCGAAGCTCGACGGCGACGCCATCACCGCCGAGACCCTGGCGGGCGACCCGATCACCGCGAAGCTGTCGAAGGCTCCCGGCAACGACGCGGCCGTCGGCGGCGTCAAGGTCGTCACCGACAACGCCTGGTTCGCCGCACGGCCGTCCGGCACCGAGGACGTCTACAAGATCTACGCCGAGAGCTTCGTCGGGCAGGAGCACCTGGAGCAGGTGCAGCGCGAGGCCAAGGAGATCGTGGACGCCGCACTCGGCGCCTAGTCGATCACCCGCAGGTCCCGCACTGGCGGCGGTCGAGGTTCAGTCCTCGGCCGCCGCCAGTGCCAGTTCGCAGAACATCGCGTCGGCCCACGAGAACCACGGGCGCGAGAACTGCGCCGGGTCCTCGACGTCGAACGACTCGTGCATGTCGCCGGTCCCGCCGTCGGTCGCCACGAGCACGTCGAGCAGTTCCCGGCGACGCGCCGGCGACCCGGACACGAGCCCCTCGACCGCCAGGGCGATCGGCCACACCCGCTGCGGCACCGTGTGCGGGCTGCCGACGCCGGCCGCCGCGGTGCCGCTGAACCAGTACGGGTTGGCCGGTGACAGCACGAAGTCCCGCGTCGCCGCCCACACCGAGTCGTCGAGCACCGACGGCGCCGACAACGGCAGGGACAGCAGCGACGGGGTGTTCGCGTCGTCCATGAGCAGCACGCCGCCCAGCCCGTCGACCTCGTAGGCGTAGACGTCCTCGCCCGCCGGCCCGGGCACGACGCCGTGCTGCCGGACGCCGTCCTGGATGCTCGCGCGCAGCACGTCGGCGTCGTCCGCCAGGCCGGTGTCGGACCAGACGTCCCTGGCGATGGCGGCGACGGCGAGCAGCGCCTCGGCGGCGAACAGGTTCGCCGGCACGTTGTAGCCGTACGTGCAGGCGTCGTCCGACGGGCGGAACCCGCACCACGTCATGCCCGTCACCGCGATCGGGGTGCCGCGGCCGTCGCGCGCGAGGGTCTCGGTCGGGATCGCCCCGTCGCGGACGAACCGGTAGGCCGAGGCCTCGTGGTCCTGTTCGGCCCGCCACTGCGTGACGATCGTGCGGAACACCCGGTGGGCCCGCTCGTCGAGCACCGCGGTCGACCCGGTCGCCCGCCACAGCGCGTGCGCGAAGGTCACCGGGTAGGCCAGGCTGTCGACCTCGTACTTCTGCTCCCACACCAGCGGGTCGGCGTTCAGGTCGTCGGGGTCGTAGTGCGCGCCGTTCGGTTCGCGGTTGAACGAGTTCGCGTACGGGTCGTGCTCGATCAGCCGGAACTGCCGCCGCACCACCGCCCAGAGCAGCTCCGCGAGCGCCGGGTCGTCCGCCACGAACCGCAGGTACGGCGTCATCTGCGTCGTCGAGTCGCGGAGCCACATCGCCGGGATGTCCCCCGTGATCACGAAGGCGCCGTCGTCGTCGATCGAGATCGTGTCCCGCAGCGTGCGGACCAGCGCGCGCTCCACGCGGTCGCCGACCTCGGTGCCGACCGCGGCCCGGACCCGGTCGGCGGCCGCCACCAGCGTCGGCGTGATCTCCTCGAGCTGCGTCTGCGTCACGACACCCATCGCACTGACTCCTGTCCGTCGGTGACGCGGACGGTCCGCGTCGACCCGGGTGGATCGAGCACGTCGTCCGTCCAGCAGTCGAGTTCGAGCGGCCGTGCACCGAGCCGGAGACCAGCGTCCCACGTGCCGAGCGCATCGAGTCCGAGCGCGTACGCGGTGTCGACGGTCCCACCGGCGGGCACGTCGACCGTCACCAGGGCGAGTAGTCGTCGTCGCCGCGGACGGACACCGGGTTCACGCCGCCGCCCCCACAGGGGCACCGAGACCCGACGGAGTGCGTCCGACGTGTTGCGCACCGTCACCGGCACGGTCACCGTCCCCCCGGCCAGGAGGCGCACAGCAGTCACCGCGTCGCTCCCCTCCGCCAGGCGGACGTCCACCCCGTCACCCGGACCGGGCGCACCGGTCACGGTCGAGCGGCTGGTCACGTCGACGTAGCCCCGTGCCGTCTCGAGGCGCTCGTCGTGCGCCACGGGCAGGACGCCGTCGGCGCCGGGCCAGGTCGCGGGGAGTCGCCCCTCGGCCGGGGCACCGAACAACACGTCCGCGACGGCTCGACCGCCGGAGGGCCCCGGGAACGGCACGACGAGCACGCTGTCGGCCAGGGCGAGCACCTCGGTCAGGACCCGTGGTCGACCGTCGACGACGACCGCGACGACCGGCAGACCGCCCTCGCGGGCGGCGCGGAGCACGTCGAGCTGCGCCTCGGGCACGGCGATCGAGGCCAGGTCGACCCCCTCGCCGTTCGTGGTGTCCGGTGCCGGACCACTGACGGCGCCGTTGTCCTCGAAGCCGTCGTCGTACGCGCGACGACTCGAGCCGCCGAGCACCACCACCGCGACGTCGGCGCCGAGGAGCGCCGTGCGGACCGCGAGGAGCCCGTCGGGGCCCGGCAGGGGCTGTCGGAGCCCGCTGCCCCGGGTGGTGCGGATCCGGGCGGGGCCGAGCCGGGCCTCCAGGGCGGAGCGGACGGTGGACGCTCCGGGGTCGACGGGCGGCCTCGGGGGTGAGTAGTCGCCGAGCAGGGCGTCGACGTCGTCGGCGTTCGGGCCGACCACGGCGACGACGGCGTCGGGTGCGATCGCGGGCAGTGCACCACCCAGGGCGACCACGGCGCGGTGAGCGGCGCGTTCAGCGAGCGCGATGGTCGCGCGTTCCGGCGGCTCGGCGCGCGTCGGTGCTGGTGCTGGTGCTGGTGTCGTCGGTGGTGCCGGTGTCGTCGGTGGTGCCGGTGTCGGCGTCGCGAGCAGGCCGACGCGGCGCTTCAGGGCGAGCACGCGCTCCACCGCCTGGTCGAGGTCGTCGGTGCTGATCAGGCCCCGGTCCAGCGCCTCGTCGAGGTGCGCGTAGGCCTCGTCCCACAGGCTCAGGTCGACCCCGGCACGGAGCGCGAGCGCCGCCGCCGAGGCCGGGTCCGGGGTGACGTCGCGCAGCCGGTCGACGGCGGTGCCGTCGGCCATCACGAGCCCGTCCCAGCCCCAGGCGTCGCGGATCGTGGTGGTGAGCAGGTCGCGGTTGCCGCAGCACGGCACCCCGTCGACGTCGTTGTACGCCGCCATGAACCCGGCGACGTGTTCGCGTGCCGCGGCGAGGGCCGGCGGCAGGTGCACCTCGGCGAGCTCGCGGCGGCCGATCGGGGCACCGGAACCGTTCCGCCCACCGATGCCGGCACCCTGCCCGGCCAGGTGCTTCGCGACGACCGCGACGTGCCGGTCGTCGATCGGACCCGGACCGCCGCCCTGCATGCCCCGGACGGTGGCCGCGACCATGATCGCGGCGAGCCCGGCGTCCTCGGACCAGCACTCCTCGCTCCGGCCCCACCGGGGGTCGCGCAGGACGTCGAGCCCGGAGACGAGGGCGACGTGGGTGCCGCGGGCGCTGACCTCGGCGGCGACAGCGGCCGCGAGGTCTTCGACGAGCTGCTCGTCCATCGCGGTGCCGAGCGCGAGGTTCACCGGCACCGTCGTGCCGCCGAGGGCCTGCAGCCCGTGCGGGACCTCTTCCACGAAGAGCGTGGGGACGCCGCCGTCACTGTGTGCGACGACGTGGTCCTGCACGGCGGCGTAGGCCTCGGCGGAGCGTTCGGGTGGGATGCCGTTGCCCCAGTGCACACCGGACCAGGGGTCGGCGCGGAGCACGCCGTAGACCGCGCCGATGCCGCCCCACCGGTCGACCTCGGCGCGCAGGACGTCGGTGATCCGCGGGCGACCGTCGACCCAGCGGATGGCCTCCCAGCCCTTCAGGCGCTGGTTGAGCTGGCCGATGCGGGCGCGGACGTCGAGGCTGGTCGCGGTCTGGCGCCCGGTCGAGTGCTCGGTTGGGTGCTCGGTCGGGTGCTCGCTCATCCCTTGATCGCTCCGGAGACCAGGGCACGCTGCATCTGGCGCTGCAGGATCGAGTACACGAGGTACACCGGCAACAGTGTGAACAGCGTGCCGGCCATGAGCATCCCGTAGTCGGTGCCGGCGTCGACCTTCAGCGTCGGGAGCGCCACCTGGATCGTCCGCTGCGCAGTGTCCGGCCCGATGAGCACCAGGGCGTACAGGTACTCGTTCCAGAACGACAGGAAGTTCAGCAGCAGCACCGTGGCGATGCCCGGGATGCAGATCGGCAGGTACACCTGGCGCATCACCTGCCACGCCGAGGCGCCGTCCATCGACGCCGCCTCTTCCAGCTCGCGCGGGATCGTCCGCATGAACTGCGTCAGGATCACGACGGCCAGGGGCATCGCGGTCGCCGGCAGCAGGAGCACGAGGAACGTCCGGGTGTGGAACAGCCCCATCCCGGCGGCGAGCAGGAACGTCGGGAACAGCGCCGCGAACGACGGGATGAGGAACCCGAGCGAGAACAGTCCCTCGACGATCCGTCCGGCGCGGCCGGTGGCCCGGGCGAGGGCGAACGACGCCGGCAGCGCGAGGACGAGGGTCAGCACGAGGGCCGCCACCGTCGTGATCGCCGAGTTCGCGATGGCCGGTCCGAGCGAAGCCTGGCGGATCGCCTCGGTGAAGTTCGACAGGTCCCACGACGCGGGCAGCGCCAACGGGGACTCGAAGATGCCGTCGTTGTCCTTGAACGACGACACCACGAAGTAGTAGAAGGGCAGGATCAGCAGGGCGGCGTAGATCCACGCCACGGTGCCGCTCGTGATAGAGCCGATCCGGTCACGCAGCCGGATGCCGGCGGTGGGTTTCGCCATGGTGGTCTCCCGGGGTCTGTCGGTCAGGGGCGGGCGGTCAGTGGGTCTTGCGCAGGACGCGGCGGATGACGAACATCCCGGCGAGTCCGAGCACGAACAGGACGACGCCGACGGCCTGGCTGTAGCCGAGGTCGGTGTCGACGAACGCCTTCTGGTACACGAGGTACGACAGCGTCGTGGTCGCGGTGCCCGGGCCGCCCTGGGTCAGCAGGAGCACGTTCTGCGCCGAGCTGAAGAGCATCGACAGGAACTGCAGCATCGCCACGACCCCGATGAAGTCGCGGGCGATCGGCCAGTACACACCCCATGCCAGCCGCCACGATCCGGCGCCGTCCATGCGCGCGGCCTGCACGACCTCGGTGTCGACGCCGTCGAGCCGGCTCGCGATGAGCACCGCCGAGTACCCGATGCCGGCCCACAGGTCGACGACGATGAGTGCGCCGAGGGCGGTCGCGGGGTCGGCCAGCCAGGCCTTGCCGCCGATGCCGAGCGTCGCGAGCACCCCGTTGACCAGACCGTCGGGGTTGAGCATCGCGTAGAACATCATCGCCGTGGCCGGTGCCGAGATGAGCGCCGGGATGAAGAGCAGGTAGCGGAGCACCTTGTGCCCGCGCGGCTTCTGCACGACGTGGAAGGCGAGCAGGAACGCCAGCACGATCATGATCGGCAGCCCCACCACGATCTGCACCGTGCTGTTCCGGACCGCGGCCCAGAACGTCTCGTCGGAGAACAGCACCCGGAAGTTGTCGAGCCCCGCGAACGTCGGCGAGACGAGCATGCCGGGCCAACTCAGGAAGGCGATCACGATCATCGCGACGACCGGCCCGATCATGAACAGGCCGTACCAGACCAGCGCCGGGATCGCGAAGGTCGGGAAGCTGCCGCGGCTGCTGCCGACGGCGCGGGATCCGCGGCGGGCGGGCCCGGACGGGGTCGACGCCGACCGGACGGGTGGTTCCTCGACGAGCACTGCCATGGGGAGCTCCTTCTCGCAGGGTCGGGTGGGTCAGGCGGCCGTGTAGGCGCGCTCGAAGAGGTCGATGATGCGGTCGGCCGAGGTTCCCGAGCCGTACGCCAGGCTGGTCGCGCGGATCATCGGCTCGTACGCCGAGTCGGGCACGAGCAGGTCGGGCAGCATCACCGGGGTGACCTGGTCGTCGGTGAGCTTCGACGCCTGGGCGACGAGCGGGAAGTCGCGGCTGACGGTGTCGGTGATCCGGCTCATGTCACGGCCGGAGTCGAGGACGAACTCGGTCGTCACGGCCGACGAGTACAGGTACTGCACGAACGGCTTGATGAGGTCGAGCTTCGCCCGGCCGTTCTCGCTGATCCAGATGCCGTGCCCGTTGTAGCTCTTGATGACGCTCGGGTGCGCGATGGCGGCGTGCTGCGAGGGGACCGGCCAGCCACCCACCGTCACCTCCTTCGCGCGTTCCTTCGACACCAGTGCCAGGGCGGAGGACATCGCGGGGACGATCGCGGCCTTGCGGGTGGTGAACTGCGTCAGTTCGGAGTCCGACGTGAAGCCCTGCACCGAGTCCACGAAGACCCCGGCGTCCCGGAGCTCGACGAAGTGCTCGACGCCGCGGACCGCACCGGCGCTCTCCGAGATCCTGCCCGTGGAGAAGACCTTCGCCGCTTCGTCCCGAGACACGAACCCCTGGATCACCTGCATGAGGAGCTTCTGCCCGCTCCAGTCCGACCCACCGACGGTGACCGGCCCGATGCCGGCGGAGCGCAGGCGGTCGGCAGCGGCGATGAGCGCGTCCGAGGTCGTCGGGATCTCGCTGACACCGGCCTGTTCGAGCAGCGCCGTGTTGAACGACACCGGCCAGTTCGTCCGGGTGAACGGGAACGCCCGGAGCCGGCCCTGGTCGTCGGTCCACTCCTCGAGCGCCTCGGGGATGATCTTGTCGCGCAGGCCCCACTCGTCGAGGTAGCGGGAGACGTCGATCGTGGCGTCCTCACCCGTCCAGGACAACGTCCGCCCGACCATGTTCACGATCGCGACGTCGGCTTCCTTGCCGGCGAGGGAACTCGTCTCGAAGACGATCGGCAGGTCGGACCCGTTCGAGAGCAGGGCGACCTTGCGGTCCGTGCGACGACGGTAGGCGGCGACGACGTCCGTGAACGTCTGCGCGCCGGCGACCGCGCCGCTGAGCTGGGTGTGCACGCTCAGCGTGCCGGGGCCGCTCGAGGCCGGGGTGAGGGCGCTGCACCCGGCCAGGATCGGCGCGAGGATGCCGGCGCCGAGCCCGGCTCCGATGAGGGTGCGCCTACTGATGCCGTCCGTCACGGTGCCTCCCTGGCAGTGGATGGTGGAGCGATCGCGATGCATTTGGTACAGCGGTGTACTTCAGGTGACGAGCAACGTATACCGCTTTACACGGGGTGGTCAAGCCTCTACGCTCGACGGCATGAGCGACACCACCGCCGGAGCCGTCGACCGACGCCGCGTGACCATCGCGCAGGTCGCCAAGCGCGCCGGCGTCTCGACCTCGGCGGTCTCGCACGTCTTCAACGGGCGGCCGAACGTGTCCGCCGCCACCGCGACCCGCATCCGCAAGGCCGCCGACGACCTGAACTGGCGGCCGAACCTGGCGAGCCGCAAGCTCTCCGGCAACGCGGGTCGCAGTCTGGGGCTGGTCCTCGCCCGCTCGCGCGACACCTTCCAGCGCGACCCGTTCACCATGCGGCTGATCGCTGGGCTGACCGAACCCCTCGCCGCGATCGGCTGGTCGCTGTCCGTCACCCTCGTGCAGGCCGACGACGAAGCCGCCGTCTACCGGCAGTGGTGGACCGAGCAGCGGGTCGACGGCTTCCTGCTCGTCGACGTCCGCACCGACGACCCCCGCATCCCGATGCTGCAGCACCTGGCGGCCCCGGCCGTCATGCTCGGCGCACCGATCCCCGGCAGCACCGTCCCGGCGGTCACGGTGGGCGACGCCGACGCGACCGAGTCCTTGCTCGACCACCTCGGTTCGCTCGGGCACCGCCGGATCGCCCGCGTCGGGGACGGCCCGGCACTCGCGCACACCGGCGCCCGCGACACCCGCTTCACCGCCGCAGCAGCACGTCGGGGCGTGGACGCGCTCGTGCTCGGGTGGCGAGCCGACGCCGAGGACCCGGTGGCCGACCTGCTCGCCCGACTCGACCGTGCCACCGCGATCGTCCTGGACGGCGAGGCGATCGCGGCCGAGGTGATCGCGCACGCCCCCGAGCTCGGCGTCCGCGTGCCCGAGGACCTGTCCGTCGTCGCGTGGGAGGACTCGTGGGTCTCGTCGATCGTGCGCCCGTCGCTGACCGCCCTCGACGCCCCCGTCGAGGAGTCCGCCCGCACCGCCGTCGCCCTGGTCGAACGACTCGTCCGCGGCGACGAGGTCACCGATGCCGAGGTCGGTGGGCGCGCCCTGCACGTCCGCGGCTCGACCGGCCCCGCCCCAGCCGCCGCCACCGTTCCCTGACCGAAGGAGACCGATGACCACCGCCACGCGCTTCGGCGTGAACTACGTGCCCTCGACCGACTGGATGTTCCAGTGGCAGTCGGTGGAGGAATCAGCGATCCGCCGCGACCTCGAGGCGATCGCCACCCTCGGCCTCGACCACGTCCGGCTGTTCCCGCTGTGGCCGACCCTGCAGCCGAACCGCACGCTCATCCGCCGACGGGCCCTCGACGACGTGGCCCTGGTGGTCGACATCGCCGCCGAGTTCGGGCTGGACGCCAGTGTCGACGTCGTCCAGGGGCACATGTCCGGCTTCGACTTCGTTCCCGCGTGGCTCGTGAACTGGCACGACGGCAACATGTTCACCGACCAGCCGGCGATCGACGCGCAGGCCGCCCTGGTCGCCGCCGTGTACGACGCGGTGCGCGACCGCCCGAACTTCACCGGGCTGACCCTGGGCAACGAGCTCAACCAGTTCCAGCCGCCGAACCCCGCCGCGATGCCCGCCGACACCGCGCAGGTGACGCACTGGCTCGAGTCCCTGCTCGGCGCACCCCGCGACAAGGACCCGCGGCACGTCGTCACGCACTCCGAGAACGACCACCTCTGGTACCGCGACGGCCACCCGTTCGTGCCGGCGCACGCCAGCCGGCTCGGAGACGTCACGACCGTGCACTCCTGGATCTTCAACGGGGTGGCCGGTCGGTACGGCGCACTCTCCGACGAATCCGTCCGGCACGCCGAGTGGATGATCGAGCTCGCCCGCGCCTTCGCCACCGACCTCGAGCGACCCGTCTGGCTGCAGGAAGTCGGGGCGCCCGACCGGCACCTCGCCGAGTCCGAGATGCCCGAGTTCCTCGAGCGCACGGTCGGCGCGGCCCTCACCACCGAACGCCTGCACGCGGTCACGTGGTGGTGCTCCCACGACGTCTCCCGCGACCTGGGCGACTTCAAGGACCTGGAGTACTCGCTCGGCCTGCTCGACGTCGACAACCGCGTGAAGCCACTCGGCCGGCGCTACGCCGAGGTCGTCGCCGACGCACGGCGCTCCGCCCCGATCCCGACCCCGCGGACGAGTGCCGTCGTGGTCGACGTCGACGAGGCCGACCTGCCGATCCGTCGGGCGGACCTGGCACCGGGCGGCCCCGTCTTCGAGCGCTGGCACCGCCTGCGCGCCGCCGGCGAGGCCGTGACCGTCGTGACGAGCCGGACCGCAGCCGACCCCGCGGCGCTGACGGCACGGGGTGTGACCCGGATCGTGGAGACCGCAGCGGTCTGACGGGGCCGAGCCGGGCCTCCTGGCCGTGGACCGGGACCGTCACCGAGCCCGCGATCCGGGCGTACCGTGACTGCCGATCCACACAGGAAGCCGCTCCTGAGCAACCGAGCACTTGCGGCAGATGTAACTTTGCAGGCAGCGCAAAAATCGTTTCGCCAGCGCATCGGTACCGGGAGACCCTGCTCATGACCCAGACGGCGACCGCACCCGCGGCCCCCACCACGGCGTCCAACGTCGTGATGAACCACCGACAGATCCTGTTGGTGATCTACGGCCTGATGGCCGGGATGTTCCTCGGAGCCCTCGACCAGACGATCGTCGGCACCGCGATCCGCACCATCGGTGACGACCTGCACGGCCTCGACCAGCAGGCGTGGGTCACCACCGGGTACCTGATCGCCTCGACCGTGACGACGCCGATCTACGGCAAGCTCTCCGACATCTTCGGTCGGCGGCCGCTGTTCATCACGGCGATCGGCATCTTCATCGTCGGCTCGTTCGCGGCGTCGTTCTCGACCTCGATGCTCATGCTCGCCGGGTTCCGTGCGCTGCAGGGTCTCGGTGCCGGTGGCCTGATGTCCCTGCCGCTGGCGATCATGGGCGACATGCTCGCGCCCCGCGAGCGGGCGAAGTACCAGGGCTACTTCCTGGCCGTCTTCGGCATCTCGTCCGTGATCGGTCCGCTCGTCGGTGGCGTCTTCGCCGGTGCGAGCGAGCTGCTGTTCATCTCCGGCTGGCGCTGGGTGTTCCTGATCAACGTGCCGATCGGCGTCATCGCGCTGTTCATGGTGCTGACGTTCCTGCACCTGCCGAAGTTCGGTGACCGTGGCAAGCCCCGGATCGACTGGTGGGGTGCGACGCTCGTCATCGTCACCCTCGTGCCGTTGCTGCTCATCGCCGAACAGGGTCGCGAGTGGGGCTGGAGCTCCCCCGGCGCCTTCGCCTGCTACGGCATCGGTGCAGCCGGTCTGATCGCGTTCATCATCGTCGAACGGGCGATGGGCAGCGACGCGATCCTGCCGATGAAGCTGTTCGGCTCGCGGGTGTTCTCGATGTCCGCGATCCTGTCCGTGCTCGTCGGCTTCGGCATGTTCGGCGCGATGCTGACCATCCCGCTGTACCTGCAGATCGTGAAGGGCGTCACCCCGACCGAGTCCGGGTTCGCGATGCTCCCGATGGTGCTCGGTCTGATGATCTCGTCGATCGCCTCGGGCCAGATCATCTCGCGGACCGGCAACTACCAGGTCTTCCCGATCACGGGCACGGCGTTCACGGCCATCGGCTTCACAGTCCTGACCTTCCTGACCGCCGACCGCCCCCTCTGGTTCCTGATGCTCGGCATGTTCGGCATCGGCCTCGGGCTCGGGCAGCTCATGCAGACGCTGACCCTCGCGGCGCAGAACTCGGTGTCCCCTCGCGACATCGGCGTCGCCACCAGCGCCGCGACGTTCTTCCGGCAGATCGGCGGAACCATGGGCACCGCCGTGCTGCTGTCCGTCCTGTTCACCCTGATGCCGACGAACATCACCGCGGCGATGCAGAACGAGCCCGACTTGAAGAGCGCCCTCAACGCCGCACTCACCCCCTCGGTCGCGAACGCCTCCGAGAACAAGGGCGTGATGGACCAGATCTGGACGAAGATCGTCGATCCCGTGCAGAAGAACGTGCAGGACGGCCTGAACGAGGGCGCCGTGCAGGCCAAGGAAGCCGCCGACGCCGCCGTCACGAAGCAGGTCACGGCCGCCGTGCAGCAGCAGGTCGCGGCCGGCAAGCTCCCCGCTGCCGCAGCCGACACCGTCATCGCCCAGCAGGTCGACGACGCCAAGCCGGCCGCGGAGCAGCAGGCCCTCGAGACGGCTGCGGCCAAGGCCAACGCGACCGTCGTCGACGGCACCCTGCAGGTCGACTACTCGGACAAGGCACAACGCGAGAACGTCGTGGACCAGGTGGCCCCGACGCTCATCAAGCAGCTGAAGAGCGGCGACTCGAGTGCGAGTTCGTCCGGTTCCGCGGCGACGAGTGACACCTCGTTCCTGAACGGCGCGGACAAGCGACTCACCCGTCCGTTCCTGGTCGGCTTCAGCGACTCGGCCGTCCGCGTGTACTACGTCGGTCTCGCGGTGATCCTGCTCGCATTCGTGCTCACCTGGTTCTTCCGGGTGCCGCCGCTGCGCAAGACGTCGGCGCTGCAGGAGCAGGCGGACGCCGCACGGACCGCTGACGCCGACGCTGCGGCAGCCGGTGCGGCCGGCGCCGGATCGGGTTCGGCTGCGATCGCGTCGTCGGACTCGGTGCCGACCTCGCCCGACGTGCCCGCCCAGCCCCGGTCAGCACGCGCGGCCGGATCGTCAGACGTGTCGGTGCTGCCGAACGACGTGCTGCCGAACGACGTGCCGCCGAACGACGTCGCCACGGACGGCACCCGCGCGCCGCTGCCCGACGCCACGACGCACGGCGCCCACTCGGCGGCTGCGCCGGTCGACGAGCCCCCGACGACGACCGGTGCCATCCGGACCCGGGCTGCGCACGCTGCCCCGGTGGTGGACGCCGGCGCCCCTGCGACCGGGGACGACGCTGCGGAGGCGAGTCGCGCCTCCCGGCTGGACGACGCGGACGACGCGCACCCGCACGGGCGGCACTCGGCCGAGTAGACGCAGGCGCGGGCGCAGGTCGGCCCTGCCGACTCGGAACGACAAGGTCGACGTCGCACGACGTCGACCTTGTCGTTTCCGCGCGCGTGCAACTGTTGCGGGCGCGCGGTTGCGTCGTCCTCGATGTCGTACGACGTCGAGGATGTCGCACTGCACGGCGCGCCCTCGGTAGGTGTGCATGTTCCGACAGAACGCGCGTCGATCACCTCGTGGAACGTCGCAGCATGCACCCGCATCGTGTGCGTGTGCATGTTCCGACGGAACACGCGTCGATCACCTCGTGGAACGTCGCACGATGCACCTGCATGCACCCACGCGAGGCCGCCGCCGCCCGCGCGCGGCCACCACTTGCGCGCACCCGAGCATGCACCTACGCGCCACCGCCGCCGCCGCGCCCGTCAGCCCGCGGGCACCTCGCCCGCACGACCACCCGGCCCCGCATCCGCCACCTCGAACGAGGCCGCCGGCAACCGCTTCCGCATGACCTCGACCGCGGCGGGGTTGTCGTCGACGAGCACGTACCGCCGCCGGAGCGCCGACGCCACCGCGCCGGTCGTCCCGCTGCCGGCGAAGAAGTCGAGCACCCAGTCGCCCTCGCGCGACGACGCCTGCACGATCCGCCGCAGCACGCCCTCGGGCTTCTGCGTCGGGTAGCCCGTCTTCTCCTTGCCGGTCGGCGACACGATCGTGTGCCACCAGACGTCGGTGGGCAGCTTGCCGCGCTCGCGCTTCTCCGCGGTGACGAGCCCCGGCGCCATGTAGGGCTCGCGGTCGACCGCCGACGAGTCGAACCAGTACTGCGACGGGTCCTTCACGTAGACCAGGATCGTGTCGTGCTTGGTCGGCCACCGCGACTTGGACTTGGCGCCGTAGTCGTAGGCCCAGACGATCTCGTTCAGGAACGACTCGCGGCCGAACAGCGCGTCGAGCAGGACCTTCGCGTAGTGCGACTCGCGGTAGTCGAGGTGCAGGTACAGGGTGCCGTCGCTGGTGAGGAGTCGCCAGGCCTCGATCAGCCGGGGCTCGAGGAACGTCCAGTAGTCCTCGAACCGGTCGTCGAACCGCATCAGGTCACCGCGGACGCGCTCGTAGGTCCGTCCGTGGAACCCCATAACCGGCCCGTCGGCGCTCGGCACCGCAGACGAAGCATGCCGCCGCTGGTACCGCCCCGTGTTGAACGGCGGGTCGAGGTACACGAGGGTGAACATGCCGTCGGCGAGCGCCGGGGTCACGTCGAGGGCGTCGCCGAGGACGATTCGGTCCGGGCCTCGGTCGTCTCCCGTGTGCACGGGACCATTCTGGCGCACGGACCGCAGCCGGCGGCGACGCACCGGTCCCCGCGCAGCCACCGCAGCCACCGCAGCCACCGCAGCCAGCGCAGCAAGCGCAGCCAGCGAAGCCAGCGGCGACTCGGCCTCGCGGCGTAGCCTCGGCGCATGGCAGCACCCGAGGTCCGCAACGACACCGACGAGCAGCAGTACTCCCTGGTCGAGGACGGCGAGGTCATCGGCCTCGCTGCGTACGAGGTCGACGGCGACGAGATCCGCTTCGTCCACACCGAGGTCGACCCGTCGCACCGCGGCGGCGGGCACGCGTCGATCCTCGTGCAGCACGCGCTCGACGACGTGCGCGCGAACTCGTCACGACGGGTCGTCGCGCAGTGCAGCTACGTGCACGCGTGGATCGAGCGGCACCCGGACTACCAGGAACTCACGACGCGCTGACGCGCACGGCGAGCGGCCGGTGACCGCCGTCCGGTCAGTACGACCGGTCGTGCGTTCCGAGTCGCGCTTCGTGCCGACCGGCGCTCCGCACCGTCGGCACCTTGATGAGCACGCTGCCGCTGAGCAGGTCGTGGTCGTCGTCCGCCGGTGACGGTGCCTCCTTCGGGAGGCGCGACTGCCGTTCGTACTCGGCCCCCGTCTCGTGGCGGGTCGGCGCGAACACCTCGTCCAGCATCCCGCCGATGCCTCCGGATCCGCCGCTGCGCGTGGACTTGTTCGACAGGTCGATCCACCCCACGCGATCGGCGATCCACACCACGACGCCCACGGCGGCCACCGCCCCCAGGAAGATCAACCAGTTCACGCGAGCGACGCTACGTGGACGATCCGGCCACGACATCAGCCGCGCGGGGGATTCTCATGATCCGCACGTGTGGTTCATGGAGTCGGTCGTCACACTGGTCGAGCGGCGGCCGGAGCGTCCCCCCTCTGCTCCGGCCGCCCACCACGAGCCCGCTCAGGGCACCCGCTCGAGCCACTCCTTCGTCGCGAACTTCGTCCGCACCAGCTCCTGCGCCTTCTCGCGCTCGGCATCGGTCACCGCGCCGGGAGTCGCCCCGTACAGCTTCGTGAACGTGCCGACGAGCCGGTCGATGATCTCGGCGCGGGACAGCCCGGTCTGCGAGCGCAGCGGGTCCACGCGCTTCGCGGCCGACGTCGTCCCCTTGTCGCTCATCTTCTCGCGCCCGATCCGCAGCACCTGGACCATCTTCTCGCCGTCCATGTCGTAGCTCATGGTGGCGTGGTGGAGCAGTGATCCGGTGCCGAGGCGCTTCTGCGCGGCGCCGCCGATCTTGCCCTTGGTCGAGGTGATGTCGTTGAGCGGCTGGTAGTACGCGTCGATGCCGAGGGACTTGAGCGCCTCGATCACCCACTCGTCCAGGTAGGCGTAGGAGTCCGCGAACGTCATGCCCTGCACGAGGTCGGCGGGGACGTAGAGCGAGTACGAGATGATCGCGCCGGCGTCCATGAACATCGCGCCGCCACCGGAGATCCGCCGCACCACCTGCACGCCGAACTTCTCGGCGCCGGCCGGGTCGACCTCGTTCTTCAGCGACTGGAACGACCCGATGACGACCGCGGGCTGGTCCCACTCCCAGATGCGCAGGGTCGGACCGCGGCGTCCGGCGCCGACTTCTTCGGTCAGCACCTGGTCGAGTGCGAGGTGCTCGTTCGGGCTGATCGGGCCCTCGTGGATGATCTGCCAGTCGTAGTCCTGCCACGACGATGCACGGGACAACGCGCGGCGGACGGCGACCCCGACGGACTCGGGAGTGAAGCCGAGCAGCACGGCGTCGGCCGGGAGCGCGGCACGGACGGCCGCGGCGATGCCGGCGGCGTCGGTCGTCGCAGGCAGCCCGTTGACGGCCGCATCGATGAGCGGCAGCGCGTCGTCGGGTTCGAGGAAGAAGTCGCCGGCGAGCCGGAACTCCTGGATGTCCCCGTCGACCACGTCGAGGTCGACGACGACCAGTTTTCCGCCTGGGACCTTGTACTCACCGTGCACGCGTCGAGCCTACGCCCGCGCGGGCAGGTCCTTCTCGAGGTACTCGGACGCCTCACGGACCGTCACCCGCTGGTCATCGTCGTCGACGTACGTGTACTCGTACTCCTCGATCTCGCCTGCGGGGGCGTACCCCTGCCGTTGGTAGAGCCGCCGTGCGTCGGGGTTGTCGAGCGCGACTCCGATCCGCAGCACGCCCCGGTCTGTGGCCAGCGCCTCGGCCGCCGCGATGAGGCGGGTCCCGACACCCTGACCTCTCCGGTCCGCGTCGACGCGGAGGTTCCGGAGCTCGGGCCGGGCATCAGCGGTCACCTCGCCCGAGCCGACCGGCACCCCGTCGATCCACGCGACCAGGACGGTCTGCTCGCCGCGCGTCTGGGCCGCGAACGCAGGGCGCACGTACTGCCTCGCCGCGGGCTCGCGCCGCTCGACTGCCTCGACCGATGCCAGGTCGAGGACCGCGACGGTCACCTCGTCCACGTCACTCCGGTCGTCATCCGCATCCGTGTGCCGGACGGGAGGCCCGTGGCGGGCCCGCCACGGGCCTCCCGTCCGCACCGTCGCCCGCCCACACCGCGCCCCGTCAGTTCTCTCGTCGTCGCCTCAACGACGCGCCGTCACCCGGTCCAGCCATGCGACCAGGTCGGCCACGACCTCGTCGCGGTTCGTCTCGTTGTAGACCTCGTGCCGCGCCCCCTCGTAGACCTGCACCGTGACGTCGGACAGTCGTCCGCGCCGCCGGTAGGCCTGTGCCAGCCGCTCGACCGACCGCGGCCCACCGAGGGCGTCGTCGGACCCGACCTGCAGCAGCATCGGCAGGTCGTGCGGGATCCCTCGCCGCGGGACCCCGAGCAGCCGGAGCGTGTCGGGCAGGCCGAACAGGCCGATGACGTCGGCCTCGACGGCGAGCGGGTCGACGGACATCGCGTCGATGATCTTCCGGTCGCGGGTGAGCCACTCGTACTTGGTCGGACCGGAGCCTGCATGCCGCGCGTTGAGGTCGCCGCTGTTCATCCAGCCGGGCAGCCGGTAGGCGGTGGCGGAGAGCACGACCCCGTCGTACGACTCCGACGCGGTGTTCACGATCCGCTGCGCCATGAGGGAGCCCCACGAGTGCCCGAGCAGCACCAGCGGCACGCCGGGGGTGTCCGCACGGGCGACCTCCCCCATCTGCTCGACGGCGGCGATCGCGGCGCGCAGGCCGCCGGGTCCGAGCCGTCCGAGCTTGGCGTGGTCGCCGTCCCACTGGCCGAGGCCGGTGCGCCCGTGCCCGCGGTGGTCGTTCGCGTGCACGGTGTACCCGGCGCGGACGAGGTCCTGCGCCAGGGGCTCGTACCGCAGCCCGTGTTCGCCGACGCCGTGCGCGATCTGCACGATGCCCTTGGGGCGCGCCGCTCGCCAGGTCGAGTAGACGATCTCGACGCCGTGGGCGTCGGTGAACGAGGCGTCGCCTCGCGCTGCGGAGAAGGTGGGCACGTGAACATCCTCGCAGACAGGCACCCCCACGGACCTGTTCATCCGGCGTTCACGCAGGGGCTTCGGGGCGGGCCTACCGTCCCCGGCATGGACGTCCTCGTCATCGTCGTGCTCGTGATCGTGGTGGCCCTCGTGTTCGACTTCACGAACGGGTTCCACGACACCGCCAACGCCATGGCCACGTCGGTCGCCACCGGGGCGCTCAAGCCCCGGACCGCCGTGCTCATCTCCGCCGTCCTCAACGTGGTCGGCGCGTTCCTCTCCACCGAGGTCGCCAAGACCGTCTCGCAGGGCATCATCCGCGAGGGCCAGGACGGCGTCCACATCTCCCCCACGATGATCTTCGCCGGGCTCGTCGGCGCGGTCCTCTGGAACCTCGCCACGTGGTACCTCGGGCTGCCCTCATCGTCGACGCACGCGCTGTTCGGTGGCCTGATCGGCGCATCGATCATCGGCGCCGGGCTGAACTCGGTGGACTGGGCGACGGTGGTGTCGAAGGTCGTGCTGCCGGCGCTGCTCTCCCCGGTCATCGCCGGGGTCATCGCCCTGGTGGCGACCTACCTGGCGTACGTGCTCACGAAGAACGCCACGACGCACGGTGCGGCGACGGGCTTCCGGCACGGGCAGACCGTCTCGGCATCGCTGGTGTCGCTCGCGCACGGCACCAACGACGCGCAGAAGACGATGGGTGTCATAACGCTGACGCTCATCGCCGCGAACTACCAGGACAGCGGCACGGGCCCGGCGCTCTGGGTGATCCTGGCCTGCGGACTCGCGATCGGCCTCGGTACCTACACGGGCGGCTGGCGGATCATGCAGACGGTCGGCAAGAAGATCTCCGACGTGCAGTCGCCGCAGGGCTTCGCGGCCGAGACGAGTTCCGCCGCGACGATCCTCATCTCGTCGCACCTCGGCTTCGCCCTGTCGACGACGCACGTCACCAGCGGTTCGGTGATCGGGTCCGGGCTCGGCAAGAAGCTCGCCGACGTGCACTGGTCGGTCGTCGGCCGCATCGTCGTCGCGTGGGTGATCACGTTGCCGGCGGCCGCGGTGGTCGGCGGGTTGGCGACCTGGCTCGCCTCGACCTCGGCGGTCGGCCTCGTGCTGGTGGCGGTGCTCGCCCTGGCCGGCGGGCTCACGTTCTACGTCCTTGCCAAGCGCAAGCCGATCTCACACGACGACGTCGCCGCCGGATCGACCGAACCCACCGACCAGGCCGAGCCGCAGCCGGCCGGCGCGCAGAACTGAGGGGAACGACGATGGAGATCGACTTCACGAGCATCGGCCTGGTCGCGGGCGTCGGCTTCGTGGCCGCGGTGGGCATCGTGCTCGTCTACACGCTCGGCCTGCGGCTGCTCGGCACGGGGCAACCGCTCGACTCCGGCGGCGAGCGCACCCAGTACTCCGAGGAGACCCCGCGGTCCGGGCACACGCCGCCGGCAGCACTGGCGGGTGCCGTCCTGTGCTTCGTGGTCTGTGCGGCAGCCGTGCTCGCGGGCATCTGGCTCACGATCCCCCAGTTCCACTAGCGCGTTCCTTCCCATCGCGCCCGCGCTGGGAAGCGGAAACGGGCGTACCTGGTCGAAACTTCCGACCAGGTACGCCCGTTTCGACCACCTACGCCCGTTTCGACCAGGTACCCGACCGACGTCAGTGGGCGCTGTACCCGCCGTCGACCAGGTGGTAGCTGCCCGTGATGAACGAGGCCTTGTCGCTCAGCAGGAACAGGACGAGCGCGGCGACCTCCTTGTCGGTGCCGAGCCGCTTCGTGGCGTGCTCCTCTTCCAGCGCCGAGATGGCCTCGGGCGTCATGGCGTTGCGGAGCAGCGGGGTGTCGATGAACCCGGGGCCCACGGCGTTGGTGCGGACCCCCTGCGCCGAGTACTCGAGCGCGGCGACCTTGGTCAGGCCGGCCAGGGCGTGCTTCGACGCGACGTACGCGGCGTTCTGCGCGATGCCGACCGTGCCGAGCACCGAGGCCATGTTCACGATCGCGCCACCGCCGGCGGCGACCATCGCGGGCAGCTCGTAGCGGAGGCCGTAGAAGACGCCGTCCAGGTCGACCGCACGGACGCGGTCCCAGGCGGCGATGTCGTACTCGCCGATCTTCTGCGGGGCGGCGCCGATGCCGGCGTTGTTCACGGCGAGGTGCAGCGCGCCGTACGTGTCGACGGCGTACTGGACCATGCGCTCGTTGTCGGCGGCGACGGCGGAGTTGGCCTCGAACGCGCTGGCGGTGCCGCCGGCCTCCACGATCGAGGTCGCGACGCGCTGGGCGGCGTCGGGCGTGATGTCACTGACAATGACGATCGCCCCCTCGCGCGCGAGCTCCTTCGCGACGGACTCGCCGATGCCGCTGCCACCACCGGTGACGATGGCGACCTTGCCCTCGAACTCGGACATGATTCCTTCTCTCTGAACAACACCTGTTGTCCAGGATTACGGTACACCCGAAAACCAGTTCGTTCGCTGAACTAATGAGCTAGGCTAACGACCTGTGACCGACGCCACCGACCTCCGCATCGCCGTGAACCGGCTGTCCCGGACGCTCCGCGCGCAGAAGGCCGACACGACCGTCACCGACGCCCAGTTCGCGGCGCTCGCCCGGCTCCACCGCGACGGCGCGATGACCCTCGCCGACCTGAGCCGCCAGGACGGCGTCACCCCGCCCTCGATGACGAAGACCATCGCAGTGCTGGTCGAGCGTGGCCTGGTGTCCAAGGGCGGCCACGACGACGACCGCCGCAAGGTCGTCCTCTGCGCCACCCCCGCCGGAGCCGCGTTCGTCGAGGAGACCCGGCGCCGCCGTGACGGCTGGCTCACCCCGCGGCTCGCCGCACTCACCCCCGTCGAGCGCGCCACCCTCGCCGACGCCACCGAGATCATGAGGAGGCTGGCCCAGCAGTGACCGCCATGTTCCGCTCCCTCGCCGGACGCAACTACCGCATCTGGTTCGCCGGTGCCCTGGTGTCGAACGTCGGTACCTGGATGCAACGCACCGCCCAGGACTGGATCGTCCTGACCCAGCTCTCCGACAACGACGCCGTCGCAGTGGGCATCACGATGGCGCTGCAGTTCGGCCCGCAGCTGCTGCTCCTCCCCCTGACCGGCCTCGCCGCCGACCGCTTCGACCGCCGCAAGATGCTCATGGTCACCCAGGCGCTGATGGGCTTGCTCGGGCTGGGCCTCGGCGTCATGGTCCTCACACACACCGCGACGCTCCTCGCGCTGTACGGCTTCGCGCTCGCGCTCGGCATCGTCGCCGCGTTCGACACCCCGATCCGGCAGGCGTTCGTCTCCGACGTCGTGCAGGGCGAGAACGTCGCGAACGCCGTCGCGCTGAACTCCGCATCGTTCAACGCCGCCCGCCTGATCGGTCCCGCGGTCGCCGGCGTGCTCATCGCTGCCATCGGCTCCGGCTGGGTGTTCGTCATCAACGCCGGCTCGTTCCTGGCGGTCCTCATCGCCCTGCGGTTCGTCGACCCCGCACAGCTCGCCGAGCGGGTGCACGCCGGCCGCGGCAAGGGGCAGATCGTCGCCGGCTTCCGGTACGTGCGGACCCGGCCGGACATCATCGTCGTACTCTGCATGATCTTCGTCGTCGGCACGTTCGGCGTGAACTTCCCGATCTTCACCTCGACCATGGCCCGGGTCGAGTTCCACCAGGGCGCCGGCGAGTTCGGCCTGCTCAACTCGGTGATGGCGATCGGATCGGTGTTCGGCGCGCTGATGTCCGCCCGCCGGGACAAGCCGCGGATGCGCACGCTGGTGCTCGCCGCCGGGGGCTTCGGCCTGGCGTGCACGGCTGCCGCCCTCGCACCCACGTACTGGACGTTCGCGTTCGTCCTGGTGTTCGTCGGACTCGCGGCGCTGACCTTCATGACCACCGCGAACGCCCTGGTCCAGACCACCACGAAGCCCGCGATGCGCGGCCGCGTGATGGCGCTCTACATGGCGATCTTCGCCGGCGGCACCCCCATCGGCGCCCCGATCGTCGGTGCCATCGCAGACGCATGGGGTCCCCGCTGGGCCATCGCGGTCGGAGCGGCGTCGGGCTTCGTCGCGCTCGCCATCGCCATCGTCTGGCTCGTCCGCTTCCAGCACCTCCGGCTCCGGTACGACGCGGACACCCGCCTGCACCTCGCGGTCACGCACGCGATGCCGGTGGTCGGCACTCGCGCCTCGCGTGCCGCGCTCCGCCAGGAGCTCGAGCGTGAAGAGGCGGTCGCCGACCGCTCCAGCGCCGTCTGAGGCATCCACTCCGCGAACGCGACAGATCGCTGTCACGCGGCAGCGTCCGTCTCACGAACGCGACAGATCTCCGCGAACCGTTGGCGGGTCCTTGACGCTTTCGCGTGGCGGACGGGAGGCACGGGTCGGGCCCGCCACGGGCCTCCCGGCCGCCGCCGGTCCGGTCCAGGGCCGCGATCAGTGCGCGGGTTCGGTCACCGCGAAGACGCGCGCGTCGAGCGCCGCAGCGATGCGGTCCGCGGCCGCGGCGAGCCGCCCGCCGGCGTCGCCGACGACGCCGAGGGCTGCGTCCGCCGGAACGGCCTCGAGCACGTCGCGGGCGGCGGCGAACGCCGCGACCTCCTCTGCGACGCAGGACGGTGCCACGTCGGCCAGGCACTCGGCGGCCCGTCGGACGGTGAACCGCAGCGACCGCGGACTGTGCTCGTCCAGGAGCAGGAACGCCGCGGCGTCATCCGGCACCGGATGGTGGTCCCGGCCACGCAGGAACGCCTCGCCCGCACCGCAGGCCCGGAGCGCCGCCGTCCACGAGGTGACCGAGTCCGGTTCGAGCAGCCCCGAGGCGAGCAAGCGGGCGGTCGAGGCGACCCGGGTCAGGGAGCGGCCCAGGGTGAAGAACTCCCAGACCTCGTCGCGACTGGCGTCCCCCTCGACCACGCCGATGGCGAGGGCACTGCGTTCCCGCGCCCAGCCGAGGAACTCGTGTGCGCGGCCCGGGGCGATCTTGCGCGGCATGCGTGAACGGGTGACGTCGAGGCAGTCCCAGAGTTCGCTCGAGACGACCTCGCGGGCTCGACGGGCGTGGTCCCGCGCGACGGCGACCGCGGCGGCGATGGACGCCGGCTCGTGCCGGTCCAGCGCGAGGGCGTCGATCGTCGCGGCACGGTCGGCGTCGTTCGCCGGCCCCGCGGTTCCCACCACCGAACGGAGCTCCGCTGCCACGACCCGGTCGTCCTCGACCGTGCCGGGTTCACGCCGGGCGACGTAGACGTCGAGCAGGCGTGCGACCACGTCGGTGCGCTCGACCGCGCTCCCCACGTGGAAGACGTTCCCCGCGAGTCGGCTCAGCACGGCTGCTCCTGCATCCCCAGAACCTAACCAGCGGGCATTGCGGGAGTGTTTCGGAGCCGCGTCACGGGTGTTGCAGTGTCCGATGTCCGCGCACACACCTGGGTCTCCGCCGCGATCACGGTGCCTCGCTAGACAATCTAACTAGAGCGTCTAGCATTGCAGGATGACGTCCGAGGTCCTGACCAGCACCGCGGGGTTCTGGTACGAGGACTCCCCGGTCACCGCCGTCGACGTGCTGAACGCCCTGCGCCGCTACCGCACCGCCGAGAGCGCCGCGCAGCGTCGGGCTCGTGAAGCCCTGGGCATCGGCGAGAACGCACTGCTCGCACTGCGGGTCCTCATCGACGCCGAGCAGGACGGCCGGACCGTCAACGCCAAGGACCTGGCCGAACGCCTCGAGATCACGGCGGCGTCGACCTCGGCGCTCGTGGACCGACTCGTCCGCAGCGGCCACGTCGAGCGACACCAGGACCCGATCGACCGCCGCGGCGTGATCCTCACCGCGACGGGCACGTCCATGCGCCACGCTCTGCGCGTGATCGAGGAACTCGACGCCCGCGCCCTCGAGGTCACCGAGCACCTGCCGACCGACGAGATGGCCGTCGTCGTGGACTTCCTCGACGAGATGGTCCGCGTGGTGGACGACGTCGACGCAGGCGCCCGCGCCGTCCGCCGCGCGTAAACTGCTCTCCGTGGACCCTCACGGCACGCACGACCCCGAGGACGACATGCCGTTCGCCGAACTCGACTCCCGGGCCCGCGCCGACGCCGCACTCCGTCGGATCCAGGGCGGGGCCGATCCAACGCGCGAGGCCTTCGACCTGGCGAACACCATGAACGACGAGGCCGTGGGGCGACTCACGGCACGGCTGCGACGGTTCCTCCGCCGCGACTGACGCGTCGCCTCGCGCGTCGACTCAGAAGGCGGTGCCGACCGCGGCGATGTCGTCGCCCCCGTGCCCGGCCGCACTCGCGTCGGCGTAGACGCGATCGAGGGCGTCGAGGAGCGTCGTGGACACGTCGTTCGCCCGCGCAGCCTCGGCGATCAGGCCGATGTCCTTCCGCAGCCCGTCGAGCGCGAACTGTGCCGGGAACTCCCCCGCGATGATCGCCGCGCCCTTGGTGTGCGCGTAGGCCGAGTCGCTCGCGCTGCCGTCGATCGCGTCGAGGAACAGCTGCGGGTCGAGCCCCAGCGCCGCAGCGAGGGCGAGGGACTGCCCCGTGGCGGCGGTGATCGAGGCGATCCAGGCGTTGGCCGCGAGCTTGAGCGCGGTCCCGTCGCCGACCCGCTCGCCGGCACGGACGGTCTTGGCGCCGATCGCGTCGAGCACGGTGACGACCCGGTCGACCTCGTCAGTGGGACCCGCGGCCAGCATGGTGAGCTTCCCCTGCTCGGCCGGGGCCTTCGTGCCGAGCATCATCGCCTCGACCAGGGTGATGCCGTACTTCGCGGCGAGCTGCACGACGGTCTCGGTGCCGTCGACACCGATCGTGGACGCCTGCACCCACACAGCGTCGGTCGGAGCGTCTCCGGCGGCCTGTTCGAGTACGTCGATCACGGCGTCGGTGTCGAAGAGGGTCAGGAGGACGACCTCGGCGTGCTCGACGGCCGTACCCGGGTCCGCGGCGACCGTCGCACCGTGCTCACCGAGCGGTGCAGCCTTGTCAGCACTCCGGTTCCAGACCGTGACCTGGTGCCCCTCGCGCAGCAGTGATCCCGCCACGCCGGCACCCATCGCCCCGGTCCCCAACACCGTCACTCGCACGTGCGTCTCCGTCCTGCCACGGCTCGGTGCCCCGACGTTCCCGACGCTACGCGCTCGACCGTCGTCGCTGTCAGAGGAGCCCGCGGGCCTGCAACCAGGTGGCGGGGTCGACCGGGACCCCGTCGACGATGACCTCGAAGTGCAGGTGTGCCCCGGTGGAGACGCCGGTGTTGCCGACGGCACCGAGGCGTTGGCCGGCCGACAGGACCTGACCGGGTCGGACCCCGATCGCCGACAGGTGGCCGTACCGGGTCTGGGTGCCGTCGGCGTGCTGGAGCAGGACCTGGTTGCCGTACCCGCCCAGAACGCCGGCGGAGACGACACTGCCGGGCATCGCCGCCACGACGGTGGCGCCGATCGGAGCCGCGAAGTCGATGCCCTGGTGGTTCGTCGAGCAAGCGGAGCACCCGGTCACCCAGCGCGAGCCGAACCCACCGGCGGCCGGCACGCTCCCCGCGGTGGGGCGGGCCGCCGCGTCCGACGAGCCGACGGTGGTCGCACGTGCCTGGGCGGCAGCAGCCCTGCCGATCGAGAAGCCGTCGCGGTCGACGGAGAGCTGGGTGGAGCCGTCGGCGATGAACTGCTGCACACCGAGCACGGGAGTGCTCGGCGACGGGGTCGACGCCATCGCGGTCTGCGGGGAGCCGACGGCGACGAAGAGACAGGTCACCGCCGCTGTCGCCGTCGCGGGCAGGGCACGCCGGACGGAACTGCGGAAGAAGGAGGTGGAGGCCGGGGTGACGGGAGGGGACACCGTCACCCCGGCGGCTCTGGGAACGTCCGGGCGCGTGCCGTCACCAGCACCGCGCCGCACGGACGCTTCGGGTCGGCGGGTGGTGGAGCGGTTCGCGGCCCGCCGTTCGGCACCGCGCGGGCGCAGCGGGAGTCCGTCGGTGGGCGTCGTCATCGCTCGGGGACCGCCGACTCAGGCGCGGACGACGCCGTCGCGGGCGATCCGGTCGAGTTCGATCGCGACGGCGTCGACGACCGCTCGGGTGATGGCGTCGGCGACGGTCTCGACCAGGACGAGCTGCTCGGGCTGCACGCGGAGCTCGGTGCCCACCGACGGGGTGACGCGGACCGTGATGTCGTCGATCGCGGCGACGAGGGCCGCGGGCACGAGGGTCGAGTCACCGGCTCGGACGGGAGCGGTCATCGGCGAGGTCGGTGCGGCGGCGGCGGCTGCACGGGCGGGGGTCGGCACGGGCGCCTCGGGCTGGTCGCGTCGTTGGGCGATGGAGTCGAAGAGCGGGGTGGAGGACATGCTGCTGACCGTCCGATCTGAGTCGTGGTTGCGGGCCGTTTGCGGGCGACCCGTCGGAGATGCGTGCCGTGCGGCACGTCTCTCATTCAACCATCGATATTTCAGATGTGCAATAGTGACCGAACAGAACGCGATCAGTCGGGGTCGACGGCAGCCGCGGTTGGGTCATCGGGCTGCAGCGCCCGCTTGACCCGCTCGACGATCGTCGCCGGCGGGTTGTTGTACGTGTTCGCCGGCTCCTGCCCGCTGAGCTCCTGGATCGCCGCCATCACCGCATCGGTCGCGTGCCGGCGCGCGCGTCCGGAGGAGGCCTCACCGAACGAGGACAGGTCGATCGGCTTCCCGAACTCGATCGTCACCTTGGCGAGCTTCGGCAGCTTCGAGCCGACGGGCTGCACGTCCTGGGTCCCCGTCAGCGCCACGGGCACCACGGGCGCGCCGCTCGTCAGGGCCAGCCAGGCCACACCCGTGCGGCCCTTGTAGATCCGGCCGTCCAGGGAACGGGTGCCCTCGGGGTAGATCGCGAAAGCCTCGCCCTCGTTCAACCGCGCGAGCCCCAGGTCGAGCGCCTGCTGCGCCGCGGCCCCCGCGCCGCGCTCGACGCCGATCGCACCGATGCCGCCGAAGAACGCCCGCGACACCGCGCCACGGAACCCGGTCCCGGTGAAGTACTCCTGCTTCGCGAGGAAGGCGACCTTCCGCGGCGCCATCAACGTGATCGCCGGGGAGTCGATGAAGGAGCGGTGGTTGCTCGCGAGGATCACCGCTCCGCGCTTGGGCACGTTGCGGCGTCCGATGATCTTCGGTCGCCAGAGCATCCGCGCGAGCGGGGTCACCACTGCGCGGCTCAGCACGGTGGCGAACTTGGTCGAACCGGACACCGGGCCTCCTCGTCGTGACGGCGAACTCCCGAGTGTAATCACGCCTGCGAGCGGTACATGCCCACGGCGGCATGCAGGTCCGACCGTGGGGTCAGTCGGCCTCGGACGCGACGACGTCGAGCACCGCGCGGCCGTACCGTTCGAGCTTCGCGGCACCGACCCCGGAGATCTCGGCGAGCTGGTCGACGTCGGCCGGACGCACCGCTGCGATGCCGCGGAGCGTCGCGTCGTTGAACACCACGTACGCCGGCACCCCCTGCTCGCGCGCCTGCGCAGCACGCCAGACCCGGAGCGCTTCGAACAAGCCGACCGCCTGCTGGGGCATGTCGGTGACCACGGTCCGGCGGGACGACCGGCTCGCTCGCGGCGCCTTCACCGGGTCGCGACGCATCCGCACCTGGACCTTGCCGGTCAGGACCTCGGCGCTCGTCGGGCTGAGGACGACCGTGCCGAAGCCGTCGCCGGACACCGCGGCGTAGCCCTGCGCGAGCAGCTGTCGGGCCACCGCGCGCCACTCGCCGTCGGACAGGTCGGAGCCGATGCCGAAGGTCGCCAACGACTCGTGCTGCAGTTCCTGCACCCGCGGGGACTGCTTGCCGACCAGGATGTCGACGAGGTGGGCGACGCCGTACCGCTGGCCGCGCTCACGCTCGAGCCGGACGACCGTGGACAGCAGCTTCTGCGCGGGCACGGTGCCGTCCCACGACTCGGGCGGGGCGATGCACGTGTCACAGTTGCCGCAGGCCGTCGACGGCTGCCCGAAGTACGCCAGGAGCCGAACCCGACGGCACTCGATCGTCTCGCACAGGCTCAGCATGGCGTCGAGGTGGGCGCTGAGCTGCCGACGGTGTGCGGCGTCGCCCTCGGACTGGTCGATCATCCGTCGTTGCTGCACGACGTCGTTCAGGCCGTACGCCAGCCACGCGGTCGAGGGCAGTCCGTCGCGTCCGGCACGCCCGGTCTCCTGGTAGTACCCCTCGACCGACTTCGGCAGGTCGAGGTGCGCCACGAACCGGACGTCGGGCTTGTCGATGCCCATGCCGAAGGCGATCGTCGCGACCATGACGATGCCGTCCTCGCGCAGGAAGGTCGACTGGTTGCGCGCTCGCACCCGGGCGTCGAGCCCTGCGTGGTACGGCAGCGCCTGGATGCCCTGTTCGGCCAGTGCGGTGGCGGTCCGCTCGACCGACTTGCGCGACAGGCAGTAGACGATGCCCGAGTCGCCGCTGTGCTCCGTGCGGATGAAGGTGAGGAGCTGCTGCAGCGCACCGGTCTTCGGCTCGATGCGGTACTGGATGTTCGGGCGGTCGAAGTCGGCGACGAAGTGTGCGGCGTCGTCGAGGCCGAGCCGCGCCGAGATCTCCTTGTGGGTCTGCGGGGTCGCCGTGGCGGTCAGGGCGATCCGGGGCACGGTCGGCCAGCGCTCGTGCAGCACGCTCAGCTCGAGGTAGTCCGGCCGGAAGTCGTGGCCCCACTGGGCGACGCAGTGCGCTTCGTCGATGGCGAACAGGGACACGCGCGCCCGGTCGAGGAGCGCGCGCGTGGACTCGAGCCGGAGCCGCTCGGGCGCGAGGTAGAGCATGTCGACCTCGCCCTGGACGACCGCGCGCTCGACCCGGGCACGCTCGTCGGGCCCCTGCGTCGAGTTGAGGAAGGCGGCACGGACCCCGTTCGCCGCGAGGGCGTCGACCTGGTCCTGCATGAGGGCGATGAGCGGCGACACCACGACCCCGACGCCGTCGCGCACGAGCGCGGGCACCTGGTAGCAGAGCGACTTGCCACCACCGGTGGGCATGAGCACGAGGGCGTCGCCGCCGGCGACCACCTGGTCGATGATCGCCGCCTGCTCGCCGCGGAAGTCGTCGTAGCCCCACACGCGGTGCAGGACGTCGAGCGCTGCGGCTCGCGAAGCAGACACGGCAGCGGGCGCGGGCGTGGTGCTCATGCCACGAGCCTACGGGCGACCGGCGACACCCACGGCACTGTCCACAGTGGCACGGCCCACAGCGGTTGCGTCGACGTCGTCGGCACGAGCCGGCGCGACGGCCCACCCCGTGCCGGCCGGACCGAACCAGCGCTTGCCACCCGCCCAGACCGGCGGCATGCCGCGGAACCGCGGCGCCGGGTGTCCGGCGAACGTGCGGTCGAGCTTCCGCCACCACGCCAGGAGTTCGACCATGCCCCAGAACGCGAGCGAGGTGCCGAGGGTGACGAGCCAGCCCTGCCACGTGCCGTTCGCGTCCTGTGACTGCAGGTCCACCCTCGACCACCCGGGCGCCTGCAGCACGAAGATCATGCTGTTGTTGAAGGCGTGCTGCAGGACGGTGGCCTCGAGCCCCCCGGTCCGGAGCACGATGATCGCCGCGATCAGGCCGAACGAACCGACGTCCAGGATGCCCCAGACGTTGTAGCCGTTCGGGATGTGCAGCACGGCGAAGACGACGGTCGACACCGCGACGGCGATGACCGTGCCGGTGCGTCGCGGGATCCACGACGCGATCGTCTGCATCAGGAAGCCACGGAAGATGAACTCCTCAGCCGCACCCTGGAACGGCACGAGCAGCACGACGAGGACGATCGTGAGCGTGAGGGTGCCGAGCGACACCGTCGACTGACCGATCGCAGCGTGGTTCCAGGCGAAACCGCCGTCGGTCGTGATCATCCCGCCGTCCCAGAAGAGACCGGTCTGCACCACGAACATGACCGCCGCGATGACCAGGGTCGGCAGCACGCACCACGCCGTCCACGCCCACCGCACCCGGAAGCGCGTCGAGGTGAGGATGCTGCCCGGACCGAGGCGTGCGACCTTGACCGCCAGCAGGATGCCGGGCAGCAGGATGACCAGCGACACGAGCGACAGCGACAAGACGAGCGGATCGGTCGGGTCCAGCGCACCGCTTGCCAAGTCGTTCTGCAGGTCGATCAGCGCCTGCGGACCCTGGGTCACGCCGAGCGGGACGAAGTACGCAACCGCGATGAGCACCTGCGAGGCGACGTACCAGCCCGCCAGGAACGCGAGGGCGACCAGCGGGCGCCACCACCTCCATCGTGCGTCGACACGGGGCAGGCGGTGGTAGGGAACGCTCACGCCCCGCAGGCTACCGGGCCGGGCAGGATGGGAGCCGTGCTCACCGTGCTGTTCGGCCTGACCGGAGCCGTCGTCTACGGTTTCGCCGACTTCCTCGGCGGGCTCGCGTCGCGGCGGATCCGTCCGGTGACGGTCACCGCCGTCGCCGCGGCGATCGGAATCGTGCCGCTGCTGGTCGGACTGGCCGTGCTCGGGGGGGACGCCGTCGTGGACGGGCACCCTCTGGGGCGCCGTCGCCGGACTGTCCGGCGGCGTCGGGGTCCTGCTGCTCTACGCCGCGTTGGCGATCGGCCCGATGAGCGTGCTGTCACCCCTGACCGCCGTGTTCGCCGCCGTCGTCCCGGTCCTGGTGGCCGTGGCCCGCGGGACCGTCCTGTCACCGCTGGCCGTCGCCGCGGTGGTCGTGGCCGTCGCCGCGGTGGTGCTGGTGGCGGCGGTGCGGGACACCTCGGGTGCACGCCTCACCGTGCGTGGGGTGGTCGCGGCCGCGGTCGCCGGGTGCGGGTTCGGCGGGATCGTGCTCGCCTACGACATGACACCGCCCGGCGCGGGCGTCCACCCGCTCGTGGTCGCGCGGGTGCTGCAGACGGTGCTGCTGGGCGCGGCGGCGCTCGTGGTGACGGTGCGTGCCGGGCGCGGGGCGCGGTCTGGAGGCGCGGCAGACCCCGGAGCGTCGGTCGGCGTCGCGGGGTCTGCCGTGCCTCCAGGGCGCCGGTGGCCGCCGCGCCTGCTGCTGACGGTCGCGGCGTGCGGCGTCCTCGACGCCCTGGCGAACGTGTGCATCCAGGCGGGGCTGCACGCGAGCGACGACCCGGGCGCCCTGCCCGTCGTGAGCGTGCTCAACGCGCTCTACCCGATCGGCACGGTCGTGCTGGCCGGGTTGGTGCTGCGGGAGCGGCTGACCGCGCCGCAGTGGGTCGGCATCGCGCTGGCGGTCGTGGCGTCGGTGGCACTCGCGTCGGCCTGAGCGCGGCCCCGAGCCTCGGCGTGGGCGACAGTTCTCGGGGCGAAGAACCCGAGAACCGTCGCGCAGCCCGAGACTCGGCTCCGCGGACGGCTCCCAGCGGGGGGGCTCAGACGTCGGGGATGAGCCGCTTGCCGAGCGACACGGTGCGGTCGTCGGAGTACCCGAGGGCTTCGTAGAAGCCGAGCACCTGCTCGTTGCCCGCACGGATCTGCAGGTTCACCTTCGGGCAGCCGAGTTCGGTGAGCAGCCGCTCGAACTCGGCCATCAGCGTCCGGCCGAGACCGGAGCCCTGCAGGTCCGGCTGCACGGCGAGGTAGTTCACCCAGCCGCGGTGCCCGTCGAAACCGGCCATCCCCGCGGCGACGACCCCGCCGGTTTCCGACTCCGCCACCAGGAAGAGCTCGGGCTGCACCGTGGCCTTGCGCGCGATGTCGCGGCGCGGGTCGTTCCACGGGCGGACGAGACCGCACGATTCCCAGAGGGCGACGACCGCTTCGGTGTCGTCGGCGCGGAACGGGCGGATCCGGTACTCCATCCCCCCACGTTACTTCGGTGTGGAGAACGTCGTCACCGGGCCGTCGTCGTGATCTGATAGACCTGTCCGACCGACCACCCGATCAGGAGCCCCGTGACCGCACACGACACCATCTCGTCGCGCCGCAGCGCGCGGGACGACGACGGCGGCAGACGGTCCGGGCGCCGCTCCCCCCGGCGACGGCAGACGGTCGGCGGGGCGATCGTCTCGCTCATCGCCGAACTGCTCATCATCGCTGGGGCCGGCACCGGGCTGTACGTGGTGTGGACCGCGTGGTGGACGGACGTCGTGGCGGTCAACGAGCAGTCGAAGCTCGTCGAGGGACTCGACCAGCTGAAGACCCCGGACGGGGCCGGCACCGAGCACCGCGGGACCGCACCCGTGCTCGCCGAGCCGCCGGACGTCACCGACGTGTTCGGCACGATGCAGATCCCGCGATTCGGCAAGGACTACAACCGGCCGATCGGCGAGGGCACGGACCGCGAGAAGGTGCTCAACACCATCGGGCTCGGGCACTACCAGGACACCGCGATGCCCGGCGCTCCCGGCAACTTCGCCGTCGCCGGACACCGCGTGACCTACGGCAAGCCGCTCAACCAGATCGCCGAGCTCAAGACGGGCGACTCGGTCGTCGTGCGGGTCACCGACGCGAAGACGAAGTTCGACGTCTGGTACGTCTACAAGGTCACCGACAGCCAGATCGTCACCCCGGACCACATCGAGACGATCGCGCCGGTGCCGAACAAGCCGGGTGTCGACCCCTCGGCGTCGGACCGGTGGCTGACCCTCACCGCGTGCCACCCGATGTGGTCGGCGGCGGAACGGTTCGTCACGCACGCGAAGCTCGACTACTGGATGCCCGCGTCCGAGGGCACCCCGAAGGAACTCTCGGAGACGGCCAAGTGATCTTCCCCCTGGTGTGGCGGCTGCTGCCCGGCCCCACGTTCCTGAAGGTGCTCGAGCTGCTGGTGCTGCTCGCCGCGATCGTGTTCGTGCTGTTCCAGTGGGTGTTCCCGTGGATCGCGGCGGACATCCTGCCACCGCCGGACGGCACCGTGGAGTCCACGCCGACCCCGTAGCGGTCGACCACGGCGGTGACGGCCGACGGCGGACCGCCGACGGCCGACGGCCGACGGCGTCAGACGGTCGTCGTGACGTGCGAGCCGCCCGCCGCGGTGCGACGCACGGCGATCCGCTCCGGGATCCGCTGCTTGAGCTCCTCGACGTGGCTGACGATGCCGACCTGCCGCCCACCCGCGGTCAGTCGCGACAGCTGCCCGATGACGTCGTCGAGGGTCTCCGGGTCGAGCGTGCCGAACCCCTCGTCGACGAAGAGCGTGCCGAGCGAGACGCCACCGGCCTCGGCCTGCACGACGTCGGCCAGCCCGAGCGCCAGGCACAGCGACACCGTGAACGTCTCGCCGCCGGACAGGCTGCGGGGGTCCCGCACGGTGTCGGTGGTGTGGTCGTGCACGGCGAGTGCCAGTCCGGTCCGGCGTGCCCGTGACCCCGACTCGCGCTCGTCCGAGGTCTCGAGCGTGAACCGCCCCGCGAGCATCCCCCGGAGTCGGTCGTTGGCCGCGGCGACGACGTCCTCGAACCGGCGCATGAGCACGTAGGTACCCAGGGTGATCCCCGTCGGGTTCGCCGCGGTGACCCCGTTCGCGATGTCGGCGAGCCGGACCACGGCGCGGCTGCGTGCCGACGTCTCGTCGCGGGCACGGGTCGCACGGGTGACCTCGGTGGCGCACCGGTCGACCGCGTCGGCGCGGTCGGCCGCGGAGACGGCGACCGCGGAGGCCTCGTCGAGTGCCACGGCGGCACGCGCGCGGTCGGCACGGGCACCGTCGAGGTCGAGGAGTTCCGCGGAGTCGTCCGCCGCGGCGACCACGGCGGGCTCGGCGAGACCGGCCACGACGACGGCCCGCTCGGCGTCGGCCGCGCTGATCCGCGCCCGCAGCCGGTCGGTGTCGTCGGGGTCGAGTCGTCCGGCCCGCGCTGCGGCGACATCGGGGAAGTCCTGGTCGTCGAGGACCCGGTCGACCTCGGCACGGCGGTCGTCGCGGGCACGGATCGCGGTGGCCACCCGTTCGTCGGCCTGCACGACCGCGCGGTACGCCACGAGTCGCTCGTCGAGGAGCTCGACGGCTGTCCGGAGCGTCGCCGGCCGGTCGTCGAGGAGCGCCGCGAGCCGCTCGAGCGCCGCCTCCACGGTGCCGAGCTCGGTGTCGAGCCGCTCGGCGTCGGCGAGCGCGGTCGAGACCAGGACGGTCCGCCGTGCGTCGAGGTCGTTCCGCTCGCGCTGGAGCCGGCCGGTCGTCGTGTCGTGCTCCGCTCGCTGCCGCTCGTGCTGCAGGACGAGCGCGGCAGCGTCGTGCGCGGCCCGGACCCGTTCGTCAGCGGCCACCGTCAGGGTGTCGAGCGTGGCCGCGTCGACCGTGCCGACGACGTCGACGAGCCGCTGGTGTCCGGCGCGCTCGACCGCCAGGTCCGACGCGGCGTCGGCGAGGCGCTGGTCCGCTCGGCGCGTGGCGTCACCGGCGGCGTCGACGGCCTCGGTCGTGGGGTGGTCGTCCTGCGGGGTCGCCACCGACGGGTGCGCCGTCGACCCGCAGACCGGGCACGGGTCGCCGGTCGTGAGCGCCGCGCCGAGTTCTCCGGCGAGCCCGGCGATCCTGCGTTCGCGGAGTGCCCGCTCGGCGGCGAGGGCATCCGTCGCCGATCGGCGCGCGGCGGCGACGGACTGCTCGGCCGTGGCGACCCGCTGCGCCGCGTCGTCGCGCGCCACGAGGTCGGCTCGGAAGGACCGGATCCGGGTGACCTCGTGCGCGGCGGCGTCCGCGTCGGCTGCCGTGCGGGCAGCGGTGCGTGCGGCCTCGACGCTGCGGGCCCGCTCGGCGGGACGGGCGTCGAGTGCGGCGTCGCGTTCGAGCAGCTGCTCGGCGATCTGCTCGGCGTCCGCGGTGGCATCGGCGATGGCGGACCGACGGGCAGCGGCGCCGTCCTCGACCGCGACGAGGTGCCGCACCGCCGACAGGTCGTCGGCCAGGGCGTCGCGTCGCAGCACGACGGCGTCGGCGTCCTCGGTGACCCCGTGGCGATCACGCAGCGACCGGGCGGCCGCGCTGGTCTCGTCGGCGCGCAGGACCGCGGCGTCGAGTCCGTCGGCCACGGCAGCGACCCGTTCGGCGCGTTCACCGAGGGCGACGGCCGACCGGGCGGCGTCGACGGCGGGAGCGTCGTCGTCGAGCGCGGCCCGTCGCACGAGCAGCACCGCGCGTCGTTCGAGGGCGCTCGCACGTGCCGTGACCGCCTGCTCGTGCTCGGCAGCGGTCGTCGCCGCCGCGGCGGCTGCAGCACGGACGGCGGCAGCGGCATCGGCGGCCGCACGGATCGACACGACCGTCGACGGCACGGCGGACTCGTCGGCGTCGTCGAGACCAGCGGCCTGGGCGAAGCGGTTCAGGGCGTCGCGCACGCGGTCGTCGGCACCGTCGACCTCGGCCTGCACGGCACGGCGCCGCGCGGCGAGCTCGTCGGCCGTGCGGTCGTAGACCTGCGTGCCGAACAGGGACTGCAGGAGCTTGCGGCGCTCTTCGCCCGGGGAGCGCAGGAACCGTGCGAACTCGCCCTGCGGCAGCACGACGGTCTGCAGGAACTGCGCGCGGTCGAGCCCGATGATGCGGCCGATCTCGACGCCGACCTCGGGGATGCGTGACGACATCGGTTCGCCGACGGCGTCGGACGGGTTCGCCAGACGGAACAGCTGCACCGACGCCTGCTGCTTGACGGTGCCGGTCCCCCGCTGCTTCGGGCGGTCGTACTGCGGGGTGCGTCGGACCCGGTAGGTCCCTGCGCTGGTCTCGAAGACGAGCTCGACGAACGGCTCCACCGCGGGGTCGGCGTGCTGGCTGTGCAGGCGGTCGGAGCTGGCGTCGGACCCGGCGAGCCCGCCGTACAGGGCGAACACGACGGCGTCGATGATGGTCGACTTGCCGGAGCCCGTCGGCCCCTCGAGCAGGAACACCCCGGAGGCCGCGAGCGCTGCGAAGTCGATGGACACCAGGTCGGGGTAGGGCCCGATGGCGCGGAGTTCGAGTCGGTGCAGGTACATCAGCGGTCCCCCTCACGCTGCAGCGCCAGTGCCGCGGCCTCGTACGCCTCGGTCAGGACGGCGTGTTCGTCGTCGTCGGGGGCGGCACCGGTGGCGAAGGCCACGAAGTCGGCTGCGACCTCGACCGGGTCGGACGTCGCTGTGACCGCACGGGCCGCCGAGGCCGGGCCGCGGTCAGCCGGTTCGTGCGTGATCGCCAACGCGTGCGGGAAGTGGTCCTTCACCCGGGCGTACATGCGTTCGGGGTGCACCGTGTCGGTCACGGCCACCCGTACCCACGCGTCGGCGTCGGCACGGAAGACCCCCGACTCGATGTCGTCGATGCCCCCGCGGACGTCGACCAGGCGGCGCGGCACGGGAGCGGGCACGAGCTCAGCCGAGACGGCACCGGCCGCGTCGAGCTCGGCGATCGTCACCGACTTCTGCTGGTGCCGCTCGCCGAACGAGAACGCCAGCGGTGAGCCGGCGTACCGGATCCGTCCGCCGTCGCCGACCCGCTGCGGGCCGTGCAGGTGCCCGAGGGCGACGTAGTCGAAGCCGTCGAAGACCGATTCGGCCACCCGGTCGACACCGCCGACGCGGATGTCCTGCTCGCTGTCGCTCGGGTCCGCCCCGCCGACGAAGGCGTGCGCGACGACGACGCTGCGGGTGCCGCCCCGCAGCGCGAGGTCGGACCGGATCCGCTCGGTAGCGGCGTGCACGACGGCGTGGTGCGACCGCGCGAGGGGCTCGTCCGGCACGTCGGCGAGTGCGTAACGGGTGAGGTCGGGGTGCAGGTACGGGATGCCGTAGACCGCCACCGGGCCGTCGGCGTCGTCGACGAGCACCGGGTCGGCGATCCGGGCGGGTTCGGCGAGGATGCGGACGCGGCGGTCCATCACACCGGCACCGAAGCCCAGGCGTGCGGCGGAGTCGTGGTTGCCGGGCGTGAGCACCACGGTCGCCGTCTCGGCCAGGCGTTCGAGCACCCGGGACAGCATGCGGACCGCGTCGATCGGCGGGATCGCCCGGTCGTACACGTCACCGGCGATCACGACGAGGTCGACCGAGCGATCCCGCACGAGGTCGACGAGCCAGTCGGTGAACGCCGCCTGGTGCTCGAGGAGGTCGGCACCGAGCAGCGTGCGGCCGAGGTGCCAGTCGCCGGTGTGCAGGATGCGCATGCGGACACGGTAACGCCGGCCAGGGACATCGCCGGACGGCCGCGCGCCGCCTGTGGAGAACTCAGGGCACGCAGCTCGCCGATGCCAGGCCGAGGATCGAGACGACCTTGACCTTGACGGTCTGGGTGCTGGTCGCGGTCCAGTTGTTGCCGAGGTTCGTGCGGAGGTTCAGCGTGTAGGTCGTGCCGAGGTCGAGCAGGCCCGCACCGCCGTAGACCAGTGAACGCTGTCCAGCGGTCGTGGCGGTCGCGAGCTGGGTCGCCCCGTTCATCAGGTCGAAGGAGTTCGGCACGGTCGGGTCCGTGTAGGTCCAGGCGATCGTCACGGTGCTCGACGACGCGGCCGTGCAGGTCAGCGTCGGGACACCGGTGGCCGTGCCCGCCGTGAAGTTCGACACCGGGTTCACGGTCGTCCGCGACCACGGCACGGCCACCGCCTGCGCGGGCACGAGCACGCCGATGCTCCCCGCGATGACGAGGACCGCCGCCGCACCGCCGAAGCGGCGCAGCCGCTGCACGCGACGCTCGTGCACCCGGAGCGAGCGACGGGTGACGACGGTCGAGGTGGCGGACGGGAGGCGCGTCGCGGCGCCGTCCCGCGCCTCCCGGCCGGCGTCGGTCCCGTCCGGCGGACCGTCACCCGACCCGTGGTCGGTGTCGTCCCGGTCCGAGCCGTCGTCGACCGCCGTGAGGCGGCGGAGCGACCCGTCGGCCGTGCAGAGCGCGAGCAGCGCCGTCAGACCGAGTGCGAGCACGACGACCTTCACCCACTCCCCCTGCCGGAGCCACAGGACCGGCGAACCGACGAAGGGGATGCGCAGGAAGGCGACCCCGCGCACGGCCGAGCGTTCGAGCGGCGTGGAGTCCTGCTGCGGGTTCGCGTCGCCCTTGGTGACCAGGGTGCCGTGCGGGCCGTCCTCGACGTAGCGGTGCATGCGGAGGTGACCGGGCTGGTCCGGGTCGTCGGCGAGCAGGATCCTGCCCGTCCGGACCTCGCCCGACGCGACCGGTCGCGAGACGACGACGTCCCCCGGCGTGAGCCGCGGCTCCATCGACCCGGTCATCACCGTGGTGGGTTGCCAGCCGATCAGCGCGGGGGCGGCCGCCCACAGGGCGAGGCCGAGGAGGGTCGCGACCACACCGCGTGCGACGGTGCCGACGACGACGCGCCCCCAGTCGACGACGTCACGGAACACGGCGTGCGGTGTGGGACCACCGTGCACTGCGATGCTGCTCATGACTGCCTTCGACCGGGGGCGCGTTCTCGGGGGTGGCGACCGGGGCTGGCTCGGGCTCAGCCCCGGTCACCGGGTGGGAGGGCTCCCGGCTCAGCTGTTCTGGGCCTCCCAGGTGAGGCCGAGGGACGCGGTGCCGCCCTGCACCGTGTTCGGCGCGGTGCTCGAGACCGTGTAGGTGAAGCGGTAGACGCGCGACTCGGACGCGGAGCCGGTCGGGGCCCAGGTGCCGAGGCCGGTGGCGAAGTTCGTGGAGCCGGTGCCGAACGCGGCGAGGGTGCCGTTGTAGAGCGTTCCGCTGGTCGCGGCCGGGGTGAAGCCGGTGCAGGAGCCGAAGCCACCGCCGGTGCCCTGCTCCACCTGCAGGTTGATGTTGCCCGAGAGGTTGTTCGTGGTGGCCGGGTTCGTGCCGTACAGCTTCACGGTCGAGGCCAGCGAGCCGGTCGACGTGACCGTGATGCAGTTGGCGCCGGTCGAGCCGGGCTTGAGGCCCGTCGCCGTGAAGAGCGCGGTGTTGTTGTCGTCGTCGGTGAGGGCGACGCTGCCGGCGGTCCAGTTGCTGGTCGGGTTGACGGTGGTGGCCGAGAACGCCGAGTAGGACGCGGTCGAGACGACGACACCCGAGGCGACGAGGGCGGCGGGGATGGCGATCCAGGCCGCGAGACGGGCGGCGCGAGGGGTGACACGAGACATTGCGAGAGCTCCTGATCCGGAAACGGTGGCGCCGTGGTCGCGGTGGTTGGTCGCGTCGGTGCCGTGGTGTTTGCTACGACGATCAAGTTACTTTTTCGCCGAGCAGCTCACAAGGGAAGGAACCACCCCCGTGCTGGGGGTGTCTTGACGAGTGAGATACTTGTTGACTGAGTCTTCCCACCCCCTGCCGAGAAGAGCTGCCGATGACGGACACCACCCAGCCCGTCCTGCCCGACACCCTGCCGCCCGCGCCCGTGTCGCCGACCGTCTCCGTGCCGGAGAGCGTGGACTCGGACACCGACCTCGCGAAGCTCCTCACCGCCTTCCGCCTGCTCCAGACGCAGCACGCCCGCGTCCTGCACCACGAGAGCGTCGTGCGTGGGCTGAACGCCACCGACACCCGCTTCGTGTTCTTCCTGGCCGCGGCCGACGGCGAGGGCGTCACCCCGAAGCAGGCCGGCGAGTACCTCGAACTCACCACGGGCGCGATGACGTCGCTCGTCGACCGCCTCGAGCAGCGCGGACACCTCGAGCGACGACCGAACCCGCAGGACCGTCGCAGCGTCCTGCTGCACCTCACCGCCTCGGGCGCCGAGGTCGCCCGGCAGATCGGCGCCGTGTACTCGGACGCCTTCCGCGAGGTCGTCGCCCCCGCCGACCGGGTCCGGCTCGCCGCCGCGTTCGCCGGGCTCGGCGATGCGCTGGACCGCCACTCGCGCGCGGAGACCGCAGCCCGCTCCGCGTGACGATCCGCGTGACCTCGTGTGTCGTGGCGCGCGCGTAGCGTGGTGCCCATGACACCGTCCGAAGTCCTGATCGAAGCGTTCTCCCGCGTCCCCGAGACCGTCGAACGTGCCGTCGACGGCCTGTCCGAGGACCAACTCGCAGCGCGTCCGGCCGCCGGGGCGAACACCCTGGCATGGCTCGCGTGGCACACCGCCCGGGGACAGGACGTCCAGATCGCCGACCTCGCCGGTACCGCGCAGGTGTGGACCGCCGACGGCTGGTACGAGCGGTTCGGCCTGCCGTTCCCGGCCGAGGCCCTCGGCTACGGCATGTCCCGCGACGACGTCGGTCGGGTACGCGCGTCGGCCGAGCTGCTCACCGGGTACCTGCGCGCGGTCCACGACCGCACCGTCGCGTACCTCGGCACGCTCGGCCCCGACGACCTCGACCCCGTGGTCGACGACGCGTGGGACCCGCCCGTCACCGCCGGCGCCCGGCTCGTGAGCATCCTCGACGACTGCACGCAGCACGCCGGCCAGGCCGGCTTCGTGCGCGGGCTGCTGTTCTTCAACCGCTGACGCGGTCGCGCGCTCGCGTGCTCACTTCGTGAGCAGAAATGGTCGGGTCCGATTTCGGGACCGACCATTTCTGCTCACCATGTGACGGACGGGAGGCCCGGTACCAGCTGGTACCGGGCCTCCCGTCGTCCGTGTGGTCGCGACTACCGCGCGGCGAGCTCGCTGACGATGCCGTCACCGGGGGCGGCCTGCACGAGGTCCGCCGCGATCTCGGCGCGCTCGAGGATGCCCTCGATCTTGCGGATGCGACCACGCGGCACGAGGGTCACGACGGTGCCCTCCTTGCCGGCACGACCCGTGCGGCCGGAGCGGTGCATGTAGGCCTTGTAGTCGTCCGGGGCGTCCGCCTGCACGACGAGCGACACGTCGTCGACGTGGATGCCGCGGGCGGCGACGTCGGTGGCGACGAGCACGTTCACCCGCCCGCTCGTCAGGAGCTGCAGGTTCCGGGTCCGGCGCGACTGGTTCAGGTCGCCGTGGAGCGACGTGGCACGGATGCCGGCGTCCTCGAACTGGTCGGCGAGGCGCTCGGCGTAGGCACGGGTCCGGGCGAAGACGATCGTCTTGCCGTCACCGGCGACGAGCTCCTCGAGGACACGGTCCTTCTCGCGCTGCTCGACCACGAGGACACGGTGGTCGATGGTCGAGGACGCCTGGTCCTCACCCGCGACCTCGTGCACGCTCGGCTCGTGCAGGAACTGCTCGACGAGCGCCGCGACCTGGGTGTCGAGCGTCGCGCTGAACAGCAGCTTCTGCGCACGGTTGCCCTGCGGGGTCACCTCGGCGGTCGCGGACAGGATCTCCTGCACCGGCTCGAGGAACCCGAGGTCGCACATGTGGTCGGCCTCGTCGAGCACGGAGATGACGACCTCGCTGAGGTCGAGCTTCCCCTTGTTCATGAGGTCCTGCACACGACCGGGGGTGCCGACGATGATGTCGACGCCGCGCTCGAGCGCGCCCTCCTGACGGCCGTACGGCACGCCGCCGTAGATCTGCGTCGTGAAGAGGCCCACCGAGCGGGCGATCGGCTGCACCGTGCGGTCGATCTGCAGGGCCAGCTCGCGGGTCGGCGCGAGTATGAGCGCACGCGGGGCGCGGCCCATCTTGCGCTTCGTGCCGCCGCCGTGCTCCATGAGCTTCTCGACGAGCGGGGCGCCGAACGCGATGGTCTTGCCGGAGCCCGTGCGGCCACGGCCGAGGACGTCCTTGCCGGCGATCACGTCGGGGATCGTCGCTGCCTGGATCGGGAACGGGCTGCTCGCGCCGAGCTCCTGCAGGGCGCGGGAGATGTTGCCGCCGATGCCGAGGTCGCCGAAGGTCACGCCCTCGACGTCGGACGCCACGGTGGACTCGGCCTGGAGCTTCGCGAGCTTGACGTCGTCGGCGGGGACGAACTTGCCGCGCTCGGGCTCGTCGAAGGAACGGCGGGGAGCGCTGCGGTCGTCGCGGTCGAACTTGCGCGGAGTGCGGTCGTCGCGGTCGAACTTGCGCGGAGCGCTGGGCCCCTGCGAGCCGGTTCCGGCGCGACGCGGAGCTTGCGGAGCGTCGGGACGGCCGTGCGAGTAGGGAGCGTCGCGGTCGAAGCTGCGACGGGGACGGTCGTCGTTGTCACGACGGGGAGCGCGGTCATCACGGTCGAAGCGACGGGGAGCGCGGTCATCACGGTCGAAGCGACGCGGCGCACGGTCATCACGGTCGAAGCGACGCGGCGCACGGTCATCGCGGTCGAAGCGACGCGGGGCGCGGTCGTCGTTGTCACGACGGGGCGCACGGTCGTCGCGGTTGAAGCTCCGCGGCGCACGGTCATCGCGATCGAAGCGACGGGGACGGTCGTCGTTGTCACGACGGGGCGCACGATCGTCACGGTCGAAGCGACGCGGCGCACGGTCATCGCGGTCGAAGCGACGCGGGGCGCGGTCGTCACGGTTGTAGCCGCGACCACCACGGTCGTCGCGCTCCGGGCGGCGCTGGCCGCCGCTGTCGCGGGGCTCCCAGTTCGGGCGCGCGGGGCGCTCGCCCTGCGCCGAGCGGCCGCGACGCTCCTCGGCGTCCCAGCGCTGCTTCTGACGCGGCGCGGTCGGCTCGGCGGCGCGGAAGCCGCGGTGCTTGCTGCTGCGGGCGGCGGGGGTGCCGTTCGGGTGACGGGGACGGTCGGAGGCGCGGTTGTCCGCGCCCTTGTTGTACGGAGCCATGACTGCTTTCTCGGGTGCGCAACGAACCGCAGCGCCCGACAGCGACATCGGCGGGGGCTGCTTGCGGAGAGGGGGTTCATCCCGTCGCGATTCGACGTGATTCCAGCCCTCGAGCAACACACACCCAACAAAAAGCCCGTGATCACGATGTCACGGCGTCGAAGGCCGACCGAGCGAGTCTACGCGACCCCGCGCTCTGATGCCAGCCCCGTCGTCGACCGACGGCCGCGAACGGGACCCGGCCCGTGCCTCCCGGCCTGCCCGTCGGTCAGGACTCGGCGAGCCGCTGTCGCTGCTCGGCCACGTCGAAGTCCGCCTTGGGCCACGAGAGCTGCATGTCCTCGAGGGCCCGGAGCAGGAGCTGCTGCACCGCGAGGCGGGCGTACCACTTGCGGTTCGCCGGCACGACGTACCAGGGCGCCTGCGGGGTCGAGGTCCGGTCGAACACGATCTGGTACGCGTCCTGGTAGCGGTCCCACAGCAGGCGCTCGTCGATGTCGGCCGGGTTGAACTTCCAGTGCTTGTCGGGGCGGTCGAGTCGCTCGCCGAGGCGTTCGCGCTGCTCGTCCTTCGAGATGTGCAGCATCACCTTGACGATGGTGGTGCCCTCGGCGGTGAGGTGGTCCTCGAACTCGGTGATCGCGCCGTAGCGTCGTTCGATCTCGTCCGGTGCCGCGAAGCCCCGGATGCGCTGGATGAGGACGTCTTCGTAGTGCGAGCGGTCGAAGACGCCGAGCTGTCCGGCACTCGGGAGCTGGCGCTCGATGCGCCAGAGGAAGTCGTGCTCGCGCTCCTCGGCCGTCGGGGCCTTGAAGCCCGCGTACCGCACGCCGTTCGGGTCGACCGCACCGACGACGTGCGAGACGATGCCACCCTTGCCGGCGGTGTCCATCGCCTGCAGGACGAGCAGCACCCGGCGCTGGTCGCCGGCGGTCGACGCCGCGTACAGGCGCTCCTGCAGGGCAGCGAGGCGAGAGGCTCCCGCGGCGAGCGCTTCGAGCCCGTCGATCTTGCGGCCGGGGAATCCCGGGGTCGCATCCGGGTCGACCTGGTCGAGGCGGAAGCCCGGTTCGACGCGGAGCAGTGGTTCGGGATCGGCGTTCCAGGCCTTGCGACGGCTCACGGGTCCTCCTGCGGTCCGGGCGGCGGCTGCCCCCTGCTCTCATCCTGGCACTGTCGTGGTTGCAGGGTTGCGCGGTCGGGGTTCCTCCGCTGGGGTGACGTGGCCGGCCTCGGGTGCGGCTACCGTGGAACCGATGAAGTCCGGCCGCCGCACAGTGCTCGCGCTCGTCGCCGCGGTCGTGGCGCTCGGCGCGGTCGCGTCCTGCAGCACGGACCCCGTCGGCGACGAGAACGCGACGGTCACCGCCGACAGCGTCATCTACCCGCTGTCCCTGCAGTACCACGGCATCGACGTCGTCGCGGATGTGCCGTACGGCACGGCTCCGCTACAGCGACTCGACGTCTGCCTGCCGGCCGACAGCGCCCCGGAGACGACCGCGACCCCCACGGCGACGCCGTCCGCCACCCCGACCACCGACCCCGCCGAGGCTGCGGCCAGCACCGGCCGGCCCGCGGTGTTGATGATCCACGGCGGCAGCTGGTCGCACGGCGACAAGGCCACCGCCGCCTACCGGTCGGTGTGCAAGTACCTGGCGTCCGAGGGCTTCGTCACGTTCAACGTGGACTACCGGCTCGCCCCCACCGACCCGTTCCCGGCCGGCCTCGACGACGTCCGGCGAGCGCTCGACTACGTGTTCCGCCCCACCACGCTGTCCACGTACGACGTCGACTCCCAGCGGGTCGGGGTGTTCGGGGGGAGCGCGGGCGGCAACCTGGCGGCGATGCTCGCGGTGACCGACCACGAGTCCGCCGCGTACGCCGATGGCGACCGGATCCGTGCGGTCGTCGACCTGAGCGGCCCCACGAACCTGACGTCACGCTCGACCCGGGCCGACGGGGTGTCCGCGTCCTTCCAGCGCAAGCAGCTGCTCTACCTCGGATGCCGGACCTACGCGAACTGTCCAGCGGCCACCCGGGCGTCGCCGGAGTACCACGTCACCTCGGACACGGCGCCGTTCTTCATCGGGCACTCGACGGACGAGTTCATCCCGCTGTGGGAGTCGCAGGAGTTCGCGGCGACGCTCCGGTCACACGACGTGCCGGTCACGTTCGTGCAGGTCGAGGGGACGGCGCACTCGATCGCGCAGCTCGACGAGGCGATGAGCCGCCGCGTCGCGACGTTCTTCCGGGCCCAGTTGGGCTGAGGCGCGGGCGTGCGCGGGCACGGCCGCGGCCGGGCTGTGTGCCGCCGAAGCGACACTCCTCGCCGACGAGCGGCCGTCCGTGCCGCAAAAGCGACGTCGTGCCGCCGATGTTCGGCGGGAGAGTGTCGCTTTCGCGGGAACGCGCGGGCGCGCTCGCGGGGACGGCCTCTGCCGCGTGCCCCGGGTGGGTGGCACCCGGAGTCGGGACTACTGCCGACAGCCCGCAGGTCGCAGACTTCCGGGGTGACCGACACCTCGACCCGCCCTGCACGCGCCGCCGCGACCCGCTGGGACCGTTCTGCGCTGCAGACCTCTGCGGAGTTGCTGCTCGGGCTGTCGTTCGCCTCCACCATGGCCTTCGGCGGGTACGCGGCCGCGACCGGGCACCTGGCGGTGTTCGCGCAGGCCGCCGGGATCGTCTTCCTCGTCACGCTGACCTGTGTGCTCGTGTCGTGGTTCCGGGCCGTCGAGCGCGAGGAGCGTGCCGACCGGCCCGCCGTCTCGCCCCTCGCCGCGATCGACGCCGAGTACCGCCGCTAGGCGGCCTCGCCCGTCGCCGGTTCGCTCGCCATCCGTCGGTCGGCCCGCCGTTCGCGAGCCCGCTCGACCACGAAGTACAGCGCCGGCAGCACCACGAGCGTCAGCAGTGTCGAGGACACCAGGCCGCCGATCACGACCAGTGCCAGCGGCTGCGAGATGAACCCGGACTTGCCGGTCAGACCGATCGCCATCGGCAGCAGCGCGAAGATCGTCGCCATCGCCGTCATCAGGATCGGACGGAGGCGTCGTGTCGCGCCCTCGATCAACGCCTCACGCACCCGCAAGCCGCGCCGTCGGTACTGGTTGACGAGGTCGATGAGCACGATCGCGTTCGTCACGACGATGCCGACGAGCATGAGCAGGCCGATGAGCGACGCGACGCCGATCGGGACGCCGGAGGCGATCTGCAACAGGATCGCGCCCGTCGCTGCGAACGGTACCGACACGAGCAGCAGCAGCGGCTGGAGCAGGCTCCGGAACGTCGCGACCATGATCACGTAGACGATCAGCACCGCGACCAGGACCGCGAGGCCGAGCTGCGAGAACGCCGACGACTGGCTGGCAGCGACGCCACCGATGGAGGCGGTCGCGCCCTTCGGCAGGTCGAGCTCGTCGACGGCGGTCGTGACGGACTGCACGGCCGCCCCCAGGTTGGTGGCGTCCGGCGACACGGTGATCGTGGCGGTGCGGGCGGCGTTCGTCGTCGTGACCGTGGTGGGACCCTCGGACTCCTCCACCGAGGCGACGTCGGACAGCGGGACGGTGCCGGTGCTCGTCGGGACGTCGAGGGCGCGGAGCGCGGCGATCGTGGTCGGCGGCTCGGGGTCGGCGATGTAGACGTCGAGCGTCGCGTCGTCGATCTCGATGCTGCCGGTGTCCCGCGGTGAGACCGCGGCGGCGACGAGGCCACCCACCTGGGTCTCGGTGAGGCCGAGTGACGCGGCCTTGGCACGGTCGACCCGGACGGCGAGGAACGGCTCGGCGGCGGACAGGTTGCTCGTCGCGCTGGTCGTGTCCGGGACCGACTGCATGGTCTTCAGCACCTGGCGCGACGCGGTCTCGAGCTGCGCCTGGGTCGGCGCGGTCACGTCGACCTCGATGTCGCTGCTGCCGCCGAACCCGCCGCCGGAGGACGCGATGGTGACCTCGCCGACGTCGTCGATCCGCGCGATCGACTTCCGGGCGTCGGCCTGGATCGTCGGCTGGTCGGCCTCGGCATCGGTCGTCACGGCGTACTGCACCGAGGCGCTGCCGCCACCGCCGAACGCCGCCTGGATCGACTGGCCGCTCGTGCCGATGGTGGTCTGCACGGTCTCGACGCCGTCGACGCCCTGGAGCGCCCGCTCGACCTTGCGCGCGGATTCGGACTGGACGGCGAGGCTGGAGCCGGCCTTCAGGTCCTGCGTGACCGTGAACGTGTTCTGCCCCGAGTCGCCGAGGTAGTTCGTGGTGACGAACGGCAGCGTGGCGACCGTGCCGCCGAGGACGATCACGGCGAGCAGGATGACGACGACCGGCTTGCGGACGACCCACCGGAGCACCGGCAGGTACACGCGGCGCAGGCGGTCCACCCGGCCGGCGTCGTGCAGGTCCGCGGCGGAGGCGAGCGCTCCGTCTGGGCGATCGTGCTCGGCACCGACCGCCGACGGTTCCACTGCCGCTTCCGCGTCCGTGGCCGCCGCCGCTGCTGCCGTCGCCTCGCCCGGCTTCACCTTCGACGGGCGCAGCCACCAGTACGCGAGCACCGGGACGATGGTGAGCGAGACGAACAGCGACGCGACGAGCGCCAGGGTGACCGTCACGGCGAACGGACGGAACAGCTCCCCCACGAGTTCGGCGACGAAGGCCACCGGGAGGAACACCGCGACGGTCGTCAGGGTCGAGGCGGTGACGGCACCGGCGACCTCGCGCACGGCCTCCCGCACGGCCTGGCCGCGGTCGACACCGGGGACCATGTGCCGCTTGATGTTCTCGATGACGACGATGGAGTCGTCGACCACGCGGCCGATCGCGATGGTGAGTGCGGCCAGCGTGATGATGTTGAGCGTGTACCCGGCGGCACGCATGCCGATTGCGGCCAGGAGCACCGACGTCGGGATCGAGATCGCGGTGACGAGCGTGGAACGCCACGAGAGCAGGAAGACGAGGATCACGATCACCGCGAAGGCGAGGCCGAGCAGCCCCTCCTCGGCCAGGGAGTCGATCGACTGCTGGATGTAGGGCGCTTGGTCGAAGACGACGGTGAAGCGGGGATCGCCCTCGATCTTGTCCTCGATTCCCGGCAGGGCGTCGCGCACGGTCTTCGAGACGTCGACCGTGTTGGCCTCCTGCGTCTTCGTGATCGAGATCGTCAGGGCCTGCTCGCCGTCCACCCGGCTGATCGAGGTGCGCGGCGACTCCGTGATCGCGACCTTCGCGACGTCGCCGAGCGTGGTGTCGGTCGGGGTGGCGGCGGTCGTGGACCCGCCCGTCGCGGCGTCATCCGTGGGCGCGGAACCGGTCGCACCCGTGCCGCTCCCTGTCGTACCCGTCCCGGTCGCGCCCGCGGCCGTACCGTCACCGGACGCCGTCCCATCGGCACCAGCGGACCCGGCCCCGTCCGAACCCGACGAACCCGACGAACTCGACGAACTCGTCAGCGGCAGCGCACGGATGTCATCGAGCGACGCGATCCGCTCGCCCGTCTGCACCGACAGCGTCGAGCCGTCCTCGGTGATCGTGCCACCGGGGATCAGGGTGCCGTTGTCGTCGAGCGCGTCCGAGATCGCCGTCTGGGTGAGGCCACGGGCGGCGAGCTCGTCTTGGTCGGGCGTGATCACGACCCGGCGGCCGGGGTTGCCGAAGACGTCCGCCTGCCGCACGCCGTCGAGCTTCTCGAGGTCGGGGATCGCCGAGGCCTGCAGCCGGTCGACGAGCTGCTCCTGGTTGCCGGACGCCGAGACCGCGACCTGCAGCACCGGCAGGTCGTCGAAGGACCCGGTGACGATCTGCGTCTGCACCGAGTCGGGCAGCGACAGCGCGTTCACCGCGGTCTGGATCTTGTCCTCGGCGCTCGCCAGGTTCGATCCGTACTGGAACGACGCCGACACCACGCTCTGTCCGGTGGACGAGGTCGCGCTGGTGGACTCGAGGTCCGGGACGACCTGGATCGCCTGCTCGATCTTCGTCGAGACGTCGTTGGACACCACCTCGGGCGTCGCCCCGGGGTACGCGCTGACGATCGCGACCTGCGGGAACTCGACGCTCGGGATGAGCTCTTGCTTGAGGTTCGACAGCGCGATGCCGCCGAAGATCGCGACGACGATGGTGACGAGCGCGATGAGGGCCCGGTTGCGGAGGCTGAAGACCGAGAGGAGGTGCACGTCATCGATCCTCGCAGGACGCGTCTGCGAGCGGCCGGGTTCAGGCCCCGATCAGCAGGTAGAGCCCGAGGACGCCGACGGCTCCGACGACCCCGGTGCCGAGGGCGATCACGCGGCCGACCGACGACCGGGCGGTGGCCACCCCGACGACGAGCACGACGATGCCGACGACGATCTCGACCACCCAGGTGACCGGGCCGGTCGTGGCCACCACCTGCAGCAGCGCCCGTACCCCCTCGCCGATCAGGATCGCGGCGGTGACCCCGAACGCTCCAGCGCGCCAGCGGGTGTCACGGGAGCGGACGAACACGGCGACCGCACCGGCGAGCAGCCCCGCGGGGACGCCGAGCAGCACCCACGGGTTGGTGACGGACAGGAAGTCCGGGTAGCCGCGCAGGTTCGTCGTGGCCCAGTAGCCGACGTGCATGAGTTCGAGCAGCACGACGCCGAGCAGCATCGCGAGCGGCAGGGCGAACCGGCCGGCACGGGCCCCGGCGCCGATGCACAGCGCGACGGCGACGAGGAACCAGGGGCCGGCCGAGTTGGCGACCGACGACAGCGCGGGCACGCTCTGCCCGAACGAGGTCAGCACACCGGCGAGCAGCGCACCGCTCAGGGCCATCGTGACGCGTACCACGGCGGGCACCGCCGGGCACGGCTGCGCGGACGAGGACGTCGGGGACGCAGCAGCGGCCGGAGGACCGGCGGACAGGGTCGCGTTCATGGCAACAGCATCGCCGCAGCCGCCCCGGGCCGCATCACCCCCGGGAGCGACATGGCGGGTGCATCTTCACCCCAGAGGATGACCCCGGAGCACCGCGCCCGCCCCCTCACACGACCGCGGCGAGCGACCCCCGCACCCCGGCGGACTCCCCACCGACCCGAGCCCACGCCCGTTCGAGCACGTCCACCAGACGACCGCGGTCCGCCGGCGCCATCGTGAACGGCACCCGCAGGAACCGTTCGAAGCCGCCGTCCGGGCCGAACACGCCCCCGGACGCCAGCACCACGCCCTCGGACCGCGCGGCCAGCACGAGCGCACTCGACACCGGACGCCCGAGGCCCACCCACGTCGTCAGCCCGCCCGCCGGTGACGGGACGTCCCACTCCGGCAGCCGCGCTCTGAGCGCGCCCACGACGTCGTCGCGAGCTTGTCGCAGGGACTCGCGCCGCGCCTCCAGGACGGCCGCCGTGCGTGGGACCAGCTCCCGCGCGACCAGCTGGTCGAGGACGGGCGTGCCGAGGTCGCCCGTCGGGCGGGCGGCGAGCAGCCGCTGCAGGAGCGCCGGCGCGGCCCGGATCCAGCCGATCCGCAGGCCGCCCCAGAAGACCTTGTCGGCCGACCCGATCATCACGACCGACGCCCCCGACGGGTCCGCTGCTGCCAGCGGCAGCGACGGCGCGCCGTCGATCCGCAGCTCACCCATCGTCTCGTCGGCGACGACCGTCGTGCCGACCGACGCCGCGACGGACAGCAGGAGCTGGCGCGTCGACGGGGACATGGTCGCTCCGGTCGGGTTGTGCAGCTCGGGCATGACGTAGGCGACGGCCGGGGCGGTCCGGCGCAGCGTCGTCTCCAGCGCGGCGGCGTCCCACCCGGTCCGCGCGTCGACGGGCACGCCGACGAGCCGTCCGCCGGCCTCGCGGAACGCCTCGTGCGCGTGCGGGTAGGTCGGCGACTCGACGAGCACGGCATCCCCGCGGCGGACGAGCACCCGCGCGAGCAGGGCGATGGCGTGCTGCGCGCCGATCGTCACGATCACCTGGGACGGGTCGGTCGGCAGTCCGCGCTCGGTGTACCGGTCGGCGATGGCGGCGCGGAGCCCGGGGTCGCCGACGGTGTCGTACCCGATGCCGGCGAGCGCCGCGGGGACGTGCCGCACCGCCCGCTCCACGGCCTCGGCGACCCCCGGTGCCGAGTGCATCGCGGCCTTGCGCAGGTCGAGCAGCTCGCCGTCGACCACCCCGCCGAGCCGTTCCGGGTCGGGTCGACCGATCAGGGACGCGGGCAGGTGGACCACACTGCCGGAGCCACGGACGGACACGACGAACCCGTCGGACCGCAGTCGGGCGTACGCGTTCGCCACGGTCGTGCGGGAGATGCCGAGCGCGGTCGCGAGCCCGCGCTCCGCCGGCAGCCGCACGCCCTGCGCGACCCGGCCGTCGATGACGAGGACCCGGATGGCGTCGGACAGAGCCTCGTACGCGGGGGCGTCGGTGCCGTCCCGCCAGTCGGTGAGCAGCAGTGCAGCAGATCGAGCACTCAACAGCACGGGTGTCATGGGTCCACGGTAGCGCGATTGGCCCTCGACCAGCAGTCCAATCCGCATCGACGATGAACCCATGCCCCGCAGCACCGCCCTCACGTTCCGTTTCGTCCAGCTCTTCGTCGGTCTGTTCCTCTACGGCGCGTCCACCGCGCTGCAGGTCCGCGCGGTGGTCGGAGTGAGCTCGTGGACCGTCCTGACGCAGGGCCTCGAGAACGTGGTGCCGTGGTCGTTCGGTGTCATCACCGTCGTGTCGAGCGGCGTGATCCTGCTGTTCTGGATCCCGCTGCGCCAGAAGCCCGGCATCGGCACCCTGCTGAACGCGCTCGCGATCGGGCCGAGCGCCGACCTGGTGCTCTGGCTCGTGCCGGAGCCGTCCGGGCTGCCCGCCCGGATCGCCCTGTTCGTCGCGGGACTGGTGCTGCTCGCCATCGCGACGGCGTTCTACATCGGCGCGGGGTTCGGCACCGGGGCCCGTGACGGCCTGATGGTCGGACTGCACGAGCGCCTCGGCTGGCCGCTCTGGCTCGCACGCACCCTGGTCGAGGTGTCCGTCGTGGTCGTGGGCTGGATCCTCGGCGGGAACGTCGGCGCCGGCACCGTCATCGCCGCCTTCGCGATCGGCCCGATGGTGCAGCCGCTCATGCCGTTCTTCCGCCGGTTCCCGTGGAGCCCCGAGCGCCGGGTCGTCCGGGAGGCTCGCCCCACGTCCGTCGCGCATGCTTCGTGAGCAGGAATGGTCGGGTCACCGGGCCCCACCCGACCTTTTCTGCTCACCATCCGCCCGGCACCCTTGCGGAGCGTCGAGTCGCGATATAGCGTGACCTCCACAGACGCGATACATCGCGAGTTGGAGGAAGCACCATGGCACAGGAGAAGTGGCTCGTCGACGAGCCCAAGGTCATCGACACCGGCATCGTCCGCACACTCCGCGTCGGACTCGTCGGTGGTCAGGTGGACGTCGTGGCACACGACGAACCCACCGCCCGGGTCGAGGTCCACAGCGTGTCCGGCAAGCAGCTGAAGATCGAGGTCGACGGCGACACGCTCACCGTCGACCACCCGCAGATCCGGTGGGACGACCCCATCGGGTTCCTCAAGTCGTTCCGCGGCAAGGCCCAGGCGGACGTCAGCATCCTGGTCCCCCGCGACGCCTCGGTGAACCTCGGCGTCGTGTCGGCGGGTGCGCTGCTGTCCGGCACGAACCGCGGGGCGATGCTCAACACGGTGTCCGGCGACCTCGTCGTCGACGGTGTCGCCGGCGACGTCACGGTCAACGCCGTCTCCGGTGCGACGACCATCCGCGAGCTCGACGGCGCCCTGACGGTCCACACGGTCTCGGGTGACGTCGTGGCCACGGGCGAGATCCCGCGGTTCCAGGCGGACGGTGTCTCGGCGGACGTCGTGCTCGACCTGCACGGCGTGCCGGAGTCCGCGCGGGTCAACACGGTCTCCGGTGGCGTGAGCGTCCGGCTCGAGGACGGTGTCGCCTACCAGTGCACCGTCAGCACGGCGTCCGGCAAGCTGCAGTTCGACGACTCCGAGATCCGCGGCGTGCGCGGCTCGTACGTGAAGCAGGGCGGCGAGCTGGCCGGCCAGTGGCTCGACCTGCGCGTGAACTCGGTGTCCGGCGACATCGCGGTGCTGCACGCCCCGCCGGTCGCCGCCGAGCCGACCGCGCCCCCGGCACCCCCGGCACCCCCGACGGTCCCGACCGACGACGGCGAGGTGCCCGCATGAGCCCCGTCTTCGCCCACGGCCACCTCCGCCTGTACCTGCTCGTGCTGCTGGCGGACCACCCGATGCACGGCTACGAGCTCATCCAGGCCCTCGGCGACCGGTTCGGCGGCACCTACGTGCCGAGCGCCGGCACCGTGTACCCGCGGCTCGCGAAGCTCGAGGAAGAAGGCCTCGTCTCGAAGACCGCCGACGGCCGCAAGACCGTCTACGCGATCACCGATGCCGGGCGCAGCGAACTCGCTGCCCGCGCCGACGAGATCGCCGCGGTCGAGTCCGGGGTCGCCGACTCGGTGAAGTCCCTGGCCGACGGCGTCCGCGCCTCGGTCGGCGAGGCGATGCGCTCCCTCCGTGCGGATCTCGCCGCGTCGGCGGAGAGCCCCGGCACCGGATCCCACGAGGACCCCGTCTCGGTCCCGTCGGAGAGCGCCCGCGCCCTGCGCGAGCTCGAGATGGCGCTGTCGTCGTTCCGGCAGCAGGTCCGCGCGGACCTGCGCCGTCGTGCGACCCGCGGCACGCTCCGTGCGGACACCGTGACGCGCCTGCGTGACGGCCTGGAGGCCCTGCGCAAGTCGCTCTGACGGCCCGCGGCCGACAGGCGGTCGCGACCCGTGCCTCCCGGCCGCCCGTCGCACCGCGTCGCGCCCGGCGCACCGCCCCGTCCACGGAACCAGGTTCCGGACACAGCACCACGCCCATCCGTGGTGTCGTGACCGGAACCCGGTTCCGTCACGGCACGGAGGCGAACCCGTCCAACGCGGCGGCCACCGTCAGACGCTCCCCGTCCTCGATCCTGGTGATGGTCGTGCGCACGGCGGCGAGCTGCCGGGCGAGGCGGTCCCGCTCGCGTTCGAGCCAGGCGACGTGCGCGGTGAGGGCGGCGACGTCGTCCGGTTCGCCGTCGAGGACCCGGCGGATGTCGGGCAGCCCGAGGCCGAGGCTGCGCAGCAGCAGGATGCGCTGCAGCCGGACGAGTGCCCGGTCGTCGTAGCGGCGGAGTCCGCCGTGGCCGACGGCGGTGGCCGGCAGCAGTCCGATGGCGTCGTAGTGGCGGAGCGTGCGGCTCGACACCCCGGCGGATCGCGCCACGTCGGCGATGCCGTGGGGCGCTTTCGCAGCTGCGGTGGCGATGTCTGACGGATCCCTCATGCAGCCCACCGTAGAGGTTGACGCGGCGTCAACCGCAAGGGGTGATCGGGGTGCGGAGTCGACGACACGCGACCGGCGGGGAATGACCGCCCGGGCACCCGTGTTGACTCCCGCCCGGAACTGAGTAGGTTTGCCGCTCGTGACGAACGAGGTCCGGTCGCTGAAAGCGCGACTGATCGGGGATCCCCTCCCCTCCGAGAAGCTCGAAGGACAGCTCCTCCCGAAGCACCTGGCACTGCCGATCTTCGCGAGTGACCCGCTGTCCTCCGTCGCGTACGCACCGCAGGAACTGCTGATGATCCTGCTGCTCGGCGGGATGTCGTTCCTGACGTTCGCGCCGTGGGTGGCCGCCCTCGTGGTGCTGCTGCTCGTGGTGGTCGTCGCGTCCTACCGGCAGCTCATCAAGGCGTACCCGTCCGGCGGCGGCGACTACGAGGTCGCGCACCGGAACCTCGGCGAGAAGGCCGGGCTGGTCGTCGCGAGCGCGCTGCTCGTCGACTACGTGATGACGGTCGCGGTGTCGGTGGCCTCCGGTGTGGACAACATCATCTCTGCGCTGCCGATGCTGAACGACTTCCGCGTCGAACTCGCGCTGGTGTTCGTCGTGCTCCTCGCCGCCACGAACCTGCGCGGCGTGCGGGAGTCGAGCAAGGCGTTCGCCATCCCCACCTACCTGTTCGTCGCGTCGGTCTTCGTGATGGTGGTCACCGGTCTGGTCCGGGTCGCCGCCGGGCACGCCCCGGTCGCCGAGTCGGCCGGGTACACCGTCGACAACGTGGAGCACACCACGCAGGCGGCGTTCATCCTGCTGCTCCTCCGCGCCTTCGCGTCCGGCTGCTCGGCCCTGACCGGCGTCGAGGCCATCGCGAACGGTGTGCAGGCCTTCCGGCGCCCGAAGATCAAGAACGCGCAGGCGACCCTGGTGGCGATGGGCGGCATCGCGATCGTCCTGTTCATCGGGCTCATCACGCTCGCGCTCGTGTCCCGCGTGCACTACGCCGAACGCGCCTGCGACCTGCAGGGGTTCGCGGACTGCGCCACGACCCCGCAGCGCTCCCTCATCGCCCAGATCGCCGCGGCGACGTTCGGGGACAACTCGGTGCTGTTCTTCGTGATCCAGGCGACGACGGCCGCGGTCCTGCTCCTCGCCGCGAACACGGCGTTCAACGGGTTCCCGCTGCTCGGCTCGATCCTGGCCCGCGACTCGTACGCCCCCAAGGCCCTGTCCACCCGCGGCGACCGGCTCATCTACTCGAACGGCGTCATCGTGCTGGCGCTCGTCGCCGCGGCGCTGCTCGTGGTGTACCGGGCGAACGTCACCAGCCTCATCCAGCTCTACATCATCGGCGTCTTCGTGTCGTTCACGCTCGGGCAGACGGGCATGGTCGTGCACTGGACGCGCCTGCTGCGCGCGGACCGGTCCGGCACCGCCGACCCGTCCGTCAACCGCGCGCAGGTGGTGCGCTCCCGCACCATCAACGCGATCGGTGCCACGTTCACCCTGGTCGTCCTGGTCATCGTGACGATCACCAAGTTCACGCACGGCGCCTGGCTCGTGTTCCTGATCATGCCGATCCTGTACGTGCTCATGCTCGGCGTGAACCGCTACTACCGCGACGTCTCGCACGAGATCGAGGCCGACGTCGAGACCGAGTTCGGCGCCACCGGCGACCACGCCGTCGTGCTGGTGAACAAGCTGCAGAAGCCCGTGCTCAAGGCCCTCGACTACGCGATCGCCGCCGAGCACGCCAGCTGCGAGGCGGTCCACGTCGCGATCGACGACGCCGACGCCCAGCACCTGCGCGACCAGTGGGCCGAGTACGGCATCCGGATGCCGTTGACCATCGTGCCGAGTCCGTACCGCGACATCTCGATGCCGCTCATCAAGTACATCAAGGCGCACCGACTCGAGCACGGCTCCGAGGTCGTCACCGTCTACACGCCGATCTTCATCGTCGGTCACTGGTGGGAGGGCCTGCTCCACAACCACCGCGGCCGTCGCATCCGCAAGAAGCTCCTGCTCGTGCACGGCGTCACCGTCGCGCTGGTGCCGTGGCTGCTCGACTCGTCCGAACTGCTGTACGGCCGCCGGTCGCGTCCGCTCCCCGGCCAGGAGCGTCGCGGCGAGCCCGTGCGGCCGCCGCTCCGCCGGTCCGCCGCCGGCTCGGCCGGAGCGCCGGTCGACGGTGTCGCCGACGACCGCCTGGCCCGGTCCGCGCAGCGGAACAGCCTGCAGCCGCGTCGCGCGACCCGTCCGGCCGGTCCCGCCGAGGGCGTCGACCCCGCACAGTGCACCGGCGAGCTGCACGCGCTCGTACCGACCTCGCCGCGCCGGGGCGACGAGTCGTAGCATCTGACGTCATGACGATCACCGACCTGCGGACGTTCGCCACGTTCGACGGCCACGGCGGCAAGGTGTCGAAGCGCGTCGAGGTGCTGGACCACGAGCCCGTCGCGGGCAGCCGCCACGAAGGACTCGTCGCCGTGCGCGGCGAACACCCCCTCGGTGCGCTCGACGAGCGCGCCGCCGACGAGTCGGCAGCGCTGTCGCGCGGCGTCCCCAGCGTCGGCTGGGTCGACCCGTCGACGCTGCGCGACTGGTACCGCCCGGACCGCGTGGTCATCACCCGGCTCGAGGCGCGGCAGTCCGGCATCGAGCCGGGTCTCTACGCCGATTCGCGCGGTCGCGGACGGGTGCGGATCGACGGCCTGGAGGCACGGCTCGCCCCCGACGGTCGGCCCGCCTTCCGCGCACTGGCCGGTTCCGAGGCGCCCTGGGTGGTCGACGTCCCCCTGCCGACGGACCAGGCGGTGCGGCTCGTGGCGGTCGCCGAGGTCGACGAGGGCTTCGAGGTGGTGACCGCTCCGGTGTCCCCGTTCCTGCAGCCCGGCGAGTACGCGGCGTACGACGACGACGTCCCCGGTCTGCCCCCGCGGCCGTCGAGTGGCCGGGTCGTGGTGTCCGCGACCGTGCTGCTCGACGGCTCGCTGCACGAGGTCGAGCGGATCGACGAGCAGGCCGCGACGATCTGGGTCCGGCGCGAGGGACGGACCGTGCCGATCGCCACGAGTGCGGTCGGCCCGGACCTGGTGCGGTACTCGGCCATGCCGGTCTGACGGGGGACACGCGCCTGCGGGGTGCGTCGGAGGTGCGGCGTAGCGTCCTCGGCATGAGTGATGCAGAAGAGACCCTCGGCGGCGCCCGTCCGGACCCGTCGACCGACGCGAGCAAGGACCCCGAGCAGTGGGTCACCGGTGACGAGCCGATGACCGGACCACAGCGCAGTTACCTCGACACCCTGGCCCGCGAAGCCGGCGAGGAGCTCTCCGCCGACCTGACCAAGGCCGAGGCCTCGGAGCACATCGACCGCCTGCAGCAGCAGACCGGCCGCGGCACGGACACCACGGGTTCCTGAGAGCGGGTCCGCCCTTCGGCGGACCCCAGCCTGGGCATGTTCTGGTGATGTCCGGGCAGACCCCCGGACGAGGGGGATCGATGACGTGTCACCGGTTAGTTTCGTGGCCATGCGAACGACATCGACCTCCATCGGCCTGACCGCGCTCCGCATCGTCCTCGGGGTGGTGTTCATCGCCCACGGCGCGCAGAAGTTCGCCCAGGGCATCCCGAACGTCGCCCAGGGCTTCTCCGGCATGGGCGTTCCGCTCGCCGACGTCGCCGCACCCCTGGTCGCCGGCCTCGAACTCGTCGGCGGTGTGCTGCTCGTGCTCGGCGTCGCGACCCGCGTCGTGGGCGTCCTGCTCGCCGTCGACATGGTCGTCGCGGGCCTGCTCGCCCATGCGTCGTCGGGCTTCTACTCGCAGGACGGCGGCTTCGAGTACGTGCTCGTCCTGGCGGTCGCCTCGCTCGTCGTGGCGCTGACCGGCCCGGGGCGGTTCTCGCTCGACGCGGTGTTCCTGGCGGCGTCCCGTCGCCGTCGTGGCGTGCAGGAGCCCCTCCCCGCCTGACCCACCCTGCGCCGCCCTGCGCCCCCTGGTGCGAGGTTGATCACTCGGTGCGCCGAAAGAACCTCGCACCGGGAGGTCAACCTCGCACCAGGCGGAGCGACTCACGCGGCGGCGAGCACGTCCATCACCTGGCGGGCGATGAGCCGTCCGGCCCGGTTCGCCCCGATCGTCGAGGCCTGCGGCCCGTAGCCCGCCAGGAACAACCGCGGCTCGTCGACCGAGCGGCCGTCCGCCACGACGACCCCGCCGGCCGTGGTCCGCAGGTGCAGCGGAGCGAGATGCCGCAGGTCGGCCCGGAACCCGGTCGCCCAGAGCACCGCGTCGGCGTGCACGTGCGTGCCGTCGGCGGTCACCACGCCGGTCTCGTCCATCCGCGTGAACATCGGTTGGTCGCGCAGGACCCCGCGGTCGATGCCTGCCCGGATCCGCCGCGAGACCGGCACGCCCGTGCCGCTCACGATGCTCGGGAGCACCTCGCCGGCACGGGCGGCCCGGTCCTGCTCGTCGACCGCTCCGACCGCCGACTCGAGGTCGAGTGACGACGAGTCCGCCCACACCATCGGCCGTCGGGTGAACCAGTGGGTGGACCGCGCGACACCGTCGAGTTCGAGCAGGAAACCGATGGCACTCGTCCCGCCGCCGACCACGACGACGTCCTGCCGGGCGAACTCCGCGGCGCTGCGGTACTCGGTCGTGTCGAGCTGTCGTCCGCGGAACGCGCCTCGACCCGGGTACCACGGCACGAACGGCGTGCCCCACGTGCCCGATGCGTTCACCACGACGTCGGCACGGATCCGGGTCTCGGTGCCGTCCGCGGAACGGGTCGTGACGCACAGTCGGCCGTCCGCGGAGCGCGAGACCGACGGCACCGCGACCGGACGCCGGACCCGCAGGTCGTAGTGCTGCTCGAACCGCCGGTAGTACTCCCCCACGACGTCCCGGGCGGGTCGTGACCGATCGGCGTCGTCGAACTGCAGCCCCATCGCCCGCATCCCCGGCAGGTCGTGCACGCGGTGCGCCGCGCCCAGCCGCAGGGCCTCCCATCGGAACTGCCAGGCGCCACCCGTGCTCGGGGCACGATCGAGCAGCACCAGGTCGGTGCCGGGCACGAGCCCCAGGCGGCGCAGGTGGTATCCCACCGACAGTCCGGCCTGCCCCGCACCGATGACGACGACACGGGCGGACTGGTCGGCTGGGCTCTCGAGGGGTTCGGTCATCACTTCGATTCTCCTGTGCACGGAGCCGTCGCGGCGACGTCCAGATCGAGGTACATGGTAGAGTGATCGGCAGATTTCAAACCACGAACCGTCTGGTTCCCCGAGTGATCTTCCGTCATTCGCCAGGACCGGACCAGAGCCGAACGAGGGGGTCACGCATGGGGCGCGGCCGTCAAAAGGCGAAGCACACCAAGGTCGCCCGTGAGCTGAAGTACTTCAGCCCGCAGACGAACTACGGTGCACTCGAGCAGGAGCTCTCCGCCGGACAACACTCCGATGACGATCTCGTCGACCGCTGGGCGGACCAGTACGGTCCTGAAGCGGCAGACGAGGCCGACGAGTTCGAGACCGAAGCGGACCAGAACAAGTCCGCCTGACCTGCACAGCCGTCACGCCGCGCGCCTCCGGGCAGCGCGGCGTTTCTGCGTGCCCGGACACGTGGCTCCCAGACACCCCTCGGGTGGTCACCACTCACCGTGTGCACCATGTCGACTGGTCAAGACCCGTCGGTTGCAGGCCCGTCAGGCGACGGTTCGCGACCACTCGCCGCACGCACTACGGCGAGTCGCAAGCACGATACGCACCGGATGTACGGACCCGCGGACCCGCGGACCCGCGGACCCGCGACCCAGGGCCCCACGCCCCGGAACCGCGCCCGGGTCCCCGCCTCGAGTGGTCACGACTCCCCGCGCACAAGCTGCCGAGCGGTCGAGAACCGTCGGTTGCAGGCCTGCCGAACGACGGTTCGTGACCACTCACCGCACGCAGCACGGCACGGCACGGCACCGCACGCAGCACGGCACGGCACGGCACCGCACGCAGCACGGCACGGCACGGCGCAGCACAGCACGGCACCGCACGGCACGGCCGAGCCGGGCAGGGTCAGCCCCAGGGTCAGCCGGCGTAGCTCCCGACGAGCCGGACGGCACCGCCGTCGACACCCTTGGCGCCCTGCTCGAACCCGGTCAGGTCGCGGGCCGACGTGGCGATCGTGCCGACGGGCCACGCGGGCATCCCGGCGACGCCGAGCGACTCGATGACGTCCACCGCGGCGCTGGCGGACACCACGGCGAACATGCCGATGCCGAGGTTCCAGGTGCTCTCGGTGTCCTCGATCGGCGTGCCGGCCATGTCGGCGAGCACGCGGAAGACGGGGAGCGGCTGCCAGGTCGAGCGGTCGACCTCGATCCACGAGCCGACGGGCAGCACACGCGCCAGGTTGGCCGCGATGCCGCCACCGGTCACGTGCGACAGGGAGTGCACGGCGCCCGGGTGCTGTTCGAGCAGCTCCAGCAGCGGCGTCGTGTACAGGCGGGTGGGCTCGAGCAGGGCTTCGCCGACCGAGACGCCGCCGAACTCGGCCAGCTGGTCGGTGTACCCGACCCCGCGCGACGCCAGGATGTGCCGGACGAGCGAGTACCCGTTCGAGTGCAGACCCGACGACTCGATCGCGAGCACGACGTCGCCGTCCTGCACCAGGTGGGCACCGAGCTGCGAACCGGCCTCGACGACACCCGTCGCGGCACCGGCCACGTCGTAGTCGTCCGGGCCGAGCAGCCCGGGGTGCTCGGCGGTCTCGCCACCGACCAGCGCGGTGCCCGTCGCCGAGCAGCCGCGGGCGATCCCGGCGACGATGTCGGCGATGCGGTTCGGGACGACGCGCCCGCAGGCGATGTAGTCGGTCATGAACAGCGGCTTCGCACCGACCACGACGATGTCGTCGACGACCATGCCGACCAGGTCCTGCCCGATGGTGTCGTGCTTGTCGATCGCCTGGGCGATGGCGACCTTGGTGCCGACGCCGTCGGTCGAGGTCGCGAGCAACGGGTGTGAGAAGTCCTTCAGGAACGACACGTCGTAGAGTCCGGCGAAGCCGCCCACGCCGCCCAGCACGTGGCTGTCGTGCGTCGCCGCGACTGCGGACTTCATGAGTTCGACGGCCAGGTCACCGGCAGCGGTGTCCACTCCGGCTTCGGCGTACGGGTTGGGCATGCGGAGTCCTTCGCGGTGACATGGCAGACTTGTTCGGTACCCCCCGATTCTACGGTCTGGAGCACACCCGCGAATGTGCGGCATCGTCGGCCTCGTTGCACAGGGCCCCGCCAACCAATCCATCTACGACGCACTGCTCCTCCTGCAGCACCGCGGGCAGGACTCGACGGGCATCGCCACGGTCGAGGGTCACGTGCACCACATGCACAAGACCCGCGGCCACGTGCGGGAGTCGTTCCGCACCCGTGACATGCGCGCCCTCCTCGGCACCATGGGCCTCGGCCACGTGCGCTACGCCACCAAGGGCGCAGCGAGCAACGAGGAGGAAGCGCAGCCGTTCTACGTGAACGCGCCCTACGGCATCGTCCTCGTCCACAACGGCAACCTCACCAACACGCGGGAACTGACGCGTGAACTGTTCGACATCGACCGTCGACACCTCAACACCACGTCGGACACCGAGCTCCTGGTGAACGTGCTGGCGCACGAGCTGCAGGGGCAGGTCCGCGGTACGGACCTCGACCCCGGGCAGGTCTTCGACGCCGTCGAGCGCGTGCACGAGCGGGTCGAGGGCTCCTACGCCACGATCGCCACGATCGCCGGCCACGGGCTGCTGGCGTTCCGCGACCCGTTCGGCATCCGGCCGCTCATCCTCGGGCACAAGTTCGACGAGGCCGGCCAGCCCGAGTGGGTCGTCGCGAGCGAGTCACTGGTGCTCGAGTCCGGCGGCTACGAGATCGTGCGCGACGTCGCCCCGGGCGAGGCGATCTTCATCGAGATGAACGGGCAGATGCACGCCCGGCAGTGCGCGAAGAACCCGCGGCTCGTGCCGTGCTCGTTCGAGTACGTGTACCTGGCCCGTCCCGACTCGGTGATGAACGGCATCTCGGTCTACGACGCCCGCCTGCGCCTCGGCAACCGGCTGGCGGACACCATCGAGCAGTACGCGCCGACCGGTGACATCGACGTCGTGATGCCGATCCCGGACTCGTCCCGACCGGCCGCGATGCAGGTCGCCCAGAAGCTCGGCATCGAGTACCGCGAGGGCTTCTACAAGAACCGTTACGTCGGCCGGACCTTCATCATGCCGGGCCAGGCGGAACGCAAGCGGTCCGTCCGGCAGAAGCTCAACGCGATGTCGTCGGAGTTCAAGGGCAAGAACATCCTGATCGTCGACGACTCGATCGTGCGCGGCACGACGAGCAAGGAGATCGTGGAGATGGCCCGCGCCGCCGGTGCGAACGAGGTCACCTTCACGAGTGCCGCTCCGCCGGTGCGGTTCCCGCACGTCTACGGCATCAACATGCCGACGCGCGACGAGCTCATCGCGCACGACCGGAAGATCCCGGAGATCAACCGCGTGCTCGGCAGCGACCACCTGATCTACCAGGAGATCGGCGACATGCGGGACGCCATCATCGAGGGCTCCGACGTGACCGACCTCGAGATGAGCTGCTTCACGGGCGACTACGTCACGGGCACCGTGAGCCCGGAGTACCTGTCCTGGGTCGAGGCGAACCAGCTCAGCTGAGTGGGGGTCGCGATCGCGACCACCAGACGGACAGGAGGCCCGGTGCCAGCTGGCACCGGGCCTCCTGTCCGAAGACGGTCGCGGCTACGGCCGCTGGTCGCCGTGCTCGTCGATCTCGCCGTCGACCGTCTCGGGCGGCAGCTCGACCTCGACACGCTCCGCCGTCAGGCGGGCCGCTCGCCGGGCGAAGACCCGGTCGAACACGACGGCGACGACCGCGCCGACGAAGGCGCCGATCGTCACGCCCCACAGGCTGAAGTAGCCCACCAGGCTGCCGAAGCTCGACTCCTCCTGCTGGCCACCGAGGTTCATGGTGAGCGAGACGACGATCAGGGTCGCGATGAACCCGAGCACCGCACCGCCGACGATGAACACCCCGAACTTCGGGGCACGACGGATCGTGACCTCGTCAGAGGTGGAGACGGCGTTCGGCGCAGGGGCCGGGACCGGCTGGTCGTCGGGTCGATCGGTGTTGCTCACCCACCCATTGTCCCCCACTGTGGGACGTCTCCCGGCCTGTCCGCGCAGTCCGATCCAGGAGAGGATGATCCGTACGCGTTGGTATCCCAAGGGCTGGAGGTGACACGGATGCGAGAACGGACCGTACGGGGGCGAGGTCGCACCCCGAGCACCCCGGCGCGCGTGACCTGGCCCGTGATGCAACGCCACGAAGAGGACCGTGCCGTGTCCGTCGTCGCGGAGCACCAGTGGAGCGTCGCGCTCGTCGGCGCCCCGGGTCTCGGCAAGAGCACCGTCGCGGCCCGCGTCACCGACCGCGTCGCCGGACGGGACGCCACCGGGCGCACGGTCGTGGTGCCCATCACCGCCGTCGCCTCCGGGCGGTCGATGCCCTTCGGGGCGATCTCGGACCGCTTCGGCGAGCTGCCGGCGACCCTGTCCGAACTGTCCGACGACGCCGGGGCCGAGCAGCGCCTCCGGGCCATCGCCGACCTGGCGGACCGCGACGTCCTGCTGCGCGTCGACGACGCCGACCACCTCGACGCGATCTCCGCCCGGTACGTGGCGTGGCTCGTCCGACACCAGGGTGCGCGGCTCGTCCTGACCTGCCGTGACTTCACCGCGCTGCCGGAACCGCTCCGCGCCCTGTGGCAGGACGACCTGCTCGAGCGCATCGACCTCGAGCCGCTCACCCTGCGCGAGACGTCGGCCCTGGTGGCCGAGGCGCTCGGGTCGCAGCTCGAGAACGCCTCGGCCGAGCGGGTGCACCGCGCGACCGCCGGCAACCCGCTCTACCTGCGCGAGGTCGTCCGCGCCGCCCGCACCTCGGGTGCCCTCGAGCACACCGCGTCCGGGTGGTACTGGCGCGGCCGGGTGACGGCGTCGAACAGCCTCGCCGACATGTACCGGACGGAACTCGGCTCGCTGCCGGAGGACCTGCGCGACGTCGTCGACATCGTTGCGCTGGCCGACCCGATCCCGCTCGCGCGGCTGCTCGGCCTGGTCAGCGGCGGCGACGTCGACCGCGTGGTCGCACTCGGGCTGGTCCGGATCGACTCACTCGACGACGGTGCCGCGGTGGCCCGTCCGCAGCACCCGCTCGTCGGCGAGGTGATCCGCGGCCTGGTACCGGTGGCCCGCCGCACGGCACTCTTCGCCCGCGCGAACGCCTTCCGCGCCGACAGTCCCGAGGGCGCCCCGCCCGCCGCGCGGTTGCGGTCGGCACTCTGGGCGCTCGACTGCGGTGTCGTGCCCCCGGTCGAGCAGCTGCTCGACGCGGCGCAGGTCGCGGTGCGGCTGCAGGAGCACGAGAGCGCGATCGCCCTGGCATCCGCAGCACTCCGGCGGACGCTGCACCCGAACGAGCAGGTCGCCGCGCGCTGCCTGCGGTCGCTCGCGTACTCGTACAGCGACGGGCGTGAGGCCGGTCGTGCCGACGCCGAGGCCGCCTGGGCGGTCGCCCGCGCGGACCCCGGCACGGTGGACGACACCCTCGTGGTCGAGGCCTGCGAGATCCTCGCCAACATCCGGCAGTTCCACGACGACGACGTGCTGGCGGCGGTCGCGCTCACCGACGTCGCCAGCAGGCTGGTGTCCGGCGAGGCGGTCGAACGGCTCCGGCTGCTGCGCCTCGCGCACCTCGGCTGGGGCGGGCGGTTCGACGAGGTCCGGGCCGAGCTCGAGCGCAGCGGCATCGTGCACGCGCCGACCATCCCGTTCGCGTTCCTCTGCGTCGCCCCCTGCGCGATCATGGCGCTCGCCACGGCCGGCCGGCTCGACGACGCCTCGGCCCTCGGTCGCCGGGCGCTGGCCACCGCGACCGAGCACCTCGAGGACGCACCGTGGAGCGTCGGTGAGATCGTGTCCGTGCTGCACCAGGTGCAGGTCTGGCGGGGCGACCTGGCCGATCTGCTGACCGAGGTGCCCGTCCGACGGTCCAACCCGTACCTGAAGTACGACTTCACCCTCGAGCTCATCGGGGACGGCAACCTCGCCATCGGCCAACGGCGCTGGGACGACGCGATCGCGGCGTTCTCGGCCGCCTGCGAACGGTACGACGTCGCGGACCACGGTGGCTTCGCGGCCTACCCGTGGGCGCGGCTCGCGATGGCGTACGCCTACGCCGGTCGCACCGAGGACGCGACACGTGCGCTCGACCGGGCGAGGGCCACACCGAAGCGGGCCATGCGGATCACCGGGGAGCAGGTCGCGGTGACGATCGCCTGGACCGAGGCGGTGCTCGGCAACCCGGCGGGGCTCCGGCACGCCGACGACATCATCGACCGCGGGACGGCCAGCGGTGGGTGGACGCACGTCATGTACGCCCAGACGCTGCACTACGCGATGGACATGATGAACGGACGCGAGACCGGTACCTCACTCGGTCGGATGCGCGAGGCCGCCGCTCGGGTCGACGGTCCGCTCGCCGCGGCGATCGTCGAGTACGCCGACGCCCTGACCGCACGCGACCGGACGCGGGTGATCGCGGCGCAGGGGGTGCTCGCGTCGCACGGGATGGCGGTCACGGCCGGCCGGCCGAAACCACCGCTCACGAACCGCGAGTACCAGGTCGCCGAGCTCGCGGCGCAGGGGTTGAGCAACCGACTGATCGGCGAGGAGCTCGGGCTCTCGACGCGGACCATCGACGCGCACCTGTCGCGGGTGTTCGGCAAGTGGGACCTGCACGCGCGGTCGGAGCTCGCCGGCCTGTTCTGAGTCCGCTCCAGACGCAAGAACGTTGCGCATTGCAGCACGACGCGCCGCGGCGGTTGACACGTTGTGTGGAACATCGCGTACCTTGGTCCCTGTCGCCGGGTTCGGACCCGTTCGGGTCGGGTCCGAATCCCGGCGACTTCAAGCGTAGGTTCGCAGTGCATGCGCCCGCATCGGTAGGGACTACCTAATTCGGTTCGTCCGCCTAGGGAGTTCCTCGACGCGACTACGGCGTGACCCGCACCGGCAGGAACGCCGTCAGGTCCGCACGCGAGCCGGAAGCGCTGACGCGTGACTGCGTGACGGCCTCGTCCCAGGTCAGCTCCGCGGTCGCGAGCGCGAGCCAGGTCGTGGCGTCCGTCTCGACCACGTTCGGCGGCGTGCCACGGGTGTGGCGCGGGCCGGGGACGGCCTGGACCGCGGCGAACGGCGGCACCCGGACCTCGACGCTGTTGCCCGGGACGTCGTCGGCGAGGCGCTGCAGGGTCCACCGGACGGCCGTCGCGATGGTCGCCCGTGCCGTGTCGCCCTGCTGCACCGCGGTCAGCGCGGCACGGCCGGCGGCGTCCTCGATCCTCCTGGGTGGCATCTCCACAGGCTAGCCGTCGCCTCGCGGGGGGCGAGTCCTGATCGGTAGGGTGATCGGGTGCGAATCCTCGTCCTCGGTTCCGGTGCCCGCGAGCACGCGATCATCACGGCCCTCCTCGCTGAACAGGCGGGCCACGTCATCACGGCCGCGCCCGGCAACGCCGGCATCGCCGCCGACGTCGAGACCGTCTCCCTCGACCCCACCAACGGCGCACTCGTCGCCGAGTACGCGATCGAGAACGGCGTCGAACTGGTCGTCGTCGGGCCCGAGGCACCGCTCATCGCCGGTGTGGCCGACCCCGTCCGCACCCGGGGCATCCCGGTCTTCGGGCCGGGCAAGGCCGCCGCGCAGCTCGAGGGCTCGAAGGCCTTCGCGAAGCGCATCATGTCCGAGGCGAACGTCCCCACCGGTCGCCCGGTGTACGCGGGCACGGCTGAAGAGGCCGTCGCCGCGATCGACGAGCTCGGCGCACCGTACGTCGTGAAGGCCGACGGGCTGGCCGCGGGCAAGGGCGTCCTCGTGACCGAGGACCGTCAGGCCGCGATCGACCACGCCACCTACTGGCTGCAGCACGGGCACGTCGTGGTCGAGGAGTTCCTCGACGGCGAAGAGGTCTCGCTGTTCTTCCTGAGCGACGGCCACGACGTCCGCCCGCTCAGCCCCGCACAGGACTACAAGCGCCTGGCCGACGGCGACCTCGGGCCGAACACCGGCGGCATGGGCGCGTACTCGCCCCTGCCGTGGCTGGCCGATCGTTGGGCGTCCGAACAGGCCTTCGTCGACGAGGTCACCGAGCTGGTCGCGCTGCCCACCGTCCGTCGCCTCGAGCACGAGGGCACCCCGTTCGTCGGGCTGCTCTACTGCGGGCTCATCGTCACCGAGCAGGGCGTCCGGGTCATCGAGTTCAACGCACGCTTCGGTGACCCGGAGACCCAGGTCGTCCTCCCCCGCCTGGCGACGCCGCTGAGCGGGCTGCTGCTCGCCGCCGCGACGGGCCAGCTCGGGGGCACCCTGGCACCCTCGTTCCGTCCGGATGCGGCGGTCACGGTCGTGCTCGCGAGCGAGGGCTACCCGGAGAACCCGCAGACCGGCCGTCCGATCACCGGCATCGACGCCGCGAACGCCCGCGACGGTGTCTCCGTCGCACACGCCGCCACCGGGGTGCTCGACGACACGCTCGTCGCCACCGGCGGTCGCGTGCTCAGCGTCGTCGCGACCGGGTCCGACTTCGCCCAGGCCCGGGAGCGCGCCTACGCGGGCCTCGGCGACATCACCCTGCAGGGCGCGCAGTACCGCACCGACATCGCTGCGAAGGTCACCCGATGAGCGCCGCGCCCGTGATCGAGGGCTGGGAGCACGTCTCGTCGGGCAAGGTCCGCGAGCTCTACGTGCCGGCCGGTACCGCCGACATCCAGAGTGCGTCCGAGCTGCTGCTCGTGGCGTCCGACCGGGTCAGCGCCTACGACTTCGCACTCGAGCCACCGATCCCGGGCAAGGGCGAGCTGCTCACCCGCCTGTCGCGCTTCTGGTTCACCCAGCTGAGCGACGTGCCGAACCACATCATCGGCCCGGCGTCCGGTGGCACGCCCGTGCCGGCCGAGGTCGAGTCGCGGTCGATGCACGTCATGCCGCTCGAGATGTTCCCCGTCGAGTGCGTGGTGCGCGGGTACCTGGTGGGCAGCGGCTGGGCCGAGTACCAGCAGACCGGCAGCGTCTGCGGCGTCGCCCTGCCCCAGGGGCTGTCCGACGGCGACCGGTTGCCCGAGCCGATCTACACCCCTGCCTACAAGGCACCGCAGGGTGAGCACGACGAGAACATCTCGTACGAGCAGACCGTCGACCTGGTCGGCGCCGAGGTCGCGGCGACCCTGCGCGACCTGTCGCTGCACGTGTACACCGAGGCAGCCGCGATCGCCCTCGAGCGCGACGTCGTGATCGCGGACACCAAGTTCGAGTTCGGGCAGGACGCCGACGGCCGGATCCGGATCGCGGACGAGGTCCTGACCAGCGACTCGAGCCGGTACTGGGACGCCCGGGCCGACGGTCGGACGGACTCCTTCGACAAGCAGATCGTGCGCGACTGGCTCAGCGCCCACTGGGACCGCCAGGGCACGCCCCCGGTGCTGCCCGAGGCGATCGTGTCCCGCACCGCCGCGCGGTACGCCGAGCTCATCGAGCGCCTCGGCGCCTAGCTGGTTCCTGCTGCGGGCCTGCCGCTGCGTGCCCCGAGCGGGCCCCGAGCGGGCCCCGACCGGTCACGACACCCCGCTCACATCCGGCGACCGGTCACAAGCCGTCGTTCAGACCCCCGGCGCCCGACCGTTCGTGACCGCCCGGCGGCGCGCCGACGGCACGTCGTGACCAGTCGAAGAGCGACCAGTCCCGACCGACCGACCGACCGACGATCAGCGCACGGCGCACGGTGCGCCGACGACTCGTCAGACGTCGCGCGCGACCACGACGACGGTCAGGTCGTCGCCCGGGTCGTGATCGACCGCGCGCGACCGCACGCGCTGCAGGAACGTCGCGATGTCCGGCGACCCGCGGTAGAGCGCGCCGAGCTGCGACAGCGACGCGAGCGTGGAGTCCCACAGCTCGAGGGCGCCGTCGCTGACCACGATGATCACGTCACCCGGACGCATGACGAGCGAGCCGGAGGCACGTTCGATGCCCGCGGGGTGCAGCCCGATCGGCAGGTCGGACGACCGCAGGATCCGCTCGGCGCCGTCGTCGCGGAGCTGCAGGACGAGCCCGTGTCCGGCGTCGGTGAAGTCGATCCGGCCGGTCGAGGGCGTGAGCCGGCTGTGGAACATCGTCGCGAACGACTCGGCGCGACTGAGGTCGGGTGCGACCTGCGCCTCGAGCTCGGCGACGGCGACGTCGGGTGCGAGGTCGCCGCGGGCGAGCAGTGCACCGCGGATGTTCGCGGCGAGCAGCCCGGCCGACATGCCCTTGCCCATGACGTCCGCCACGGTCAGGTGCACGGCGTCGTCGCCGGAACGGTGCCAGTCGTGGAAGTCGCCGGACACGACGCCGTGCGGGACCGACAGGCCCGCGATCCGGTAGCCGGGCACGTCGACCGTGCCGGGTTCGAGCCCCGCGAGCACGGACCGCAGGCGGTCCTCGTCGGCGCCGGCGGCCAGTTCCCGCTCGGCCCACACACCGAGTTCCTGGAGCAGGGCGACCTCGTCGGCGTCGAGGGTCCGCGGTTCCGGATCGATGAGGCAGAGCGTGCCGACTTTGACGTCGTCGTCGCCGAGCCGCAGCGGGACCCCGGCGTAGAAGCGGACGTTCGGGTCGCCGACGACCATCGGCATGTCGGAGTAGCGGGCGTCGGTGCGCGCGTCCGGCACGAGAACGGGGCCGCGCTCCCCCAAGGTGCGCCCGCAGAAGGTGTCCTGCAGCGGGATGACCGGTCCGAAGTGGCTGTCGCTCTGCTGGGACTTGATGGTCAGCGAGGTCTCACCCGCCAGGTTCAGGAAGGAGCCGGAGACACCGAGGGCTTCACGCGCGATGCGGGTGATCCGGTCGAAGCGCTCTTCGGCGCCACCCTCGACGACGTCGAGTGCGGCGAGCAGCGCTGCTCGGCGCACGGCGTCGGGCGCGCCGGTGACTGGGACGGTCGTCGCTGTCTCCGAGTGCATGCACCCACGCTAACGCGCCAACCGGACAGGTCCTGTCCCCACTACGGAGGACCCACCACCCCAGTCCGCGGGGCAGGCTCGCCGAGCGCTCGGCGGCCGACCCTGGTCCGGCGCGACCCGGCACCGGACTACCCTGGACGCGTGTCCCGCCGTGTCCTGCCCGCCGTCGCCCTCGCCGCGGTGGCCCTGGTGACGCTCGCGGGGTGCGGTGCCCACGACTCGACCGGGCAGGTCTCGGTCACCGTGTCGGACAACGCCGCCGACCGCCCCTACGAGGTCAAGGTGTTCGCGTCGACGGGCAAGCTCTCCGAGCACCAGCGGGTGTTCCCCGGTGGCACCGCGGACTTCGCGGGCGTTCCGCTCGGCAAGGTGACCGTCCGCGCGGGCTCGCTGTGCCCGCAGACGACCACGGTGACGAACGACGCCGTCGCGACGGTCACCCTGACGACGACTGGCTGCTGAGCGCGGGTCGGTTCAGACCGCGCCGGGACCCCGAGCGATCGTCTCGTGCGGCTGCTCGCCGAAGCGTGCGCGGTAGTGGGCAGCGAAGCGCCCGAGGTGTGTGAACCGCCAACGCCGGGCGACGTCGCTCACCAGCAGCGCGCCCGAACGCGATCGGCCGAGTTCGAGGTGGACCCGGTCGAGCCGGACTTCGCGCAGGTACTGCATCGGTGTCACCGCGAGCCGCCGGCGGAAGAGGTCCTGCACACCGCGCTCGCTCAGGCCGCACGAGTCCGCGATGTCGGCCACCGAGAGCCGCCGGTCGGCCTGGTCGTGCACGAAGCGGATCGCGCGACGCATCCGGTGCTCGACGTCGGACCGCGCCGGCGAGAACGTCGACAGCACGACCGTCGCGATGCGTCGGTTCAGGGCGGCCCGCTCGTCGGCCGGCAGCGCGGGGTCGAGGACCCGCCCGGTGACGTCGCGGAGCAGTGCTCGGAGGGGCTCGATCCGGGGGTCGGCGGCGTCGGGTTGCCGGAACTCGGTCCGCCCGCCGCTGTCGCCGAGCAGTGCCGGGGACAGGTGCATCAGGGTCATGGCGGTGGCGTCGGTGTCGAACCCGTAGGCCACCGGCGCGGACAGCATCATCGGGCGTTCAGCACCGACGTCCCAGGATCCGCCGCTGTCCGAGGTCACTCGGGCTCGGCCGTCCGTCAGCCAGAACACCACGTGCTCCGGACGCGGCCCGATGGTGCCGGACTGCGGACCGTGTGTACCGATGCGGCGGATCGAGAGCTCGTCGTCGCCGCCGACCTGGTAGTCGAACGCGGTCTCGGAGGCCGCCACACGCGCCTCCGGTCCGCTCGGCACCGGCCGGTCCGGCGCGCGAACTGGAACGCTACCGCACCGAGCGCGACCGACGTCAGGACGGGTCCGGCACTTGGTCCCACTCGTCGGCGTACCGCGAGAGCACCGTCCACCGTGAGACCGGCCACGTGGTGATGAACGCACGACCGACCACGTCGTCGACCGGCACCGTGCCGTGCACGCGGGAGTCCGCCGAGTTGTACCGGTTGTCGCCCATCACCCAGATGCGCCCCTTCGGCACGGTGATGTCGAAGTCGGTGCCGGAGACCCGGTCCGACCCGATCTCGGGCACCACGTACGGTTCGTCGACCGGGTGGCCGTTCACCGACAGCCGACCATCGGTGCCGCAGCACGACACGGTGTCGCCGGGCAGGCCGATCACGCGCTTGATCAGGTCGTCGCCCTGCCCGGTGCCGAGCCAGCCACCCGGGTCCTGGAACACGACGACGTCACCGCGCTGCAGTGGGACGGCGCCGGGGACGAGTTCGTTGACGAGCACGCGGTCGCCGATGAGCAGCGTGTTCTCCATCGACGCGGACGGGATGTAGAAGGACCGGACCAGGTAGGCCTTCACCAGGAACGACGCCAGCAGCGCCACGACGACGATGACGACGAGGTCGCGGAGGAACTTCCAGCCGGCCCGCTTCGGCTTCGGCTCGGACTCGGTGGCACTCAATGCGTCAACACCACCTTCACGAGACCGATCACGAACGCCACGGCGGCCAGCACGATGCCACCCCAGAGCCCGAGGAACGTGGGCCGCTTGCCGCTGAACCGCTGCATGAAGACGCCGACCATCCCGATGCGCACGACCAGGATGACCAGGGCCGCCGTCTGCGCCCACCCCGTCGGGATCCACCCGATCCACGCCACCGCGTACAGGACCGCGGGGATGAGTCCGGACGTCGCGATCGGGTTCGCGTTCCGCATGATCGTCACGACCGACTCGCGTCGGGCGTCGTCGGTCTGGGAGTCGTCGCCGAGGCCGTGCGCCACCAGGTGCGCGAGCACGTGCGCCAGGTAGGTCAGGACCGCGGTCGCCAGGACGGCCCAGATCGCTGAACCGTGGTGGATCGCGGCCGGGTCGACGGCGATCGCGGCGGCGAGCACCGTGATGTTGCCGTAGATGTAGGACGACATCCGGTCGCGGACGTGCTCGATCGGCAGGTCGCGCGGGTCCGGACGACCGCCGCGGGGTCCGCGTCCGAGCGGTGGTCGTGTGCGTGGCATCCGTCCATCTTGGCCCTCGCGTGCCGGTCCTCGCCGACAGGACACCGAGTGCGATGGCCACGCGCGTGGCCGGTTCCGGCAGACTGGGTGGCGATCGGTGCGACGGCGCACCGGACAGGAGGCCCGTATGACGTCCGCACGACCACTCGCCCTGGTGACCGGCGTGGGCCGCAGAGCCGGCATCGGCGCGGCGCTCGCCACCCGTCTGGCGACCGACGGCTGGGACCTGGCCATCTCGTGGTGGGGCCCGTACGACGACCGCGTGAGCGGTGGGGCGGATCCCGACGGGGTCGAATCCGTCGTGCAGGAGTGCGAGTCGGTGGGTGCACGCGTGACGCGCCTCCCGGTCGACCTGGAGGACCCGGAACAGGCTGCCGCACTGGTCGGCCGTGCCGAGACGGAGGCGGGCGCGCCCGTCATCGCGCTGGTGATGTCGCACTGCGAATCGGTGGACTCGGACTTCCGGACCACGACCGTCGAGTCGTGGGACCGGCACTTCGCCGTCAACGCCCGCGCGCCGTTCCTGCTCGTGCAGGCGTACGCGGCCGCACTCGAGCACGCCGGCGACGCCGCACCACGCGACCGTCGGCGGATCGTCGCACTGACGAGCGACCACATCGCGTACAACCTGCCGTACGGGGCCTCGAAGGGTGCGCTCGACCGCATCGTGTTCGGCGCCGCGAAGGAGCTCGGCAGCCTCGGCGTCAGCGCCAACGTGGTGAACCCCGGCCCGAACGACACCGGGTGGATGTCCGACGACGTCAAGCGCTGGGCGGTCGAGGGCACGCCGCTCGGCCGACTCGGACGACCGTCGGACACCGCTGCACTCGTCGGGTTCCTCTGCTCGGAGCAGGGCCGCTGGGTGAACGGGCAGCTGCTGACGTCGGACGGCGGGATCTCGAACCGCGCGTGACCCGCGCGGCGGGGCCGTCGGCGCCGAGTCTCGGTGGCAGCGACACTTCTCGTGGCTTCGGGCGCGAGAACAGTCGGTCAGCCCGAGTCTCGGCCGCCCGCAGGCTCAGCCGCGACCGGGCGCAGTCACCTCGATGCGGTTCGCCCACGGGTCCTCGAACGCGACCGTCCGCCCGTCGTCGGCGGTCTGCACCCCGGTGTCGCGCATGCGTGCGACCAGGGCACCGAGGTCGTCCGACCCGGGGACCTCGATCCGCACGAGCCCCAGCCCGAGCGCGAGCTGGCGACGCCCGGCCCCACGGGAGTTCCAGGTGTTCATCGCCATGTGGTGGTGGTACCCGCCGGCGCTGACGAACAGGGCCTCACCCCACCCGGCCGTCGTCGCGAAGCCGAGCTTGTCGACGTAGAAGTCCTTCGCGCTGGCGACGTCGCCGACCGACAGGTGCACGTGACCGACCCGGCCCGGCGCGTTCGGCGCGGACTCCACCGCGTCGGCCGTCAGGTGCTCCTGCAGGAACGCGTTCGGGTCGACGTACTTCGTGTCCATGTCGACCATGCCGTGCGTCCACGACCACTCGGTGCGGTCGCGGTCCCAGTACAGCTCGACACCGTTGCCCTCGGGGTCGGTGAAGTAGAACGCGTTGCTGACCAGGTGGTCGGCGCTGCCGGTGAAGGTCTGCGGGAACTTCGTCGCGACCGAGTACAGCGCGGCAGCCAGGTCGGCCCTCGTGTCGAACAGGATCGCGGTGTGGAACAGGCCGGCATCGTGCGGGCCGGCGTGCTGCATCGACGGCGCGTGCTCGAGGATCACGATCGGGATCGCCAGACCCCCGGCGCCCGGTCGCCCCAGCACGGCGACGCCGCCCTCGTTCGAGAGCAGCGAGAGCTGGACGCCGTCGCGGTAGTAGCCGATCATCCGGTCGAGGTTCGCGACTCGGAGGGTGACGGCACCCATGCCGGTGTCGGCGGCGAGGAGGTCCTGCGTGTGCATGGCACCAGTGTGCGCCCATTTGGTTGACGCGTCAACCAAATGGGCGTGGTCGGCTGCGCCAGAGCGACAGATCTATGCAACGCCGGTGCGACGTGCGCCAAAGCGACAGATCGCCGTGAACAGTTCGCGGCGATCTGTCGCTTTGGCGGACGGGTCGCGCAGCGGACGCGTCGCGCAGCGGACGCGTCGCGTGGCAGACGGGTCGCGCAGCGGACGCGTCGCGTGGCAGACGGGTCGCGCAGCGGACGGGAGGCCCGGTGCGCCTCCGCCTCGCCAGCTGCGGTCAGCGGGAGCGGAAGTAGCGGTGCAGCGCGCGCTCGCGGATCGCGGCCGCGGCGAGCGCCCCGCCGAGCAGCGCGCCCACGAGCCCGAGGGACGCGATCGCGATCGCCTCGTGCACGATCGGCAGCGCGTCGTCGACGTCGAGGCCACGAACCGACACCACCGCGACGCTCGTCGCGACCACCGCCCCGACCCATCCCCAGACCAGGTGCTGCAGGACGATTCCGAGGACCTGCGCGCTCCGCGGTACCCCGACGTGCCGGTCGGAGGCCAGGGCGAGCCGGCGCCGTGCGACCGCTGCCGCGCCGATCGTCAGCCCGACGAGGGCGGCTGCACCGAACGGGACGAGCACTGGTTGCCGCACTGCGGGGGTGAAGACCGCGCCCAGGGTCGGGTTGAGCTGCGCAGCGGTCGGTCGGTCTTCGCCCTCGGCCCCGCTCGCCGGCATGACGGTGCGCCGGATCATCGAGACCGTGTCGTCGCGCTGCGGCCACACCGTCGCCCAGCAGGCGTCGAACGGCGACCCGTCGTCCACCGTCGGCGCGAGGACCGCGTACTCCAGGTCAGGGTCCCGGCCGTCGTCGGGGTGGTCGTACACACCGGCGACTCCGGTGTCCGCGCCGCCCACCGTCACGAGGCGATCGCCGGCAGCAAGACCCAGCATCTCGTGCACCGCGGGCGAGACGATCACGCCCGCGGCTCCGTCGGCTGCCGAGCCGCCGAGCAGACCACCCACACCGGCGGTCACCTCGTAGGTCGGGATCGCCGAACCCGGGAGCGCAGCGGGGACGACCCCGTCATCGACGCGCCGGAACGCACCGGACGCGATGACCCCCTCGGTGTCCGCGAGGGCATCGCACACGCGGCCGTCGATCCGACCCTCGGCCCGCTGGACGGTCGTCGCCGCACCGCTCGCGACGAACTCCGCAGCCGCTCGGACGTCATCGGCGACCGCTGCGGCACGCATGCCCACGACACCGCTGAGCAGCACCGCGAGCACGACAGCGGCCGTGGCTGCCCACGACGCTCCGGAGGCGATGTCGCGCCACGCCTCTCGCCAGACCTCGGTCACCTGCATCCGGCGGGGGCTCATCGGTACCGCCCGAGGTCGAGCACTCCGTCGCAGGCGTCACGGGTCGCGTCGTCGTGCGTGGCGACGACGACGACCGTCCCCGACGCGGCGAGCGCACCGATCCCACGGTTCACCTCGATCGCGGTCGCCCGGTCGAGTTGCGCCGTCGGCTCGTCGACCAGCATCAGACCCGGCGCACTCGCGATCGCGCGCGCGAGCATCAGGCGTTGCGCCTCGCCACCGGAAAGCTCGGCGAACCGTGCGTGCGCCCGCGAGCCGAGCCCGAAGCGCTCGAGGACCTCGAGCGCCCGGACGTCCGCGGTCCGACGATCCGCGCCCTCGGCGACGAACGGCAGCGCGACGTGGTCGAGCACGCGGCGGCGGGCCACCCCGTACGGGTTCTGGAAGACCCAGAGCGGCCGACAGCCCGGCGGACGGACGGCGGCACCGCGCGTCGGACGGAGCATCCCGGCGAGGATCGCGAGCAGTGTCGACTTGCCGGAACCGCTCGGCCCGACGACCGCGGTCACGCTCCCCTCGGCGAAGGTGCGGTCGACGCGGTCGAACAGCACGGTGCCGTTCGGCCAGACGTGCCCCACGCCCTCGAGCGTCACCGACACGAGCTGGACCGGTCCGGCGCGGCACGGATCCGGTCGAGCGTTCGTCCGCCGGGCACCCGGACGAACGACTGCCCGAGTTCCGACCCGAGGACCTCGACCCGGAGCGACCGCCCCGTCGTCGGTTGCAGGCACGCCCGGTCACCCTCGAGGTCCCAGAGGGCGGTCGGTGGCACCACCTGGACGGTCCGCGGGCGACTGAGCGTCCACGTCGCGGCCACGGTCGGTGTGCCGTCGGCCGAAGCGACCGTCGCCGCGTACTCCGGCAGGGCGGTGATCGCGGCGAGAGCCGTCGGCGACGAGACCAGGCCGGCGGCGTCGGTCGGGACGTCGGCGTTCCCGATCCGCAGCACGCGCTCCCCCGGCGCCGGATCGACCGGGAGCGCCTCGATGCGCGCACCGCGGAGTTCGGCCGGGAGTTCGACGAGGACACCGTCGGCGCCGACTGCTGCACCGACGACGGCCACGCACGCCAGGACGGTGTTCTCGGCGGCTGGCACCCATGCGAACGGGTCCCGCGGCACGACGCCGTCGGGCAGGTCGTCGCGGTCGACGCCTCGGTCGACCAGGAACTGGTGCGCAGCGTGGAGCGTGCCCGGGCCGAGGACGCCGTCGACGCTCAGCCTGGCACCGAGGCGCGTGAGTTCCCGCTGCAACCCCCTGACGTCGGCCCCGCGGTCGCCGAGCTCGAGGTCGCGCCACAGCGGCTCGTCACTGGCGAGCGCGATCACCGGCCGCCCGTCGACCCGCGCGAGGACGTCCCCGCTCCGCACTGGTGCCCCGGTCGAGCACGTCGACGTCGTCACCGTGCCGGTCCGCGACGTCACGACCGCCCGTGGGGCGCCGGTGTCGAGGGCGAGCTGCACCTGTCGTTCATCGGCATCGGTGCGCTCGGTCACCCGGACGGTGCTCGCGGGGGCCGCCGTCCGGAGTGCAGCCGGCGCCTCGGCCGGCACCGTGACCACGATGGCGGCGGCCGTCGCCGCCGCGACCACCATCGCCCCGAGCGCCAGGAGTGCGGCAGACGGGAAGCGCATCACTGCCGCCAGAGCCCGAGCGGATCAAGGGCGCACTGCTTCGCCTGCTCGCCCATCGAGTCGAACGGGAAGGCGTCGGCGTCCTGGTCCTTCCGCCACTGTTCCTCGGTGTAGTCAGGTCCGACGAGGCCGGCCTTCCGCAGACACGGAACGGTGATCTTCGCATCATCGAGTCGGTCGGGGTTCCGCCGCGTCTCTTCGTAGAGGTACGTCACGTACTCGTCGGCGGTTTCCTCGCATTTTCGGAGGATCGGGTCCGAGCGCTCGAAGAAGCCGTCGGGATAGCGTCCATCGAGTGATTCGAGGCCGAATCCACCGTCCGGGTCGTAGTCGATCCGCAGTCCGGAGTCCGCGAGGCACCGGCCCACGCGCTCGTGCGCAGCCTCGAGCTCCGCAGTGGTCACCTCACCGTCAGCGAGGACCTTGAACTCGAAGTCCGAAACACCGTCATCGAGCGCAGCTCGGAACTCTTCGGCCCACGGCCCGGCCATCGCAAGGTGCGCATCCGACGGCTTCGTGGCTTCCACAGCGGGGGTGCATCCTGACAAGAGGAGAACTGCGGCGGCCATGACGCTCACTGCGCCACGGCCGCCGAGCGGACGGCGCATCTACCGCGCCGTCATCCCGTAGGAGACAGCGTTGGCCCAGCAAGCGGTCTGCTGTGAGATCGCTCCCCTGCCGACCCACTTTCCGTACTTCGACGGCGCGTTCCTGATCGCGTTCCAGTGTCGCGCGCCGTTGCCACACGAGTTGTTCTTTCCCTTCGTCCAGGTGACAGACCCGTAGCACGCAGCACTCGCCTCCGGCGCCGTCGCGGTATCGACCGCGATCCCACCGCCCACGACACTCCCCAGCACGACCGCACCCAGCACGACGTTCTTGATCGACATCGATCTCCCCTTTCGTTGCGACACCGCCCCGATGTCACCGTTAACGTATTACCGGTCAGTACAAGGATGCAACGGCTTCCTCGACATCCGTGCAGGATGGACGCGTGACTGATGACATCCGGTGGGAGGTGGTCGAGGAGAGCTCCCTCTCGCTCCCGGACCACGAAGCGATCGCAGCACTGCTCGCGCAGGCGTTCCCGGACTGGTCCCACTGGTACGTGGGCGGCCGCAGCTGGTCCGGCATGCAACCCGAGCGCCGGGTCCTCGCCCGCGACCAGGACGGCGTCGTCCTGGCACACGTCGGGATCCGCCGCATGTTCATCACGGTGGGTGGGCGCGATGTCCTGGTCGGCGACACCGGCCTCGTCGCCGTGTCGCCGCGACTGCAGGGATCAGGCAGGGGCCGGGAGCTCATGGAGCGCACACACGCCGTGCTCGACGGGCTCGCGGTGCCGTACGGCTTCCTCGGCGCGGGAGAGAACCGCATCCCCTTCTACGCGAAGCTCGGCTGGCACGAGTTCCCCGAGGTCGTCGGCACCTTCTCGGCGTTCACCGCCGAGGGCGCCGGCATCACGAACACGGAGCAGGGTGGCTGGATGGTGCGGCCGGTGGCCGCAGCGCTCGAGGACTGGCCAGCCGGCCCGATCTGGCTGAACGGCCAAGAGGTCTAGGACCAGACCACGAACGGACGGGAGGCACGGTGCCAGCTGGCACCGTGCCTCCCGTCCGTCAGGTGGTGGAGCGGGGCTTACGCCTCGACCGCAACCGTCTCCGGATCCTCGTTCGAACCCGGCGCGCTCGGCACGACCGCGGCGCGCACGCGCGCACCGAGGTCGGCGTCGACGTTCGTCCAGTACGCGAACACCCGCTCGCGCAGGTCGTCGCGCGTCACCTTCGAGACGTGACCGGCGATGTTGCCGACCAGGCGCTCGCGGGCGGCGTCGTCGAGGACCTCGCGGACCATCGTGCCGGCCTGGCCGAAGTCGTCGTCCTCGGGGTGGAGGGTCGCGGCGGAGCGCTGCAGCGCACCGTCCGACTCCCAACCGGGCACGTCGTCGGTCGCGGTCGGGTCGGCGTGTGCGCCGCCGAGCGAGTTCGGGGCGTACACGGGCACCTCGGACTTCTGGAAGTCGAAGCGCATCGCGCCGTCCTTCGAGTACGAGTGCACCTCGTTCTTCGGGGCGTTCACCGGCAGCTGCGCGTGGTTGGTGCCGACGCGGTAGCGGTGGGCGTCCGCGTAGCTGAAGATGCGCGCGAGGAGCATCTTGTCCGGGCTGGCGGCGATGCCGGGCACGAAGTTCGACGGGGCGAACGTCGCCTGCTCGATCTCGGCGAAGTAGTTCTCCGGGTTGCGGTTGAGCTCCATCGTGCCGACCTCGATGAGCGGGTAGTCCGCGTGCGGCCACACCTTCGTCAGGTCGAACGGGTTGAAGCGGTAGCTCGCGGCGTCCTCGTACGGCATGACCTGCACCTTGAGGGTCCAGCGCGGGAAGTCCCCACGCTCGATCGCAGCGTGCAGGTCGCGGATGTGGAAGTCCGCGTCCTCGCCGGCGATGCGGTCGGCGTCCTCCTGCGTCAGGGTCTTGTGGCCCTGCTCGGTCAGGAAGTGGTACTTCACCCAGAAGCGTTCGCCCGAGGCGTTGATCCACTGGTAGGTGTGCGAGCCGAAGCCGTCCATCTCGCGCCACGACGCGGGCAGGCCGCGGTCGCCCATCAGCCAGGTGACCTGGTGCGCGGACTCGGGCGACAGGGTCCAGAAGTCCCACTGCATGTCGTGGTCGCGCAGGTGCGAGCCGGGCAGGCGCTTCTGCGAGCGGATGAAGTCGGGGAACTTGATCCCGTCGCGGATGAAGAAGACCGGGGTGTTGTTCCCGACCAGGTCGTAGTTGCCCTCGGACGTGTAGAACTTCAGCGCGAAACCACGGGGGTCGCGCCACGTGTCGGGCGAACCCTGCTCACCGGCGACGGACGAGAAGCGCGTGAGCATCTCGGTCTGCTGACCCGGCTGCAGGAACGCGGCACGGGTGTACTTGCTGACGTCGTGCGTGACGGTGAAGGTGCCGAAGGCACCGCCGCCCTTCGCGTGGACGACGCGCTCCGGCACGCGCTCGCGGTTGAACTGGGCGAGCTTCTCGACCAGGTAGTGGTCGTGCAGCGCGAGGGGGCCGTCGGCCCCGACGCCCATCGAGTGCTCGTCGCTCGAGACGGGAGCGCCGGAGTTGGTGGTCGTGGTGGGGGTGCCGGCCGGCTGGCCGGGCGTCGTGTTCTGGTCGGACACGGTTCCTCCTTGGATGGAACGGTTGGTTCGGTCAGGGGTGCTCGGGTGGTTCAGGGGACGCGCGGGGCGTCTGGCGCGCTTGCGCTGGGTGCGCCTGCGTCGCTGGCTGCGTCATCGCCGACGTCGTCGCGCTCGGCCGCGGCGCAGCGCTCGCAGATGCCCCAGTAGGTGACCTCGGCGGTGGTGACGGCGAAGCCGTGCGCGTCCGACGGGGTGAGGCAGGGCGAGTGTCCGACGGCGCAGTCGACGTCCTCGATCGCGCCGCACAGCGTGCAGACGATGTGGTGGTGGTTGTCCCCGGTCCGTCGCTCGTAGCGCGCGGGGCTGCCGGCCGGCTCGATGCGTCGGACGAGCCCGACACCGGTGAGTGCGGCGAGGACCCCGTAGACGGCTTGATGGCTGGTCGTCGGGAGTTCCGCGGTGAGTGCCGTGACGATGTCGTCGGCGGTGGCGTGCGGCATCGATTCGGTGGCCCGCAACACCGCGAGTCGCGGCGTCGTGACCCGGAGGCCCGAGGTGCGGAGCAGATCGGCGTCGGCGTCCATGCTGAGCCTTTCTTTTGCAGGAATCAAGACAACGTGGCCACTGTACACGAGCTTCTGCCGACGGGCAGCGCGATGACCCATGCCGCTGCCGGAATACGAAGTGTCACGATCCGGTCGCGATCAGCTGGGACGACCCTGGACCGACCGTTCCGCACGCTAGCGTCCGGACATGTCCACGAACCAAGGTCTGCCTGAACAGGCGAACAGCGCACCGGACGTCCGGGGGATCATCGCGAAGCGGGACCTGGTCGTCGACCTCATCCGGACGGCCTGCGTCGTCCTCGTCGTCATCGTGCACGTCACGATGGTCGGCGTCGCCGCCGACGACCAGGGGGTCCGGGTGACGACCCCCCTGCAGGAGCTCCCGTGGTACGTCGCCGCCACCTGGGTCGGGCAGGTGATGCCTCTCTTCTTCGTGGTCGGCGGCTTCGCGAGCGCGACCGGCTGGCGCAGCACCGTCGCCCGCGGTGCACCGAGCCCCGCGCGCGACTACCTGGCCACCCGCCTCGTGCGCCTGTTCCGGCCCGCGGTTCCGCTGTTCCTCTTCCTCGCGCTCGGGCTCGGTGTGGCCACGGCCGCCGGCACCCCGCCGGACCTCCTCGCCGAGGTCGCGTTCGGCATCGGCTCACCGCTCTGGTTCCTCGCCGCCTACGGCATCACGCAGTGCTGCGTGCCGCTGATGATGCGGTTCCACGAGCGCGCGCCCTGGGCGACCCTCGGCGTGTTGCTCGTGCTCGCCGGAGCGGTCGACGCGGTCCGCCTGGCCACCGGGGTCGCCGAGGTCGGACTGCTCAACCTCGGGCCGGTGTGGCTCTTCGCGCAACAGCTCGGGTTCCTCTGGGCCGACGGCTGGTTCGCTCGGCGGTCGAAGGCGCTCCTGCTCGCGGTGGCCGTCGCCGCCTACGCCCTGCTCGTCCCGATGACCTCGGTCGGTTTGTGGGCACCGGACATGCTGCAGGACCTCAACCCGCCGATGCTCCCGCTGGCGTTCCTCGCGATCGCGCAGGCCTGCCTGGTCCAGCTCGTGCACGCTCCGCTCACCCGCCTGATGCGCACCAGGGCTGCGCTCGGCGCCGTGTTCGTTCTCGGCCGCGACGGCATGACCATCTACCTGTGGCACCTGCCGCTCTTCATCGCACTGAACGGGATCGCCCTGCTGGTCGGGGTGCCGTTCCCAACGCCGGGCTCCGGCGGGTGGTGGGTGTCCCGGCTGATCGCGCTGGTCGCGGTGCTCGCCGTCGCGCTCGGGGTTGCTCGGGCACTCCGCTGGTTCGACCGCCCACTCCCCCGGCTGCTGCCCTCGGCCGACCGCCCGTCGTGGCCGGTCGTCGCTGTCGCTGCGCTCTGCACGATCGGTCCGGCGTTCCTGGTGATGCAGCTGCACCTGTCGTTCGCGGTCGCGGTCGTCGGCGCCGTGGCCGTGCCGATCGGGGTGTGGTTGCTCTCGCGGACCACGCCGGCCCGGGGCGTCACCCGGATCTGAACCGGTTCTCACCGTTCGGGGCGCCTCGGGCCTGCACCGGCACACGCGCCGGGCAGAGGATGGCGGCAGGCCGATCCCCTGGAGGCACCCGACGCCGTCGACACCCGAGTTCTGGAGCACCTGGCGGTTCGATCCCCTGTCCGCGGTGATGATCGCCGTCGCCGCGGTCGCCTACGGCTGGTGGATCGTCGGCGCCGCACGTCGCGGCGCGCGCTGGCCCTGGTGGCGCACCCTCGCCTTCCTCGCCGCACTGGTGCTGTTCGGGATCCTGCAGTTCGGCATCGTCGGCGTGTACGACCAGCAGCTGCGGTGGGCGTTCGTGCTGCGGTCCGCCCTGCTCTTCTTCGCGGTCCCCACCTTCGCCGCGCTCGGTGCGCCCGTCTCGTTGCTCCGGACAGGAGGCCCGGATCGCCTCGCGCACGCCGCCGACGCCGCCATGCGGTCGCGTCCAGTGCGCCTGCTCGGCAACGCGATCGTCGCGCCGCTCGTCGCCCTCGTCCTGTTCGGCCTCTTGCTGACACCGTTCGCGGCGACCCTGCGCGAATCGTCCGTCTGGGCCGTCGTGATCACGGTGACGGTGCCGATGCTCGGGTTCGGGCTGCTCGCTCCGCTGTCGGAACCCGGTGTGCTGCGGTCGTCGACGTTCGTCACCGCGGAGTTCCTGCTCGCCTTCGTGGAGCTGATGATCGACGCGGTGCCGGGCATCGTGCTCCGGATCACGAACCACGTGCTCGACGGGTCGGTGGTGCAGGCCGTGGGGCAACCGTGGTTCCCGTCACCGCTGCGCGATCAGCACCTGGCGGGCGACCTGCTGTGGTTCATCGCCGAGGTGGCGGACATCCCCGTGCTCATCTCGCTGTTCATCCGGTGGCAGCGGACCGACCGCCGCGAGGCCCACGCCGTCGACGCCCTGACCGACGAGCAGATCGACGAGCTGACGCGGGAGCACCTGCAGCGCCGGGGTTGAGCGCGCGAGCGCCGACCCGGAACGACGACCTCGATGTCGTACGTCATCGACGGTGTCGCAACCCCGCGGCCGCAACGACTGCGCCCGGGCCCCGGGCCCCGGACCCCGGACGCACGCGGACCCCGGGCCGCCCGTGTGAGCAGCCCGGGGCCCGGGTGGTCGGCGCGGGTCAGGCGTCGGCGTGCTTGCCGTGGTGGTCGGAGGCGGCGAGCTCGGCCTCGGCCGTCGCCGGAGCAGCGGCCGCAGCGTGCACGCCGTGCTCGGTCGGCTTCGCGTCGCCCTCGGCCGGCGCAGTGCCCTCCGCGCCGGGCTGCGCGGTCACGCCACCGGTCTGCTGCCAGGCGACGGTCTGCTTCGGCTTCGCCAGGAACAGCGCCGCCACGATCGCCGCGATGAGCACGATCGCCGGAAGGAACAGTGATTCACCCATGGCCCGCGAGAACGGCTCGAGCAGGGCCCCGGGCAGTCCGCCGACCTGCTGCTCGGCACCACCGGCGGAGGTCCCACCGGTCGAGGCCGGGAAGTTCGCGGTGATCCGGGCCTCCATCAGCGCCGCGATGCCGGCGGAACCGAGCACGGCACCGATCTGACGAGTCGTGTTGTAGACGCCCGAGCCGGCACCGGCCAGCTTCGGCGGCAGGTTGCGCGTCGCCGAGACGGACAGCGGACCCCACATGCACGCGTTGGCGATGCCGAGGAGCGCGCTCGGCAGGAGCACCCATCCCCAGTCGGCACTCGACGACAGCAGGGCGCCGAACCAGAACAGCCCGGTCGAGAAGCACGCGAGCCCGAACGCGGCGACCCAGCGCGGGTTCCACCGGTTGAGGTTCTTGCCGACGAGCGGGGCGAGGCCGGCGGACAGCACGGCCTGCGGCACGAGCAGCAGCGCAGCCTGGGTCGGCGAGAACCGCAGGACGTCCTGCGCCCAGAGCATGATCGGCAGCGCGAACGAGGCGATCGCGACACCGACGGCCGTGATGGCGACGTTGGCCAGGGTGAAGTTGCGGTCCTTGAACAGACCGAGGGGCAGCAGCGGTTCGCCCTTCTGCACGCCCTGCCAGACGACGAACCCGGCGAGCACCACGAGGCCGACGATGATGAGCGACCACACCGAGATCGGCCCGGCGATGGTGCCCCAGTCGTAGGTCTCGCCTTCCTGGATGCCGAAGACGAGCAGGAACAGCCCCGCGGCGGACAGGAAGATGCCGAGGTAGTCGAAGCGGTGCCCGTGGCGGTCGAAGGACGGCACGAAACGCTGCGCGAGCACGAACGCCACGACACCGACGGGGACGTTCACGAAGAAGATCCACTCCCAGCCGAAGCCGTCGACGAGCAGGCCGCCGACGATCGGGCCGACGAGCGAGGCGACACCGGCGACGGCGCCCCACAGACCCATCGCGGCACCGCGGTTCTGCGGCGGGAAGATGCGCGTGATGACGGACATCGTCTGCGGGCTCATCATCGCGGCGCCGAGGCCCTGCACGACACGGGCCACGATGAGCATCTCGATCGAGCCGGACAGACCGCACCAGAGGCTGGCGAGCGTGAAGACCACGAGGCCGATCTGGTACATGACCTTCGGGCCGAAGCGGTCACCGAGCCGGCCGGTGATGAGCAGCGGCACGGCGTAGGCGAGCAGGTACGCGCTCGTCACCCAGATCACGGAGTTGATGTCCGCGTCGAGCTTCTGCGCGATGGTGGGGGTGGCGACCGACACGATGGTCGAGTCGACGAGGATCATGAAGAAGCCGACGACGAGCGCCCAGAGGGCGGGCCACGGCTTCTTCTCGGTCGTCCGCGGAGGCGTGACGGTGGTCATCGAGTGGTGTCCTTGCTGTTCGTGGGGAAGTCAGTGTCGGTGGGGACGGCCGGGCCGTCCCAGGGGAGGTCGCCGCTGGCGATGCGGTCGACGGTGGTGCTGAGCCACTCGATCTGCGCGGCGAGCATCGCACGGACGTACGACACGTCGAGCCAGTACCGCTCGGTCAGCTGCTTGGCCTGCACGCGCTGGAGTGCCTGGTCGTAGTCGTCGCGCTCCCGTTCGAGTGCGACGATCCGGGCCCGGACGGCATCGACCGCCTCGGTGTGCGGCAGGTTCTCGAGCACGGAGAGCGCCAGGTGGAACTCCGGGTACTCGTCCGCGGGCTCCGCCACCATGCGGCGGAGCCCGTCCGCGAGCGCTGCGCGGCCCGCGTCGGTGATCGTGTACGTGGTGCGTTCCGGCCGGTTGCCGTCGCGGTCGGTGCCCACGACCTCGGCGAACCCGAGCTCGGCGAGGCGGCCGACCTGGTGGTACAGGGTGCCCGGGCGGACCTTGACGTTCCGCTCCTCCTGCCGGTGGACCATCGTCTGGAACATCTCGTACGGGTGCATCGGGGCCTCGTTCAGCAGGTCGAGCGCGGCGAACGCGAGCGGCGTGAGCGACGCCATGCGGGCCTCCTGACGGATCGATGCGGCAGTCTTCCGACTGGACTATTCGACTTCGAATATACGGAGTGGAACACAGGTGAGCAAACGCACAGCACGTTCTCCACAGGAGGCCCGGACCCGTCCCGGCGTGTCGCGCGCGCCCCGTAGACTGGTCGCGTCCCCCACCCCTGAAGCGCTGGAGAGAACACGTGCCAACGATCGTCGTCGAGGTCATGCCCAAGGCTGAGATCCTCGACCCCCAGGGCAAGGCGGTGGGCAACGCCCTCGCCCGTCTGGGCAAGGCCGACCTGACCAACGTCCGCATCGGCAAGCGCTTCGAGGTGACCGTCGACGGCCCCGTCGACGACGCCAAGCTGGCCGAGGTCCGCGACATCGCCGCCGACGTCTTCTCGAACGCGGTCATCGAGGACGTCGTCTCGGTCACCGTCGAAGGGCAGTGACCCGGATGCGCATCGGCGTCATCACCTTCCCCGGCTCCCTCGACGACCGTGACGCCCAGCGCGCGGTCCGTCTCGCCGGCGCCGACCCCGTCGCCCTCTGGCACGGCGACCACGACCTGCAGGGCGTCGACGCCATCGTGCTGCCCGGAGGGTTCTCGTACGGCGACTACCTGCGCGCCGGTGCGATCGCCGCGAAGGCGCCGATCATGGCCGAGGTCATCGACGCTGCCGGCAAGGGCATGCCCGTGCTCGGCATCTGCAACGGCTTCCAGATGCTGGCCGAGGCCCGTCTGGTCCCCGGGGCGCACACCCGCAACGCGCACCAGCAGTTCATCCGCCGCGACCAGAAGCTCCGCGTCGAGACCACCTCGACCGCCTGGACCTCCGGGTTCACCGCGCAGCAGGAGATCACGATCCCGCTCAAGAACGCCGACGGCCGGTTCGTCGCCGACGCCGACGAGATCAAGCGCATCGAGGACAACGGCCAGGTCGTGTTCCGTTACGTCGGCGTGAACCCGAACGGGTCGATCGACGACATCGCCGGCGTCTCGAACGAGCGCGGCAACGTCGTGGGCCTGATGCCGCACCCCGAGCACGCGACCGAGCCCGGGTTCGGCCCGGACACGGCCGCTGCCATGGCCTCCGGCACGGACGGCCTCACCTTCTTCACCTCCGTGATCGAGTCGACGCTCGTCAAGTGACGGCCGCGACTCCAGTGACAGGGAACGACAACACCGTGACGACTTACGTGCGCCCGAAGCCCGACACCGTGCAGGATGCCGCGGCGACTCCCGACAAGGACCAGCCGTACGACGCGCTCGGCCTGAAGCCGGACGAGTACGCCCGCATCAAGGAGATCCTCGGCCGCCGCCCCACCTCGGGCGAGCTGGCGATGTACTCCGTCATGTGGTCCGAGCACTGCTCCTACAAGTCCTCGAAGAACTACCTCCGTCAGTTCGGCAAGAAGGTCACGCCGGAGATGACGAAGAACCTGATGGTCGGCATGGGCGAGAACGCCGGTGTCGTCGACGTCGGCAACGGCTGGGCGGTGACCTTCAAGGTCGAGTCGCACAACCACCCGTCCTACGTCGAGCCGTACCAGGGCGCCGCGACGGGTGTCGGCGGCATCGTCCGCGACATCATCTCGATGGGTGCACGCCCGGTCGCCGTGATGGACCAGCTCCGCTTCGGCGCGATCGACCACGAGGACACCGCACGCGTCGTGCACGGCGTCGTCGGTGGCATCTCGTTCTACGGCAACTGCCTCGGCCTGCCGAACATCGGCGGCGAGACCTACTTCGACCCGGTGTACCAGGGCAACCCGCTGGTCAACGCCCTGGCGGTCGGCGTCCTGCGGCACGAGGACCTGCACCTGGCGAACGCGTCCGGTGCCGGCAACAAGGTCGTGCTGTTCGGTGCCCGCACCGGTGGCGACGGCATCGGCGGCGCGTCGATCCTGGCGTCCGACACCTTCACCGAGGGCGGCCCGACCAAGCGTCCCGCCGTCCAGGTCGGTGACCCCTTCGCCGAGAAGGTCCTGATCGAGTGCTGCCTCGAGCTGTTCCAGAAGGAACTGGTCGAGGGCATCCAGGACCTCGGCGCCGCGGGCATCTCCTGCGCCACGTCCGAGCTCGCGAGCAACGGTGACGGTGGCATGCACATCTCGCTCGACGACGTCCTGCTGCGCGATCCCACGCTCACGGCCGAAGAGATCCTGATGTCGGAGAGCCAGGAGCGCATGATGGCGGTCGTCCGCCCCGACAAGCTCGACGAGTTCCTGAGCGTCGTCGGCAAGTGGGAGGTCGAGACCAGCGTCCTGGGCGAGGTCACCGGCACCGGCCGTCTCGTCATCGACTGGCAGGGCCAGGAGATCGTGAACGTCGACCCGCGCACCGTCGCCGTCGACGGCCCGGTCTACGACCGCCCGGTCGCCTACCCGACCTGGATCGACGCGCTGCAGGCCGACACCGCGGCGTCGCTCGACCGTCCGGCCGACGGCCCAGCCCTCAAGGCGCAGTTCCTCAGCCTGCTCGGCTCGCCGAACCTGTCGTCCAAGAACTGGGTCACGAACCAGTACGACACCTACGTGCTCGGCAACACGGCCCTGTCCTTCCCCGACGACGGCGGCATGATCCGCGTCGACGAGGAAACGGGTCTCGGTGTCGCCATCGCCACCGACGCCAACGGCCGCTACTGCCAGCTCGACCCGAAGCAGGGCGCTCGTCTGGCCCTGGCCGAGGCGTACCGGAACGTCGCCGTCACCGGTGCCGTCCCCGCTGCGGTCACCGACTGCCTGAACTTCGGTTCCCCCGAGAACCCCGAGGTCATGTGGCAGTTCTCCGAAGCGGTCGAGGGCCTGGCCGACGGCTGCATGGAGCTCGGCATCCCCGTCACCGGCGGCAACGTGTCGTTCTACAACCAGACCGGCACGACCCCGATCCACCCGACCCCGGTCGTCGGTGTGCTCGGTGTCATCGACGACGTCGCCAAGCGCGTCCCGTCGGGCTGGCAGGACGACGGCCACAACATCTACCTGCTCGGCACCACGAGCCTCGAGCTCGACGGGTCGGCGTGGGCCGGCACGGTGCACGGCCACCTCGGCGGTCGTCCGCCGGCGGTCGACCTCGGTCGCGAGAAGGAGCTCGCCGAGCTGCTCTTCGCAGCGAGCGGCGAGCAGCTGCTGACGAGTGCGCACGACCTGGCGGACGGTGGCCTCGGCCAATCGCTCGCCGAGTCGGTGCTCCGCTTCGGCCTCGGCGCCCGCGTGGTCCTCGACGAGCTCGAGTCCCGCGACGGCGTCGACACGGCGACCGCGCTGTTCTCCGAGTCGACCGGTCGCGTCATCGTGACCGTCCGCCGCGAGGACGACGTCCGCTTCCAGGGTCTGTGCGACGGTCGGGGCTTCCCGGTCCTGCGCATCGGCGTGACCGACGCCACGTCGAACGCGCTCGAGGTCCAGGGTGCGTTCACGGCGACGCTCGACGAGCTCCGCGGCACGCACAACGCGACGCTGCCGGCCCGCTTCGGCGACGTGATCGTCGAGGACGTCACCGAGGGGTACGTCGGCCGTGGGCCGCTCGACTCCGACGGTGCGTTCTCGCCGCGCACGGACTCCTAGGCCCGGCGGACACCGCGTGCCCATCGTCACCCTGCCCTTCGCGGAGCTCGTCGACCGGTTCGGCCCCGTGCCGGACGGCATCGAGCTGGACGTGTGGGACGTCGAGGCGCCGTACGGTCGCCCGGACGACGTCGCGATCACGTTCCTGCCGTTCTACTTCGGTGGGCGGCACCGCTGGCAGTTCGTGCACGACCTGCCGGCGCTCGAGCTCCTGCAGCTGCCGAGCGCCGGCTACGAGCACGCGGTGCCGCACGTGCCCGGTCATGCCCAGCTGGCGAACGGTCGGGGGATCCACGACGACGAGACCGCCGAGCTCGCCGTCGGCCTGGCGCTGACCTCGCTGCGTGAGCTCGGGGCGTTCCAGGCCGATCGCGCGAACGGTGTGTGGGACGCCCGGGAGACCCGGTCCCTGGCCGACCGCCGGGTCACGGTCGTCGGCTACGGCGCGATCGGGTCGGCGATCGCCACCCGGTTCGAGGCGTTCCGCACCGAGGTCACCGTGGTGGCCCGCACCGCTCGCGACCAGGACGGTCGCCACGTGCACGCGTTCGGCGAGCTGCCCGAGCTGGCACCGACGACGGACGTCCTCGTGCTCATCGCACCGCTGACGGACGAGACCGAGCGGCTGGTCGACGCCGAGCTGCTGGCCGCGCTGCCCGACGGCGCCCTGGTGGTGAACGTCGCCCGCGGCAAGGTCGTCGACACCGATGCGCTGGTGGCGGAGCTGCAGTCCGAGCGGCTGTTCGCCGCCCTCGACGTCACCGACCCCGAGCCCCTGCCCGACGGCCACCCGCTGTGGACGACCCCGAACACGGTCCTCACGCCGCACGTCGGGGGCAACACCGATCTGAGCGTCCCGCGGTCGATCGACCTGATGCGTCGGCAGGTCGCCGCGCTGGCCGAGGGTCGCCCGTTCGAGAACCTGATCGAGCGCTAGCGACCCGTCGGAACACGCCGCCGTCTCCGTCCGACGCCTCAGTGTCGACGAGACGCCCCTGAAGTCAGCGGTGTCTCGTGAACAACGAGGCGTTGCAGCGACACGACGGCGTCAGGCACGCTCCAGCAAGCACGCGGTCAGAGCGGGACGATGCACGTCGGGGTACCGACGGCGATCTGCTCGACGGCCTCGCCCGGCACGCCGTGGGCGCCGATGGGCAGCACGGCGATGGCGTCCGACCGCTCGTTGGCGACGAGCACGTACCCGGGCACCCGGGCGAAGTGCCGCGGCCAGGCACCCCCGCACGACGCGGACCCGACGAGCGCGAGCCCGTCGTCGGCAGCGTCGAGCACCACGATCAGGTCGCGGCCACGGACGGCGACGGTCACGAGTCCGGCGTCGTCGACCTCGATGTGGCTGAGGAGCGACTCCCCCACCGCACCCTCGAACGTCGGGGTCGAGGCGATCGTCACGAGCGAGCCGGACTCGTCGCGGCGGAGTCGGTGGACCGCGCCGTCGAGCTCACCGGCGACGAACAGGTCGCGGCCGTACCAGGCCAGGTGTCGCGGGCCGACACCGGGCGCCACGTGGTGCACGCGCAGGGCCTCGAGCGTGGGGACACCGTCGGCCGACACCGTCACGCGGAACTCGTGCAGCGCGTCGCCACCGAGGTCGGCGACGAGCACCGTGCCGTCCGGCGTCGCGACGGACTGGTGCGCGTGCGGCGCATCCTGCCGGTCCTGCACCGGGCCGGTGGCAGCCGGCAGGGTCGCGACGGCGATGGCCGAGGCGGGGACGGCGAGCCGGTCGGTGCGGCCGTGCACGCCGTCGGCGGGCAGGACGACACCGTCGCTCGCGAGCACCGAGGCGGAGAACGACTCGGCCGCCGCCAGGGAGACGGCGGTGACGGTGCCGGAGACGTAGTTCGTGACGATGAGGGCCCCGGACGGGTCGACCCGCAGGTGGCAGGGGGCGTCACCGCCGGCGGAGGCGTCCCACAGGTGTTCGAGCGCGCCGTTCTGCATCCGGAAGGCGGAGACGCCGCCGTCGTTCGTCTCGGACACGGCGTAGACGCGGTCGCCCGACACGGCGAGGAACGAGGGATCGTCGAGCACCGCGACGGTACGAGCGACCGCCACCGTCGGAGCGCCCGTGCCCGCGCGGGCAGCGCCGCCGTCGACCAGGGAGATGCCGGTCGCGTTCCCGCCGCCGGTGGCGGTGTAGGAACCGACGAGCAGGGTCGGCAGGTCGACGCTCATTCGTCGCGCCCGGCGATGCGCTCGTGGTGGTGGATGACCTCGGCGACGATGAAGTTGAGGAACTTCTCGGCGAAGGCGGGATCGAGGTGTGCCTCGGCGGCGAGGCTCCGAAGCCGTGCGACCTGGATCTGTTCGCGGTCCGGGTCGGCGGCGGGCATGCCCGATTCGGCCTTCAGGTGCCCCACTCGCTGCGTGTACTTGAAGCGCTCGGCGAGCATGTGGATGACGGCGGCGTCGATGTTGTCGATGCTCTGCCGGATGCTCCGGAGTTCGGCGACGGCCGTCGCTTCGGGCTCGGGCGGGGTGACGTCGTCGCTCATGCCCCGAGCCTACTGGCGGACACGCAGCCGAACCCCGCCGACGCCTGCGAGAATGAGCACATGTCGGTCTTGCTCGTGATCTCGGGCGTGTGTGCGGTCCTCGCTGGCCTCGTCCACGTGTACATCTGGTTCCTCGAATCCATCATCTGGACGAGCCCACGTGCCCGCAAGGTGTTCGGCATCGCGACCGAGACCGAGGCCGACGCAACCCGCTCCCTGGCGTTCAACCAGGGGTTCTACAACCTGTTCCTGGCGATCGGCGCGATCCTCGGTGTCGTGCTGGTGCTGGCGGGCAACACCGCGACCGGCTGGACCCTCGTCGTGTTCTCGACCGCGAGCATGCTCGGCGCCGCGGTGATCCTGGTCGGCTCCGGCCGCAAGTACGTCAACTCCGCGTTCAAGCAGGGCACGCTCCCGCTGATCGCGCTGCTCTTCGCGCTGCTCGGCTCGAGCTTCCCCGTCTGAGCCGTCCCGACCACACCGTCAGCCCCGAACACCACGCAAAAGCGACAGGGTGCCGCCGAACATCGGCGGCACCCTGTCGCTTTCGCGGGTGAAGACCGGCCAGGTCAGCCGAGCTTGTCCTCGAACTGCGCCGGCAGCTTGTCGAGCGCCCACTCGATCGCAGCGGTGGTGCCCATCGAGAACGCCGACGACACGTCCTTGTCGTCGAAGACGATGTAGTGGCCGGCCTCGACCGACGGCACCTTCTGGAACAGCGGGTCAGCCTCGGCCTTCGACGCGTCGACGTAGATCGGCAGGATCAGCGTCAGGTCGGCGTCGAGCAGGTCGAGGTTCTCGTCGGACAGCGTGACGGAGAACGCCTTGCCGGCTTCCTTGTCGATGGCCGACGGGATCGTGAACCCGAGGTTCTTCATGAACGACGAGCGGCTGTCGGTGGAGGCGTACGCCCCGAAGCCCTCGGAGCTGTACGCACCGACGACGGCGGTCTTGCCCTCGAAGTCCGGGTGGGCCTTGCGCGCCGCGGCGTAGGCGTCGTCGAGGTCGGAGAGCAGCTTCTTGCCCTCGGACTCCTTGCCGAGCGCCTTCGCGATCATCGTGGTCTGCTGCTCGGTGGACGCCAGGTAGTTCTCGCCGCCCTTCGGGATCGCGACGGTGGGCGCGATCGCGGACAGCTTGTCGTAGCGGTCCTTGTCGCCCGACGACTTCACGTCGAGGATCAGGTCCGGGTTGAGCTTGAGGATGTCCTCGTAGCTCGGCTCGAGCGTCTGGATGATCTTCGGCGACTTCGTGTACGCGTCCTTCAGCCACGGGCCGACGCCGTCGCCACCGAAGGCGAGCCAGTCACTCGCGCCGACCGGCTGCACGCCGAGCTCGAGCGCGGTCTCGGCGTCGCCCCAGCCGAGTGCGACGACGCGCTTCGGCTGCGAGTCGATCGTCGTGGTGCCGAGGCCGGTCGTGATGGACACCGGGAAGGCACCGTCGGACGACGATCCCGAGGACGACTCGGACGAGCTGGAGCCGGAGGCACAGCCGGCGAGGACGAGGGAGGCTGCGACGACGGCACCCGCAGCGGCGAGCACACGTCGGAGACGAAGGGATGAGCGGATCACGAAGGGTAGCCTAACCTAACGGCGCGTACAGGAAATCAGCTGGATAGGCTGGGTGATCGTGGCCGTCCCAGATCCAGACCGCACGCGCCTCGCGGTGCTCGGCTCCCCCATCGCGCATTCGCTCTCCCCCACGCTCCACGAAGCGGCCTACGACGTGCTCGGGTTGGGGTGGTCGTACGGGAGGCACGAGGTCGCGTCCGGCGGGCTCGACGCGTTCGTCGCGGGGCTGGGTCCCGGATGGCGCGGGCTGAGTCTCACGATGCCCCTCAAGCGCGAGGTGCTGCCGCTCCTGGACCGCACGACCCCGCTCGTCGACGAGCTCGGGGTCGCCAACACGGTGGCGTTCCGCCGCGAGGGCGACAGCATCGTCCGCGCGGGCGCCAACACCGACGTCCAGGGGCTCGTCCGACCGGTCGAGGCCCTCGGGCACCTGCCCGGGGAGGCCACGATCCTGGGCGGTGGCGCGACCGCGGCGAGCGCCCTGACCGCGGCCGTTCGGCTCGGGGCGTCGCTCGTGCGCGTGTTCCTGCGCGACACCGCGAAGGCCGGGTCGCTCGTGGAGCTGGCCGTGCGGCTCGGCGTCTCGCTCGAGGTCCTGCCGCTCACCGACCTGCCCGGCACCCACCACGGGTTCGTCCTGTCGACGCTGCCCGGCGGCGCGGCCGACCCGCTCGAGCTGGTGCCGTCGGGGTCGGACGCCGTGCTGTTCGACGTCGCCTACGAACCGTGGCCGACCGCGGTCGCGTCGCGCTGGGCCGGTGCGGGCGGCCGGGTGCTGAACGGCCTCGACATGCTCACCGAACAGGCCATCGGGCAGATCCGCTTCTTCCTGACCGGTGACGAGGACGAGCTGCTGCCCGACGAGGCCGCCGTCCGTCGTGCGATGCGCACGGCTGTCGGTCTGCCCGCCGTCATCAGCAGCTAGCCGAAGACGACGACACCGGCGACCCGCGGTCAGCCGCGGGACCGCGCCTCGGCGTCGAGCAGTGCGACGGAGACGTCCCACAGCCGGTCGGCCTGGTCCGGGTCGAGCGCCCAGGGCAGCACGCCGTGCAGGCCGTCCTCGATCCGCTCGACCACCGCTGCTTCGTGGCAGTCCTCGAAGTAGCGGCCGGTGACCCCGTCGAGTTCCGGTGCGGTGGCGAGCAGGACCGAGGTCGCTGCTCCCTGCTCCGGGGTCTTCACGGCGTCGGCCGCGGCGATCTTCGTGGCGGCGAGGACCTCTTGGTCCCAGTGCTTCTGCAGCCCGGTCCAGATCCCGCCGGGCATCAGGGCGTTCGCGGTGATGCCGTCGGCGGCCCACCGCCGGCCAGCAGCCACGGCGAACAGCACGTTGGCGGTCTTCGACTGGCCGTAGGCGAGGCCGGGTTCGTAGGGACGCCGGCGGAAGAACAGGTCGTCGAACACGACGGGCGAACCGCCGTGCCCGCTCGACGACACCGAGACGATGCGCGCCGAACCCGAGGCGGCCAGGGCGTCGTGCAGCCCGAGCGCGAGGGCGAAGTGCCCGAGGTGGTTCGTCGCGAACTGCGACTCCCACCCGGCGGGTGTGTACGACTCGGGCGCGTCCATGATGCCGGCGTTGGCGACGAGCACGTCGAGCGGACCCGACCACGCTGCGGTGAACGCCTCGACGGAGCCGGGACGGTCCAGGTGCAGTTCGACGACGGCCGGTGCGTCCCGACCCGAGGTCCGGGCGATGTCCTCCGCCACACGTCGGCCGGCGTCGACGTCCCGCACGGCGAGCGTCACGCGCGCGCCGGCTCCGGCGAGCGCTCGGGCGGTCTCCACCCCGATGCCGGAAGCCGCGCCGGTGACGATCGCCGTGCGCCCCGTCAGGTCGAGGCCGTCGACGACCTCGGCGGCCGTGGTCCGGTCGCCGAAGCGGGTGAGGTCGCGTGCGGGCATGTCGACTCCTGTCAGCTGGCGTGGTGCGGAGCCGTCAGGCGACGACACCGTCCACGTAGAACCATCGTCCCTGCTCGCGGACGAACTCGCTCGTCTCCTCGAGCGTGCCGCGGTCGTCGTCTGAACGCCACCACGCGCGGAACGCGACCGTGCCCCGGGAGTCGAACGGGCCTCCCGAGGTCGTCGTCAGGACGTCCAACCGGGTCCAGCGCTGGGACGCGTCCAACTCGAGGGCGGCCGGACGGGTGCGCGGGTGCCAGGTGAGCAACAGGTACTCCGGCAGGCCCAGCGCGAACGCGCTGAAGCGTGAGCGCATCAGGCGCTCCGCGGTGGGCGCGGCCGCGCCGCGGTGCAGGGGGCCGCAGCACTCGCCGTAGGGGTTGCCGCTCAGGCAGGGGCAGCGCGTCTCGTCGGTGACCACGCCGGAACGCTAGTCGACGATCGACAGCGTGACGGTGATGTTGCCGCGGGTGGCGTTCGAGTACGGGCAGATCTCGTGCGCGCGCTCGGCGAGGCGCTGGCGCTGCTCCTGCGGGGCGGCCGGGGCGTAGACGTCGAGTTCGACGGCCAGGCCGAAGGCGCCGTTGCCGGTGCCGCCGATGCCGACCTCGGCGGAGACCTCGGCGCCGGTGGTGTCGAGGTCCAGTTCCTTGCCCGCGGCGTGCAGTGCACCGAGGAAGCACGCGGCGTACCCGGCGGCGAACAGCTGCTCGGGGTTGGTGCCCTCGCCGCTGCCGCCCATCTCCTTCGGCGGGCGGGTGTCCAGGTCGAGCCGGTCGTCCTCGCTGCGGACGTGCCCGTCGCGGCCGCCTCCGGTGGCGTGGGCGGCTGCGGTGTAGACGATGTCGAGACTCATGGAACCGAGGTCATCGCGCCCACCTGGACGTGTGCTGCGCGTGCCCGGGGTACCGGGCCCGGGCACCCGCGCGTGCCCGGGCCGCCGGGCGTGTCCGGCGCCGCCGACGCTGACGCACGCCAACTCCGAACCGGGTAGACATGACACGTGTTCAAGATCGGGTGGCAGGTGTACCGGGAGCGACTGCCCGCACTCGTCAGCGTGCAGCGCCGCCGCCGCATCGTGGTCGTCGGTGTGATCGTGGCCGTCGTCGCACTGGCGGGCCTCGTCGTCCTCGGACTGGCCTTCGACGACGGCTCCGTCCCCGTCGCCGCTGCGATCGTCGTGGCGGTGCTGTTCGCCTCCGGCATCGGACTCATCGGCACGTGCTTCGTACCGGTCGGGCCGAAGGGCTGGAACGTCCCGCCGATCCCCGGAAACGGCTGGCGCACCCAGGAGGCGATCGCCCGCTACTACCGCCGCAACCCTCCCACGGTCGACCCGAAGCACCGTGACGCCGTCCTGCACGGCTTGCCCGAGACCCGCGATCTGCTGGTCCGGGCAGCGTTCCGCGGGTACCTGCTGCTGGGAGGGTGGGCGCTCGCGTTGCTCGCGACCGTGCTGCTCAACGTCTTCACGGTCTCGACGAACGACGACATCGTCGGTCTCTCCGCGGTCTGGATCCTCATCCCGGCGAGCGGTGCCGTCACCGCCATCGGGGGCATCCGCACCCTCGGCCGTCAGGAGCAGCTGCGTGTCGAGGCCGAGGCCCTCCCGCCCGTCCCCCCGGCACCGCCCGCCCGCGGTCGGCCCGGCACCCCGAAGGGCAGCAAGCTCTCGCTGCCGGGCGACTGAGGTCCCCGCTGGCCCGACTTCGTGAGCAGAAATGGTCGGGTGGTGTGACAGGACCCGACCATTCCTGCTCACGAAGCGGAACAGGCCGACACGACGCAACAGCACCGCCCGCGCGACTGTCGGGGGCACGGAGCACACTGGGCGCATGTGTGGAAGGTTCGTCGTCTCCGACACCACGGCCGATCTGTTGCCCGAGCTCCTCGGTGAGCTCGCCGGCCGGACCGAGCACGTCGACCAGGACACCGGCGTCGTGGGGACGGGCCTGGTGCCGAGCTGGAACGTCGCCCCGACCGACCCCGTGTCCGCGGTGCGCCAGCGGCACGGCGAACGCGAGTTGCCGCAGATCAGCTGGGGCTTCGTGCCGAGCTGGGCGAAGGACTTCCAGAAGCAGCGCCCGAAGCCGATCAACGCGCGCATCGAGACGGTCGCGACGAGCGGCATGTTCAAGCGGGCCTTCGCGACGAACCGCTGCATCGTGCCGGCGCAGGGCTACTACGAGTGGGTGGTGCGCGAGGACGGCAAAGAGCCCCACTTCGTGCACGAGCCCGGCGGTGCCTTGGCCATGGCCGGGGTCGTGAGCGCCTGGCCGGACCCGACCAAGCCCGACGGCGACCCGGACAAGTGGCGGCTCTCGCTGGCGATCATCACGCGGGACGCCCACGTGGCCCCGGGCGAGGTGCACGACCGCATGCCGGCGTTCCTGACGCCCGACGGCTACGACGACTGGCTCGGCGGCGGCACCGGTGGCGCCGGGGGCCTCGGCACCGACGACCTGCTCGCGCTGCTCGACCACGAGTCGCTGACGGTCGCGGCCGGCCTGGAGCAGTACGAGGTCGCGCGCACCGTGAACAGCGTGAAGAACGACGGCCCGCAGCTCATCGAGCCCGTCGCCTAGACTGGCCCTCTGACCGAATCTGATCGGTGCGGTTGACCCGTCGCGAGCGCGCGGTCGATCCGAGGCTGGAAACCTCCGGCGTTCCCCATCGAAGCCCGGAGACCATTTCCATGACCATGCCCTCGCGGACCGCATCCGACACGACCGCCCCGTCCAGGCGCTGGTGGGCGCTCGTCGTCCTCGCGCTGACCCAACTCGTCGTGGTGCTCGACGGCACCATCGTCAACATCGCCCTGCCACAGGCGCAACAGGAGCTCGGCCTCAGCGACGGTGAACGCCAGTGGGTCGTGACCGCCTACGCCCTCGCGTTCGGTGCCCTCCTGCTGCTCGGTGGTCGAGTCGCTGACTACTGGGGGCGGAAGCGCACGTTCCTCGTCGGCATGCTCGGGTTCGGCGTCGCCTCCGTCATCGGCGGCATCGCCCAGAACGGCACCGAGCTGATCATCGCTCGTGGTCTCCAAGGCGTGTTCGCTGCGCTGCTGGCGCCGGCCGCGCTCGCGCTGCTGACCGTGACCTTCCCGAGCGGCCGTGAGCGGAACACTGCGTTCGCCGTCTTCGGGACGGTCGCGGGCGCGGGCGCAGCCGTGGGCCTCGTGCTCGGCGGTGTCCTGACCGAGTTCGCGGACTGGCGGTGGTGCCTGCTCGTGAACGTCTTCTTCGTGGTCGTGGGACTCATCGGCGGCATGCTGCTGGTGCAGGAGTCCAAGGCCGAGGGCGACAACCGCTACGACCTGCTCGGTGCCGCCACCGTCACGCTCGGCCTCGGATCGCTGGTGTACGGGTTCAGCCTCGCCGAGCAGGGCTGGGGCGAGATCCGGACGATCGGCTTCCTCGCCCTGGGCGCGGGACTGCTCGTGCTGTTCGTGTTCGTCGAGAGCCGTGTCGCCCAGCCTCTGCTGCCGTTGCGCGTCGTCACCGACGCGGTCCGGGGCGGAGCCTTCCTCGTCCAGATGATCGTCGGCAGCGTCCTGATCGGAGCCATGCTCTACGTGGCGTTCCACCTGCAGATCGTGCTCGGGATGGACCCGTTGCCCGCCGGCCTGGCCACGCTGCCGATGACGCTCACCATCATGGTCGTGGCTCCGATCGCCACGAAGCTGCTGTCCTCCGTCGGCCCGCGGCCGATGATGATCGGCGGACCGTTGATCGCCGCCGTCGGGCTCGGGTACCTCAGCCGCCTCACGGCGGACGGTTCCTACGTGGTCCAGGTGCTGCCGGCGCTGATCGTGTTGGGTCTCGGCCTCGCGTTCGTCTTCGTGCCACTGCAGAACCTCGCACTCACGGGCGTCGCGCCGCACGACGCCGGTGCGGCCTCGGCCACGTTGAACTCCGCGCTGCAGATCGGCGGGTCGATCGGTTTGTCCGTGTTCACCGCGCTCTACGCCGCTGCAGTCGCTCGCTACGACGGAGGCGGCTCGGAGCTGGACGCGTTCGCGGACGGGTACTCCGTGGCGTTCCTCGCAGCGGCCATCGGCATGGTGCTCGCGTCGGTCATCGCCGCCGTGTTCATCCGCGGCTCGAAGTCCGACTTGCTGCCCCAGGGGTCCGGCACGGAGGCAGCGGTGCCGGTGCACTGACTCCGGCTCCCCACCCGCCCGCTGGCGGCGTGCGTCGGACGCGACCACGGCACGACGACGGGAGGCCCGGATCACGTGCGCCTGTCGGCTGACGTGATCCGGGCCTCCCGGTCGACCGCAGTGGTCACGAACGCGCGCTGCGTCGGATCCCCGGGGTGGCTGCGATGCCCGCCGCGATGCGGCGACGTGTCACGAGCAGCACGCCGGCCAGGAGCAGGGCGATCGCCGCGAGGCCGAGGCCGACCAGGCCGGTCGCGCCGGTGAAGGCGAGCTCCGCGGTGTGGACCGCTGCCGCGATGCCGGTCGGGTAGGTGACCGTGATGGTCGCCGTCACCGTCTGACCGTTGCTGTCCGTCACCGTGTACCCGATGAAGGTGGTGCCGGTGTGGCCCTCCGCCGGGGTGAACACGACCTTGCCGTCGCGGACGGTCCAGGTGCCCTCGTGGCTGACGACGACGCGGTCGGACTGCTCGCCCGTCTCCGGGTCGATCAGGTGCAGGGTGCCCGCCTCGAAGGTGGCACCGCCCGAGGCGGAGTCGTTGTCGAGCGGGTCGATCGTGACCTGGTGCCCGACGGTCCCGGTGGCGGAGTCGTCCTTCGCGACCGCGGCGGCGACGACCGTCATCGTGGCGGTGGCGGTGGTGGTCTGCCCCGAGGCGTCGGTCACCGTGTAGGTGAAGGTGTCCGTGCCGGTGAAGCCGGCGGCCGCGGTGTAGACGTACGCACCGGTGGGCTGGACCGTCACCGTGCCGTGGGCCGGCCGCCGGTCCAGGGCTGCGGTGAGGCGGGTGCCCTGGTCGTTGGCGAGCAGACCGTGGGCGGTGTCACGGGCGATCGGGGTGCCGGCGACGGTGCGGCCGGCGTCCTTCGTCGCGTCGATGCCGACGGTGACGGTGACGGTGGCGTCGACCTGCTGACCCGAGGCATCCTGCGCCCGGTAGGTCACGGTGTCGGTGCCGGAGAAGCCCTTCGCCGGGGTGTAGACGAACGTGCCGTCCGCGGCGATCGAGACCGTGCCGTGCTCCGCCGTACCGGAGGTCACGACCCTCAGGTCGCTGCCGTGGTCGTTGCCGAGGACGCCGGGGCCTGCGACGGTGACCGGCTTGCCGGCCTTCGTGGCCGCCTTGTCGTTCGTCGCCGTCGGGGTGACGGTGATCGTCACGAGGCCGGTCGCGGTGTTGCCGTCGCGGTCGACCGCCGTGTAGGTGAAGGTGTCGATGCCCGACCAGTCGTGCTCCGGCGTGTAGACGTACGAGCCGTCCTTCGCCAGCACCACGGTGCCGTGTGCCGGCTTGCGGTCGGTCTTCGCCCACAGGTCGGTGCCCTCGTCGTCGGACAGGACGCCCGTGCCGACGGTCGCGGTCACGGTGCCGTTGGTGGCGGTGCGGCCGGTGTCGGGCGTCGCCATGGTGCCGACCAGGACGGTGACGGTCGCCGTGGTGGTCTGGCCGGAGCCGTCCGTGACGGTGTACGTGAACGTGTCCGTGCCGGAGAAGCCCTTCTTCGGCAGGTAGACGAGCGAGCCGGGCTCGGTCCCCTTGGTCACGGTGCCGTGCGCGGCGTCGCCGTGGCCGGTGACCGTGAGCGTCGTGCCGTGGTCGTTGGCGGTCAGCGTCGTGCCGGCGATGGCCAGCGCGGTGCCCGCGGTGGTGTGCACGGCGTCCGCGACGGCGACGGGCTCGACCGTCACCGTGACGGTCGCCGTTGCGGTGCCGCCGGTCGGGTCGGTCACCGTGTAGGCGAACGTGTCCGTGCCGGAGAAGCCGTCGGCCGGCGTGTACGTGACGGTGGTGCCGGTGCCGGTGCCGGTGCCGGTGCCGCGTCCGGTGATCGCGGCCTCGCCGTGACCGGGCTTGGTGACCGCGGTGACGGTGAGCTTCGTGCCGGAGTCGTTGCCCGTGACCACGACGTCGACCGGGGTCGAGGCGGAGGTGGTCGCGGTGTCGGCGACGGCCTTCGGTGCGACGACGATCGTCACGGTGCCGGTCGTGGTGCCGCCGGCGCCGTCGGTGACGGTGTAGTCGAACGAGTCCGGGCCGGAGTAGCCGGGCTTCGGCGTGTAGGTGTAGCCGCCGTCCTTCTCGACGACGACGTCACCGTGCGACGGGTCGGTGTTGTCCGTGACGTGCAGGTCGGTGCCGGTGGCGCCGTCGAGCACGCCCTTGTCGGCCGGCACGGTGATGGAACCGTCGGCGTCGGTGGTCGTGGAGCCACCCGCCGTGACGGGGGTGACCCGGACGGAGACGGTGCCGGTGTTCGTGAGGCCGTTGCGGTCGGTGACCGTGTACGTGAACTCGTCGGTGCCCGAGAAGCCGGGCTTCGGCGTGTAGGTGACCGTGCCGTCGTCGTTCCGGACCGCGGTGCCGTTCGTGCCGCTCTTGCCGACGGGGATGTCGAGCACCGACAGGCCGGTGCCGTGGTCGTTGCCGGTCAGGTCGGCGGAGGTGACCGTCTTGCTGCCGCCTGCCGTGACCGTGATCTCGTCCGGCTCGGTGCCGGGCTCGACCGTGATGGTCACCACACCCGTGGCCGTCCCGCCGGAGGGGTCCTTCGCCGTGTAGGTGAAGGTGTCCGTACCCGAGAAGCCGTCCTTCGGGGTGTACGTGTACGACCCGTCCTCCGCCAGCTCGAGGTCGCCGTTCGCCGGTTCGAGGTCGACCGTGGCGGTGAGCTTCGTGCCCTCGTCGTTCGCGAGGACGCCCGTGCGGTCGTCGCCGTCCCCGCCCACGGTCAGCGTGGTGCCGGCGGTGGCGGTCGCGGTGTCCGGGGTGGCCATCGGGCCGACGACGACGGTGATCGTGCCGGTCGTGGTCTGGCCGGAGTCGTCCCGCACCGTGTAGGTGACGGTGTCGGTGCCCGAGAATCCGGGCTTCGGCGTGTAGGTGATGACGCCGGTGGCCGGGTCGATCGCGACGTCACCGTGCGTCGTGCCGTCGGCGTCCGGCCCGGCGGCCGCGTCGGTGACGGTCAGCTTCGTTCCCTTGTCGTTGCCGGTGAGCGTCGTCGGCGCGATGGTCAGCGTCTCGCCGGACTTCGTCGACACGGTGTCGCCGTTCGCGACCGGCTTGACGGTGACGGTGACCGTCGCCGGGCTGGTGGTGACCTTGTCGCCGTCGGTCACGGTGTAGGTGAACGAGTCGGTGCCGGAGAAGTCACCCGTCGGCGTGTAGTCGACGGTGCCGTCCTCGGCCACCACGGCGGTGCCGTTCGCCGGACCGGTGACGATCGTGGTGACCAGGTCCGAGCCGCGGTCGTTGTGCTGCACGTCGACGTTCACCGGGGTGCCGGCGCTCGTCGTCGTGGAGTCGTTCGCGATGGTCGGGTTGACCGTGATGGTCACCGTGGCGGTCGTCGGCGCACCGGCGGTGTCCGTCGCGGTGTACCGGAACGAGTCCGTGCCCGAGAACCCGTCGGCCGGCCTGTAGGTGATCGCACCGGTCGCCTTGTCGAGGGTGAGCTCGCCGTGCGCGGGCTTCGTGTTCGACGAGACGGTCAGGCCGGTGCCGAGGTCGTTGCCCAGGACGCCGGTGGCGCGGGTGTCGGCGGTGTAGGTGTTGCCGGCGGCGACGCGGACGGTGTCGTCCTTCGCCAGCGGGGCGACGTTCACGGTCACGGTGACGGTGTCGCTCTTCCCGTTGCCGTCGGTGACGGTGTACGTGAAGGAGTCGGCGCCGGAGTACCCGGTGGCCGGGGTGTAGGTGTAGCTGCCGTCCTTCGCGACGACGACGTCACCGTGCGACGGCTTGGTGCTGCCCGTCACCGTCAGGTCCGAGCCGAGGTCGTTGGCGAGCAGGCCGGGGGCAGTGCCGGGGTTGCCGGTGCCGGTGCCGGTTCCGGTTCCGCTTCCGCTTCCGCTGATCGGCGAGCCTGCCGTCGCGGTGACGGTGTCCGCGACCGCGGTCGGCAGCACCGTGATGGTGACGGTGCCGGAGATCTCCGCGCCGTCGCCGTCCTTCGCCGTGTAGGTGAACGAGTCCGGACCGGAGTACCCGGCGGTCGGGGTGTACGAGTACGAACCGTCCTTGCCGACGGTTAGGGCACCGTGGGCGGGCTTCGTGTTGCCCGTGACCGTCAGGCCGGTGCCGTGGTCGTTCGCGAGCAGACCCGTCTTCGCGTCCGCGGTGGCGGTCTGGCCGGCGTGCACGCTGAACGCGTCGTCGGTGCCCGCCGGGGCGACGGTGATCGTCACGGTGCTGGTCGACGTCTGGCCGGACGAGTCCTTCGCCGTGTACTGGAAGGTGTCCGTGCCCGAGAAGCCGTCGGCCGGGGTGTACGTGTACGAGCCGTCGGGGTTCACGGTCGCGGTGCCGTGGGCGGGCGTGGTGTTCGACACGACGGACAGGCCGGTGCCGCTGTCGTTCGCCAGGACGCCCTTCGCCGGCACGGTCAGCGTGGTACCGTTCGGCGTGTTGCCGGTGTCCGAGGTCGTGGTGACGTGGACGGCCTTGAGCGTGTTGGTGAAGGTCACCATGACGTCGGTGCCGTCGGCGGTCGTGGCTGCGGGGAACGTGAAGGTGCCGGTGTTCCCGGTACCCTCGGCGACCAGCGCGCCGGTCGTCTGGTTCCGTGCCACCCACGACGTGCTGTAGTTCGCCAGGTCGGTGGTGCCCGAGGCGGTCTGCGTGACCGTGTAGTCCTTGTTCGGCGTGCTCAGGACCGCGCCGGCGCGCTGCGACTGGGTGCCGGTGTCCTTGCCGGTCGTCGTCGCCGAGGTGCCGGGCTTCGTGGGGTCGATGCCGCCGCCGGTGATGGCGAGGCCGAACTGGTCGCCTGTGTTCCAGCGCTTGTCGACGCTCGACTCACCGGTGACGGTGTCGGCGTAGTTGCAGCTGGCCAGGTCGCTGGCGGCGTAGTTGCCGACGATCGGGAAGCTGCGGACCTGCGCACCCGAGGTGGGGTCGAGCTGGTAGATCGTGGTCGTGGAGACGTTGTTCGCCGTCACGGTGTTCGACACGTACAGGTAGCCGTCGGACGAGAACGCGATGCCCGGGCTGCTGGTGCCCGCCGGCAGGGTCGCGATCGCGGACGTGGTCATGACCGTGCTGCCCGAGGTGCTCGGGACCTCGTCGGTGTTGACGCGGTAGACCGTGTCGGCCGCCACGACGAAGAACAGGCCGCGCGAGCTGAACGCGAAGTCACCGTTGCCGGACTTCAGACCGTTGATCTGTCCGACCTGACCGAGGTACGTCTTGGTCGCCGGGTCGTAGGCGCCGAGCCACCCGGTGTTGTCGCCGTAGTAGTAGATGCCGTTCTTCGGGTTGACCGCACCGCGGATCACGGTCCGTGTCTTGTCCGTGGCGATCGGATCCGACGCGACGTTGGTCTTCGGGTCGTACTGCCGCAGCGTGGCGCTGACGTTGTTCGACGCGGCGAACATCGACAGGCCCTCACGCGAGATGCCCAGGCCGTTGTTGGCCCCGGTGCCGAGGTTGGTGACGTCGGCCGTCGTGCCCTTGGAGTCACCCGTGGTGATGTCCACCGCGACGACCTTGCCCGTGCCGTCGATGGCGTAGAGCGTGTTCTGGTCGCACACCAGTGCACCGTTCGAGATCGCGGTGACGGCCGAGGCGGGCTCGGCGGCGATGACCGCCGTGGTCGTCGAGAGACCGGCGCCGACGAGCAGCGCGGCGCCGAACACGGCGACGGTTCGGACGCCGAAGCGGCGTCGAGGCACAGCGGTGCCCTGGGAAGCAGGCAGCATGATCACTTTCGGGTCGAGACGATGCGGGCGCCTGATCCACGGCCGTCGGTTCAGGGAGGACGGGCGGTGGCGCCGGGTCGATACTGGCAGGTCTCGATACCGAAATGGGGACGGGACGGGTCCCCAATAGGGGGGACCACTCGTTGTGGGGGCAGGCGCGCTGCGGGCCTGCGTCACCCGCTCGGGGCACAACGAAACCCCACCGGGATCCGGCGGGGTTTCGGGGGTTCGAGCGCGGTCCGGATCAGGCGGTCGCGCGGATCACGTCGGGCAGCAGCACGTGCAGCCGCTCGGCCAGCCGCCCCTTCGCCTCGTCGAGGGAGCGGAAGTCCCCCACGTACTCGCCGAACGTGTCGGCGACGAAGAAGTGCGTGCCCTGCCGGTCGACAGTGCCGCCGTAGTACCCGCCGTAGTTGGCGACCCAGAGCCCCGTGTCGGGCTGCGCCCAGCTGATGCGGACGCGAGCCGGCGCGGTGTCGGCGACGACCTGCGCCTCGATCTCGGCGATGACCTCGATCGTCCGGGTGTCCAGCGTCACTTCGGTCTGCTGGTGGTGATCGGCGGTCATGCTCATGGTGGTGCTCCTTCGGGCTGTGCTGCGTGCTGGTGCTGGTGCTGCGGGCGTCGCGGACGCCGATGGTGCGTGGTGGGACGGGCAGCGACAGTGCCCGTGGTGCGGTGGCGCGGTGGCGCCTACTCGACCGGTCGGATGACCGACGGGAGCATGACGTGGAGCTGGTCTTCGAGCTTGGTCTGCGCTTCTTCGAGCGATGCGAACTCGCCGACGACGAGGCCGAAGGTGTCCGAGGCGACGAAACGGCCGTCGCGCTTGTCGACGCTGCCGCCGAAGTACCCGCCGTAGCCGGCGATCCACTCGCCCTGGTCTTCCTGCACCCAGGTGACCTTCGCGCGGGTCGGACGGGTCGAGGTCGCCGCGTCGGCTTCGAGGATCGCGATGGTGTCGACCGTGTCGGTGTCGAGGGTGACCTCGGCCTGCGTCGCGTTGCTGACGGTGATGCTCATGTCGCTCTCCTTCACGATCCGGGGTACATCTGCTGACACCAGAACGCTACGAGAACCACGACCCGAACCGCCAGCGATGCCCGTTGATTCACGGGTTCTGTCAATGCGGCCCATCGGCGTCCCCCGGGTTTCCGGGGCGGTGTGACGTCTTTCCGGGGTACAGGCTTCAGATCGGGGTACTCGTTTTCCGGACCTCCGAGATGTGTCACGGAATGACGGAGACGCCCATCCGGGAGGCCCGACTCACTACCGTCGGTCGGGTGACCTCCGACAGTCCCCGCGTTCCAGGGCGCGCCCCGGCCACCGGCCGCAGCCGTCGGGTCGCGACGTGGCTCGCCGCCGCCTACGGCGTCGCGGTGGCGCTCGTCGGGTTCTGGGGTTCACCAGTCGACGCGGCGGCCGGTCCGTGGCTCGAGCGGGTGATCGCGACCGCCCATCGGCACGGCGCACCCGACTGGTTCGGCTACGGCACGATCGAGTCGCTGTCGAACGTGGTCTTCTTCGTCCCGTTGGGCCTGCTCGTGGTCCTGCTCGCGGGCGCTCGGTGGTGGTGGGCCGGTGCGGCTGCAGGTGTGGTCGTCAGCGTCGGCGTCGAGACCGTGCAGGCGCTCTTCCTGCCCGCACGCACTGCGTCGATCGACGATGTCCTGGCGAACGGGCTGGGAGCGGTCCTCGGAGCCGTCGTGGGCGTCCTGGCGCTCGCGTGGGCAGCACACCGTCGGCGTCGCTGAGCGGCCAGCCGCTCCTCCGGCCCGCACACGACGAAGCCCCCGGAGCGTTGCGCTCCGGGGGCTTCGTTCAGTGCGGACTGGCTCAGACGGACTCGCGCTGGCGACGGACCGAGGTGCGGACCAGCAGCAGGCCACCACCGAGGACGACGGCGCCGCCGGCGACCCAGATCGCGAGCATCGAGATCGTGGAACCGGTGAAGGCGAGCTCGCCGTTGCCGTTGGTGCCGGCAGCCGCAGCCGGGACGACGGCTGTGCCGTCGGCCGGGACGACCGTCAGGGCCGAGGTGGCCACGTTGCCCGAGGTGGCGCCGGTCGCGGTGAGCGAGTAGGTGCCCGACGCGCCCTGCGGCAGCGTGACGGAGACCGCAGCGGCACCGGTCGACGACGCCGTGTAGGTCTTGGAGACGGTGGTGATGGGCAGCGCGCCCAGCGTGACGGCGCCAGCACCGGTCACGGAGACGGAGACCGTCTCGTTGGCGACGAACGAACCGGCGGCGAAGCCGACGGTCGCGGTGCCACCGGAAACGGCCGAACCCGAGACACTGACGTTCGACGCGGGCACGTAGCCGGCGGCGTTGGCAGCGGACGGAACGGCGACGAACGCAGCAGCGGCCAGGACGACCGCAGCGATGATCTTCTTCATGGATGTGTCCCCTAGACCCTGATGTCTCCGCACGAGGACCCTGATGTCTCCGGCGGATGGAAGTGCGATCAGCCCCCGTACTTGCAGGCGCGATGGCGAAGTTCGCTCAATCTACCGGGGATTCACAGCTCGTGACCAGGGGTTGTGTAACCGACTGGTGAACTCCGGGGGTCGACACCGCGTCGACCGGCGTGCGCCCTTGGTCGGGACCGCCGAGGTACTGCACCCGGATCGTCGTGCTTTTCCCTGGTGAGAGGGTGGTCTGGAACTGCGCGACGGGATGGTCGCCGTCCGTCGCCGTCTGCGGGGACGCTGTCTTGCCATCCTGAGTGGATGTGACGTACACCCCTGAAGAGGGGGCGTAGACGGCAACGTTTGTCCGAACTACGCCGGGCGCCACGCCGAACGCTCCGGCTCCGGTGACGTACTCCGGCAGACTTGTCGCCGCGTCCGCCGGGGCAGTGCTCTTCAGCGAGACCTCGAGCGTCCACGTCGGTCGGCCGTCCTTCCGGCACACCTCGCTGCCGACCGAGACCGTCTTCTCGAGGTAGTAGTCCATCTTGGCGCCCGTGGCGTCGTTCAGGTAGACGCCGAACTGCTGCGAGCTCGAGTCGCTCGTCGGCAGACCACCCGCGATGGCGGTCCCGGTGAGCTCGGACTGCTCGCCCTTGTCGGCGCTCCAGAGCTTGACCCGTCCCTCGTCGACACCGGTCGTCAGCGCCGCGATGAACTCCTTCGGGTCGAAGCCGCCCTCGGAGACCTTCGTGAACACCGCGCTGGCTGCCGACGCGAAGAAGGCGTCCTGCACGGTCGGGTCCGGGTACTTCGCGTACGCGTCGCTGAGCAGCAGCTGCACCGCGTTGTCCGACGTCAGCTCGTCACCGGTGGCGAGCTTCACGGGTCCGGTCGCCTTCAGGATGTAGCCGAGCGTCACGGGGTCGATCGACAGCACGCCGTCGACCCGCTGCCCGAACTGCTGCTTCCACATCTCGCGCGCGAGCTTCGCTGAGGTGTCGAACCGTGGCGTGAGAGTCACGTCCTGCATGTACTCGCCAGTGATAGCCCCGTAAAGGCCTTGCGTGTCGGTGTCGAGCGGCAGCACCGGCTCGTCGTACGGCCCGAACGAAGCGCCCGAGGCCTGGCTCGCGAGATGGATCGCGCCGTCCTCGACGTCCAACAGCGCCACGGCTCCGGGAATCCCCCCGCCGGCACGCAGCTCCGCGTTGTTCTGGAAGAGCACGAGGTACTGCTTCGCGCCACCGTCGCCGAGCATCGCCGGCGCCAGCTGCATCACCTTGTCCGCGACGGCCGCCTGCTCCGAGACAGACGCCAAGGAGGCCCGGAGCTGGTTCACCGCGTCCGTCACCGCCGACACGGTGTCACCGGTGTCGATCCGGTCGGCCGCTCGGTTCGCCTTGCTGAGCGCGGTGGTCGCCTTCGCGACCGCCGGCTGCGCCGCCACCAGCGGCTGCAGGTCGATCTTGCCGTCCTGGGGTTTGAACGCGTCGACGTCCACGTCGCCCAGGACCCCGGCGACCGGACGGACGGCGTCACTCGCCACGTCGTCCACGATCGCGGACACTTGGCGGACGGCGCGGAGGTTGCCGCCGATGAACGGCGTGTGCTCGAAGACGGCCCACACCGGGTCGGTCGTCTTCGCCCGAGCATCGGCGGCACTCGCCTGGAGCTTCGCCGCCGTTCGCTGCGCCGCTGCGGTGTCGCCCTTCGCCAACTGCGACCGCAAGGTGTCGACGTGCGCGACGGACGACTCGAGGTCCTGCTTCGCGAGAACCCCGCGGATCGTCACCCAGGCGACCGCGGCGATCACGAGCAGGACGATGAAGAGGACGCTCCACAAGATCCATCGGCGTCGCGGAGGCCGAAGCCGAGCTGAGGCCGCGGATTCGGACTCGGGAAGGTCCGCCATTGCTTCATCCTAGAGTTCAGTCGTCGATGGTCAGGCGGAGCCGTCTCACTCGCGAATGTGTGCGGAGTTCTCGTGGTACCAGTTGATGGTGCTGCGGAGACCGTCCTCGAGTCCGATCCCTGCACGCCACCCGGCCTCAGCGAGCTTCGAAACGTCGAGGAGCTTCTGCGGCGTGCCATCCGGCTTGGAGCTGTCCCACACGGTTTCGCCATCGAAACCGACGATCTTGGCGATCGTCGCAGCGATCTCCTTGATCGTGACGTCCGAGCCGGTGCCGACGTTGACCTGTTCCGGACCGTCGTAGTGCTCCATGAGGTGGAGGACGGCCCCTGCCATGTCATCGACGTGGAGGAACTCGCGGCGAGGCGAACCGGTCCCCCAGTTCTCGACGCGATCGGCGCCGTCCCGGACGGCCTGGTCGTAACGGCGTATCAGCGCGGGCAGGACGTGGGAGCCGGTCGGCGAGAAGTTGTCCCCCGGCCCGTACAGGTTGGTCGGCATCGCCGAGATCCACGGCAGACCGTGCTGACGGCGAACGGCCTGTACTTGCATGATTCCAGCGATCTTCGCGACGGCGTACGCATCGTTCGTCGGTTCGAGATGCCCCGTCAGCAGCGAGTCCTCGCGGATCGGCTGCTCCGCGAACTTCGGGTAAATGCACGATGATCCCAAGAAGACGAGGCGCTCGGTACCGTGGACCACCGCGGCGTCCATGACGTTGACCTGGATCTGCAGGTTCTCGCTCAGGAAGTCGTGCGGGAACGTGTTGTTCGCCATGATCCCGCCGACCTTCGCGGCGGCGAGCACCACGTACTTCGGCTGCTGCTCGGCGAAGAACTCGAAGACCGCGTCACGATCCTTCAGGTCGAGCTCCGCCGAGGTCCGCCCGACGAGATCGGTGAAGCCTTCGCTCTCGAGCTTCCGCCAGACGGCCGAGCCCACGAGCCCGCGATGACCAGCTACGTACACGCGTGCGGACCGTTCGAGTGGACCGACCACGAATTCGGTGTGTGACATCAGGACTCCCAGCACGCGAGACGGACGTTGTCGATCCAGGGACGACCTTCGCACTCGAGGGCCTCAATGTCGGCATCGACCATAATCCGTGCGAGTTCAGCCGTGTCGACGGTCGCCTCCCAGCCGAGCTTCTCCTTGGCCTTGGACGCGTCACCCACGAGGGCGTCGACTTCAGCAGGGCGCAGGTACCGCTCGTCGAACTTGACGTGGTCTTCCCAGTTCAGCCCGGCATGGTCGAAGGCGGTCTCCAGGAAGTCCTTGACGGTGAAGTTCCCACCGGTCGCGAGGACGAAGTCCTCGGGCTCGTCCGCCTGGAGCATTCGCCACATGCCCTCCACGTACTCAGCCGCGTATCCCCAGTCCCGGACGGAGTCGAGGTTGCCCAAGTACACGAAGTGCTCACGTCCCGCCTTGATCCTTGCGACAGCGCGAGTGATCTTCCGGGTGACGAAGGTCTCACCGCGGCGAGGCGATTCGTGGTTGAAGAGGATCCCGTTGACGGCGTACATGCCGTACGCCTCGCGGTAGTTGCGGGTGACCCAGTAGCTGTAGACCTTGGCGGCTCCGTACGGCGAACGGGGCCAGAACGGCGTCTCCTCGTTCTGGGGCGGCGGGGTCGCCCCGAACATCTCCGATGACGACGCTTGGTAGAAGCGCGTGTGGATACCCGACATGCGAACGGCTTCGAGCATTCGCATCGAGCCGATGCCGGTGACGTCGCCGGTGTGCTCGGGTTCGTCGAACGAGACACGGACGTGCGACTGAGCGGCGAGGTTGTAGACCTCGTCGGGCTTCAGCTCGCCGAGGAGACTGACGAGTCTCGCGCCGTCCCCGAGGTCACCGTAGTGGAGGAACAATTTCGCTTTCGGCTCGTGCGGATCCTGGTACAGGTGGTCGATCCGCGCAGTGTTGAACGTCGACGCACGGCGGATGAGCCCGTGTACCTCGTAGCCCTTGCGCAGCAACAGCTCGGCCAGGTACGAACCGTCCTGACCGGTGATGCCGGTGATGAAAGCGCGTTTCGTCAATCGATCCTCGTCTGATGGTGTGCTGCTGAGCTGAGCGTCTCGAACCGTCCAGGGCGGAGAGACTGGAGCAGAGCGCTGAACTTGTCGAACGCCGCGTCCGCGGTCAGGTGTTCCCGGAGGAACGTCCGCGCTGATCGCCCGAACTCCTCAGCCGCCGTTCGATCTGCCCCCATGTCGAGAGCGGCTTCGAGAAGCGCCTGCGGATCCCCTGCCCTGACCGACGCCCCAGCGCCCGCGGAGAGCACCTCGAACTCGGTGACGCTTCCCGGTTCTGTCGACGCCAGCACGGGGAGACCCGTGCTGAAGTACGAAGTGAGTTTGCTCGGTACGGCCATTCCGGAGATGCCGGGCGCTTCGTTGACGAGCAGGACATCTGCGCTGTTCATAGCCGCGTTGAACTCATCGTCCGGAAGTGAATCGAGGAAGTCGAGACGGTCGACCCCGGCGCCGATGCTCTGGAGCCGAGCTTGCTGATTCCCGCCGCCGAGCAGCACGAAACGGATCGGCGCTCCCTGTTCATCTGCGAGTTGTGCCGCTCGGACGACGTTCTCCAGGCCTTGTTTCACGCCCATGTTCCCGGCGTGCAGCACCACGACCTCGTCGCGCTTCCAGCCGAGACCGTCGCGGACCGCACGTCGGTCGATCCTGTCCGGTGCACGGACGTGTGACCAGTTCCGGATGACGGCGACCCTGTCTTCGGGCACGCCGAGTTCACGCACGACGTGCTGCTTGAACCTGTCGTGGATGACGACGACGGCGTCTGATCGGCGGAGCAACCACTTCTCGACACGGCGGACGACCTTGCTGGCGAGTCCGCCACCCTGGCCGGTTTCTTCGAGGCCGAGCGAGTACAGATCTTGGACCCACGTCACCGACGAGACGCGTCGGCGTGCAAGTCGGACGCGCAGCATGGCGACTGCCGACGAGAAGAGGGCCGGCGAGACCAAGACGACGACGTCCGGCCCTCGCCACGGCGCAAGAACAGCGCGGACACCGAACGACAGCTCTGACAGAAGCCGCAGGAGGCCGACTGGCTTCTTCGGAAGCACGTGCCGAAGCCTGGTCACGCGCACGCCGTTCAACACCTCGGTCGATGTCCGCGGTGGTGTTTTCGTACCGAACGTCCATGCGGGGTAGTGCGGGAACGCCGTCACGACCGAAGCGTCGATGCCCTCCCCAGCGACGCGCGCCGCCAGACCGCCCGTGTAGGGCGCGATACCGGTCGGCTCCGGCGGATAGTTCAACCCGACGAAGACGAGGGACCCCTGCTGCACTCGCCGACCATAACAGTCGCTCAGTTACGCACGAAGGCTCGTGTCCACTTGGCCCCACAACTGGCGGCGTCCGAGTCCAGGCGGAGGCAGTAGCTGCCGAGACCCGCCGACGATCGCTCGGCGACGACTGTGCCGCTGCATACAATTGCGCCGAGCGGCTCGAGGGGTATCGGGCTTCCACGGGGACAGGAGCGCGAACGCATGCAGGCCCATGACGAGCCGCCACGCGTGATCTCGCTCGCCGCTGCACCCGGTGAACGACAGTCCTGGGACCGATCACGCCTCACCGTTTACCTCTGGGGCGCCGTCGAGCTCCTCCTCGTGACGAATCCGTGGCAGATCTCTTCCGGCCTTCGTGTTCGAGCACTCCGCGCGTTCGGTGCTGAGATCGGAGCAGGCGTCGTCTTCCGTCCGCGGACCCGCGTCAGGTTCCCCTGGAAGCTCCACATCGGCAACGACAGCTGGATCGGCGAGGGTGTCTGGTTCCACAACCAGGACCACATCTACGTCGGGCACGACGTCGTCATCTCGCAAGAGACGTTCCTCACGACCGGCAGCCACGCGCACCGCAAGGACATGGCGCTGCTCACTCGGCCAATCCACATCGAAGACGGCGTCTGGATCACGTCGCGATGCATGGTCCTCGGTGGTGCTCGTATGGGGACGTCGTCCTTGGCCACACCGATGTCAGTCGTCAACTCATTCGTCCCACCGAACACCGTTGTCCAGGGAGCTCCGGCCGTTGCGATCGGGCACCGTTTCGAATCCCAGGACGCGAGCTGTCCGGAATGAAAATCGTGCAGTTCGTCAGCTACGTCTCCGTCGATGGCGCGTTCGGCGGCCCGGTGGCTGTGGCCGCCACCCAGGCGGAAGAGCTGGCCCGACAGGGTCACGAAGTGACGCTGTTGGCGGGCTGGGACGGGAAAGCCAGTATCAGTATCCCAGGAGTCAAGGTCGTCCTCGCGCCGGTTCAGCGCATCCCGGGTGCAGGCTTCTCGGGGTTGCGGTCTCGACGCGTGCGCTCCTGGATCCGAACGAATGCTCGGCAGATCGACGTCATGCACATCCATGCCGGACGCCACCTCGTCGACCTCGAACTGGCGCGCGCAGCCCGCAGACTCGGCGTGCCGTACTTCTTGCAAACGCACGGCATGATCTCGTCGCGCCGGCGATCGGCGGTACGTGTCCTCGACAAGCTGGTCACTTCTCCTGCAATCCGCGGCGCCCGCAGCGTCTTCACCCTGACCGACGCTGAAGAGTCCGAGCTGGCAGCATTGTTCCCGGGCGCGGAATTGACCCCGGTTCGCAATGGAGTAGCTCCCGCGTCATTGGACACTCTCGACGTCGGCGAGTTCCGTGAGAACGAGGTGTTGTTCATCGCGAGGTTGCATCCCCGAAAGCGCGTGATGGCGTTCGCAGAGATGGCATCACTTGTCAGTGTCGATCATCCCGAATTGTCCTTCGTCGTCATCGGACCGGACGAAGGCGACCTCGGCCGACTCAGCGAGTTCATCCGAAGCCACCCCGAAACGCGCCTCACGTACGAAGGCTCCCTTCCCCCAGGACGCGCGGCACAGCGTCTTGTCGGCGCGGCAGCGTTCGTCCTCCCGAGCCGAGGCGAGGTCTTCCCGATGACCGTGCTCGAAGCGATGTCAGTCGGAACGCCGGTCGTACTCACCCAAGACTGCGGCATTTCAGCAGACCTTCGCCTGCGCGGCGCTGCCCTGGTGAGTGACGGATCGCCGACGTCCCTTCGCGATCAGCTCGAATCGGTCCTCACCTCTCAGGGTCTTCGCGACCGCTTGACCGATGCCATGGGTCTGGCACTGCAGGACCGTTACTCGATCGCGAATGTCGTGCGCGAGCTGCTCCAGCACTACACGCGAGACCGACGAGCCGGGCGTCGTCCGTCCGTGGTCTGGTTGACCAATGCCGCTCCTCCGTATCGTCTGCCCGTCTGGGATGCGCTCGCGGAACGCATCGATCTCGAAGTGTGGCTCCTCGAGAGCGACCGCAGGCTCCAGCGCGATGACAACAATCGAGGCGACGACTGGCTCGTCGGCGGATCCACGAGTTCCTACCGCGTCCGTTTCTTGAAGAGCGTTGTGCTCCGACGCGGGGAAGCGCGCCACTACACAACGCCTTCGCTGCCGGTTCGCGCTCTGCGTGGAAAAGACGCGATCCTGATCGGTGGTTGGGACTCGCCCGCTTACTGGTCAGCATCGCTCGCCGCCAGGCTCGCAGGAGTACGTAGGGTCGGTTTCTACGAGTCGCACCGGCTCTCCCAGCAACACACCGGCGGTGCCATCGCCGCAGCCCGGCGGACTTTCTTCCGCTCACTCGACGGGGTGGTCGTGCCTGGAGTGGCTGCGCGAGATGCACTCGTCGGGGAAGGCATCGACGCCGCAAAGATCGAAGTGGGCTTCAACGCAGTCGACGTCCAGGGAATCAATGATGCGACAGTTCTCGCACGACAGAGAATCAACGCACCCAGCTCGAACGCCGGCTACCGCCTCCTCGCCGTCGGTCAGCTGATCCCCCGGAAGAACGTTTCGGCGACCATCGATGCGATCGCGCTTCCGGGTCTTGAGCGGGCGACGATCACCATCATCGGAGTCGGCGATGACGAAGCGAGCCTGCGTGCCCGAGCGGTAGCCCGCGGAGTCGATGATCGAGTGACGTTCGGGGGGTACGTTGCGGCGTCTCAACTTCCGGAGGTCTTCGCCGTCCACGACGTCCTCGTGCACGCCGCCGCTGAAGAGGTGTGGGGACTCGTGGTGAACGAAGCATTGGCAGCAGGGCTCGGCGTGGCGGTCTCCCGGAACGCCGGAGTCGCGCAATCCGTCGCGGGGATGCGTGGAGTCCACCTGACTGGTACGACCAGTGCCGAGATCAGCGCGACCCTGGTCACGATGCTCCCGTTCGATCACGAGCCGAGCCCCCCGATCCTGGAACACACTCCCACCGCCTTCTCATGGACGTTCCAACGCGCGCTTCTTCCGGCCGAAGAAGCCTCGGGGAAGGAGGACCGAGCGTGATCATCGCGAGCGCTGCCGCACTGCTAGCGGGTTTCGTCCTGCTCAGGCGTCACACCGCCGCTCTTCCGGGCCTGATCCTCGCCACGTTCTTCCTCGTGTTCGGGCTCACTGGCGCCTCGATGTGGAACTGGTCACGGGACGTGAACGGCGCCGGGCTCCCGGCGGAGATCGTCGCAGGCGAAGGGATCAGCTCGGCCGGCGCGAACATCTTCGCCACTGCAGCACTCGGAGCAGCAATCGGGTCGTTCGTCGTGGCTGGGCTCCGTGAACGCGTATCGTTCACCCGGCTTCGCGACAGTTTGGCCGGTGGCTCGATCGCAGCCCTGGCACAAGTTGTGTCCGGCACCTCGTTGATGCTCTGGATGGCCGGGCAAGGCCCGAGTTTCCTGCGGCGAGATGTCTACCTTCAAACCGATGGGTCCGCGGTCGTCCTGACCGCTGCCAGCCTCCTCGGTCCATTGATCGGGATCGCTGCCTTCGTGATCTCCGCTTTCGGGAAGTCTCGACCGACCCGGCTCGCGGGGCTCGTCCTGGCGATCGCATGGTGGGCGCTCACGGTGTCGGTGGGGACCCGACTCGCAGTGGGGTTCACATTGGCGGCACTGCTCGTTGTCGGCATTCGCCTCGCGCTGCGTCCGACGCTTGCCCGTGTGTCGTTCTCGCTGGTCGGCGTTGCCGTCCTCGCGTACGTCAACCTCGCCACATTCGCAGTCACGCTGATCGCGCGCGGGAGCCCCCACGGACTCCTCCGGATCGGTTCCCTCTTCCGGAACGCGGCTGTCCCCGCGCCGTTCGTACTCGAGTCGTGGGTCATGCCGTTGAAGTGGTTCGTCTCGTCCGTGTCATCGGCGTTCCCACTCACAGAGCAGTCGGCGCTGAACGCGCCGCCGAGTTGGGTGCTGATCGCCAATGTCAACCCGCTGCCGTCGAGTCTGCTGAACATCGATGCGTTCAGTCACGAACGACTCTGGCCCTACTTCTGGGTGCCGCTCGGCTTCATCGGCGAGGTCTTCGGCGCGTTCGGACCGGTCGGTCTTGCGGCCGTCTTCGCTCTGGTCACCGCTTCCGCGGGACTTGGTGCTGCGCTATTGCAACGACGAAACCTGGATGTCGGGGTCCTACTCGTCTTGACGGTTACCGTCGCTGCCGGCTTCCTGTCGATTCAGTACCCGAGTCGTTCGGCCGGTCGGGTCATCAGCTTCGTGATGTTCGGTCCGATCCTCGCGCTCGCTTTCTTCAAGATCGCGCGATTCTTCCGGTTGCCGAACTCTGAACGGTCTCGGCACGGCGGAGTACGACGAACGCCGCGATCTCTCAACTGAGGCTGGTCACCGGTCGTCTATTCCAGATGCCGGATGACTCGGGCGGGAACCCCTGCCACAACGACGTTCGCGGGAACGTCCGCAGTAACCATCGCGCCTGCGCCAACGATCGCGCCAGCTCCGACATGCACTCCTGGCAGGATCGTCACACGTGCGCCGATCCAGCTCCCCCGGCCTATGAAGATCGGCGCGAAGACATTGTCTCCCGCACGCTTCTCGCTCGGTCCCACGACGTGGCTCACCGTGAGCAGCTGAACCGCCATCCCGATGCTGACCCCGTCCTCGATAGTGACCGCCGCTTCCGCCTCGATGAAGCAATCGGCGTTGATGAAGACATCGTCGCCGATCACCAGGCCCGATCCGAGAACCCGGATTCCGTCTCGAATGAGCGATCGGCCTGCGACGATACCGCTTCTGCGGAGCACTCGGAGTCGGAGCCACGGGCTCACCCAGGAGGATCTGACGCTGTTTCGAAGGGCAATGTTGACGCGCCGCAGCACTCTTGCCTTCACATCCAGGAGGTTCACCGTAGCTGTTTGTGCGAGGAACGGAGTCGATGGCCCGCTCTCGGCCATCCATCGTCAGCTGGCATCATGCGTCCTCCTTCGGAGTCTTCGCAGGTGGAAGATGGCCTGCACCGCGGCGGGCAGGGCCTGGGACGAAGACAAACCTAGGCCCGCTCCTGCGGCTGTTCCGGACGCGGCCCCGGCCGCGACAAGGGGCAGGCTCACGACCAATTCGACAAGGCGCAGTCGACTGAGCACGCGAACCTCATGTCGATGCTTCATGACGAGGGTTGCAACGGAAGCGAACAAGCTCGCAAGCACGCCTACCGCCAGTCCGAGCGAAGCCTGGCGGGCGATCTCGACGTGCTCACCGACGAGTAGTGCGAGCACCGGCTCGGGGGCGACTTGCAAGCCGATGAGGTACACGAGTGCACCCGCTTCGAGCAGGAGCAGCGAGTTCCGAAGGATCTTCGGCCAACGAACTGCTCCCGGCGGCTGACCACGAAGGGCTGCCGCGCTGAGGAACGGCAGAGCGCTGCTGACCAGCCCGATCGGAGCAACAAGTGTCTCAGCGAGGCGCACACCTGCAAGAACATCAGCTCCTCCGATGATCCCGAGCAGCGCGACCCCGGCCATGCTCGTAACGAAGAAGACCACCCACTCGAGCATCCCGAGCCTGATCAGCTGCCAGGTCTGCCGAAGCCACGCCAGGGCGGGCTCGAACCTCTCGTCCAAGCCGCTCGATCGACGAAGGAAGATCCCGATCGCCGCAGTGACGAGGACCGACGCAAGGGAAATGCTGACGAGCGTCGCATTCAGACTCGGGCCAGCCGCGGCGATGCCGACGCCTACTCCAACCATCGCGAAGATGAAGACGGCGCCGTCTGCGAGCGGGAGTGCGTAGGGCTCCTTCCGCGATCGCGCGAACACGCTTCTCGCGAGCTCGTACGCTCCGAGAGTCCACACGGTGGCCGCGAGCAGACAGGCGGTGAGCCACGAGAGGCCGGAAGCGGACACCGCTATCACCGCGACCACCAGGGGTGTACCTGCTGCCGTCCCCACCCCGATGAGGCCGGTGAGCGAAGGAGCGGTGCGGTGCAAGAGCAACGCAGGAACGACGACCATGCGGATCGCCCCAACCCACAGCGACTCGATCGTCCACCCCACGAAGAAGAGCGCGAGCGCCTTCGTTCCAAGCGTGTGGGCGGCGGTGATGGACACCAAGTAGCTGCTCAATGCAAGGAAACCCTGAGCCGCCACCCTGGGCAGGACCGCACCGAGGAACTTCATAGAGTGAACACCGACTCTCCTCAACGGCCCGAGCGTTGGAGTCGAAGGCGCTTCACGATCGCCGCGATCGGGTTGTGCCGCACGGCGACCCGCGCCAGGTTGGTTCGGCCGATGGGCGAGGGCGTCGCGAACGCCGCCAGACAAGTCCGGTAGACGGCATCAGCGCCGGCGGGACCGCTTCCCACGATTCTGGTGAGTCGAGCAACCAGCGTGGGAGCTGCGAACGGGGCGAGCCCATCCGGCGCGAATCGGTCCCCCGCATGGACCGTCTCGACCACCTTCAACCACGATTTGGTGCTCGTCGTGTAGTGGAACGAGGGGAAGCCTCGGAACTCGAACGGCGTGTTGTCACGGGTCCGAACTGCACGGTACGCCACGGGGAGACCAGTACCCATCGCCTCCAAGATGACGTTTCCAAAGGACTCTCCTCGGTCGGCCCAGTGCGCAAAGACATCCGCCGCCCAGTACTCGAGCAGCAGGGAATCGTCGTCGACAGGCTCGTGCCTGACGAAGGTCCGCTCGTTCGCCAGGGCCTGATGACTCGTCGGAGCGCCGATCAGCCGTACCCGGGCCGTACCGCCGGCGTCCGTCGTCTCCGACAGCCTGCGGTAACCCGCGAGCGACCACTTCTCTTCGCTGGGCGATCCGACACGGAGGATCACCCGCTCGCTCGGCAACAGCCCCAGTTCTTCACGGGCTGTCCTGCGCTCGTCGCTGGAGGGAGGCCGGAAACGGCTGAAGTCTTGAGGATTGGGGACGATCCGGAGGTTACCGGGGTCTGCTCCTGACTGGAGTCGGTATTGAGCTGCCACCCAGTCACCGAGCAGACCGACGACCACCCTGCGGCCGAAATCGACCGGCAGCGGCTGTCCGAAGATGTTGTGGGTGAGCACCACCACCCCCTTTGGCAACTTTGCGTTGACCGCGCGGAGCCAATCCAGGGTCGCAGCACTCGGAGCGGCGTGGTGGAGGTGCACGAGGTGGGGCTCGAATTCCTGGAGCACGGAGAGCGACTGTGTCGTGACGACGCCTGCCCGCCGCGCTGCCCCGGCACGGTCGGGATGAAGCTCGTCGGGCGAGTAAACCAGGACTTCTGCGCCCGCTGCTCGCCAGAGGTCGGCGAAGAGCAACGCGCTCCGGGATGTGCCACCCCTGCTGCTGTCCGAGAAACCCAACACCACTCTCATGGTCAACGTTCCTCATTCTTGGGTGTGCCGTCGGTGAGCAGCCGCAGGACTGCGTCGCCGTAGGAATCCCACGTCTGCAAGGCCCGCAGGCTCGCCGCGTTCGCCCTCCGCGCGTCCCACGACAGCGGGCGCACTCGGTTCAGTGCCGCGCGGAGGCCGATCGCATCCGCCGCTTGAACAGCCTCGCCCGGCGCGCCGACGTCGAAGAGATCCGCCGCGCCGACCTGCTCCGTGACGACAATGGGCAGCCCAGCGGCGATCCCCTCGAGTACCACCAAGCCGTACGAATCCTCGATGCTCGGCAGGACCAGCGCGTCGCTCCGTGCGAGCACACCCGACAGTGCACCGTGCGGAAGGGTTGCCCGGTGCCGCACGTTCGCCGGCAGGTCACGAAGGAGTTCGGGGGCAACCACGGGTCCGATGAGCTCTACTTCGAAAGACTGCCCACGTGCCGCGTCCAGCAGGAAGGGAATTCCCTTTCGATAACTGATCTGCCCGACGTAGACCAACTTGACGGATCCGCCACGTGGCACCTCTTTCGCCGGTCGGAACCGCAAGGTGTCCACCCCGTACGGGACTGTGACGATCGACTCGCGTTCGACGCCACGCTCGACCATCTGGCGGGCCGCGATCCGCGACGGAGTGAGGACGAGATCGGCCAACTCGAGTTCCGCCCCGATCCGAGCAACCTGACGCTCTGGGACTCGTTCCGCATCGGCGCTGCGCCCGTACACGTCCCCGAGCAACGTGTTCAAGGCCTCAGGATGCCCGTCCACCGCGTGCAGGACCTTTCGAGCGTCCTGGGCGGCCGAGAACGACGCGAGTGCCGCACCAGGCATCCCGATGAGGGTTCCAACGGGCGGTTTCAGCCGCTTGGCAACTGCACGGTCGAAAGATGCCTTCACTGTGTCCATTGGGCGCGGGAAGACACGGTCCATGCCCGGGAGCCGAGCACTCAGCCGAATGACCTCGAGGCTCGGCGCGACTCCAGTCCTCGTGCTCCGCGCCCCTCCGGCGAGCCGCAGCCGCTCCTGGAGCGGCTTTCGGAGTCGACCCGGCACCAAGGCGGCCGCTGCTGCGGAGAAGGCGCGCGAAGGCTCGTAGACGGCGAGGGAAACACCTCGTGTCTCCAGGTGTTCCGCAAGTCGGGTGATTGCGCCCTCAGGGTACGGCGCAGCGATCACCACGTCCGCGCCTTTCCGGCTACCTCCGGCAAAGGGTGTGGAGGTCAATAGGCACCATCCGACCGGACGACCGCACGGATGGTGCGCCAGAGGATCACCAAGTCGACGGTAATCGACCAGTTCTCGACGTAGTACAGATCCAGGCGCACAGAGTCGTCCCACGACAGATCCGAACGACCGCTGACCTGCCACAGGCCAGTGATGCCGGGCTTGACGAGGAACCGCCTATGGACGCGGACGTCGTAGCCACTCACTTCACGTTGCAACGGCGGCCTCGGTCCGACGAGCGACATCTCGCCGGACAGGACGTTGAAGAGCTGCGGGAGTTCATCAAGGCTGAAACGCCGCATCACCGACCCGACTTTCGTCACTCTCGGATCGTCCTTCATTTTGAACAACACCGGATTCCCCTGCGCTCGATCGAGCGCGCTGAGTTCCTGGAGCCGGGCTTCCGCATCGACCACCATCGAACGGAACTTCACCATCCGGAACGCTGCACCCTTCAGGCCCACGCGCTCTTGGCGGAACAGAGCGGGTCCGGGGGAACTGAGCTTCACTGCCAGGGTGAGGACGAGGAAGAGCGGCGAGAGCAGGATGATGAGGAGTCCCGCCGCGACCACGTCGAATGCGCGCTTCGCATAGAGCTTCCTGCCCTCGTACGTCGGCGTCTCGACGTGGATCAGGGGCAGCCCCTGCACCGGCCGCGTGTGGATGCGCGGGCCACCGATGTCAGTCAGGCTCGGCGCGACGACGAGGTGCTGCTTGCCGGGTTCCAGGGACCAGCTGAGTTCGCGGACGCGTTCCGGGGGCAGGTCGTCGGCGCTCGTGATGACGACGGTGTCGGCTCCGCTCTGCGCGAGCGCCGTCAGGATGTCGTCGAAGCCGCCGTAGCTCTGCACGCCCGAACCGGGAAGGGTGCCGACCTGTCCGCCCGACACCGCGGCACCCAGCACTCGGTAGCCGGCCTCGGGCGTACGAGCGAGCTCCTGGGCGATGTGCTGCACGCTCGCCGGGGAGCCAACCAACAGGACCTTGGCGGAGTAGCGCCCGGATCGACGTTGCGCGACCAACCACTGTCGCCACATCCATCGCGAGAGCAGCAGGAACAGGATTCCGACGGGGAACGCGATGAGGACGTACCCGCGGGCGAGCTCGATGTGGAACAGGAACGCAGCGATCGCCAGAAGCCCGAAAACGCGACCGCTCGAGTCGGCCACGAGCCGGTACTCAGTGCTGCCGACCCCGAGCACTCGAGCACCGCGTGTGTCGAACACGGCCAGGGCACCGAGCCACAGCAGGATCACGATGATCGAGATGCCCGTGTAGTTGAGGCGGAGGTCGTTCGCGTTCGTCGCCAGGTTCGAGTCGAATCCAAGCCAGGCGATCTGCACCCCGAACACCACCCAGATCAGGACGAGCAGGTCGGTGAAGAGCACACGTCGTCCGTAGGCCCGGCTCCAGTCGGCGTTCGACGACTGCGCGGCGCGGGACGACGCAGACGTGTCCTGCGCGCCGCTCACCACGTGACACCGTCGTTCGTCGACACCAGCGCATCGGCCCCGGACCAGAGCCACACGGCGTTGCCGGCCCGCGCGACGGCGAGCGCCCCGTCCGGGTCAGCCTCCGCCGCACACCCGACGACCGTCGACTTGGTCGCCGTCGTCACCCCGACGGCGGGCAAGGATCGGATCTCGACGCCGGCGCAGGCGGCCTCGTCGACGGTCGCGACCAGGTACGAGTCACCGTCGTCCGCCAGGGACCGGACACCCGCGAGCGGCACACCGACCCACTCGCCGTCGCCTGAACGCCACTGCACCTCGTCGGCGCAGACGACGGCAGTGGTGAACTCGCCCTCGTACGCCTCGATGGGGTCGGTACACGGGGAGTCGACGGTTCCGATCGACAGGATCAGCCCGTCGGGTCCGACACCGGCCCCGGCTGCGCCAGCGGCTCCGTCCTTCCACGACCGCCCGTCGTCGACGGACGTCCAGACCGTCGGTTCGCAGCCGTCGCCCGTGCCGGTGACCATCGAGATGCTGTCCGTGCCGGCGCGGAGCGCCAGCACGGCGCCTGCTCCGGCCCCGAGACCGACCGGAGTCCACGTCGTTCCGCCGTCCACGGTGTGTTCCAGCACCCCGTCGGTTCCGTCACAGACCCCACTGGAGGCGCGCCATGCCTCCTGACCGTCCACTGCGGACAGCAGACGGCGGCCGGGCGCGACCATCCCTGCGGGATCCGCCGTGGCGGTGCCGGACGGCTCGGCCGTCGCGGTGCCCGGCGACCGGGGAGAGCTGGAGAAGGTCGGTACCGGACCAGGAGTCCCGTTCGACGAAGGCGCCGTGCGCGCCAGCGCGAGGGCCACGAGCACCACGTCGACGACCACCAGGACGACGACGATGACGGCGACCCAGACCAGCGTGCGGCGCGAGAAGACGCTGCCGAGGGTGCGGGACCCTCGGCGCGGGCTCACGTGCGGACCGCCGTCATCGAGCGGCTCCGCGGGTGGCTGCGACGCGGCCGCGCTTCGGGGGCTTCGGCATGGGCGTGTCCTCGTCCTGCAGACCGTAGCCGTACGCGTAGCCGTAGCGGCCGTAGCCGTAGGCACCCGGTCCCTTGGTCGGCATCATCGTCATGACGAAGCCGGCGATCGGGGCACCGACGTTCTCGAGCGCACTGACTGCACCGGCGAGCTGGCCCTTGTGGGTGCGGCCGGATGCGACGGCGACGATCGCGCCGGAGGCCTTCTTCGACAGGATGGCCGCGTCGGTGACGGGCAGCAGGGGCGGGGCGTCGAACAGCACGTAGTCGAACTGCCGCTCGAGACCGGCGATCAGGTCCTGCATCGCGCGGGAACCGAGCAGCTCGGACGGGTTCGGCGGGATCGGCCCAGCGGGGAGCACGACGAGGTTGCCACGGCCCCACGGCACGGCGACGTCCTCGATCGTGGCACGTCCGATGAGCACGTCGGTGAGCCCGGCACCGCCCTCGAGGTCCATGTAGGTGGCGATCTTCGGGCGGCGCAGGTCGGCGTCGATCAGGATCACGCGGAAGCCGGCGCTGTCGAGCGCGATGGCGAGGTTCGCCACGGTGGTGCTCTTGCCCTCGGACTCGACCGACGACGTCATCACGAAGGTGCGCGAACCGGTGCCGAGGTCGAGGAACTGCAGGTTCGTGCGGAGCGTGCGGAAGGACTCGGCCCGCGGGCTGCGCGGGTCGACCTGCACGATGAGCGGGCGCTCCGACGCCTTGCTGTCGAAGGCGATCCCGCCGACGACCGGCTTCTCGCTGATCTTCTCGACGTCCGACTCGGTGCGGACGCGGTTGTCGAGCGTCGAGCGCAGGACCGCGACGCCCACGCCGAGGGCCAGGCCGACGAGCAGACCGAGCACGACGTTGACCGGCACGTTGGGGCTGACCGGCGCGTTCGGCACCTGGGCTTCCTTGACGCGGGTCAGCTTCACCGTGCTCGTGCCGTCGGCGTCGGTGGCCTCGATGTTCTGCACGACGTTGGTCAGGCTCTCGGAGGTCGCGTTCGCGATGTCAGCGGCCTGCTTGGCGCTCGTGTCGTTCACGGTGATCGAGATGAGCGTCGTGTTGAGCGGCGCGTCCGAGGTGACGAGCTCGGCGAGCTGGTCGGACGTCATGTCGAGCTTCAGGCTGGAGATCACCGGCAGGAGCACGATCGGCGTCTCGACGAGGTTCGAGTACGTCAGCACACGCTGCTGCGTGAAGGTGTTGCCCTGCGCCAGGTCGCTCGCACTACCGCTGGTCTGGGTCGAGACGAAGACCTGCGCCGAGGCGGAGTAGACCGGCTGCTTCAGCAGCGAGAAGCCGGCCGCGGCCGCGACCCCGACCAGTGCCAGCACCAGGATGAAGACCCATCCCTTGCGCAAGACCGCTATGTAGTCGCGTAGCTCCACGCGGCACCCTTCCCCGGAAGTCGCCGCGCCCTGCAGAGTCCCTGTCGCAGGTCGACCGGGATCGTCCCAGCGTTCGGCAGGGAAATACTGCCACACCGATGAGACGCGCTCGGGGTCGCGCGACGTCGAGTCTCGTTCTGCGTCCCGTACGGTGGCGACATGCAGCCCGAACCGGACGCGCCGACCGCCGCCCGCCCTTCCTCGGCGGTGCGGGACCTGCAGGTCATCGTGATCGCGCTCCTGGTCGCCGTGCTGCTGTCCCGGATCGTCGGTGGCGTCGCCCGGACTGGGGGTCTGCCCTCCCCGGTCGCGCAGGTGCTGGTCGCCGACCTGGCCGTGTGGGTGCCGCTCGTGCTCGGTGTCGGGTGGGTGCTCTGGAAGTCCTCTCCGGCGGTGCTCGTCCGCCGGCTCGGGCTCGGGTGGGCCGATGCCGTCGCGGCCATCGGCATCGTCATCGTGTGCCGCGGGCTCGATGCCGTGCTGTCCGTCGCGTTCTTCGGTGTGACCGGGCTGACGCCGCAGCCGATCATCGGCACACCGGACGTGCTGCTGCTCGTGGTCTCGGCGATCGGGGTGTGCCTGGTCAGTCCGGTGCTCGAGGAGATCGTGTTCCGAGGCGTCATGCAGCGCCGGCTGTCGGCCGAGCTGACGCCGCGCACGCGATTCCTGGCCGTGCTGGTGACCGCGTTCGCGTTTGCGCTGATGCACCTGGCGATCAGCACGCCCGCGTCGTCGGTCGCGAGCTTCGAGGTCTTCGTGACGACGTTCGTGCTCGGCCTGCTGACGGGGACGCTCGTCGCGATGACCGGACGCATCGGCGGGGCGGTCCTGGCGCACGTCCTGTTCAACACCGTGGCCGTCGTGCTCACCTGGCCGCGCTGACATCGGCCGCACCGGTAGACGCATCGACCGGTAACGTCCTTCTCGAATGTCTCGCACAACCAGCATCTTCGAGAGCCCCCTCGCACGGCAGGCTCCCCTCAGCGGGCTGCTGGCGCTCAGTGCGGTCCTCTCGATCACGGTGCCGACGCTCGAGGTGACGGACGGCGGTCTGTTCGTCGGGAGCCTGGCGGTCACCGGGGTCGCGACGGTCGTGGCTGCCGTGGCACTGGCGCTCCCGCACTCTGTCGGGCTCGTGCCGGCGTTGCTGGTGCTCGACTTCGTGGCGATCGCGCTGTTCCGGACGAGCACGGGCGCAGGCGCCTCCGTCTTCACCTCGCTCGCCGTCCTGCCGGTCGTCTGGTGCGGGTCCCTCCGTGGGCGCCTGACCGTCGTGTACGCGGCACTGGGCGTGACGCTCGTGATCATGGCGCCCTACTTCCTGACGCCGACGAACGTCCCCGGTGCGAGCGAGCTGGTCCGTCTCGGCGTCACCGTGATCGTGTTCGGGACGGTCGCGGCGGTCGTGCAGGAACTCTCGCGGCGAGCGCGGCGCAACGTCCGCGCTGCCCGGCTGGGCGAGGAACGCGTCCGTGCGGAGATCGAGCGGGCTGCCGCCGTCCAGCGGTCGCTGCTCCCCGCGCCGACCGACCACCTGGGCACCGACGTCGCGGTGGCGGGCGCCTGCCTGCCGGCGAAGTCGGTCGGTGGTGACTTCTTCGACTGGTACGAGACGAACACCGGGATCGCCGTCAGCCTCGGTGACGTGATGGGCAAGGGCGTGGGGGCGGGGCTCATCGCAGCGGCCGTGCGGGCCACGGTCCGCAGTGCCCGCACCGTCGACGACCCGTCCGAGGCCCTCCTCCGCGCAGCCGACGGGCTCGCCGCAGAGGCCAGCGTGACCGACGTGACGTTCACCACGCTGTTCCACGCGCGCATCTCGGCCGACGGCACCTTCCGGTGGGCCGACGCGGGCCACGGGTTGAGCCTGGTGCTCCGGTCGGACGGCACCGTGGACCGGCTCCGGTCGAGCGACCTCCCGCTCGGGATGGGGCTCCGCGACGAGTGGGCCACCACCGAGGGGTTCCTCGACGCCGGCGACCTGCTCATCTCGTTCAGCGACGGCGTGCTCGATCTGTTCGGTGGGCGCGAGGACACCGTCGACGCCGTGGCCGATCTCGCACGGGCCTGCGGCTCCGAACCCACGGCGCTGGTGGCGGCGCTGTCCGCGCGGGCGGACGAGGTCGCGCACGACGACGACGTGACGGTGATCGCGATCCGACGAGCACCGATACCGGCTGACACCTCCGCACTGCCCGCCCACCCAGCACGCCGGGATCGAGCGTGACGAGGTCAGCCCTCGACTCGGCGCGCTGAGAACCGCTTCTCCACGACGATCATCCACGTCAGACCGACCGCGGTGAGCACTGCTCCGAGGACGATCCCCTCGATGCGTGGGTCAGCCTCGCCCCGGCTCGGCCAGACCACGCCGATCAGCAGGCCCAGGCCGATGACCGTGAGCACGAACGCGCCGATCGTGCTGGCCGAGTTCGCCGAGAAGTGACGGCCCGACGGAATCGCCCGCATCGAGAACGCGAGCACGAACCAACCGCCGAGGACCCCAGCACTCACCGGGAACCACCGTCCCAGCACGAGCAGCAGCCCGAGCGACAGGACGAACCCGCCGGCGCACCAGAGCCACCACCGGTTCCGGTCCCGCCGCTGCTGCCCGGTGACGTCATCGTTCCCCATGCTTCGACCGTAGCGGTCACCGGCGATCGGCCCGGACGAGCCGATCGCCGGTGACCTGTCGGTGTCAGGACAGGGCGGAGAAGGACGCGTCGCGGATGAGCACGGTTGCGGCTCCGGCAGCGACCTGCTGCTGCGGGTCGCTGGACAACCCGAGCTGCCAGTCGCCGCCACCCGGCTTCGCGGGCAGCGTGAACTCGACGGTCGTGTCCGAGGCGTTCAGCAGGACCGCGACGGTGTCGTCGCCCTGTTCGAGGACGAGCATCACCGCCCGGTTGCCGCCGTCGGCCCAGTCCCCGTCCTCGAAGCCGGCGTTGTCGGCGCGGAGCACCGAGACGGTCGATTCGGAGTCACCGGGTGCCGTGCGGTACCACTCCGGACGCAGGGAACGGTGCTGCGCCCGGAACGCGATGGCCGCGGTCGTGAACGCGAGCAGGTCCCGGTCGGCCGCTTCCCAGTCGAACCACGAGATCTCGTCGTCCTGGCAGTAGGCGTTGTTGTTGCCGCCCTGGGACCGAGCGATCTCGTCGCCGCCGAGGATCATCGGCACGCCGGCCGACAGCAGCAGGGTGCCGAGGAAGTTTCGGCGCTGCCGGTCGCGGTACGTGTTGACGCCGGCGTCGTCCGTCGGCCCCTCGACGCCGCCGTTGAACGAGGCGTTGTCGCTCTCGCCGTCGTTGTTGTCCTCGCCGTTCGCCTCGTTGTGCTTCTCGGCGTACGAGGTCAGGTCCGCCAGGGTGAAGCCGTCGTGTGCCGTGACGAAGTCGACCGAACACAGCGGCGAGCGGCGGGACCCCTCGTAGACGTCCGGGCTGCCGAGGACACGCTGGACGGCGTCACCGAGCGCCCCCTCGTCGCCGCGCCAGAAGGCACGGAGGTCGTCGCGGTACTTGCCGTTCCATTCGGACCAGTCGGCCGGGAACCCGCCGACCTGGTACCCCGCGGTGTCCCACGGCTCGGCGATCATCTTGACCCGACGGAGCACCGGGTCCTGGTGGACGATGTCGAGGAACGCTGAGTGCTTCTCGGCCTCGCCGTCCTGTCGCGTCAGCGTCGTCGCCAGGTCGAAGCGGAAGCCGTCGACGTGCATCTCCTCGACCCAGTAGCGCAGCGAGTCCATGATGAGCCCGAGCGACGCGGGATGCCCGACGTTGAGCGAGTTGCCGGTGCCGGTGGTGTCGAAGTAGTTGGCCTCGTCACCCTCGACGAGGCGGTAGTACGACTCGTTGTCGATGCCCTTGAACGACAACGTCGGGCCCATGTGGTTGCCCTCGGCGGTGTGGTTGTAGACGACGTCCATGATGACCTCGAGCCCCGCGGCGTGCAGGGCCTTGACCATCTCCTTGAACTCGGCGACCTGCTCGCCGGCGGTGCCGCTGGACGAGTACTCGTCGTGCGGTGCGAAGAACCCGATGGAGTTGTACCCCCAGTAGTTGCGGAGCCCCTTGTCGGCAAGGGTCGAGTCCTGGACGAACTGGTGCGTGGGGAGCAGCTCGACGGCCGTGACGCCGAGATCGACCAGGTGCTGGATCGCCGCCGGGTGCGCCATGCCGGCGTAGGTGCCGCGGATCGCCTCGGGGACGTCCGGGTGCTGCTTCGTGAAGCCCTTGACGTGGACCTCGTAGAAGACGGTGTCGGCCAGGCTGGTCGAGGGACGGACGTCGTCGCCCCAGTCGAACGAGCGGTCGGCGACGACCGACTTCGGCATCGCGGCGGCGGAGTCGGTGTCGTCGCGGGTCTCGGGGTCGTCCATGTCGTGCCCGAAGAGCGCCTGACCCCACGCGTACGAGCCGTCGACCGCGGTGGCGTACGGGTCGAGCAGGAGCTTGGCACCGTTGTGGCGCAGGCCCTTGGCCGGGTCCCATGCGCCGTGCACGCGGAAGCCGTAGCGGGTGCCGACGGCCACGCCGGGGACGACGTCGTGGAAGGTGTAGCCGGTGCGGTGCTGCAGCTCGGTGCGGTGTTCGTTCCCGTCATCGTCGAACGTGCAGAACTCGACGCGCTCCGCGGTGCTGGAGAAGAGTGCGACGTTGGCGCCGCCGTCGACGAGCGTGACGCCGAGCGGGGTGCGGGCAGAAGTGGTCATCGTGTCGTTGTACCGGGCGGCCGCTGTGGTCCCGGCTCGCGCACGTACCCCGCCAGGCATGGATGCGCAGACCGGACAGCTGCGACCGCCTCGTCGGACACCGGACGGTGACCGAGGGCGTCTGCTCCTCGTTCGGGTCGAGGAGCAGGCGCCCTCGCGCTACGACGACGTCGGGTTCGGCGCGGCGGTCCGCGACGATGCCAGCCCGGAACAGGGATCGGGCCCCCGCAACTGGGCGGCGCGGGGTAGCTCACGAGACGGTACGGACGTGCCGCTCTCCGGGCGCACAGGTACGCGGAAATCGACGGGAGCGGCCCCGCTGCCATCCGGAGAACGCGCGTTCCCCGTTTGGGGGATACCAACGAGGGGCGTCGCCTGATTGGGTCATCGAGTCAGCAACTCCGTTGCGGACGAGATCCGCGCGGAGCTTTGGCACCAAGCGAAGGTGACCTCCCTCGGGTGGGGCGGTCACGGTGGGTGCCGGCGTGTCGATTCGGGTTCGACGCGGCGGCACCCCCATTCACGAGACGCACAGAGGTCCTCACTTCAGGGGACTCGCCTGTACCCCGTTCTGGGTGTACCGATTCGTCTGTCCTCCGACTGTGATGGGTGCCTGGGCTCCACTGTCCGCATCCACCCGAAGGAGCGCGCATGACCGTCACCGTCCCGCGTCTGAGCGCCGTCCTGTCGTCGGCCGAGCCGCCGCACCGATCGGCGCTCCGGCCGCTCCCCCGCGCGTGGACGCGGTGGCTCCTCCGGCTCGCGTTCGCCGTGCCCTACGTCGTGGTCGCCGTGCTCTCGATCGAGATCCCGACCACACCGCTCCTGGAGCTCACCGGCAACCAGGCGACCCTCGACCGGGCGACGGCGGCACTCGACGGCGGCGTCGTGCAGGCCGTCGGTCAGCTCTACCCGCTGCTCTCCGGCGTCCTGCTCCGGTTCCTGCCGTTCGGCGTGCACGGTGCAGCGGTCCTCGGCGGCCTCGCAGCCGGCGTACTGCTGCAACTCCTGGCGCAGGCCATGCTCCGGCGCGGTCTCCGGATGCGGAAGGTGGTCGTCTTCACGATCGCGCTCGGCGCGAACCCGCTCTACGCCTTCGTCGCCCTCAACGACCTGCAGGCCTTCCTCGGCATCGCACTGTTCGCGCTCGCGATCGCCGACATGGTGCGGTTCTTCTCGTACGGCGACACCCAGGCGGGGTTCCGTGCCGGCCTGTCGTTGATGGTGTCGACGCTCGTCGACCCCATGGGCCTCGTCTACGTCGTCATCGCAGCTCTGACCGCCCCGCTGCTGGAGCTCGCCCGGCACGGACAGCCGGGCATCCGCCGAGCGAACACGCTCGTCCTCGTGTTCCCGAGCATCGCCGTCATCGGCTCGATGTCCGTGCTCGACCTGCTCGTCCTCCGCGACCCGTTCGCGGCACTGCGGAACACCGTGCACACCGACAGCACCCGGCTGAGCGGCCTCGAGCACCTGGTGGGTTCGTTCGACGGGCTGTTGCTCCTCGCGATGGTCGTCGCGGGGTGCCTCCTGGCCCTGCTCGTGCACCGACCCGGTGCGATCGTCATCGTGGTCGCGCTGTTCGCCGGGATCCTCGCCGGCTACGCGATCGGGCTCATCCCGGTCGCCACCGCCGGCAACACGTTCGTCACGATGCTCGCCGTCGCGATCGCGATCCTCCCGCGTGTCAGCAGCCGGGTCACGAGCGCTCTCGTCATCGTGCTCGCCGCCCTCCAGATCCCGCTCGCGTGGACCGCGGCGTTCGAACGCGAGGTCGTCGCCGAGTGGATGCACGCCCTGATCTCGGCGGTGGGCGCATGACCGCCGTCGTGTCCGGTGCGTCCGCCGTCACCAGCGAGACCGACACCCCGTCGATCGACGAGACGACCGCCCGGCACCGCGGCGGCGAGTCCGACTGGCGCCCGCCGCACCGGTGCTCGGTCCGCCGGCACGTCGACGAGGGCTGGGTCGCCTCCGCACGGATCCGCGAGGGTGTCCTCGTCCTGACCAGCGGCCGGTCGGACCCGGATGTGCTCCGGGCCGCCTTGACCGAGGAGTTCGGCGAGCCGGTCGTGCTCCGAGCGGTCGATGAGGCAGAGGTCCGCCAGCGCATCATGTGGGAGCTGGACGACGAGGTCGCCGACCTCGCGGCACACGACCTCGCCCGGACGATCCCGGCCATGTCCGCCCGCACGGTGCTGTCCCGCGGTCAACAGGTCGGCGGCGGCATCGCCCTGCTCGCGTTCGCCGGCTGCCTGGTGATCGCTCCCGGCACGACGGCCGCCATCGTCACCGCGGTGCTCTCGCTCGGGTTCCTGGCCGGCATCGTCTTCAAGTTCTGGGTCTCCATGGTCGGCGCCCGCTTCGACCTCGTCGAGCAGGTCTCAGCGGCCGACGTCGCCGCGCTCGACGACACCACGCTGCCGACGTACACCGTCCTGGTCCCGGTGTTCCGCGAGGCGAACATCGTCGGCGACCTCGTCCGCAACCTCGAGGTCCTCGACTGGCCGAAGGACCGCCTCGAGGTCCTGGTCCTCGTCGAGGCCGAGGACCACGAGACACGCCAGGCCGTCCTCGACGCTGAACCACCGGCCTGGATGCGGATCGTCATCGTCCCTCCCGGGGCGCCGCAGACCAAGCCGCGCGCGTGCAACGTCGGCCTCGCGATCGCCCGCGGCGAGTACGTGGTCATCTACGACGCCGAGGACCGCCCCGACCCCGACCAGCTCAAGAAGGTGTTCATCACGTTCGAGCGGGCCGGCACCGACACGGTGTGCGTCCAGGCCGCCCTGAGCTACTTCAACGCCGACGAGAACGCCCTGACGCGCATGTTCACGCTGGAGTACTCGTACTGGTTCGACTACATGCTCGCCGGCCTCGACGCCCGGAACCTGCCGATCCCGCTGGGCGGGACCTCGAACCACTTCCGCACCGAGCTCCTGCGTGAGCTCGGTGGCTGGGACCCCTACAACGTCACCGAAGACGCCGACCTGGGCATCCGTGCGTCCGCGGTCGGGTACCGCGTCTCCGTCGTCAACTCGACCACGATGGAGGAGGCGAACACCTCGATCCCGAACTTCGTCCGGCAGCGGTCTCGGTGGATCAAGGGGTACATGCAGACCGCCCTCGTCCACGCCCGGCGCCCCCGTGCGCTCGTGCGGGAGATCGGGCTGCGCCGGGCTGCTGCGTTCGCGCTGCTCATCGCCGGGACACCGTTGACGTTCCTCGGCATGCTGCCCGGCATCGCGGTGACGATCGCCACGCTCGTGCTGCCCACGGCGTGGACGGCCTCGGTGTTCCCCGCCCCGGTGCTCTGGCTGTGCGTGCTCGACTTCCTGCTCGGCAACGCCACGATGATCTACCTGACCATGATGGGGCCGTACAAACGCGCTCGGTTCGACCTGATGCTCTGGGCGTTGCTGAACCCCGCGTACTGGGTGCTGCACTCGGTCGCCGCCTACAAGGGCCTGTGGCAGCTCATCACCCGACCCCACTACTGGGAGAAGACGGAGCACGGTCTCACCAAGACGTCATCCGTGTGAGTACTGCGGTCGCCGCGGCGTCTCCCGTTCAGGGGGGTGCGGCGGCGTAAGGATGGAACACGCTGTCGGCGGCCCGGCCATGTCCGAACCCGAGGGCGAAACCGTCCCCAGCGCTGAAAGCGGGAGGCCCGGCATCGCGCGAGTGGTAGGACCTGTCCATGGTGTTCTACGACGCACGTCCGATCCGCACGGCAGGGCAAGTGCTGCTCGATGTCGTCGTGGCTGCCGGGGTGGTTGCTGCAGTCCTGCTCGGGCGAGCGGTTTCTGCGTCGATCAGCGCCCTCGCCGACATCGGCACCCGGGTCCACGACCAGGGCGCCGCGTTCCAGGAGCAGTTGCGCAGCACCGCAACGGCACTCGAGAAGGTGCCCTTCATCGGGAAGTCGGTCAGCGCCCCACTGCAGGACGCGAGCCGGAGCGCACAGCGGATCGCTGCCGCCGGAGCAGAACAGCAGCAGGAGACGCTGCACGTGGCGCACCTGCTGGGTACCTCGCTGGCGACGGTGCTGATCATCGTCCTGGTGGTGGTCTGGATCCGGTACCGCGGCGGCTTCATCCGGCGCGCCACGCTCACACAGCGCCTCGGTCATCAGCCGGACGGAGCCGAGTTGCTCGCTGTCCGCGCGTTGACCACCCGGAACGCCGCCGGCTGGCTCGGCACGGACGTCGTCGACCGATGGCGGCACCGAGATCCGGACGTCATCCGCGCGCTGGCCGACCTCGAGCGGCGCTCCACCGGGCTCCGCGCGGCACCTTCGAGGACGTCGTGACATCCAGCCCACGAGTGGTGGACCAGGCGAGCGTGGATGTCTTCATCCACTCCACCGAACGCGTGTCGCACGCCTTCCGCGAAGCCAGCCTCGACTGAGGACGACCGACTCCCTCACGCGTCCCCCACGCGACTCACGGGAGTGGAGCTCCTCCGGCCCGACGGTGCGACGTGACGATGTCGATCTCCTCCCTCCGGAGCTCCGCCTCGACGCGGTGTTCCTCCGTGACGGTGTGGGTCGTCAGGGTGATGCGTTCGACCGGGACGACTGCTGTCGAGACCGTGATCTGTTCCTCGCGGAGGACCACGACGATCGGTTCGTGGACGGTGTCCGTGGTGCCGGCCGACACCGGTACCGCGCCGCTGATCGGCTCACGGACGAGTCGGATCTCCTCGTGACTGACGTCCACTGTGATGGTCCGCTGCTCGGTGACGATGACCCGCTCGAGCCGGACACGTTCGATGGCGTGGCGTTCGGTGCCGATGACGAGTCGCTCTTCGCGTCGGACCACGTCGAACTGGTCCGTCCGTTCGTCACCACCCGGAGCGTCGCGCGGTGCGTGGCGAGAGGTCATGGTCTTCTCCGATGCTGGGGGCACGGTCCCGAGCGAACACGGGAGCGCGGGGATGGCCCTCGGCCCCGCCCATGGTGAGCGGGGCCGACACACAGGGCGCGCTCAGTTCGAGCGATGGGAACTGGTCGTCGGCGAGGCAGCTCGCTTGGCCTTCCCGGCAGCCTCTTCTGCCTGCTCGACGACGGACGGCGCACGCTGGGCGTGCTGCTGGATCTTCGGGGCTTCTGCCTCGGCCTTCTCGAGGATCGCCTCCCAGCGGTGCTGCATCGGCTTGATGAGTCCGCCGCCGGCTCCGACGATGACGACGCCGGCGATGATCGCCAGGACCGCGATCAGGATCGGGGTGGTGACCGAGGTGGCCACGTCGATCTGGTTCAACGCCGCGGTCGCTCCGATGAAGACGATGAAGACCGCGACGATGTTGCCCAGCAGCTTGCCGTAGGAGAGACCACCGAGCGTGTTCTGGATCAGGCCCTTCGCTCCTGCCGCGATCGCCGCGGCGACCACGATGATGATGATCGCGACGATGATCTTCGGCAGGAACCCGATGATGCCGGCGAGGAGATCACTCACCGGGTTGGACCCGAAGACGCCGAACGCGAACTGGAGCACGAACAGCACCAGCGTGTAGTAGATGATCTTCGACACGATGTCGGAGGCGTCGAGTTTCGAGTTCGCGAGGGCCTTCTTGATGCCCCCACGTTCGACGGCACGGTCGAAGCCGACCTTGGTGAGGAGACGCGAGAGCCCCTTCTCGATGAGCTTCGCGACGATCAGGCCGACGACGAGGATGAGCAGGAAGAGCAAGGCGAGCGGCACGGACGCGATGACCGCGGCCAGTCCGTTCTGCAGAGCGGCGGGGAAGTCCATGGGGTGAGCCTTTCGGGTGAGGGTCGGGTGGACAGGGCGCAGAGAAAGCGTCCTGTGCTGGCGACGGACGTCCGGCTGTCGCCGAGCGGCCGTCGCCCAGCACGATCAGGAACGGGCGTCGCGGTCCGCGATGGTCTCGTCGGTCACGGCGGTGTCGTCGAGGACGATCTCCTCGTGCGCGACGTCCTCGGTGACCTCCTGCTCGCCGGCGATGGTCTCGGTGCCGAGCCGGACGCGCTCGACCGGGACCGTCTCCTTGGCGGTGACGACGCGCTCCTCGGTGAGCACGACCTCGTGTTCTTCTTCACTCAGTGCGGGCCCCGACAAGGCATCGTCGGCGGTCGCGTCGGTGATCGGCTCACGGCTGAGGGTGACCTCCTCGTGGCTGACGGGCACGGTCTTGGTGACCTGCTCGGTGACGATGTGCTTGCGCAGACGGGCACGGCCGGACTCGATCCGCTCGGTACCCACGTGCAGCCGCTCCTCGGAGCGGGTCATGGCGTCGTCCGTCGTCGGACCGGACGTGTCGTGTCCCTGGACGTCGGCGGAGTTCGTGCTCCGGTCGGCGTCCTGGTCGTACAGACCCGCATCCGCCGACGCGCTCGACGGGTTGCCGTAGAAGGAGTAGAGCGACTGCTCCTCGTCCGCGCTGAGCGCCCCGTCGGCGTCGACCCGCGGGGCGTCCTTCACGAAGGACTTCTCGTAGGCGACGTGGACGGCGCCGGCTTCGAACGTCGCGTCGTTCAAGGGTGCGAACGACTCCGAGGTGCCGAAGAGCCCGGTCCGCACCGTCACCCAGGTCGGAGCCTGGGTGTCGTTGTCGACGTAGACCTGGCCGACCGTGCCGATCTTGGCGTCGTCGCTCCCGTAGACGTCGGCGCCCGTGAGGTCGTTGATGCTGCTGCTGTCGATCATGGTGGTGCTCCTCTTCCCCGGCAGGTCGCCTGGGGTTCGATGCGGAGTGGATCCGAGGTGACGGCGGCGCACGGCCCGCTCGATCGGCGGAGACCACCACCTCGTGGACTTACGGCGTAAGCCCAGCGGGAGCTTACATCGTAAGTCGCGATAGCGTGGGTTTGTCGGCCGCGAACTCGGCGCAGCGCCCGTTGTCAGCCACGAACCGCGGATCGGCAGGGAGATCAGCCGTGGCAGCACGATCGAGGGCGAACCGTTCCGAGACGAACGCACCGAGGCTCAGCCGTGACCTCATCGTCGAGACCGCGTTGCACCAGATCGATCGGTCAGGTCCCCAGGGACTGTCCATGCGGTCACTCGCGCAGGAGCTCAGCGTGGAGGCGATGTCCCTGTACCGCTACGTGCACGGGAAGGAAGACCTGCTCGAAGGCGTCGTCGCCTCACTGATGCGGGATCTCACCTCGCAGCTCACCGAGGCCGAGGAAGCACACTGGCAAGGGTTCCTGCAAACGGTCGCCCATGCCGTCCGGCAGATCGCCACGGACCACCCGAAGGCGTTCCCGCTGGTGGCGACCCGCCACCCTGCAGCCCCTTGGCTCCGCCCGCCGCTGCGGAGCGTCGAGGTCGTCAACACGTTCCTGACCGCGCTGACGGGGAACGGCTTCACGGACGCCCAGGCGGTCAACGCGTACCGAGCGTTCAGCAGCTTCCTGCTCGGCCAGCTCCTCCTGCAGTCAGTGGTCAGCGGTGCCGAAGCAGGCCCAGCCGAGGAACCGCTCGACGAAGGAGGCGCCGCCATCCCCGAGGGCGACGGCAACACGTCCCTCGACGTCGCACCGGAGGTCCGCCGACTCCGCACGTTGTTGAGCGAGGACCGCAGCGACGAGGAGTTCGAGGTCTCCCTCGAGGCACTCCTCGACCGACTGGACCGCGAACTGTCGCAATGACCCGCGATCGCGGTCCGGCGACGCGGCCGTCAGACGTGGGCGTCGAGGTGCCCACCCCACACCTTGTACGTGTCGCGGTACCGGTGCTCGTCCGACTCGGGCCGCCACACCGACCGCGTCAGCTCGTCCGGGAACCCGACTGCGCGCACCCGTGGACAGGCTTCGACGACGAGTCGAGTCCGCGCGTTGAGGCGACGACCGTGCACCCCGGCTGCGAGCCGAGCCGGCCGGGACAGACTCCCGGCGTTGTCGAGGGGTGGGATCTCACCGATGACGACCTCGGCATCCACGGGCACCACCTCGCGCAGGGCAGCGATCGTGTCCCGGACGCGTTGTTCCCACACCCTCGTCGGCAGGACCCGGAGCGCATCCGTGATGCCGACCAACACGACGACGAGGTCGCACCGCCCCAGGTCCTCGCGGTGGGCGGCGATGACGGATGGGAGTTCCCGGACACTCGCCGACGGTGCGGGGAGCATCTTCCAGGCGACGCCGCGCGCGGTCCGTGCTGCCCGGTGCCGAGCGAAGAACGCGGGGAGCGAGAGCTCGTGGGTGCGGACGCCGAGCGACAGTTCGCCCCGCTCACCCACGAACACCACGCGATCCGGGTCCGGGCCGGGCACCGTGCCCTCCATCGCGTCGTCCGGGTAGAAGTCCCCGGTCGCGTCGAGGCGACGGAACACGAACTCGACGACGCGCGCACTGCGCGACGGGAACCTGAACGCAGCGCGGCGCAACGACTTCGTCCGTGACACTGCCCCACCTCTTCCGAGCACCTTCACCGACCGGGACCCGGTCGGTGTCCGGTTCCTCCAGCGTAGGCAGCGGCCCACCGCCAGGACACCGCGCCATCCACCTTGCGCGCCGGCCACGGGCCACAGACGACAGGAGGAGCGCGACGCGATCGGCACGCCTTGCCATCGGGGCAGGTGTGCGCCACTGTGTGGAACACAAGCTTGCTTCGAGGAACAGGGGCCACATGCTGTCGTTGGTGTACGTGAGCACGATGAGCCGACCGGTCACGGACGAGGAACTCGCCGAGATCCTGGTGGTCGGTCGCGAGAAGAACCTGCAGCTGGGCATCACGGGGATCCTCGCCCACCAGGGGAGCAACTGCATCGGCATCATCGAGGGCGACGACGAGGTCGTGCGGGAACGGTTCGAGGGCATCCGTCAGGACCCCCGTCACACCAACGTGCGCCAGGTCGCCGCGGACACCGTCGCGACGCGGTCCTTCCCGGAGTGGTCGATGGCGTTCCAACCGGCGGACCCGTTGATCAAGGAGATCCCGGGGTTCCTCGACCTCTTCGCCGACGGGCACGCGCCCGACCCCGCCACCGGGACGTCCCGCGCGACGGCCCTGCTGGAGTGGTTCCGGAAGCACCCCCTGGCGCCGCTGACGAACCAGCACGGCGACGACGGCATCGAGCTGCGCACCCGGATCGTCAACGCGACGATCACGGCGCTGCACGACACCGGGGTCGAGCAGGTCGACGTCGACACCGTAGCCGCCCGGTCCGAGATGACCGTCGACGAGCTGCGCACCCACTTCCCCACCCGCGAGAGCCTGCTGACGGCGACGGTCGACCGGTGGTCGAGCTCCGTGTCACGGCCCGTGCGGCCGATCGCGGACACGCACGGCGCGGTCGCCTACCTGCACGCGCTGGTCGTGGCGTACTCGGAGGAACCGGCGCTGATGCGACTGCTCGCCTCGACGCTCGCCTCGAGCACCGACCCCGGGCACGAGGGCGCGGAGTACTACCGCACCCTGTACCTCCGGTTCCGTCGGACCGTCCGGGAAGCACTCGAGCGGGACATCCGGGTCGGTCGCGAACCGGCCACCATGGATCCCGCGCGTGCCACCGAGCAGCTCCTCGCGCTCTACGACGGTCTGCGGATCCAGTCGCTCCTCATCGAGGGGTTCGACATCATCGCGTCCTTCGACCGTGCGGCGTCACGGCTGCGGCGGGGGTGGGCCGAGGACTACCGGCACACGGACCTCTTCGAGATCCCGGTCGAGGGCACGGGCGATCACAACGCCCGCGAGAAGCAGACCGACTCAGGGTCGTCGCGGTAGGGCCCGAACGGCTGGATCCGCACGAACCCGTTCCGGCTGAACAGCGCGGCGGCGTGCGGCTGCAGCACGCCGAACTCGGCGACGACCGCCGGCGCCTGCAGCTCTTCGGCCTGCGCGAGCAGTTCGAGCACCAGCAGGTCGCCGACGCCCTGCCCGCGGGAGTCCGGTCGGACGAACAGCCGCCGGACCTCGAACACGCCGTCGCCGGCCGCACTCAGCGACGCGGTGCCGAGCGCCAAGCCTGAGCGGTCTCGGGCGATGACGTGCACGGCGGCGGCCGCCTCGGTCAGCGGACGGCCACGGTCGGCCGGGCGGCCGTAGATCCGGTCGACCTCGATCCGCGCCGCGGCGCGCAGCCGGACGGCGTCCTCGTGGTCGAAGGGCTCGGCCGCGACCGAGAACGTCAGGTGCTGCATCGTGGTGTGTTCCTCGCCCGGCGCCGCGTCGTCGCGGTGCCCGTGGGTGATCGGTGTGCGTGCCGCCGCTCGAACCCGAATCGAGCGGCGGCACGGTGTGCGCTCTGCCGCTCGAACCCGAATCGAGCGGCGGCGCGTGCAGACGACTGGCGTCTGCCCTCGGACGCCCTAGCGTCCGTGGTCTGTGGTGGGTCTGGGGGCAGCCCACGAGGTCCTGGTCAGCTCACCAGGTCGAGGTCCCACACGGGGGCGACGTACTCGCGGGACCATCCCTCGCGCAACCGGGTGACTGCCCGGTCGAACGCTTCGAGCAGGTCCATCTCGGGGCGCACCATGGACTGCAGCTGCAGTCCCTCGTAGGTCGCGAGCAGCTGCTCGGCGCCGCGCGACGGCTCCATGGTGCTCGGCTCGCGACCGAGCAGGCTGTCGCGCTGCAGGGAGTCCTGCACGAAGGCGTGGAAGCGGCGCCACCGCGCGTGCAACATCGGCGCGAGCGGGTGCTCCGGTGACGCCGCGATGTTCAGGGTGGCGGTGAGGAAGCGCATCAGGGACGGGTCGGCGATGTTCGCGGTCACGATCGCACGCAGGAACGGCACCGTCCCGAACCGTTCGGCGAGTGGCATGAGCGGTGCGGTGCGCTGCTCGTTCCAGTGGTCGATGGTGGCCAGGAGCAGACCGTCCCAGCTGGGGAACGTCCGCTCGACCACGTCGACGTCCTGGCCGGCGTGGTCCGCGACGACGGCCGGGGTCACCTCGTGGAGCGGACGTGTCCGCAGTGCCGTGATCATCCCGTCCACGACGGCCGATCGGAGGGCAGCATCGTCCGAGGTCCGGCGCGATGATTCGATGTGCATGCATACACCCCACCAGGCACATCGGTCCCACCCAAGCCCCCGAACGGGGATCGCGCGCAAAACGGACCAGCACGATCCGGCCACGACACTTCCCACCGATCGACCTGCGAGCGGTACTCATCCATGCAGTGGGGACGGATCGTACCGGTCGTGGTGCCGGCCCTGGTGGTCACCGGCGGGCTCGCGGGGTGCGATGCGGAGGGCCGGGTCCAGCCCCGCCGGGACACCGAGGAGAAGAGCGTGGCGTGTGCCTCGCGCATCGCACTCGACACTCCGGCCGAACGCCGTGCAGCTGCTGACCTCGTCGTCGATGCGGAGGTCGACAAGACCGGCCGCACCGTCGAGTTCCGGGGCGTCTACGACGTCTACGACGCGTCGGTCACCGACGTGTCGAAGGGCGACGACCCCGGCCACACCATCCTGGTCATCAGCACCTCGGACCAGTGCGAGACGAGTGGTGAACCCGTCGAGTACCTCGACGGCGACGTCCTCGCAGCGGAAGGAACGTTCCGCCTCTACCTGACGAAGGCCGACCCCGAGGACGACGTCTGGCGCCTCGTCGTCCCCGGCGCCGCCGAGCCGCTCACCACCGGCTGACGCCCGGCACGCACCACGCGCGCCCTACGGCTCGGGGACCGCCACGATCCGGTTCTGGTAGGCCCACACCACGGCCTGCAACCGCGACCGCACCCCGAGCTTCGGCAGCATCCGCGCCAGGTGCGACTTCACGGTCGAGACCTCGAGCACGAGCGCGACCGCGATCTCCTCGTTCGACATCCCCTGCGCGAGCAGCAGCAGGACCTCGCGTTCGCGGGCGGTGAGCACTCCGTCTGCCCGGTCCCCCGACACCGGCTGCAGGCTCCGCCGCGACACGAACTCGCGCAGCACCCGCCGGGTCAGGGCCTGGTCGAGCGTCCCGTTCCCCGCGGCGACCTGGCGCACGGCGTCGACGATGGTGTCCGGCTCGGCATCCTTGAGCAGGAACCCGGAGGCACCGGCCTCGAGCGCCCCGAACACGTAGTCGTCCAGGTCGAACGTCGTCAGCATCAGCACCGGGATCGCCGGATCGGCGTCCGGAGCGCAGAACAACCGGGCGAGCTCGATGCCGTTCATCACCGGCATGCGGATGTCCAGGCAGGCCACGTCGGGTCGCAACGAGCGCGCCTGCGCGAGCGCCTCGCCGCCGTCGGCGGCCACGCCGACCACCTCGATGTCGGCCTCCGCGCCGAGCAGGGCGGACACCCCGGCACGGACCAGCGGCTGGTCGTCCGCCACCAGCACGCGGATCACGCGACCACCTCGTCACCGTCGGTGGCCTGCGCGGGTGCGGCAGGTGCCTCCCGTCCGAGCGCCAGCTCCACCAGCCATCCGCCGGTGGCGGTGGGACCGGTCTGGAGGCTCGCCCCCACCAGGTCCGCCCGCTCGCGCATCCCCCGCAGGCCGTTGCCGCCCGACGGTGAGGTCGGCGCTGCCGGAGCGGCGGCCGGTGCGTTCTCCACCCGGATCACCACCCGGGCCTCGTCGCGGTCGTCGACGGTGACCGTGCACGGGGCGGACGGGGCGTGCAGGGCGGCGTTGGCCAGGGCCTCCTGCACCGTCCGGTAGGCGGCGAGCTGCGCGAGCGGGCCGACGCCGTCGGCGAGCGCCTGCACTCCGCGCTGGTGGTCGCCAGCGAGCACGTCGAGGCGCACGTCGCTGCGGAACCGGGCACGCTCGACCAGGTCGACGATGCCGGCGACCGTCTCGACCGCGCGTTCGGCGGGGACGTCCTCGCGCAGGAGCCCGACCAGGCGGCGCAGGTCGTCGAGGACGGCGGTGCTCTGCTCCCGCACCTGGCGGGCGCCCTCGTGCGCGCGCTCCGGGTCGCTGTCGATCTGCCGGTCGATGACGGCGGCCATCAGGGCGATGCCGGACAGGTGGTGGGCGGCGATGTCGTGCAGTTCGCGGGCCATGGCGGCACGCTCACGGGACACCGCGGCCTCGACCAGGGCGTCCTGTTCACGGAAGACCGCGCTCGCCTCGGCGGTGCGGGCGGCGCGGACCTCGCGGCGGGAGCGCACCAGCAGGGTGACCAGGAGCGGGAGCCCGACGGCGCCGACGGCCTGCAGGACGCCCTGGCCGAGTGCGCCGGACAGGACCGCGTTGCCCGCTGCCACCAGCGCGCCGGCGACCAGCAGGGTCGGCCACAGGCGCACGAGCGGGACGCGGAGGGCGGCCAGGACCACGGCGACCACCACCGGCAGGGCGGTGAGGCCGAACAGGTCGAGCGACTGCGGGGCGAGCGCGGCGACGAGCACCGGCAGCACGGACACCGCGACGAGCACGGCGCGCGGTGCCCGACGGGCGGCGAGCAGGGCGGCGGATTGGGCCAGCAGGCCGAGCGCCAGGACGGTCCACGCAGCGGTGAACGGTGCCGGCACCCGCATCGCCAGGGTGGCGCCGTCCGGCTCGAGGCCGTCGAGCGGCGGCAGGCCGAGCAGCAGGCCGATGGCCACGACGCCCGTGCCGAGCGCGACGAACACGTCGACGCGCCGGTCGCGGGTGCGCTGCGCGCCGTCGCGCTGCGTGCGGGTGCGCGGGTCAGCGGAGGCCATCGTGTGATCCTACGAGGCGGGTGCGGGCGGGGACCGGGGCGTCGATCGGCAGCGCTCGGCGAGCCGGGTCGTAGCCCAGGCGTCCGCGGGTCACGACGAGGAGCACCGCGGCCGCGACCGTCGAGGTGATCGTCAGGCCGATCATCAACGTGCCGGCGGTCATGCTCGGGTACATCTCCGGGAACAGCGTCGAGATCGTGTTGTTCACGCCGACGTGCAGCAGCAGCGCCAGTGGCAGGCTCTCGCCGGTCTTGTTGAACACCTGGATCATCACGACGTTGAAGGTGATCGTGAACAGGGCGAAGACGACGGGTTCACTCCAGTGCGCGTTCGGCCACCCGCCCCAGTCACTCAGGTAGAGCGGCATGTGCCAGAGCGCCCAGACCGGACCGAGGATCGCGGCGGCTCCGAGCCCACCGAAGCGGTGCTGCAGGCGGGGCAGGGCGAAGTCGCGCCAGCCGGGCTCCTCGCTCAGCCCGGTCGAGAACAGCTGGATGAGCAGGCCGGGCACCAGGGCGGCGAACGCCAGCGCCGAGGGTGCCCGGACGTCACCTCCGGCGAAGGGCAGCGCGGACGCCACGATCATGGCCGGCACGACGACGAGCGCCAGGGCGTACCAGTACCAGGCGACCCGCCAGCGGAACAGCCGGCCGACCCAGCGACGGAGGCCCGGACGGCCGTCGGCGACCGCGGTGACGATGAACGCGCCGCCCAAGGGGCCGAGCAGCGCCCCGGGCAGCACGCCGGTGAACTGGGCGGAGCCGAGGACCTCGGGGAAGTGCAGGTCCCACACGCCCAGGCCGTGCGGCGACAGGATGTACGGGATCCACGCCAGCCAGCTCAGGCCGAGCGCGAGGGTGAAGAAGGACGCGAGCGGGTGCCGGGCGATGACGCCGCTCGCTCCCCCTCGCTCCTGCGGAGTGGTGCCGGCGGTGGGCCGGACTTCGGTGGTGTTCGTCATGCACACGACGCTAGGAACTGCGGGGTCGCGCGACGACCGGCTTCGGGATGCACCTGCGGGAGTTCCGTCGAAGGATGCAAGGCCTCCCGGGCCGTTCAGGCGGTGTGCTGGGCGGCCACGTGGGCCAGCACGACGGGGTCCTCGCAGCCCCGGGCGAACCCGCGGATGCGCCGGTCGATGTCCCGCTGCAGCACGAGCACGCCGATCCGTTCGGCGAGTGGCGCCAACCGCTTCGGCCGGCAGGTGAAGTTGTACCGCCAGACCGCCAGCGTGTGCCCCGGCTCGCCCTCGGCCGCGGAGAAGCGCCACCCGCCGCCCATCCGCTCGAAGAACCACGACCCCTTCGTCATCTTCATCCCGACGTTCGACGGCGGGTGGTACGACACGTACTCGCTCTCCATCGCGAAGCCGAACCGCTGCACGGTGTACGTCCGGACGCCCTTGCTGGGGACCGTCGCACCACCGACCAGGTGCTGCCGTCGGATGAAGGGGTCCCAGCGCTTCCGGATCGCGCCCTGCGTCTGCGAGACGGCGAAGGCGACCTCGGGCTCGACCGGAACGACACAGCGGGACTCGACGACGGGCATGAGTCATCCTCGCACGGTGCGGTGGCCGCCGGCCCGTGCGAGGTTGGTCACTCCGTGCGCGGACAAAGCCCTGCACCGAGTGGTCAACCTCGCACCAGGCGCAGCGCGGCGTCAGCGCAGCGCGGTGTCAGCGCAGCGCGGCCCGGAGGGCGTCGGCGATGGGCGCAAGCGCGGCGTCGATCTCGTCGGCGACCCGAGCGTGGGTGGCGTCGGACCGGCGGTAGGGGTCGTCGACGTCGTCGGCGGCGGGTTCGGCCGGCGGCGGCACGGTACCGCGCAGCCGTGCGACCCGTTCGACCAGGGCCTCGGGCGAGTGCACGTCGGCCAGGTCACCGGGCTCGAGCCCCCCGAGCACCCGCGCGAACTGCTTGATCGTGAACGCCCGCTTCGTCGCCCGAGGCGCGAGGGACGCCACGGCCCCACGGTGCGACCGTTCGGCCGTCAGCACCAGGTCGGCGTCCTCGACGATCGCGGCCGTCAGGTAGCGCGAGCCGTGCCCCGACGGGTCACCGCCGAGCCGCACGGACTGCGCCGCAGCGGCGCCGTCCATCGCGGCACCGTCGTCGGCGATGGTGCCAGCGGACTCGACCACGAACGCCGCAGCGTCCGGACCGAGTCGCGCCGTCAGGACCTGCGCGCCGAGCGGCGAACGACAGATGTTGCCGCTGCAGACGAACAGGACCCGCATCGTCAGGCGCCAGCGCCGAGCAGGTCGTGCCGGACGACGATGGCGTCGCGGCCCGGACCGACACCGATCGCGGAGATCCGCGCACCGGACATCGCCTCGATCGCGAGCACGTAGTCCTGCGCGTTCTTCGGTAGGTCGTCGAACGAACGGGCACCGGTGATGTCCTCGGTCCAGCCGGGGAACTCCTCGTAGACGGGCTTGGCGTGGTGGAAGTCCGACTGGTTCACGGGGACCTCGTCCACGCGCACACCGTCGACCTCGTACGCGACGCACACCGGGATCGTCTCGAGCCCGGTCAGCACGTCGAGCTTGGTCAACACGAAGTCGGTCACGCCGTTGATGCGCGCGGTGTACCGGGCGATCGGGGCGTCGTACCAACCGCAGCGGCGCGGACGGCCCGTGGTGGTGCCGAACTCGAAGCCGTTGGCGCGCAGGAACTCGCCGGACTCGTCGAACAGCTCGGTCGGGAACGGACCGGCGCCGACGCGGGTCGTGTACGCCTTCACGATGCCGATGATGCGCTCGAGCTTGCCCGGGCCGATGCCGGAGCCGGTCGCTGCGCCACCGGCGGTCGCCGACGACGACGTCACGAACGGGTAGGTGCCGTGGTCGACGTCGAGCATGGTCGCCTGACCGGCCTCGAACAGGACGGTGTCGCCGCGCTCCAGGGCCCGGTGGATCTCGAGGGCCGTGTCCGCGACCATCGGGCGCAGGCGCTCGGCGTACGACAGCAGCGACTCGACCACTTCTTCGGCGTCGATCGCGCGGCGGTTGAAGACCTTGACGAGCAGGTGGTTCTTCTGGTCGAGGGCCGCTTCGACCTTCTGACGCAGGATGTTCTCGTCGAAGATGTCCTGGACGCGGATGCCGACGCGGTTGATCTTGTCGGCGTAGGACGGACCGATCCCACGACCGGTGGTGCCGATCTGGCGCTTGCCGAGGAACCGCTCCGTCACCTTGTCGATGGTCCGGTGGTAGTGCGTGATCAGGTGGGCATTCGCCGACACGAGCAGCTTCGAGGTGTCGACGCCGCGGGCCTTCAGCGCGTCGAGTTCCTGGAACAGCACCTCGAGGTCGACGACGACGCCGTTGCCGATGATCGGGGTGACGCCCGGGGTGAGGATGCCGGACGGCAGCAGGTGCAGCGCGTACTTCTCGCCGCCGACGACGACCGTGTGCCCGGCGTTGTTGCCGCCGTTGAACTTCACGACGTAGTCGATGCGGCTGCCGAGGAGGTCGGTGGCCTTCCCCTTGCCCTCGTCGCCCCACTGGGCGCCGATGATGACTGCTGCGGGCATCTGGTTCTCCTCACGTTGGCGGAGGACCTCACGCGACCAGGCGGGCCGGTGGTCCACCCGAGTCTATCGGCTGGTCACCTCCGCGTCACCCGACCCCCGCACCCCTGCCCGCGGCGAGGTCATGTGACGGCGCCGGGGTCCATCCGCGGCACCGTGGCCCGGAACCGCCATCGACGCACCGCGGTCAGCCGTGCTCGCCGTGCCCGACGGGCGCTCGGGGCGAGCCTCGGACGGAGCAGACCGACGCACGTGACGATGGTCAGTTCGACTCGCTGCAGGATCGAGACCACGCGGCCCCGGTGCGCCGCCGTCACCCGGATCGCACCGTCCGCCCGGGCCGCTTCCACCAGCGGGTGGAAGGACGCCTCGGACGCGGACCCGGCGTGCTCGACCCGCGCCGCTCCGACCGCGACGAGGGGGTGGCCGGCGGCACGTGCACGTCGGGAGAGATCGGCGTCCTCGCAGTACATGAAGAACTGCTCGTCGAACGGGCCGAGTCGACGGAGCACCGCGGTCGCTGCGAAGAGCGCGCCGCCGCTCACCTTCTCGACGTGCCGGATGCCGTCCACACCGAGGGCGTCGGACCACCGAGCGCGCTTCACCAGCCGCTCGCACGAGAAGTCCCAGTCGATGTACCCGTCGCGTTCGACCGCCCCGTCGCGGATCATCCACCCACCGAGGAGTGCGTGCGGCACTCGGCGACCGGCCGCCAGGAAGGCACCGAGCGCCGGCTCCTCGAGGGCGGCGTCCGGGTTGAGGACCAGGACCGACTCGGCTGTGGCCGCTGCGATGCCGAGGTTGACCGCGGCACCGAAGCCGACGTTGCCGGGCGACTCCACCACGACCAGTCGGAGGCCCGCGGGGACCGACTCCGGCGGCAGTGCCCCGCCGTTGTTCACCAGGATCAGGGTCGCGACGACGCCGGATCCGGCGGCCGATCGCGCCACCGAGTCGAAGCAACGCGCCAGGAGCGTCGGATCCGAGTGGAAGTGGACGACCACGACGTCCACTCCGGGCGACGGGTCACGAGAGGAGTCCATTGTGACATCCTAGCATGTCACATTCCTCCGACACTCGAGCCGGAGCGACATCGATGGTACCCGCCGAGGCAGCACCGGCCGATCACCGGAGGCCCGGTGCCGCCCGACACCGGGCCTCCCGATCGTGCGCGACGCGCCTGGTCGCGATCAGGCGCGGAAGAAGTCCTGGTAGGACGGGTCGCCGACGGGCTGTGAGTAGCCGGGCTCGGCGAGGCGCTGCTCGATCATCGCCTGGACGACGTCGGGCGGGGTGAGTCCCCGGCGGCGCCACTCGGTCGGGTTGGCCCGGAGCTGGCTGAGCGTGTTCTGCATGCTGCAACCCTGGCACCGTGTAACTAGTTTGTCTAACTACCTGTCCTGAATCCGCGTCCTCGGAGCGCCGGATCTCGTTTCGTGAACAGGAGATGTCGGGCCCGAACTCGGGACCCGACATCTCCTGCTCACCGTGTGCGGCGCGCGGACGCGCTCGCGGCGACTACTTGCGCGCGACCTTCGCGGTCGACTTGGACGTCGCGGTGCCGTCCTTGTAGCCCGAGGCGTGCGCGGTGACCTTCACCGAGAACCTGTGTCCCGCGTCGGACGTGCCGAGCTTGTACGTCGCAGCGGTGGCCTTCCGCACGACCTTGCCGTCGCGGAGCCACTGGTACTTGTACGTCGCCTTCGTCGTGCTCCACTTGCCGTGGTTCGCCGACAGCTTCGAGCCGACCTTCGCCGTCCCGCTGACCGTCACCTTGCTGCCCGCGGCGAGCGCGAGCGTGGGCGGGGTCACCGAGATGGTCGACGTGCCGGCCTGCTTGCCCGACGCGTTGCCGAGGTGCAGGAGCAGCACGGTGGCCTTCGTGACACCCGACGCCCGGGTGACCCGGAGGGCGCCGGAGTCGGCGAACAGGACGCCGGTGCTGCGGCCCTGCGCGAAGGACAGTGCCGGCTTCGACGGGTCGAACGAGGCACTCTTCGTCTCGTCCACCACGGAGGAGCCCGTGGTCGCGGCGCCCGGGGCGTAGGCCGACTCGGTGAGGACCGAGTAGGTGAACGTGCCCTTCGCACCGATCAGCGCACCCGTGGTCGTGAGCACCTTCACCGAGCTGTCGAAGGTGTTGACGTCCTGGCCGGGCGCCCCGCCGTTGAGCGGCTGGGCGTCGACGACCTTGCCGGTCGCCAGGTCCACTGTCGTGGCGAGCGTCGCGTCGATGGTGGCCGACTTGGCGTCGTACACCAGGTAGTCGGGCTCGCCGTCCCGGTTCGTGTCGATGAGCACCTCGACGTTGGTCACGGCGCCGGGGTTGGCGTCGGGACCGGCCGTGTGGATGCCGAACGCGATCGTGTCCGAGGCCTTGTCGTAGCTCGCACCGTAGGAGCGGATGTCCGCCGCCTGCAGCGAGCGCTTCGCCGAGCCCTCCGGGAACGACTCGACGGGGTCCGTCCCGCCGAGCACGAACGGTGCCACGGCGGCGTGGTAGCCGGTCGTCAGGCCGCCCTGGTCGACGGTGCGTCCCGTGAGCTTCAGGTCGGCCGACCTGCCCGGGCCGGTGAAGGCGACGGTGGAGCGACCCTGCACGGAGCTGACGGGCTTCGGTGCGAGGTACGCACCGACGCGCAGCGGCACCGCGGTCGTGTCGGTCGGCGTGAACGCCACGATGCCCGAGGCGGCGCTGACGAACTCGCGCTGGTAGCCCTGCTGCACCGATTCCTGGGTGGGGTCGATGACGCGGCGGAGCTTCGTCGGGTCAGCGATCGTGAAGGTGAGCTTCACCGTCGCGGTGCGGTTCGCCGGCACGGTGACCCGCTTCGTGTCGAGCGCGAACGTCACGCCGGGCTGCGACACCTGCGGCTGGTAGGCCACGTCGTAGGTGTGCGCGACGCCGTCGGTGTTCGCGATCTGCAGGGTGCGGCTCTCACTCGTCGCGCTCGAGACCTCGACGACGCCGAACGAGGCGGTGACGAGCAGGTCGTTCTCGACGCTCCGCACGGTGGTGCCGGCGGTCACGGCCTGCAGGGCGTCGACGCGGCCGGTGCCCTGCCGGAGCAGGGTGGCCGAGCGCGAGCCGTCCTTGACGTCGTGCGTCGCCGTGTTCATCAGCGCCGCCTTGACCTGCGGTGCGCTCCACTCGGGGTGCGACTGGAAGGTCAGCGCCGCGATGCCCGCGACGTCCGGCGTGGCCATCGAGGTGCCGCTCATCGACATGCGGCCGTCACCGGTGCCGTTGGCCGCCGAGATCACGTTGACTCCGGGGCCGGCGATGTCGGGCTTGACGATGTCGTCGAACGAACCGTGCACGCCGCGGCTGGTGAACCCGGCGAGCGTGTTCACGGCCTCCGGGTCGGTGGCGAGTTCGAAGGCCTTGAGCTCGTCCGCGAAGCGCACGTGCAGGGTCCCCGCCGTGGCAGCTGCCTGGAGGCTCGTGACGGCACCCAGCGTCAGCTCGGCTCCGGGGATGGTCGCGTTCCCGGCGATCCCCCCGTCGAAGGTGTTGATCGTGCCCGCCAGCAGGACGCCGATGCCGCCGGCGGCCTTGACGTTGTCGAAGCGGGTCTTGGAGCCGCACTCGAGGGCGCCGTCGGTCCACTTCAGCCAGACGACCTTGCCCGCGATCTTCGCGGCGTCGGTGGCGCTGAACGCGGTGCAGCCGTCGATGTTCGTGGTCGGGACGACGACGTCGCCCTCGACCGGCAGCGTGCCCGTGTAGTCCTGCGAGTACTGCGACCGGTAGGTCTTCGCGACGTTCGCGGGGGCCGTGACCTGCACGCCGTCGTAGAGCGACTGGCCGGTGGCGCTCGCGGCGACGGTGAGCGCACCCTCGGCGTTGCCCGGCGAGCCACCGATGTCGGTGAAGTCGTCGGCGTTGCCCGAGGCGATCACGGGCAGGACCCCGCGTGCGGTCAGTGCGTCGATCTTGGCGTTGTCGGGGTCGTCCGGTGCGCCGTAGTCGGAGCCGAGCGACAGGTTCAGGACGTTGATGTCCTTGCCCTCGGTGAGCGCCTGGCCCACCCAGTCGAGCGCAGCGCCCGTGACGTCGGTGGAACCGCCGCGGTCACCGAACACCTTGAGGGCGTAGAGGCCGGCCTCGGGCGCGGTGCCCGGACCGATCCACATGTCCTGCACCTGCTGCGTGGTGAGCTTGGTGTAGTCGCCGTCGAACTGCCGCTTGTCGGCGGTCAGGCCGTAGCCCGCGATCGAACCGGACACGTGCGTGCCGTGGTCGCCTCCCGTGCCGTCGATGGGGTTGTCGTCCGGAGCCGGCACCGGGTCGTAGGCCGGGTCGTCCGGGTCGGCGTTGTAGGTCGCACCGGCGAAGTCGTACCCGCCGAGGAACTTCGACGCGTCGTACAGGCTGGGGTCCGGGGCGCCGGAGCTCGCGTTCGCCAGGGCCTGCTGGTAGGCCGCGGTGGTGCCGGGGCCGCCGAAGTCCGCCTGCGTGTAGTCGAGGCCGGTGTCGAGGACGGCGACGTTGACGCCCTTGCCGGTGTGCCCGGTCTGCTGCCAGGCGTTGAGCGAGCGCGTGTAGACGTCGCTCGCGGCGTTCTTCGGCGAGACGCCGTCGGCGCCCGGCTTCACGAGACTCGGGTCGACGCCGGACGGTGCCGCGCTCGCGTCGGCGTTCACCGTCGGCTCGACGATCTTCTTCGGCGTCAGCGGGATGATGCTCTCGACGTCGGAGCGCTTCGCGATGTCCTGCAGCGCGGAGACGTCGGCGACGACCGCGACACCGGGGACGGTGTACTCGGTCGAGTAGAGCTCGGTGGAGTCGGCGTCGGCGCGCTTGACGGCCGCGCGGACGGCCGCGGTGGTCGACTCGATCGCCTTGACGCGGCTCTTCGCTGCCGAGGACTGGGTCCGGGACTTGGTCAGGTCACCGCCCTTCGCAGCGGCGTCCACCTCGAGGGCACCCTGGCCGGTCGTGCGCACGAAGGCGGCGACGGTCTTGGTGGGCTTGGCGTCACGCAGTGGTGCGGAGAGCTTCAGGTCGGCCACCGGCACCCCGGTCGGAGCTGCGGAGGCCGCGCCCCCGACTGCGAGGCCGCCGCACGTCAGGGCCACGGCGGCGATGCCGGCGGTCAGGACGCGCGTGATGCGATGGGAGTTCGGGTTCGGGTCGTGGTTCGGTGTTGCACGGTTCAAAGAGGGCACTCCAGGCTCAGTCCGTGGTTCGCATGAGATTGCTGTGAAGTTATGCGCTCACATTCAGAATGGGCAGTCCGCACTTTGGGGGACACCCCCGTTCGGGGGACGGCCTTCCTGTTAAGTTGCACACCTGTGTGCACGTTATTACGATGGGGTTCGTGACCACTGCTCCCCACCCCGCACGCGCACCCCGCCGCGACGCGACCGAGAACCGGGCGGCCCTCCTCGACGCGGCACGGACCTGCCTGCAGCGCGATCCGGACGCCTCCATCGAGACGATCGCCGCGGCCGCCGGACTCTCGCGCCGCGCGGTGTACGGACATTTCCCGTCACGTGACGACCTCGTGCGCGAGGTCGTGACCTCCGGCGCCGCTCGCATCGCCGCGGCCATGCCGACCACCTCGGACCTGCAGGAGCTGCCGCCGGCCGCCCGACTCGCCGCGATCGCCGTGACCCTCTGGACCGAGGTCTCCCACGTCCGATCCATGGCCCGGGTCGCCGTGCGCAGCCCGTTCGCCGAGCCCGTCGCCGAGGTGTTCGCGCCCCTGCGCGCCCAGGTCCGTCAGGCGTGCACGCTCGGGATCGCCGAGGGCGCCATGCGCGACGACGTCGACCCGGCCACACTCGGGCGCCTGGTCGAGGGAGCGTGCATCGCCGTCCTCGACGAGGCGACCCGGTCCGGCACCCCGGACGAGGCGGGACGGCGCATGGTGGTGCTGTCGGCGCTCGGCATGGCCGGCATCGACTGGCGCACCGCACTGCTGTCCGAACCCGCGGCCCCGGCCGCCGGCTCCACTGTCTCCCCCGTGAAGGACCCCGCATGACGCTCGAACTGGACCACGTCGGCATCGGCGAGGAGCCCGGCGCGGCACTGCCCGTCGTCTCCGCCGTCGCCGCACCCGGGCGCCCCGGGGTCGTCGCCGTCGAGACCGAGCAGGCCCCCGTGCTCGCCTCGCTCGTCGCCGGCGGCCGGATGCAGCCCGACACCGGGCGGCTGCTGCTCGACGGGCACGAGGACGCAGCCGCCGTGCGCCGCGCCTTCGCCCTCGTCGACACCCCGGGCGTCGCCGAGCCCTTCCCCGTGATGACCGTCAAACAGATCGTGCGCGAGGAACTCGCCTTCGCCGCACAGCGTCCCTCGCGCGGTCACGTCGACACCGTGCTCGAGGAGCTCGGCCTGGGGCACTACGCGGACACGCCGGTCCAGCGGGTGCCGACTGCTGTGCGGGTGCAGCTGCTCGTCGAGCTCGCCCTGCTCCGCGACGGCGTGACCGGCGTCGTCGTCACGGCACCCGAACGGCACGGCGGCATCGTCGAGGAGTGGTTCGCCGTGCTCCGCGACGTCGCCCGTCGCGGCGTGACCGTCGTCCTCGTGACCTCGAAGGCCGCAGCCGCGACCGTCGAGGCCCTGCTCGACACCATCCAGACGACCGAGACCATCCAGACGCACGACGACGCCGCGACGCACGTCGCGCTCCCGACCGAGGGTCCCGACGACGCGGCCCTGTCCGACGGAACCGAGCCGGGCCTCCCGTCCGGCCCTTCCGTCACCGCAGAATCCGCAACCGTCCCGACGGAGGCAACCCCGTGACCACCACCTCGCTCGTCCGCGCCGAACTGGCGCGGCTCACCGCGACCCCGCTCGCACGACTGGCGTTCATCGCCCTGATGATCGTGCCGCTGCTGTACGGCGGCGCGTACCTGTGGGCGAACCGCGACCCGTACGCCAAGCTCGACCAGATCCCGGCGGCGATCGTCAACCTCGACGCCGGCGCCACGCTCGACGGCGACCAGGTCGACTACGGCACCGACGTCACGAAGGAGGCGATCGACGGCGCCGACTTCAAGTGGACGAAGACCAGCGCCTCGGACGCGCGCTCCGGCGTGCGGAACGGCACCTACGACTTCGTCGTGACGATCCCCCACGACTTCTCCGAGCACCTGGTGTCCGCGCAGTCCGACGACCCGACGCAGGCGAAGCTCGTCATGACGACGGCCGACACGAACTCGTACCTGGCCTCGACGATCGCCGAGCAGGCGGGCAAGACCATGCGCACCGCCGTCGCCGAGCGCGTCGGCAAGCAGGCGGCGAAGACCCTGCTCGTCGGGCTCGCCGACGTCCGCGACAGCCTCGGCGACGCTGTGGACGGTGCCGACCAGCTCGCTTCCGGCACCGCGAAGGCGGACTCGGGGGCCCGTCAGTTGGCGGACGGCACCGGCAAGCTGTCGTCCGGCGCGGCGGAGCTCGCGTCCGGCACGGCGTCGTTGCCCTCCCAGACCGCGCAGCTGGACAGCGGGGCGCAGCAGGTGGCCTCGGGTGCAGCGACGCTCGCCTCGGGCTTGGCGAGCGCGCAGCAGCAGACCGCTTCGCTGCCGTCGCAGACGCAGCAGTTGAACGACGGGGCACAGAAGGTCGCCGCCGGCAACAAGAGGCTCGCCGACCAGATCGACGGGTACAGCTCCGACGTCGACGCGCTGCAGCCGCTCGACGCCCGCACCGTGCTCGCCGGGATCACCGACAACCTCCCCGAGGGCGTCGAACTCACCGAGGAGCAGCAGGCCGCGCTGACCGCCACCGTCACGGATGCCGTCACGCAGGTGAACACCACGGGCGCACAGGCGAAGAAGACCTACGCCACCGCGAAGTCGTCGGTGGACCAGCTCCGCGACGGATCGGCCCAGGTCGCGGCCGGTACCTCGTCGTTGGCGGCCGCGACTCCCGAGCTGTCCGCCGGCATCGCGTCGGCGGCGACCGGGGCGTCCACGCTCTCGTCGGGCGCCTCGCAGGTGGCAGCCGGCACGTCGGCGCTCGCGTCCGCCGCACCCACGCTGTCGTCAGGTGCTTCGTCGCTCGCCACGGGCGCAGCCTCCGCCGACAAGGGTGCTTCGTCGCTCGTCTCCGGCTTGGACAAGCTGAAGACCGGGTCCTCGAAGCTCGCCGCGTCGCTCGACGAGGGCCGCACGAAGATCCCCGCGTCGAACGCCTCGGAGCGCGAGTCGCAGGCCTCGGTCATCTCCGACCCGGTGAAGGTCGGGGACGACAACGTCGCAGCCGCGTCGAACTACGGCGCCGGGCTCGCGCCGTTCTTCATCTCGCTCGCAGCCTGGATCGGCATGTACGCGCTGTTCCTGATCCTCAAGCCGATCTCGAAGCGGGCGATCACCGCGGTGCGGAAGCCCCTCGCGGTGGTGTTCGGCGGCTGGCTGACCCCGGCGCTGCTCGGCCTGGTGCAGATGGTCGCGCTGTTCTTCATCGTGCGGTTCGCCCTCGACCTCAACGTGGTGCACGTCGGCGGCACGATCGGCATCATGGTGCTGGCCTCGGCGACCTTCGCGGCGATCATCATGGCGCTCAACGTGCTGCTCGGCTCGGTGGGACAGTTCCTCGGCCTGGTGCTCATGCTCGTGCAGCTCGTCACCGCCGGCGGGACGTTCCCGTGGCAGACGCTGCCGGGACCGTTGGCGGCGCTGCACTTCGCGCTGCCGATGACGTACTCGGTCGACGCGATCCGGCAGACGATGTACGGCGGGAACCTCGGCGCCGCGTGGTCCGACGCCGGTGTGCTGCTCTGCTGGCTGCTCGGGGCGCTGCTCGTGTCCTTCGTGGTCACGGCGCGGCAGACCCGCTCCCGCACGCTGCGCGACCTGCGCCCGAGCCTGATCGGGTAGCGGGCGCGGGGCGCGCGTTCGTCCGCGCTCGCGTTCGCCCGCGTTCGCGCGCGTTCGCGTTCGCGTTCGTCCGCGTTCGCATGGTGCGCAGAAAAGGTCGGGTGCCGTCAGGCCACCCGACCATCTCTGCTCACGAAGTGCTGCGCCCGAGGGGCAACGACACCATCTCGCCGCCGAGGAACCGCAGGTCCTCCGGCGGCAGGTCCGCCCGAGCGTCGGGGTCGAGCGCACGGGACGCGTCGTCGCGCGGGACGAAGCCGATCGCTTCGCCCGCCCGCAGGTCGGCCGGCGACCCGGTGTTCCGCGACAGCGCCCACACGACGTGGTGCCCCGGTTCGCGCAGGTCGACGGTCGCGAGCACCAGGCGCGCCAGGTCGTCGGGCGAACTCCACATCAGGAGTGCTCGCGACGACGACGGCTGCTCGCCGAAGGCCCCGATGCGCGCCGAGACGATCGACATGTCGTACCGGTCGGCGAACAGGCTGCCGAGCAGTTCCATCCCCGCCTTCGTCACGCCGTAGTAGGTGTCCGGCCGCGGCAGTCGATCGCCCGGCACGCTGCCCGGCTCGTCGAGGGGCTCGGGGACCCGGCCGACCGCGTGGATCGAGCTCGCGAGCAGCACCCGGAGCACGCCGTTCGCCGCCGCCCGCTCGAGCACGTTCTTCGTGCCGGTCAGGTTGGCCGCGAGCAGGTCGTCCCACGCGGCCTCGGTCGGGATGCCGGCCAGGTGGACCACGGTGTCGACCCCGGCGAGCGCGTCGTCCAGCGCGGCAGGGTCGTTCACCGAGCCGGAGACGAACCGTTCGCCGGCGGACACCGGGTCGTCGGGCGTCCGTTCGTCGAGCAGGACGAGGTCGTGTCCAGCCGCCAGGAGCCTGGGTCGGAGAGCCGCCCCGATGCGTCCTGCGGCCCCGGAGATGAGCAGCGTCGCCATGCCGCGGACGCTACCCGCGGCGCGCGAGCAGTTCCCCCAGGTGGTCGACCACAGCGTGACCGCCCGTGTCACGCCGCCCGCTACGATCGACGGACGAACCAACGGAGGTCGAAGCGCATCATGGGAGACGGCAAACCCGCGACCATCTACGACGTCGCCGCGCGCGCCGGGGTCTCGAAGTCCCTGGTCTCCCTGGTGCTGCAGCGCTCCCCGCGGGTGAGCGAGCAGCGTCGTGCCGCCGTGCTGACGGCGATCCAGGAGCTCGACTACCGGCCCTCGACTGCCGCCGTGTCCCTCGCCGGCACCCGCAGCCGTACCGTCGGTGTGGTCCTCGACGACTTCCGGAACCAGTGGTTCGTCGACCTGCTCACCGGCCTGCGCGAGGCCCTGCAGGACCAGGGCCACCGCCTCGTCGTGGCGGATCGGTTCCTCAACACGGGGCTCGACGCCTCGCCGGTCGAGGGCTTCCTGTCCATGCGCGTCGAGGGCATCGTCATCGCCGGCGAGCCCGACACCGACCTGGCGATCCCGGCGTCGATGCCGGTCGTCATCGCCGGCGGGCGCGTGTCGATCCCCCGCGCGGACACCGTGGCGAACGACGACCGGGCCGGCGGCGGGATGGCCGCGGAGCACCTGCTCGCGCTGGGCCACACGCGGCTCGGCTTCGTGGGGGCGAGTTCGGCGGCGTCGAAGGAACGCCGCGCAGGGTTCGAGGGCGCAGCGGCCGGGGCGCCGACAGCGGGCGCGAGCGTCGCCGTCGTGGTCCTGCCCGGCGAACCCACCGAAGAGGCCGGCTCGCGCGCCCTCGGCGCCCTGCTCGACGAGCACCCCGACGTCACCGCGGTGTTCGCCGCCAACGACGTGATGGCCCTCGGAGCACTGTCCGAACTCGCCGAACGCGGACTCCGGGTCCCTGAGGACGTCTCCGTCATCGGCTACGACGACACCCCGGTCGCCGCCACACGCTACGTCGGCCTGACGAGCATCGACGACCGCAGCGTGGAGATCGGCCGCGGCGCCGGCGAGCGCCTGCTCGCCCGCATCGCCGACCCGGGCCTCGCCGCCAGCGAGTCCCTGGTCGAGCCCCGCCTGGTCGCGCGCCGCACCACCGCTCCGCGCTGACGCGGCTGACGGGAGGCCCGCCCTACGTCCGCCCCGCCCGCTTCGTGCGCAGGAATGGTCGGGTCCAGGGCCCGTACCCGACCGTTTCTGCTCAGGAAGCGTCCGGCAACTCCGCGTGCTGCACGATCCACGAGTGCATGACGATCGCGGCCGCCGCCGAGGCGTTGATGCTCCGCGTCGACCCGAACTGCGTGATCTCCAGGTGCCCGGACGCCCCGGCCACGGCTTCGTCGGTGAGCCCGGGGCCCTCCTGTCCGAACAGGAACACGCACCGCTCCGGGATCGCGGCGGTCTCGATGCGCTCGGCACCGGGGGTGTTGTCGATCGCGATCACCGGGCGCTGTTCCTCGGCCATCGCGGCCAGGAACGCCTGCACGTCGGGGTGGTACCGGACGTGCTGGTACCGGTCGGTGACCATCGCGCCGCGCTTGTTCCAGCGCCGCCGCCCGATGATGTGGACCGTGCCGGCCAGGAACGCGTTGGCGCTGCGCACGATCGAGCCGATGTTCAGGTCGTGCTGCCAGTTCTCGATCGCCACGTCGAACGCGTGCCGGCGGGTGTCGAGTTCGGCGACGATGGCGTCCATCGACCAGTACCGGAAGTGGTCGAGCACGTTCCGCGGGTCCCCCGCCGCCAGCAGTTCCGGGTCGAGTCGCGGGTCGTCGGGCCAGGGTTCCGGGTGCGGGCCGACACCGTTCGTCGTCAGTTCGTGCGACGGTTCGGGCGCAGTGGTCACCGCACCAGCGTACGGCGCGGGCGCGCGGGGTCAGGCGCCGCGGGCGACGCGGGACTCGATGCCCGCGATGAGCACGTCGAGGCCCAGCTCGAAGCGGGCGTCGTACGAGTGCTCCCCCAGGATCTGCCCGACGAGCGTGTGCCGCTCGGGGCGCCCGGTGTCGTCGTCGCCCCGGCCGATCTGCACCGAGGTGTGGCCGACGACGAAGTCGTACACGACGAAGAACGTGTACATGGCCTCGACCTCGGGCAGCCCGGCGTCACACAGTGCCCCGACGACCTTCGCCACGACGGCGTCGGACTCGGTGGACACCAGTGCCCCACGGCGGCTGTGCGACTCGAGCACCAGGGGGTGGGTGCGCATCAGGTCGCGGAAGGTCCCCGCGAACACCCGGACGACCGCGTGCCACTCGTCCGGCCAGACGAAGGTGGCGGTGAACTCGTCGACCGTGCGGCGGACGAGCTCGGCGTGCAGGTCGTCGAGGCCGCCGATGGTCCGGTGCACGGTCATCGGCGCGACGCCGAGCCGGACCCCGAGCGCACGGAACGACAGGCGGTCCAGGCCGTCCTCGTTCGCGATCGCCGTCGCGGCGTCGATGACCTGCTCGCGGCTCAGCACGTTCGGCCGTCCACGACGTCGTCGCGGAGCCACCTCGACCAGATCGGGAACCGCGTCCGTGGCCGGCGCGGTGGCGGATCGGGGCGCGGCGGTCGGGGATCCGGGTTCGACGAGCACGGCGGGGTCTCCTTGATTCAGTACGGGTCTCGAAAAGCCTAGGGCAAAGCCGAATGGCGTTCGGTGTCTCGACCATCTCGGGTCCGTCGGCGACGCGCAAGAGCCGATCCGCGCCTCCCGGCCCCTTCGGAGGAACCCGACCGCAGCGACCCGACCGGCGAGCCGGCCCGTCGGCCGTGCGCAGTAGGGTGAGGCCATGGCGACCCGCGACGACGTCGAGTGCTGGCTGACCGACATGGACGGCGTGCTCGTCCACGAGAACCAGGCCCTCCCCGGTGCCCCCGAGCTCATCCAGCAGTGGCTCGACGAGGGCACCGAGTTCCTCGTCCTGACGAACAACTCGATCTTCACGCCGCGTGACCTCAGCGCCCGGCTCCGGAGCTCGGGCCTGCGCGTCCCCGAGGAGCGCATCTGGACGAGCGCCCTCGCCACGGCCGACTTCTGCAAGTCCCAGATGCCCGGCGGCTCCGCGTTCGTCATCGGCGAGGCCGGCATGACCACCGCCCTGCACGAAGCCGGGTTCATCATGACCGAGACCGCTCCCGACTACGTCGTCGTCGGTGAGACCCGCAACTACTCGTTCGAGGCGATCACCAAGGCCGTCCGTCTGATCCGCGACGGCGCCCGCTTCATCGTCACGAACCCCGACGCCACCGGCCCGAGCGCCGAGGGGGTCCTGCCCGCCACGGGTGCGATCGCCGCGATGATCGAGAAGGCCACCGGCAAGCAGCCCTACGTGGTCGGCAAGCCGAACCCGATGATGTTCCGCTCGGCGATGAACCGCATCGGCGCGCACTCCGAGAACACCGGCATGATCGGCGACCGGATGGACACCGACGTGCAGGCCGGCATCGAGGCGGGGCTCCACACCGTCCTCGTGATGACGGGCATCAGCGACCAGGCCGAGATCGACCGCTACCCGTTCCGCCCGAGCGAGGTCATCTCCGGCGTGCACGAGCTCGTCCGCACCGCCCCCTTCGAGGTCGAGCTGTAGCGATGCGCTGGGACCCGTCGCGGTACGCCGCGTTCGCGGACGACCGCGGGCGTCCCTTCCACGACCTGGTCGCGCAGGTCGCGTGGCCGGCCGGTGACGGACAGGAGGCCCCGCGTCGCGTCGTCGACCTGGGCTGCGGTCCCGGGGCCCTCACCGCCACGTTGGCAGCGCGGTGGCGTTCGTCGCCGGTCGTCGGGATCGACAGCTCGGCGGAGATGCTCGCATCGGCTGCGGCCGACCCCGCTCTGGCGGGCTTGCCGAACCTGTCGTTCGAGCTCGGGGCGATCGAGGACTGGACGCCCGGGCCGACCGACGACGTGGTCGTGACGAACGCGGCGCTGCAGTGGGTGCCGTCACACGTGGCGCTGCTGCCGCGGTGGCTCGACGCGATGCCGTCCGGGTCGTGGTTCGCGATGCAGGTACCGGGCAACTTCGGGTCCCCGTCGCACGCCTTGATGCGGTCGATCGGGGCCTCCGGTCCCTGGGCGTCGGCGCTCGACGGCGTGCTGCGCGAGGACCCGGTGCTCGACCCCGCCGGCTACCTCGGCATCATGCTCGACGCCGGTTTCACGGCCCGCGCGTGGGAGACGACCTACGCGCAGCTGCTGCCGGGCGAGGACCCGGTGCTCGACTGGGTACGCGGCACCGGGCTGCGACCGGCACTGGCTGCCCTCGACGCCGCCGACCCGACCGGTGCGCTGACGGCGGAGTACGTCGAGCGGTACCGGGCGGCGCTGCGCGAGGCGTACCCGGCGAGCACCCACGGCACCGTGTACCCGTTCCGCCGCGTCTTCGCCGTCGGCCGCAAGCCCTGAGGGGTCAGCGGCGGGTCACTCGACGGTGACGAGGGTGCCGAGCGGCAGTGCGTTCACCGCGGCGACGGCATCGGCGTCGAGCCGGACGCAGCCGTGCGACACCGTGCCCGAGGTCGTGGCGTTCCAGTGCAGGCCGATCAGCCCGCCGTCGTGGCCGCCGTACGGCTCGTCGGCGGCCCCCGAGTGCAACGACGTGAGCTGGATCGGGTGGTCCCCCGTACCCTGGGCCGGGTCGACGTAGCGCTGTTCGAGGTACCCGGTCACGTCCGTCGGCGTCGGGGTGTCCGCCGTGCCGACTCCGGCGTCGAAGCGCTGCAGGGTCGTGCCGGCCGCGTTCACGACGGACACGGTCTGGTCGGTCGTCGAGATCACGATCCGGGAGCGCGGTGTCGCCGTCTCCCGGAGCGCGCGGACCGGCACCCACGCCGCGGTCTGCGCGGCGGCGCCGGTGGTCCCCGCGGCTGACGGCAACTGCTGGCGGGCAGGGGTGAGGACGAGCTCCCAGTCGCCGTCGCGTTCGACCCCGACGACGGTGGTCGGTTGCCGCAGGAAGTCCTGCGCGGCGAGACGGGCGACCGGGCGGTCGCGGTGGGCACCGAACAGGGGTGCGTCCGCGGTCAGGTGGAACACGGTGTCCGACCGCACGGTGCGGTCGAAGGGCATCAGGCCGGCGATGACGGCGGAGTACTGCGCTTCCGGCAGCTTCGCGACCGCGGCGGCGTCGACGTGCGGGACCGCGGGCGCGGCGCTGGCCGGTGCCGTGGCCGGGGTCGTCACCGGTGCGGCGGCGGTGCGGTCGCTGCCGAGGAGCGCGGTCGTGACGAGCCCGGCCGCGGCGAGCACGGCGAGTGCGGCACCGGCGGTGGCCCAGATGGTGCGCGTGTGCATGACGTGGCTCCGAGGAGGGTGGAGAGCGGGGAGGGTGGAGAGCGGCGGGGCCGGTGCCCGCGGGTGCGGGCACCGGCCGGTCGCATCTGTGGTGCGGTGATGCGAGCGGGTCAGCCGCTGACGACCGGCAGGTGGATGCCGGTGCCGCCCGTGGTCGCGCCGGGGTCGGTCGCCACGCCGGTGCCCGTCCCGACCGTGCCCGTCCCGCCGGTGCCGGATCCCGTTCCCGTCCCGCCGGTCGCCGCCGCCGCCGGGGTGACGGTGATGGCGAGTGGTGCGGCCAGCACCGAGTCGCCCGTGCTGGCGACGAGGTCGACCGTGTGCGCACCGGTGGCGGTGCCGGCGGGGATCGTCACGGTGCCGGCGACCGTGCCGTCGGCAGCGACGGTCAGGGTGCCCACCGTGACGGGGTCGGAGTGCAGGACGACGGACAGCGTCGCACCGGCGGTGAAGCCCGTGCCCGCCAGCGCCAGCTTCGACCCCGCTGCGACCGACGAACCGTGCGGCGCCGTGAGGACACCGGTCAGCACCCGCGCGGTGCCGCCGGTCGACAGGACCTTGACGGCGCCGTTCGAGGCGACCGCCACGGTCGCGCTCGTCGCTGCGGCGAGGTCGAGTCGCTCCCACGAGCCGTTCGCCGTGCCGGTCTGGTCGAGCGGGTAGCCCGAGTCGATCTCCGTCTGGGCGAGCACCGACGTGCGCTGGGCGTCCGTCAGCGTCGGGAACGTGGTGCGGAGCAGGTTCTCCGCGCCGGCGGGGACGGACGGCGCCTGGCCGGCGGTCCCGGTCTTCGCGAAACCGTAGGTCATGCGCTCCTGGTAGACCCGCACGGCCGAGGCGCGGTCGGTGACGACCTGGGCGGTTCCGCCGGGGATCGCCTTCCCGCCGTAGGGGGTGTTCGTGTAGGGCTGCTCCTTCGCGATGCAGTTCGCCAGGGTGTCGCCGCACTGCTGCTCGAGGTACTGCACGAGCTCGGCGCGAGCGGGCTCGAGCACGTCGGTGCGGTACTGGGTGTCGGACCAGCGGGCTGCGAGGGCGGCTTCGCCGTCGATGCGCCCACCCATGATGTCGAGCGGGTAGTGCACGCCGAGCACGATGCGGTCGTTGCCGTTCTCCGACGTGCGGGCGAGGATCTCCGGCGCGAGCTCGGGGACGAGCGTCGCCAGGGTGATGCCGGCCTGGTACGCCGTGGTGGTGTGTCCGCTGGGGTACGAGCCGCCGGTGCAGATGCCCGCGGTGCCGTAGCCGGGGTCGAGGACGACGTCGTTCGGCGAGAACTCGTGCGTGGTGTCCGTGGCGACCGGGACGCGGGTGATGTCGAGCGTGCCGTCGGCCGATGCCCACGCCTTGCCGGCGCGGTTGGCGGAGACCGACGAGGCGTTCACCGTCGCGGGGGCGCAGCCGGTCTGGTCGTCGGTCGCGGGGAGCGTCGCGGTGGTGGTCGCGGGCAGGTAGGGGCGCGGGTAGCTGTAGTGGGCCTTCGCGGTACCGGTGCTCACGTACGCGCCGGTGCTGCCGTTCGAGCTGTTGATGACCGCGCTCGTCAACGGCAGGGCGCCGTCGAGCCGGCCCTGCACGTACGCCTTCTCGAGCACGTCGCCGAGCCCCTGCGCGACCGTGGAGGACTGGTCGTAGGCGGTGTTCGTGGCGTTCTGGTACTCGGAGTCCTGCAGCGCGGTGAACTGCTGCGCCGCGGTGGCGTTCTGGTTGATCCACGAGGTCAGCTGGTCGTTCTTCGCCAGCGTGGTCGGGTCGACGACGGTGCCGTGCAGGTCGTTGGCGCCGCTCGACGTCCAGAACTGGTCGTACCCGCTCAGCAGCGAGACGAGGTCGGGCTTGGCGGAGTCGCTCGGGTACGTCGTGGCCGCCTGGGCGACGAGGGGCGTCCCGAGCACGAGTGCGGTCGCGGCGACGGCGACGGTCACCCCGCGGACAGCGGTTCTGCGCATGTGTGGTGGCCGCCCGGGGACCGAGCGGCGCTCCTCTCTTGGTACCGACTTGGAATCACCACGACGGTAGGGAGAGGCGGTTGCCAGCGCGCGAACGGGGGTCTACCGCGAGGTGAACCGGACCGCAGGCTGTGCGGGTTCGAAGCCACGGGCCTCCAGGGCGAACGCCGCCATCGGCGGCACCGAACGCCAGCGCTTCGCCAGGCGACGCGGACGGTCGTCGCGCCACGCGACCATGCCGCCCGCGACGATCCCGAACGCCAGCACCAGGAACGAGAACAGGCCGATCAGCCCGAGGCCCACGAGCCGACCGGTGTCCGACGGATCAGCGGTCGCGGAGTACCCGATCGACCCGAAGTCCCAGAACGCGTGCAGCAGCACCGGCACGAGCAGTGACCCGGTGACCCGGCGAGCGACGTAGAGCGTGGAGCCGAACGACGCCGCGAAGACGACCTGGACCAGCGTCGGTCCGATGCCGGCCCCGGCGAGCGCGTTGAGCAGGTGCAGCAGCCCGAACAGCACGCACGACAGCGCCCACACGCCGAACTCGGGCACCCGGCGCCGGAGCCCGACCAGCAGCGTGCCCCGGGCCATCAGCTCCTCGAACACCCCGACGAACAGCACCCCGACGGTGAGCAGCAGGAAGTAGCGCACGGGCAACGCTGCCCAGTCGATGAACGGCAGGCGCACCACGCACACCACCAGGACCAGAGCCGGAGCCAGCGCCGACCAGCGCAGCGGTGTCCGGGTGCGGTCGACGGTCGCGATCCGCCACCACCCGAGTCCCGTGACGACCACGGCGAGCGCGACGGCGGCGATGCCCTCGGGGACGACCAACGACCGGACGACGCTGTCCACCGTCTGGCCGAGGGTCGGGTAGTCGTCGCTCGGGCGCGACCGCCACGCACTGATCGCCGCGAACACCACGAGCGGCGCGAGGCCGATGAGCAGCGAGGGCGGGACCGGCCAGCGGCGGCGACGGGGTTGGTGCACGTCCCGGTTGTACCAGTGCAGCCGTACGATTGGCGGTATGCGCCTGCCCTCGTTGTCGACCATGGCCGAGGACTACGTCAAGCTCATCTGGAAGGCCGGGGAACGCGGCGGCGCCGGACTGGCCACGCGGGACATCGCGGCGACGCTGAAGGTGTCGGCCTCGACGGTGTCCGGCAACCTCAAGAAGCTCGACCGCGACGGCCTCATCGAGCACACCCCCTACTACGGTGTCGTGCTCACCCCGCTCGGGCACCAGGTCGCCGTGGCGATGGTCCGGCGGCACCGGCTGATCGAGTCGTTCCTGGTGTCCCGCCTCGGTTACACGTGGGACGAGGTCCACACCGAGGCCGAGGCGCTCGAGCACGCGGTGTCGGAGCGGTTCCTCGACCGGGTCGACGCCGACCTGGGGCACCCGACCCACGACCCGCACGGCGACCCGATCCCCGCCGCGGACGGCACCGTACCCGCCACGCTCGGTGTCCTGCTCGGCGCGATCGAGCCCGGTGCGTGCGGCACGGTCGACCGGGTGTCGGACGACGACCCCTCGTTGCTGCGGTACTTCGACGAGCTCGGGGTCGGTCTCGGCACCCACCTGCGGGTCGAGCGGGTGCGGGACTACGCCGGCGTCATCGCGGTCTCCCGACGTGGGGCCGACGGCGCCGAGGCGCTCGTCGACCTGCCCGCCGCTGCCGCTACCGCGATCTGGCTCGCTCCCGACGCCGACTGACGAGGGCGCGGGCGCGATGTCCGCGTCCGCCGCGCCCGCCCGCGCCCGTTGAGGTTCCGAGATCTCGGAACCTTGGCGCGCTCAGGGCTCGCGCGTGGAACCTCGGCGACGAACCGACGGCGTGTTGTGGAACCTCACGCGGGGGCGGCAGCCGACTCCAGCCGATCCCGGTCCGCCCTGGTCCGCCCCGCCGCGTGGCGGACGGGAGGCCCGTGGCGGCGTCGCCACGGGCCTCCCGTCCGTCAGCTGGTGACGTCCACGGCCGCGCTCACCCCTTGGCGGACCGGGTGCGGCCGAGCGCCACCTCGCGCCGAGCCCGCTCGAGGGCGAGCGCGGACGCCGCGTCCGGGTCGTGCAACAGCCGCTCCGTGTCGGCGGCGTGTTCCCGCACGGCCTCGGAGCCCCGGTCGGCAGCCGCCCTGAGCACCGGCACCACTGTCTCCTCGCCCAACCCCACCAGTGCCCGCGACAGGCTGAGCCGCCGTTCGCGCGGGCCGACCCCGAGCTGCACCGCGAGCGTCCGGGCCAGGTCGGCCCGCTCGTCGTCGGGCACGAGTGCGACGGCGGTCCGCCAGGCGGCGCGGAGCACCTCGTCGTCGTGGTCCGCGAGCAGTGGGCGCACCGATGGCCAGGCCGACGGGTCGCCGACCTTCGACAGGGTGTGCAACGCCTGGCTGCGGGCCTGCGGCTCGGAACGGGTGAGCGACGGGACCACCCGCCCGACGACGTCGGCCGACGGGTGCCGGGTCAGCGCCCAGGTGAGCATGTCGCGGACGAAGAAGTCCGGCTCGACGGCGCACTGTTCGACGAGCACGTCGAGGTCGGCCGCGTCCGGGGTGGTCCCGGCGGCCATCACGGCCTGCAGCCGAACCGAGGAACGGGGGTCGGCGAGGGCATCGGTGAGCGCGGTCATGGGTCCATGCAACCCGCTGCCACCGGGGCCGTGTCAAGCCTCGAGGCATAGCGTCGGCCGAGGAGCGGTTCACATCGAGGACTGCTCGCCCGACCACGAAAGGACCCCCGTATGCCCCGCATCGGTACCAGCGACCTCCACGTGTTCCCCCTCGCCCTCGGCGGCAACGTCTTCGGGTGGACGGCGGACGAGTCGACCTCCCACCAGGTCCTCGACGCCTACGCCGCGGCGGGCGGCGACTTCATCGACACCGCCGACGTGTACTCCGCGTGGGCTCCCGGCAACGAGGGCGGCGAGTCCGAGCGGGTGATCGGTTCGTGGCTCGCGGCCTCGGGCAAGCGTGACGACGTCGTCATCGCCACGAAGGGCTCGCAGCACCCGCAGTTCCAGGGCCTCGGCGCGGACACCGTCGCCGCTGCCGCCCGTGCCAGCCTGCAGCGCCTCGGCACCGACCGGATCGACCTGTACTACGCGCACTTCGACGACCAGTCGACCCCGCTCGAGGAGACCGTCCGCGCCTTCGACCAGCTCGTGCAGGACGGCATCGTCCGATACACCGCGATCTCGAACTACTCGAAGGACCGCGCCGAGGAGTGGATCCGCATCGCGACCGAGAACGGCCTCGCGCAGCCGGTCGCGATCCAGCCGCACTACAACCTCGTCACCCGCCAGCCGTACGAGTCCGAGATCGCCCCGCTCGCCCACGCGCACGGCCTCGGCGTCGTGCCGTACTTCGCACTCGCCGCCGGGTTCCTGACCGGCAAGTACCGCTCGAAGGAGGACTTCGCCGGCAAGGACCGCGAGGGCCAGGTCTCGGGGTACTTCAACGACGAGGGGCTCGCCGTGGTCGACGCCCTGTCCACCATCGCGGAGGCCCGTGGCACCGAGCTCGCGACCGTCGCCCTGGCGTGGCTCCAGGCGCAGCCCGACGTCGTCGCGCCGATCGCCAGCGCGCGCAACACCGAGCAGCTGCCGGCACTGCTGGCCTCGGCGGAGCTCGAGCTCAGCGCCGACGAGCTGCAGACCCTGTCCGACGTGTCGGCGAAGGTCCCCGCAGCCGCCTGACCCGCGCCCAGTTCACCGCGGCCCGCTCGCGCGTCACGGATGCGTGTGCATGTTCCGACGATCCACCAGACGATCAACTCGTGGAATGTCGTTCATTGCACACGCATCCGATGCGTGCGCATGTCTCGACAGAACACGCGTCGATCACGTCGTGGACCGTCGGAAGATGCGCCCGCACGTACCCCAGCCGCCAGCCGCAGCAGCCGCCCTACGCCCCCGGGGCCAACGACGCCGTGAGCTCCTGTCCCGACGACCGCGTCACGAAGCACGAGATGAACCGGTCGCCCTGGTCCCACGTCGCCTGGTCCGGAGCGTACGACCCCTGCACCTGCACGTCCCCGACGGCCGCAGCCGCCGAGGCGTTCAGCGCCGCGTCCGACTGGCACTGGTCGGCGGCCTGCGTCGCGAGGGCCTCTGCCCCCGGGTACGCATCCCCGTCGACGGCGATCCGTGCGGTGAGCTGCCCGATGTGCGGCGTCGCGCAGTCGACGACCGTGAAGCTCTGCGCCCAGGCGTTGGTGAACGGCGACAGGCACTCCCCGCCGGCCAGGTCGGTCCAGGCGTGCTCGCCCGGCAGCGCGGGCGTGGTGGCGAACTGGAGCGTGGCAGCCGGAGCAGCGGCGTCCGAGGGAGAGGCAGCGGCAGAAGCAGATGCAGCAGCCGAAGGAGTCGCCGGAGCCGATGACGCTGCCGCCGGGGACTTCGTCGGCGCGATCTCCTGGTCGGAGATGTTGTTGCCGCGGATCCACGTCGTCAGCAGGAACACCAGGGCGATGAGCACGACGATCAGGGCGATCGAGCCGTAGACGAGCAGCTGCTTGCCGCGCTTGCCCTCGCTCCGCAGGCGCGCCGCGCCCTGGTTGATGAAGTTGTCGCGCTCGACCGGCTGGCCGGACGGAGCGGGAGCAGGCGACGAGGCACCGGCACCGGCAGCACCGGCAGCAGCCGACGGCAGCGCGGCGGCCGGCATCATCCGCGTCCCGGTGTCCTCCGGGTCGTAGCCCGTGCCGCCGAGTTGCCCGACGGCCTCGGTGCCGAACAGGTCCTTGATCGCACTCGTGTCGCTGGTCTCGCGGCCGTCCCACTCGGTCTGGTCCAGGTCGTCCGGCGCAACGGCCGGCAACGCCGTGGGCTGCGCCCCCGTGTCGTCGCCGCGCAGGCCGAGGACGGCGTCCAGGTCCTGCCCCACCGCGGGCGGCAGGTGCACTGGGGACGCGGGCGACGCAGCGGGCTCGACGAGCGGCGGAGCAGCGGCGGCCGGCAGCGCTGTGGTCGCCGCGTCCTCCGGGAGGCCCGTCCCCGACTCCGCCCCGTCACCGGCAGTGGGCTCCGGACGGACGTCCAGTGCCTCGGTCGGCGCCGCAGGAGCAGGAGCGGCAGCAGCAGGAGCGGCAGCGGCAGCGGCAGCAACGGCAGCGGGCGGCACGACGGCTGGCGGGACGGCACCCGGCACCGCCGGCGGCACCGGGAACGTCCGCGGCGCCTGCGGCACCCCGTCGGCCGGGGTGTCGACCTCGCCCGAGACGACCTCGGCGTCGGCATCGGCATCGGCATCGGCATCGGCAACGAGGTCGGCGTCGTCCGCCAGCGACCACGAGCCGCTGCCACCGAGCGCCGTCGTGTCGAACGAGTCACCGGTCAGGGCCGTCGGGACCTCGCCGGTCTCGTCGTCGCGGATGGCCCAGTCGAACGGTCGGTCCGGTCCGGCTCCCTGCGTGGGCACGGGACCCGTTCCGGCGATGCGGAGCAGGTCGGTGAAGCTCGGCGGCTCCTCGGACGGGGGCAGCACGTTCTCGACACCGAGCGGCTGGTGGGCGACGGGTCCGGTCGGCGGGACGGGCGCGCCGGAACCGGTTGCACGGCCGAGCCAGTCGACGTCGGCACGGCCCTCGCCGAACGGGTCGGTGCGGCGACGTTCGTCCTCGATGGCCCTCGACGCCGCGGCGCGCTCGTCGCGGTGGGTCTGCGCGGTGGGCAGCACGATCGACGAGGGGTGCGGCGCTGTGGGGTTCGGCGGCACGACGGCGGCCGGCGGGATGCGGTCGTGCAGGGTGGAGCGCTCGTACTCGGCGGCGGCGTCCGGGCTCTCGGACGGAGCTGACAGCTGCTCGGGCATCGAGATGGCCTGCGTCGCGCCGTCGTCCAGCACCGGAGCGGCCGGAGCAGGCACCGCCGCAGCCGCGGGTGCCTCGGGCTCCGGTGCCGACGCCTCGAACGGCTCCGGCAGCGGGGCGCCCGTCTCACGTGCGGTGCGCTCGGCTTCGCGGCGCTCCCGTCGCGAGGGCCAGTCCTCCTCGCCCCGCGGGGCGCCGAAGATGTCAGCGGCGCTGCGGAGACCGTGGAACGGAGCGTCCGGGTCGGACGCGCGCCGGGCCTCCTGGCCGTCGACCCCGTCGGCACCGTCGGCCGCCGCTGCGGGGCCGGCCGTGTCCTCGGGGTCGCGCGCGTCGTCCGGACGCTCCCCGCTCACGCGGTCAGCCCCAGATCAGCCAACCCGATGGCCGCGAAGTAGGGGTACCCGGCTGCCTCGATGGTCTCCTTGGCGCCGGTGTCGCGGTCGACGACGACCGCGACGGCGGCGATGATCGCGCCCTCGCGCTCGAGCGCTTCGGCCGCCTTGAGCGGCGATCCGCCCGTGGTGGAGGTGTCCTCGAGCACGACGACGCGCTTGCCCGCGAGGTCAGGGCCCTCGACCTGCTTGCCGCGGCCGTGGTCCTTGGGCTCCTTGCGGACGACGAAGGCGTCGTAGGTCAGGCCCTGTGCGGCGGCCTGGTGCAGCACAGCACTGGCGATGGGGTCGGCGCCCATGGTCAGTCCGCCGACGGCCGAGACGTCCGGCACCTGCTGCACGAGCTCGGTCATGACCTGGCCGATCAGCGGCGCGACCCGGTGGTCCAGGCTGACCTTCCGCAGGTCGATGTAGTACGTCGCCTTCTTCCCGCTGGTCAGGGTGAAGTCGCCGTGGAACACCGCTTCGGAGGAGATGTACTGGATCAACTGTTCGCGCGCGTCGGTCACAGCGCACAAGGGTAGCCGGTCGGACTCGCAGCGCGCTCCCCCGTCCTGTGGGGTCGTCCCGAGCAGCGCTCGGTACGCTCCGGGACATGCCCCGAGCACCGCGTCGCTCCGCCGTGCCGCCGGCTCCGTCCGGCGGCCGTCGGTCCGGCGGCGTGGCCGGGGCGATCGGACGGGAGGCCCTGGGCGCCCTGGTCGCGCTGGCCCTGGCCGTCATCGCCCTCCGCCACGTCGTCGCCACGGAACGGGTCGCCCTGCTCTGGTACGACGGCGACTCGGTGCTGCTGCCCCTGGTGCACCGGTCGATGCAGCTCGGGCAGCCGTTCGAGTGGGCGATGTCCCCGGCGCTGTTCTTCTTCCCCGAGTTGCCGGTCTACCTGCTCTGCGCCCTCGTCACGGGGACCCCGCAGCAGGCCCTGGCGCTGAACGGGGTGCTCGTCCTGCTGGCCGTGTACGCGCTGGTGCGGGCTGCCGCGGAGGAGCTCATGCCGTCGGCCGGACGAGCGGCACGCATCACGGTGTCGGCGGCGAGCGTGGCGTTCGTGACCCTGCTGGTGCTGACGGAGTCGTCGGGCACCGCGACGTCGCTCGAGCTGGCGTCCCTGCTGCTGACCACGACGTACTACTACGGCGTGGTGCTGGCGATGCTCGGCACCGCGGTGCTCGTGCTCCGCGCCGTGCGGGTCGGGCGGGCATCCGTCGTCGTGCTCGTGGTGCTCGGGCTGGTGGCGCTCTGCACGACCGCGTCGAACCCGCTGTACGTCCCGTGGTCCGCCGCACCCGTGGTGGTCACGCTCGTGCTGCTGGCGGCGGTGCGCCGGCTGCCGTGGCGTCCAGCGCTGCTGCTGTCCGGCACCGTGGCGGCCGGGTCGGTGCTCGGGTACCTGGTCCGGATCCCGCTGCGGCCCTTCGTGTCGCTCGACCCGTCCACCTACGTCCGGCCGTCGCGCGCGGTGGAGACCCTGCAGTTCTTCGCGGCGCTGACCGACGTGCGGGCCGGCACGGCAGCGGGCGACGCCGGGCTGCTCCTGATGTTCGTCGGCGTGCTCGTCACCGTCGGCGGCACGGTGTGGGCCTGGCGGGTCCGGACCGCGCGCACCGTGCTCGTCGCGACCGCGCTGCCCCTGGTGACGGTGGTCGCGGCGTCGGTCGGGGTCGTCCTCGTCGGTTCGGAGACGCCGCGGTACCTCGAGCCCGTCGTCACCGCACCGCTGCTGGCCCTCGTCGCGGTGGCCGAGCTCACGCGCACCGCGGTCCGCCGCACCCGCGTGCACCGGCCGTTCCGCGGGGTCCGCGCCACCGTCGCGATCGCCGCCGTCACCGTCCTCGCCGCCGGGGTCGCCACCGCACCGAGCACCGCGCACGCCGTCGCCACCGCCCGGTACACGCCGTCGTCCTGCCTGGACCGCTGGGCGGACGGACGATCGGTCACCGGGGTCGGCCAGTTCTGGACGGTGCGGCCGCTCGCCACGTACTCCGCGACGAACGTGCAGCTGCTGCAGGTCCGCGACACCTTCGACACGTACCCGTGGCTCGTCGACCTCGGGGCCTACCGTGACGCCGACCCGACGTTCGTGGTGGTCGGGTCGCACGACCTGTGGACCACCGCGGTCGAGGACTCCCTCGGTGCCCCGGCGACCATCACGCACTGCACGGGGTTCGACGTCTACGACTACGCGGGGACCTCCGGCGCGGACGTCCTCCGGCGCGACGTGATCGGCAGTGCCGACGAGATCCGCCAGGAGCGCGGGTTCTAGGAGTTGTCCACAGCGGCGCGTCGGCGTCCGATCTTCTCTGTACGGATGTATAGGCTCGTGCTCGATGTCTCGCCCCACCAGCCACCGCACCCCTCGTGCCACCGTGCGCCTCCGCCTCGCCGTCACCGGACTGGCACTCGCGGGCCTGGTCGGCACGGTCGTCGTCGATGCACCCACCGCCCAGGCGGCGACCTACCCCACGTGGGACGAGGTCAAGAACGCCCGCGGCAAGGAATCCGCGAAGCAGGGGCAGATCACCGAGATCAAGGGCATCATCAGCGACCTCGACGCCAAGGTCGAGGCCGCCCAGGCGAAGGCGCAGGAGCTCGGACAGGTGTTCTTCGACGCCCAGTCCGATGCCCAGGACGCCGCAGAAGAAGAGCAGCAGCTCCGCGCGAAGGCGGACGAGCACGCGAAGGTCGCCGAGCAGAGCGCGGCGCAGGCCGGCCAGTTCGCCGCGCAGATGGCCCGCTCCGGCGGTGCCGACGTCACGACCTCGGTGCTCACCAAGGGCGACGATGCGCGCGACCTGCTCTACGACCTCGGCGCGCTGAGCAAGCTGTCCGAACAGGCCGAACGCGTGCAGGCCGCCGCGGCCGTCGACGCCGGCGTCACCCGTTCGCTCGAGGCCCAGGCCGACCGCGCTGCTGCGGAGCTCGACCGGCTCGCCGCGAAGGCCGAGGCCCGCATGCAAGAGGCACAGGCCGCCTCCGACGCCGTGCAGACCGCGTACGACGAACAGCAGTCGAACAAGGCCCGGCTCGACGCCCAGCTCGCGACCCTGGTCTCCGGTCGCGTCCGGACCGAGGCGGAGTTCGCCAAGGGTGAGCAGATCCGCAAGGCGGCCGAGGCGAAGGCTGCGCGCGAGGCCGAAGCCCGTGCCGCCCGAGAACTGGCCGCAGCAGCAGCGGCAGCGAACGCCGGCAGCGGGTCGTCCGGCGGTGGTGGCGGCTCCGGCAGCAGCGGCTCGGGCAGTGGCGGTTCCGCCGGCTCGGGTGGCGGTCAGGGCTGGGTCCGTCCGGCCAGCGGCTACGTCATCAGCCCCTACGGCTACCGCGTGCACCCGATCACCGGGATCGTCACCAAGCACGACGGCACCGACCTCGCCAGCGGCTGCTCGACACCGATCGTCGCAGCATCCGCCGGCACCATCGACTACGTCGGCTGGTACGGCGGCTACGGCAACTACGTCCGCATCAACCACGGCAACGGCGTGCAGACGGCCTACGGGCACATCGTCAACGGTGGGTTCCGGGTCAGCCCGGGACAGCAGGTCTCCGCGGGGCAGCTCATCGCCCTCGTCGGGTCGACCGGTGCATCCACCGGGTGCCACAGCCACGTCGAGGTGCACATCAACGGCGCCACGACCGACCCGGTGCCGTTCATGTCCGCGCGGGGCGTCGCCTTCTAGTCCCCGAGGTCGTCCACGTCGGCGTTCCAGAGCGCCCGGTACCAGGCCGTCCGCTCCGCGTCGTCGGGCAGCCCGTACGCCTGGTGGAACAGCGGCTCCCACCCCGGCCCGTAGTTCCAGCCCAGCGCCATCGTCGCCACCGCCAGGTCGGCCCATCGGTCCGCGACACCCGTGGCGTCCAGGTCGACGTGCCCGCTCCACCGGCCATCGGCACCGATGAGCGTGTTCGGCGTGCAGGGGTCTCCGTGGCACACCACGACGCGGTCGCCGGGCGGCTCCGGGCCCAGGCGGTCCGTGTCGGCACCGGCCGCCCGCGCCCGGACGAGCCGCGCCGCCGTGGACCACTCGAAGGGGCAGTCGTCCACCGGCAGGGTGTCGTGGAACGCACGGAGCCCCTCACCGACCGCGATCACGGCGGTCCGCGGTTCGTCGTGCCAGCGCGGGTCGACGGCGCTCCACCCGGGCACGGCACGCGTGCGCAGCCACACGCCGTCGGCATCGGCACCGTGGTCGAGCACCTCGGGTACCCGCACGTACTGCGACGCCCAGGTCAGCCGGGCCGCTTCGGCGTCGATCCACCGGCCGGAGGCGTGCGGCAGGACCTTGACGAACTCGTCGGCGTGCTCGTCCGGGCCGATCCGGAACGTCGTGCCGCCGATCTCGTTGTGCCAGACCAGGGCGACCTCGCGGCCCCGGGCGGCCTCCACGACCACCCGCGGCACGGGGACGGCGTCCGGCCCCGGCAACCCGCCGATCGAGCGCACCACGACGGACCTAGTGCACGCGGTCCGGGCGCGAGGACCCGGCCCCACCGCGCGCGATCTCGAGCAGGACCGGCAGGCGTTCGCCGAGCAGGGCGTCCAGGTCGGCCACGACGGCCTCGACCCGTTCGGTGACCTCGCGCGGTGAGGCGCCCCGGCGCGGACGGACCCGCACCCGGATCGCCCGGCCACCGCGGACGCGGTAGACGTCGACCGCGAGCGAGGCCACCTGCGGCAGCTCCCCGATCGCCGAGGACAGCGCGTGCTGCACGGCCGTCGACTCGACGCGCACCGAACCGGCGACGCCGTCGGCTGATCCGTCGCTCTCGACGACGGTGCCCTCGCGGCCACCGCCGAGCGTCGTCAGCACCACGATCGCCAGGATGCCGACGACGACCCCGCCGCCGAGCACCCACGTCCACGACAACAGGGAGTCATCGCGCGCCGTGTCCGTGCCGAGGCCCGCGAGTGCATCGCCCGCCGTGCGCCACCAGGACGCCACGAGCGGCAGGCCCTGGGCCGTCTGCACCAGGATCGCGCCGACCCCGGCGACGAGCAGCACGAGCCCGACGACGACGAGCGCCGCCCGGCCCAGGCCACGGTTGGTCGCGTTCATCCGTCCACCCGTCCGGTCGGCTGGACGCGGACCCGCGCAGCGAGGGCGGGCAGCGCGTCGATCGCGGCGAACTCGTGCTCGACGGCCTCGGTCGCAGCCACTGCCGGCACGTCGACGCCGGCGGCGGGGCGCAGCACGACCTCGACGGTCCGGCGGCCCACGGTGCCGACGGCAGCGTCCTGGCCGAGGCGTGTGGCCGAGCGGGCAGCGCGGGCAGCAGCAGAGGCGAGCACCTCGTCGTCGACCACGACGGCGAGCCGGTCGGACGCCATCGCGTGGCGCGGACGCCGCTGCGGCAGGAGTCCCTGCAGCACAAGCACCAGGCCGACGAGGGCGACGATCGCCGCGATCCCGACGACCAGCGTGGTGTCGAGGCCGTCCGGCGCGGCGAGGGCGACGTCCACCACGGCGCGCGGGTCGACGCCGAGGACGTTCTGGTCGAGCAGCACGAGGGCAGCAGCGAAGACGGCAGCGGCTGCGAGCACGAGGGTGATGAGCATCGCGATGACGACGACGCCGGAGCGGGACACGTGTGTCTCACGGCGGAGCAGGCGGCGGTACGTGGCGGCGTGCTCGCCGTGCGACGGAGCGGCGGTCACCGGACCCTCCGCGGCACGTCGACGACCGACGACGCGAACGTCACGGTCACCCGGGACACCTGTCGGCCGGTGATGGTCCGGAGCCGCTCGGCGATCGTGCCGCGGGCGCGGTGCGCGCTCGCGACGACGGGTTCGTCGGGGACCGCGTGGCTCCCCAGCACGGGCAGGGTGAGCGGGGCGGTGATCTCGACCGCCAGCGCGCCGCGGCCGTCGTCGGAGACCCGGGCACGGACCTCCCGGAAGGCCACGCGCAGCGCTTCGGCGGCGACCGCCTGGGCGGTGTGCACCAGCGCCGACGTGCCGATGCGGTCGGAGCCGCGGAGCCGGACGCCGCTGTCGCCGACCGTGGCGACGGCGGCGTCGGTCACGACGAGCTCCGGCGTCCGCGCAGCACGTCGACCAGGCGACGCACGTCGACCTCACCGGCGACGATGCGGGCGACCAGGCCACCGACGGCCGTGCAGACGGCGACGACCACGAACGCCCAGAACCCGAGGGTCACCGCGACGATCGCGAGGAGGGCGCCGACGCCCATCCCGACGACGGTGGCGTTCACCGGACCCGGCCCTCGCGGACGACGCCGTCGAGGTCGTCGGCGGTGCCGTTCAGTGCGGGGATGTTCACGTCGTTGATCGCGATGTTGACCTCGGTGACCTCGAGCCCGACGAGCTCGGTGACGGCGCTCGTGACGGCGGCGCGCACCGCGGTGGCGACGTCCATCATCGGCGTCGGGTAGTCCACGACGATCGTCAGGTCGACGGCGACCTGGGTCTCGCCGACCTCGACGCGGACGCCCTGGCCGAGCGCGCTCGACCCGATCGCGTCGCGGATGGCGCCGAAGGCCCGGGCAGCGTTGCCGCCGAGGGCGAAGACGCCGGGGACGTCACGTGCGGCGATGCCCGCGACCTTGGCGACCACGGTGTCGTCGATGATCGTCCTGCCCTTGGCCGTGACCTGCGTGGTGGTGGTCCCGGTCGTGGTGCCGGTCGCGGTGCCGGTCGTCGCGGTCCCGTCGACGCGGTTCGTCGTCGATGCCATTGCTGCCTCCGATGCGATCGATTCCTGGTGTTCCAGCGAACACCATCGTGCCGTACCCCGGCCGAGGATGGGCGTGCCGGTAGGTTCGATGCCATGCGCGTGGCGACCTGGAACGTGAACTCCGTCCGCACCCGAGTGGGGCGGGTCGTCGACTGGCTGGTGCGCGAGGACGTCGACGTCCTCGGCATGCAGGAGATCAAGTGCAAGCCGGAGCAGTTCCCGGTGCAGGCGTTCGAGGACGCCGGCTACCACGTCGAGGCGCACGGCCTGAACCAGTGGAACGGTGTCGCGTTCGCCAGCCGCCTGCCGATGGAGGACGTGACCCGCGACTTCCCCGGCCAGCCCGGCTTCCTCAAGGGGCACGAGGGGCCGGACCTGCCCGTCGAGGCCCGGGCCATCGGCGTCACCGTCGACGGCGTGCGGCTCTGGAGCCTGTACGTGCCGAACGGGCGCGAGGTCGGCGACCCGCACTACACGTACAAGCTCGACTGGCTCGCGCAGCTGGCCGACCGCACCGCCGACTGGATCGCTGCTTCGCCGGAGACCCCGCTCGCGCTGATGGGCGACTGGAACGTCGCGCCGCTCGACACCGACGTGTGGGACGTCCGCGTGTTCGAGGGGCACACCCACGTCAGCGAACCGGAGCGCGACGCCTTCCGAGCGTTCGAGGCGGCGGGGCTGCAGGACGCCGTCCGGCCGATCGTCCCCGACGGTTACACCTACTGGGACTACAAGCAGCTGCGGTTCCCGCGCAACGAGGGCATGCGCATCGACTTCGTGATGGGCTCGCAGGCCTTCGCCGACGTCGTCACCGACGCCTCGATCCACCGCAACGAGCGGAAGGGCGACGCCCCGAGCGACCACGTGCCCGTGGTGGTCGACCTCGACCTGGACACGTCGCTCGACGACGACCGTCCGATGATCTTCTGAGCCCGTCGGGTTCTGTTACGTCCCGGGTCCACCCGCGTTGAGCGGGGCGGAGGCCGGACGTAGGTTTCCTGCACCGAACCCCTTCGAGAGCAGGTGAAGCCATGTCCCGTACGACGATCCTTCCCATCCAGCGCGTCATGGCGAACGCGGCCCCCGGCGCTTGGCGCGACGGCATCGTCGTCGAGACCCGTCCCGCCGACGCCGTCGTGGTGTTCCTGGACGGCGGCGTGACCCAGCTCCGGGTGGCGGACGCCGACGCCTTCCTGTCGGTCGGCGACCCGGTCGCCCACCACCCGGTGGCGGAGATCCTCAGTGCCGGCGGTCGTCAGACCACGGCGCGCAGCGCGTAGCTCGGGCTCGTCGGCTCAGGCAGACATCGAGGCGAGCATCGCCTCGCACTTCGCGACCATCTCGTCGCAGGCCATGGCGCAGTAGCGGCACGACTCGTCCATGTCCATGTGCCCCCGGCACTCGGCGGCGCACATCGTGCCCATCGTCATCACGGCCATGAGCATCGCCTGCATGCTCGGCAGGTCCATGCCGGCCGGACGCATCATCATGCGCATGCCCGTGTCGGCCATCATCGCCGTGTTGGAGCACATCGCGGCGCAGGTGGCCATCTCGCCGCCCATGCGCATGTCGCTCGCGGAGCACATCGTTGCGGCCATCGACGCGGCGTTCATCGCCATCATCGCGTCCTGCATCAGGTCTGTGTCCATCGCCGCGGGCATGTCCGTCATCGACATGTTCTTCATCATCGCCATCGTGTCCATCGGAGGTCTCCGTCCGTCGTGGTCCCGAGGCGGGTCCGCCCCGTGGGTGTCAGCGTACGCGCGCCCCCTCGGCCGACGCGGTGCACGCGACCCCACGGCGGACGGGAGGCCCGGTGCGGCCCCGCCACGGGCCTCCCGTCCGCCGCGCGGTGCGACCAGGGCCGCTACGGGTGCAGCAGCGCGGCGATCGCGACCAGGACGGGTACCGAGCCGATCGTCGAGATGAGCACGACGTCGCGGGCCACGGGCACCGCCGCACCGTAGCGCTGCGCGTAGTTGAACACGTTCTGCGCCGCGGGCAACGCCGCCAGGGTGGTGAGCACGAAGACGTCCTGGTCGCCGAGCCCGAACACGAACCGTGCGAACACGTACGCGACCGCCGGCATCACCACGAGCTTGATCGACGACGCCACGATGACGTCCGTCCGGATCGCCGGGTCCCGCAGCGGTGCGGCACCGTGCAGGCTCATCCCGAACGACAGCAGGACGACGGGCACGGCAGCCGCGCCGACCAGCGAGAACGGCTCGAGGACGGGGTCGGGCAGCGAGGTGCCGGTCGCCGAGAACACCAGGCCGACCAGCGAGGCGATGATGATCGGGTTCCGGAACGGCCCGGAGATCCGGCGTCCCCAGCCGCCGGCGCCCGACGTCGCGGCGTCGAGGATCGTCAACGCGACCGGCGCGATGACGATGAGCTGCAGCAGGATCACCGGCACGACCGCCGTCGCCTGCCCGAGCACGTAGACGGCCACCGGCAGGCCGATGTTGTTCGCGTTCACGTAGCTCGCGGCCAGGGCGCCGACCGTCGTGGTGGTGACCGGACGCCGCAGCACGAACCGGAAGACGGCCGCCGCTCCGAGTGCGACGACCGCGGCGCTCAGCAGTGAGACCCAGAGCATCGGGGACAGCAGCGACTCGATGTCGGCCGAGGCGATGGTGTGGAAGAGCAGGCAGGGCATGAGCACGAAGAACGCGAGGCGACTCATCACGAACTGCGCGTGCGGGCCGAGCAGTCCGATGCGCCCGACGACGTACCCACCGGCGATGATCGCGCCGATGATCGCGAAGCCGGTCAACACGCCACCCATCGCGTCCATCCTTGCACCATGTGACGTCGCTCAGGTCGGAAATGCGTTCGCATCGAATACCGTTGCAGGCACCATGACCTCGACGAACGCCGACACCCTCACCCGGTCCACCGACTCCAGCCAGCCCCTCGTGCCCCTGCTCGAAGAGCGCTGGAGCCCCCGTTCCTACGACGAGACCGCGACGATCTCGGACGAGCAGTTCGACGCCGTCCTCGAGGCCGCCCGCTGGGCCGCGTCGGCCATGAACTTCCAGCCCCGCCGCTTCATCGCGGGCCGTCGTGGCACCGAGACGTTCCGCAAGATCAACGAGAACCTGCTCGGCTTCAACGCCGCCTGGGCCTTCCGTGCCAGCGCCCTCGTCGCCGGCGTGCTCGAGACCGTGACCGAGGACGGCGACGAGCGTCCCTTCGCGCAGTACGACCTCGGCCAGTCGCTCGCCGCCCTGACCGTCCAGGCGCACGCCGAGGGCCTGCACGTGCACCAGATGGCGGGCATCGACGCCGCCGGCCTGCGCGCAGCGTTCGACCTGCCGGAGCGTTTCCTGCCCTTCACCGTCACGGCCATCGGCACCGTCGCCCACCCGTCGCAGCTCGACGAGAAGGCGGCCGAGCGCGAGGTCGCTCCGCGCACCCGTCTGCCCCTCGACGAGGTCGTGCTCGTCAAGGAGTAGTCCTCGGCACCAACGTCCGGCCGCGTCCCTGTGGGGCGCGGCCGCTGTCGTTTCCGCTGCCGCCGCCGCGTAGTATGTAGTGACATGCAGCCCGAGATGAACTTCTACACGCGCAAGTGGGTCCGCCCCGAGGACCTCAACGCCAACGGCACCCTGTTCGGCGGCAGCCTGCTCCGCTGGATCGACGAAGAGGCCGCCGTCTACGCGATCATCCAGCTCGGCAACGGCAAGGTCGTCACGAAGTACATGTCGGAGATCGAGTTCGTGTCCTCGGCGAAGGAAGGCGACATCGTCGAGATCGGCCTCGTCGCCACCCGCTTCGGCCGCAGCTCGCTCACGATGCGGGCCGAGGCACGGAACCTCTTCACGCACCGCAGCATCCTCACCATCGACGAGGTCGTGTTCGTGAACCTCGACGACGACGGCAACCCGGCGCCGCACGGCTACACGGACATCACGTACGACCGCGACCGGGTCCCCGCGACCCACCGCGCCTGACCCGCGTGACCCCGCAGACATCGCGCAGCAGTCGCGTGCGGTGAACACAGCACCCGGCATGTGATCGGTGGCCTCTGGCAGGATCGGGGCATGACCACGCCCCGCCTCGTCGCCTTCGACCTGGACGACACCCTCGCCCCGTCGAAGTCCTCCCTCGACCCCCGCATGCTCGAGACCTTCGCGTCCCTGCTCGAGGTCGTGCCGGTCGCGGTCATCTCCGGCGGCAACTTCACGCAGTTCGAGCAGCAGCTCGTCACCCCGCTCCGCACCCGCGACGGCCTGACCCTCGACGACCTGCACCTGCTGCCGACGTGCGGCACGCGGTACTACCGCTGGTCCGACGACGACTGGGCACTGCAGTACGCCGAGGACCTCACCGACGACCAGAAGGCACGCGCCCTCGCCGCGGTCGAGTCCGTCGCGAAGGACGCCGGCTACTGGGAGTCCGAGACCTGGGGCGACATCCTCGAGGACCGCGGGTCGCAGATCACGTTCTCCGCACTCGGCCAGGCCGCCCCGGTCGACGTCAAGAAGCAGTGGGACCCGACCGGCGCGAAGAAGGACGACCTGCGTCGCCGGGTGCAGGCGGAGCTCCCCGACCTCGAGGTGCGGTCCGGCGGCTCGACCAGCGTGGACATCACCCGCAAGGGCATCGACAAGGCGTACGGCATGCAGCGTCTCGCCGAGATCACCGGCATCGCGCTCGACGACGTGCTCTTCGTGGGCGACCGGCTCGACCCCGAGGGCAACGACTACCCGGTGAAGGCCCTCGGTGTGCCGTGCCACGCGGTCGAGGGCTGGGAGGACACCGACGCCTTCCTGACCGAGCTCATCCCGACCCTGCGCTGACCGCGCACGAGGCGGCGTCCCCCGGACACGCCGGCGCCTTCCGGCCCTGAGACGGTCGGCACGGCGGACAGGAGGCCCGTTGCGGGCCTGCCCCGCGCCTCCAGGCCGTCGTCGCTCCGCGTCGAGAGCCGCGGGCGCGCGCTCAGCCCAGGCTGCGGACTGCCTCGACGAACGCGCGGATCTTCGCCGGGTCCTTCACGCCGCGCTCCGACTCGACGCCGCTCGACACGTCGACGCCGTCGGGGTCGAGCGCCTCGACCGCGGCCACGACGTTGGCGGGGGTCAGGCCGCCCGCCAGGATCCAGGCCTCGTCGATCCCACCCTCGATCACGGCGGGGTCGATCAGCCGACCGCTGCCCGGCACGGCGGCGTCGAGCAACAGCAGGTCGTGGTCGTACGAGGCGCGCTGCTCGGCGGTCTCGCGCAGGTAGTCCTCGGCCGCGAGGGCGCGGATGGTGAAGAAGCCGGCGTCGCGGGCTCGGGCGAAGTCGGTCGCGGCCTCGCCACCGTGCAGCTGCAGGGTGGTGAGACCGACCTCGGACGCGATGCCGACGATCTCGTCGATCTTCTGGTCGCGGAAGACCCCGACGGCGTCGATGCCGTCCGGCAGCCGCTCGACGAGTTCCTTCGCCAGGTCGGCCGTCACGGTGCGGGGGCTGTTCGCGGCGAAGACGAACCCGACCGCGTCGGCGCCCGCGTCGACGGCGGCGTCCACGGTGTCGGGCGTCGACAGGCCGCAGATCTTGATCCAGCGCTGGTCGGTCATGCTGTCCATCCTGCCAGGGACCACGGACGAACGGGACGCGCGGGCGACCTCAGTGCAGCATGCCCGCGACGTAGGCGGAGCCGCACGCGACCAGCACGCCGAACGCCGCGAACGAGCCCACGAGCACGTTCCGCCGGCGCCAGCGGCGGACGGCCGAGAAGGTCCCGCGCTTCGCGTGCCGGTGGGCCGCACGGTGCATCCGGTGGTCCCGCTGGTGCTTGACCCGCTCCGGTCCGAGCGGCACCGGGCCGGTGACCTGCGTGGAGCCCCCGCGCAGGGCGTTCGCGATCGCGACCGCGGTCGGACGACGCTCCGGGTCGCGGGCGGTCATCCGGCTGAGCAGTTCACGCCACTCCGAGGCGACGTCGTCGGGGATCTCGGGGTCGTGCCGCAGGCGAGCCAGTGCCGCCTCGATCAGGGTGCCCGAGTACTCCTGCTTGCCGGTGAGGGACTCGAGCAGCACCAGTCCGAGCGAGTACACGTCGGTGGCGAAGCTGATCGGCTCACCGGCAACCTGCTCGGGGCTCAGGTACGCCGCCGTTCCGATGATCGTGCCGTCGTTCGTCAGGCGGGAGCCGTCGACGAAGTGCGCGACGCCGAAGTCGGTGAGCTTCACGGTCCGGGCGAAGCCGGACGAGCCCTCGTCGCTGATCAGGATGTTGGCGGGCTTGACGTCCCGGTGCACGATGCCCCGCGAGTGCACGTACGCCAGGGCATCGGCGAGCTGGGCGCCGAGGTCGGCCACTTCGTAGTTGTGCAGGGCCCCCTCGGACAGTCGGCGCAGCAGCGTCGTGTCGGCGATGAGCTCCATCACGATGAACCGGTGCGGGCCGTCGGGGAAGTCGTGCGTGCCGGCGTCGTAGAGCGGGATGAGCCCGGGGTGCGACAGCATGCTGAGGAGCCGGATCTCGCGCTCCTGCCGGACGCGGTCGGCCGTCGTCATCTTGTCCGGGGTCGCGAAGAGCTTCACGGCGACGGCGCGGTAGGTGTGCTCGTCGCGGGCTTCGTAGACGGTCCCCATGCCGCCCGTGCCGATGAGCTTCACCAGCCGGTACCGGCCCGACAGGACCGTCTCCGTCCGCAAGCCGTCCAGCATGGTCATGGGTTCCGTCGTTCCGTCGAGAGCCGCAGGTTCCGCGGCTGCTGCCGACGTGTTGGCTCATGAGAAACGGTACGCGTCCGACCCCGCTTTTGTGCGGGTGTTATGACATCGTGATCGGCGTACTTCCCTGTGTTCATGCGGATGCATCAGGGTACCGTTCGACCTCCGATGAGGGTGAGCGATCACGCAAGGAGGACAGCGATGGCACTGACGAAGGGTGACGAGGTGCACTGGAACACCTCGCAAGGGAAGACGACCGGGAAGCTCGTCCAGAAGCGCACCAGCGACTTCGAGTTCGACGGTCAGACGTTCAAGCCGACCGACGACGATCCGTACTGGATCGTCGAGTCGGAGAAGAGCGGCAAGCGGGCCGCGCACAAGGAGTCGGCACTGACGAAGGCCTGACGACGAGCGGCTCAGTCGCGGGCGGGCTCGGCGCGACGACGACCTCGTGCGCCCCCGCTCGCGGCACCGTCGCCGGTGCCGCCCCCGTCCGCGCGACGGTCTGCCCGCCACCGACGGACCCGCCGGACGACGAACGTCACGACGACGACCGCGATCGCGACGTAGAGCACCCGGTCGATCCACTCGGTGTACTGCTCGACACGGTCGTACTGCGAGCCGAACGCGGCGCCGAGGAGCACGAGCGCGCTGTTCCAGATGCCACTCGCGATGATCGTGAACACCGAGAAGGTGCCGAGGTGCATCCGGTCGGCTCCCGCGGGCAGGGAGATGAGGCTCCGGACGATGGGGACGAACCGACCGAAGAACACGGCGCTCTTGCCGTGCCGGTGGAACCACGCGGCGGCCTTGCGGAAGTCGTCCTCGTCGACCAGTGGGAGCTTGCCGAACCACCGCGTGGTGCGCTCGAACCCGATCTTCGCGCCGAGCCAGTAGAGCACCAGCGCACCGAGGTAGGACCCGAGCGTCGCCAGGACGAGGACGAGCACGAGGTTCATCTGCCCGGCACCCGCCAGGAACCCGGCCAGCGGCAGGATGAGCTCGGACGGGATCGGCGGGAACACCGTCTCGACGAAGAGCATGAGCGCGACGCCCCACTCCCCCAGGGCGTCGATGATCTGGAGCACGAGGCCGGAGAGTCCGCCGAGGTCCGAGGGAGCGGTGGAGTCGCCGGTGGCGACGGTCATGGCACGGGTGGTCACGGCAGTCGTCATGCCCCCAGCATCCCTGAGCGCCCTGTCAGGACCCGGCGCGGTACCTGAACGTCAGCCGAGTCCCATGTGCGAGGTCCGCACGTGCGTCAGCGACCGCGCGAGGGCGCCGCGGGCGACGGCGTCACGACCGACCGTCGACGGGACGATCTCGACGGGGTGCCGGAGCCGGGGCGTGACCACCGCGGCGAGCGCCTCGGCGAACACCGGTGCCGCCGGCAGCACCTCGCCCCCGACGACCACGACCTCGGGGTCGATCGTCGTGACGAGCTGCACGACGCCCGGTGCCACGTCGTCCGCGAAGGCGCGGACCACATCGACCGCCGCCGGGTCCGGGCCGTCCCCGCCGACGGGGCCCGGCGCTGCGCCCCCGCGCCCGGCCGCGGCGAAGACCGACTCGAGGTCCGTGTCGGACGCGATCCGGGCCTCCAGGCGGGCCGGCGCACCGGGCCACCCGGTCGAGGCCAGCCCGCCCATCTCGCCGGCCGCACCGCGCGCTCCGCGCGCCAACGCCCCGTCGATGACGTAGGCCGCACCGATCTGCCGGCCCATCACCAGGTACAGGCCGTCCTGGACGCCCCGGAAGCGCCCCCACATCGCCTCGGCGGTGGCGGCGAGCTTGGCGTCGTTGTCGAAGAACGTCGCGATGCCGGGGAAGAGGTCCTGGATCCGGCCGGGCACGCGGCGCTCGACCCACTCCGGCACGGCGACCGTGTAGTCGATCTCGCCGGCACGGTCGACGACGGCGGGGACGCCGAACGTGGCGGCGAGGACCGGGGACGCCTCCGCGTCGGCCGTCAGGCGTCGGACCACGTCCTGCACGCTCGTCCAGGCCTGCTCCGCGTCGGCGAGGTCCGCGTAGCGCTCCTCGACCCGGGTGAGGGTGTTCCCGCGCAGGTCGGCGCGGATGCCCACGATGCCGTGCAGTCCGAGGTCGACGCCGAGCACGGAACCGGCGGTGGCGTCCGCGGCGAAGCGCTTGGCCCGGCGGCCGGCCTTGTTCGGGGTGGCGATCGCCTCGGCCTCGGTCACCCAGCCCTCGTCGACCAGGTCTGCGAGCGCCGCCTCGACCGTGGGGCGGGAGAGCCCGACGGTGCGGCTGAGCTCGGTCACGGTGCGCGACGCGTCGTCGCGCAGGAGCTCGTCGAGGATGGCCCGGGAGTTCATGAGTCGGAGCACGCCCGGCGTCGTCCCCACGACACTCGGGATCGTTGACACGGTCTCGCCCACGGCCATAGCCTCCACATTACGAAAGATCATTGAGGAATGGTGGACTCCGACATGCTCATCCCACGACCGCGTCGCGCCGTCCCCGGCACCGGCGCCTTCGAGATCACCCCGTCGACCCGCATCGCAGCCGACGCAGCGAGCGGATCGGTCCGACTGTACCTGCAGCAGACGCTGCGGGCGTCGACCGGCCAGCCGGTCCGGGACGCAGCGGACGACGGGGCGGCCTCCGCCGACGTGTCGGTCCGGACGGGCGTCATCTCGCTGCGTGTCACCGACGATCCCTCCCTGCCCGCCGGCCCGCCGTCGCCCGACGGCGAGCGCGCCGAGTCCTTCCGCCTGTCCGTCACACCCGACGGCGTGGACGTCGCCGGCGGCTCGGCCGCCGGCGTGTTCTACGGCGTCCAGGCGCTCCTCCAGCTGCTGCCCGCCGACGTGTACCGGAGCGGCCGCGTCGGCACCGGGCCGTGGTCCGTCCCGTCGACCATCGTCGAGGACGCGCCCGCCTTCGCCTGGCGCGGCGTCATGCTCGACGTCGCCCGGCACTTCCGCACCAAGCACGAGGTCATGCGCGTCGTCGACCAGCTCGCGGCGCACCGGATCAACCGGCTGCACTTCCACCTCACCGAGGACCAGGGCTGGCGCATCGAGATCCGGAAGTACCCGCGCCTGACCGAGGTCGGGTCGTGGCGGCGTGAGTCCCAGGTGGGCGCGCACGTCCCGGACGCCGACGGCGTGCTGCAGCCCGCAGCGTTCGACGGCCGCCCGCACGGCGGGTACTACACGCAGGACGACATCCGCGAGATCGTCGCCTACGCGGCGGACCGGTTCGTCACCGTGGTCCCCGAGATCGAGACGCCCGGACACGTCCGTGCCGCGTTGGCCGCCTACCCGTCGCTCGGCGTGCACCCCGAGACACCGGTGGAGGTCTGGACCGAGTGGGGCATCGCCGACGACGTCCTGAACGCCGACGACAGCACCGTCGACTTCTTCAAGGACGTCCTCGACGAGGTCATCGCGCTCTTCCCCTCCCGCTACATCGGCATCGGCGGCGACGAGTGCCCGAAGGTGCAGTGGGTCGAGGACCCCCGCACGCAGGAGCGCATGCGTTCACTCGGGCTCGAGGACGAAGAGCAGCTGCAGGCCTGGATCATCGGGCAGCTCGCGGCACACGTCGCGTCGCACGGGCGGCAGGCGTTCGGCTGGGACGAGATCCTCGAGGGCGGCACGCTCGACCCCTCGGCGACCATCGTGTCGTGGCGCGGTCTGACCGGCGCCCGGACGGCGGCGAAGCGCGGGCACGACGTGATCTCGTCGCCCGACGACCAGGCCTACCTCGACTACCGCCAGAGCGACCTGGCGACCGAGCCGATCCCGGTGTCGATCGTGCTGACGGTCGACGACGTGTTCGCCTTCGACCCGGTGCCGTCCGGCCTGACCGAGTCCGAGCGCGCCCACGTCATCGGCGGCCAGGGCAACATGTGGACGGAGCACGTCGACACCGCCCGGAAGCTCGACTACCAGCTGTTCCCCCGTGTGGCGGCCCTGGCCGAGGCGCTCTGGTCGGCGGACGTCACCGGTCCGCGCGACGTCGCCGAGTTCCGCGGGCGGCTGGCCGAGCACACCGCGCGGCTCGAGGCGATGGGGATCGAGTACCGGCACGAGGCCGGGCCCTTCCCGTGGGAGCAGCGTCCCGGTGTTCCGGGGCGGCCGCACTCGCGTGAGGACCGTGCCGCCTACATCGACGCGATCACGGCGAACATCGCGGAGTAGCCGGGCGCTCACGCAGCACGCGGGCGTGCTCACGCGCTCGCGCACGCACGCACCGCGCCGAGGTTCCACGACCCGCCGCTCACTTCCGCCGAGGTTCCACGCAGGCCCCGCGCGCGGCCGTGAGGTTCCGAGATCTCGGAACCTCACGGGGTGGCCGCGGCCACGCGAGGACGGGAGGCCCGGTGCCAGCTGGCACCGGGCCTCCCGTCCGCCGCTCGTCCCGTCACCTGCGCGGGACGCCGTCGTCCTAGGCGGCGACCGGTGCGCGCTGACCGACGGTCTCGCCGGCCACGGCGGCCTCGTCACCAGCCGCGGCGTCCGCCGCCGGGGCCCGACGCACCCACTTCTTCAGCCCGACCAGGACCAGCGCGGACACGATCGTGCCGGCCAGGATCGCGACGATGAACATCGCGACGTCACCGATGGCGAAGAACACGAAGATCCCACCGTGCGGCGCCCGCGAGGTCACACCGGCAGCCATCGAGATCGCACCCGTGACCGCGGCACCGACCATCGACGCCGGGATGACACGCAGCGGGTCGGCGGCCGCGAACGGGATCGCACCCTCGGAGATGAAGGACGCTCCGAGCAGCCAGGCGGCCTTGCCGTTCTCGCGCTCGGGCTTCGTGAACCCCTTGCGGTACAGGACGGTCGACGCGAGTGCCAGGGCGAGCGGCGGCACCATGCCGGCTGCCATGACGGCGGCCATGATCTCGAACGGCACGACGTTCGTGGCGGTCCCGGCACCGAGCCCGGCGACGGCGAACGCGTAGGCCACCTTGTTGACCGGGCCACCGAGGTCGAACGCCATCATCAGGCCGAGGATGATGCCGAGCAGGATCGCCGAGGCACCGGACAGCGAGTTGAGGAACTCGGTCAGCTGTGTCATCAGCCAGGCGATCGGTCCACCGAGCACGAGCAGCATGAGGCCGGAGGCGATGATCGACGCGAAGAGCGGGATGATCACGACGGGCATCAGGCCGCGCAGCCAGCGCCAGGTCGGGATGCGCCCGATCCAGTACGCGGCGGCACCGGCGATGAGGCCGCCGATCAGGCCGCCGAGGAACCCGGCGTTCATGAACACGGCGATGGAGCCGGCGACGAAGCCGGGCGCGATGCCGGGTCGGTCGGCCATGGCGTAGGCGATGTACCCGGCGAGCGCTGCGACCAGGAAGCCCAGCGACACGGAGCCGATCTGGAACGCGGCGGCACCGAGGTAGTAGCGGAGCCCCTCCGGCGGCAGGTCGACCAGGTTGTAGTGCTGGAGCGCGAAGACCGCGTTGTTGACGCCGTCGTCACCGTGGGTGAGTGCGATGCCGTACCCGGCGAGCAGGAAGCCGAGCGCGATGAGCAGCCCGCCGCCCGCGACGAACGGGATCATGTAGCTGACGCCGGTGAGCAGCCAGCGCTTCAGCGCCTGGCCGAAGTGCTCGTTCTTCGTGTTCGTCTCGGTCGTGGCGGCACCACCCTGGACCCGCGCGGCGTTCGGGTCGTCCGAGGCGCGGATGGCCTCGGCGATCATCTTGTCGGGCTCGTCGACGCCGCGCTTGACGGGGCCGGAGACGAGGGGCTTGCCGGCGAAGCGACCGCGGTCGCGGACGTCGACGTCGACCGCGAACACGACGGCGTCGGCGCGGGCGATGAGGGCCGGGTCGAGGGGCTCGACCTGCGAGGAGCCCTGGGTCTCGACGTGCATCTCGGCGCCGGCGCGCTGCGCCGCGGCGACGAGGGCGTCAGCCGCCATGTAGGTGTGCGCGATGCCGGTCGGGCAGGCGGTGACGCCGACGAAGACCTTGCGGCCCGGCGCCGGTGCGGCGGTCGGACTGGAGGCACTGCTCGCCTTCCCGACGCCGGCTTCGGACACCTCGCCGCTCACCTCGCGGTCGACGAGCTGGACGATCTCGTCCGGGGTGGCTGCGGCGCGCAGGGCGGCGGTGAAGTCGTCACGGATGAGCGCACGGGCCAGGGTCGAGAGGACCGTCAGGTGGTCCTTGTCGGCGCCCTCGGGCACGGCGATCATGAAGACGATGTCGGCGTCGCCGTCCGGGGCGCCGAACGACACCTTCCGGGCGAGGCGAGCGAACGCCAGGGTCGGCTCGGACACCGACGCCGAACGGGCGTGCGGGATCGCGATGCCACCGGGCACGCCGGTGCCGACGCTGGCCTCGCGCTTGATGGCGTCCTCGGCCAGGACCCGGCCGTCGGCGGCGCGGCCGGTCGCGGCGACGCGGTCGGCGAGGACGCGGATGACGTCGGCCGAGGTGGCACCGAGGTCCTCGTCGAGGCCGACGAGCTGGGCGCTGATGAGGCGCGGACTCGAGTCTGCGGACATGTGCTTGCTCCTTCGCAATGGCGCTGGTCGCGCGGGTCGTGCAGGTGTTCGGGGAGTGGGGGTGTTCTGGCTGGCTGGGGCGGGGTCGGGCGGGGTCAGGCGGGCTCGGGTGCCGGGTGCGTGGTGAGCACCCGGACCGAGATCGCCGTCGGGTCGGTGTGGTCGAGGGCGGGGACGTCACTGCCGGGCAGGGCTGCGGCTGCGGCTCCGGTCGCGACGGCCTGGGCGAGGCGCTGCTCGGGCGACGCTCCGGCCACCTCGGCGAGCAGGTAGCCCGCGAGCGAGGAGTCCCCTGCGCCGACGGTGGAGCGGGCGACGATCCGCGGTGCTGCGGCGGCGAAGGCACCCTCGTCCGACACCAGCACGGCGCCGGCGCTGCCGAGGGTCAGCAGGACCGAGCCGACGTTCCGGTCGCGCAACCGCTCTGCAGCGGCGACGGCGGCGTCGAGGTCCTGCTCGTAGGTGTCCGGGTCGCCGCCGACGACCTCGGCGAGCTCCTCGGCGTTCGGCTTGACCAGGTCGATCCGCTCGCCGGACTGCAGCAGTGCGGTGAACGGGACGCCGGACGAGTCGACCGCGATCCGGACGTCCTCACCGTGGCGTGCACGGACGGCACGCACGAACACGGCGAGCGCGTCGTCGGGGAGTCCGGGCGGGAGCGATCCGGCGAAGACCACCCAGCGGGCGGCGGGTCCGGTGGCGGTCGCCGCGGCAGTGTCGGCGACCAGGTCGGCCAGGTCGTCCAGCCGACCGGCGAGCGACGGACCGGGCTCGTTGAGCTTCGTGGTGGTGCCGGTCGGCTCGGTCACGGTGACGTTCGAGCGGAGCGGCGCACCGATCGGCAGGGCGGCGGTCGGGATGCCGCGCGTGGCGAGCCCGAGCAGCACGGGGTCGAGCTCGTCGCCGGGCAGCACGGCGATGGTGTCCCCACCGCTCGCGACCACGACCCGGGACACGTTGACGCCCTTGCCGCCGGGCTCCGCGGTGGAGCGGGTGGCGCGCTGGACGGCGCCGCGCTGCAGTTCGCCGGAGAGCTCGATGGTGCGGTCGAGGCTCGGGTTCGGCGTGACGGTGACGATGCGGCGGCTCATGCGACGACGACCTCGACGTCGGCGTCGGTCAGGGCACCGGCGAGGTCGGCCGGCGGCTCCTGGTCGGTGACCACGGTGTCGATCTCGTCGAGCCGGGCGAAGCGCATCAGGGCCTCGACCCCGTGCTTCGCGGCGTCGGCGAGCACGACGGCTCGGCGGGCGGCGAGGACGTAGGCGCCCTTGACGGCGGCCTCGTACTCGTCCGGGGTGCTCAGCCCGAAGCCGGCGGACAGGCCGTTCGTGCCGACGAACGCGATGTCGGGCCGCAGGGCGCTGATCTGCTCGACGGTGGCGGTGCCGACGGCGGCGCTCGTGACCCCGCGCACCCGGCCACCGAGCAGGTGCAGCTCGACGTGCTCGCTGTGCTGCAGGGTCGCGGCGATCGGGACGGAGTTCGTGATGACGGTGAGGGTCGCGCCGGCGGTGGCGGGTTCCCACCGTGCGAGTTCAGCGGCGACGGCGGCGCAGGTGGTGCCGGCGTCGATCGCGATCGACCCGGTGAAGGTCGAGGGCACGAGGCGCATCGCGGCGCGGGCGATCTCGGACTTCGCGGAACCGTGCTGCCCCTCGCGCTCGGCGACGGAGAGTTCGACGACGCTCGAGCGGCCGATCGGCACCGCTCCCCCGTGCACGCGGCGCAGGACCCCGGCGGACTCGAGCGAGTCGAGGTCACGGCGCACGGTCTCGGTGGTGACGTCGAAGTGCTCGGCCAGGTCGGCGACGGAGACCCGGCCGGCGTCCTGCAGCGCTGCTGCGATGGCGTCGTGCCGCTCGGTTGCGTACATGCCCGAACTCCTTCGTTCCCGTGGGTTTCAGGAACCATAAGCCACAAACCCACACAATCACAACCACCCCGCCCGCGTCCCCCTCCACCGAGGTTCCGAAATCTCGGCATCTCGCGGCGCCCACAGCCCGTCCGTGGAACCTCGGCGTCCAACACGCGGCATGTCGTGGAACCTCGACGGACGGCACACGCACGACCACCCCGCCGTGCTCGTGCACGACGGGGTGTTCGGTACGACGGTCAGCCCTTGACGGCTCCCGCGGTCATACCGCTGACGAGCCGACGCTGCACGATGAGGAAGAAGACGACCACGGGGATCGAGAACAGCACGCTCGCCGCCATCAGCCCGCCGAAGTCCGTGCCCTTGTTCGTCGAGAACCCGGCCAGCCACACGGGCAGCGTGTACATCCCCTGGTCCTTGAGCATCACGTACGCGATCAGGTAGTCGTTCCACGCCGCGATGAACGCGAACACGCTCGTGGCGATGACCCCGGGCATCACGAGCGGGAACAGCACGCTCCACAGGATCCGGAAGGTTCCCGCCCCGTCGACCTTCGCGGCCTCCTCGATCTCGACGGGGACCGCCACGAAGAACCCGCGCATCACCCAGATCGAGAACGGCAGCACGCTCGCGACGTACGCCAGGATCAGCCCGACGTAGCTGTTGAGCAGCCCGAGGGTCTGGAACGACAGGAACAGCGGGATGAGCAGCGCACCCGACGGGATCATCTGCACGAACAGGATGCCCACCAGGATCGCCCGCCGCCCGCGGAACCGGAATCGCGACAGCGCCGCCGAGGCCAGGAACCCGACCACGATCGACAGCAGCACGGCGGCCACCACGACGATGGTCGAGTTCCGCAGGTAGACCAGGAAGCCCTCTTGGGTGAGCGCGCGGGTGAAGTTGTCGAGCGTGGGGTGCAACGGCGCCCAGATCGGGGTCATGGTGGTGACCTCGTCCGCCGGCTTGAAGGCGGTGTTCACCATCCAGTAGATCGGGAACACCCACACCAGGCAGAACACCACCGCGATGGTGTTCGCGACCACGCGCGGCTTCCGCCTTCGCGAACGCGCGGGAGCCGGCGCGGACGCGGGCGCCCGCACCGGCGCAGCATTCGAGACGGTCACAGGTCCTCCTCCCCGCTGCGGACGAGCCGGCGGATGTAGTAGCTGGTGAGCGCGCCGAGGATCACGGTCGAGATGACGGCGATCGCGGCGCCCTGGCCGTACGCGTTGGAGACGAACGACTTCACGAACGTCCAGATGCCGAGCGTCAGGGTGGCCTCTTCCGGACCGCCCCTCGTGAGCAGCCAGATCTGGTTGAAGACGTTGAAGTCCCAGATCACCGACAGGATCGACACGAGCAGCAGGGTCGGGGCGAGTGCCGGCAGCGTGATCGCGCGGTACATCGTCCAGGTCGAGGCGCCGTCGAGCGCTCCGGCCTCGTAGTACTCCGGCGCGATCTGCGACTGCGCGGCGTACAGCGTCAGGGCGACGAACGGCACGGCCTGCCAGATCACGAGCGTGAGCACGATCGTGTACGCCTGCCCGGGGTGCGACGCCCAGTTGTCCTGCGTGTGGTCGCCGAACACCCGCAGCTGCGTGATGAGCCAGTTGAGCACGCCGTAGAACGGCTGGAACAGCCACTGCCAGACCAGGCTCGAGGCGACGTTCGGCATCGCCCAGGCCAGCACGAGCACGACGCTGACCACGGTGCGCATCGCGACGCCGAGCCGGGTGAGCAGTTGCGCGGCGCCCATCCCGATGACGATGGTGCCGAGCACCATCGCCCCGGTGACCAGGACGGTACGCAGGATGACCGGCCAGAAGCTGGCGTCGGTCAGGACGTTCGTGTAGTTCGAGACGCCGGCGAACCCGGCCTGCCCGGTGAAGATCGCCCGGAGGCCGTAGTCCTGGAACGAGATGACGACGAGCCGGACGAGCGGGTACACGACGAGCGCCAGCAGCAGGATCGCCGCGGGGGCCAGCAGGACGAGCGGTGCGCGCGACGCCACCGCCGACCGACGACGCGCCCCGCGGCCGGGACGAACCGGCCGCCCCGACCCGGCACCGCCGATGGCCCCGGTACCCGCACCCCCGGTCCCCCCGCCGCCGGCGACCGGCTCGGACTGCTCCGAACCGGTCGCCTGCTCTGCAGTGGAGGTCATCGACTACGGCTGCGCGTTCAGCGCGGTCGTGAGGTGCTTCGAGAAGCCCTCGGCAGCCTGCTCCGGCGACTTCCGCCCGGTGGCGATGTCCGCGAACATCGACTGGAACGACGCGTCGCCCTCGATGGTCGCCCAGCCCGGCGTCGCCGGGGTCGGACGGCTCGTGCCGGCTGCCGCGAAGTACGGCTTGTGCAGGGTGTCGACGTCGTCGGCCACGGCGTCGAGCAGCTCGGTCGAGTTCGGCTCCCAGCCGTCCACACCGAACACCTGGTCCTGCTGGAACTCCTTCGAGGTCAGGATCTTCAGGTAGTACAGCGCGAGGTCCTGGTTCGCGGCCTTCGCCGGGATCCCGAGGTCGGACCCGCCGAGGAACACCGGCTGCGTCTTCCCGTCCGTCTGCGACGGCATCGGGAACGTGCCGATCTGGTCGGCGAGCGCCGGCTTCGCGGTGGTGATCGAGCCGATCTCCCACGCCGATCCGAGGAACGCCGAGGTGTTGCCCTGGGCGAAGACGTCGCTCTGCGAGGGCTTGTCGGTGTTGATGTCCTGCGTCGACGTCGCGGAGTAGTCGTTCTGGAACGTCTTCCACGCCGTCAGGCCCTTGACCGCATCGGCCGAGTCGAGCTTCCCGGTCCACTTGCCGTCCTTGTCGGAGGCGATCTCGCCGCCGGCGTCCCAGACCCACTGCAGCCCGCCGTACCAGTACTGGCCGGGCATGTAGAAGGCGGAGAAGTCGCTCGCCGTGTTGGCCGCCTTGACCTTGTCCAGGTCGGCGGTGAGCTCGTCGTAGGTGGTCGGCACGTCGGTGACGCCGGCGTCCTTCCAGACCTTCTTGTTGTAGACGACAGCGCGGTTGCCGGCGAACAGCGGAGCGCCGTAGAGCTTGTCGTCCACCGTGGCCGGCCCCTCGAGCCCGGTGAGCCAGGTCTGGCCGTCCTTCAGTTCGTCGCGGTACGGCGTCAGGTCCATGAGACCGCCGGCCGCCGCGTAGACCGGCACCTGCGTGTTGCCGAGGTCGACGACGTCCGGGGCGTCGTCCTGGGCGAGGGCCGTGGTGAGCTTCGTGGTGATCCCGTCCCACTGCTGGGTCTGGATCTTCACCTTCGCTCCGGTGTCCTTCGTGAACTGCTCCTGGGCTGCGTCGAGGACCTTGTCGCTCAGGTCGCCGTTCATCATCCAGACGGTGATGGTCTTGCCCTTGCCATCGGGTGTGCCGATGGCCTTCGTGCCGCCGTCGGAAGCTCCGTTGCTTCCGGCGGAGCACCCGGTGAGGGCGAGCGCGGCCGCCAGGCCGAGCGCACCGAGTGCGGCGAAACGCGTGCGTGTCACGTTGACTCCCTTGGTCCGACCTTTATGAAAGGACGTTGCGTATTCGCAATAGAAGACCTTCCGGGAGCCCTTGTCAACCGTTGGATCGGTCCCTGTGAGCGGGTTCGATCCGCGTGTTTCCGGGGGATCACGGATGTCGAACAGATCGTCGCCAACGCTTGACGCGACTGGTCATGACCAGGCATGATCTGCGCCGCGCGTCGGCGGGGTGGACGGGGCGACCGGGAGGCCCGGTGCCGGTCTCGCAGACCGGCACCGGGCCTCCCGGATCACCACCACTTCCGTCAGACGGCCGCCAGGGCGGACGTCGGTGGGATGCGCGCTGCGCGCGCCGCCGGGTACCACCCGGACACGCCGCCGATGACGACGGTCGCGCCGAGCCCGCCGCCGACGGCCCACAGCGGGATCGCCACCGGCCACCCCTGCGCCAGGGCGAAGGCGACCGTGACCCCGACGCCGATCACCACACCGGCGACGCCACCCAGGAACGACAGCAGCAGCGACTCGACCAGGAACTGGTCACGGATGTTCCGCCGTCGTGCGCCGAGGGCACGACGCACCCCCACCTCGGCACGACGTTCCAGCACCGTGATCACCATCGTGTTCGCGACCCCGATGCCGCCGACGAGCAGGGCGACACCGCCGATGCCGACCAACAAGCCGGTGAACGAGTCGTCGGTGGCGTCCTTGGCGGCGAGCGCGTCCGACGGTCGGGTGACCCCGACGTCCTGCGGCGCTCCCGGACGGACCGCCCCCGCGAGCCCATCACGGGTCTCCTCGACGCGAGACGGGTCGACGCGCGTGTAGACCGCGGTCGGCGCGCCGTCGAACCCGAGCTGCCCGGCGAGGGTCCGGGGGACGAACACGCTGTTGTCGAGGTCCTCGGCGAGCGCGAGCGGTCGCAGGACCCCGACGACCTGTACCCACTGCCCGCCGATCCAGACCCGGCTGTCCGATCGGACCTCGTCGATGCCGAGGGCATCGGCGGCCTCGGCCCCGAGCACGACCTGCGGGGCCGCTCTCCGGGTGTCGTCGATCCACCGGCCGGCGGCGAGCTCGCCGCCGAGCACCTCCGGGACGTCACCCCAGGCCGCCAGCACGGAGATGCCCTTCGTCTCCGGGGCCGGGACGAACCCGTTGCGGTAGACCGCGATCTCCGGGACGGTGCCGATCGCGGCCGCGGACTCGACGTCGTCCTGACGCTGCACCGACTCGAGGGCGGTGTCCGGCAGCGGCGGCGTCTCACCGAATCCCTGCGCCTGGGTGACGGTGAGCACGTTCGTGCCGAGGGCGTCGAGGACCTGGTCGACCTTCGCCTTGCTCGACGACGAGATGCCGACGACCGCGATCATCGCCGCGATGCCGATGGCGATGCCGAGGGCCGACAAGACGACGCGGCCGGGCCGGGTCCGCAGGCCGAACACCCCGAGCCGGAGCAGGTCCGCCGGGCTGACGGTTCCTCGGGCGCTCACCGGTCGCCCCGGATCGCGGCGGCGAGTGCTTCGGCCCCGCCCGCGGCGTCGTCCTGCGAGACGAGACCATCGCGCATCCGCACCTGCCGGGGCAGCGAGGCCGCGAGTTCGAGGTCGTGGGTGATGACGAGCACAGTGGTCCCGCCGTCGTTGAGCTGGCGCAGCAGTCCGAGGACCGCAGCGCCCGAGGCGGTGTCGAGTGCCCCGGTCGGCTCGTCCGCCAACAGGATGGTGGGTTCGCCGACGATGGCCCGGGCGATCGCCACCCGCTGCTTCTCGCCGCCGGACAGCTGGTGTGGGCGGTGGTCGACCCGGTGCTCGAGCCCGACCCGGCCCAGTGCTTCGACCGCACGTCGGTGCCGGTCGCGGCGCGGGATGCCCGCGTAGAGCAGACCGTCGGCGACGTTCTCGGCGGCGGTCGCCCCGGCCTGCAGGTGGAAGTGCTGGAACACGAAGCCGATGTGGTCGGCCCGCAGTCGCGACAGGGCGTCGTCGGACATCGTGGCGACGTCGTTGCCGGCGATCGTCACGGTACCGGACGTCGGCCGGTCGAGCGTCCCGATGATGTTGAGCATCGTCGACTTGCCCGATCCCGAGGGGCCGACCACGGCGACGAGCTCACCGGCCGCGACCTCGAGCGAGACGCCGCGGAGCGCGCCGACGTCCCCGTACGTCTTCACGACGTCCTCGAGCGACAGGACGACTCGACGGTCCGCCATGGTCGTGGGGGTCATCCGGGCACCACCACGCGGTCACCGGCCGCGACGTCGCCGCTGATCGCCACGCGGCCGCCGGCGGTGAACCCCGGTTCGACGGGTACGCGCTCGGTCCGGCCGCCCTGCTGCACGACGTCGACGGCGTACGAGCCACCGGAGCCCGCGACGAGCGCCGACACCGGGACCGACAGCACACCCCGTTCGGTGGTGCCCTTCGCGTCGATCTGGGCGGAGGCGGCCGCGGGCAGCTTCCGGTCGCCGGGGTCGAAGGACACCGACACCACGACCTTGGTGCCGCCGTCCTCGCCGGTCTCGGGCTGGATGTCCGCGACCTCTCCGCGCATCGCGGCGCCGGTCCCGTTCACCCGGACGTCGACCCGGGTTCCGACCGCCAGGCGCTCGGCCTCACGCTGCGAGACCGTGGCCGAGACGACCCGCCTCGTGCTCGTGACCTGCAGCACGTCTCCGCCGGCGCCGCCGCCAGCACCCTCCGCGCCGGCGGCGCCGGTCGACTGGCCGAGCTTGCCGTCCACCGACGCGACGCGCACTGCGCCGTCGACGAACGCGATGTCGTCGGCGGTGAGGACCCCGGTGACCTCGTGACCGCGGTCCTCCTGCCACCGGCGCACCGCCGCCTGGGTCCGCGGCCCGAACTCGTCGTCCACGGACACGTCGTAGCCGAGGGTCGCGAGGTTCTCGTTGAGCTGCCGCACGTCGGTGCCGCGCACGCCACGGGACAGGTCGCGCCAGACCGGCACCGTGCCGTACATCGACCGCACACCGCGCTCGTCCACCGCGTACAGGTACTCGTCACGCTGGATGACGTCGCCGGGGCGGGGCAGCCACGTGATGGTCCCGGCGGCCGCGGCGGGCACGCCGGTCGGGGCGCCGTAGCCGAGCGTGCCGGCGAAGACCTTCGAGTCGGTCAGGTCGCCCTTCGTGACGGCTGCCGTCGAACCGGCGCGGGTCGGACGATCCGAGGACGACGCGGACGCTGCGCTGCCACCCCGCAGATCGAGGAGCGCCCAGGTCCCGGTACCGGACGCGAGCACCGCGATGAGACAGACACCGACGACCACCGTGCGGCGTCGGCTCGAGTGCCTCACTGGTCGACCGCCGTCCCGGCGGTGCCGAACGCCTCGTCGGTGCACGCACGCGCCACCTCGTCGAAGGCCGCACTGTCGTCAGCCCGGTACGCGCGCTGGCCGTCTTCGTCGTCTGGGTAGTCCGAGAAGCCACCGTCGCGGATGCACTCGGCCACTTCGCGGAGCGTCTCCTCGCTGCCCGGCATCGGCTTCGCCGCCTTGACGTCCCCGGCGCCCTCGTCGTCCCCGAGGCACTCCGCGAGATCGCTCTGGTACTGCTCCGGGTCGACACCGTCCGGCACGCTGAGGCGCATCGTCGATCCGCCGCCCGACGGGTCCGGCATGTCGTGGCCCTTCCCGCGCATGCACTCGGCGAGCGAGGACCCCTTGGCCGCCGACCCCGGTGCCGTGTCGGCTTCGTCGTCCGGGCTGGCCGTGCAGGCGGCGAGCAGGCTGGGCAGCAGGAAGGCGGCTGCGGCGAGGGCGAGCAGGGAACGGGTGCGGCGAGTGGTCGTTGCGTTCATGGTCCCAGGACACCGGATCAGCTGTTTCGTACCGCGTCCCTGGTCGGTTGCACCGACGAAACACCGACGCGCACCACGAGTCCGCCGAACGGTCGAGCTGCGATCGACAGCGTCCACCCGTGCGCGTGCACGATGGACGCCACGATCGACAGCCCGAGTCCGCTGTGCCGGCCTCCTGCGGGACCGGACGGGCAGCGGCGGAACGGTTCCGCCAGGCGCGACGCCTCGCCCGCGGGCACCACCGGTCCCGAGTTCTCGACGACGAGTCCGTCCGCCGAGGTGGTCACCCGGACGAACCCACCCGGTTCGTTGTACTCGACGGCGTTGCCGACCAGGTTCTCGAGGAGCTGCCGCAGCAGCGTCGGCTCAGCGTCGACGATGAGGCCGGGAGGCCCGGTGTGGGCCTCGTGCGTCAGCGCGACCCCGGCGTCGGCCGCGATCCGGGCCGTCCCCGCGAGCACCTCGGCGGTCACGTCGTCGACGTGGACCGCCTGCTTCGTGCCGTCGAGCCCGCGGTCGGCCTCGGCGAGCACGAGCAGCGACTCGACCAGGTGCTCGGTCCGCCGGTTCTGCTCGAGCAACTCGTCGCGGACGACCCGGACGTCCTCGGTGTCGAGGCCGTCGTGCAACCCGATCTGCAGGGCGGCGCGTTGCACCGCGAGCGGGGTGCGGAGTTCGTGCGACGCCTGCGCCACGAACCGCCGCTGGCTCTCGAACGCCGTCTCGAGCCGGTCGAGCAGGTCGTCGACGGTGCTCGACAGCCGCCGGAGCTCGTCGTCGGGACCGACGAGGGCGATCCGCTCGTGCAGGTTCGATGCGGTGATCCGGACCGCGGTGGCGGTGATCCGGTCGATCGGGCGGAGCATCCGACGGCTGACCAGCCAGCCGATGCCGCCCGCGAGTGCCCCTGCCCCGGCGACGCCGATCGCCGACCACTGCCACTGCTGCACGGCGACGAGCTGCACGACCGCGACGGTGGCCCGCTCCCCGCCGCCGAACGGCGGGGCGGAGTCGTCCCCGGTCGGTACGGGCTCGGCGGTCGGGAGCGTCCGCGCCGGGCGGGTCTGCACGAACGACGCGGTGTCGAGTCCGGCGCCGACCCCGGCCAAGGCCATCAGGTTGGTGAACACCACGACCCCGGCGGTGAGCGCCATCGCGGCGAGTGCGAACGCCAGCGCGGTACGGGTGCGGATGCTCCACGAGCGTGGCCGCCACCGTGCGCCGCCCGGACTCACAGGGCGTACCCCTGGCCGGGCACCGTCCGGATCGGGTCCGGGTCGCCGAGCTTGCGGCGGAGTTTCGACATGGTCACCCGGACGGCGGCGGTGAACGGGTCGATGTTCATGTCCCAGACCTTCTCGAGGAGTTCCTCGGCGGGGACGATCCGGCCGTCGGCACGCAGCAGGGTCTCGAGCACGCCGAGCTCCTTCGCGGTGAGGTCGAGCGGGCGGCCGTCACGCGTCGCCATCCGCCGGTTCGTGTCGACGAGTACTCCGGCGCGTTCGAGCACCGGCGCGACGGGGGCGACGCTCCGGCGGCCGAGCGCACGGACCCGCGCGACGAGCTCCGGGTACTCGAACGGCTTCGCCAGGTAGTCGTCGGCGCCGAGTTCGAGGCCGTTCACCCGGTCGGTCAGTGTCGTCGCCGCAGTGAGCATGAGGATGCGGGTGAGGCTCCCCCGCGCCGCGAGCCGCCGGGCCACCTCGTCGCCGTGCATGCCGGGGAGGTCCCGGTCGAGCACGACGACGTCGTAGTCGTTCACCGCCAGGAGCTCGTCCGCGTGGTCACCCCGGTGGGCGACGTCGACCGCCATGCCCTGCCGGGTCAATCCCGTCGCGACGAGGTCGGCGAGGGCTGTCTCATCATCCACCACGAGTACGCGCATCCGGACATCACATGCGATATTCCTGTGGATCGGCTGGGTCGACACGGACGATGCCGGCTTCTTCGTCGACGTGTACCACGAAACCGGTGCTGCGAGGGGCCGGAGCGAACGTGAGCGGGACGGTGTCGATCGTCAGGGGATCCGTGTGCCCAGCCTGGGGTGGCGACTGTTTCGCCGCCGTAACGGTCAGCGCGACGCGTCGAACGGGACCTCGCCGTGGTCGCTCACGCCGGCGCGCTGGCGGTAGGCCAGGTGCCCGCCGAGGTACCCGCCAACTCCCACGACACCGAGCGCAGCGAACCCGAGCACCTTGCCGGCGCCGTGGTTCCCGTTCTTCCGCTGCCACCACGACAGCCCGTACAGCGAGATGCCAACCCAGTTGACGGCCTGGTGCACCCACCCGGTGCGCAGCTGTTCGCGGTTCAGCTCGGACCAGTCGACGTAGCCGGCGACGCTCGCGCTGCCGGAGGACACGAGCCCCACGCCGACCAGCGTCTTCGCGGCCTTCGCGTTGCCCTTCCCGCCGAACACGTCGAGCACCGCGGCGGAGATCCACGCGCCGAGCGGCACCTGCACCATGAGCGGGTGGATCGGGTGGCCGAACGGCACGCCGTGCAGCAGCTGCCGCAGCGCCTTCGGCTTCGCGAGCACGCTCACCACCGCCCGGTCGACATCGACGGCCTTGTCGAGCACGCTCGCGTGCTCGACGGACTCGGTGAGGCGACGGAACGCGCGGATCTCAGGCATGCCCTGGACGGTAACGGCGGAGGCCCGACACCGGTCCCAGGAACCGGTGACGGGCCTCCCGTCGGTCACCCCGCGCGCTCGCCTACTCCTCGACGACCTCCGCCAACTGGAAGGGCTCGACGGTCAGGCCGTCGCCGTCCTCGGCGACGTCCACCCGCACGGTGTCGCCGTCGCGGACGTCACCGGACAGGATCGCCCGTGCCAGCTTGTCGTCGATCTGCCGCTGCATGAGGCGGCGGAGCGGCCGTGCGCCGTAGAGCGGGTCGTACCCGCGTTCGGCCAGCCAGCCACGCGCCTCGGGCGTGACCGCGAGCTCGAGCCGGCGGTCGGTCAGGCGACCGGCGAGCCGGTCGACGTAGAGCGACACGATCTGGCCGAGGTCGTCGGCCGTCAAGGCCTGGAACACCACGATGTCGTCGAGGCGGTTGATGAACTCCGGCCGGAACGCCTGCTGCACGAGTTCACGCACGGCCGTCTCCCGCTGGTCGTCCGTCAGCGTCAGGTCGGTCATGAACTGCGAGCCGAGGTTCGACGTGAGCACGAGGATCGTGTTCCGGAAGTCCACGGTGCGCCCCTGACCGTCCGTCAGACGGCCGTCGTCGAGCACCTGGAGCAGCACGTCGAACACCTCGGGGTGGGCCTTCTCGATCTCGTCGAGCAGGATCACCGAGTACGGACGACGTCGGACGGCCTCGGTGAGCTGCCCGCCCGACTCGTAGCCGACGTACCCGGGAGGCGCACCGATCAGCCTAGAGACCGAGTGCTTCTCGCCGTACTCGCTCATGTCGATGCGGACGAGGGCCTTCTCGTCGTCGAACAGGAACTCCGCGAGCGCCTTCGCCAGCTCGGTCTTGCCGACGCCGGTCGGCCCGAGGAACAGGAAGGAGCCGGTCGGACGGTCCGGGTCGGAGATGCCGGCGCGGGTGCGGCGGACGGCCTCGGACACGGTGTTGACAGCGGTGCGCTGCCCGATGATCCGGCGGCCGAGTTCGTTCTCCAGGTGCAGGAGCTTCTCGGTCTCGCCCTGCAGCAGCCGTCCGAGCGGGATGCCCGTCCACTGGGCGATCACGGCGGCGATGTCCTCGTCGGTGACGCTGTCGTTGACCATGCGGTCGGCTGACTCGGCCTGCTCGGCGGCGGCGAGCTCCGCTTCGATCCGGGGCTTCTCGGCGTACTCGAGGCGTGAGACCGTCGCGTAGTCGGCCTCGCGCTGCGCGCGCTGGCTGCGCATGTTCAGGTCGTCGAGCTGCTGCTTCAGCTCACCGATGCGGTTCAGGCTCGCACGCTCGGCCTGCCAGCGCTGCTCGAGCTCGGCCAGTCGTTCCTCGCGCGTGTGCAGTTCGTTCCGCAGGGTCTCGAGCCGGGCCTTCGAGGCGTCGTCCTTCTCCTGCTTGAGCGCGAACTCCTCGACACGCAGCCGGTCCACGTTCCGCTTCAGTTCGTCGATCTCGACCGGGCTGGAGTCGATCTCCATGCGGAGCCGACTGGCGGCCTCGTCGATCAGGTCGATCGCCTTGTCGGGCAGTTGGCGGCCGGAGATGTACCGGTTCGACAGGCTGGCCGCAGCGACGAGGGCGGAGTCGTTGATCGTGACCTTGTGGTGCGCCTCGTAGCGTTCCTTGAGCCCGCGGAGGATCGCCACGGCGTCCTCGACGCTGGGCTCCCCCACGTAGACCTGCTGGAAGCGGCGCTCGAGGGCGGCGTCCTTCTCGATGTACTCGCGGTACTCGTCGAGCGTCGTCGCACCGATGAGCCGCAGTTCGCCGCGCGCGAGCATCGGCTTGAGCATGTTCGAGGCCGCGACGGACCCTTCGCCGCCGCCGGCCCCCATCAGCGTGTGCAGCTCGTCGATGAACGTGATGACCTGCCCGTCGGAGTCGTTGATCTCCTTGAGCACGGCCTTGAGGCGCTCCTCGAACTCGCCGCGGTACTTCGCACCGGCGATGAGCGAGGAGATGTCGAGCGAGACGAGCCGCTTGTCCTTCAGCGAGTCGGCAACGTCGCCGGCGACGATGCGCTGCGCGAGCCCCTCGACGACGGCGGTCTTGCCGACGCCGGGCTCGCCGATGAGCACGGGGTTGTTCTTGGTGCGGCGGGTGAGCACCTGACTAACGCGTCGGATCTCGGAGTCGCGTCCGATCACCGGGTCGAGCTTGCCGCTGCGAGCGATCGCCGTCAGGTCGACGCCGTACTGCTCGAGGGCGGTCTTCTGTCGCTCTTGCGAGTCAGGAGCACCCTGGAGGTTCGCCATGCGTTCCGTCCTTTCGTTGCGGTGGTGTTGTACTTGAGTCTACTCCACTCAACTTACGTCGGCGCGGGCACATTCCGGATCCCGACGGCGCTGACCACGGCACCGCCGACGAGCAGGACCGCCATCACGACGACCGCCCGGTGCAGACCGGCGACGCTCATCTCCCCGCCGAGGACAACGCCCGCGAGCGCCACCATCACCAGACCGGCGATCCGCGCGATCGCGTTGTTCACGGCCGACCCGACTCCGGCCTCGGACTGCGGCACCGACCCGAGCACGGCACTCGTCAGCGGCGTCACCATGAGCGCGATCCCGAACCCGATGAGCACGAGGCCCGGGAACACGGCGATCCAGTACCCGCCCGGCCGTGCTCCGACCAGCAGCATCAGGAGCGCACCGACCGCTGCCACCGCCGGCCCGGCAGCCATGAACCAACGCGGACCGAACCGTCCCGCCAGGCCGCCCACCGCCGAGGACACCAGCAGCAGGACCACCGTCGGCGGCAGCGTCGCCAGGCCGGCGAGCCAGGCCGGGAACCCCCAGACCTCCTGCAGGAACAGGGTGACCACGAAGAAGACCATGCTCAGGGCGCCGTAGATCGACAGGGTGGCGAGGTTGCCCACCGCGAAGTTGCGGGCACGGAACAGCGCGAGCGGCACCAGCGGCGAACCGGTCGTCCGGGTCACGTGGAGTTCCCACGGCACGAAGGCCACGAGCGCCAGCGCGCCGAGCACCAGCGCCGCGACCACGACGGGCGCGCCCCACCCGAGCCGCTCCTGCTCGATGAGTCCGAGCACGGCCCCACCGACCCCGACGACCGCGAGCACGGCGCCCACCACGTCGATGCGTGGTCGGACGGCGGGGTGCACGTCACCGGTGATCCGCAGCACCAGCGGGATCGTCACCGCGATCGGGACGGCGGTCAGCACGAAGATCCACCGCCAGCCGATGCTGTCGACCACCAAGCCACCGACCACGGGGCCGAGGATCGTCGCGGCGCTCGACCACGCGGTCCACGTGCCGATCGCCTTCGACTGGGCGGCCCCACGGAACGCCGCCACGATGAGGGCGAGCGCACTCGGTGTCACCAGGGCCCCGCCGACGCCCTGGAACGCCCGCGAGATGATCAGGAACTCCCCCGTCGGGGCGATGGCGCACGCGACCGAGGCGATCCCGAACACCACGAGCCCCCACGTGATGATCCGGACCCGGCCGAACACGTCCGACAGCGATCCGGCGACGAGGATGAGCGAGCCGAGCGTCACCAGGTACGCGTCGACGGTCCACTGCTGCACGACCAGCCCACCGCCGAGCTCCTGCCGGATCGCGGGGAGTGCCACGTTCACCACGCTCGAGTCCAGCCCGACGACGAACGACGACAGGATCGCCACCACGAGCACCGTGCGCCGGTCGTCGCGGAGCGGCGCGGTCGTGCGGGGTGCGGCAGTGGTCATGTGCTCATCCTGCTCCGGTTGCGCCGACCGGGCAGCACGGGCAGCCCAGGCACGAAGAAGCCCCCGCGACCAACGAAGGTCGCGGGGGCTGCCGACAGGACGGGGCTGGGTGTCCTGAGCTGGGTGACTAGCGCCGGGAGTCGGTGTTCGGCTGCGCGCTCGGGCCGGGGTTCAGAACCGGACCGGCAGCGGGCTCGGCGGGAGCGGTCGGCACGGTGGTGTTCGTCGCCGCGGTGTTCTGCACCGTGGTGTCACCGGCCTGCGCCTTCTTCTCGTCGTCGCTCATCTCCTTCTTGAAGATGTTGATCGACTGCCCGAGGCCCTTGGCGAGCGCCGGGAGCTTCGTCGCACCGAACAGCAGGATGACGATCCCGAGGATGATCAGCAGGTGTACGCCGCCGAGGTTACCGAGCATCATGACTCCTTGATCTGGAACTGGTCGCCGTCCGGAGGTCTTCTTCGACCCACGCGGCGGAAGTCCGTGTGCTCCCCATCGTAACTCCCCCGCTCCCCGATGCCCAGGCCGGGCACCGGAACGGACACCGTTCGCACAGGGAAGGGCCTGCGCCGATCCGTCGCGGAGTGCGTCAGTACGCGCCGCGCGACCGGAGCACCGACGGCACCGTCCGGGCGAGGATCACCAGGTCGTGCAGGAACGACCAGTTCTCGACGTAGTGCAGGTCGAGGCGGACCCCTTCGGCCCAGTCCAGGTCGGACCGACCGCTGACCTGCCACAGCCCGGTGATCCCCGGGGTGACCAGGAGCCGGCGGTCGGCGAAGTCCTCGTACAGGGCGACCTCGCGCGGCAGAGCGGGCCGAGGGCCGACCAAGCTCATCGAGCCGGTGAGCACGTTCCACAGCTGCGGCAACTCGTCGAGCGAGGTCTTCCGCAGGAACGCCCCGACCCGGGTGATCCGGGGGTCGTCCTTCATCTTGAACAGGGGGCCGGCGCCTTCGTTCGCATCGTGCAGGGCAGCCATCCGGGCCTCGGCGTCGATGCACATCGTGCGGAACTTGAGGATCGGGAACTCCTTGCCGCCACGGCCCACTCTGGTCTGCCGGAAGAACACCGGGCCTCCGTCGTCGAGCCGGACCGCCAGCGCGATCACGGCCAGGACCGGTGCCAGCAGCACCAGCCCGAAGCCCGCGCCGACGACGTCGAGCAGCCGCTTGCCAGCCCGGCGTCGGTAGTCGGGCGTCTCGACGTGCATCAGCGGCAGGCCGTCGACCGGGCGTTCGTGCACGCGCCCTGCGGCGATGTCCGAGAGCGGCGAGGACACGACGAGTTCGACGCCGTGCTCCTCGAGTTGCCACCCGAGGCGGCGCAGTCGCTCGTGCCCGCCGCGGACGGCCCCGGCGACGACGACCGCCGAGACACCCTCGGAACGAGCCAGCGCGAGGACGTCGTCGATCCCGCTGACCACCGGAGCGGACGCCGGCCCGAGGTCGATCGTCGTCCCCACGGGCTCGCAGTCGGTCACGACCGCGCGGACCCGGTACCCGGCGCTGGGCGTCGCCGCGATCCGCCGCCCGACGTACCGGACGTCCTCGGTGTCGCCGACGATCAGGACGTCCTGCAGGCGCAACCCCCGCGCCCGACTGCGGGCAAGGGCGGTGCGGACCCCCCAACGACCGACGGCGAGCAGGAGCAGACCGAGCGGGAAGGCGATCGCGACGTACCCGCGCGCGAGGTCGAGCTGTGCCGCGTACGCCACGACCGCGACCACCGCGACGGAGACCAGGCTCGCGGTGACGAGGCGTCGGTACTCGTCGCCCCCGATGCCGGCGATGCGCGGGTCGCGGGTGCGGAACGTGGACAGCAGGACCATCCAGATCAGGATGATCGCCGGAGCCGTCGCGAACTCCACCCAACCGGCCCGGGGCCGGACGACCGACAACTCCCAGGGGAACCGGACCACGTGTGCCGTCGCGAAGGCCACGATCAACAGGCTGGCGTCCAGCAGGGCGACCGCAGGGGCGAAGCCGCGGCGAGCACCGGCCGGCGCCGTCACCGGCGCCGTGATCGGGGGGACAGCGCGTGCTGCCGTGGGTGGACGCATCGCGAGCGACATCGTGGGACCTCCTGTCGACGGGCCGACGGGAGGTCGACCGGACGCCGGGGTCGTCCGGGTCAGGACAGCGAGCGGCGCACCGCCGAATATATCACTGTGTCGTTCTGCATATCAACGGCCGAGCACGCGGTCCAGGCTCCACAGGACGGGTTCCGCACGGAGTGCCGGGATGTCCGCCTCGGTCACTCCGGTGATCCGGAAGGTCACCCGTTCCCCGGGCAAGAGGGTCATGAACCCGCGGTCCACCGCACCGGTCGCGCTCACCCGGTCGGGCTGGACGAGCAGGTCCCGCACGAGCGACTCGGCCTCGACGGTCAGGTCGAGCCCTCCGTCGGCGGGCGTGAACGACGTTCGGTAGCGTGCCGGCTCCCACCGCGTGTCGACGTCGGGGCCCGGTGTCCAGACCGCTCGTCGCCAGTCCATGTCCGCCACGATGAGCTCGTTCGTCGGGTCGTCGACCACGCCCACGGACTCGGGCAGCGCGACGACCGCCACGCCGGCGGACGACAGGCGCACCGGCAGGGACACCTCGGCCAGGATCGTGCCGGCCGTGGTCACCCGGCGCACCCGCACGACACTGTCCTGCCCGCCCCGAACCGACCGGACGGCGACCTCGACGGGCGAGGAGCCGAACGCGCCGGGCGAGACGCCGAGGGACAGGGTGTCCGCCACGTCTCCCGGATCAGCCGTCTCGCCGACGGCGGCCGATCCACCCGGGTGATCCGGGCCTCCCGTCCGATCCGCACCGGACGCGACCGGCGAGGCGGGCGCGACCGTCCCGGAGACCGGAGAGGCGGGCGACGGCGCCGGAGACGCAGCCGGTCCGGACACGGCGGACGGCGCGACCGCCACCCGCGACACCGGACGGATCGTCAGCAGGACGTCGTCGTACAGCCGGCGCAGCTCGTGCGCGAGCGGCTTCAGCCGCCCAGCCGAGTCGATCGCCGACCACGACGACACCGGCCACAGGTCGTTGAGCTGCCACATGACCACGCCGGCGTTCCGCGGCCAGTGCGTGCGCCAGTGCTCGATGCCCGTCGCGATGGCCCGCGCCTGTTGCAGCTGCGTCAGGTAGTGCCACGCATCGAACGAGAAGGGCCCCGTGCCGAACCGCGGCGCCAAGCCGCGGGCCAGCTTGCCCATCCCGTCGGCCGCCTTCTGGTGGTGGACCACCCCGGGTGCGTCCTGCGACAGCACCTCGTCGGCGACGCCGTCCCGCAGCGTCCGCCAGGCCGGGGGCGCCTGCCAGCCGAACTCGGACACGAAGCGCGGCACGGACCCGCGGTAGGCGGTGTCGGGCAGGCGGTTCCAGACGTCCCACGAGTGGTGCGTCTCGTGGTCGACGTCGTTCGCGGGCAGCGACTCGGAGCCCGACCACGGCGACGCCACCGTGTAGAAGCGCGACGGGTCGACCGCGTCGACGATCGTCGGCAGCAGGTCGAGGTAGTAGTCCAGGCCCCAGCCGCGATCGCCGAGGGACTCCGCCCAGCCGTCCACGTCGTGCAGCCAGATGTTCTCGTTGTTCCCGTTCCACAGCACCAGCGAGGGGTGTCGGGCGAGCCGGGCGACGTTGTCGCGGGCCTCGGCGATGACCTCGCTGCGGATCGGTTCGACCTCGGGGTAGGCGGAGCACGCGAACGGGAAGTCCTGCCAGACGAGCAGGCCGAGCTCGTCGCAGACCTCGTAGAAGTCACGCGACTCGTACACGCCACCGCCCCACACGCGCACGAGGTTCGTGCCGAGCGACGCCGCCGCGCCCAGACGGGACTGCAGGCGAGCGCGGTCGACCCGCGAGACGATCACGTCGTCGGGGATCCAGTTCACACCCCGCACGTCGATCAGTGTCCCGTTCACGTGGATGCCGAAGGGACGACCCATGTCGTCGACCTGTGTGTCGATCCGGGTCGACCGGAAGCCGGTGCGGAACGTGTCGCGGTCGAGCACCTCGCCGTCCACCGTCTGCAGCTCGACGACCACGTCGTACTGTGCCTGCGCGCCGTAGCCGCGGGGCCACCAACGCAGGGCCTCGGGCACGCGGACCGTGACGACGGTCTCGTCGTCCTTCGGCGTCAGCTGCGCCCGCGACCGCTGCCGCGTCGGCGTGCCGTCCTCCTTGAGACCGCTGACGGTCACGACGAGCACCAGGTCGTCGTCCTCGCCGTCCTGGTCCAGGTCGTTCAGGCCCGAGCGCTCGACCGTGATGTGCGCGTCGAGCACGCCCTCGCCGGCCTCGACGTCGACGAGCGGTCGGACCTCGCGCAGCCGCGCGGTGGACCACCGCTCGATGGCGACCGGTCGCCAGGGCCCGCTCGTGACGGCGGTGAGGCCCCAGTCCCAGCCGAAGTTCGAGGCCATCTTGCGGATGTACGGGAACGGCTCGTCGTACGGGCCCGGCATGCTGCCGGCCTTCGCGGCGACCCGGCCGGCCTCGCGGTACGGCGACTCGAACAGGATCTCGAGGTCCTTCGTCGTCGCCCCGGACCCCGACTGCACGCGCGCGTCGAAGCGGTAGCGCCGGTGCATGTTCCGCGTCGTGCCCACGACGACACCGTCAAGGCTGAGCTCGGAGACGGTGTCCAGGCCGTCGCACACGAGGTCCACGCGTTCGTGGCCGCGGGGGTCGACGTCGACCGAGGTGCGGTACGACCAGTCGGCGCGGCCGACCCACTTGGCGGCCTGCTCGTTCTGGTCGAAGGTCGGGTCCGGCAGCAGGCCCTCCCGTTCCAGGTCGGTGTGCACCTGGCCCGGCACCGTCGCCGGCATGGTGCGGCCCGCAACGCCGTCCGGCGCACCGGTTCCTCCGGCCATCGTCACGGTCCAGCCGTCGCGGAGTTCCTCGCGTTCGAGGGTCATGCGGGTCCTTCTCTTCGGCGGACGGGGTGTCCGTCGCCTCGGTCGGGACGCCGGCCGGTGGCCCGCCCCGTGGCCGGTTGATCGACCTGGAGGCGCGGCACCGGTTGTCCGGGCGTCGTCACGTCGCGCGCGCGATCGGGTGGCGCTCGCGCGTGGGGGTGCTCGGCGATGCTAGTACGGGATGCTTTCGGCAACCTATGTGGTGACAGCGCGGTGTCGCGCGTGCAGGGTGGGGAGGTGATCACAGTTGCTCTCGCCGCGGCCCTGCGTGACGCCGGACTCCGCTGGCACCCCACGACCGGCGACCGGTTCGTCATCGACAAGCCCGGCGTCGACGACGACGTCTACACGGTGTCGGAGATGACCGTCGAACGCCACGACTCCCCCTCCGGCACCGTGCTCGGGTTCAACGGGACGACGGAGTGGGCGCTCGACTCGGTCGACGCCGCCGAGTCGCTGTGGCTCCCGCGCGAGGACCAGCTCCGCGAACTCCTCGGGCCGTCGTTCATCGGATTGACGCGGGTGGCGGCCGGCGGACGAGTGGTGTTCACGGTGACCGCGACGATCGGCGGCGTCGACCGGAGCTTTGCGTCGGAGACCCCTGCGATCGCCTACGGCCAGGCACTCCAGGCGTACATCGCCGCCGCGCTGTCCTGAGCGGCATGCCCGGAGTCGCCGATCCTGGACGTTCCCGGAATGCGCGCTGAGGGGCGTTTGGTTGCATGACACCATGACCGTTCCGAACATCACCCTGAACGACGGCAAGGCCATCCCGCAGCTCGGCTTCGGCGTCTTCCAGATCGAGCCCGAGAAGACCAAGGAAGCGACACTGACCGCCCTGGAGGTCGGCTACCGCCACATCGACACCGCCGAGATGTACGGCAACGAGAAGGAGGTCGGCGAGGCGATCGAAGCCTCCGGCATCCCGCGCGAGGAGATCTTCGTCACCTCGAAGCTCAACAACGGGTTCCACGACCCGGAGGCAGCGCTCGAGAACGGCAAGAAGTCGGCCGACCTGCTCGGCGGCTACACCGACCTGTTCCTCATCCACTGGCCGCTCGCCACCGTCGTCGACTTCGTCCCGACGTGGCAGTCGATGGAGGAGCTCTACCGCGGCGGCACCGCCCGCTCCATCGGTGTGAGCAACTTCCAGGCGCACCACCTCAACCGCCTCGCCGCCGAGACGACGATCACGCCGGCGGTGAACCAGATCGAGGTGCACCCGTACCTGACGCAGGACGAGCTCCGCGCGTACGGCCGCGAGCACGGCATCGCGACCGAGGCCTGGTCCCCGATCGCCCAGGGCCTCGTGCTCGACGACGAGACCATCACGCGCATCGCCGGCGCCGTCGGCAAGTCCCCGGCCCAGGTCGTCCTCCGCTGGCACATCCAGCGCGGTGACATCGTCTTCCCGAAGTCGGTGACGAAGGCCCGCGTGCAGGAGAACTTCGACATCTTCGACTTCGAGCTCTCCGACGGCGACATGACCGACATCTCGTCGCTCGACAAGGGGCACCGGACGGGGCCGGACCCGGACACGTTCGACTACGTCCCGGCGTAGGTCCGAGAGTCGTCACCACCTGACGGCCAGGAGGCGCGGTGCCGGACGGCACCGCGCCTCCTGGCCGTTCCGGCCGCCTCGGGGACCGTCAGCCGCGTCGCGACGCGGTCACCGTGAACTTCGGGGTCCGCACCACCTGTCGGGTGGGCCCGACCAGCCGTTCGAGGACCGGCCGGTAGCGCAGGTGCGAGTTCCAGACGCACCACAGTTCACCGCCGGACTGGAGGATCGTGGCCGCGTTCCGGAACATCGCCCCGGCCGCGTCGGTGGTCACGGTGGTGTCCGCGTGGAACGGTGGGTTGCACAGGACGAGCTGCGCGGAAGCATCGCCGAGCTCGTCGCCCGCGTCGGTCCGGACGACATGGACCCGGTCGGCCACACCGTTGGCCGCTGCAGTTGCCCGCGTCGAGGCGACTGCGATCGCGGAGACGTCGGTCGCGACCACCTTGAGCGATGGACGACGCCGAGCGATGGCACTGGCGATGACGCCGTTGCCGCACCCGAGATCGACCGCCACCCGCGCACTGGGGACGGCGGCGTCCATCGCGTCGAGCAGCACTCGCGTGCCCTGGTCGAGTGAATTCCCGGCGAACACCCCGCCGTGTGCAACGAGGGTCATGCCGAGGTCGTCGACGTGCACCGAGCGCGGCCAGGGGTTCGTCGCATCCGCTCGTGTGGCCGAGGCGCGGAGCGGGTCCTGCGCGATCAGCAACCGGGACTTGCCGCGACCCCGAGACGCAGTGACATCGCCGAAGTACCGGCGGAGGACGTCGTTCTGCGACAGGTGCATGTGCTTCGTCACGCCGCCGCACAGCAGGACGACGTCGGGGGCGGCCCAGCGGGCGACCGCCCGCGCGACCTCGTCGAGCCGGTCGTTCGACTTCGAGAGTCGCAGGAGCACGAGCCGCACGTCGCGGAACGCCTGCTCGAGCGTCTCGGGGTGGTGGAAGCCGCGCCGGCCGAAGGTCCCGGCGTTGGCCTCGAGCGCGCGGACGCCGATGAGGGAGTCCTGCACGACCCGGACGTCGGATGCCCCGTGGACGGTGATCGCGCCGAGCGTCAGCACCCCGAACCGGTCGTCGACGACCGCGACCTCCCCCGGTTGCCGGAGCGCGTCGCCGTGCGCGTGCGGGGCCTCGTCGAGGATGAAACGGTCCGTGCCGTCGATCGCGATCAGGTCGGCCGCGGCGTCGTCGCGGCGGCGGAAGAAGTCGGCGAAGTCCGGTGGCACCGCGCCAGCGTATCCGTGGCCCTTCAACTCGAGCCACATCGCATGCGGCATGTTCACATGTCGCGCATACGGAATATCAATATTGTGGTGTTCCCCCACAGAAGGAGCCCCCATGGCACCGTCTCCGTTCCGGAGCACTGCAGTCGTCTGCAGCATCGTCACCGCGTCCCTCGGCTTCGGCCTCCTGACGCCTGCCGTGGCCACTGCGGCCGCGCCCACTCCCTCGACGGCATCGTCGGTCGCGCAGGACCAGCCGGTCGACGCGATCCCCTTCGACCCTGCGCTCGACGCCCCGCGCGTGCTGAGCATCACCGACACCACGACCGGCGCACGGGCCGTCCTCGGTTCCGCCGGGGGCGACCAGGTCCTGCTGCTCGCCGGCGACACGATCGTCGGGAACTGGCAGGCCGGCCAGGGAGCGTTCTTGATCTTCGCGATCGACAAGTACCGCGACGACGCTCTCGACCTCGTCCGCGTACACACCGCGGCGGACGGCACGAAGACGCGGACGGAGCGGACGGCCCTGCCACGCACGCTGCAGGTCGACGGACTCCGCGACCAGAACGTCTTCACCCCCGGCACCCAGCGGTTCGCCGGGACCGCCAGCGCCGGCGCGACGATCGTCGCTGCCGACGAGGACGGGACGGAGCTGTTCCGCGCCGAAACGTCGTCCGCGCGCACCGCCGCTGGCTCCTGGTCCGCCGAGGCCGACCTCGACGGCTCGTCCGACCACAAGGTCACCTTCACGCAGACGCTCCCGGACGGCCGCACGAGCGTCATCGAGGACGTCGTCTTCTCGCCGGCAGCGACCGACGCCCCGGCCGCGCCGGTGGCCGAGCCGGCGGAACGCCGCCTCGACGGCGACTTCACCGTGCAGGGGTCGGTCGACGAGCGGACCGCCCGCGTCGAGATCCGGGACACCGCTGGCACGCCGATCGGCGAGACCCGCATCGCGGAGGGCTGGGTCACCGGCACCGTCCCGCAGGACCACCTCGGCGAGCGTGTCGACCTGGTCGCCATCGCCGAGGACGGCATCGAGTCCGCTCCCACCCCCGTCGAGCTCGAGCCGCTCCCCGTCGACGCTGCGGTCACCGAGCCGGAGGTCCGCGCGACGAACGTCCTGCCGGACGGCACGATCCAGGTCGTCGGGGAACGGCAGGACGTCGCGGGCACGCAGGTGCTCGACGGCGATCGCGTCGTGGCTTCGATCGGGCCGGACAACAACGGCTGGTCCTTCACCATCGGCAAGCAGTTCACCGGCAAGCAGCTCGACCTCGTCCACCTCGGGTTCGACGGGCAGCGCTACTCGGCCACGTCCGAGCGCGTGGCACTGCCTCGCCTGCTGCAGGTCGACGGCATCGCCGAGGAGAACACGTACACGCCCGGCGAGCGCACGTTCACGGGGTCCGCAGAAGCCGGTGCGGCCGTCGTCGCGACGGACCAGGACGGCGAGGAGCTCTTCCGCACCGAGGCGAAGCAGACTCGCTCCGGCGTCGCCGAGTGGGAAGCGAAGGCTGACCTGTCGAGCAAGGACGGCTACGAGGTCACCTTCACGCAGACCACAGCGGACGGCCGCACCTCGGTGATGGAGGCCATCTCGTTCACCCCCCAGGATGACGCCGGCGTCGCTGCGCCGTCGGCGGAGGGGTACTTCCCCGTCGACATCGCGCAGTGGGCCGGGATCGCCGGTGTCGCGGAGGTGGGTGCAGAGGTCGTCGTCAAGGCGACGGACGGCACGGAGATCGGCTCCACCACCGTGACCGACCCGAGCGGTACCTACAACGTCGGCGTCGACCCGACGAAGGTCGGGACCGGCGTCCAGGAGTTCATCGTGACGCAGACCGTTGACGGCACGACCTCCGACGGCACGTCGGCGGAACTCGACTACGGGCAGAACGCTCCGACGTTCACCGACCCCGCCGAGGGCTCGACGATCGGCGGGACCGACCTCCGCTTCGACGGCGCCGGGACGACGGGTGGGACGGTGTCGCTCAGCGGGACCGACTTCACGCAGACGCAGCTGATCGGTACTGCATCGGTCGTCGACGGCCGCTGGCAGATCGAGAACGACGAGCTCGACCTGCCGACCGGCGACTACCAGTTCTGGGCGTCGCAGCGCACGAGGGGCGGCAAGGTGGCGTTCGCCGGGCTGAACGTCCACGTGCAGTCCGCCTCGCTGTCCGCTGAGGGCTACTTCCCCGAGGACGTCGCGCAGTGGGCGGGCATCGCGGGCACCAGCACGCCGGGCGCCGATGTCGTGGCACGGGATGGTGCGGGCACCGAGATCGGACGCACCCGCGTCGAGGACGAGCGCGGCTACTACAACATCGGCATCGACCCCGCGAAGGTCGGCTTCGGCGAGCAGCGGCTCGCGGTCACCCAGGAGCTCGACGGCAAGGAGTCGGACCCGATCGAGGTCGTGCTCGACTACGGCACGAACGCCCCGACGTTCACCGGTCCGGCTGACGGGAGCCGCGCGTCGTCCGATGACCTCGTCTTCACCGGGACCGGCGACCTGGGCGGACACATCGTCCTCATGGGAGTCGGCGCGGACGCGGTCCCGACGATCGGCTCCGCAGAGGTGCGGGACGGTGCCTGGACGATCACGAACAAGCTGGAGCTGCCGGACGGCCCGTACCAGTTCTGGGCACACCAGCGCACCAAGGGCGGCAAGATCGCGAACACGGGCCTCAACGTCCAGATCGAATCGAACCGCTGACACTGACATCGTCGCTGACGAACGGATGAGCCCCCGGGACCGAGGTCCCGGGGGCTCATGGCGTGTGTGGGTCGGTCAGCGCGGCCCGCGGTACAGCACGATCTGCGTGTTCCGCTGCGGCCGCGAGCCGGCCTTCAACGAGATGGCGGCACCGGACGCCGTGGCCGCGAACACCCGGGCGCCCGGTCGGTTGATCAGCTGGTCGGCCAGCGCGGTCTCGAGTTCGCTCACCCGCTGGCGCAGTTCCTGGTTCTCGTTCTCGAGGTCGAGCACGCGCCGGATGCCCTCGAGCGAGACGCCCTCGGAGCCGAGCCGCGCGACCTCACGCAGCTGCGCGACGTCGCGCATCGAGTACCGACGGGACCCACCCCGGGTGCGGCCCGGCACGACCAGGCCGAGCCGGTCGTACTGCCGCAGGGTCTGCGGGTGCATCTCGGCGAGCTCCGCAGCCATCGCGATCGCGAAGACGGGCGAGTTCTCGTCCATGTCGGTCATGGCGTGTTCCTTCCGTCGTTCGCGTGGTCCTGGAACCAGTCTGGAGGAACGGTGCGGCTTCCTGACGGAGCCGCACCGTTCCTCCAGGGCGGGTCTACTGCTCTGGTCGCGTGACGCTAGTCGCGCGCCTTGGCGAGGAGGTCCTCGCGCGGGTTCTCGTCGGGCAGGACCTCCGCCAGCGCCTCGACGGCCTCGCGCTGCTTGTCCGACAGGTGCGACGGCACCGCGACCTGGACGGTCGCGAGCAGGTCACCCGTTCCGTTCTTCGTCGCGACACCGCGGCCCTTGACGCGCAGGACGCGACCCGAGGGCGTGCCGGGAGCGACCTTGAGCTTGACGGGCTCACCGCCGAGTGTCGGCACCTGGATGGTGGCGCCGAGCGCTGCCTCCGGGAACGTCACCGGGATGTCCACGCGGAGGTTGAGCCCGTCGCGCTCGAAGACCGGGTGCTTGCGGACCGTGACGGCGACCACCAGGTCACCGGCCTCGCCACCATCCGGCGAGGGTTCGCCTCGGCCGCGCAGCCGGATCTTCTGGCCGTCCGCAACCCCGGCGGGTATGCGGACGTTCACCGGGCGACCGTTGCCCTGCGACAGCTTGACGGTGTCGCCGGCGATCGCGGTGGTGAAGTCGAGCGTCGTCGACGCAGTGACGTCGCGACCCTTCGTCGGCCCACCGAAGCCGCGGTACCCGCCGGAGGTCTGGCCGAAGCCACCACCGCCGCCGAACATCCCGCCGAGGATGTCCTCGAAGCCGCCGGCACCGCCCGGGCCGCCCTGGCCGAAGCGGACGCGCTGCCCGCTCCCGCCCTGCTGCTGCCCGAACATCCCGCCGAAGACGTCCTCGAAGCCGCCGCCCTGGCCACCGCCGCCCGCCGTGAAGCGGGCGCCGGAGCCCATGGCGCGGACCTGGTCGTACTCCTGGCGCTGCTCCTTGTCGGAGAGCACCGAGTAGGCCTCGCTGATCTCCTTGAAGCGGTTCTCCGCCGCGGCGTCACCCGGGTTGGAGTCCGGGTGGTACTGCCGCGCGAGCTTCCGGTAGGTCTTCTTCAGCTCGGCCTCCGACGCGTCCTTCGACACTCCGAGGACCTTGTAGAAGTCCTTGTCGAACCAGTCCTGACTGGCCACTGGTACCTACCTTCCGTTCCGGCTCAGGCTGGGACCGCCACCGCGACCTTGGCCGCACGCAGGACGCGCTCGCCGAGCTTGTAGCCCGGCTCGACGACGTCCGCCACGGTCTGGCCGGTGGCACCCGGGGTCGGGAGCTGGACGATCGCCTCGTGGATGTTCGGGTCGAAGGCTTCACCCTTCTCGCCGATCTGCACGAGCTTGAACTTGTCGAAGCCCCCGCGGATCTTCTGACCGATGACCTGCATCGGACCCTCGGCGAGGTCACCGTGGGCCTCGGCCCGGGTGAGGTCGTCGAGCGCCGGGAGGAGCGCACGCACGACCTCGGCGATGGCGACCTCGCGGTTGGCCTCACGGTCACGCTCGACGCGCTTCCGGAAGTTCACCAGCTCCGCCTGCGCACGGAGCATGTCCGCACGCATCTCGGCGACCAGATCGCGGTCCTCGGTGCTGAGCTTGTCCTCGGCAATGCCGCGAGCGGCGTCGGCGAGGAGTGCCTCGTCCTCGGGGGAGAGGTCGGTGGCACCCCCTGCCGGCGCGTCCGTCGGGACCTCGACGTCGGGGCCTTCGGCCTCGATGAGGTCCTCCGGCTGCTCCGCGTTGGTGGCGTCCCCTTCGACCTGGGGCTCGTCCTCGTTGGGGACGTTGTCCTTCGGGTCCGTCATCTACTTCTTGTCCTTGTCGTCCTCGTCGTCCACGACCTCGGCGTCGACGATGTCCTCGTCGTCCTGCGCTGCCTGGTCGGCGGTGGGCTGCTCACCAGCCGGGGCGCCAGCGTCCTGCTGGGAGTAGATCGCCTGGCCGAGCTTGCCCTGCGACTCGTTGAGCTTGTCGAACGCGGTCTTCACGGCCTCGTCGTCCTCACCCGCGAGCGCGGACTTCAGCGCGTCGACGTCGGCCTGCACCTCGGACTTGACGTCCTCGGGGAGCTTGTCGTCGTTCTCCTTGATGAGCTTCTCGATCGAGTACACGAGCTGCTCGGCCTGGTTGCGACGCTCGTTGGCCTCGCGACGGGCCTTGTCCTCGGCGGCGTGCTCCTCGGCCTCGCGGACCATGCGCTCGATGTCCTCCTTCGGCAGCGACGAGCCGCCGGAGATGACCATCGACTGCTCCTTGCCGGTGCCCTTGTCCTTCGCGGACACGTGCACGATGCCGTTGGCGTCGATGTCGAACGTGACCTCGACCTGGGGAACGCCACGGGGAGCCGGCGCGATGCCGGTGAGCTCGAACGTGCCGAGCGGCTTGTTGTCGCGGGTGAACTCGCGCTCGCCCTGGAAGACCTGGATCGCGACCGACGGCTGGTTGTCGTCAGCGGTCGTGAAGGTCTCGCTCCGCTTGGTCGGGATCGCCGTGTTGCGGTCGATGAGCTTCGTCATCAGGCCGCCCTTGGTCTCGATGCCGAGCGACAGCGGCGTGACGTCGATGAGCAGGACGTCCTTGCGCTCGCCCTTCAGCACACCCGCCTGCAGTGCGGCGCCGACGGCGACGACCTCGTCCGGGTTGACGCCCTGGTTCGGCGACTTGCCACCGGTCAGCGACTTGACGACCTCGGCAACGGCGGGCATGCGGGTCGAGCCACCGACGAGCACCACGTGCGCGATCTCGTTGACCGAGACACCGGCTTCCTTGATGACGTCGTTGAACGGCTTCTTGGTGCGGTCGAGCAGGTCGGAGGTCATCTGCTCGAACTGCGCGCGCGAGATGGTCTCGTCGAGGTTGAGCGGACCCTCAGCCGTGAGCGTCAGGTACGGGAGCTGGATGTTCGCCGACATCTGCGACGAGAGTTCCTTCTTCGCCTGCTCGGCGGCTTCCTTCAGACGCTGCTTGGCGATCTTGTCCGTGGACAGGTCGACGCCGTGCTCGTCCTTGAACTTCTTGATCAGGAAGTCGACGATGCGCTGGTCCCAGTCGTCGCCGCCGAGGCGGTTGTCGCCGGAGGTCGCGCGGACCTGGATCGTGGAGAAGTCGTCGTCCTTGCCCACCTCGAGCAGGGAGACGTCGAACGTGCCGCCACCGAGGTCGAAGACCAGGATGAGCTCGTCTTCCTTGCCCTTGTCGAGGCCGTAGGCCAGCGCGGCAGCGGTCGGCTCGTTGATGATGCGCAGGACGTTGAGGCCGGCGATCTCACCGGCGTCCTTGGTGGCCTGTCGCTCGGCGTCGTTGAAGTACGCCGGCACGGTGATGACCGCGTCGGTGACGTCCTCGCCGAGGTACTGCTCGGCGTCGCGCTTGAGCTTGCCGAGGGTACGGGCCGAGATCTCCTGTGGCGTGTACTGCTTGCCGTCGATCTCGACGGTCCAGTCAGTGCCGATGTGGCGCTTGACCGACGCGATGGTGCGGTCGACGTTGGTCACGGCCTGGCGCTTGGCGGTCTCGCCGACGAGCACCTCGCCGTCCTTCGTGAAGGCGACGATCGACGGCGTGGTGCGGAGGCCCTCGGCGTTCGCGATGACGGTGGGCTCACCGCCCTCGAGCACGCTGACGACCGAGTTGGTGGTTCCGAGGTCGATGCCTACTGCACGTCCCATGTGGTGTTGCTCCTTCGATTGGTGCGGAAGTCGTTGGACTTGCGTCCGATGGACTCAACTCTACTCCGGACGGGAGGCGCGTCAACCGCGAGCGGACAAACTTGCGTCGTTCGCACTCAACTCACAGAACGGCCCTTGGCGGCATCGCTGTCCATATATTGGTATGTCACGTGATATTCTGGATGTACATGCAGCGACGGTCCGGCCGTCGCGTGTGTGCTTCCCTCCCGCACAGCCGCCGTCGCGCGGCCTGTCCTGAAAGATGCACATGTCTCACAAGAAGAGGGCCGCGACGGCCTTCAAGTCCATCGGGGCGGCCGGGCTGGCCGCTGCCACCATCGTGTCAGGATTGTCGTTTGGCGCGCCTTCAGCAACTGCTACTACGACGACAGGCCTAGAGGTCAACTCCGGCTCGTTTGTGGTGGGGCCGTTGGTGACCGTCACTCGCTTGTCCGGAAACGGGCGATACTCAGCCCCTTCGGCAGATGGACGATATGTCCGCCAAAACGTGTCAGACACCCTTCACGAGGCGGAGGCAAAAGCGCAAGACTGGATTCTTCCAGCTCCCGGAGAGAAAGGCGTAGTTCGCCCGGTCGCGAATCCGAGTATGTGCCTTCTAGCAAACCGCGATTCCCAAGTCTCTGCCCTCACCAGTTGTAATCCCGAAAGCCATGGGCAGAACTTCTACCTGGCGGAGAACTCAGGCAAGTCTGACCCCAAGGGAACCGGACTGCGGCACGTCGAGTGGGACAATTGGTTCGGGACGGCTGGGCCCGCAAAATACATGATCTTCCAGGCGTACGGTGGAGCAGATTCAATCCCGACCATCGGGAAGTTCAGTTCGGCATTCTCGGCATCTGTGACCAGCGTGAGCAACATCGGACGATCAGCCGTCATCTCTGGAGTGGGCGTGCCAGGCTTGGTCGTTGCCATCGGTCAAGAGACCGCAGTAGTCGAGGAAACCGGCCACTGGTCTCTGCAGGTCGAAGGCTTGAAAGACGGAGGTAATGAACTCACTGTTGTTCAACGCAGGGGCACCGTGGAAATCAGTGAGGCAACCGTCACGGTCCACATCGTGGATGGTGGCACGCTCGTGGGTGTTGACCAGGGCCCGATCGACCTGGCCCGTGGTGCATCCACGAAGATCCCGATGATCGTGCAGAACAACGAGTCGCGCGCGAACACGACCGGAACCGTGACGCTCACCGCGCCCGAGAGCACCACCTTCGACGGCCAGACCCGGATCGACGCCTCGTGGCGGCAGGTCGGCAATGAGTCGTGGAACCCGGTCAGCTCCATCCCGCTGACCAACGGTCGCCTGTCGAACGACCACAAGACGATCACCTTCGACGTGAACTGGGTCGAGAACCACGGCGCGCCCGAGCAGTACCGGTACATGCTCAACGTGACCGCTGACTCCGACGCGCCCGCCGGCGCAGGCCAGATGGGGTTCGTGTTCGCTGGTGACAGCAACAAGGGCGACTTCCGCGCGGCGGGCAAGACGACCACGAACCTCGAGGTCGCGCAGCCTGAGCTGAGTGCGGAGGTCGAGTCGGTCGATCACAATGCGGGGTCGGCGACGCTGGTCGGGAAGGCCACTCCGGGCGCGACGATCGTCGTCGGGGACCAGAGCACCGAGGTCACCGAGAGCGGCGACTGGGAGCTCGTGGTCACCGACCTCACCGAGGGCGTCAACAACCTCAAGGTCGAGCAGAAGATCGGCGACGAGGTCGTCAACTCGAAGGACCTCGAGGTCACCATCAACACCGCCGCGGTCATCGGCAAGGACGGCACCGCCGTCACGCTCGAGCGCGGCACGTCGACGAAGGTCGAGGCGCAGTTCACGACCCAGGGCAGCGTGTCCCGACCGGACGCGAAGGTCACCTTCACCGCTCCCGAGGGCACCACGTTCGCCGAGGGTCAGGACACCATTCAGGGCAGCTACCGGAAGCCGGGTGAGGACTGGGTGAACCGTTCCACGACCCTCACCGACGGCGACCTGTCAATGGACGGCACGACCTACACCTTCACGTTCAAGCCGAGCACGAGCACGTGGACGCTGCCGGACGCGTCGCTGCTGCGGTGGAACATCGAGGTCGAGACCCCGGCGGGCGCCGCGGAGGGCACCTCGTCGATGAACACCAAGCTCGTCGGCACCGCCGTCGAAGGGTCCTTCAACGCGACCAGCACCACGCAGACGACCGTCGATGACTCGCGCCCGGCTGCGCCGTCGGCGACGGGGTTCTTCGACACGGACGTGTCCGCATGGGCCGGTGTCCGCGGTCAGGGCGCGGCGAACGCGACCATCGTGGTCAAGAACGCTGCGGGCGAGGAGATCACCCGGACGACCACGAACAGCACCGGTAGCTACGAGGTCCGGATCGACCCGAACAAGGTCGGCTTCGGCGAGCAGCGGCTCGTCGTCACCCAGACCGTGGACGACGCCACCTCGGACGGCATGGACGTCACCCTGGACTACGGGCAGAACAACCCGCAGTTCACCTCCCCCACCGAGGGCGGATCCCTGCCGAACCGTGACTTCACCCTCGAGGGCACCGGCAACGCCGGCGGCAAGATCCAGGTCAACGGTGTCGACCTCCGCAACGACGACGAAGCCTCCATCGGCTCCGCCGACGTCACCGACGGCCGCTGGACGGTCCGCAACACCGAGGTCACCCTGCCCAACGGCCCGTACCAGTTCTGGGCGAACCAGCGCACCAAGGGCGGCAAGATCGTCTTCAAGGGCCTCAACGTCACCATGGAGCAGGCCAAGCCGGCTGCACCGACCGCGACCGGGTTCTTCGACACGGACGTGTCCGCATGGGCCGGTGTCCGCGGTCAGGGCGCGGCGAACGCGACCATCGTGGTCAAGAACGCTGCGGGCGAGGAGATCACCCGGACGACCACGAACAGCACCGGTAGCTACGAGGTCCGGATCGACCCGAACAAGGTCGGCTTCGGCGAGCAGCGGCTCGTCGTCACCCAGACCGTGGACGACGCCACCTCGGACGGCATGGACGTCACCCTGGACTACGGGCAGAACAACCCGCAGTTCACCTCCCCCACCGAGGGCGGATCCCTGCCGAACCGTGACTTCACCCTCGAGGGCACCGGCAACGCCGGCGGCAAGATCCAGGTCAACGGTGTCGACCTCCGCAACGACGACGAAGCCTCCATCGGCTCCGCCGACGTCACCGACGGCCGCTGGACGGTCCGCAACACCGAGGTCACCCTGCCCAACGGCCCGTACCAGTTCTGGGCGAACCAGCGCACCAAGGGCGGCAAGATCGTCTTCAAGGGCCTCAACGTCACCATGGAGCAGGCCAAGCCGGCTGCACCGACCGCGACGGAGTTCTTCCCGGAGGACATCGAGCAGTGGGCCAGCATCACCGGCCGTGGCACCGTCGGCGCGACGCTGACCGCGAAGAACGCGGCCGGTGACACGATCGCCGAGATGGTCATCGTGAACGCGGACGGCTCGTACAACCTGCCGATCGACCCGAACAAGGTCGGCGACGGCGTACAGACCCTCACGGTCACGCAGACCCTGAACGGTGCTCCTTCGGACGGCATCCGGGTCGACATGGACTACGGCTACAACACGCCCACGTTCACGAGCCCGGGCGAGAGCGCGGTCGTCGCGAACCGGAACCTGACGTTCACGGGGACCGGCAACACCGGTGGGCGCCTGCAGATCAACGGCGTCGACCTCAGCAACGACGAGTCGGCGCGGATCGGTGAGACCACCGTCGCGAACAACACCTGGACGATCACGAACAACCAGATCACCCTGCCGACCGGCTTCTACCAGCTCTGGGCGAACCAGCGCACCAAGGGCGGCAAGATCAGCTTCACGGGTCTGAACATCCAGACCGTGCAGGCAGCTCCGGCTGCTCCGACGGCGGTCGCCTTCTTCGGGCCGACCCTCGACGCCTGGGGAGGGATCTCCGGCACCGGCGAGGTCGGCGCGGAGATCATCGTCGTCGACGCGGACCACAAGGAGATCGCCCGCACGACGATCACCGACACCCGAGGCACCTACAACGTCGGGATCGACCCGTCGAAGGTCGGCTGGGGCGAGCAGCGCTTCACCGTGACCCAGACGGTCAGCGGAGTCCCGTCGAAGGGCATCGTCGTCAGCCTGGACTACGGCCAGCAGACCGCTCCGACGATCACCTCGCCGACGTTCGGTCAGCAGATCGACGGCTCCGGTGAGCTCACGTTCACCGGCACCGGCTCGAACGGATCGAAGATCGTCCTCACCGGAACCGACTTCACCAACGACGCGGCGTTCGGCGACACCACGGTCGAGGACGGCCGCTGGAGCATCACCTCCGACCTCGACCTCCCCGCCGGCAACTACCAGTTCTGGGCCAGCGAGCGGAGCCAGGGCGGGAAGTACTCCCTGACCGCAGTCGACGTGAACATCACCGACTGACGTCCTCCACAGGAGCGGGGCACCTCCGGGTGCCCCGCTTTTGTATTTCACATGCTAGGATAATGAACACCACAACCGGAAGGAACTCTTCGTGAAGACCCGCAACGCCCTCGGCCTCCTCTCCGTCGCCGCACTCTCCACTGTGCTCCTCGCGGGCTGCACCGCTGGCGAGGAGACCAAGCCGGCCAAGACCGCCTCGGCCTCGTCGTCGGCGAAGGCCGAGAAGACGCCGAACCCGACGTCGGAGATCACCGGGCCGCCGATCGAGAAGGCGGACGTACCCTGCACGGACGGCACGGCGACGATCGCCGACGTGAACAACAAGTCCGTCACCATCGGCGACTGCGCCACCGTGATCGTCGAGTCGAGCAACACCGTGATCCACCTGGGCGCCGTGAAGAGCCTCACGGTGAAGGGCGCCATCAACGGCATCGACGTGAAGTCGGTCTCCACCGTCACGATCACCGGCGACGGCAACCGCGTCTCGACGGACTCGAAGCCGAAGGTCAAGGACTCCGGCAAGAGCAACACCGTCGGTCGCTGACCCGACGAACATGCGCACCCGACGCACCACCGCGGCCGACTGGGGCACCTCGACGGTGCTCGGGTCGGCCGCGGCCCGTGGAGCCCTCGTCTCCGCATCGACCACCTGGCTCCGGTTCGCGCTCCAACTCGCGACGATGGTGGTGGTCGCCCGCGTCGTCGGACCGGCACAGTACGGCGCAGCCGCGACGGCGCTCGTCGCAGTCACGGCCGCGGAGCTCGTCCGGTCCGGCGGCATCACCTGGCTCATCGGCCGCCTCCCCGACCTGTCAGCAGCCTCGACCGCGGCGCTCCACTGGTTGAGCGTCGGCATCGGCGCTGCGGTCGGCGCTGTCCTGCTCGTGGTCGGCGCCATCGTCCCGCCTGCGCAGCTCCCCGCTGGTCCCTTCACGTTCCCCCTGCTCGCGCTCGTGTTCGTCGCCGCGGGGATCGGCGCCGTGCCCACGGCACTGCTCGGGCGCAACCTGGCGTTCCGACCGATCGGTGCCGGCGAGGTCGGAGCCGCGGTGGTGTCCTGCGTCGTCTCGGTGACTGCCGCGGCCATCGGCGCTGGATCCGGCGCGTTGCTCCTGCAGGCAGGGACGTACGCCCTCGTCCTCGTCGTCGTGATCGTCAGCGTCACGCCGTGGCGCCCTGGACGACCTGCTCCGCTCCGGTCGCTCCGTGCTGAGCTCGGCTTCGCCGCGAACGCCACCGTCTCGCAAGGTCTGGAGTGGGTCGTCCGGAGCTTCGACCGGCTCATCGTCGCCGCACTCTTCGGAACCGCCGCGGCTGGCTTCTACGTTCAGGCGGCGCAGCTCGTCACGCTGCCCACGGAGCAGGTCAACGGACCGCTCCGGCGGGTCGCCGTGCCGGCGCTCGGCAGACTCGTCGGGACGCCCGCGTTCGGGCGGGCGTTCCGGACCGTGCTGGCGTTGTCCTGCGCGGTCCTCTGGCCGCTCCTGGCGGTCCTCGCCGTGCTCGCGCGGCCCCTGGTGTCGACGGTGTTCGGCGCCGAGTGGCTGCCCACCGTCCCGGTGTTCACCGCGATGGTCCCGATGGGGCTGGCGTCCGTCGTGAGCGGCGTGACGACGTTCGTCGCCCTGGCGGCGGGACTCGCCGGACGCCAGACGGTCTGGGAGTGTGCCGTATCTCGTCCGCTCACGCTCGTGGGGTTCTTCGTGGGCAGCCTCTGGGGCGTCACCGGAGTGGCTCTCGGCGCATCAGCTGCGACCGTCGCACTCGTCGTCCCGGGCTTCCTCGTGATCGGTTCGAGGGCGGCTCTCACGCTCCGAGACCTCGTCGTGCCGCTCGTCGAGCCGGCGATCGGGACGGTGGTCTGCGCGATGTCCGCGATCGCGGTCACCGCCTTCGTCGAGGGCCCGCTCATCCTGCTGCTGTTCCTCGGCGGCGGCGTTGCAGTCATCGTCTGGATCGCCGTGTTCCTGGCACTCCCCGGCACTCGACGCGTCGGTCGTCAGGTGCTCGGTGCGGTGCGCCGACGTCCGGGTCCCGCACCGAACGACGTACCGGCGACGTCGGCAGCGTGAACACGAAGACCTCCGATCGACTCGTCGATCGGAGGTCTTCGTGCGTGTCCGTGGCAGCTGTTCACCTCCGCGCGTCGAGCAGGATCGATTCGAGACGGTGCACGATGCCGTCGAGTGTGAATCCGGCCGCACGACGGCGCCCGGCGTCTCCCAGCGAGTGTCGGAAGGCCGGGTCGAGCACCGTCCGACGCATGGCCGCGATGAGCGCGTCGATGCTGCCCGGTCGCACGAGGAGCCCGTCGACCTCGTCCGTGACGATCTCGGCGGGACCACCGGCCGAGCTCGCGATCACCGGACGCCCGGCGGCCATCGCCTCGACGACGACCTGCCCGAACCCTTCCTCGACGACGCTCGCGTGGACGGCGACGTCGCATCGCGCGAACTCCGCGGCGACGTCGTCCACCTGGCCGACGAAGTCGACCCGTTCGGCGATCTCGAGCTCGTGGACGAGCTCCCGGAGCCGAGCCTCGTGAGCATCGTCACGGTCGAAGAGCGCGCTCCCGACGAGCCGCAGTCGCGCACCGGGGAGCGTGTACTCCTGCACGATCGACGCGAAGGCCTTGATGACGAGGTCCTGCCCCTTCGATGGCGACAGTCGGCCGACGACGGTGAAGACCGGACCGTCCGGCGGCGCCGGGACCGTGTCGGGGATCGTCACCGGACAGCCCACCACGTGCACCGTGCGCCCGCCCAGCCGTGCCGAGTCCGCAGTGACCCGTGAGTTCGCGACGGCGCTGGTCGACAGCACACGGAGTGCTCCTCGCAGGAGTGCCGTGTTGCGCGGCCCGGCATCGCCGGACCCGAGGACGGCGTGGAGGTGCGCGACGACCGGCAGACCGACGAGACGGCCGGCGACACCGCCGTACAGGTGTGCCTTCGCAGAGTGCGTCGTCACGACGGAGACCTGTCGACGACGGAGGAGCGCGGCCAGCCGCGTCGCGACGCCGAGGACGGCGGAGCCCTTCCGCACGAGCGCAGCCGGTCCGGAGCTGGTCCGTCCCGTGTGCGCCCGGACCGAGGCGCCGAGGGGGACGACGGCGACGTCGACCCCCTTCGCGGCGAGAGCGCCCTCGAGTGGTCCGCGCTCCCCGAGGACCACCAGCGGCCGGATTCGTTCCGCAGCAGCCGTGACACGCAGGACGAAGAGCTCCGCACCCGACAGCTGCGCGGAGTGCGTGATGAACGCGACGACGGGGAGCCCGGTCACGAGTGCATCCACGAACGCACTTCGCGCCGGAAGCGTTCCGATGCGAAACCGTCTGCCGCGGATCGGCAGTCTTCGGGATCGAGCAGGACCGCTCGGTCGACCGCTTCCCTGAGCTCATCGCGGTCGGTGCTCGACAGGTGGACACCGGTCAGCGCGCCGACCGTGTCCCGAGCGCCGCCGTGGACCGAAGCGATCACAGGCGTCCCGAGCGCCATCGCCTCGACGGGGACGATGCCGAAGTCCTCGACGCCGGGGAAGGCGAACACGGCGGCGCGTTCCAGCAGGTGTGCGAGCATCGCGTCCGAGGGGGCGATCACGAAGGTGACGTCGACGGAGGCCAGATCGGCCACCGCTCGGAGGCGTGGCTCGTCGGGCCCGCATCCGGCGAGCACGACAGGGCGGCCGGCAGCAGCACCGGCCGCGATGACGGTCTCGAGCTCCTTGTAGGGAACGAACCGGGACGCACCGAGCACGAAACCGTCCGGCAGACCATCGAGCACCGATCGCTCACTGCCGCTGAGCAACTCAGGCGACGAGACCGCTCGGCGGACCCGGGTGACGTCGACCGGCGGGTGGATCACGGTCGACTCCACTCCCCAGGTCCGTCGCACCCGCTCCTGCACGAAGGCGCTGTTCACGGCGACGTTGCGGAGTCGCTGCGCGCGCCGACGATCGAGCCGTCGCAACGGCGGAGCCGCCACACGCACCGGGAGCGACCGCCCGCGGTGGTCGAGCTCCGGCGTCCACAGGTAGCGAGCCGGGGTGTGCACGTAGGTGAACTGTCGCTCCGGAGCGACGCCGGGGACGACGACATGGTGTGCGAAGAGGTGCGAACTGACCAGGGCCCAGTCGTGCTCACCGAGGGATCTCGCCGCCCGGGACCACACTGCGGGCATGATCGGGAGGGCGGCCGCTTTGTGACGGCGCAGAGCCGTGGCGGCGAGCAGGCTCTCGTGCACCCGGTCGCCGTACCGACCGGGGTCGTCGTTCCACAGTGCGAGCACATCGGCGTCCGGGTACATCCCGGCGAACTCGTCGAGCACCCGCTCCGCTCCGCCGATCCGCTCGATCCACTCGTGGACGAGCAAGCCGTGGCCGGTCATCGAACAGCTCCGGCCATCGACGAGTCGAACCGGACGAGCAACGCGACGAGCTCGTCCACGGCGCGGTCGATGCACGACGCCATGACGGCGAACTCCGTCGGGCCGCCGAGGACGGGGTCCGTGACGTCGTCGTCCGCTGACGTCGAGCCGGAGCCGGATGCGCGCTGGCGGCCGAGGAGCTCGTGTAGCGTGTCCCCGGCGCGGACCGTGTCGGCGTTCCAGGCGTCGAGGACGGGCGCTGCGAGCCGCTGCACCTCCAGCAGCGTGAACGTCCGCCTGAGCGCCGACGGCACGAGGTCGAGCACGGCACCACGCTGCGTCCGCTCCATCGTCAGGACGAGGTCCTGCTCACGCACGATGGACGCCGTGAGCTGCCGAGCGATGTGCCCGTCGAGCGAGCTCGGGGTCCTCAGGTGCGCACCGAGGAGTTCGTGCGCGGCTGCCCCCGCGACCGCTCGGGTACCCGAACTCGAGACGACCGTCGGACGGGCGCCGGCGAGCGTCTCCCAGCGTTCCGCGAAGGCGGCGGCCGCGTACGGCGATCGGCAGATGTTCCCTTCGCAGACGAACAGGATGCGCCGCGCGGTCACCGCGAACCACCATTCGCCCGCTCGCGTCGTGCACGACGGGGGCTCTCGCTGGTCGGTGCAGTGGGCGCGTAGCCGTAGTAGTCCGCGGGCCGCCGCAACCGGCGCACGCGGTTGGCGACGATGCCGAGGACGCGCGCACCGACGGATTCGAGCGTCTCGAGCGCGCGGGCGACGTCGCCTTGCAGCGCCCGACCGTCCACCGACGTGACGAAGAGCACCCCGGTCGCGTGGGCGGCGAGGACGGTGGGGTCGGTGACCGGCAGGACCGGCGGAGCGTCGATCACGACGGCGTCGTACTGCTGCTGCACCGTCTCGAGGAGCATCTCCATCTGACGCGAACCGAGCAGCTCCGCCGGGTTCGGGGGCACTCGTCCCGCAGCGAGGACGTGGAGGCCGTGTGCACCCACCGTCTGCACGGCGTCCTCGAGCTCGACCTGGTGCGTGAGCACCGTCGAGAGGCCGACGCGGCTCTCGATGTCGAGGTACACGCTCGTCGCCGGGCGTCGCATGTCCGCATCCACCAGGAGCACCCGCTGGTCGTTCTGGGCGAGCATCAGCGCGAGGTTCACCGCGGTCGAGGACTTGCCCTCACCGGGGACGGCACTCGTGACGACGACCGTCTGCGTGCCGCCGTCGAGGTTGGTGAACGTCAGGTGCGTGCGCAGCTGTCGGAAGGCTTCGGCACGGCCGGAGTAGACGTTCCCCGTGTCCACCAACGGCTTCGCCGCCGCCTCGTCGTCGAACGGGATCTCGGCGAGGACCGACGAGGCCGTCACCGAACGGATCGTGTCGACGGACCGGACCTTCCGGTCGGCTGTGTCACGGAGGAGCGCGACGCCGATACCGAGCCCGAGCCCGGCGAGGAGCCCGATGGTGAGGTTGACCGGGATCCGTGGCGATACCGGGACGCTGGGCACGATCGCGTCCTGGTAGACGCTGACCTGGACCAGGGCCGTGCCGTCCGTGTCGGTCCGTTCGATGCTGCCGATGACCTTCGTCAGCTCACGGGCGACCCCGTCGGCGAGCGCTGCTGCCCGCTCCGGATCGGACTGGGTCGCGGCGATCGTGAGGATCACCGTGTCACCGGAGGGCGACGCCTGCACGGCTGCGCGCAACTCGTCGAGCGTCGCGTGCACCCCGGCGGTCTCTGCGGCTGCTTCGAGGACGCGAGGGGACGTCGCGAGTTTCGCGTAGGAGGCGACGCGGGCCGCCGAGAACGCGCTCCCCTGACTGAGGTCGGACGCCGAGGCGCTCCCGCTCACCGACACGAAGAGCGAGGCCTCGGCGCGGAAGAGGGGCGTCTGCAGAAGCGAGAGCACGAGCGCCCCGCCGACGCCGAGCACGGTCAGCGTGGCGATCCACCAGCGCCGACGGCGGACGACGGCGAGGAACTGCGTGAGCGTCATGGGGACTCCCGATCGGTTGAGACAAACTAATATATAGCGTACCATGCAATGCATATCAGCTGAAAGGAAAACATGACCGTCCTCGGAGTGGCTCTCCTGTTGCTGGGCGCGGTGGCCCTGCTCCGTCGCGATCCGCGATGCATCGCCGTCGCACTCGGCGCTGGCGCCGGGCTTCCCGCGACCGCGGGGGTCTCCCTCGGCGGCATCAGCGTCAACCTGTTCGTCCTCGCGTGCGTGTTCGCGGCTGTTGGCTGGGCGACGACCCGGACGCGAACCGTCACCTCGGCGGCGGTGACGTTCCTGGTGGCGTTCGCGGTGTGGAGCACCGCTGCGACACTCCTCGGCCCCTGGGCGTTCCACGGCGTCCCGGTCCTCCTGCCGGAGAACGGGATCGACGAGCAGGTGAAGGCGCCGTCCGCGCTCGCCGTCACCGTCAGCAACCTCGCGCAGCCCGCGTTCCTGTGGGCATCGATGCTCGCGGTGCTCTTCCTCGTGCGGACCGGAACGGCGCGCACTGCCCTCTGGACCGCTGCCTGGACGGGTGTCGGGGGCAGCCTCGTCCGCGGGCTCCTCAAGGCGGTCGGGGCCGACGTCACCGGTCCCGTCCTGGACACGCTCGACATCGACTACAGCGCCCCTGGCGACCCTCGCCTGCGCGGTGTGTTCGCCGAGCCGAGCGAACTCGCGACGTTCTCACTCGGGGTCGCGGTCCTCGCTGTGGTCACCGTCGCCACGACGACAGGTCGCCGGCGCGCCTGGGCAGCGGTGCTCGCGGTCCTCGCCATCGCGGCAATCCTCGCGTCGGCGTCCGGCACGGCGGTCGCCGCGAGCGGGATCGTCCTGGCCGGGCTCCTGGCGGTCGTGCTCCTCCGGTACGTGGCGTCGCAAGGGCGCGGGACGCCGTGGATCGTGCTGAGCGTCATCGTCGTCGCGATCGCCGCACTGGCCGCGGGCGAGCGCCTGCTCGGCCCCGTCCTCGGGATCGTCGACGACAAGATCGGCAGTCAGTCCTACGACTCCAGGACGGCAGCCGATGCGCTCGGCATCCGGGTCCTCTGGGACACCTGGGGTCTCGGCGCGGGCCTCGGGAGCAACCGTTCCTCGTCCTTCGCGGTGACGCTGCTGAGTACCGTGGGCATCCCGGGCGTCCTCCTGTTCGTGTGCGCGATCGGCGCGGTCACCGTCGGCGCCGTCCGTCACCGACGGCTGATCGCCCCGATGGCCGGTCTGCTGGCGCTCCTCGTCGCGAAGTCGATCGCGGCACCCGACCTCTCGACCCCGCTGCTCTGGCTCCTGGTCGCCGCCACACTGCCGGTGGTCCGCACGGAAGCGGCCCGTCACGCCACGTCCACGACGGGCTCGACCGACGTCGAACCGAGACCCGCGACGACGCACGGAAGCGTCCTTCCCCGTCGTACTCCACCGGTGATCCGTCCGAGCGGCCGACGGCACGCTGCCCGGTAGTGTCGACCTCGTGCGATGGAGTCGAGTGAACTGGCCCGCGGTCGGCTACGTGTCGCTCGAGGACTTCGAGGGCGCCACCGAGCACCTGATCCGCCTGCTCGAGGACGCCCCACCACCCGTCGCAGCGCTCGCCACCGTGCGCTGGGTCGACGCCCGGATCGCATCCCTCACCGTCGAGGTGCCCGGCCGACACGGTGGCAGGACGTCTGCCCCCGACGAGGACACCGAGACGTCCGCCGCGGACATTCCCGGGCACGGCACCCCGGACCCGGTGACCGTGCACGCCGAGGTCGTCGTCCGCAACGACGAGGTGCTCGACACTGCGGACGGCCTCTGGCGGCGCTGGAACCACGCCCTGGTCACCCTCCGCCTCGACGACGCCGTGATCGACCCGCCGACCGTCGATCCCGCCGACCTGCTCGCCGGCGACGCGCACATCGCCCGCGGCGAGCTCGAACACGTGGGCGGCCTCGACGCGTGGGAGCTCCGCTTGCTCGTCTCCCCCGTCGGCGAGGTCTCGATCCGCTTCACGGACGCCCGGGTGTCGGTGCGCAGCGTCCCGGAGTCCGTCTACACGGCGCTGGACCAGCGACCGGCGCGCGGTTGGCACGGCCCCGTGCCGGACGGTTGGGTCGAGTACGCCACCGAGGTCGTGCGTGCCGCTTCGTACGGCGACCTGGGCGGGCTGCACCTGGCTGACGACGCGAGCGACGTCGACGACGTCGACCCGCGCTGGGGCTTCGCCCCGCTGCACGCCGCCGCCTGGTTCGACCGGCCCGAGATGCTCGAGGAGCTCCTGCGCCGCGGTGCGTCACTGCAGCTCACCGACACCGAGGGGCGGACGCCGCTGACGCTGGCGATCGACCGCGACGCTCGGCGGGCAGTCGAGGTGCTGACCGGCGCGGGCGCCGACCTGGAGGCACGGGACGCCGACGGCAACACCCCGATCGTCCGCGCTGCGTGGGGTGGCCACGCCGCGATCGTGCGTTCGCTCGCCGGCGCGGGTGCGGACACCAGGGCGTTCGGCTCACGGGGCGCGTCCCTGCTGATCGCCGCGGTCGACTCCGGTGACCTGGACACGGTGCGGTCCGTGCTCGCCCTCGACGTCGACGTGAACGCCGAGGACGACGAGGGCTCGACCGCCACCGCTCGCGCAGAACTGCTCCGCGACCGTGCGGTCGCGGAGCAGTTGGCGCACTACTACTCGGGGAGCTGATCGAGCGGGCGGACTACTCCGCCGTCTCGAGGGCGTTCGCCTGCGCGACCGTGCCGTACCAGCGGGCCGAACCCTTCGGCGTGCGCTCGAACGTCTCGGCGTCCCACGAGACCAGGCCGAAGGTCGGACGGAAGCCGGACGCCCACTCGTAGTTGTCCAGGAGCGACCAGTGCTGGTAACCGAGGACCTCGATGCCGTCGTCGATGCAGCGGTGGATGCCCTCGAGGGCGCCCTGCGTGTACGCGATGCGACGGGAGTCGTCGGCGGTGGCGATGCCGTTCTCGGTGATCATCAGCGGGACACCGCCGGACAGCTCCCACGCGCTGCGCAGCCCGTCGGCCGAGGCCTCGGGGTAGAACTCCCAGCCGGTGAGGGTCGTCTCGACGTCGTCCGCCACGGGCAAGGGGCCGGAAGCGCCGATGAAGGTCCGGGTGTACGCCTGCACGCCGAGGAAGTCGTCGCCGGCAGCGTTCTCGAGGTACCAGTCGTCGCGCGGGTACCCGTACTCGCGGAGCATCGCGTCCGCGCCAGGCTCACCGTTTGACTTGAACGCCTGCGTCGCGACGGTCCAGCCGCTCTGGATGCCACCCACCTGGGAGAGCACCTCCCGCGAACGCTTGTGGGACTCGAGCAGGGCGTCGGCCACGCCCAGGTCCGGGTTCGGCAGGCCGTACGCCACCAGGTTCGACGCGTCCTCGCCGCCGGCGAGCATCGCCGCGATGTTCGGCTCGTTGATCGTGCAGACGTACCGGACACCGTCGGACACCACGGGCAGCGCGGCTTCGGTGTAGCGGGCGAACAGGTCGGCCGCGTCGGGTGCGCGCCAGAAGCCGTCGCGTTCGAACCAGCGCGGCACCGTGAAGTGCATGAGGGTGACGATCGGCTCGATGCCGAACTCGTGGCACGTCTCGACCATGCGCCGGTAGTGGTCGACCTCGGCGCGGCTGACGAACCCGCGCTCGGGCTCGATGCGCGCCCACTCGATGCTGAACCGGTACGAGTTCAGGCCGAGCTCGGCGGCGATCCGGATGTCCTCGCGGTAGCGGTGGTAGCTGTCCGCGGCGTCGCCGGACGGCTCGACGATGGTGGTGTCGGGCTCGTGCTCGTGCACCCACCAGTTCGAGTTGACGTTGTTGCCCTCGATCTGGTGCGCAGCGGTGGCGGCGCCCCAGAGGAAGCCGTCGGGGAAGTTCAGCGTGGTGATGATGGGTCCTTTCAGTGCTGACTCAGGAAGGCGTCGAAGACGGCAACGGTCCCGAGCGGGTTCTCGATCTGGGGGCCGTGGTAGCTCTCGGCGATCACCTCGTACGACGCACCGAGACGCGAGGCCATGTCCGCCTGCCACGGGATCGGCCAGGCGCCGTCCCAGACGCCGTGCGCGACGAGCAGCGGCAGCCTGGTTGCGCGGAGTTCCTCGGTGGTGTCAGCGCGGTCCTCGAGGATCGCTGCGCCACCGAGCACGCTGAGCACGCTCGTGTGGTCGAAGCGCTCGCGGACCATCCGGGCGTCGTCGGGGAGCTCGGCGTCGGGGCGGCCGGCCCAGAGCGGGTTCTGCGCGTCGAACAACGCACGGTTGGAGCACGTGTCGGCGACGATCGTCTTCTCCGCGGCCTTGCGGTACGACCAGCCGTGCGGGCCGGAGCAGAACATCGTCACGTCGCGGAACGACGTCGGCGAGGCGATCGCCGCGGCACGGACGATCACACCGCCGAGCGAGTGGCCGATGAGGTGGACCGGAGCGCCGTCGTCGAGCAGTTCGGCGACGCGGACGACGTCGGCGGCCTCCTGCTCGAGCGTGTACGCCGTGCGGTCGTCGGGCGAGACCGAGTCGGCCTGTCCACGGCGGCTGATCGCCACCGCCGACCACCCGGCGTCGCGGAGGAGCGGCAGGAACGTGCGCCAGTCCTCCTTCGAGCCGGTGTACCCGGGGACGATGAGCACGACACCCTTCGACACTCCGGACGGCACGATCCGGTACGCGGTGAGCCGTCCGACGGGCAGGTCGATCCCGACGACGTCCACACCGTCCGGCGTCGGCAGATGGCCGAACGCCGGCACCGCCGGGAAGTCGTGCAGCGTGGTCACAGCCGACCCCGCTCACCGACCGAGCTCGCAGGCTCGCTCGGCACTGGCGTCGCGGCGCCGCTTCGCGACGCTCCCAGCCCCAGCGTGCGACGCGGGTTCGGCACGGCGTCGAGCAGGGCGATCGTGTACGGGTCCTGCGGGTTCTGCAGCACCTCGGCCGTCCGTCCCCGCTCGACCACGGCACCCTCGTGGAGCACCATGATGTCGTCGGTGATGAGGCGCGCGCTGAGCAGGTCGTGCGTGATGTAGAGGAGCGAGACGCCCCACTGCTCGCGCAGGTCCTCGAGCAGGGCGAGCACGCCGGCGCGCAAGGTCACGTCGAGCATCGAGACCGGCTCGTCGGCGATGATCACCTGCGGGTCGGACGCGAGTGCACGGGCGATGACGACGCGCTGCCGCTGCCCACCGGAGAGCTGGTGCGGGAGCTTCTGCGCGAACTGCTCCACCGGGGTCAGGCCCACGGTCTCGAGGAGCTCGAGCACGCGGCGCCGCGCGTCCTGCCCCTTCAGGTCCGTGTAGTTCGCGATCGGGCGGGACAGCGTGTACTCCACGGTGTGCAGCGGGTTGAGCGCCGCGTACGGGTCCTGGAACACCATCTGCACCTCGGACCGGAGGTCCCGCAGGCCGCGCTTGCCCAGGCGTGCGACGTCGAGGTCGCCGAACCGGACAGTGCCGGTCGTCGGCTTCTCGACCCCGGTCAGGAGCTTCGCGATGGTCGACTTGCCCGAACCGGACTGGCCGACCAGGGCGAGCGACTGCCCCGGCTCGAGGGTGAACGACACGTCGCGCACCGCCTGCACGGGCTGCTCGCCGCGACGCGGCGCCGGGTAGGTCTTCACGATGTTCGACACGACGATCGGGTTCTTCGCCGCCGAGCGCTCACGCGACCCGACGGTGCTGAACGACGACGTCGCTTCCTGCCGCTTCTCGCCGGACGTCGCACGCTGCGACCGGTCCGGGAAGCCGGGCAGGGACACGACCTCGGCCCGCGGGTCGGCGTAGTGCGACAGCAGCATCTGCGTGTACTCGTCCTGCGGGTTGCGCAGGAGCTCCTTCGAGCCGCCGTCCTCGACGATGCGGCCCTCGTGCATGACGAGCACTCGCTCGGTGGCCTCGAGCACGATGCCGAGGTCGTGGCTGATCAGGATCGCCGTGAAGCCCTCGGACTGCTGCAGCTCGATGATCGTGTCCATGACGGCGTGCTGGACGAGTACGTCGAGCGCCGTGGTCGGTTCGTCGAACACCATGAGCTGCGGTTCGAGCGACAGGGCCAGGGCGATCGAGACACGCTGCCGCATGCCGCCGGAGAGCTCCCCCGGGAAGCGGGCGAGCATCGACGTCGGCAACTTCACCTTCTCGATGAGCTCCTTCATCCGGGCGTCCCAACGGTCGCGCGACACGTGGCCGTGCGCCTTGAAGATGTCGATGAAGTGGTTCCGGACGGTGCGCACCGGGTTGAGCGCGTTCATGCCGGACTGCAGCACCATCGCGAAGCCGCCCTGGCGCTGCTGCCGGAGCGCTTCCTCGTCGAGGTCACGGATGTCGTGGCCGTTGAAGACGATGCTGCCGCCGTTCGTCCGCGCCGGCGGCTTCTGCAGACGCGTCAGCGCGTAGCCGAGCGTCGACTTGCCGGAACCGGACTCGCCCACCAGGCCGACGAACTCGCCCTTCCGCAAGCTGAACGACACGTGGTCGACCGCCTGGACGGCCGTCTGGCCGGCCGATTCGTACACGACCGACAGGTCGCGGACGTCCAGCAGGACGCCCTGGGCGTCACCACCGTCGGACGGGAGGCCCGTGGCGGCGCCGTCCCGCGCCTCCAGGCCGTCATCTGCGTACGTTCGCGAGCCGCTCATGCGGTCGCCTCCTTGCGCTTCGGGCGCGCGCCTTCGCGCAGCCGCGGGTTGGACACGGCGTCGACGCCGAAGTTGATCAGAGTGAGGCTCATCGCGAGCAGCGCGATGCAGAGGCCGGGCGCGAAGAGCAGGATCCACTGGCCGGTGAGCAGCGCGTTGGAGTTCTGCGCCCAGTAGAGGATCGTGCCCCAGCTGACGATCGACGAGTCGCCGAGCCCGAGGAACTCGAGGCCCGCCTCGGCCAGGATCGCGCTCGTGGCCGCCCCGAAGAACGAGCCGACGATGAGCGAGGTCATGTTCGGCAGGATCTCGCGGAACACGATGCGGGTCGCACCGTCACCGGAGAACTGCGCGGCGGTCACGAAGTCACGGCCACGCAGGGACTGCGTCTGGCTGCGCAGGACGCGCGCGCCCCAGGCCCAGCCGGTGACGACGATGACCGCGATGATGACCGCGATGCCGCCGTTCTGCAGGTACGCCGCGATGACGATCATCAGCGGCAGGCCCGGGATGACCAGGAACAGGTTCACGATGAAGCCGATGACCTCGCCGATCCACCCGCGGACGTAGCCCCAGCTGAGGCCGATCGCGACGGCGACGAGCGTCGACAGGATGCCGGCGACGGCGCCCACCATCACGGAGATCCGAGCACCGTAGATGATCTGGGACAGGACGTCCTCGCCGGCGGCGGTAGTGCCCATCCAGTGGTCGGCGGTCGCGTCGGCGGACCGGGCGAAGCCGTTCTGGCTGGCGCCGTACGGGGCCAGGAGCGGCGCGAAGATCGCGACCAGCACGAACACCGCGAGGATGATGATGCCGATCCGGGCCTTCGAGTTCGACCAGACGACGCCGAACTGGCGGGCGATGCTGCGCCAGCGGCTCGGAGCCGTCTGCTCGTCCTGGGTCCGAACGGCGACGGTTGCGTTGGGGGTGCTCGTGTTGGTCATCGACGCGTCCTCGGGTCCAGGACGCCGTACATGACGTCCACGATGAAGTTGGCGATGAGCACCGACACGGTGATCATCAGGAAGAGGGCCTGCATCAGCGGGTAGTCCTGCCCGATGACGGCGTTGAACAGCAGGTAGCCGATGCCGGGGTAGCCGAAGACCTGCTCGACCAGCACCGAACCGCCGACCACGCCACCGAGTGCCAGGCCGAAGCCGGTCAGGTTCGGCAGGATCGCGTTCCGCGCCGCGTACCGGACGGCCACGGTGCGGCCGCGCAGACCGTTCGCCTCGGCGAAGGTCACGTAGTCGTCACCGAGCGTGTTGATCATCGCGTTGCGCATGCCGATGATCCAGCCACCGAGGCTCGTCACCAGGATCGTGACCGCCGGCAGCACCGCGTGCTGCAGGGCATCGGCTGCGAACGCTCCGTTGAGCCCCGGGGTGGTGGTCGCCGAGTAGGCACCCGTGGTCGGGAACCAGTGCAGCACGTATCCGAGGAAGAACAGCAGGAGCAGGGCGGTCCAGAAGTACGGGAACGTCGACATGAACGACCCCGACAGCGTCGGGAGCGAGTCCAGCCAGGTGCCGCGCTTCCACGCCGCCGCGACGCCGATCAGGGTGCCGAGGACGAACGCGAGGATCGTGACGACGCCGACCAGGATGAGCGTGTACGGCAGGGCCTTCGACACGAGGTCGCCGACGGGCTGCGGGTAGAACGTGTAGCTCACCCCGAAGTCGAGCGTGACGACCTGGTGCAGGTAGTTGACGTACTGGTCCCACAGGTTGCCCGTGGGGACGCCGAGCTGGGCCTCGATGGCCTTCTTGGTGGCTTCGGTGACGGGGCCGTTCTGGCTGAGCTTCGCCAGCGCGGCGTCCGACGGGCTGCCCGGCATCAGGCGTGGGAGCACGAAGTTCAGCGTGACCGCGGCCCAGAGGGTCAGGACGAAGAGGACGAGTTTCTGGAGGATGTACTTCACTTCTGGTCCTCTTGCTGCTTCAGGATCTCCTGGCCGGCTGCGCTGTCCCGGAGCCGGAGCTTCGAGAAGATGAGCAGCGGTGCGGAGTCGTAGTTCTGCGGGGCCATGTACGGGTCCTCGGCGCTGGGCCAACCGACGAACTTGCCGGTGTTGAACAGCCCCCAGAGCCCGCCGTAGTACATGCCGATCACGGGCAGCTCGTCGTACACGATCTCCTGCAGCTGATTGAGGATCTCCTGCTGCTTCGCCGTGTCCGTCGTCGCCTTGTACTCGTCGAGGAGCTTCTGGGTGTCGGCGTTCTTGTAGCGCTCGTAGTTGTTCACCGTCGACTTGCCGACCGGCTGGTAGAAGTCGCTGCTGAGCAGGGAGTTGAACGCCTGGTAGACGTCACCGTTGCCCATGCCGCCCATCGCCATGTCGAAGGTGCCGTTGTTGATGTTCTGCTGGTACCCGGCGGGCTGTGGTGCCTGGATCGTCACCTTCACGCCGATGGCCGTCAGGTCACGACGGACCTCCTGCGCGGCGCGGAGCCAGTCCGAGTAGCCGTTCGCGGTCATGATGGTGATGGACAGCTGCTTGCCGTCCTTCACGATCTTCCCGCCCTGCTCGGTCCAGCCGGACTTCGCGAACGCGGCCTTCGCAGCGTCGACGTCCTGCGTGATCATGCCCTTGTCCGGGATGTCCGGGTTGAGGTACTGCTCCTGGTTCGGCAGGATCAGGCCGGTCTGGCCCGCTGCTGCCAGGTTGCCCTCGGACGCGGTCTCGGCGATGTCGTCACGGTTCAGCGCGAGCGAGATGCCCTTGCGGACGTTGACGTCGTTGTACGGCGCCTTCGTCAGGTTCGGGATGAGGCCGATCACACCACCGGCCGGGAACCACCACTGGTTCGTCTTCGACGCGGCGCCCCAGGTGCCCTTGACGTCCGAGATGAACGAGTACGCCCAGTCGTAGCCGCGGGTGACGGTGTCGAGCTGCGTGTTCGTCGCCGGCAGGATGAGGTGCTTGATGGCGATCTTGTCGGCCTGCCAGTACGTCGGGTTCTTGTCCATCGAGTACTGCTGGTCGGTGTAGTTGCCGAGCACGAACGGACCGGTGCCGACCGGGTTCGGGTCCCGCCAGGTGGTGGGGTCCTTCACACCGCCCCAGTGCTGCTCGCCGAGGATGTACGTCGCGCCGATGATGTTCAGACTCGGCACGTCGTCGCTCTTGAGGTGGAAGACGACGTGGTCGCCGTCCACCTCGATGCTCTTGATGTGCTGCCAGGCGCCCTTGACGTCCATCGCCGGGAACTTCTTGAGCAGGTCGAACGTGAAGACGACGTCCTTCGCGGAGAACGGCGAGCCGTCCGACCACTCGACGCCCTGGCGGATCGTCATGTCGATCGTGCTGGCGTCCGGCTGGCTCCACTTGCTGGCCAGCCACGGGGTGCCCTTGCCGTCGAGGGGGTTGATCTCGATGAGCGGCTCGTACATCCACTTGGAGGCCGTGCGGGCGTTCGCGATGTACGGGTTGAAGTTGCGGTCGAACAGCGGGTTGCCGTGGTCCGCGTTGATGAGCATCGTGTCCTTGCCGATCGTGGGATCGGGTTCGGACCGGACCTGGATGCTGCAGCCCGTGGCCATGAGGGCCACGGCTGCGAGCCCGGCGATCGCCGCGACGAGGCGTCCGCGTCGTCGGGTGCTGCCGGGGCGCGTTCCGGGAGCGCGGGTCCCGGGGTCGCGCTTGCCGCGCGTGCGCTGTGGGGGAAGCGTCATTGCTCGGTCGACCTCCGTGTCGAATCGGTACTGCGCCAATGTATGCGCTTACATCGCGTCGCGCAACACCGGGGTTCCGTGCCGGGGCGGTACGCAGCTGCGGGCGGCAGCAGCGAGGGTCGGAGCGAGGGTCGCTGCGCACGGTGCGCGTTCCGTCGCCGGGCGCGAGGCTGCCCGCTCCGTGCGCGGTTACAGGCCCGCACCGGGCGGTCAACGTCGCACGGGATGAGCAAAGCCGCACGGTGCGGACGCACCGCCGCACCGCTCGCCGCGCCGCTCGTCACAGCGCCGGCGGGCAGCTCTCGCGCAGCAGCACCTCGACCGGCAGCCGGACGGCGCGCGGCGGCCCCTCGCGACGGTCCAGCCGATCGACGATCGCCCGCACCGCCGCACGTCCGAGCTCCCCCATCGGCTGGTGCACCGTGGTGAGCCGCGGCGACGAGAAGCGCCCGGCGTCGATGCCGTCGAACCCGGTGACGACGACGTCCTCGGGCACGCGCAGGCCCCGGGCAGTGGCGGCGTCGAGCACTCCGAGCGCCGACTGGTCGTTCGAGCACACGATGGCCCGGGGCACGTCGTCCGCCAGCAGCGTCGCCGCCAGCTCGCGCGCCCGCGCCCGACCGAAGTCACCGTGCACGACCCGGACCGACGACGCCGGCACCCCGTGGTCCGCCAACGCCGACCGGAAGCCCGTCGAGCGCTCCATGTCGTCCGGCGAGTCGATCGGCCCAGCGACGTACGCGAGCGACCGGATGCCGAGCCGCCCGATCACGTGCGATGCGAGCGTCCGCATGCCGGCGCTGTTGTCCACGCTCACGGAGTCGAACCCGTGCGACCGCCGATCGTCGGCGAGCACCACGACCGGGATCCGACGGGCGACGTGCTCGAGCAGGTCGTCCGGCACGGTCTGCGCGAGCACGGCGAGGCCGTCCACCCGGCCGGCGACGTCGTTGACGATGACGTCGCGCGAGGACCCACGACCGGCGGCCACCATGAGCGCGAGTCCGCGCTGCCAGGCCTCGGTCTCGGCGCCCCGCAGGACCTCGTCGAAGTACAGGTTCGAGGAGAACGGCTGCGTCACGTGTCGGCGGTCGTCGACCACGCGGACGCCCCCGTCGGTGACCAGGTCCGGCCGTTCGTCGGGCACCACGTCGAACCCGGGCAGCAGCAGACCGACGACGCCGGTGCGCTTGCCGGCGAGGGCTCGGGCGTTGCCGGAGGGGACGTAGCCGAGGCTGCGGATCGCCGCCTGGACGCGGTCCCGGGTGCCCTCGCGGACGGCGTCCGGCGTGCGGAGCACGCGCGAGACGGTCGCGATCGAGACGTTCGCGGCACTGGCCACGTCGTAGACCGTGGGAGGTGCGGTACGTGGTGCAGCCAAGCCGTGCCTCCCGTCCGACGTCCGCTGGTGCGCACCGGGGCGGCGCGGCCGCACCATCCTAGGCACGCTCCGTCACGGCACTTCTCCACATGTGACGAAAGCCCTTGCGGCGGCCGGAGCGACCGCGCGACACTGTCACGACCTCAGTACGTCCCGTGAGGAAGCGCACCGGCGGGCAGGATGCCCGCGCACACCACGATGCCCACACGCAGGGGAAGGACACCGACATGTCACAGGCGACACGATCCGGAAGCAAGCTGGCGAACCGCGCGAGCCACGACGAGGCCGAGGTGCGCGACGCGCTCCTCGAGCGAACCGCCGGCGACGGTTCGACGTTCGACCAGCTCGACGCGACGGAGGAGCGCGCGGACCGCCCGTAGCGGGTCACGTCCGACGTCGACCGGGCGACGGCCAGGAGGCGCGGACCGGCACGTGTTGTCGGGTCGCGTCTCAAGCAGGGTCGCGTCCAGGGCCCGGCTCGCGCCACGGCGGACCGGTCTTGCGCCGCGCGCCCCGTCAGGTCACGCGGTTCGCGTCAGCGTTCGGTCGCCCCGACGATCGTCATGCCCGCGCCGCGCAACCGACGGCGTTCCTGGGCGATCCAGCCGAGCAACCGGTCGTTCGTCCCGGCGACGTGCGCTGCGACGAGCTCGGCCGCACGGTCGGCGTCGCCGTCGCGCACGGCGTCGATGATGGCGCTGTGCTCGTCCCATGCGGCGTCGCGGGCCTCGGGCGTGCGCACCTCGATCCACCGGGTGCGCTCGAGACGGGTCAGGGCATCGGCGATCGCGTCGGTGACGAACCGGTTGCCGCCGAGCGCCGCCAGGTCGAGGTGGAACGTCGAGCCCATCCGGATGCCGGCCTGCTGGTCGGGCGTCGGGCGCAGGGCGTCGAGGTGCCCGCGGACCTCTGCGAGCTGTTCGGCGCTCGCCCGCTCGACCGCGAGTCGGGCAGCGGCGGGTTCGAGCACGCCCCGGAGTTCGGCGAGCGAGGCGATCTCGTCGAGGTCGATCGGAGTGACCGTCCACGAGCGACCCTCGTGCAGGATGAGGCCCTCGCGCTCGAGTCGCGACAGTGCGGCACGGACGGGGGTCCGCGAGGCGTGGAACCGCGCTTCGAGACCGCGCTCCGAGATACGCTCGCCCGGCGCGATGTCGAGCGTCAGGATCGCGGCACGCAGGTTGTCGTAGAGCTGGGCCGTCTGCGACACCGGGGTTGCATCGGTCGTGTCGGTCACGGCCAACAACTCTAGCGGGGACACCGTCGGAATGGTATACCGTTGTGGTATACCAATTGCTTCCGAGATGAAACGATGCGAGCCACCACGATGACCGCGACCGCCGCACCACCGACGCCCACCACGATCGGCCGCAGAGCGTGGGCGATGCTCGCGCTCGGGGTCGCCGCGCAGGCCGCCGGGACCCTCGTGGTGACGGCTCCCGCGCTGCTCATCCCGTACCTGCACGCGAACGGCACGTCCCTGACCGTCGCAGGCGTGCTCGCCGCAGCACCGACGTTCGGCATGGTCCTGACGCTCATCGCCTGGGGCGCGATCACCGACCGGATCGGTGAACGGATCGTGATCGCCGGCGGACTCGTGCTGACGACCCTCGCGGTGGTCGGGGCCTGGCTCGCCGCGGGTGACCCGGTCCTGCTCGGGCTGGCGTTCCTGCTGGGCGGCATGACGAGCGCGTCGACGAACGCCGCGAGCGGCCGGGTCGTCGTCGGGTGGTTCCCGAAGGAGCGGCGCGGGCTCGCGATGGGCATCCGGCAGATGTCGCAGCCGCTCGGGGTCACGCTCGCGGCGGTCACGGTGCCACAGCTCGCCGAGGGATCCGGGATCCGCGCGGCCCTCGTCCTGCCGATCGTCCTCTGCGCCGTGCTCGCGGTGCTCTGCGCCGTCGGCATCCAGAACCCGCCCCGACCGGCCCGGCACACGGCGCCGGCCGATGCGACGGCGAACCCGTACCGGGCGAGCGGGTTCCTCTGGCGGATCCACGCGGTGTCGATCCTGCTCGTGGTGCCGCAGTTCACGCTGTCGACCTACGGGCTGGTGTGGCTCGTCGGACTGGGCTGGTCGACGGCCGGGGCGGGGCTGCTCGTCGGGGCGTCGCAGTTCGTCGGGGCGATCGGGCGGATCCTGGTCGGGGTGTGGAGCGACTGCGCGGGCTCACGCGTCGGCCCGCTGCGGATCGTCGTCGTGAGCGCCGCCGTCGTGATGGGGCTGCTCGCGCTCGTCGACGTCACGCACCTGGCCGTCGGAGCCGTGTTCCTGGTCATCGCGACGAGCGTCACCGTGGCGGACAACGGCCTGGCCTACACGTCGGTCGCCGAGGCGGCCGGGCCGTTCTGGTCCGGTCGGGCCCTCGGCACGCAGAACACCGGGCAGTTCATCGCGGCGAGCGCCGTCGGTCCGGGCATCGGCGCCCTGGTGACGGCGCTCGGGTTCGCGGCGTCGTTCGGCATCGTGGCCGTGTTGCCACTGCTGGCACTCCCGCTGGTCCCGCGCGCGGACCGGTCGCACGACTGAGCGCCGGACCGGTTCGTTCCTTCCCAGGACGCGTGCGATGCACTGTAGGAACGGGCGTACCTGGTCGAAAGAACTGACCAGGTACGCCCGTTTCGACCAGGTACGCGCGCGCTCCGGCTCAGGCGGGGACCACCGGGCCGACGGGCCAGCGGAGCAGTGCGGCGGCGGGAGCGCCACCGGGCAGCGACGCGGCGTTGACGAGCACGAGCTCGGCGTCGGTCAGCACCGCGGCCCGCACGAGCGCGCACACCGCCGGCACCGCGCCGATGACCGGCGTCCCCGCGGCCTGCTCCGGTGCGGTGGCGACCCACGGCGCCCCGGCGAGCGCGAGCAGTGTCCGGTCGCCGATGGCCACGGCGTCGAGCGCGACGGTCGCGCCCTGGGCCTGCTGCAGCGCTTCGACGACGGGTCCGAGGCCGGTGACGACCTGGTTGTCGCCACGGCCGACGTGCGTGCGGAGGGAGTCCTCGAGGTCGTGACGGCGGGTGGCGACGACGCGGGCCAGCGCGGTCTCGACGTGCTCGACGAACGCCTGCTTCGAGCCGGCGTCGGCACGGGGGTCGCCCGGGAACACCGACACGAGTGCACGGGTCTCCGACGAGAGCGCCTTCACCAGCAGCTCGCGCGCGGTGACGTCACCGGCCACGACGACGAGTCCGGGGCGGATCGTCCGCACGACCTCGTCGACGGCGGCGGCGGTCTCCGACGAGTTCTGCTTCCAGATCTCCTCGGTGTGCTGCTGCCAGTGCGGCTGCTTCCACCCGGTGCCGGCCTTGGCGTAGTGCAGGGTGTCGTTCCGGCCCGCCACCTGCTGCTCGGACGCGTCGGCCGCGACCGGGGCGTGGCCGAGGCGGTAGGCACGGAAGGCCCCGCCCTCCTTGCCGGCGTGGACCACCAGGAACGGCAGGTCGACGGGACGGTGGGCGACGAGCGGCACCAGGTCCGGCACGGCTCCGACGCCGACCGACTCCGATCCGTGCAGCGGCCCGGGCAGGACCTCGCTCAGCACGACCTCGCCGTCGTGCACGAGCACGTACCGGGTGACGGGTGAGGGGACACCGGGCTCCTGCTCGAACTCACCGGCGACGGCGTCGACGACCTCGTCGGACGCCCCCTGTGCCCGGAGCCCCTCCTCGACACCGCGGAGCTTGAGCGCCGCCTGTCGTCGGGGATCCTCGACGTTGCCGGAGACGTCGGCGTAGGCCCAGGCCCAGGTGCCGCCGCCCTCCAGTCGCTCTCCCAGGATCCGGTGCAGTTCGCTCGTCGCGTTGGTCGACGTCATGGCAGCTCCTCTCGGACGGTTGCCGGAGCCGATGAGCCCCGGCGCTCTCACGTGCGACCACACTCCACCTCGCCGCCACCGGGCGTCCACAGTCGGGAGCGAACACCCAGGCGCGAATCTGCAACGACGCTCGGTTTTGTGGTTGGCTGACCTGGACCCCGAATCGACGACGAACCGGAGTGCGGCAATGACGCCACGACCACGACCCATCTCCAGACGACAACTCCTGGGCTTCGGCATCGGCACGGCGGCGGCAGGGCTGCTCGCCGGCTGCACGGTCCCCGGTTCCACCAACGTGAACAAGGCCGCCCTCGTGCCGGCCGCCGCGTCGGGCGAGACCGTCCAGCTCACCTACTGGGCCTGGTTGAAGGACCTGCAGAAGGTCTGCGACGTCTGGAACAAGACGCACCCGGACATCCAGGTGTCGGCGAACTGGATCCCCGGCGGCAACAGCGGCGGGTACCAGAAGATGTACTCCGCGCTGGCGGCCGGCGGCGGTCCGGACATCGGTCAGGTCGAGCTCCGGCAGATCCCCGAGTTCATGCTCGCCAACGGTCTCGTCGACCTCGCCCGCTACGGCGCGAAGGACTTCGAGTCGAAGTACGACGAAGCCGCGTGGGCGCAGGTGTCCTTCGTGGACGGCGTCTACGGCATCCCGCAGGACACCGGCCCCATGGGGTTCTACTACCAGACCGCCCTGCTCGAGCGGGCCGGCGGCGAACCCCCGACGACGTGGGACGAGTGGCGCGACCTGGCCGAGAAGGTCCGGAAGACCGGCAAGCAGAACTACCTCGAGGTGTTCCCGGTCTCGGACGCGTCGCCGTTCGCCGCGTACGCGCAGCAGGCCGGCGCCCGCTGGTTCAAGGTCGACGGTGACGAGTGGGTCGTCGACATGACCGACGACAAGACCCTGATGGTGGCGGACTTCTTCGACGGGGTCATCGACGACGAGCTCGTCGACACCAGCGCCGGTGCGTACTCCCCCGGCTGGTACGCCTCGGCCGCGAGCGGCAAGATCGCCGCGGTCACGAGCGCGAGCTGGGGCGACGCCCTGATCGAGTCCGTGCAGGGCGGCGAGGGCAAGTGGAAGGTCGCCCCGATGCAGAAGTGGGGCGCCGACGGCTTCGGCTCGAGCGCCATCGGCGGTTCGACGGCGGCGGTCCTGGCCAACGCGAAGCACCCGAGGGAAGCGCTCGAGTTCATCACCTGGATGACCACCTCGAAGGAGGGCATCGACGCGATGATCAAGTACTGCGGCATCGGCTGGTCGCCCGCGGTCGACTACATCGGCAAGCAGCGCGAGCAGCCGTCGAAGTGGTTCTCCGGCCAGAACTACAACGAGGATGTCTTCGTGCCTGCCTCGAAGGAGCAGAACATCGACTGGTCGTGGTCCCCCGTGACCCAGTCGGCGTTCACGAGCCTGCAGAACCAGTTCCGCCGGAAGCTCACCTCCGGCCTCAAGCTCTCCGACGCGGTGGAACTCGCCCAGCGGGAGATCGTCCAGTCCTTCAAGGACAAGGGCCTCAGCGTCAGGACGGCACGATGAGCCAGCAGACCAGCACGCGACCCGCCTTCCGCACGAGCACGAAGGCCACGAGTGCGCAGAAGCGTGCTCCGTGGATCCTGCTCGCGCCGTTCCTGGCCCTGTTCCTGCTGACGTTCATCATCCCGATCATCAGCGCCCTGTTCCAGTCGTTCACGACCGTCGACCGCGAGGGTCTGTTCGGCGAGGACGGCGTCGTCGGCAAGTTCGCCGGCTTCGACAACTACGCGATCGCCCTGCAGGACTCCGGCTTCGTCGCCTCGATCGGCCGCATGTTGCTCTTCGGCATCGTGCAGGTCCCGGTGATGATCATCGCCTGCACGATCCTGGCGCTGCTGCTCGAGTCGGCGAGCGCCCGCTGGCCGGGCTTCTTCCGCGCGATCTACTTCATGCCGTACGGCGTCCCCGGCGTCATCGCGACGATCCTGTGGTCGTTCCTGTACGTGCCCGGTCTGTCGCCGATCGTGTCGCTGCTGCAGTCGATGGGGCTGCAGCCGGACTTCCTCGGCGCGAACAGCGTGCTGTGGTCGATCGCGAACATCGTCACGTGGACCTACACCGGCTACAACATGCTCATCATCGTGGCGCAGCTGAAGTCGATCCCCGGCGAGGTCTACGAGGCCGCCAAGATGGACGGTGCCGGCCCGTTCCAGGTCGCATGGCGGATCCAGATCCCGCTCATCGCGCCGGCCCTGGTGCTCACGACGGTGTTCTCGATCATCGGGACGCTGCAGCTCTTCGCGGAGCCGCAGATCCTGTCCACGGTTGCCCCGGCGATCGACACCGAGTACACGCCGAACTACGCCGCGTACACGAACGCGTTCGCGTTCAACGAGTACGGCGTCGCGAGTGCGCAGGCGGTCATCATCGCGCTGGCCGCGTTCATCCTGTCGTTCGCGTTCCTCGCGTTGACGAACCGCGCGCCGAAGGACGAACGCGACCGGCGCAAGCGCGCCAAGCGTGACGGCCTGGAGGCCCGCACCGCGCTCCAGACGCGCGCCGCGGCAGGCAGCACGGGTACTTCCCAAGCCGCACCGGGCCTCCAGGCCAGGTCCGGTCTGCAGAACGGAACGAAGGGGGCGGACGCATGACCAGCGAAGCCATCGAAGCGCCGGCCACGGCGAAGACCGCCGTCCCCGTGGACACCACGTCGATCTCCGCGCACCAGCGCCGCAAGCTCGACCGGTCCCCCCGCTCGCAGATCGTCGTGACGGGCATCCTCGTCATCGTCGCGCTGTACTTCCTCGTCCCGCTGTACTGGGTCGTCATCGCCGCGACGAAGACCACCGGCGCGCTGTTCTCGACGAACGGGTTCTGGTTCGGCGGCGAGTTCGCACTGTGGAGCAACCTGCAGCAGGTCTTCACGTACGACGGCGGCATCTTCGTCCGCTGGATCGCGAACAGCATCCTGTACTCCGGCGTCGGTGCGGTCCTGGCGACCTACTTCGCGGCGGCCGGCGGGTACGCCCTGGCGAAGTACGACTTCAAGGGTCGGCAGTTCGTGTTCGGCACGATCCTCGGCGGCGTGCTCGTGCCGGGCACCGCGACGGCGCTGCCGCTGTTCCTGCTGTTCTCGACCCTCGGCCTGACCGACACCTACTGGAGCGTGCTCATCCCGAGCCTCGTCTCCCCGTTCGGCTTGTTCCTGTGCCGCGTGTACGCCGCTGCGTCGGTGGACACCACGCTCCTCGAGCAGGCACGCATCGACGGCGCCGGCGAGCTCCGGATCTTCCACACCGTCGTGCTCCGCCAGATGACCCCGGCCCTGGTGACCGTGTTCCTGTTCCAGGTCGTCGGCATCTGGAACAACTTCTTCCTGCCGCTCATCATGCTGGCAGACCAGAAGCTGTACCCGATCACACTGGGGTTGAACAACTGGCGCTCGCAGGTCGACCGCCTGCCGGAGTTCTACCAGCTCACCACCGGCGGGGTGCTCGTCTCGGTCATCCCGCTCGTCATCGCCATCATCGTCCTGCAGCGCTTCTGGCGCGGGGGCCTCACGGAAGGATCGGTCAAGGGTTGACCAACTCCGCACTCGACGACCTCCACTCGACCTCGCCGGGTTCGGCATCACGGCTCCCTCCGCGGGCCGCGCTCCACACCGACGCACCATCGCTGTCACTGAACGGCGACTGGCGCTTCCGGTGGTCGCCGGTCGCGTCGGTGTCCGACGCGTTCGCGACCGGCGCCGCCGTGGAGGACGACCCCGCGTGGGGCGAGCTCCCGGTGCCGTCGCACTGGGTGCTGCACGGGCACGGGTCGCCGAGCTACACGAACCTGCAGTACCCGTTCCCGATCGACCCGCCGCACCCGCCGGACGAGAACCCCACCGGTGACCACCGGCGCACGTTCGAGCTGCCGGCGTCGTTCGCAGCGGCCGGTCGGGTGCTGCTGCGGTTCGACGGGGTCGAGTCGCACTTCCGGGTGTGGCTGAACGGCACGCTCGTGGGATGGTCGACCGGGTCCCGCCTGGCGACCGAGTTCGACGTGACCGAGCTGCTCCGTCCGGGGTCGAACGACCTGGCCGTGCGGGTGCACCAGTGGTCGGCGGCCTCGTACCTGGAGGACCAGGACCAGTGGTGGCTGCCGGGGATCTTCCGCGACGTCACGCTGCTCGCCCGTCCCACGGCGCCGATCGACGACGTGTTCGTTCGGGCTTCGTGGGCTCCGACGCTCGGCACCGCTGCGACGGCCGGGACGGCGGCGTCCGGACGACCGGCGACCGGCAGCGGGACCATCACGTTCCCGACGCTGGACGCCGGCTTCCCGGTGCGGTTCGCGGTGCCCGACCTGGGCGTCGACGTGACCTGGGCGACGGCTGACGACATCGCCCCGATCGAGGTCGAGGGCGTCGAGCCGTGGAGCGCGGAGCTGCCGAAGCTGTACGACGCCACGCTGTCGACGGACTCTGCCGCGACCGGGACGGCGGCGGGCGGCGCCGACGGTGGCGAGACCGTCTCGCTCCGGCTCGGCTTCCGCACCGTGTCGATCGAGGGCGACCGGTTCCTGGTGAACGGCGAGCGCGTGGTGTTCCACGGCGTGAACCGGCACGAGACCCACCCCGTGCGCGGCCGCGTCTTCGACGAGGAGCACGCCCGCGCGGACATGGCGCTCATGAAGCGCAACAACGTCAACGCGATCCGCACCTCGCACTACCCACCGCACCCCCGCGTGCTGGACCTCGCCGACGAGCTCGGCTTCTGGGTGATCCTGGAGACCGACCTCGAGACCCACGGGTTCATCTTCACCGGCTGGGTCGGCAACCCCTCCGACGACCCAGCCTGGGCGGACGCCTACCTCGACCGCGTCGCACGGACCGTCGAGCGGGACAAGAACCACCCGTCCATCGTGATGTGGTCGCTCGGCAACGAGTCCGGCACCGGCCGGAACCTGGCGGCGATGTCGCAGTGGGTGCACGACCGCGACGCCGAGCGGCCCGTGCACTACGAGGGCGACTACACGGGCGAGTACACCGACGTGTACTCGCGGATGTACCCGTCGCTGCAGGAGACCGAGTCCATCGGTGGCGGCACCCCGACGCCCCTGCTCGGCTGCGGTCCGGCCGAGGCCGCACGGCAGCGCTCGAAGCCGTTCATCCACTGCGAGTACGTGCACGCCATGGGCAACGGCCCCGGCCAGATCGCCGAGTACGAGGCGCTGGTCGACCGGTACCCACGCCTGCACGGTGGGTTCGTGTGGGAGTGGCGTGACCACGGGCTCCTGGCGCAGACGGCGTCCGGGCAGGACTACTACGCCTACGGCGGCGACTTCCACGAGGTCGTGCACGACGGCAACTTCGTGATGGACGGCCTGGTCCTGCCCGACGACTCCCCGACGCCGGGGCTCGCCGAGTTCGCGGCCGTCGTCGCCCCGATCCGCCTGGCGGTGTCGGACACCACGATCCTGGTCGAGAACCGGTACCACTCGGCCTCGACCGCCGGGCTGCGGTTCTGCTGGACCCTGTCGCGCAACGGCGTCGTCGAGGCGTCCGGTCGGTTCGCCGCCGGTGTGGTGGCGGCCCGCGAGTCGGCGACCGTCCCGGTGCCGTCCGAGGTGCTCGACGCGGCCACGGCCGAACTCGCCCCCGGCGACGAACTCTGGCTCGACCTGACCGCCGAACTGGCGGGCCCGACCGCGTGGGCGGACACCGGCCACGTCGTCGCACGCACCCAGCGGCTCGTCGCGAGCCGTGTGGCGGACGCACCACGGGCCTCCCGGCAGGGGTGGGACGGCGACCGTCTCGGCGACGGGACGTTCTCGGACCGCGGCGACCTGGTGTCCTGGAAGGGACACGAGGTCGCGGGCCCTCGCCTGGAACTCTGGCGCGCCCCGACCGACAACGACCGACTGGCGTCGCAGGGCGGCTACGAGACGGCCGACCCGGTGCTGACACACGGTGTCGGTGACCCCGATGCTCCCCCGTCGGCATCGCGCTGGCGTGACCGTGGACTGGACCGGCTGACCCACCGCCTGGTGTCGGTGGCACGGACCGACTCCGGCCTGGAACAGCGGGTGCGTGTGGCGGCTGCGAACAGCGGGTGGGGCCTCGAGGTCACGCACCGCTGGACCCTGACGTCCGACGGGCTGGTGCTGCAGACCGACGCGGTGCCGTTCGGGGCGTGGGACGTCACCTGGCCGCGGATCGGGGTGCGGTTCGACCTGCCGGCCGGGTTGGCCGACGAGACGGCCACGTGGTTCGGCACCGGACCGCTCGAGTCGTACGCGGACTCGTCGCACGCTGCCCGTGTCGGTCGGTTCACCGCCCCGGTGCGGTCGCTCGGGGTCGAGTACTCGCGGCCGCAGGAGACCGGGCACCGACCGTTGTTGCGGGAGCTGTCGGTCGGGCCGTTCACGGTGTCGACCGTGGGGGCGCACCGTGCGGGCTTCACCCTGTCGCCGTGGACCGCGCAGCAGATCGACCGCGCCGAGCACCCGTACGAGCTGCCGACGTCGGACCACCTGTACCTGTACCTCGACGCGGCGCAGCACGGGCTCGGCAGCCGGGCGTGCGGCCTCGACGTGCTGCCGGAGCACCAGCTCTGGCCGCAGGCGTTCTCGTGGAGCGTGGTGCTGGCGTAGGGGTCGGGTGGGGTCCGGCCCGTCCGCGCCCCGCTGGCGTCGTCGCGCCCCGGCTCTTCGGGGCGCGACGACGATCACGGGGCGCGATCTGTCGACCGCGCCGCGACCGCGCTACGCGCCCGCGGACAGGGCGCGCAGGGCCTCGGGGTCGCTCGCGTTCAGGAAGTCGGTCAAGCGCTCGGGCTCGCCGGGCTCGTCGATCGCCTCGGCCGCACGGCGCAGCGCGAACAGGGCCCGCAGGACCCCACGGTTGGGGCCGTGCGACCACGGCACCGGACCGGCACCGCGCCACCCTGCCTTCCGCAGGGCGTCGAGCCCGCGGTGGTACCCGACGCGGGCGTAGGCGTAGGACTCCAGGCTCGCGCCGCGCTCCCAGGCCTCGTCGGCGAGCAGAGCCCACGCCAGGCTCGACGACGGGTGCGACACCACCACGCTGGCGACGGGGGTGTCGGCGGCGAGCGCCGCGGTCACCTCGGGTTCGGCGGGGAGCAGGGTCTCGGGGTTCGTCGAGGGGTTCGGCAACAGGTTCTCCGGCATGCCCCCAGCCTGTCATCCCTTGCGCGTCCCCGTGGCCGGGATTACCGTGGGAGCCACCTCGTCGTCATCACGAGGCCCCCGGGGCGGGAGACCGACCGGCGGCACGGATGGCGGACACGGGGGTACCCGACGGAAGAAGACGGATTGCTGTCGATCACCGGTTCTGCTCAGCCCACGCGCTGACACCGTGATCGCGCGCGCCCGTCGGGCGCTCCACCGCTGAAGTGGTGGGTTCGGTGTCGTGCGCCCAGCATCGACACCGGGAGGCATCCCCATGCCCAGCAGTCCATCCGTCGTCCTGCACGACGTCACCTTCGCCTGGCCCGACGGCACCGTCGCGCTCGACCACCTCACCGCCGCCTTCGGGCGTGGCCGGACCGGCCTGGTCGGGAGGAACGGGGCCGGCAAGTCAACGCTGGTCCGGCTCGCCACCGGCCGGCTCCACCCCACGTCGGGCACCATCTCCACGTCCGGCCCCGTCGACCACCTGCCGCAACGCCTGGCAACCGGGATCGACGACGCCGTCGCCGACCTGCTCGGCATCCGGTCGACGCTCACCGCGCTCCGGGCCGTGCTGTCCGGTGACGCGTCGCCCGAGCACTTCGAGGCGGTCGGCGACGACTGGGACCTCGAGGAACGGGCCGCCGCGGCGATCGCGAGTGTCGGACTCGACGGCGCCGATCTGGAACGCCCGGTGTCGACGCTGTCGGGCGGCCAGTCCGTGCTCGTCGCCGTCGCCGGGGTGCGGTTGCGCGGCCGTCCGATCGCGTTCCTGGACGAACCGACGAACAACCTCGACCGTCGGGCACGGGGGCTCCTGCTCGACCTGGTCGACGACTGGCGCGGCACCCTCGTGGTGGTCAGTCACGATCGGGAACTCCTCGAGCACGTCGACGAGACGTGCGAGCTCCGCGCCGGCGCGATGACCGTGTTCGGCGGGACGTTCAGCGCGTTCGAGGAGCACCTGGCCGTGCAGCAGGCGGCCGTCGAACGCGAGGTCCGGGTCGCCGAACAGCGACACCGCACCGAGAAGCGGCAGCGCATCGAGGCCGAGACGAAGATCGCCCGGCGCGCCAAGGCCGGCGAGAAGGCGGGCCGCTCGATGCCGAAGATCCTGGCGAACGAGCAGCGGAAGAAGGCACAGGAGACCGCCGGTCGGCTGCGCGTCGGGTACGCGGACGACGAGGCCGCCGCACTCGCCACCAAGCGCGAGGCCGAACTCCGGCTGCGCGACGACGAGTCCATCCACGTGACCCTGCCCGACCCGGACGTGCCGGCGTCACGGCAGATCGCGACCGTCACGGTGCGGGGGCGGGACGTGATCCTGCAGGGGCCGGAGCGGGTCGCGGTCACCGGGGACAACGGCGTCGGCAAGTCGACCCTGCTCGAACAGCTCGTCGGGGCGCCGGATGCCCGGGAGCACCCGCTGCCCGACACCGGTGCCGTCGCCCACGTCGAGCGGATCGCGTACCTGCCGCAGCGGAAGGACACCCTCGTCGACACCGCCACGGTGCTCGACAACGTGCGCCGGGACGCTCCGCACGTCCCCGTCGCCGAGGTCCGGAACCGCCTCGCGAAGTTCCTCGTGCGCGGCGACACCGTCGACCGGCTCGCCGGGGCGCTGTCCGGCGGGGAGCGCTTCCGGGTGGCGTTGGCGAGCCTGGTGCTGGCCGACCCGCCGCCGCAGCTGCTGGTGCTCGACGAGCCGACGAACGACCTCGACCTGACGAGTGTCGACCAGCTCGTCGACGCACTGCGGGCCTACCGCGGCGCGCTCGTCGTGGTCAGCCACGACGAGACGTTCCTCGACCGGCTCGAACTCGACGCGCGCATCGAGCTGCGGTGAGGAAGCGCCCGCAGCGCCCGCAGCGCCCGCAGCGCCGTCAGCGCCGTCGGGTCGGTCGGATCGCGAGCGACTCGACGGTGCCGCGCTCCGGCAGGTCGACGACCGTCCGGACCGCCGCGGCCACGTCCTCCGGCGCCAGGTAGTACGCGGTGTCGTAGTCCTCGCCGAGCTTCTCGGTCAGGGCCCGCTGCATGTCCGAGTCCGTCCGGCCCGGGTGCACGCTCGAGACCCGGACGCCGTTGACCCGTTCTTCTTCGCGCAGGGCATCGGCGAAGGCCCGCAGTGCGAACTTCGACGCCGCGTACACGCCACCGCCAGGGCTGGAGTGGAACCCCGACCCGCTGTTGATCGGCACGACGATGCCCCGTGCCGCCCGGAGCGCCGGGAGCGCCACCCGGGTGAGCTCGGTGACCGCGAACACGTTCGTGGCGAAGACCTGCTCCCACACGGCACGCGGGGTGTCGGCGATGGTCGTGCCCTGCTCGACGCCGGCGGAGTGCACGAGCACGTCGAGCCTGTTCGGCAGCGCCGGCAGGTCCCCCGCGCCGAGGTCGCCGACGAACGGCGCAGCACTCGGCAGCTCGGCGACGAGGGCGTGCACCGCGTCGGCGTTCCGTCCGCCGACGAACACGTGGTGGGTGCGCCCGAGGTCGGTCGCGATCGCGCGGCCGATGCCGCGGGTGGCACCGGTCACCAGGGCGACCGGACGGTTCTGGAGCTGTTCTGTCGTCACGCGGACCAGCCTACGGAAGCCGGGCCGGGCCTCCCGACCGGTTCCGGGATCTGTGGAGAACCGTCACTCCGACGGCTGCGGCGACCACCAGGACGGCCACCGCTGCGATGCCCCACGGCGAGCCCGCCAGCGCGGCGACGACCGCCCAGAACACCGCGAGCCCGACGGTCGCGTAGAGGAAGGCCCACGCGACGCACCCCGGCACCATCGCGATCGTGTACCGCCACCACGCCACGCGGGCGAGTCCCGCGGCCGCGTTCATCACCGTCTGCAGCCCGACCACCACGAAGCTCACCGTCACCACCGGCAGGCCCCAGCGTTCGAGGAGGGCGGAACCGCGGCGGATCGCAGGCGAGTGCAGCCAGCCGCCCCAGCGGGAGCGGGACGCACCCGTGACCGCGAGTCGCGCGACCCAGTACGTGGCCTGCGCGCGGCAGAACACGATCACGAAGAGCGCGAGGACGAGCCACCGAAACGGCAGTTCCTCGAGGAAGTCGGGCACGGTCGCACCGTAGCGCCTCCGTCCGGAGGAACGCCCGGTCGGTCAGTCGCCGTCGGCGCCCTGCCGGATCCTGATCCCCTCGAGGACGTCCTGCGCGCGCTTCTCGTCCTGCTTCTCGATCTGGCGGGTGTCGCGCTCGGGGAGCTGGATGTCCTCCTCTGCCCGGATGCCCGCCTGCAGCTCGCGGCCGCGCTCGATCTCGGCGTCGAACTCGGCACCGAAGAGCAGCGCGTTGTTCGTGATCCAGATCCACAGCAGGAACACGATGACCCCACCGAGGGAGCCGTAGGTGGCGTTGTAGTTCGAGAAGTTCCCGACGTAGAAGCCGAAGCCGACGCTCGCGATGATCCAGATGAGGAGCGCCAGGATCGACCCGCCGCTGACCCAGGTGAACTTCGGCTGCTTGACGTTCGGCGACCAGTAGTAGAGCACCGCGACCACGACGATCGCGATGATCAGCAGGATCGGCCACTGCACGATGAGGAGCACCGTCGCAGCGACGTCCCCGAGGCCGATGACGTCACCGAAGCTGCGGGCGAGCGGACCGGAGACGAGCGTCAGCAGTCCGAGGACGAGCAAGATGACGGTCGCGAGCGTCACGCCGAGCATCGTCGGGCGGAGCTTCCAGATCGGACGCCCCTCGCGGACGTTGTAGATCCGGTTCATCGCCCGGCCGAAGGCGCCGACGTAGCCGGAGGCCGACCAGAGGGCACCGACAAGACCGACGATGAACGTGACCGGGGCGGCGGGCGAGCGGACGAGTCCCTCGATCGGGTCCTGGAGCAGGTCCGCGACCTGGCCGCCGCCGACGTTGCGGACGACGTCCAGCAGCGACGTGATGGTGTCCGACGGGTTCGACACGAGACCGAGGATCGAGACGATCGCGAGCAGTCCGGGGAAGAGCGCGAGGACCGTGTAGTACGTCAGGCCCGCTGCGAGGTCGGTGCACTGGTCGCTCGAGAACTCGCGCAACGTCTTCTTCAGCGTGTAGACGAGCGTCGGCTTCGTGAGGTCAGTGGGGTTGTCCGGCTTCCGGGAGTCGTCCGGATCCGGCTTCTGCTGTTCCTGCGCCATCGGACTACCCCCGCGCCTTCAGGGCCTGCTTCGACCGCTTCACGGCGGCCTTGCGGTTCTTGTTCGCCCGTCGCTGAACCGCGGCGATGCCGGTCTGCTGCTTCACGCGGGCCTTGTGGGCCGGGTCACGGTCCAGCGCCTGCTCGGCGGCCTTCGCCCGGGCCTTGCGCCCCTTGCGGCCGGACTGTGCCTGCTCCTTCGCCGAGGGGCCGTCGCCGCGCGCGCCGAAGGGCAGCAGCGCGGTGAACGCCGAACTCGCCGGTGGCGTCGCCAGGTGTCCGGCGGGGCGGTTGCGGATCGCGATGCCGGTGATGATCGCCGCGATCCCGGTGAGACCGGTGATGCCCATGGCCACGAGGGGCGTGGGGTCACGGTGCCAGCGCTGGCGGGTCTTCGCGGCTGCGAGCCGTGCCCGCGCCGGGAGGTTCGCACGGCGCTTGAGCTCGGTGACGGTGTCGGTCATGCGCTCACGCGTGCGGACGTTCGCGAGTTCGAGCTCGGGGAGACTGTCCTTGGCCATTCCCCAGTTTCTACACGGCCGGGCCGGGGGCGCGCCCAGATGGCCGCGGTGCGGCCACCCGGTCGGTCTTGCTCCCGCGGCAGTGGACACGACCCCAGGGCGGACGGGAGGCCCGTGGCGGGCCCGCCACGGGCCTCCCGTCCGTCGGTCACGCGTTCAGGACGGGACGACGACGTCCTCGGGTTGGCCGCTGGCAGCCGAACGACCAGCTGCCTCCATGAGTGCGAGGCTGCGCAGGTTGTCGCGGCCGCTCGTCGCCGGTGCCGGGCCGCCCTCGATCGACCGGGCGAATGCCTGCAGCCCGCCCTGGCGGTCGGTGTGCTCGAGCACGGGCAGCTCGACGGACTCGGCCTCGTCGTCCTGGGTGCGGCGGAGGGTGACCACGTCGCCGTCGACCGCGTTCGGGGCACCGTCGCGGCTGGTGAACCAGAGTTCGCCGCCCTCGCCCTGGATGCTCCACTCGCCGGCCCACGCCGTGCGGGGGCCGCGGCTCAGCCAGCTGCCGCGGTAGCTGACGACCAGCCCACCGTCGAGCTCGATGAGCATCGAGGCGATGGCTTCGTCCTGGTACTTGCTGTACGACGGGTAGGTCGCCTTGGCGAAGACCCGGACGGCCTCCTGTCCGGTGACCATCCGCAGCAGGTCGAAGTGGTGGATCGCCATGTCGTTGATCATGGCGTGCGGGAACTTGTAGTGCGGGTGCTCCTCGAACGCCAGGTCGTTGTCCCACTGGCGGAAGTCGATGTTGATCGCGGAGATCTCGCCGACCACGTCCGCCTCGAGCATCTCCTGGACTGCGCGGGGAGCCGGGTACCAGCGGTAGTTCTGGCTGACCTGCAGCACGAGGCCGAGCTCCTCGGCACGGCGCACGGCGGTGACGGCTTCGTCGGTGGTGTTGGCGAACGGCTTCTCGACCAGGACGTGCTTGCCGGCATCGAGGGCCTCGAGCGCGAGCGGCACGTGGGTGACGGCGGGGGCGGTGATGACGACGGCGTCGGCCTCGACCCCGGCGAGCGCCTCGGTGAGGGACGCGAACGCGGCGGACTCCGGCAGTCCGAGGTCCTGCTGCACGGCGGTCAGCGTCGCCGGCACCGGGTCGACGATCCCGACCACCTCCACTTCGGAGACCTCTGGGATGGCGGTGCGGGCCCAGTTGCCGCCCCACCCTCCGAGACCGACGTGGATGATCCGGACCGTCATGCGTGCACTCCTTCGTGGCTGCCGCGTCACGACTCCCGTGACGCGTCCGTCCAGTCTGTCAGTGCTGCGCGCGGCGGGCGTCGTCGGTGCTGCGTTCGGCGGCCGTCGAGGTTCCACGACATGCCGTGTGCGCGGCGCCGAGGTTCCACGGAGCGCGCCCGACGACGTCGAGATGCCGAGATTTCGGAACCTCGACGGGACGGGACGGGACCTCGACGGGACCCGGGCGCTCAGTGTGTGAAGGCGTAGGCGATGAGCGCCATCGTCACGATGAACCCCGCCAGGTAGTTGATCCAGAGGAACCGCTTCCACCCGGCGTTCGCGGCCTCAGCCCCCTGGTCCGTGATGTTCCACCACGGCAACACGTTGAGCGCGTACGGGATCACGACGACGGCGGCGATCGGCCCCGGGAAGGCCGAGAACAGCAGCGCGACACCGGCGACCAGGTACGCGACGAACGCGAGTCGCACGGTCGCCCGCGCACCGATCACGGTGGCGACGGACCCGATGCCGCCGGCCCGGTCGGCCAGGACGTCCTGCACCGCACCGAACGCGTGCGAGGCCACGCCCCACAGGAAGAACGCGATGCAGACGGCGACGAGCTGCCCGGTCCAGTGCGGTCCGGCGAGCGCCAGGCCGTAGATCGCGGGCGAGACGAAGTGGGTCGACGAGGTCAGCGAGTCGAGGAACGGCTTCTCCTTGAACCGCAGCCCCGGCGCCGAGTACGCGATGACGGCGAACACGCTGATCGCCAGGACGAGCCACGACCACGGCCCGTTCCCGCTCACCGCCCCGAGGACGACGAGCGCGACCAGGAACGGCACGTTCGTGACGACGACGGCCCAGAGCGTCGTGCGGTGGACGCTCTTGTCGAGCAGGGCACCCTCGACGCCGCCCTTGCGCGGGTTGCGCAGGTCGGACTCGTAGTCGAAGACGTCGTTGATGCCGTACATCGCCAGGTTGTAGGGCACCAGGAAGTACACGACGCCGACCAGGAACGCGACGAGCGAGAACCCGCCGCCGCCCTCGACGCCGACCCCGCTGCCGAGCAGGTACGCGGCACCGAACGGGTAGGCGGTGTTCACCCAGCTGATCGGGCGCGACGAGACGAACAGTGCTCGCAGGGTCGACGGCCTGGAGGCGGTGCTGGCGTTCACGGGTTGTCCTCCGGTGGTGCGGTGGTCGGGTCGGGCGCGGGGCGCGGGGTGGCCGGATCGCGCGGGCCCGCCCGGTCGAACAGGACCCACAGGCTCGGCAGCAGCACGATCGCCGCCATCGCGTACGCGAGGTCCTCGACCGGGATCGCCCCGATCTTCGCCCCGCTGATGAGCGAGGGGTCGTAGGCGACGATGCGCAGGGTCACGATGACGTTGTCGAACACGATCGTCATCACGAGCAGCGCGATCCCGGCGACGAGCGACGTGACGAGCGCGACCCGGCGGCCGGGCCCGGGTGCGCGTCCCGCCGCTCGTGCACGGCGCGCGGCCACGATGCCGGCGACGACCGCCACCACCACCACGACGGCGAAGAACGGCAGGGCTAAGAGGGCGTAGGCGCCGGAGCCGGTCACGGGCGCCTCCGTCCGAGCGACCGCTGCACGACGGGCCGGACGAAGCCGACCAGGTCCATCGTCGAGTAGCAGAGCAGCAGCAGGAAGAAGAGCTCCTCGAGCGGGACCTCGGGGGCGAGCAGCACGCCGGTCAGCAGGTGCTGCGGGCCGATGAAGAAGATGCCGTACGCGACCCCGGCGACGTCCCACACCATGAAGAACGCGACACCGACGACCATCACCGCAGCCGCACGCCACGGCGCTCGCCAGAAGAACAGCCGGAAGCGGGCGTCGAGCACGGTCATGCCGATCAGCGACACGACCAGGCCGGCGAGGTACAGCCCCGGCATCAGACGGTGCCGGCCTGGTTCCGCGGGGTGCCGAGCGGCGTCGGCAGCGGCTCGGTGCTCGTGTCGCCGTGGATCCGCTTGAGCAGGACCTCGGCGCTGATCAGGCACATCGGCAGACCGATGCCCGGGATCGTGGACGCCCCGGCGTAGTACAGGCCCTCGACCTTGGCCGACGCGTTCTTCTCGCGGAAGAACGCGCTCTGCTTGAGCGTGTGCGCGGGGCCGAGCATCGACCCGTTCCACGCGTTGAGGTCGTCGGCGAAGTCGCGCGGGCCGATCGTCCGGCGCACCCGGATGCGGTCCCGCAGGTCGGGGACGCCCGAACGCTCGGCGACGACGTCGATGGCGCGGTCGGCGATCTGCTCGACCTCGTAGTCACCGGCACCGTCGATCCCGCCCTTGCCGATGGACAGGTCGGCGGGCAGGGGCACCAGGATGAAGAGGTTGCTCGAGCCGCGTGGCGCGACGGACGGGTCGGTCTCCGACGGCGCGCAGACGTAGATCGACGCGGGGTCGGGGACGTGCCGGTCCTTGCCGAAGATCGCGCCGAAGTTCGCGTTCCAGTCCTCGGTGAAGACGAGGGTGTGGTGGAGCAGGCCGGGGGTCGGTCCGTCGATGCCGAGGTAGACGAGCACGGCGCTCGGTCCGGGGTCGCGGGTCTTCCAGTGCTCGGCGCCGTGGGTGCGGTGCTCGCGGTCGAGCAGCTGCATCTCGGTGTGCTGCAGGTCGGCGGCGCTCACGACCAGGTCGGCCGGGGCGGTGTGCTGCACGCCGTCGCGGTCGCGGTGCACGACCCCGGTGGCGACGCCGTCCTCGACGACGATCCGTTCGACCTTCGCTCCGGCGATGATCTTCGCGCCCTCGGCACGGGCCACGCGTTCGACCGCGGCGATCACCTCGGTGATGCCGCCCTTCGGGTAGAGCACCCCGTCGGCGAGGTCGAGGTGGCTCATCAGGTGGTACATGCTCGGGGCGGCGTACGGGCTCGTGCCCAGGAAGACGGCCGGGTAGCCCAGGATCTGCCAGAGCCGCCGGTCCTTGACCGCCGAGGCAGCGCGGGACGACAGCGGCTGCAGCAGGAGTCGGGCGAGCTTCGGCAGGCGACGGAGCACGTCGGGGGCGGCGAGCTTCGTGAGGTCCTGGAACGTCGTGTACAGGAACCGGCGGATCGCCATCGCGTAAGTGTCCTCGGCCGAGGCGAGGTACTTACGGATCCGCTTGCCGGCTCCGGGCTCGACGGACTCGAACAGCGCGATGTTCGCCTCGGCGTCGGCGCGCAGGTCGATCGGCTCGCCGTTGCCCTCGCTGTAGACGCGGTACCCGGGGTCGAGCTTGACCAGGTCGAGTTCGGCGTCAGCCGAGGTGCCGAGCAGCTGGAAGAAGTGGTCGAACACCTCGGGCATGAGGTACCACGACGGCCCGGTGTCGAACCGGAAGCCGTCGCGCTCCCACGAACCGGCACGGCCGCCGAGCTGCGACCGCTGCTCGAGCACGGTCACGGCGAAGCCGTCCCGCGCGAGCAGCGCCGCGGACGCCAGTCCGCTGATGCCGCCCCCGATCACGACGGCGCGTCGAGCGGGCACCTTGCGCCGGGTGGTGGCGGCGACGTTCTGCGGACGGGAGGCGCGGGGCGGGGTCATGACGTGCCTCCTGGCTGACGGGTGGCCACCTTCGACCGCACGGGGGTGCGTCCGGCGAGCACCTGTGCGGCCAGGCGTGCCTTCACCGGGTTCGGGACGCGCACGCGCGTCGTCACCAGGCGCGTCGCCGGCGTGCGGGCGATGCGGTCGTTGAGTTCCTGGAACAGGGCGTGCGCGAGCCCGACGGCGTTCCGGGCGTCGGCCGGCAGCAGCCGGATGGTCCGGGCTGCGTGGTCGAGGTCGACTTGCACGTCGGCGACAAGGCGTTCCTTCGTGGCCTCGTCGAACGAGCGGATGTCGACCCCCGGGAAGTACGAGCGGCCGAGCACCTCGAAGTCGGCGTGCAGGTCGCGCAGGAAGTTGACCTTCTGGAACGCTGCGCCGAGCGCACGGGCTCCCGCGATGAGCTCCGCCTGGTCGAAGGTCGGACGGCCGGCACGGTACACGAACGCTCGCAAGCACATCAGCCCCACGACCTCGGCCGAGCCGTACACGTACGCGTCGAACGAGGCGTCGTCGTGCTCGGTGCACTCGAGGTCCATCCGCATCGACGCGAAGAACGGCTTGGTGAGCTCCGCGCCGAAGCCCGTGACCCGTGCACTCCGGGCGAACGCGTGCACGACGGGGTTCACCGAGAAGCCGAGGGCGATCGCCCGCTCGGTGTCGGCCTCGAGTTCGTCGAGGACCGTCCGTGCCAGGTCGGGGTCGAGCCCCGCCTCGGTCGCGGGACCGTCGACGACCTCGTCGGCGACGCGCACCAGCGCGTAGACGTTGCGGATGTGCTCGCGGGTGTCCTTGGCGAGCAACCGGCTCGCCAGGCCGAACGACGTCGAGTAGCGGTCGATGACGACACTCGACGCTGCCTCGGCCGTGGCGTCGTACAGGGGGAGCCGACCGGACGGCGCGCTGCCGGTCCGGGTGGTGTCGGTCGTCACCGGGCGCGCTCCACGAGTTCGGTCACGAGGCCCTCCAGGCGGTCGGCGAGGTCGTACGGCAGTCCGGAGAGCTCGGCACGGGCGAGTGCGACGTGGTCGGCGATCCGGGACTCGGCTGCGGCACGGGCACCGCAGGTGACCAGGGTCGCACGGAGTTCGGCCGCGCGTTCCTCGGTCAGGTTCGGGTCGCCGAGGTAGGGAGCGATGTCCGGCCAGCAGTCGGTCGTGGCCGCGTACGCGATGAGCATGGTCCGCTTGCCCTCGCGCAGGTCCCCCAGCACGCTCTTGCCGGTGGTCGTCTCGTCACCGAACACCCCGAGCAGGTCGTCGACGATCTGGTAGGCGATGCCGATCTCGCGGCCGAAGGCGCCGAGCGCGGTGACGACGGTCTCGGGCGCGCCGGCGAGCACGGCTCCGGACTGCAGCGGCGCCTCGAACGAGTACACGCTCGTCTTCGCCCGCTCCATCGCCAGGACCTCGTCCACCGTCGGCATCACGCCCAGGGCCAGGTCGACGTCGGTCATCTCACCGGCGGCGCTGGCGAACACGGCTTCGTCGAGCAGCTCGAGCAGACGCCCACGACGCTCGCCCGTCACACCAGAGGACTCGATGAACCGCGGTGCGCCGGAGAGCGCGAGGTCGCCCGCGATCACGGCGGCGCTCATCCCGCGGTGCTCGGCGGTCGGCAGCGGCAGCCCACCGGTGGTGCCGGCGTCGCGGTAGGAGCCCGCGACGTTCGGCTGGCCGCGGCGCGCCCAGTCGCGGTCGATCACGTCGTCGTGCACCACCAGCGCGGTGTGCAGGAGTTCGTAGGCAGCTGCGACGTGCGCAGCAGCGCGCACGTCGTCCCCGCCGAGGCCGAGGTACGCGGTCAGCACCATGCGCGGCCGGAAGCGCTTGCCGCCCATGCTCGCCTTGCGGAGCACCCGCCAGAGTTCCTCGGACGGACGGCCGTAGCGCGCGGCACGAGCCGAGGACACGACGAAGAAGCGCTCGAGACAGTCGTCGACGAGCGCGAGGTCGATGTGCGCCACGGTGGCCGCTTCCTCGCTCATTGGCCTAACCTATCGGTGCAGATGAGCGCTTTCCCGGAAACCGTGGTCCTGCTGGCCGACGACCGTACCCCGATCGGCACAGCGGACAAGTTCACGGTGCACACAGACCACACGCCCCTCCACCTGGCCTTCTCGTGTCACGTCCGCAACACCGACGGGGACGTCCTGGTGACCCGTCGCGCCCTGTCGAAGAAGACGTGGCCCGGTGTCTGGACGAACACGTTCTGCGGGCACCCCGGCCCCGACGAGTCGTTCGAGGACGCCATCGCCCGCCGGGCATCACGCGAGCTCGGCATCACCGTGCGCGACGTCGAGCTCGTGCTGCCGGACTTCCGGTACCGCGCGGTCGACGCCTCGGGCATCGTCGAGAACGAGGTCTGCCCGGTGTTCCGCGCTGTCACCGACGACCTGCCCGCCCCCGCGGACGACGAGGTCGCCGAGTACGCGTGGGTCTCCGAGGACTCGCTCCGGGCCGCCGTCGCCGGTGCGCCGTTCGGCTGGAGCCCCTGGCTGGGCTGGCAGCTGACCGAGCTCGAGGCCGCGGGCCTGCACATCACGCGCTGACCCGGCGCGGCCGCCTGGGCCGAGACTCGGGCTCAGCGACACTCCTCGTGCCGGCGAGCACGAGAACCGTCGCCCAGGCCGGGTCTCGGTCGAGCGCGGCCGAGCGCTTGGCTCCCTCGTGCGTCCGGAGTATGGTCGGACGTCGGCCACGGTTGTGGCCACGAGGCTGCGCACCGCGGCCGCACGACCAGGAGAAGGGCAGGTGAGGCGCGATGTCGGGTGACCATCCTCGCGCGGGCCGGCAGCCCCTCCCCCTCGCCGCCGCGCCCGTGTCCTAGATCTCCTCCGCCCGCCGCGGTCCGCCCGCGGCATCGCGCCTGCCTGCTCCCGACCACGAGGAGCACGCGCATGGCAATGATCGACAACGCGATCTACGTCGAAGGACGTCGCATCGACTCTCCGTCGACCCTGTCGCTCGGCGCACGCCACGAGGTCGCACGGTGCGACCTGGCGTGGATCGGGCTGCTCCGTCCGGACCCGCACGAGCTCGACGCCGTCGCGACCGAGTTCGACCTGCACGAGAACGCGGTGGAGGACGCCCGCAAGGGGCACCAGCGCGCGAAGCTCGAACGGTACGGCGACACGCTCTTCCTGGTGCTCCGTCCGGCGTGGTTCGACCGCGGCGCGGGCACGGTCGAGTTCGGCGAGGTGCACCTGTTCGTCGGCGACCGGTTCGTGGTGAGCGTCCGGCACGCCGAACGCCCCGACCTCGCGGATCTCCGCGCCCAGGTCGAGGCCGACCCCGAGTTCCTGGCGCTGGGCTCCGAGGCCGTGACCGCCGCAGTGCTCGACGAGGTCGTGGACGGCTACGCCCCGGTGGTCGAGGTGCTGCAGGACGGCATCGACGCCATCGAGGACCAGCTCTTCGCCGGCCAGGTCGACCCCGGTGTCTCGAAGCGCATCTACCAGCTGCTCAGCGAGGTGCTGTCCTTCCAGCGCGCCACGAAGCCGGTGCCCGCGATGGTGAAGGGCCTGCTCCGCGGGGCCGACAAGTACGGCGTCGACGACGAGGTGCAGCACCGGCTGCGCAACGTGCTCGACCACGCCCTGCGCGTGACGGAGCGGGTGGACTCGTTCCGGTCCCTGCTCGAGAACGCCCTGACCCTGCACGCGACCCTGGTGTCGCAGGAGCAGAACGAGGCGATGCGGCGGATGACCAGTGCGAGCCTGGCGCAGGGCGAGGAGAGCCGGCAGCTCGCCCGCGCTGCACACCGACAGGGCGAGGAGGTCAAGAAGATCTCGTCGTGGGCGGCGATCCTGTTCGCTCCCGGTCTGATCGCCGGCGTCTACGGCATGAACTTCGACCACATGCCCGAGCTGCACTGGCGGTACGGCTACCCGGTCGCGATCCTCGGCATGCTCGCCCTGATGGGTGTGTTGTGGGCGATCTTCCGCAAGCGCAACTGGCTCTGAGCCACTGCGAGGGTGCAGCGAGGCTGCGGCCCAGCATGCCACCGGGCCGCAGCCTCGAGGACGTTCAGGTGGCGTCGATCCGCCGGACGTGCATAATGATCTGGCCCGGAATGTGAACGTGCACATCGACGTGCCACGGCCCCGGGCGGAAACGAGCAGCAGCAATGGCGTCATCGCGGGCACAGCAACCGCGTTCGCCCAGCATCCGTGACGTCGCACGGATCGCGGGCGTCTCCCACCAGACCGTGTCGCGGGTGCTGAACAACTCCGACGCCATCCGCGACGCCACGCGCGACAAGGTGCTGGCGGCGATGGAGCAGCTGCAGTACCGGCCGAACCGTGCGGCGCGGGCCCTCGTCACGAGCCGCACACACACGATCGGCGTCCTGACGGCCCGGCGCGCCCACTACGGCCCGGCGGTCGCCCTGCAGGCGATCGAGGACGCAGCGATGCTGCGCGGGTACTCGGTGACGACGGCGAACATCGCCGAGGCGACCGACACCGCCGTGCGCGAGGGGCTCGGGCACCTGCTCGACCTGGACGTCGAGGGCATCGTCGTCATCGCACCACAGCAACGGGTGTTCGACCTGATCGAGGAACTCGGCATCCGCACGCCGTACGTCACGATGCGGGCCAGTGTCGGCGAGGACCCGACGGCCCTGTGGGTCGACCAGATGGAGGGCGCGAGACTCGCGACCGAGCACCTGCTCGACCTGGGCCACGAGTACGTCCGGCACATCGCGGGCCCGCAGGACTGGATCGAGGCGGACGCCCGCATGCAGGGCTTCCTCCGTGCCATGTCGGACCGCGACATGTCCGTCGTCCCCCCGATCCTGGGCGACTGGACGGCGGACTTCGGATACCACGCCGGCCGCGAACTCCTGCGGTGGCGGGACTGCACCGCGGTGTTCTGCTCCAACGACCAGATGGCCCTGGGCGTCATGCACGCGGCCCGCTCGTACGGGCTCGACGTGCCGGGCGACCTGTCGGTGGTCGGCTACGACGACATCCCCGAGGCGAAGCACTTCTGGCCACCGCTCACCACGGTGCAGGTCGACTTCGCCGAACTCGGGCGACGCTGCGTCGACCTGCTCCTGCCCGGCGACGACGAGCTGCTCCGCCCGATCGACATCGTCCCGCAGCTCGTCGTGCGCGCGTCCACGGGAGCCCCGCGCGGTCGTTGACGCGCCCAGGGTCGATCCGCAGGACGCAGGGCGGACCGGCACCGTGCCTCCCGTCCGGGGGACGTTCGTGCGGGATCACGCAGGCCGTTACGAAAACGCGACCAATCCGAATTGACAGCCACACCGGGGCTGTGCGTAAATTACCTCCGTCCAGCCGATGTGACCGTTCACATGAGCGTCACACCAGCGGGGCACCGGACGCGACAACGAAGTCCACGCAGGCCACCTGCGCCCATTCGCTGCCGCAGCAGAACCACCCGAACAACTGCCGCATCGCAGCGGCAGAAGGAGATGCACTGTGGCGTCAACCCCGATCGACACCGGCCTCGAGACCCGGTCGATCACCGCACCCGAGACCATCCTCGAGATGCGCTCGATCACCAAGGAGTTCCCTGGTGTGAAGGCGCTCTCCGACGTCTCCCTCAGCGTCCGCGCCGGCGAGATCCACGCGATCTGCGGCGAGAACGGCGCCGGCAAGTCGACCCTGATGAAGGTCCTCTCGGGCGTCTACCCCTACGGCACCTACAGCGGCGAGATCGTCTACGAGGGCGAAGAGGTCCGCTTCTCGAACATCAAGCAGTCCGAGCAGGCCGGCATCGTCATCATCCACCAGGAGCTGGCGCTCATCCCGGAGCTCTCGATCACCGAGAACCTGTTCCTCGGCAACGAGCCCGGCCGCTTCGGGCGCATCGACTGGACCGCCGCGCAGCTCCGTGCGCAGGACCTGCTCGCCCGCGTCGGCCTGGCCGACGACCCGGACACGCAGATCAAGAACCTCGGTGTCGGCAAGCAGCAGCTCGTCGAGATCGCGAAGGCCCTGCACAAGGACGTCAAGCTCCTCATCCTCGACGAGCCGACCGCCGCGCTCAACGAGAACGACTCGCAGCACCTGCTCGACCTGATCGTCGGGCTGAAGGCCAAGGGCATCGCGAGCATCATCATCAGCCACAAGCTCAACGAGATCGAGCAGATCGCCGACGAGATCACGATCATCCGCGACGGCAAGGCCATCGAGACGCTCAACGTCAAGGCGGACGGCGTCAACGAGGACCGCATCATCCGCGGCATGGTCGGCCGCTCGCTCGAGAGCCGGTTCCCGGACCGCACTCCGAAGATCGGCGAGACCTTCTTCGAGGTCCGCAACTGGACCGTGCAGCACCCGCTCGACTCGTCACGTCTGGTCTGCAAGGGCTCGAACTTCCACGTCCGCCGCGGTGAGATCGTCGGCTTCGCCGGCCTGATGGGCGCCGGACGCACCGAACTCGCGATGAGCCTGTTCGGTCGCTCGTACGGCACCTGGCTCGACGGCCAGATCATCAAGGACGGCCGCGAGATCAAGGTCACGAACGTCCAGCAGGCGATCGAGAACGGCCTCGGCTACGTCTCCGAGGACCGCAAGGCGCTCGGCCTGAACCTGCTCGACACGGTGAAGCGTTCGACGGTCGCCGCCGACCTGAAGAAGATCTCGAAGGTCGGCGTCGTCGACTCGCTCGAGGAGTACTCCGTCGCCGAGAAGTACCGCAAGATGCTCCGCACCAAGGTGCCGAGCGTCGAGGACAACGTCGGCAAGCTGTCCGGTGGCAACCAGCAGAAGGTCGTCCTGTCCAAGTGGATGTTCACCGACCCGGACATCCTGATCCTCGACGAACCCACCCGCGGCATCGACGTGGGCGCGAAGTTCGAGATCTACGGCATCATCCAGCAGCTCGCGGCCGAGGGGAAGGGCATCATCCTCATCTCGTCCGAGCTCCCCGAACTCCTCGGTCTCTCCGACCGGATCTACACCATCTTCGAGGGTCAGATCACCGCTGACCTCCCGGCCGACCAGGCCGATCCCGAATCGCTCATGCGCAGCATGACCTCCGCGCGGAAGGGCGCCACCGCCTCATGAACAACCTGAAACTGCTCTTCGGCAAGGGCAACAGCATCGGCCAGTACGGCATGATCATCGCCCTCATCGTGCTGTTGGTCTTCTTCTCGGTCACGACGAACGGGCTCATCCTCGAGCCGACCAACGTCATCAACCTGTTCCTGCAGTACTCGTACATCCTGATCCTGGCGCTCGGCATGGTCATGGTCATCATCGCGGGGCACATCGACCTGTCGGTGGGTTCGGTCGCAGCGGTCGTCGGCATCGTCGTGGCGCAGTCCATGGCCGTGTGGGACTTCCCGGTGTGGGCCGCCATCATCCTGGGCCTCGTGTGCGGTGCCCTGATCGGTGCGTGGCAGGGCTTCTGGGTCGCGTTCGTGAAGGTCCCGGCCTTCATCGTGACGCTGGCCGGTCAGCTCATCTTCCGTGGTGTGAACCAGATCATCGGCAACTCGACGTCGGTCCCCGTCCCGGACGCCTTCACCCCGATCGGCGCTGGCTTCCTCGGCGACTTCGGCCCCGACTTCGGCTTCAGCAACGGCACGCTCCTCATCGGCCTCGTCACGATCCTCGCGCTCATCATCATCGAGGCCCGAGGCCGTGCCCGCCGCCGGAAGATGCAGGCCGAGGTCCCGCCGCTGTGGGTCTCGATCGTCCGCACCGGCATCCTGGTCGCCGTCACGCTCGTCGCCACGTACCTGTTCGGCGCCGGTCCGGTCGGCACCTCGGTCCCGATCGTCGCGATCATCCTCGGTGTCCTGACCATCGTCTACGGCTTCGTCACGAAGAACACGATCTTCGGTCGCCAGGTCTACGCCGTCGGTGGCAACGCCAACGCGGCCGTCCTGTCCGGCGTCTCGGCACGACGGGTCAACTTCTTCGTCATGATGAACATGTCGATCCTCGCCGCGATCGCGGGCATGGTGTTCGTCGCCTACTCCGGCGCCTCGGGCCCCGCGGACGGCACCGGCTGGGAGCTCGACGCGATCGCCGCCGTGTTCGTCGGTGGTGCTGCGGTCGCCGGTGGCGTCGGCACGATCTCGGGCTCGATCATCGGTGGTCTCGTCATGGCGCTGCTGTCGAACGGTCTGCAGCTCATGGGCCTCGAGTCCAACCAGGTGCAGATCATCCGCGGTCTGGTCCTCCTCGTCGCCGTCGCCTTCGACGTCTACTCGAAGTCGCAGGGTCGTCCGTCCCTGATCGGCGGCATGCTGCGGCAGTTCCAGCGGAAGGACACCGAGCAGAACACGGTGGCCGCCCAGCAGCCGCGGTCCATCGAGGACCAGCCGGACAAGATCACCCTCCCCTGACCCACCCCTCCCGACGACGGGGCTCCTGCCCCGCACCTCCTCAACGAAGAGAAAGCAATCACATGCGCAAGAAGATCGTCGCCGGCCTCAGCCTGGCGCTCATCGCGGGCCTGGCCCTCAGCGGCTGCTCGGCACGCGGCTCGTCCGACGACGCCGGCAGCACCAGCAACATCAAGAAGGGCGACCTCATCGGCGTCGCCCTGCCGGCCAAGACCTCGCAGAACTGGGTCCTGGCGGGTGCAGCCTTCAAGAAGTCCATCGAGGACGCGGGCTTCAAGGCCGACATCCAGTACGCCAACGCCGGCAACCCCGTCCCGGACCAGCAGTCGCAGATCTCGGGCATGATCACCAAGGGCGCCAAGGCCGTCATCATCGGTGCCGCCGATGGTTCGCAGCTGACCGCGCAGGTCAAGTCCGCCAAGGACCGTGGCGCCGTCGTCATCGCCTGGGACCGCAACATCCTGAACACGAAGAACGTCGACTACTACGTGGCGTTCAACAACTTCAAGGTCGGCCAGCTGCAGGCCGAGGCGCTGCTCAAGGGCCTCGAGGAGAAGAAGGGCGACAAGCCGTACAACGTCGAGCTCTTCGCCGGTTCGCCGGACGACGCCAACGCGACCGTGTTCTTCAACGGTGCGATGGACGTCCTGCAGCCGAAGATCGACGACGGCACGATCAAGGTCGTCTCCGGCCAGACCACGTTCCAGAAGGTCGTCACGCAGGGCTGGCTCGCGCAGAAGGCCCAGTCGCGCATGACCGACCTGCTCTCGCAGTACTACACGGGTGACACCGAGCTCGACGGTGTCCTGTCGCCGAACGACACCCTCGCCCGTGCGATCCTCACCGCGACCAAGGCCGCCGGCAAGGACAACCCCGTCGTGACGGGCCAGGACTCGGAGACTGCGTCCATCCCGCTCATCATGAAGGGCACGCAGTACTCGACGATCTTCAAGGACACGTCGAAGGAGGCCCAGGCGGCCGTCGACCTCGTCTCCACCCTGTCGAAGGGCGACAAGCCGGACACGAAGATCGACAAGACGAACAACTACAACGGCAAGAAGACGGTCCCCGCGATCGAGCTCACGCCGGTCCTGGTCACCAAGGACAACGCCGTCGAGGCCTACAAGGGCAACGACACCCTCGAGGAGCTCGCCAAGAAGGGCTGATCTCCCCGGCACCACGGACGGCCCCGTCTCGCTTCGGCGAGTCGGGGCCGTCCTGCGTCGTCGTGGGGCCGGCCACGGACCGGACGGGAGGCGCGGGGCACGTCGTGATCCGTGCCTCCCGTCCGCCTGCACGCACGTCCAGTGCCCGCGACGCGGCGGGTCAGCGTCCGGTCGCGCGCAACCGCCGCGCCGCCTCCGCCAGGGACGGCACGTCCGTGCGGGCGGTGCCGAAGACCACCGCCCGGGTGGTGTCGAAGTAGCGCCGGGTCAGGCGGTCGCCGAGGTCGGACACGCGGGACCACGGGATGTCCGGTTCGCTCGCGGTGACGGTGCTCGGCAGGACACGGACCGCCTCGCCGATCTCGACCAACCGCATCCGGACGGCGTCGTGCACCAGGTCCTCGGGCAGCCGCTCGTCACTGACGTACCGGCCGATGGCCTCGCACGCGCCGATGACGTCGTCGAGTCGATCGCCGACCAGCCGGCGCGTCACCGGTTCCTCGCTCACAGCGGCACCGCGCGCCGGACGACTTCGGGTCTCATGCCGGCGGCGTCCACGACGTCGACGCGCACGCCGAGCAGTCGTTCCGCCGCGTCCTGTATCCGCATGAGCGCGAAGATCCCGAGGCCGGCGTCGACGTCGATCATCAGGTCGACGTCGCTGCCCGGGCCGTCGTCCCCGCGGGCGACGCTGCCGAACAACCGGGGGTTGCGGCCACCGAACCGCTCCACGACGGCGATCAGGTCCAGCCGAGCGGCGGCGACACGGTCGCGCAACGGCGGTGGATCCTCGACCGGCAGCAGGTCGATCGACGTGGTGAATCCCGCGGCACGGAGCATGCGCTGGAGTGCGGCGAGCGAGGGCTCGCGGCGACCGTTCTCGTACGTGCTGATGACGCTCTGCGTGACGCCCGCGCGACGGGCGAGCTGGACCTGCGTCAGTTCGGCTCGATCGCGGGCGTCGTGGATGAGCGCGGCCGCCGACACCGGGGACGTCGGACGTGGTGCAGCTTCGGACATGCTGCAACGATACACAGAATGCGACATTTCGTCCGCAGGATGACGCGGCGGTGACATCGCGGTGGGGTCGTCGCGGCACGGCAGGCTACCTGGAACGACATCATCGACGTCGCACGACGTCGATGATGTCGTTCCGGGTCGAGTGGACCGCGGTCAGGGGCGTGCTGACACGTCCGCGCGGTGGAAGTTCTGCGCCGAGCGGGACGGGGTCGGCCCACGCTGCCCCTGGTACCGCGACTGGTACTCGGCCGAACCGTACGGCTTGTCGGCGGGACTGGACAGCTGGAAGAAGCACAGCTGCCCGATCTTCATGCCGGGCCAGAGCTTGATCGGCAGCGTCGCGACGTTCGACAGCTCGAGCGTCACGTGGCCGGAGAACCCGGGGTCGATGAAGCCCGCGGTCGAGTGGGTCAGCAGGCCGAGGCGTCCGAGCGAGCTCTTGCCCTCGAGCCGCGCGGCGATGTCGTCGGGCAACGTGACGACCTCGTACGTCGAGCCGAGCACGAACTCGCCGGGGTGCAGCACGAACGCCTCGTCCGGGTCGGTCTCGACCAGCCGGGTCAGGTCGGGCTGGTCGACCGCCGGGTCGATGTGCGGGTACTTGTGGTTGTCGAACAGCCGGAAGAACTTGTCGAGCCGGACGTCGATGCTCGACGGCTGGACGAGCGAGGCGTCGTGGGGGTCGAGACCGATCCGGCCCTCGGCGAGCTGGGCGGTGATGTCGCGATCGGAGAGCAGCACGCCGTGCAGCCTAGCGGCAGCGGACCCCCGCCGATATGCTGCGAGGCTGTCCGGGGCCGGGCGGCGTCGCACCGCCGGGAGGAACCGACATGACCGCGTACACCGTCCACGAACTCATGGTCCCCGCCACGATGCACGACGACCCGGGGACCGTGCGGGCGTTCCGCGAGTGGGTCGACGTGCAGAACCGCGCCGAGGTGTCGATCACCGGACTGCCGGAGCTGCTCTGGACGCCCGAGGAACAACTGCCGTACCTGATCGACCCCGACGCGCCCAGCAGACTGTTCCTGGTCCGTGACGACGAGGGGGCCGCAGTGGGGGCCGGCTCGTACGAATCGAAGGCGGTCGCGGACGCCCCGAACTGCTGGATGGCGGTCAGCGTGGCGCCCGAGCACCGGCGCCGTGGCATCGGCACGCTCCTGGCCGAGCACGTCGAAGCGGTCGCGACGCAGCAGGGCCGCACGCAGTGGAAGACGTACGCCGTGTCACGGCAGGTCGGTCCGGCCGCGGGCCCCGGGTACCTCCGTGCACCGACCGGGTTCGGTGTCGTGCCCGAGGACGACCCCGGAGTACGGTTCCTGACGGGCCGGGGTTGGCGGTTCGGCCAGGTGAACCGGATCAGCCGACTGGAGCTCCCAGCCGAGCCCGATGCCCTCTCCGGCATCCGCGCGGCGGCGACGCGGGCGGCGGCCGACCGGTACCGCGTGCACACCTGGGCCGGACCGACTCCGCGCCTGTGGCAGACGGACGTCGCACTCCTCCTGACCCGGATGAGCACCGATGCCCCGTCCGGCGACATGGCCGAGCCCGAGGACGCCTGGACGGTCGATCGACTCCGAACGCACGAGCAGCACCTCGACGACGGCCCGCGCACGATGCGCACCGTGGCTGTGGAGGACGTTCCGTCCGGCTCACTGGTCGGCTTCACCCAGCTCGCCGTCCCCGGGCCCGTGGTCCAGCCGGTGATGCAGGGCGACACCCTGGTGCTCCGCGAGCACCGCGGACACCGGCTCGGGTGGCTGCTCAAGGTCGTCGGGATCGAGACGATCGAGCGTGACCACCCGGGGCACCCGTCGATCATCACCTTCAACGCCGAGGAGAACCGCCCGATGCTCGACGTGAACGAGGCCGTCGGGTTCGTCGGCGTCGGCAGCGAGGGGATCTGGGAACACCGCCCGGCGTAGGGTTCCCCCATGGCGCGCTCACGGGGGATGGACGATCTGGTCAGCGACGGGGTCTTCCTCGCCTGGGAGGCGCAGCTGCAGCTCGCCGACCTGTACGACGACCACGAACGCTGGAACGTCGACCTCGCCGCCGGCACCCTGCAGTTCGTCGGGCCGCATCCAGGCGAGTTCCGCATCCAGCTCCTGGGGTCGGCGGCACCGGGGCCGCGCAGCTGGCTCTGGGGCTGGGCGAACCCGTCGCAGTACCCCGCGTCGGTGCTCGCGGCCGCGAACGCCACCCGCGCGCTGGGCGAACGGCTCGGCATCCCGGAACTCGTGCAGGGCGAGGTCCCGTTCGGCGAGCACCGGCAGGCCGACGCCGCAGACGCCGGGTATGAGTTCGCGTGGGACATGTCGATCGCGGCACGGCTGGCGACCGGCTCGTGGTTCGGCTTGGGCGGGCACGTCGGCGGAGGTTCCCGCCTCTGGGTGCTGTTCGAGGGTCTGCTGTTCGCGCCACCGACGGTCCCCCGAATGATCCGGGTCTTCGGTGAGGGCCTGCAGACGACGGAGGTGCACGACCACCGCCGCGCCGTGGGGAGCTGGGCATCGCTGCGCGGTGTCCCCTGGGACGGGCGCACACTGACGTTGGCGGACGGGACCATCACGGTCGACTTCGACGAGCTGGGCCGGATCCGCGACCTGCAGGGGTCGTCGGCGCGAGCCTGAGGCGGGCCGCAGCCGATTCCGGCGACTCGCGCCGTGCCTCCAGACCGACCCGCTTACCATGGAGGGTCCGCGGTCTCGCGGACGCACGCGTCCCTGGAACAAGGTTGATGACCGTCACGTCCCCCGCAACCCAGCCCGGAGGCCCGGCGCCGGAATCCGCGCCCGTCACCGCGCGCACGTCCACCGTCGCGACCGTGCTGGTCGTCGCCATCCCGCTCGCGATCGCGTGCTCGCTCCTCGGCCTGACGATCACCGGGGCGTTCACCGCGAACCAGCAGCTGGTGTCCGCCGGCGACGTGGTCGAGTACGGCCTGCCGATCGCCCGCGTGGTGCACGACACCATGGCGGCGCTGACCGTCGGCCTGCTCATCGTCGCCGCGTTCGCGCTGCCGGCGCAGAAGAAGGACCACCGGGCACTCTCGAGCGTGCAGCACCGCGCCACGCGCTGGGCGGCGGCGACCGGATCGATCTGGTTCCTCGCCGCGGCCGTGACCGTCGTGCTGACCGGCGCCAACACCCTCGGCGTCCCGCTCACCAGTCCGGTGTTCGCCCGCAACTTCATGCTGTTCGCGTTCCAGGTGGAGATCGGCCAGGCGCTCGTGGTCTCGGCGGCGGCGATCCTCATCGCGACCGTGCTCGCCGCGTTCGCCACCCGGGTCACGACGCTCGCCGTCGCCACCGTGTTCGGCCTCTTCGCGCTGCTCCCCCTAGCCCTGTCCGGCCACGCCGCCGGCTCGCTCGAGCACGCCAACGCCGTGAACTCCCTCGCGATCCACCTGATCGGGGTGTGCGTCTGGGCCGGTGGGCTCGTCGCCGTCGTGCTGCTGCGCACCCGCACGAAGGGCGCGACCGGGCGGGTGGTCTCCCGCTACTCCACGCTGGCCGGGTGGTCGTTCGGCGCCGTCGCGTTCTCCGGCATCGTCAACGCCTCGCTGCGACTGACCGGTCCGCTCGACCTCGTCACGACCCCGTACGGCGCACTCATCACCGTCAAGGCCGTCATCCTGGTGCTGCTCGGCGTCGCCGGTGTCGTGCAGCGCCGCAAGCTGGTGCCCGGGCTGCTCCGCGCGCCGCTCGACCGCCGTCGGTTCACCCGGTTCGCGCTCGCCGAGATCGTCTTCATGGCCGTGGCGATCGGTGTCTCGGTGGCCGTGTCCCGCTCACAGCCGCCGATCCCGCAGACGCCCGAGACCGGCGAGGACACCCGCTCCGGCCTGATCGGGTTCCCGTTCCCGCCGGCCCAGACGATGCACACGTACCTGACGCAGTGGCACATCGACTGGGTGTGGCTCGGGCTCGCCGTCGTCGGTGCCGTCTGGTACCTGCTCGCGGTGCGGAAGCTCCGGAAGCGCGGCGACAAGTGGCCCGTCGGGCGCACCATCGCCTGGGTGATCGGCTGCGCCCTGTTCATCTGGATCACGTCGGCCGGACCGGCCGTGTACGGCATGATCCACTTCTCGTCGCACATGGTCCAGCACATGCTGCTCATGATGTTCGTGCCGCTGCCGCTCGTGCTCGGCGGCCCGGTGCTGCTGGCCATGCGCACCCTGCCGGTCCGCAACGACGGTTCCCGCGGGGCCCGCGAGTGGCTCATGCTCTTCGTGCACTCGCGGTACATGCAATTCATGGGGAAGCCCGCCGTCGCCGGTGTGATCTTCGCCGGGTCGCTCGTCGTGTTCTACTTCACACCGGCGTACCAAGCGGCGATGCAGTCGCACGAGTGGCACGTCGCGATGGTCGTCCACTTCGTGCTGAGCGGCTACCTCTTCTTCTGGGTGTTCGTCGGCGTCGACCCGGGGCCGAAGCGGCCGCCGTACCCGATCCTGATCATCGCGCTGCTCGCGACGCTGGCCTTCCACGCGTTCTTCGGCGTCGCCGTGATGACCTCGCAGTCGGTGTTCGCGATCGACTGGTTCCACGCACTCGGCCAGACGAACGACGCCGCGCTGCTCGACGACCAGCACACCGGCGGCGGGATCGCCTGGGGCGCCTCCGAGCTGCCGATGGTCTTCGTGGCGCTGCTCGTGGTGCGGAACTGGATCCGGACGGACAAGCGTGACGCGAAGCGGCTCGACCGCAAGGCCGAGCGCGACGGCGACGCCGACCTGAAGGCGTACAACGAACGTCTGGCGGCGATCAACGCGACCGACACCGCGCGCCGCGACTGACGCGCGCGTCCGTCAGCGGCTGTTCTGGTCAGTCGCCGTGGACGATGCAGACCGCGTCGAGGTCCAGGGCGGCCTCGAGCGCCGCCGAGATCCCGGACTCCCCGTCGGCCCCCGCGGGGGTGACGGTGTCGACCCACCACAGCGGCGTCGCGATCGTCGGGGCATCCGGCAGGATCCGTTCGACCTCGTCGAACGAGTCGACCCGCCGCACCCCGAGCACGGTGATCACCGGGTGCGTGGCGTCGCGGCAGACCTGCAGCATGGGGCCGTCGTCGAGGGCTCGGACGCCCCAGGACTCGTCGTGCAGGAGCAGCGCCTCGGCGACCTCCCGCGGCTCGACCGGCTGGCGGCAGAGGATGGTGACGTCACGCGGCACCGTGACCGCCTGCCACCCGGGCGTCCCGCACGTGTCCGTCGAGCGTGCCCTCGTCGTGGGCGGGGTCGAGGGGCGCTCCGCCGACGAGCTGCAGGAAGCGGTCCTCGTCGATGCGGTCGAGGAAGGACTCGAGGGCTTCCCAGCCGTCCTCGAAGCGGACGATCATCCCGCCGTCGACGACGTCGCTGTCGCTCGCCCCGGACCGGTCCCTTGCCCCGGACCGGGTGCCGAACGTCGCCGTCGTGGTGCGCGGTGGCGGCCAGACCCCGTCGCGGTCCAGGAACTCGGAGGCTTCCGGTCCGACGACGACGGCAAGCGGCGACGGCTCGCCGTGCGACACCGAGCGGATCAGGTGGTCGGCGTCCCCCCGGCGCTGCATCACCACACCGAAGACGGGCACGACCTGGTCCGCGACCTGCTGCACGGCGTCGAACAGGCGGTTCGCGAGCTCAGGGTCGGTGTTCTCCTCGGGCACGGTCAACACGGCGGACATCGTCTCGACGACGACGCCACCGACCAGGTGGGCGGTCATCGTCGCGGAGAAGCCCTCGCCGACGGCGTACGAGGTCGACACCCCGGGCGCCTCGTGCTTGGCGTACTGCGTGACGACCCATCGGTCCCACGGCACGGTGAGCGGTTCGGCGGTGCCCCAGCGGGTGGGGCAGGTGCCGACGGTGTGGCACAGGGCCTCGATCGCGGACCCCATGTCCACAGCACGCTCGGCGTGGTGGCGGAGCGTCAGGTCGATGCTGATCTGGCGGACGGAGTCCGCTGCGACGGGGTGCTCGGGCGAGGGCGTGCCGACGAGTTCGGGGCCGCGGTGCACGAAGTCCTCGATGCCCGAGGCTGCTGCACCCGTCCGGCCGTCGCGCAGTGTCCCGTCGAAGTCTGCGACGGCCCACGCGGCACCGTACGCACCGAGCGCGTGCCGCAGGGCGGGGGTGATCGCGGATTCGCTCCCCGTCCGCAGCACGACCATGCGGCCGGCATCCGCCGAACGACGGAGCAGCGAGGCGAGCGCGTCCGTCAGCCACACGACCGGCGAGGCGGACTCGACCACGATGGCGGGACCGACCACGTCGTCGATGAGGGGATGCCTGACCATCCGGGTCCTCCTCGGGTTCTTCAGCGCTGGAACTCCCTGGACGGTACACACGAGGACGACACCTGTCCGTCAGGCTGGCGTGCTCACAGCGGAGACTCGGGAGGCACGACACACGCCCGACAGGAGGCGTACGGTGCGCGGTCGACTGGCTTCCAGGCGAGAATCCGCTAGGCTTGCCGAGTCCCGTTCTGCGGGGCACGCGAGTGTAGTTCAATGGTAGAACTCCAGCTTCCCAAGCTGGTAGCGCGGGTTCGATTCCCGTCACTCGCTCCAACTAGCATCGTGCTGTGGAGTCCAAGCCGGCATCTGTCCTCAAGGCGATCAGGGCCGAGATCATCGCCGGCACGCTCGCCCGTGGCCCCCGGCTGAAGGAAGACGCCCTCGCCGAACGCTTCGGCGTCTCGCGGGTCCCCGTGCGCGAAGCACTCCGGCAGCTCGAGACCGAGGGGTTCGTCGAGTCCGAGAAGTTCAAGGGCGTCCGGGTCGCCGACTCCTCGACCGAGGTGGTCATCGAGCTCATGCAGATCCGCCGGGGGCTCGAGGTGCTCGCCGCCGAGCTCGCCGCGCGTCGCCAGGGTGGCGAGTGCGCCGACCTGCTCCGCGCCGTCGGTCACGAGAAACGGTCCGACCAAGAGGTCGAGGCTGCGCACTCACCGCTGTTCGCGTTCCACGGGCTGGTGGCACGCGCCTCGGGGAACAGCCGGCTCGAGACGTGGTCGTACCGGAGGTCCGGCGCGTGGTCGAGGGGGCGCTCCCGCAGGACCTCCACCCGGCGGAACTCGGCGAGGTCGTCGCCGGACGCGCACCCGGCCGGACCGGGGACGACGAGATCACCGTGTTCGACTCGGTCGGGCTCGGCGCGCAGGACCTCGCCGTCGCGGCCCGGCTGATCGACCTCGCACGCGAACGCGGTGTCGGGACGCAGGTCTCCGTCGCCCGGGTCGGGGTGCCGGTTCCCGGCGTGTGACCAGGGTCGAGCGGCAGGGTGCTCCCATGCGCCGTGCTCTCCCCCTGGTCGTCGGCGCCACCGTCGCCGCGCTCGTCCTCGCCGGGTGCTCCGGTGGCGGCCCCGGTGCACCGACCGCGTCGGCCACGTCGTCCGCACGGTCCACGAGCACACCGACGAGCACCCCTGCGACGACGACGCCGCCGCCGCGGACGGACGCCGCGACCACCGCCACGGTCCGCCGAGCACTCGCGGGCCTCGAACGCGAGTACGACGCCACGGTCGGCGTCGTCGCGACCGACACCGTCACGGGTGAGACGGTCACGTACAACGGCGACCGACGCTTCGGCTACGCCTCGACCATCAAGGCGTTCGCCGCGGCACAGTTCCTGCGCTCGGTGCCCGCGGACGCCCGGAACGAGGTCGTGCACTGGACGGCCGCGGACGTCGCCGCTGCCGGGTACTCCCCCGTGACGGAACAGCACGTGGCCGACGGGCTGTCGTACGGGCAGCTGGCCGAGGCCGCCGTCCGGATGAGCGACAACACGGCCCTGAACCTCGTGCTCACGCGCATCGGCGGTCCGAGCGGCCTGGACGCCGCGCTGACCGGGCTCGGCGACACCACCACCGAGGTGGTCCACGGCGAGCCGGACCTCAACACCATCGAGCCGGGCAGCACCGAGGACACCACGACCCCGGCGGCGTTCACCGCAGCCCTGGCGACCGTGCTCGACGGCAGCACCCTGGACCGCGCCGACACCGCGCTGCTGGTCGACTGGATGGGCGGCAACGCGACCGGTGACGCACTCATCCGCGCTGGCGCACCCGACGGCTGGGTCGTGGTGGACAAGTCCGGGGGCGCCGGACCGATCCGGAACGACGTGGCGCGGGTGACCCAGCCCGGCGGCGACCCGATCGTGCTCTCGGTCCTGACCACCCGGAACGACCCCGACGCCGCCTACGACGACACCCTGGTGGCCCGGTCGGCATCGGCGGTGCTCGGCGCGTTCGACCGCTGATCGGCCGCTGATCGACCGGGGCGGCGATCGCCGTTCTGCACCGCGTCACACGGCGTCATGAACGACACCTGTCGGGGACCTCGGGACACTACGCTCGCTCCATGTCCTCCTCCGGATCCCCCGTGGTCGTCGTCGGCGCCGGCATCATCGGGCTGAGCGCCGCGTGGCACCTCGCCGTGCTCGGGCAGCGGGTCCTGCTCCTCGACAGCGGCACGGTCGCCGGGGGCACCACCACCGCGGGCGCCGGGTTCGTCGGCCAGTGGGCAGCCGGGTACGCCTGGTACTGGAACGAGTCCGAGCGCGACGTCGAGCAGTACGGCATCGACTTCTACCGCGACCTCGCCGGCGCCGGCCACGGCCCGACCGGGTACCGGCAGAACGGCAACGTCTGGCTGACCGTCACCGAGCAGGGCCGGGCCGACCACCTGCCGCCGTTCGAGCAGCACCCGCTCCGGCCGGCCGGGGCGCGGACGCTGACACCGGCCGAGGCGGCCGACCTCGTGCCCGGACTCGACCCGGCAGCGGTCACCGCGGGCTTCCTCCATCCGGACGGCATCCAGATCAGTGCGCCGGACACGGCCGCAGCGCTGGTGCACGCCGTGCGTGCGCGGGGCGTCGAGATCCGCGAGCACACGCCGGTCGCCGGTCTGGAGGCCCGTGGGGGCTCCGTCGCGGGCGTCCGGACCGCGAACGGCGAGGTCATCGACGCCGCGCGGGTCGTCCTCGCCGCCGGCAGCTGGACGAACGCCCTCCTCGCCCCCTTCGGGCGCGAGCTGCCGACGGTCCGGGTCGTCGCCAGCCGGCTCGTGACGACACTGTTCGGTCTGCCGGGCACCCTGCCGACCCTCATGCTGCCGGAGCTGCACGGCCTGTGGATCCGTGAGCACCGCGGCGGCCTGACGTACGGTGCCGGCCCCGGGTACGAGCCGCTGCACCTCGGCGGTGCGGACCGGAGTGACGAACCCGACCGCCGCCCGGTGCGCACGGACCTGCTCGACGCCATGCGGACGTACCTGCACCCGATCGTCGCCCGGCTGCTCCCCGCCGCCGCGAGCGTGCTCGGGGTCGACGAGACCCCCACGCAGGGCGTCGTCTCGATGACCGCCGACCGGAACTTCATCGTCGGGGCGGTCCCCGAGCTGCACGGGCTCGTGGTGGCCGGTGGCGACAACGAGTCCGGCGTCACGCACGGCCCCGGCCTCGGGCGGATCGCGGCGGAACTGAGCGTCACGGGCACGACCACCCTCGGCGACGCGAGCCGCTACGCCCCGGCACGGTTCCCGGCGGCGGCCCCGACCGAGGCCGAGGTGCTCGCGATGATGCCGGCGCGACGCGAGGCCGACGCCCGACGAGCCGGAGCCGTGGCATGAGCGACGTGCTGAGCAACCGGGCCCCGACGCACGTCGTGATCGGCGGCGGGGTCGTCGGCGCCGCCACGGCGTACGCCCTCACCCGCCGCGGCGAGCGCGTCCTACTCGTCGAACAGCACGAGCGCGGGCACCACAACGGCTCGTCCCACGGCGCGACCCGGATCTTCCGACAGGGGTACGCCGACCCCGAGTACGTCGCCCTGACCTCCCGCGCCCTGGTGCTGTGGGAAGCGCTCGAGGGCGCTGCGGGCGAGGAGCTCATCGTCCGCACCGGTGCCGTCGACCACGGTCGCGCCGAGGTCGTCGACGCCATCGCCGCCGCACTGACGGACGCCGGCATCCCGCACGAGACCCTCAGCCCGGACGCCGCGGCCGCACGCTGGCCGGGGATCGCGTTCGAGGGGCACGTGCTCGCACACGCCACAGCCGGTCGCATCCGGTCCGACCGCGCGATCGAGGCCTTCCTGACCCTGGCCGAGCGGACCGGGCTCGCCGACCTGCGCTTCGACACGCGGGTCAGCGGGCTCGACGACCACGGCGACGACGTGACCGTGACGCTGTCCGACGGGTCCACCCACCGCAGCTCGTCCGTGGTGGCGGCCGTGGGGTCGTGGGCGCCCGCGCTGGTCGGCGACCTGCTCGCCGGACGCGGGGCGGGCCTCCCGGCCATCCGCGTCACCCAGGAGCAGCCCGCGCACTTCCCCAGCCGTCTGCCGGACCAGGCGTGGCCGAGCTTCGTGCACTGGGCTGCCGACGACGACGTCTACGGCCTGCTCACCCCGGGCGAGGGCGTCAAGGTCGGGTTCCACGGCACCGGCCCCGTCGTCGATCCGGACCACCGCGACTTCACGCCCGTGCCGGCCGAGGCCGAGCGGCTGCAGGCCTACGTCGCGCGGTACGTGCCCGGTGTCGACGCGACGAAGCCGACCTTCATCAGCTGCCTGTACGACAACTCCCCCGACGAGGACTTCGTCATCGACCGACGTGGTCCCGTCACCGTCGCGACCGGGTTCTCCGGCCACGGCTTCAAGTTCGCACCGCTGCTCGGCGACATGATCGCCGACCTCGCGACCGGCGGGGCCGCACATCCCCGTTTCTCCCTCTCGAAACCATCCCCCTCAGGAACCCCGTGACGACCCGACTCCTCTCCGCGCTCGCGCTCTCCGCCGCCGTCGCCGCCGTGCTCACCGGCTGCGCCTCGACCGGGGCGTCCACCGACGTCTCCGACGGCCTGGTGATCGGGACGACCGATCCCGTCACGTCCCTCGACCCGGCCGGCGCCTGGGACCGCGGCAGCTACACGGTGCAGACACAGCTGTACCAGCACCTGCTCACCTACCCTGCGGGCGGGACCACGACGAGTCCCGAGGTCGCCGAGTCGTGCGACTTCACCGACGGCACCCACTACGTGTGCCGGATCCGCGACGGGCTCACGTTCTCGAACGGTGACGCCCTGACGGCGAAGGACGTCGTGTTCTCGTTCGAGCGCCAGGTCGGCATCGGCTCCGAGAACGGTCCGGGGTCGCTGCTCGCCAACATGGCGTCCGTGGCGGCCGACGGCGACGAGGTCACGTTCACCCTGAAGCAGGCGAACGACCAGACGTTCCCGTACGTCCTGGCGAGCATGGCCGGGGCGATCGTCGACAGCAGTGTGTTCTCGAAGACGAAGGTCCACGCGGACGACGGGGTCGTCGGCTCCGGTCCGTACGCGCTGCAGCAGTCCGCCGACGGCGGGGCGACCATCGCGTTGACGGCGAACAAGGAGTACGACGGCACCGCACCGGAGTCGTCGAGCGTGACGATCAAGCAGTACACGAAGTCCGCCGACCTCAAGCTCGCGGTGCAGGAGGGCGACGCCGACGTGGCGTACCGCCAGCTCACGCCGACCGAGGTCACCTCGTTGTCCGAGGACGACGGCCTGCAGCGGGTCCAGGGCTCGTCGGGCGAGATCCGGTTCCTCGGCTTCAACCTCGACACGATGCCCGGTGACGACACCGCGCAGAAGACCGCGATCCGCCAGGCCGTCGCCGCGACGGTCGACCGCGCGGCGATCGCGAAGGACGTCTACCAGGGCACCTACGCTCCGGCGTACTCGATCGTGCCGTCCGACTTCACCGGCGCGACCGATGCCTTCCAGACGGAGTACGACGGCGCCGACCCCGCGGCCATCCTCGAGGAGGCCGGCGTGCGCACGCCCGTCGCACTGCCGATCGAGTACACGACCGACCACTACGGCTCCGGGTCGGACGACGAGTACGCGCTGATCAAGCAGCAGCTCGAGGACACCGGTCTGTTCACGGTCGACCTGCAGTCGGCGAGCTGGGACACCTACGTCGGGAACGTCGGCAAGGGCGAGTACCCGGTCTTCCAGCTCGGGTTCTTCCAGGACTACCCCGACGCCTCGTCGTACCTGACGCCGGCCTACGGTTCCGAGGACGTCAACCTGCTCGCGAACCACTTCGACGACCGGGCCGTGCAGCAGCTGGTCGCCGCGCAGGCGGTCGAGGCCGACGCGACCGAGCGGACGAAGCAGATCGAGGAGATCCAGCAGGACACCGCCGAGTCCGTGCCGCTCATCCCGTTGCTCGCCGGGCAGGAGAACGTCATCGGGCAGAAGTCGCTCACCGGCCTGACGAAGTCGGTCGACGCCTCTGGCGAGTTCCGCATCTGGGAGATCGGGCGCTCGTGAGCACCGGCGACGCAGCGCAGCAGGCGACCGTGTCCGCTGACCCGCTCCGCGACGCCGTCCGCACCGGGATGCCCGCGGGGCTCGACGAGCTCGCGGCGCTCGTCGCCATCCCGTCCGTCCACGACCTGGCCGTGCAGTCGCTCGACGACTGCCGCCGCGTCGCCGAGCGCGTGCGGGGTGCGTTCGACGGCCTCGGCCTGACCTCGCGCCTCGTCACGACGCCGGACGGCTCGCAGGCGGTCCTCGCGACCCACCCCGCGCCGGCCGGCGCCCCGACGGTCCTGCTCTACGCCCACCACGACGTCCAGCCCGCCGGCGACCTCGCAGCGTGGACGAGCGACCCGTGGACCCTGACCGAGCGCCAGGGCCGGCTGTACGGTCGCGGTGCTGCTGACTGCAAGGGCGGGGTCGTCACCCACCTCGTGGCACTGCGGGCCCTGCTCGACGTGCACGGCTCGTTCCCGGTCGGGCTCGTCGTGGTCGTCGAGGGGTCCGAGGAACAGGGCACCGACGGGCTCGAGCAGTACGTGTCCACCCACGCAGTGGACTTCGCCGACGTCGACGCAGCCGTCGTGATGGACGCCGGCAACGCCGCCGTCGGGGTCCCCGCGCTCGTGACCACCCTGCGCGGAACGGCGTTCGTCGAGCTGCGCGTCCGAGCGCTGCACGGCAACGTGCACTCGGGGATGTTCGGCGGTGCGGCGCCCGATGCCGTCGCGACCCTGGTGGCCCTGCTCGCCACGCTGCGCGACGACGCCGGGGACACCACCGTCGACGGACTCGAGGCCTCGCAGACCTGGGACGGCCTGCCCTACGACGCCGACCGGTTCGCCGCCGACGCCGGGCTGCTCGACGGCGCGGTGCCGATCGGGTCCGGGGACCCGGCATCCCAGGTCTGGGCACGGCCGGCGCTGACCGTCGTCGGCATCGATGCGCCGGCCGTCGCCGGGTCGTCGCCGTCCGTGCAGGCGACCGCCGGTGCCGCGCTGAACCTCCGGGTCCCGCCGGGTGTCGATCCCGCCGCCGCTGGCGAGCTGCTCGTGGCGCACCTGCTGCGGCGAGCGCCCGCCGGGGTCGAGGTCACCGCGCGGGTCACGGGCACGGGCGACGGCTTCCGGGCGACGGCGGGGCAGTACTCGTCGGCGTTCCGGAGCGCACTGGCATCGTCGTACCGGGTGTCCTCCGTGGGCTCCCTCGGCGGCGGCGGATCGATCCCGCTCTGCGCGACGCTCGAGCGGGCGATCCCGGGGGTCGAGGTCATCCTGGCGGGGGTGTCCGAGCCGGCTGCGAACGTGCACGCGCCGGACGAGAGCGTCGATCCGTCCGAGATCGAGCACATGGCCCTGGCCGAGGCGACTTTCCTCGCCGGGCTCGGGTGCGCCCGCGCTTGACGTCACACGACGCCGTCGTCATCGCCGGCCGCACGACGCCGTCGTCATCGCACGACGCTCTGAAGTCGGCGAGACGCCCCCGGATTCGGGGGCGTCTCGCGCACTCGGGGGCGTCTGGCGCAGACGCCGGCGTCAGACGACCGCCGGCGAAGGTCCGGCCCGCGGCTTCCGCCGCGTCCGAACCTGCAGCACCCCCGTCAGCAGCAGCACGACCAGGCCGACCGCGAGCACCACGAGCCCGCCGAGGAACCCGATCACCACGAGCAGCAGGGTCTCGGTGGTCATCCCACCGCCTGCACCGCCGTCTGCCGCCGCCGTGACGGTCCCGGCTCCGGAGTCTGCCGACTGGGCGACCGCTCCGACGCCGTCGACCACGGTGAACGGCACCGCGACGACCGTTCCCTGGTCACCGACGAGCACGACGTGGTGGTCGCCGACCTCCAGGCCGGTGGTGTCGACCGCGGCGGTGGCCATGCCGTCCTCGACGGTGAAGTCGTCGCCCTGCACCGGTTCGGAGTAGGTCCACACGCTCCCGCCCTCGTCGTCGCCCGTCCACGACAGGCGGAGCTCGAGCTGGTCACCGGCGGTGACCTCGTCGGGGATCCCGGCGTCGGCGGCCGCGACGGTGGTGATGTCGCCGGCGTCGATCTTGCGCACCAGCTCGTCGGAGTCCGCGGCGGGGGCCGTGGGTGGCTCGGCGGCGGCGGGGGCCTTCGCACTGTTCCGGGGCTGAACGGCGGTGTTCCCCGGCGCAGCGGTCGGCACAGCCGTCGGCGCCGTGTCCGAGGCGTTCGTGATGGTCGGTGCGGTGGCGGCCGGCGGCAGCTGCACGACGGGCGGCTGGATGACCGTGCCGCCGTTGCCACCACCCGTGCTCGGACCGGTCGGCAGGGTGCCGGGGACCGTCTGTCCGGCGAAGTACACCGGCGTGAAGGTCTCGAGCGCGGCGTCGGCGGCGCCGTGTGCGCCGATGGTCAGGACACCGCACTGCACGGCCCCGGACAGGCAGTCGACGCGCTTGGTCGACTGGCCGGTGAACGTGGAGCGCGCGATGACACCACCCTGCGTGAAGCCGGCGTCCTTCGTGCCGCTGAGCTTCGCGGTCGCTGCGGCGCCGGTGCCGGTGTTGTCGGGCCAGGCGACGAAGCCCTGGCCGTCCTGCCCGGTGCCGCCGGACCCGGGGACGTAGTCGTAGCCCGCGCCGGCCGCTCCCCCGGCGCTCGGGTGCTTCGTGACGTACCCGAACAGCACGTACAGCCCGGAGCCGTTGGTGTTCTTCGTGAAGCCCGAGCCCGTCACGGTGAGCTTCGAGCCCGCCGCGGCGGTCGAGAGTCCGGTGGCCGGCCGCACGTTCGTCGAGGCGCCCCGAGCGTTCTCCGCCCCGGTGATCGACCCGTCCGCACCGACGACGGTCGACCCGCCGCCGCCGTTCCCGCCGCCCGGGTTCGTCGGCGCCTGCACGGTGACGCGCAGGGTCGCGGTGTCCGAGGCGACCCGACCGACGACGGTCGTACCGAGGACGTTCGTGGCGACTGCGCGGTACCGGTCGCCGTTCAGCCCTTCGGTGGCGGTGATGCGGAGTGTGCTGGTCATCGCGCCGGCAACCGTGGGACCGTCCTGCAGGTCGGCCCAGCCGGACGGGGTGTGCTGCTGCCACTGCACGGTGGGCGTCGGGGTCCCGGTCGTGGTGACCGCGAAGGACACCTGCTGCGGCGTGGCGGGGGTGGTGCTGCCGTCGGTTCCGGTGGTCGCGCCGGTCAGCGTCACGGCGACGTCGGCCGGCTGCTCCGTGATGGTCGGGGTGGTCACGGCCGTGAACGTGCGCAGCCCTTGGTCGGCGGCGTCGGTCGCGGCGTTCACGACGCCGAGCACCGCGCGGCCGTCGGCGGCGACGACGATCGGGTCGCCGGTGTAGGTGGTGCCGGGCGTGTACTCGGCACCGAGCGTGGGCGCGGTGCTGCCGTCGATCGCGTACGCGCGGACGACGTTGCCGGTGTCGGTGCTGCCGGCGGCCGACACCCAGAGGCGCTTCGCGGCCTCGTCGACGGCCAGGTACGCGGCACCACCGACCCGGTCGATCGAGGTCGTCACGGCCGGGGTCCCGCGCAGCGACACGGCTCGGAGGGTGGCGTCGCCGTCGTTGCTCCACCACGCCCGGCCCCGGGAGTCGACGACGGTCCCGCCGGCGGCCCCGGACGTCGCGGTGGCGCCGATCGACACGTCGGCGACCGAGGCTCCGGTGTCGAGGGCGACGACGCGGGCGAGAGCGGCGGCCTGGTCGAAGACGACGGCGCGCTTGCCGGTCCAGTCGACGCCGACCGAGGAGATCGTCCCGGTGACCGAGCCGATCAGGGTGGCCGTGCGGGTGACGGCGCGGACGGTCCCGCCAGCGGGGCTGGTGCCGACCTCGGACACCGCACCCGAACCAGAACCGGAACCAGCGCCGGAGTCAGCACCGGAACCAGAACCGGATCCGGCACCCGCCCCGACGGCGGCCACCCGCAGCAGCCCCGCGGACCCGCCGTTCGCGGCCGGGGCGACCTGCGCGACGATCGAGCCGTCGGCGGGGTCGATCGCGAACGCCTTCGCGGCGGGCACCGCGACGGACGGCTTCACGTGCACGACGTCCCGGTACGCGGCGTCCGTGCCGCGCGCGACGACGACCCAGCCCTGGACGTTCGCGCCGGTGCCGCCGAACTCCGCGGCGGGCAACGACGCGGTCGCGACGATGTTGCCGGTCGACGGGTCGACGCTCGGCTTCGAGGTGGCGACACCGGGGTCGATCGGCCCGGCGACGCGTTTGCCGTCGTCGTCCACGACGAAGTAACTTGCCTTGGCGGTTCCGGCAGCCGGTACCTGCACGACGTTCAGGGCGCGCGCGGCGTCCCGCACCACCGTGGTGACCCGGCCGATCGTGCTGTCACCGACCGTGGTCTGCACGCCGGTGCTCACGAGTCCCTGGACGCCGGGGTCGCTGAACCCCTGGTCGCCGTCGGCGCCGCCGTCACCGTCCGTCCCCTCGGCAGCCCAGTCGCCCGTCACGGCGACCGAGAGCGGGTCCAGCGCGGTGCCCGCGGCGTAGAACTGCGTCGGGTTGCTGCCGCCGGTGACGTCGGCTGCGAAGGCCGCTGCACCCGCCGCGGTGATCGTGGTGGGCAGACCGGTCCACGAGTACGCCCCGTCGGTGACCGATCGGGTGCCCTTGGTGACGTCGATCGTCGCGAACGCGATGCGCTTCGTCCCCGGGTCGGACGTCGTGGCACCGGTCGTCGGGTCCACGAGCCGCACGTCGACCCCGGCAGTCAGGGTGCCGGTGGTCGGCGTGAGCTCGATCGCCGGGTCGCGCAGCGAGATCACGAACGTGTGTGCCCGGTAGTCGAACACCGCGGCACCGGAACCCGTGACGGTGAGCTTCCGCGTGGCGGTGTCGTAGCTGCCGCCCGATGCGGTGAACCGGAACGTGCCGTCGGCGTTCCTCGACGCACCGCCGGACACCGACTGCCCTGCGGCCGGCACGTAGTTCCGGAACGACTGCTTGAACCCCCAGTCGAGCGTGCCGCCCGTGACGGACGTGCTCGGCCCCGAGGCGGCGGTCGCCGCAGTGGGCACGGTGCCGGCGACGGCCGCGGTCAGGCCGATGATCGCGGCGACGGTGGCGCTGAGCGCGCGGAGGCGACGGGCCGGTCTGGTCTGGGTGTGCATCGGTTCCTCGGGTCGGGGTGGTGCGCGTGTGGGAGACGGTGCCCCGGGCGGACCCGGGGCACCGCGTGGGTCACCAGGTGACGGGGACCTGGACCTCGTCGAGGTCGACCGGGTCGTTCGCGACGCCGTGCGCCGAGAACGTCTGGACGAAGCACTCGTACTGCCCGAGGGCAGCGTTGGCGGTCGCGGTCTTCGTGGCGTCGTAGTCGCAGCTGACGGTGGCGGCCGCGTCGCCGGTGTGGTGCGGGTCCGCGGTGTAGGACTTCGCGACGTCGATCGTCGTGGTGAAGCCGCCGCCGGCCGTGAAGGCGCTCTTCGACACCCACTGGGCGGAGCCGAACCAGCCCGAGTTGGTGGCGTAGTCCGCCTGCTTGGGCCCGTAGACGACGTAGACGCCGAAGCCGCGCCCCTGCGCGTCCCCGTCGAAGCCGCTGCCGGTGACCGTGACGGTGCCGTCCGAGACGCCGTGGAGCGCCCCCGGGCCGTCGGTCACGACCGAGGCCGGACCGCTGACGGAGAGGCTGGCGCCGTAGTCGTTCGTGACCGCGGTGGCCGCGGACGCGCTGACCGCGGGCAGGACGGCGATGCCGACCGCGGCGACCCCTGCCGCCAGCGTGATCCCGAACGAGCGTGCGATTCGTGTCATGTTCGTGTTTCCCTCTCGATGTGGGCGCCCCCTGTGAGCACCCGGGTCCGGTGGTCCTCCGGCGCGACGTCGGTCGCGGCGCGTCGTGCGGCACGGCGGGAGTGCACGATCGCGAAGACGACGAGCGCAGCGACGGCCACGACGAGCGCGGACAGGCCGCCGAGCACGATCCGCAGAACGCCCGGGTCGATCCCGCCTGACGAGCCGTCGGCAGCTGCCGCCACCGCCGAGGGCGTCGACCCGGCCGGCGCGGTGGCGGACGCCGATGCGGTCGGCTCCGCGGTGGCACTCGGCTTCGCGGAGCGCGCGGACGGCTTCGTGGTCGCGCGGGTGTCGGCGCTCGCCTCGGATCTCGGCTCGGCGGCCGGACGGGAGGCACTGCCCGCGTCCGTCGTGTCGGCCTGCGCCTGCCCGGTGGTCGCCCTGGTGCCGCCACCGGCCAGCGTGCCGCCGCTGCCGTACAGGTTCTGCACCGAGACGGGTGTGAACGACTCGTTGTTCGCGTTCGCGACGCCGTGCGCGCCGATCGTGATGATCCCGCACTGCACGACCGTGCAGTCGACGGTCTTCGCGGCGCCGTTCCGGTCGAGCGCCTGGAACGTCGAACCGGGGACCTTGAGGGTCGCGGACCAGGTGCCCGTGGCGGAGTCGACCGTGCCGCCGTTCGCCGCCGATGCGGTGGTGCTGCCCTCGAAGGCCACGAAGTCGAGGTACCCGGTGGGGTTCGACTCGTCGTCGGGCACGTAGCTGTAGTCCGCGCCCGTCGCCCCGCCCTTGCTCGGCTGCCACGTGCCGTTCACGGTGCCGAACGCCACGTAGATGCCGCCGTACCCGTTCTTGATGCCCTGGAACCCGGAGCCGCGCAGGCGCAGCGTCGTCAGGTACGTCGAGTCGACCTGGTTCGTGACCTCGGGGTGCCCCTCGATCGCGACGCTGACACGGCCGGCTGCCGATGCGGGGGCGACGCCCACCAGGGCGGCTCCCCCGGCGCTGAGCGCGACGATCAGTCCGGCGAGCGCGAGCCGCAGCGGGCGGGTGCGGGTGCGGGTGGTCACGAGGAGGCCTCCTGGAGGGTTCGGGACGGCACGACGACGGGCGTGCCGGTGTTCGGGTCGGGCACGACGGTGACCGGGTGCCGGTAGACGGTGCCGATGCGGTCGGCGGTCAGCACGTCGGTGGGGGTGCCGTCGGCGACGATCCGGCCGCCGGCGAGCATGGCGACGCGGTCGGCGTACGCCCCGGCGAGGCTCAGGTCGTGGAGCACCACGACGACGGCGCCGCCGGCCCGGGCGTGTGCGCGGGCGACGGCCAGCACGGCCTCCTGGTGCCGCAGGTCGAGGGCGGCGGTCGGTTCGTCGAGCAGGAGCACCGGGGTCGACTGCGCCAGGACCCGGGCGAACGAGGCCCGGGCTCGCTCCCCGCCCGACAGCGAGGGGAACGCCTGGTCGATCCGGTCGGCGAGTTCGACCTGGTCGAGCACCCGCGCGACCACGGTGTCGTCGTCGACCGCTCGCGGGGTCCCCCGCCACGGCGCCCGGCCCATCCGGACGACCTCGCCGACGCGGAACCCGAAGGCCACGGCGGTGTCCTGCTCGAGCACGGCACGCCGACGAGCGGTGGCGAGCGGTGCTTCGCCGCCGGTGCGCACGCCGTCGATCGCGATCGTGCCGCTGTGGGCGAGGTCACCGGCGATCGCCCGGAGCAGGGTCGACTTGCCGGCGCCGTTCGGACCGACGAGCGCCAGGACCTCGCCCGCGCGCACCGTCAGGTCGACGTCGGCGAGCAGCGGTCGCCCGTCGATGACGACGCCGATCCCGGAGGCGACCACGGCGCCGACAGCGCTCGTCTCGATCATGCCCAGCCTCCCGACCGTCGGCGGGCACGGCGCAGGAGCCAGAAGAAGAAGGGTCCGCCGACGAGCGAGGTCAGCATGCCGATCGGCAGGTCCGCGTACGGCACCAGGGTGCGCGCGAGCAGGTCGGCGATCGTCAGGAGCAGGGCCCCGCCGAGCGTCGAGACCAGCAGCAGCGGGCCGTGCGCCGGGCCGATGACCATCCGCATCAGGTGCGGGACGACGAGCCCGACGAACGCGATGATGCCGGCGAACGCGACCGCTGCGCCGACGAGCAGGGCGACCACGACGATCGCGACGACCCGGACGGCCTCGACCCGCACCCCGACGTGCCGCGCGGCCCGGTCGCCGAGGGCGAGCAGGTCGAGCGAGCGCGTCAGCACGACGGCGCCGACGAGCCCCGCACCGATGACGGGGGCGATCGCTGCGGCCTGGTCCCACATCGAGCCGTTCAGCGACCCGAGCTGCCAGAACACGATCTGCTCGCGCGCCTGCTGGTCGCCGAGGAACGTCAGGAAGGCGAGCCCCGCCCCGGTGAACGCGTTCACGGCGATGCCGGTGAGCAGGAGCGTGACGACCTCGGTGCGGCCACCGGCACGGGACAGCCCGTAGACGAGCAGCGTCGCGACCAGGCCAGCGGCGAAGGCCATCAGCGGCGTCGTCCAGTACCCGGCGAACTGCAGCCCGAACACGATCGAGGCGCAGGCCCCGAACGCCGCGCCACCGGACACCCCGACGACGCCGGGGTCGGCCAGGGGGTTCGCGAACACGGCCTGCATGAGCACACCGGCTGCGGCGAGCGCGGCCCCGATCAGCAGCGCCATCACCACCCGCGGGAACCGGATCGTCCACAGCGCCTGGGTGACGAGGTCGTCGGCGGGACCGTCCACGGGCAGGCCGAGCGACCGGCCCACGGTCCGGAGCACCTCGGCGGGCGAGATCCCGAGCTGCCCGACGCTCGCCGACACCAGCGTCGCGACGACGAGTGCCACCACGAGCCCGGTGGTGAGGAGCGCGATGCGGCCGACCCGCGACCTGGACGTGACCGCCGGTGCGGCGGGGACGCGCGTGGCGGGCGCGATCCGTTCCTCCCGGACGGTCACGAGGGGTCCGCCGGACCGTAGATCGCCGCTGCCAACGCGGCCACGATCCCGGGCGTGCGCGGCCCGAAGCTCATCACCGTCGTGTCCGCCATGTCCACGATGCGGCGGTGCTCGCCCGCTGGCGTCTTCGCGATCGCGGGGACCCGCTGGAGCAGTCCGTCGACGCCGTCGACGGACTCGAGCCCCTTGGTCATCATGATGACGAGGTCCGGCTGCATCGCGACGAGCGCCTCGGCGTTGACGGGGCGCATGCCCGTCCAGTCCTGTTCCGTCGCGACGTCCCGCCCGCCGACGGCGTCGATGAGCGAGTCGGCGCCGGACTCGCTGCCGAACAGGTAGTAGATCCCGGCGTTCCCCCGCACGTACAGGAACACCATCTTCAGCTGGTCGGCCCGAGCCGACGGCGCGATCCGGGCCACCTGCGCGGCGACGGCCTGCTCCTGCGCGTGCACCTCGGCGGCCAGGCGGTCGCCGGTCGCCGGGACGCCGAGCGCCGTCGCGACCTGCTCGATGATCGCGTCGGTGTTCGTGGTGTCCCGGTGCGGGTCCAGGACGACGACGGGGACGCCGGCCTCGCGGATCTGCAGGACGACGTCCCACGGGCCGAGCGAGGTGTCGGTCAGCAGCACCGTCGGGCGGAGCGCGAGGATCGCCTCGGCGGAGAGCTCGTGGCCGTTCCGGGTGACGAGCGGCAGGTCCTCGGTGCCCGAGAAGCCGGTCGAGACGTCCCGTCCGACCAGGTGGTCCCCCAGGCCGAGGCCGTACACGGTGGACGACAGCGTGCCGGAGATGTCGAGCGCGAGGATCCGGTCCGCACTCGTGACGGTCACCTCGGTGTCCTGGTTGTCGGTGACGGTGACGGGCAGCTCGGGCTCGTCGACCGTGCTCGCCGTCGGCGGCAGGTCCGTCGCCAGGGTCGCGGTGCGCTCGCCGGTCACGTCCTTCGCGTCGGTCACCGGGGCGATGGCCTGGAGGCTCGCGGCCGGGTCCGTCGCACTCGTCCCGCGACCCGCCGCGTGCGTCGCCCCCGCGGTGGCGGTGCCGCCGCCGGTGCAGCCGGTCGCCACGGCGAGGACGACGAGGGCGGACGCTGCGGCCGTGAGGGCGCGACGGAGTGACGACATGGAGATGATCCCGAGTGCTGGTTCGTGAAGTTAGGTGAGCCTCACCTAACCGTTAACTTAGGTGAGCCTTGCCTACCTTGTCCAGCACGTGTCGCCGCCTCCCCGCTACGGTGGTCCCGTGCGCATCGTGGTGGCTCCGGACTCGTTCAAGGGCACCGCGACCGCGGCGTCCGTCGCCCAGGCGATCGCGGACGGCTGGCTGACCGAGCGCCCCGACGACGACGTCGTGCTCGCGCCGATGGCCGACGGCGGCGAGGGCACCCTCGAGGCGTTCGCGACTGCGGTCCCCGGTGCGGTCCGGGTCCCCGTCACGGTCACGGGCCCGGCTGGCACCCCGGTCGACGCCCACTGGCTGCGGCTGCCCGATGGGCGTGCGGTGGTGGAGCTCGCGGCGACGAGCGGTCTCCCGCTGCTCGACGAACTCCTGCCGGACACCGCGACGAGCCGGGGGTTCGGCGAGGCGATCGCCGCCACGCTCGACGCCGGCGCCACGGGGCTCGTGCTCGGCATCGGCGGGAGCGCCTCGACCGACGGCGGCCGGCCCGTGCTCGAGGCGCTCGGTCTGGACGGAGCGGGGCTGCCCGCCCTCCCACCACTCGGCGTCACCGTGCTGACCGACGTGACCGCTCCGCTGCTCGGCCCGACCGGCGCGGCTGCGGTCTTCGGCCCGCAGAAGGGGATCGAGCCCGCACGGGTCGTATCCTTCGACGAGCAGCTGGCCAGCTGGGCTGCCCGCTTCCCATCGGTGGACCCCACGACCCCGGGCGCCGGCGCCGCGGGTGGCGTCGGCTTCGGCCTGCTCGTCTGGGGTGCGACCCTGGCCCGCGGCGCGGACGGCGTCGCCGAGGTGCTCGGGCTCGCCGACCGGCTCACCGGTGCTGACGTCGTGATCAGCGGCGAGGGCCGGTACGACGGGCAGTCCGCCGCCGGCAAGGTCCCGTCGGTGGTGTGGTCGCTCACGGCGACGCACGCCCCCGGGGCCCGGTCGATGCTCGTCGCCGGCGCGATCGAGGCCTCCCTCGACGACTACGCCGCGGCCGCCTCGCTCACCGTGCTCGCCACGCAGACCACCGGCGAGCCGGACGACGCCCTGGCCGACCCGCTGCGCTTCGCCACGATCGCGGGCCAGCGGCTCGCGCGACTGGCCTGAGCACCCCGATTCCCGTACTGGGGAGCCCCAACGGAACCTCCCACGCTGTGGCGCGCTCCATCAGACTGGTGTCGGGCCGGAACCGGCCCGCAACGCACCCCCACGAGGAGATCATTGCGCACCGTCAACGCGTACGCGGCACCGTCAGCGACCGAGCCGCTCGTCAAGACCACCATCACCCGTCGTGACGTCGGAGCGAACGACGTCGAGATCGACATCGCCTACGCCGGCATCTGCCACTCGGACATCCACACCGTCCGCGGCGAGTGGGGCCAGATCCAGTACCCGCAGGTCGTCGGCCACGAGATCGTCGGCCACGTCACCGCCGTCGGCGAGAACGTCACGAAGCACCAGGTCGGCGACCGTGTCGGCGTCGGCTGCATGGTGAACTCCTGCGGCGAGTGCGAGCAGTGCGTCGCCGGCCAGGAGCAGTACTGCCTGAAGGGCAACATCGGCACCTACACGAGCGTCGACCCGGCCGACGGCTCGATCACCCAGGGCGGCTACTCGCAGGCGATCGTCGTGAACGAGGACTTCGTCCTCCGCGTGCCCGAGTCGCTCGACATCGAGAAGGTCGCGCCGCTGCTCTGCGCTGGCATCACCACGTACTCGCCGCTGCACCACTGGAAGGCCGGCCCCGGCACGAAGGTCGCGGTCATCGGCATGGGCGGCCTCGGCCACATGGCCGTCAAGATCGCCGTCGCCCTGGGCGCCGAGGTCACCGTCCTGTCGCAGACGACCTCGAAGGAAGCCGACTCGCTCCGCTACGGCGCGAAGGCTCACTACGCGACGAAGGACCCGGAGACGTTCGAGAAGCTCGCGAACTCCTTCGAGCTCATCATCAACACCGTGTCCGCGAAGATCCCGATGGGCTCGTACCTCGGCCTGCTCAAGGTCGACGGCACGCTCGTCAACGTCGGTGCTCCGTCCGAGCCGCTCGAGGTCCCGGCGTTCGCCCTGATCCCGCGCCGGCTCAGCTGGGCCGGGTCCGCCATCGGCGGTATCCGCGAGACCCAGGAGATGCTGGACTTCTGCGCCGAGCACGACATCCTGCCGGAGACCGAGCTCATCAGCGCCGACCAGATCAACGAGGCCTACGAGCGCGTCCTGTCCTCGGACGTCCGCTACCGCTTCGTGATCGACGCGGCCACACTGGCGTAGTCGGGACCAGGCTCAGACGGGAGGCCCGTTGCCAGCCGGCAACGGGCCTCCCGTCTGTCTGCCTGTCCGTCGGGCCGTCAGCCGACCTCGTCGCCGGACGGCAGCGCGCCGCACCAGTCGACGGAGCCGGCGTCGATGCTCGCCTCGAGCGCACCGGTGGTCGCGTCGACGATGCTCACCAGCTCGTCGGTCGCCGACTTCGTCGCGACCGCGACGAACTGGCCGTTCGGGGACGGGCAGACCGCTGTGACGCTCGCGTCGTCCGGGATGGTCACCGGTAGCCGGGAGGCCCGCTCCCCGTCCACGCGCACGATCCGTGCCGAGACGGTGCCGTCCGACCGCACGTCCCCCAGCAGGCGCAGGTACGTGTCGTCCGCCAGCGGGGCGATGCGGCCGAGCACGGCCGCATCGGTGCTCGCAGCGGGGGCACGCAGCGCGGTCTTCGCGCCGTCGGTCAGGTCGAGGCGCTCGATGCCCGTACCGGTCTCGACCACGGCCGTGGTGCCCGAGCCGACGAACCCGTGCAGGTACGTGGCGCTGCCGAGTCGGACGGCGTCGGCGCGGCCGCTCATGTCGACGAGCACCAGGTCGTCGCTGCCCGTCCGCACCAGGGCGCTCTCGGTCCGGGGCACGTAGGCCCACTGTCCGACCGTCATCGGCACGGCGCCCGTCTGCGGCTTCCCGTCCGCGGCGATCGCGGTGGGCAGGTGCGTGCCCGTCATGTCGACCACGTACAGGCCGGTGTTCCGCGACTGCCCGGTGGACGTGTCGGCGTACTCGAACCCGAACGACGCCCCGTCGTCGGCGACGTGCAGCGCGGTGACCCGCCCCTGCGACGACGGCAGGGTGAGGTGCTCCACGGGGGCGTCCGGGTCCCGCACCCCGCCGGTCAGTGCGATCACGTCGACCGAGGAGCTCGCGTCGCTGCCGCTGACCACCACCAGGGACCGTCCGAGCCGGGCGTACTCCGAGATGTCGGCACCCTGGTACACGGTCGTCGCACCGCCGGCATCGAGGGAGCGGCGCACGATGCGGTCCTTCGCACCGCCGGCTCCCGGCACGAGCGCGAGGACGTCGGTGCTGCCGGTCCGGATCGCGGTGGTGAGGTCCGCCGTGGCGCGCTGCCCGGGAGCCCGGACGTTCGCGACGGTCACCGTGTAGTCGCGGTCGTAGGCCAGGGGTCCGGCGAACTCGACCGCGATCGTGTTGCCGCTCGAGGTCACGGTGTGCGCGGCCGCCGGGGTGACCCGGACGTCGGCGGCGGACACCTGCTGCAGTGCCTGGTTCGCCGTCAGGATCACCCGCTGCGCCGGGCGGGACACCAGACCGGTGGCGTCGTACGACACGTCGCGCAGGCGCGGCCCCTGCTGCGACCCGACGACGGCGGCGAGCGCGGCGACGACCGCCAGGACGAGCACGACGGCGAGGTACCGGCGGTGGAACCGGCGAGTGACCGGGCGGCGGTCGGTGCGGTCGGTGCGGTCGGTGCGCTCAGTACTCATACGGGTCCTCGGGCTGCGCGATGTCCTGCACCTTCGCGGCCTTGATGACGATGCGGGCGTCGGCGGACTGGTCCGGGTTCGCCGCGAGTGCGCCGGTCACCGTGACCCACTGCCCCTCGTCCGGAACGGAGCCGTCGGCGTCGTCCGTCACCACGCCGAGGCCGACGGGCTGGGCGTCGACGGCGCAGCAGCTGATCACGAAGCGGGTCAGGGTGAAGGAGCCGCCGTCGCCGGGCACCACGAACCCGGACAGCCGCACCTGCTTGCCGACCAGGGCCGTGGTGTCGGTGGTCTGCCGGATCAGCGCCGCCCAGTCCTTGACGCCGTACTCCGAGGTGTCGACGCCCTCGCTGCCGAGCAGGGACACCGCCGCGTCGGAGCCCGTCGCGTTCGACAGGGTCGCCGAGTCCACGCTCCGCTGCTGCGCGGTACGGGCGGACAGCGTCGTCGGGGGCAGCACCAGCATCGACACGGTGACGCCGATCGTGACGACCGCGGCTGCCCCGCCGAGGGCGAGGCGGACAGCGCGACCACGGCCGGGGCGCGGCTGTTCGGCGTCGGCGTCGTGTCCGTGGGCATCGGCGTCGTGCTCGTCCGCTTCGTCGCCGTGCGTGTGGCCGTGGCCGCGTGCGATCACCACCAGGCCGGCGATCGAGGCGGGTACCGCGACGGCGGCGAGCACGATCGTGAACACCGAGTACCGCGGGTTGATGTACAGGTCGAGGTGGCCGACCAGTGCGAGCCAGAGCGTGCACACGGCGACCGCCAGCACGGACCCGAGCCCGAGGTAGGCCGGAGCGTTGCTGCTGGGTGCGTCAGACGAGGACATTCATCACCAATCCCACGGCGCCGGCGAACAGGACGCACACGACGGCGAGCAGCACCAGGAACCGGACCCGGAACGTCGTACGGAGCAGGGCGATCATCTTCACGTCGATGATCGGCCCGATGATCAGGAAGGCCGTGATCGACCCGGGCAGGAACGTCGAGGCGAACGACAGCGCGAAGAACGCGTCGACGTTCGAGCAGAGCGACACCGTCATCGCGAGCAGCATCATCGCCGCGACGGAGAGCACCGGGTTCGAGCCGATCGCGACGAGCGTGGAACGGGGCACGGCGACCTGGATCGCCGCAGCCAGGCCGGCGCCGACGAACAGGGCCGGCATCATCGTCGCGGTCTCGCCGCCGAACTGCGCGGCGCTCTCCCGCCAGCGGTTGCGGCTCCGAGGTGCGCCGATCGCAGCGCGGCACCGGGCCTCGAACGCGGGCAGCAGCAGGTCGGCCGGACGGCGGTGCGCGGCGACGATCCAGCCGACCAGGTTCGCGATCACGAAGCCGCCGACGATCCGGACCGGCAGGATCCAGCCGGACCAGCCGAACGCCTGCGCCGTGCTGATGATCACGAGCGGGTTGAGGATGGGGGCGGCGACCAGGAACGTGACGGCCTCCGCGGGGGTGAACCCGCGCATCATCAGGCCACGGGCGAGGGGCACGTTCCCGCACTCGCACACCGGGAACAGCATGCCGATCAGCGAGATCACGGCGCGGCGGCCGAAGGCGTTCTGCGGCAGGACCCTCTCGAGCGCACCGACGGGCACCCACACCTCGACGACGATCGACAGCACGATCCCGAGCACCACGAACGGCAGCGACTCGACCACCACGCTGATCGCCAGTGTCAGGAAGTCCTGCACGACGTCCGGCAGGCCGGCGGTCCCGATGCTCGGGGACAGCATCCGGATCCCCAGGAGCACGACGACGGCGAGCAGCACGAGGCCGGGGCCCGTCAGGGAGCGGGAGCGCTGCTGCGGCGGCGTGGTCGTCGTCACCCGGAAAGGATAGGCGACGCGTGCTGCGTGGCGGTCCGCGCGCGGCCGCCTGCGCACCGTGCGAGTTCGTTCACCCCGTGCAGGGTTGCTCGCTCGGTGCAGGCCTGGAGCGCCGCACGGAGCCACCAACAACGCACGGGTTCGCGAACCCGGCAGCGGGCCGCAGTCAGACCTGGGCGATGCCCGCCACGTGCCGGTCGAGCGTGTCGATCGCCCACGAGGCGTCGCCCCCGGGATCGACCCGCACGATGTGCATCGCGAGCCCGTCCACCAGGGCGTGCAGCCGCCGGGTCTCGTAGGGCACGTCGGCGTCCGGCACCCCGAGCGCCCGCAGGATCCGCCCGCACCACTCCCGCATCTCGTCGACGACCCGGTCGTGGAACGGCCGGAGCTCGGCGTCGGTCAGCGCCGCCGTGCCGAGGCCCAGGTAGACGTCGAGCTCGATGCGTCGCTCCTCGTCGAGGGGCAGGAGCTCGAGCAGGACCGCGTGCGCGTACGCCGTGCCCCGCAGGTCCGCGGGCACGGCGTCGATCCGGGCCGCGGTCGCGTCGAACACGAGCTCGAGCGCGTGCGACCGGACGCTCGCCTGGGTCGGGAAGGTGTAGCGGACGGTGCTCGGCGGCAGTCCGGCCTCTGCCGCGACGTTCCGGACACTGAGCGCCCCCAGCCCGTCGCGGGCGAGCACCCGGCACGCGGCTTCGGACACGGTGCGGCGCCGCTGCTCGACGTCCATGCTCCTGGCCACGACGCCATACTCGCACAGTCGTACGAACTCGTGCTACCGTCGATGCCGTTGTCGCACAGTCGTGCGACTATGCGATCGAAGGAAGGGAACATCGCCATGGCATGGGTCGTCCTCGTGCTGAGCGGCGTGCTCGAGGCCGTCTGGGCCACCGCACTGAGCGCCTCGAACGGCTTCAAGAAGGTCGTGCCCACGATCGTGTTCGTCGCCGGCATGGCGCTGAGCATGGTCGGGCTCGCGTTCGCGATGAAGTCGATCCCGGTGGGCACCGCCTACGCCGTCTGGGTGGGCATCGGCGCCTCGCTGACGGTCGTCGTGTCGATCCTGCGCCGGCAGGAAGCCGCGTCGCTCGCACGCCTCGGCCTCGTGTTCGGCCTGGTCGCCTGCGTCGTCGGCCTCAAGGTGGTGAGCTGAGGTGGCTTGGATCGTCCTGTTCCTCAGCGCCGCGCTCGAGACCGTGTGGGCGACCGCCCTCGGCGAGAGCGACGGCTTCACCCGGCCCGGCCCGACGATCGTGTTCGCGATCACGATCGTGGTCAGCCTCGTCGCGTTCGGCTACGTCCTGGGGCACATCCCGATCAGCACCGCGTACGCCGTGTGGACCGGCACCGGAGCAGCGCTCACGGTGCTCTGGGGCATGGCCACCGGCACCGAGCCCGTCACCGTGCTGCGCGTGCTGTTCATCGCCGGGATCGTCGGCTGCGTCGTCGGCCTCAAGCTCGTGCCGGCCCGTCCGGCGGTCGTGCCCCGGGTCTCGGCGGGGCGAGCCCGAGACTCGGTCTGAGCGACCGATCTCGCGCCGCGTGCCCCGAGATTCGTCGCTGACCCCGAGACTCGGGTCGCGCTCGCGACACAGGCGGTGACGGACGGGAGGCCCGGTGCCAGCTGGCACCGGGCCTCCCGTCCGTCAGGTGGTCACGTGACGATCAGACGGAGGCACCCGTCCACTCGTCCTCGGCGGCGACGTGGTCGCTGCCGACCGTGCCGGCGGCGAGCGCCGCGGCGGCGAGCGCCGCGGCGGCGAGCGCCGCGGCGGCGCGTTCCGTGTGGCTCGGCGGGTTCGACGGCACGTCGGACGGACGGCCCTCGTCGCCGAGCTTGCGGAGCTCGGGGACGATCTCGTCGGCCAGGATGTCGATCTGCTCGAGCACGGTCTTGAGCGGCAGACCCGCGTGGTCGATCAGGAACAGCTGTCGCTGGTAGTGGCCGACGTGGTCCTTCATCGCCGCGTACCGGTCGATGACCTGCTGCGGCGAACCGACCGTGAGCGGGGTCTGGGCGGCGAAGTCCTCCATCGAGGGGCCGTGGCCGTAGACCGGAGCGTTGTCGAAGTAGGGCCGGAACTCGTTGACCGCGTCCTGCGAGTTCTTGCGGGCGAAGAACTGCCCACCCAGACCGACGATCGCCTGGTCGGCACGGCCGTGACCGTAGTGCTCGAAGCGCTGGCGGTACAGCCCGACCATCTGCTCGGTGTGCTGGATCGGCCAGAAGATGTTGTTGTGGAAGAAGCCGTCGCCGTAGTACGCGGCCTGCTCCGCGATCTCGGGCGTGCGGATCGAGCCGTGCCAGACGAACGGGGGAACACCGTCGAGGGGGCGCGGCGTCGAGGTGAAGCCCTGCAGCGGCGTGCGGAACTTGCCCTGCCAGTTGACGACGTCGTTCTCCCAGAGCTGGCGGACGAGCGCGTAGTTCTCGATGGCCAGGTTGACGCCTTGGCGGATGTCCTGCCCGAACCACGGGTAGACCGGGCCGGTGTTGCCGCGACCCATCATGAGGTCCATGCGGCCGTCGGAGATCACCTGGAGCATCGCGTACTCCTCGGCGATGCGCACCGGGTCGTTCGTGGTGATGAGTGTCGTGCTCGTCGAGAGCGTGATGTCCTTCGTCTTCGCCGCGAGGTAGGCCAGCAACGTGGTCGGCGACGAGGCGACGAACGGCGGGTTGTGGTGCTCGCCGGTGGCGAAGACGTCGAGCCCGGCCTGGTCGGCGTGCTGCGCGATGGTGAGGATGTCACGGACGCGCTGCGTGTCGTCCGGCGTGGTGCCGGTCGTGGGGTCGGTCGTGACGTCACTGACCGTGAAGATGCCGAACTGCATGTTGCGCCGCCTTTCGCGATATCGATGCGTTTGCATCGACTTGCTGGGTACAACGTAGCGTACGCCGGTGCATTCCCACCAGGGCGTCAGCGCGCTGCGGGCAGCACGGCGGGGTCGGTCCGGGCCGCGTGGTGCATGCCGTCGAGGAACCACACCGCGGTCACCACCGCCAGGACGCTCGCGCTCGAGGCCAGTCGTCCGGCCATCAGGATCGCGGCGTGGTCGTGCGCGCCGTCCCCCGTCAGGCCGACGACGAGCGCGGCGACGCCGACGGCCAGCGTGACCCCGGTCGCGACGAGCAGGACGACGCTGACCACCCGGCGCGGTCCCCGTCGGCCGTCCCGGTCGCCCCGGAGCCCCCGGTCGACCCTCGGACCGAACGCCCGGACGACGCCGAGCCAGAACATCGCGATCGCGCACGCCCCGATGATGTCGCTCACCCGGTGCCAGCCGTAGACGACCGTCTGGTTGGCGACGAACACCGCGTAGGCGGCACCCAGCAGGGTGACGATCGGCCGGAAGCGACGGGGCGTGACCATCAGGACGGCGAACAGTGCGGCCAACGCGATGGTCGCGTGCCCCGAGGGGAACGAGTTCGGCGTCGTCGACTGGGCGATCTCCGGGCGCTCGGCGATACGCTTGACGAGCGTCGAGGTGGCCGCCGACGCGAGCACCACTGCACCCGCGCCGAGCCCCACCGAGAGCCGTCGCCTGGCGAACGCCACCGCGACGATCACGACAACGAGCAACAGGATCACCGGCACCGAGATGACGTTGAGCGCAGTGTCCGAGCTGAACAGGTCGGACTCACGGACCCCGCCGAGCGCGGCGTCCTCCATGCGCTGCCCCACCGGCGTCAGCACCGCGGCCGCGTAGACGGAAGGCACGATCACGAACCCCAGAGCCGCCAGCACACCCCACCGCAACCGCCGCGAGACGCTCGGTCCACGCGACTCCGGTGCATTGCGCTCGGGTGTCAAGGTCACCGGGCTGGTCCTCCTCGGAGTGGTCGTCGTCGGTCTCGTCGCACGCCTGGTGACGGCGCTGCGATTCGGACGGTCGGGGTCGGACACGATACCGTTGGCTCACCGGCCGGAGGCTGGGAACCGCGCGGCCGTCACCCGCGGATCCCGCGCTGTGCCGCTCAGTGCCGCGCCGCGCAGTCCGGCGGGCACCGCCGGACTGACGCACGTCGCGTCGGCAGTGTACGAGGAGGAGACCGAAGTGGCCATCAAGGAACCGGGCATCACCGCCTCACCGAACCGCGGGCTCGCGCTCACGGTCGGTGGCGTCCTCGCACTCTGGGGCATCCTGGGCTTCTTCTTCGCCGCCGACGGCGACCCCGGCTTCTTCAGCCGCCAGGGCGGGATGCTCTGGAACGCCTTCGGGGTGAACCCGCCGCTCGCCCTCATCTGGGTGCTGCTCGCCGCGGTCCTGCTCATCACCGGCCTCGGCACCACCATCGGTTCGCGGAACGGCAACCTGGTCGTCGGTGCCGTGCTCGTCGTACTGGCCGTCTACGGCTTCGTCTTCGTGAACACCTCGGCGAACATCTTCGCGCTGAACACCACCGACAACGTGTTCCACGCCATCGTCGGTGTCATCCTGCTGCTGACGGCGCTCGGTGCCGACAAGGAGAACCTCCGCGCGCTGCGTGCGGCGGCTCGCGCCTGACGCTCTGACACGATCCCCGACGCCCGTCTGCCGCTCCGGCAGGCGGGCGTCGTCGTGCGGGCGGAGCGAGTGCGAGGAGCGGGGGTGCGGGGCGTGGGTGCGGGGGTGCGGGGCGTGGGGGCGTCAGGCGTCGTCGTCGGAGTCGTCGTCCGGTTTCGGCTTCCGGGCTTCGAGTGCCGTCGCGACGATGCGTGGCGCCTCGGACATGAAGCGTCGGACGTCCGTGTCGACGATGATGTCCTGTGGCCGCAGGGGCCGGGTCAGGTACAGCCCCTCGAGCGAGGTCAGGCGTGACAGCGCGACGTAGGTCTGTCCGGCGCTGAAGACCCGGTTGCCCAGGTCGACCACCGCGCGGTCGTAGGTGCTGCCCTGGGACTTGTGGATCGTCACCGCCCAGGCGAGCCGCAACGGGAACTGCTGGAACTCACCGACGGTGTCCTTCTTGAGTTCCTTCTTGTCGGCGTCGTAGGAGTACTTGAACTTCTCCCACACCGACGGCTGGACCTCGAACGATTCTCCGTCGACGTCGACCCACACCGTGTCACGGATCGCCGTAACGATGCCGAGCGTCCCGTTCACCCACCGCTGGTCGGCGTCGTTGCGCAGGAACATCACGTGCGCGCCCGGCTTGAGCTCGAGGGCTTCGTCGGCCGGGAAGTTCCGCCCGCCGAAGTCGCCGTTGACGTCGGCCTTCGCGGTCTTCACCTTGCCGGGCAACCGCTCGAGCGCCGCCTTGTTGATGCGTGCGACGGTGTCGTTCCGGGTGGCGAGGGTGATGGCGTCGTCGGGTGAGGGTCGGGCGCCCGCGGTGTTCAGCTGGTCCGCGATCTCGGCCGTGACCCGGCCGTGCCGCACCGCCGTGAGCATGGCGGCGAAGGCGTCGTCGCGCTGGCGGTGCACGGTGGCGAGCTCGATGATGTTCAGCTTCGCCTCGAGCCACACCTTGGCGTCGAAGAACCACATCGACCGGTAGTGGTCGGTGAAGTAGGCGCGTTCGTCGGCACCACCCGGGACCGGCGGCAACTGGTAGGGGTCGCCGAACATGACCACCTGGACACCGCCGAACGCCTCGAACTGCCGCCCGCGGGCCTTGCGGAGCGAGCGGTCCATCCCGTCGAGCAGGTCGGCGTTCACCATCGAGACCTCGTCGATCACCAGGGTGTCGATGGTGTTCAGGAGCTTGCGGGTGTCCGGCCCCTGGCGCAGCTCGGCGTCGGCGATGAGCCCGATCGGCAGGCGGAACAGCGAGTGGATCGTCTGACCACCGACGTTCAGGGCCGCGACCCCGGTCGGTGCGCAGATCACGACCTGCTTCTCGGTGTTCCACGACAGGTGGTTGAGCAGGGTCGACTTGCCCGTGCCGGCACGACCGGTGATGAAGACGTGGTCACGGGTGTGCTCGATGTACTCGAAGACGGCCCGCTGCTCGTCGCTGAGCTCGACGCTCATCGTGCGTCCTGCTCGAGGGTGCGCCCGTCCGCTCCGAGCGTGCGAGCCGGCGATCCGGCACGCCGCAGCTGCACGAGCACCACCACGACGACCGCCAGCAGGAGCAGCACCCCGGCGGCCACGAGCACGAGCCCACCACGGGCCTGGTCGACGAGCGGATCGGGGCCCCACGTCCGCCCCATCGCCCCGAACCACGACGCCTGCAGCAGTCCGAGCGGCCCGCGCATCGCGACGCCGAGCGACACCGCTCCGGCGGCGACGACCGCGGCCCCGACGATCCGGACGACCGCCGCACCGCGGGTCGGGTGATGCTGGCCCGCTGCGATCGGTGTGAAGAGCGTCGGCATCGCCAGGAGCCCGACGAGCAGGAAGCCCACGTCGATGACCGTGCGCCCCGTGGAGTCGCTCACCGACCACCGGACGGCGTCGGTGGCGAAGTACGCCCACCACACCGCCGCGGCGAGCAGGAACGCGGGGAAGGGCTGCACGAGGTAGCGGACCGCAGCGTTGTCGACCAGCACACCGGTCCACTCGCGCACCCCGGTGCTGTCGTCGTCGCGCGGGTGGACCGCGGCCCGGATGAGCACGACCGGAGCCGCCGCCCACACCAGCGCCGGCACCACCAGGCCGAGCAGCACGTGCGCGCCGACGTTCGCCGACACCAGGAACCGGTCGTACTGGTGCAGCGAACCGGACGTCGCGACGACGAGCGAGACGATCGCCAGGGCCGCCGCCACCGAACGGTGCACCGGCCAGCGGACCCCGGCGCGGCGCAGGCGCACGACACCGGCGGCGTACGTCGCGGCGAGCAGCACGGCGGCCATCAGCCAGAACAGGTCGATGTTCCACTGCGTCAGCCAGCCCCAGGCCCCGGGCGCGTGCGGCAGCAGGTCGTCGGTGAGCAGCTCAGCAGGGCTCGGGTCGGTCGTCTTGCTCAGCGCGATCTGGTCGACCGGAGTGGCCGTGCGTCCGAGCGCCGCGGCGAAGCCCGATGCGACGCCCATCACGGCGAGCTCGACCACGATCAGGGTCCAGAACGGGCGGTGCCGTGCCGGCGCCTCGGTCAGGGAGCGGATCGCGCGCCGACGCTGCACGGCACCGAGGACCCCGATCGCCACGATGGCGCCGATCTTGACCAGCACGAGGGTGCCGTACGGCGTGAACAGGTTCGACAGGGCACCCACGCGGATCTGTGCCGAGGCGACACCCGACACCGCCACGAGCACGAAGCACCCGAGCGCGATGCTCGAGTACCGCGCGACGACCACGGCCAGGCGATCACCGGGCAGCACGCCGCGCAGGAGCACGAGCATGGTCAGGCCACCGACCCAGAGCGCGGCGCCGACCAGGTGCAGCCCGAGGGCGGTCACGGCGGCGTCGTGGCTCGCGGTGCCCGCGGCGTGGCCCTGCTGTGCGAGCGGGACGAGGCCGATCATCGAGATGCCGGCGGTCAGGGCGACCATGCCCCGGGAGCGGACGGCGAAGCAGAGCACCGTGACGGCGGCGGCGACGAGCACCGTCACGAGCCAGGCGAGCCCGAGGTCCGTGCCGGTGAGGAACACGCCCATCGACTGGCCGAACTGCTCGTCGATGCTGATCTTCGAACCGGCGACGCTCAGGAACGTGAAGAAGGTGGTGACCGCGGACGACACCGTCCAGAGCCCGCTGGCGGCAGCCGCGACGTCGATGGCACGGTTCCACTCCGGACCGGAGCGCGAGAGTCCGACGGTGGCCAGCGCGAGACCGCCGATCGTCGCAGCGGCGGACAGGTCCACGACCAACCGGGAGATCGGCAGACCGAAGCGGACCAGGGCACCGGGGTCGGCGATCAGCGCTGCGTTCGCACCACCACCGATGACGAGTGCCGTGAGCAGCGCCACGAACCCGACGAGCAGGAGCACGGCGGGACCGGCGATGCGCGCGATCCGATTCACCCGTCAAGCCTAGGCGGTGCCCACCCGGCCACCGAACCGGCCGGGCCGACCTGTGGGAACCGGCACGGGCCTCCCGGTCGACGCGGCAGGACGAACGCGACCCGACGCGACCCGAGCCGGCCCGACGAACGCGCCCCGGGAACGACGAAAGGGACGGCCGAAGCCGTCCCTCCCGATGCGCGGAACAGTCTTACTTGACCGCAGCCTTGAGCTTCGAGCCGGCGCTGACCTTGACCGAGTCGCTCGCGGCGATCTCGATGGCCTCACCCGTCTGCGGGTTGCGGCCGGTGCGGGCGGCGCGGTGCGTCTTCTCGAAGGCGATCCAACCGGGGATCGTGACCTTCGTGCCGTCCGCGACGGACGACGAGACGACGCTGAAGAGCGCGTCGACGACGCCGTTGACGGTGGCCTGGCTCTGGCCGGACTCGGCGGCGACGGCAGCGACGAGCTCGGTGCGGTTCAGTGACTTGTCAGCCATGGATGTCCTCCTCGGACTTCTTGCAGTATCGGTCGGACGCACGTGTCGTCCGGCGCCCGGAGCGGTTGCCCCGTGCCACGGTGCCAGTGGGCCGAGGGCCCGGCGGAACCGGAGTTGAACCTACCAGCCACCGGGGGTGAAAACCGCCGACTCGCCCGGATTTCCGGGGTTGTCGGGGCTTCGAGGGGGTGCTGGAGGGGCAGATGTGACCACTGAGGCGCCCTTGTACCCCGGACACAGCGAACGCCCCGCCACCAGGAGGTGACGGGGCGTCGGGTACTGCGAGTGCTTACCAGGAGCTCTTCGTGATGCCGGGGAGCTCTCCACGGTGGGCCATGTCCCGGAAGCGGACACGGCTGATGCCGAACTCGCCCAGGTGGCCACGGGGGCGGCCGTCGATCGCGTCGCGGTTGCGGTAGCGGATCGGGGATGCGTCGCGGGGCAGCTTCTGCAGGCCCACGCGAGCGGCCTCACGCGACTCGTCGGAGCCGTTCGGGTCCACGAGGGCCTTCTTCAGCTCGAGACGACGCTCGGCGTAGCGCGCGATGATGACGGCACGCTGGTTGTTCTTCGCGATCTTGCTCTTCTTCGCCATGCTTAGCGCTCCTCACGGAAGTCGACGTGCTTGCGGATCACCGGGTCGTACTTCTTCAGCACGAGACGGTCGGGGTTGTTCCGACGGTTCTTCTTGGTCACGTACGTGAACCCGGTGCCCGCCGTCGAGCGGAGCTTGATGATCGGACGGATGTCCTGACCCTTTTTCGCCATCAGATCTTCTCCCCACGGGCGAGGACGTCCTTGACGACGGACTCGATGCCCCGTGCGTCGATGACCTTGATGCCCTTAGCGCTGACGTTGAGCGTCACGTTGCGACGCAGCGACGGCACGTAGTACGTCTTCTTCTGCACGTTCGGGTCGAAGCGGCGCTTCGTCCGGCGGTGCGAGTGCGAGATGTTGTGACCGAAGCCGGGAACGGCGCCGGTCACCTGGCACACTGCTGCCATGGTTTCCTCCTGAGGTACCGTGCGACCGGACGGCCGCACCCAAGTTCACTTGCCTGGTGCGCACGCGCAGGACCACCGGAGTGGCGCATGCGAGGGGGTTGTGCACACCGCCCAGGCCCGCAGCCCCTGTCGAAGGGGGAACGGACACCACGCGACCGCGGCGTTCGCGACGGTCGGAGGGCTTGGAACAACGGGTCCACCACGCGGACGTGGAGGACCAAGGGAAGAGCTTACGCGAGCTCCGGGCGTGTCGCAAGCGCGCGCACCATGAGCTCGCCGAGTTCGAGCGGCGCCGTGAACATCGGCCAGTGTCCGGTCTCGAGTCCGACGATGCTGAGCTCCTCGGTCGCGACGAGTTCCTCGGCCCAGGCCTGGTGGTCGGCCACCATCGTCGCGAGCTCGGTCGCCGGGATCTCGCAGGTGATCACCGTCGCGGGGATCGTGTGCCGGGCGGCGTCGGCGTAGTGGAACCGGTCGGACGGCACGGCTGCCGGCTCCGGGATCGCCCGGTGCTCGAAGGACTCCCGCAACGCCGGCGACATCCCGCGCACCGTGGCCGGCTCCCAGACGTCCCACGACGGCAACGGCACCACACCGTCGACCACGGGCAGCTCGTCGTTCACGCAGCCGCCGGCGGGACCGGGGAACGTGTCGACGTAGAGCAGGTGCGCGACGAGCGAGGGCCGCTGGTCGGCAGCCATGTACGCGATCGGCCCGGCGCCGGAGTGACCGGCGAGCACGACGGGCTCGTCCGGGCTGGCGACGTCGTCCAGGCGCTCCACGAGCGCCGCGACCTGCTCGTCGAGCGTGTCGCCGTCGCGGGTGATCGCCTCGACGGTGTGACCCGCCTGCAGCAGCACCGGGGCGACGTCGTCCCACGCGCTCGCATCGAGCCAGAACCCGGGGACCAGGATGACGTGCATTGCCCGGACGCTACTCGCCGGCGGCGTCGCCGGGCCGCGGTCCCGCTGCGGCGGCAGATGCCGTGCACACCGCGCACTCGCCGAAGATGTCGACGACGTGGCTGGCGTTCGTGAACCCGTTCGCGGCGGCGACGTCCTGCGCCCACTGTTCGACGGGGTCGGCCTCGATCTCGACGGTGCGGCCGCAGTTCCGGCAGATCAGGTGGTGGTGGTGGGCGTCCGTCGTGCAGGCCCGGTACAGCGATTCGCCGTCCTGCTGCAACGAGTCGGCGTCACCCTCGGTCGCCAGGTCGGCGAGCGCCCGGTAGACGGTGGCGAGGCCGATCGTCGAGCCCTCGTCCCGCAGGTGCTGGTGCAGCGCCTGCGCGCTGACGAACCCCTCGGTGGAGTCGAGGGCACCACGCACCGCTTCGCGCTGCCACGTGTTCCGCTTGACCTTCTGCACGGCGTTCATGCTGGTGCACCCACCTTCGTTTCGGCTGACGTTCCGGCTCCGGCTCCGTCTGTTCCGGTTCCGTTCGTTCCGGACAGGAGGCCCGGTGCGCCCCCGCCACGCTGGTCGCGGCGGACGACCCGGTCGCGTCCACGGCGGTCGCGCCTGGCCCCGACGATCCGGCAGACCACCCAGATCGCGAACGAGATGGTCGTCACGTAGGGGCTGATCGGCAGTCCGCCGCCGAGTGCCAGCAGGATGCCGCCGACGACCGACACCACGGCGAACACCGTGGACAGCACCGGCACCACGACCGGGTGCGAGCTGAGTCGCAGTGCCGCAGCGGCCGGGGTGACGAGCAGCGACAGCACGAGCAGGGCGCCGACGATCTGCACCGACACCGCGGTGGCCAGGCCGAGGACGAGCATGAACACGATCGCGAGCGTCCGCACCGGGATGCCGGCGGCCGCGGCCACGTCGGGGTCGACCGACGCGAACATGAGCGGCCGCCAGATGACGAGCAGGGTGGCCACGACGATGGCGGCGATGACGATGAGGAACGTCAGCTGCGGGTTGTCCACCGACACGATCTGGCCGGTGAGCAGCCCGAACTTGTTGGCCGCACGCCCCTTGTAGAGCGCCAGGCACAGGATGCCGAGCCCGAGACCGAACGGCATGAGCACGGCGATGATCGAGTTGCGGTCACGAGCGCGCGACCCGAGCACCCCGATGAGCAGCGCCGCGATCACCGACCCGACGAGCGAGCCCGTGACGACGTTGACGCCGAGCAGCAGGGACGCGCTCGCGCCGGCGAAGGACAGCTCCGAGATGCCGTGCACCGCGAAGGGCATGTTCCGGGCCACGACGAACGGGCCGATGAGCCCGCCGACGATGCCGAGCACCGCGCCGGCCCAGATCGAGTTCTGCACCAGGGTCACGAGCTCGCCGTAGTCCTGGAACGAGAAGACCGTCGACAGGACGTCCATCAGATCCGCCCTTCGTCCGACGCCGGGGCGTGCGGGTCGACCTCGCCGTGGTGGTGGTCGTGCGCGTCGTTCGCGCCGACGATGACGATGCGGCCCATCGTGCGGACGACGTCGACGGGGGTGCCGTACAGGTCGCTCAGGACGTCGGCGCGCAGGACGTCGTCCGGGGATCCGATCCGGAACCGGCCGCCGGCGATGTACAGGACCCGGTCGACGACGTCGAGGATCGGGTTCACGTCGTGCGTCACGAAGAGCACGGCCGCATCGTGCTGCCGACGCTGCCGGTCGATGAGCTCGGTGACGCCGCGCTGGTGCCGCAGGTCGAGTGAGATGAGGGGTTCGTCGCACAGCAGCAGTGCTGGGTCGGCGGCGATGGCCTGACCGACGCGGGTGCGCTGCTGCTCGCCGCCGGACAACTCGGCCACCGGGGCGTCCGCGAACGCGGTGGCGCCGACCTCGTCGAGGATGCGGTCGATGCGGGCGCGGTCGGCCTTCGACGTCGGCAGGACGCCCCACCGGTGCCCCGTCACACCCTGCGCGATCATGTCCCGCGCGCGCAGCGGGGTACCGGCCTCCATGAGCCGCTGCTGCGGGATGTAGCCGATCTTGCGGTGCCCACGACGGACGGGCTGATCGAGGAACGACATCGTGCCGCTCGTCAGGCGCTGCTGCCCGAGCACCGTGCGCAGGAGCGAGGTCTTGCCGGCGCCGTTCGGGCCGAGGACCGCGACGAACTCCCCCGGCGCGATGTCCAGGTCCAGGTGTCCCCAGAGCTTCCGTTCGCCGAAGGACAGCCCGGCGTCGCGCAGGGCCAGGACCGGACGGGCCGCAGCCCGGTCGTCCACCGAGGTGGTCGCCGGGCTGTCGGTCGTCGCTGCTGCGGTCGAGGTCGTCACTTCTGGAGCGCCGCCTGCACCGCGTCGATGTTCGCCTGCTGCCACGAGACGTAATCCTGCCCCTTGGGGAGCGTCTCCGTGACACCGACCACCGGGACGTCGTTCTGGTCGGCGGCCTTCTTGACCTGTTCGGTCTCGGCGCTCGAGGTCTGGTCGTTGTAGGCGAGCAGCTCCACGCGCTTGCCGCTGAACAGCGCGAGGGTGTCCTTGAGGGCTGCCGGCGGGACGTCGTCGCCCTCCTCGATCGCCTCGGAGAACGCCTCGGGGGTGACGTTGTCGAGACCGATCGCGTCGAAGAGGTAGCCCGGCACCGGCTCGGTGTACGCCACCTTCTCACCGTCGTACGACTTCTTCAGGTCGGCGGTCCGGGATTCGAGGTCCTCGAGCTTCGTCGTGAGCGCGTCGGCGTTCTTCTCGAACGTGGCCTCGTCGCCCGCATCGAGCGCGGACAGGCGCTTCGTGACGTCGTCGACGAGCTTCACCATCGTCGGGTAGCTGTAGAACACGTGCTCGTTGAACTCGGCGTCGCCACCCTTGTCCAAGCCGGACAGCTGCACGACGTTGATGGTGTCGGCCTTGGTGTCCGAGGCGTCGGCGAGCGTGGTCATGAAGTCGTCGTACCCGCCGCCGTTCTCGATGAGCAGATCGGCCTTCGACACCGCGAGCTGGGTGCGGGCGCTCGACTCGAACGAGTGCGGGTCCTGCGAGGGGTCGTTCAGGATGCTCGTGACCGACACCTGGTCGCCACCGATCGACTCGACGATCGAGCCGTAGACGTTGGTCGAGGCGACGACGGCGATCTTCCCGTCGCTGCTGGCGTTGCCCGAGGCCGAGGAGGTCGCGCAGCCCGTCAGGGCGAGCGCGGCGGCGCCGGCGACGAGCGGGAGGGCGAGGAGGCGGTTGTGCATGCTCCGACGGTAGCGCTTGCTGATAACGATTGTCAAAACCGGTATCGGCGCTCTGGTGGTGACGACAGACGGACAGGAGGCGCGGTGCCAGCTGGCACCGCGCCTCCTGTCCGTCACGTGGTGACGTCTACGGCTTGGTGGCCGCGTCGATCGTGTTCTCGGCGATCGTGTCCTCTTCACGCCCGGGCGTGCGGAGGTTCCACTTCTTGATGACGAAACTGAACAGGAAGTAGTAGACGACGGCGTAGCCGAGGCCGATCGGGATGAGCCAGATCGCCCCGTCCGCCTTGCCGAAGTTCAGCACGAAGTCGATCGCACCGGCCGAGAAGGAGAACCCGTCGCGGATCCCGAGTGCGTTGACCAGCGCCAGCGACGAACCGGTGAGCACCGCGTGGATGACGTACAGCGGGAACGCCACGAACATGAACGAGTACTCGAGCGGCTCAGTGATGCCGGTCACGAACGAGGTGAGGGCGGCGGAGAGCATGATGCCACCGACGAGCTTGCGGTTCTGCGGCTTGGCGTTGCGCCAGATCGCGAGGGCACCGGCGGGCAGCGCGAACATCATGATCGGGAAGAACCCGGTCTGGAAGATGCCAGCGGTCGGGTCACCCGCCAGGAAGCGCTGGATGTCACCGTGGTAGGTGACGCCACCGGTCGAGAAGCTGCCGAGCTGGAACCACGGGAAGAAGTTGAGCAGCTGGTGCAGGCCGATCGGGATGAGCATGCGGTTGACGAACCCGAAGACGCCGCCACCGATCACCGCGTTGTCGGCGACGGCCTGGCCGGCGGCCGTGAGCGCGATGTCGAAGTAGCGGTAGACGAACGACATGAGCACGGCGATGATGAGCGCGGCTGCAGCAGTCAGGATCGGGACGAGGCGCCGGCCGGAGAAGAACCCGAGGAAGTCGGGCATCTTCGTCCGGTGGAACTTCTCCCACAGCACGGCGGACACGAGGCCCATCACGATGCCGCCGAGGACACCGAAGTTGATGGTGGCCTGGTCGCCGTTGGCGTCCTTCACCCCGGCGAGGACGATCGGCGACATCGCCGCGAACACCTGGTACATGACCATGTAGCCGACGACGGCCGCGAGCGCGGTCGTGCCGTCCGACTTCTTCGCCCAGCCGATCGCGATGCCGACCGCGAAGAGCAGCGGCAGCCAGGTGAACACACCGTTGCCCGCGGCGGCGATGATCGTCGCGCCCTGCTCGAAGCCGGGGATGGCGCCGAGCATGTCGGACTGACCGAGGCGCAGCAGGATGCCCGCGGCGGGCATGACCGCGATCGGCAGGAGCAGGCTCCGCCCGAGGCGCTGCGCTTGCGCGAACAGCCGGGACTGCTTCTTCGGCTTCTTCTTCTCCGGCACGTCCGTGGCAGTGGTGGCGCTCATCGGAGGTCCTCTCGTCATTGGGTGGAGCTGTCGGGGTGAGTTGAGTCGTGCAGCCAGCGCAGGTAACCTCGGCGGTGTCGCCAGGTCCGGTCCTGTCCGGTCATGACCAGTTCCGTAGTCTGAACCGAGACCGGTCCCGTGTCAACCTGTTGCGAGAACCCTTAACGAGGAGGAAACGATGGCCGACATCAAGGCAGCCGACATCATCGCCGCGCTCGGCGGTGCCGACAACATCGAAGAGGTCGAGGGCTGCATCACGCGCCTCCGCGTCGAGGTCGAGGACGGTGACCTCGTCGACAAGGCCGCGCTGCAGGCCGCGGGCGCTCAGGCCGTCGTCGGTGGCGGCACCGGCTGGCAGGTCATCGTCGGCACGGTCGCCGACAACCTCGCGCAGGACATCCAGGACGAACTGTGACGAGCGTCCGGACCCCGTTCGCCGGCCCGGTCGTCGCCCTCGCTGACGTACCGGATCCGGTGTTCGCCGGCCAGCTCGTCGGCGCCGGTGTGGCCGTGGACCCGACGGGCGTCGAGGGCGCGGTCACCGCGGTGGCCCCGGTCGACGGCACCATCGTGAAGCTGCACCCGCACGCGTTCGCGCTGCAGGGCTCGGCGGGCACGGACGTGCTCGTCCACGTCGGCATCGACACCGTGAAGCTCGCGGGCGAGGGCTTCGAGCTCCTCGCGGCCGAGGGCGCGACGGTCACTGCCGGCGACCCCGTCGTCCGGTTCACCCCGTCGGTGATCTCGGCCGCCGGCTACTCGCCGATCTGCCCCGTCGTGGTGCTCGGCTCCGCGCCGGACACCGTCGACCAGGGCGCGGTGGGCACCTCGGTGCTCGACGGCGACACCCTGTTCGAGGTCTGACCCGGGCCCACCCCGGTCCTTCCCCGGTTCTTCCCGCCGAAGCGACTGTGTACCGCGAACTGTTCGCGGCACACAGTCGCTCTCGCGTACCCGGGCGGAAACTCAGGCGACCGCAGGGGTCGCGGTGACCTCCATCTGCACGCGGTAGCGGTCCGAGCGGTACCAGCTGCGGGTGTGCTCCACGGGGCGCTCCCCCGCGTACGACACCCGGTCGAACTCGAGCACCGGGGCACCGGTCTTCGTGCCGAGCAGGGTCGCGACGTCGTCGGCGGCCGGGTTCGCGGCCACCGTCTGCTGTGCCCGGTCGATCGGGGTGCCGTACTCGTTCGCGATGATCGAGTACACCGACCCGGACAGGTCGTGGTCGAGCAGGCCCGGGAACGCATCGGCCACGAGCCAGGCGTCGTCGATCGACACCGGAGCGCCGTCCGCCATCCGGAGTCGCTTCACGTGGAAGGCCGACACCTCGGCGTCGAGCCGCAGGGCCGCCACGGTGTCGCTCGGCGGCACGCGCTCCTCGCGCACCAGGACGACGGTGGTCGGCACGTGGCCCATCGCCCGCATCTCCTCGGTGAACGACGCCAGGTGCAGCGTCGACTGCACGGGGCGGTGCGCCACGAAGGTGCCCTTGCCGCGCACTCGCTCGAGGTAGCCCTCGTTGACGAGCTGCCCGAGGGCTTCGCGCACGGTGATCCGCGAGACGCCGTACTCGGCGATGAGCTGGCGTTCGGACGGGATCGCGGCGCCGGGGGCCAGGCGTGCGGTGGCGAGGTCGAGCAGGATGCGCCGCAACTGCTGGTGCTTCGGTTCGGCACCCTCGGTGATGCGGCTCGTCATGCGTCCCTCGTGCTCCGTTGCTGGTCCTGGGTGGTGGTCATGCGCGGACATGACCAGTTCCCATCACAGTAGCGAGTCGACCTCGGAACGCCAACGTGCGTGACGATCCGCGAGGACCGGCGGGAGGTTCAGGCGTTGTGGACGAGCCAGGCGAACTGTTCGTCGGAGAGCAGCCGGTCGGTCCAGACCTGCCCCTCGACCCCCGCGGCGGAGGACGTCTGCACACCGGGAGCCCCTTGCCACACGAGCGACAGTCCGGCACGACGGAGCACCGCTGCGGAGGCCGGGTTGTTCGTGAGCACGCGCCCCGTGACGGGGACGTCCGGTGCGGTGTCGGCAGCCGCGCGCACGGCAGCGAGGGCGATCTCGGAGGCGAAGCCCTGCCCCCAGGCGGAGGGTGCCAACCGGTACCCGAGGTTCCAGACCCCGCCGGCAGTCATGTCCACGCCGCCGACCCCGACGAACGCGTGATCGGCAGCGGTGCGGACGGCCCACGAGCCGAGTCCGTGTCGAGCCCGACCGCCGATCTTCCGCTGCACCATGTCCACGCTCGAGCTCCGGGCGACGTGCCGTCCGCTCGGCAGGTGCTGCCACGTCCGGGCGTCGAAGAACACCGCGTGCACGTCGTCGATGTCGGCCGGCGTGAGCGGGGTGAGCAGGAGGCGATCCGTTCGGATCTCCTGCGAGGGGGTCAGGAGCTGGTGGACCATGTCCCGATCATGCCCCGCACCACCGACATCCGTGTGAACACCACGCGACGTTTGCGGAACCCGGCTGATCCGCAGACCGGAACCGTTTCACTCTGACACCCTTTTCATTGTACAGTGAAAACGTGACTGTTCTCGAAAATCGAGCAGCTGCAGAAGCAGCACTCCGTGCAGCGCTCCCGCGCGGCTCCGTGTCCCTTCGCACGAGAGCCGACGGCGACTTCAGCGCGGTCTTGCCGGACGGGACGAGGAAGGCACTGCACCTCGCCTGGGCCGGGTACGGGTACCCGAGGGACGTCGAGCGGACGCTTCGCGACGAGCGCGTGATCGATGCACGCTCGAAGGAGGACCTCGTGGTCATCGCGGCCCGAACACTGTCGGACGGGGCTCGCCAGTTGTTGCGTTCGGAGGGGCTCTCCTGGCTCGGCCTCGACGGCTCGGCAGAACTGCGACTCGGCACGGTGTGGGTCGACCGGGACGGCAGCAGGACGAACCCAGCGCTCCGACCTGCGATCGGTTGGACCCGAGGCAGGGCAGACGTCGCAGAGGCTCTCTTGGCGATCATGGCGAAGCGGGAGCCAGAGCGTCCCGGAGCAGACGACGTTCCCGAAGTGGAGGCGCTGGCGGACCTGTCCGGCCGATCGCTGGGAACCGTCGCGAACACCCTCGCCTCGTTCGACGCCAACGGCTGGACAGCCCCAGGAAGGCAGTCGCGCAGTCGGATCGTCGCAAACGCTCCGGCACTCCTCGACTCGTGGGCGGAGTGGGAGTCCACCCAGCGGCGACGGTTCGACGGGTACCACTCGATCCACCGCGAACCGCAGCGCGTCATCGACGATCTCAGCGCCGCGTTCGGCCGGTCTCTCATCCTCACCGGAGCGGCTGCGAGCGAAGAGATCCGCCCGATGCTCACGGGGAGCTGGGTGGTGACTGCGTACGTCGACACGACGGACGGGTGGCCGGGGGTGGACCTCCGTACCCGGCGCGCGAAGATGATCCCCGCCGCAGCGCCTCGGATCCGCCTCGCGCCGGCTTCCCAGGTGATCGTCAAGACGAGGGGTCCTGGACACCTCGCCTGGGTTTCCTCCCCCGCTCGCACGTACGCGGACCTGCTCGCCGGCTCAGAACGCGAGCTCGAGGCCGCGGAAGCCTTCCGAGAGCTCGCTCTCCGGCAGTTCTCGTGAACGCGTCAGCTCCACGCAGCCGGGATGCGCGCGCACTCGCGGAAGCCGGGTTCGCCGCACTCCTCAAGGCAGTGGGCCCGAACCGCGGGCGGCTCCTGCTGATCGGCGGGCTCGTGCCCGAGCACCTGGTGCACTCGGACGAACCACACCAGGGCACCAACGACGTCGACATCCTCCTCGACATCGGTCTCGTCTACGACCGAGACGGCCTCGACTTCGCGTGGCTCGAGCAGGCGCTCGAGACCGCAGGGTTCGTCACGTCGACACCCAACACGGGGTGGCGATGGTTGAAGGAGATCAGTGGTTTCCCGATCCAGGTGGAGTTCCTGGTGGACGTCCCCGACAACCTGGACCAGGAGATCGCGCTACCGGGCGCCGAGACCCTGGGGGCCAAGAACCTCCGGGGTCCGGGGCCGGCGCTCCGGGACGTCCACGACACGGTTGTCGCCGGCGAGCGCGCGACTGTGACCGGGATCGGCGGGTACCTCTCCGCCAAGGGCGCGAGTGCGTACTGGCGCCGAGCGGACAAGGACCTCTACGACTTCGCCTGGGTGCTCGTCGCCGACCTCCGCTCAGGAGAACGGCGAGCGGCCAGAGCCGTGCAGCGAGTCCTGGACCCACTGACGGAACGCGACCGAGCCGACGCACTCCTCGCGGTCTGCGACCTGTTCAGCGGGCCCGGCGCGGTCGGCGCAACGACCTACGCCCGGCTGTCGATCGCGGCGGGCGGTGTCGATGCGACGGAGAACCTCGCCCTCGACGCTGTGGTCGCCGTCGGAGCCTTCCGCGCGGAACTCGCCGCGCTGCTCGACGACCGACGCGTCGGTCCCTGAACGCACTCAGTCGAGCAGGAGCGCCGGCTCCTCGAGCACCGAGGCCACGTCGTGCACGAAGCGCGACGCCACGTCGCCGTCCACCACGCGGTGGTCGAACGAGGCACCGATGGTCGTCACCATGCGCGACCGGACCTCGCCGTCGACGACCCACGGCTTCGGCTTGATCGTGCCCATGGCGACGATCGCGACCTCGCCCGGGTTGAGGATCGGGGTCCCGGTGTCCATGCCGAACACCCCGATGTTCGTGATCGACACCGTGCCGTTCGCCATCTGCTTCGGCGTCGTCTTGCCGTCGCGGGCGGTCAGGGTCAATTCCTCGAGCGCCTGCGCCAGCTCGAGCAGCGACATGTCCTGCGCGTCCTTGATGTTCGGCACGATGAGCCCACGCGGGGTCGCCGCGGCGATGCCGAGGTTCACGAAGTGGTGGACGATGATCTCGCGGTCGGTCCAGGTCGAGTTCACCGAACGGTTCCGGCGGACGGCCCAGATGACGGCCTTCGCGACGATGAGCAGCGGCGAGACCTTGACACCGGCGAACGTCGGCGAGGCCTTGAGCCGCTTGACGAACTCCATCGTGTGGGTCGCGTCGACGTCGACGAACAGCGACACGTGCGGTGCGGTGAACGCCGAGGTGGTCATCGCGGTCGCGATGGCCTTGCGGACGCCCTTGACCGGGATCGTCTCGCTGCGCACCTCACCCCACTCGGGCGTCTCGATGTTGCGGAAGACGCTGGCCTGCTTCGCGTGCCGGATGACGTCGTCGCGGGTGACCTCGCCCGCCAGTCCGGTGGCGACGATCTCGGTCAGCTCGACCCCGAGGTCCTTCGCGAGCTTGCGGATCGGGGGCTTCGCCAGCACGTTGGTCGCGGCGCTCTGCTTGCGCCCGGACCCCGAGCCGAGCGCGCTGATCGCCTCGGCGGTGCTGTCCTCACCGGGGTCGACGGCGGCTTCCGCCGCTGCTGCGGCATCCACACTGGAGGCACGGCTCGCCTCGGCCGCCAGGGCTGCGGCCCGGCGGGCGCCCGGCTTGCGACGCGACGGCGACGAGGTCGCGGAGCCGTAGCCGACGAGGACGGCGCCGGAGGACTCGTCCGTCCCGACGACGGAAGCGCCGTCGGCGACGGGCTGCACCGGCGCTGCCGGTGCAGCCGCAGGCGCGGCAGCGACGACGGGAGCAGGGGCAGCAGCGGGTGCCGGGGCCACCGTGGGGGCGGGCGGGGTCTGCGCGACCGGAGCTGCCGGGGCGGGCGCCAGAGGCGGGGTAGGGGCGACCGCGGGCGAGGTCGGGACGCTGTCCGCGACCGGTGCCGGGCCTCCCGACTGAGCGGCCGGCGCGGCCGGAGCCGTGACGGGCGCGCCGGACGCGACCGACGCGTCGGACTCGACACGGATGATCGGCTTGCCGACCTCGACCGTGTCACCCTCGGACACGAGCAGCCCGGTGACGGTACCGGCGAACGGCGACGGCAGCTCGACGAGCGACTTCGCGGTCTCGATCTCGACCAGGACCTGGTCGACGGTGATCTCGTCCCCGATCGCGACGCGCCACTGCACGATCTCGGCCTCGGTGAGGCCTTCGCCCACGTCGGGCAGGGGGAATTCGGCGACGGCCACTGACGGCTCCTTCGGCGTTCGGACGAGTTGGGTCGGTCGATCAGGATCAGTACGCGAGGGCGCGGTCGACGGCCTCGAGGACGCGGTCGGCGTCCGGCAGGTGCAGGTGCTCCAGCTTCGAGACCGGGAACGGGACGTCGAACCCGGACACCCGCAGCGGCGGCGCCTGCATCGTGTAGAACGCCTTCTCGGCGACCGTGGCGGCGATCTCGCTGCCGACGCTGACGAAGCCGGAGGCCTCCTGCGCGATGACGAGGCGACCGGTCTTGCGGACCGAGGTGAGGATCGGTTCCCAGTCGATGGGCGAGATCGAACGGAGGTCGATGACCTCGCAGCTCGTGCCCTCGGACTCGGCGAGCTCGGCGGCCTGCATGAGGGTCGCGACCATCGCACCGTGGCCGACGAGGGTGACCTCGGTGCCGGTGCGCGCCACACGCGTGGTGTGCATCGGGACGTGCCCGTCGACGAGGTCGACCTGGCCCTTGGGCCAGTAGCGCGACTTCGGTTCGAGGAAGACGACCGGGTCCTTCGAGGCGATGGCCTCCTGGATCATCCAGTAGGCGTCGTTCGGAGTGCTCGGGCTGACCACGCGCAGACCGGGGGTGTGCGCGAAGTACGCCTCGGGGGATTCCTGGTGGTGCTCCACGGCGCCGATGTGGCCGCCGTAGGGGATGCGGATGACGACGGGCAGCGACATGTGCGCCGGCAGCCGGTTTGCCATCTTCGCGAGCTGCGAGGTGATCTGGTCGAAGCCGGGCCACACGAAGCCGTCGAACTGGATCTCGACGACCGGGCGGTAGCCGCGCAGAGCAAGGCCGATCGCGGTGCCGATGATGCCGGCCTCGGCGAGCGGGGTGTCCCGCACGCGCTCCGGGCCGAAGCGGTCCTGCAGGCCCTCGGTGATGCGGAAGACGCCGCCGAGCTGGCCGATGTCCTCGCCCATCAGCAGGACCTTGTCGTCCGCCTGCATCGCCGCGGCGAGCCCGGCGTTGAGGGCCTTCGCCATCGGCAGTGTCGGGGTGGGGTCGCTCGGGACCTCGCCGGCGCCCGGGTGGGACCGCAGCGTGTAGTCGAAGAGCTGCTCGGTGGTGCTCATGCGTGGGCGCCCCCTTCGAAGCCGGCCTCGTACTGTTCGAGCCAGGCCTTCTGCTCGGCGACCAGCGGGTGCGGCTCGCGGTAGACGTTGTCGAACATGACGTCGACGGACGGCGGGGTGAGCGCCACCGTGCGGCGGCGGACGTCGGCGGCGATGTCCTCGCCCTCTTCGTCGAACGCGGCGAACTGCGCGTCGGTCGCGCCCTTCGAGCGCAGGTACGCCTCGGAGCGGGTGATCGGGTCGCGGCGGACCCAGTCCTCGAGCTCGCCGTCGGCACGGTACCGGCTCGGGTCGTCCGAGCTCGTGTGCGCGCCGATGCGGTACGTGTCCGCCTCGATGAACGCGGGCCCCTGACCGCTGCGGGCGTGGTCGGTGGCGACGACGGACGCCGTGTACGAGGCGAGGATGTCGTTGCCGTCGACCAGCACGCTCGGGATCCCGAAGCCGCGGGGACGGTCGACGAGCGGCGTCGGCGACTGCACCGACACTGGCACCGAGATCGCCCAGTGGTTGTTCTGCAGGAAGAAGACGACGGGCGCCTTGGTCGACGCCGAGAACACGTACGCCTCGTTCACGTCGCCCTGGCTCGTCGCGCCGTCGCCGAAGTAGACGATGGAGCACGCGTCACGGTCGGGGTCGCCCGTGCCGACGTCGCCGTCGAGCTTCTGGCCGAGCGCGTAGCCGGTGGCGTGCAGGGTCTGCGAGCCGATCACCAGGGTGGAGATGTGCGTGTTGCCGCGCTGGTCCGGGTCCCATCCACCGTGGGTCTGCCCGCGGTACATCGCGATGATCTCCATCGGCTCGACACCGCGCTGCATCGTGACGGCGTGCTCGCGGTACGAGGGGAAGACGTGGTCCTGGGCGCGCAGGGCGAAGGCGGAGCCGGTCTGTGCGGCTTCCTGCCCGTGACTCGGCACCCAGAGGCCGAGCTGGCCGGTGCGCTGCAGGTTGTGGCCGGCGTGGTCGAACCGTCGGGTGAGGACCATGCGGCGGTGCATCGCCAGCAGGGTCTCGTCGGGGATCGCCCGCGCGGCGGCGGCGAACTCGGCGTTCTCGTCGGTCTCCACGAACCGACCCTCGGGGTCGAGGAGCCGGACGGTGGTCGTCGCGGGAGCCGCGGCGCGGAATGACATGCGGGCCAGCGTAGCGGCAGGCATCAGTCGGCCACCTGGAGGTCCCCCACAAGCGAGCGGGCCGTTTCGAGGAGCGTTTCCACAGCCTCGTGCTCGCCGATCGAGATGCGGATGCCCTCCGGCGGGAAGGCCCGCACGATGATGCCGGCCTCCTCGAAGGCGGCGGCCGCGGCGACCGTGCGGTCCCCCGTCGGCAGCCAGACGAAGTTGCCCTGGGCGTCCGGCACGGCCCAGCCCTGCTCGCGGAGCTCGGTGACGATGCGGTCGCGCAGCGCGGCGATCTCGGAGACCCGCTCGAGCAGTTCTCCCTCGCGTTCCAGGCTGGCCAGTGCGGCCGCCTGGCCCTGGGCCGTGACGGAGAGGGGGATCGCGCACGCGCGGACCGCCTCGAGCACGTACACCGGGCCGAGGGCGTAGCCGACGCGCAGCCCGGCGAGACCGTACGCCTTCGAGAAGGTCCGGAGGACGACCAGGTTCGGGTACCGGGCGAGCAACGGGTGCCCGTGCACGGCGGCCTCGTCGGTGGCGAACTCGGCGTATGCCTCGTCGAGCACGACCAGCACGGACTGCGGCACCGCGGCCATGAAGGTCGCGAACTCGGACTCGGTCACGATCGGACCGGTCGGGTTGTTCGGCGAGCAGACGATCACCATGCGGGTGCGGTCGGTGACGGCAGCGGCCATCGCGTCGAGGTCGTGTCCGCCGTCCGGCCGGTTCGGCACCTGCACGCTCGTGGCACCGGCGACGGTGACGACGCCGGGGTAGGCCTCGAACGACCGCCAGGCGTAGACGATCTCGTCGCCCGGGCCGGAGGTCGCACGGGCGAGCTCGTGCAGGATCGCGACGCTGCCCGGGGCGACGTGCACCTCGTCAGCGGTCAGACCGAACCGGTTCGCGAGTGCGGCACGGACGGCGAGGGCGGTGGCGTCCGGGTACCGGTTGAACGCGGTCTGCGCCTGCACGGCCTGGACCACCCCGGGGAGCGGGGGGAACGGGTTCTCGTTGCTCGACAGCTTGAAGGCGTCGTCGGCGGCCTGGCGTCCCTGCTTGTAGGCGGGGAGGACCGCGATCTCCGGCCGGATGTGGACTCGCTGCTCGCTCACCTGCACAGGCTACCCGCGGCCGTGCGGGCGGTGTTGGTGACTGCGCGGGTGTCGGAGGGCATCATGGGTGCATGCGATTCCTCGTCCGCCTCGTCGTCAACGCCGTGGCCCTCTGGCTCACCACGCTCATCGTCAGCGGCGTCTCCGTCACCGCGTTCGGCGACGGCGGGACCACGGCGACCGTGCTCACCTACCTGCTCGTGGCCTTCGTGTTCGGGCTCGTCAACGCCGTGATCGGCACGCTGATCCGGATCGTGGCGTTCCCGATCTACATCCTGACCCTCGGGCTGATCTCCTTCATCGTGAACGCGATCCTGCTGCTCATCGTCGCGGGCATCTCGGACGCGTTCGGCTTCGGGCTCGAGGTCGAGTCGTTCGGCTGGGGCATCGTGGGCGCCTTCGTGCTCGCCGTCTTCGCCTGGCTGATCGGGCTGTTCGTCCGCCCGGTGCTGAACCGCCAGCGGGCGTGACGCGGACGGACCTCGCGGAGGACCCCTCCCTGCGTCATGATGTGACCATGGCCCCGGACGTCGACGCCCCGTTCCGCGTCTCGTTCGTCTGCAGCGGCAACATCTGCCGGTCCCCCATGGCCGGCGTCGTCTTCGCGCAGATCGCGGCGGACGCCGGGCTCGCCGACCGCTTCCACGTCGAGTCGGCCGGTACCGGTGACTGGCACGTCGGCGAACCGGCCGACGAGCGCACGATCGCAGCCCTCGCGGCACGCGGATACGATGGCAGCAGGCATCGCGCCCGTCAGTTCGACCCGGACCGGTTCCCGGACCTCGATCTGGTGGTCGCACTCGACCGCTCCCACGAACGCGTCCTGCGATCGTGGGCTCCGACCATGGACGACTCCGCCAAGGTGACGCTCCTGCTGCGGTACGACGACGCCTGGCCCCAGCAGACCGACGTGCCGGACCCGTACTACGCGGACCGGCACGAGTTCGACCGAGTGCTCTCGACCGTCGAACGGGCCTGCCGGGCGCTCTTCCACCAGCTCGAGCCGGCAGTCCGTCAGGGAGCCCCATGACCCCCCTTCCCCCGCAGCCGATCAGCCCGCTCGACGGGCGCTACTACCCGATCGTGCACACGGTGGGCGAGCACCTCTCCGAGGCCGGGCTCAACCGCGCGCGCATCGTGGTCGAGGTCGAGTGGCTGGTCTTCCTGACCGACCACGCGATGTTCACCACCTCGCCGCTCAGCGTCGACGACAAGGCCGCGCTCCGGCGCATCGTGGAGACCTTCGGCCACGACCAGATCGCCGAACTCGCCGAGATCGAGGCGACGACCCGGCACGACGTCAAGGCCGTCGAGTACTTCGTGCGCCGCCGCCTGTCCGAGCTCGGACTCGACTCGATCGCCGAGCTCACCCACTTCGCCGCCACGAGCGAGGACGTCAACAACCTGTCCTACGCCCTGACCGTGCGGGACACCGTCGACCAGGTCTGGCTGCCGGCCTTCCGTGCCGTGCTCGAGAAGCTGCGGGCCCTCGCCGTCGAGCTGCGCGCCGTCCCGATGCTCTCCCACACGCACGGGCAGCCCGCGACCCCCTCGACGCTCGGCAAGGAGCTCGCGGTCGTCGTCTACCGGCTCGAGCGCGTCCTGGCCCAGATCGAGGGCGGCGAGTACCTCGGCAAGTTCTCCGGTGCGACCGGCACCTTCTCCGCCCACCTCGCCGCCGACCCCGAGGCCGACTGGCCGACGCTGTCGCGCGAGTTCGTCGAGGGCCTCGGGCTCACCTGGAACCCGCTCACCACGCAGATCGAGTCGCACGACTGGCAGGCTGAGCTGTACGACCGGATCCGGCACGCCAACCGCATCCTGCACAACCTGGCGACCGACGTGTGGACCTACATCTCGATGGGGTACTTCACGCAGATCCCGGTCGCCGGTGCCACCGGGTCGTCGACGATGCCGCACAAGATCAACCCGATCAAGTTCGAGAACGCCGAGGCGAACCTCGAGATCTCGTCGGCGCTGTTCTCCACCCTGTCCGAGACCCTGGTGACGAGCCGTCTGCAGCGCGACCTGACCGACTCCACCACGCAGCGGAACATCGGCGTCGCGTTCGGGCACTCGCTGCTCGCGCTCGACAACCTGCGCCGCGGCCTGGGCGAGATCGCGGTGAACGAGGTCAAGCTCGCCGACGACCTCGACCACAACTGGGAGGTCCTCGCCGAGGCGATCCAGACGGTCATCCGCGCTGAGGTCACCGCCGGGCAGTCGAACATCGAGGACCCCTACGCGATGCTCAAGGACCTCACCCGCGGCAAGCGCGTGACCCAGCAGGACCTCATCGTGTTCGTGAACGGCCTGGACATCTCGGACGGCGCGAAGGCACGGCTGACGAACCTGACGCCGGCGACGTACACGGGCCTGGCGGACGAGCTGGTCGACCACCTCGACGTCTGACGTCGGACGTCGGACGTCGGACGTCCAACGTCCGACGTCCGACGTTCGACGTTCCCGGACATCCGCGTGACGGGCGACGGTTCCTCACGTAAGCTCGCGTCGGATGCTGGGGGGACCGCGACGTCGCGGAGCACGGAACCGGGTCCGCGCTGCACCCCGCTCGGGTGTCCGAACCGGAAGAACCCATCCATGCGTCGTACCACCCTCGCCACCGCCGTCGCGGTGACCGCGCTCGCAACCGCGCTCGTCGCCCTCCCGGGCGTCGCCACGGCCGAGAACGCGCCGAGCCCGACCCCCACAGCGTCCCAGCAGTCCATCACGGGCACCGCGGGCGAGGGCACCGCTGCGAAGGCCTCGCCCGAGAGCCGTGCCGCGACGCCGGCCGGCACCGAGTGGGTCGCCGCGGACGACCTCACGACCTGGACGAGCGGCGCCTTCCCGGCGACCTGGTTCACCACGGGCGGCACGCCGACGTTCGGCGCGAGCGGCGCGACGCTGCCGACCGGCACGCTCCTCGCACACGCCACGACCGGCAGCGCCGCGACCGACCTCACCGACGTCCGCAGCACGGTGAAGGCATCGCGGGAGGGCCTCGGCCTCGGCACCGCCGACCTCATCGCGTCGGGTGACGCCCGCTACGCACTGGTGATCGACACCGCTGGTTCGACCGACAACGCCCCGGGCGACGGCGTCGTCCTGACCACCTCGGCCACCGGACCCACCGCCGTCGACGGCACCTGGACGGCCACGCTGCCGGTCGGCACCATCGCCGCTGGCACCGCGGCGACCCTCGCTGCCTTCCAGGCCCAGTTCGCGGCGACCACCCCGGACGCCACCATCAACGCGTACGGCGCGGTGACGCTCACCGGGACCGGCACGGTCACGGGGATCTCCCGGAACCAGGACAACACCTACTTCACCCCCGAGCCGACCGGCACGATCCGGGTGCAGACGCCGACCACGCAGTCGTCGCTCCGCGACCCGGGTGTGCAGGTCACCGCGACCGGCTTCCTGCCGGGTGAGAAGGTGCTGCCCGCGATCCTGCTGCCGGACCTCGAGTACGTCGGTGCGGACCAGGTCTTCACCGCCGACGCGGACGGCAACGTCACCGGGACCGCCACGTTCAGCGCCGACATCCCGGCCGGCGACGTCGCCCTCATCCTGAGCGGGGACGACAGCGGCATCCTGGTCAGCTTCGCCGTGACGATCGTGGCCGACCCGACGACGCCGGGCACCGACCCCACCCCGATCGACGACCCGGCTCCCGTCGCGGTCCCGGTCCCGGGCAACGCGGCCTTCACCGGCTGATCCGCAGCACTGACCGAACCGACGTCCTCCGCGGCGTCCGACGGCGTCCGGCGAGTTCCACGCCGGGCGCCGTCGCCACGTCCGAACCGAGGAGCCGTACCGTGCCCCGACCGTCGTCGTCCCGCTTCCGCCCCGGGGTGCTCGCCGCTGCCGTGGCGATCGCCGTCGCTGCGGTGATCGTCGTCCTGGCGATGCGCCCGTGGTCCGCTCCGGCCGCCGCGCCCACCTCGGCGCCCTCGCCGGTCGCATCGAGCACGCCGACAGCGGGCGCGACCCGGGGACCGACGCCGACGCCGACGCCGACCGCGAGCCGCGGCCCGGTGGACGCGGTGCACGCCCCGGCGACGTCGACGGTCGCTGCGGTCCGTGGCGCGTCGATCGCGGTGCACACCGCCCCGGGCGGCGCGGTCACGACCACCCTGCCGAACCCCCAGGCCTCCGGCGCCCCGCTCGTGTTCCTCGTGGTGGCGCAGCAGGACGGGTGGGTGCAGGTGCAGCTCGCGCAGCGTCCGAACGGCAGCACCGGCTGGGTGGAGAAGACGTCCGTCGACCTGTCCGCCGACCCGTACGCGATCGTGGTGACGACGTCGACCAACACCCTCGAGCTCTACAAGGCCGGCAAGGTCGTCGACAGCTACCCCGTCGCGACGGGTACCGGTGGGACGCCGACGCCGACGGGCCGCTTCGCGCTGACCGAGCTGTTGGCGCCGACGAACGCCGGGTACGGCCCGTACGCCTACGGTACGACCGCGTTCTCGGACGTGCTGAACTCCTTCGGTGGCGGCCCGGGACAGATCGGGCTGCACGGCACCGACGACACCTCGAGCATCGGTACCGCCGCCTCGCACGGCTGCGTCCGCATGCACAACGCCGACATCACCGCGCTCGCGGGGCTCCTGCCGCTCGGCACCCCGATCCAGGTGCGCTGACGCCCCTGGCGCCCACTGAGTGAGCAGAACAAATCGAGTCGCGGCGCGGGACCCGACCGCTTCTGCTCACGAAGCGGGTCTGCCGCAGCGCCCACGCGGCCGGGAGGCACGGCGTGCGTCCGGCAGTGGGCACGACCGTCTCAGGTGGTGACGTCCAGGGCCTCGGCGACCAGCGCCTCCAGGACGGTGCGCACCACGGGCCGGACCGCACGGTCGGGGCGGACCAGCGCCTCGATCCGGCGCCCCGCGCGCACGTCCGCCAGCTCGGCCAGGTGGAACCGGCCGGACGCCCGGGTACCCGAGGTGTAGCGCGGCACGAGCGCGACGCCGTGGCCCGCGGCGACCAGGTTCTCGATGACGGGCAGGTGGATCGTCCGGAAGGCGACGCTCGGCGGTGCGTCCGACGCCGCTGCCATCGCCTGCAGGACCCGGTCGATCGGGTACCCCTCCGGCACGCCGATCCAGGTCTCGCCGACGACCTCGTCGATCCCGACGCGCTGACGACCGGCGAGCCGGTGCCCCGGCGGCAGGGCCACGTCGAGCGGTTCACGCAGGAGCGGGACCGTCTCCACCGATCCCTGGTCCGCCGGCCGCACCCCGTCCGACCGGTGTCCGACGACGATGTCGTGGTCGGCGGCGAGGGGTGCGAACTCCCCCTCGCTGACGTCCACGTCGACGAGGGCCAGCTCGATGCCGGGGTGCGCGCGCATCCGGGTGAGGACTCCGGGCAGCAGCAGTTCGGCCGCCGACGGGAAGATCGCGAGGTCGACGCGGCCCGTCGCGCCGCCCAGGTGCTCCTGCCACGCGGCGTCGACCCGGGCGATCGCCGTGGCGACACCGGTCGACAGTCCGGCCAGCACCTCGCCGTGGGCGGTGAGCCGGACGCCGCGTCCCACGCGCTCGACGAGCGGGACGCCCACCTGCCGCTGCAGCGTCTGCAGTTGCTGCGACACCGCGCTGGGGGTGCGGTGCGTGGCCTCGGCGACGGCGGTGACGCTGCCGCGTTCGGCGAGCTCGCGGAGGACGGCGAGCAGGTGCACGTCGAAGTCGACCATGCAGGGAGGCTACAACGTCGGTTGCGAACAATTCGCTGGTCCTACACCTTCGCAGCCACCACGATCGGAGCATGACCACCCGTGACCGCCTCCTCGCCCTGGTCGTCGCCGTCGTCTGGGGCCTGAACTTCCCCGCGACGGCGCTCGCCCTCGAGCACTTCCCGCCGTTCCTGCTCGCGGCCCTGCGGTTCACGATCCTGGCGATCCCGACGCTGCTGTTCGTGCCGCGGCCGAAGATCCCGTTCGGGCGATTGCTGCTCGTCGGGTTCGGGCTCGGCGTGCTGCAGTTCTCGTTCCTGTACCTGAGCATGGCGTCGGGGATGCCGTCCGGGCTCGCCTCGCTCGTGCTGCAGGCCTCGGCGCCGTTCACGGTCGTGCTCGCCGGGGTGTTCCTGCGCGAACGACTCACCGGCCGCCAGGTCATCGGCGTGACGATCGCGGTCGCAGCCCTCGGTCTGATCGCCCTGCACCGGTCACAGACGGCGGCCCTGCTGCCGGTGGTGCTGGCGCTGTGCGGCGCCCTCGGGTGGGCGATCGGCAACGTCGCGACCCGGCGAGCAGGAGCCGCGAACCCGCTGCACCTGACGCTCTGGTGGTCGGTCGTGCCGCCGATCCCGATGGCAGTGCTGTCGTTCGTGGTCGAGGGGCCGGACCGCATCGGCACCGCACTCGGCACGGCCTTCACCGCCGAGGCCCTGCCGGCCGACCTCGGCCTGCTCTACATCGTGCTGGTCGCGACCCTGGTCGGCTACGGCATCTGGTCGCGGCTGATGGCGACCTACCCGTCGAGCACGGTCGCCCCGTTCTCGATGCTCGTGCCGGTCGTCGGTGTGCTCGCGTCGTGGGCGGCCTTCGGCGAGATGCCCGACCTGGTCGAGGTGCTCGCCGGCGCCGTCGTGGTCGGGGCGGTGCTGTGGTCGTCGCGACCGGCACGCGCGTCGGGTCCGTCGCACTCGCCGCCTTCCGCGGTCCCGGTGCCGACGCCGGTCGACGGGATCCCGGTGCCGGCGCTCAGCCCCGGTGCTGGCGACGCTCCGCGATGATCCCGGCGAGCGCACCGCGCAGGTGCGGGTACCGGAACTCGTAACCCGCCTGGGTCAACCGCGTCGGCACCACCCACCGGCTCTTGAGCACCAGTTCGGTCTCGGTGCGGATGGCGAAGGAACCGACCTCGAGCATCCACCGCGGCGTCGGCAGTCCGAATCGGCGCCCCACGGCATCGCGGATCGTCGCCATCACGGTCCGGTTGTCGGACGGGTTCGGGCTCGACACGTTCACCGGCCCCTCGAGCTCCGGGTGGTCGCGGACGAACCGGATCGAGCCGAGGACGTCGGCGATGTGGACCCAGCTGAACCGCTGTCGGCCGCGGGTCGGCCGGTGGTGGTGGTACGTCCCCGCCCGCAGCCGGGAACGCGTCGGCACCCAGGCGCCGTCGTACTGCGGCCCGCCGAGGCCCGTCTGCGCCAGCCGGAGGAGCGGCACGAGCGCGCTGCCGTCGCCGAACACGATCGCCATCCGGAGCGCCACCCGGCGCGTCGACGGCAGGTCGGCGCCGAAGAAGGCGTCCTCCCACGCGCGTGCCACCGAGACCGAGAAGCCCTCGCCGAGTTCGCCGGACAGTTCGTCCTGTGGGCGGTCGTCGGCGTGCCGGTAGATCGTCGCGGTCGAGGCGTTCAGCCACAGCGGCGGCGGGTGCTCGGCGGTGCGGATCGCCTCGGCGAGCTCGAGCGTGGTGTCCACCCGGGAGCGCATGATCTCGGCGCGGTTGCGTCGGCCGTACCGGCAGTTGACGCTCTTGCCCGCCATGTTCACGACGAGGGCTGCACCGTCGACGAGCTCGCGGATGCGCAGGGTGTTGCCCCACACCGCGTCGCCCGTCCGGCCGACCGTGACGACCTGGTAGCCCTCTTCGGTGAAGGCGTCCCGCAGGTACTGCCCCACGAACCCGCTCGCTCCCGCGATCACGACGCGGCCCTTCTGGTCGCTCATCTCATCCCCGTTCCCTGTCCGGCGCGATCTCGTACCGGAACGCCCCCTCGTACCGGTACAGCGTGCCGAGTACCGGCGCTGCGAGCACCAGGGACACGCGCTGCAGGTCGGCTTCGTCATCGAATCGTTCCGTCAGCGTCACACGTGGTGACAGGGCGGCCGGGAGGCGCACCTCGCGTCCCAGCGCACGGAACGTCACGCGCGTGGAGACCAGGCGCAGGGCGCCCGCATCCGGCCCGTGCGCGTCGACCTCCGCCCGGAGCCGGGCGCTGACGCGCCCGTGGCGACCGAGGTGGTCGACCAGGCCGTCCGGTTCGGCGGTGATGGCGTCCACCATCGTGCGGCTGCCGGAGCGGAACCGGAACGTGCGGTGCGCGCGGACCGCGGGGCGGGCCTCCCGTCCGGCACGCCCGCGACGGACGTGTGCCGGGCGGTTCTCGACCGTGAACGGGACGTCCCGTTCCCAGACCGGGAACATGACGGAATCGCGGGCGAACCAGGCGAGCAGCGGCCACAGCCACCGGCGCGGTGTGCCGACGACGTCGAACACCCCTGCACCGCGGCCGACGTGGCCGGGCGGGATCGCGCCGAAGTACGCCGTCAGCCGCGGGTGCAACCGGGCCAGCACGTCGGATGGTGTGGACAGCTCGTAGGGCGACCGGGTCACGTCCCGATCCTGGCATGTCGTCGGTGCGGATCCCTACGATGTGGCACATGGGTCACGACCACGGAGCAGGGCACTCGCACGGGCACGCGTCCGAGCGCGCGCTGCTCATCGCGTTCTGCATCTCGGCGACGATCCTGCTGGCCGAGGTCGTCGGCGCCGTCGTCACCGGCTCCCTCGCGCTGCTGGTCGATGCCGGGCACATGGTCGTCGACACCGGTGGGCTCGGCATCGGACTCGTCGCGACCCGGCTCGCCCGCCGCAGCCCGACGACGCAGCGCACGTGGGGCTTCCAACGTGCCGAGGTGCTCGGTGCCACCGCCCAGGCGGCGATCCTGCTCGCGGTCGGCGTCTTCGTGATCATCTCCGCGATCCAGCGGCTGTTCGTGCCCGCCGAGATCCACTCCGGGCCACTGCTCGTGTTCGGCATCATCGGACTCGTCGGCAACCTCGTGGCGTACGGCGTGCTGCTGCGGGCCTCGGGCGAGGGGTTCACCTCGCGCGCCGCCCGGCTCGAGGTCCTCAACGACACCCTCGGTTCGGTCGCCGTCATCGTCGCCGCGGTCGTGCTCATGCTGACCGGGTGGGAGCGTGCGGACTCGGTCGCGGCGATCCTCATCGGCCTGCTCATCCTGCCGCGGGCGATCCGGCTGCTGCGCGAGACCGCGAACGTGCTGCTCGAGTCGACGCCGCCGGGGCTCGACCTGGACGACGTGCGGGGACACATCCTCGAGCTCGAGCACGTCATCGCGGTGCACGACCTGCACGCGACCCTGGTGGCGACGGGCGTCCCGAACCTGACCGCCCACGTGGTGGTGGACGACGAGTGCTTCTCGACGGCGCACGCTCCGCGGATCCTCGACGAGCTGCAGCAGTGCGTGGCGGAGCACTTCGACGTGCCCGTGGAGCACTCGACCTTCCAGCTGGAGCCCGCGTCGCACCGGCGGCACGAGCACGAGGTGCACGCGTAGGCTGCGTCGCTGGCGGCTGGCTGGCGCACCTGTCGACGCGGAACGACTTCGCCGACGTCGTACGACATCGGCTTCGTCGTTCGTTGCACGCGCGCACTGTTGCCGGTGCCCCGAGACGACATCCTCGACGTCGTACGACATCGAGAGTGTCGTTCGGGGTCGGCGGACGCACTCACCCGCGCCCGCCGTGCCCGCGTCAGCAGTCGTCGGTGCGCGTCGGGTACGCCGTGATGACACGGTCGGTGGTGGCGGAGACGATGACCTTCACGAACGGGTCTGCATCGGGACGCGACCCGTCGTCGAACCGCACCGGTGCCGCGTAGCAGACCTTGCCGTCGCCGGCGTCGACCGGGAACCCTGCTCGCGGCGACACCAGCGCCGTCTGCACGGCCGTGAGCATCGCGTCGTCCCAGTCGCGGGAACCGTGGCCGGACACGACCTCCTGCCAGTCGGCGGTGTGCCGCTGCCGGATGTGCTCGTAGCCCTGTGCCGACGTGCCGCACTGCAGGGTGACCCGGCCGAGCGCCGCGGTGTCGTACTGGGCGACGGCCGCCTGGGTCGTGGAGTCGCACCGCGCCAGGGTGGTGTCGCCGGGCAGGTCCGGCCCGGTGCGGGTGATCGTGACGGTGCCGTCGCCGGAGGCGGTCGGCGCGTCGCTCGGCATCCCGGAAGTCGATCCGGCACCGATGGTCGGGTCGTCCGCGCCCTGCCGCGCCGTCAGGAACAACCCGCCGGCGAGGAGACCGGCGGCCACCACGGCCGCGATCCCCGTGATCACGGGACGGTTGCGGTTCTGGGGCACGCGCCCAGTATGCCGGGCGCGCGACCCGGACGACGGAACCGAGTTCCGGGATGCGTCGGGCGGACGGGAGGCCCGCCCCGCGTCAGGCGCGCGCGGCCAGTCGGGTGCCGGCGATGACGGCCAGGACGGCGACGAGCACCACGTACCCGATCAGGACGGGCAGGGTCGGGATCACCAGGAGCGCCGCCCCGACGGCCACGACCGGCACCGTCAGCCCGGCGTAGGCGATGAGGAACGTGGCCGCGAGCACCCCGCCCCGACGCTCGGGACCGACCAGGGCTCCGGCGCTCGCGATGCTGGCCCGGAAGAGCAGCCCGACCCCGGCGCCCGCCACGACGCCACCGCCGATGAAGCCGGCGACCTGCAGCAGGACCGCGGCGACGGCGAGCACCGCCAGGCCGCCGACCAGGAGCACCATGCCGAGTCGGATCTGCGTGCGCTGCGTGAGTCGGGCGAACACGATCTGCGAGACGGCACTCGCGGCGAACACCCCGAAGGTCGTCGCACCGGCCGCCAGTCGGTCGGTGACGTGGAAGGTGGTGCCGAGGAACGTCGGGGCGACCGAGGTGAAGAGCCCCTGGACCGCGAGGGCCGCGAACGCCGCGGCACCGGCTGCCCAGAACGCGGCGGCCTTGCCCTCGGGTGCCTGCATGCGCTGCGGGCGGTAGGGCACGCGGGTCTCGGGGCGGGCGACGGTCTCCGGCACGACGAGGACGAGCACGAAGGCCACGGCCAGGGCGACGACGAACACGACGTACGGCACCATGAGCGGCGCTCCGACGAACTCGGCCAGTGCACCACCGACGAGGGCGCCGAGTGACAACCCGCCGAGGTTGACGGCGCCCGCTGCCACGCTCGCGCCCTTCGCCGAGTCGGACGAACCGGTCGCACGGACCCGGAGCTCCCCGAGGTGGGCGGTCGCCGTGGCGGTGAGCGTCCCGACGCCGAGGCCGGTCACGAGACGCGCGACGATCAGGCCGGTGACGTCGTTCCAGACCAGGAACAACACGGCGGCGACGAGCTCGAGCGCGATCGACACGAGGATGAGCGGCTTCCGCCCGTGCACGTCGCTGAGGTGTCCGGCCAGGTACAGGGACCCGACCACCCCGACGCCGTACGCGGCGAAGATGATCGTGGTGGTGAACGTCGGGAAGCCGTCCCGTGCCTGGTAGATGACGTACAGCGGCGCGGGGACGGTCGCGAAGGCCATCACCGACAGGAACGCGAAGGCGACGGCCCAGAAGCCGAAGCCGTGGCGCCGACGGGTGTGCGCACGACGGCCACGGGGGGCCGGGACCCGCTCGCTCGCGGGCGCGGATGCGGGGCGGGGAGCGCGCCCGTCGGGGTGTCGGTCACGGTTGACATGCTCCGATGATCGCGCGGCCTGTGCATCGAGTCCAACGGATGCTCTTGATGCCGCCCATCGATCGGATCGATGATGGGGCGATGGAGACCCGCCTGCTCGAACAGTTCGTGACCGTCGCCGCCGAGGGCAGTGTGACCCGCGCGGCCGAACGGCTCTGGGCGGCGCAGTCCACGGTGTCTGCGGGGATCGCCTCGCTCGAGCGGACCTTCGGCGTGCGGCTGTTCGACCGCACCGGACGACACCTCGTGCTCACGACCGCCGGCGAGGACCTGCTCCCACACGCCCGCGCCGTGCTCGAGTCGCTCGACCGGATGCGCGACCTGGCGACCGTGGACGACGCCGATCTGCGCGGACGGGTGCGGCTCGGCATCTTCACGAGCATGGACATCGTCGATCTGACCGGCGTACTGCAGCGGTTTCGGCGGCGGCACCCGCTCGTCACCGTGGAGCTCATGACCTCGCCGTCCGGCACGACCGGGCTCGTGCAGGACCTCGTCGCCGGGCGGCTCGACCTCGCGTACACGGGGCTGCCGACGGTGCCGGCGGGTGTGGTGGTCGAACCGTTGCGCGAGATGCCGTTCCGGGTCTTCACGGCGTCGGACCACCCGTTGGCCGGGCGCCGCTCGGTGTCGCTCGCCGACCTCGCGGACGAACCCTTCGTCGACACCGCGCACGGGTTCGGCAACCGGATCATCCTGGACGCCGCACTCGAGCGGCTCGGGATCCGACGGCGGATCGTCGCCGAGATGAACGACATGCCCGCGGTCATCCGGTTCGCCTCGGCGGGGCTGGGGGTCGGGGTCGTGCCGGACTCCGGAGTGCGGCACGACGGCGCGGTCGTCGAGCTCGAGGACGCGGTCGAACCACTCCGCATCGGCCTGGCGATCCGCACGAGTCCGGAGCCGAACCGTGCGGTCCGGACGCTGGCGCGCGACATCGTGGCCGCGCGCGTCGTCTGACGCGGCGCCGGTGGGTGGACCCCACCGACGGACAGGAGACACGGGGCGGGTCCGCCACGAGCCTCCTGGCCGTCAGTCCCCCCACACCTCCCCGACGACCGCACCCAGCAGGTTGTCGGTCGGGAAGCCGATCTGGTCGACGACGACGTAGGTGTCGCCGCGGACGTACAGGGTGTACGCCTTGGCGGCGCCGTCGTCGAGGGTCGCTCGGAGCTGACACAGCGTGCCGTCCGGTCGCTCCGTGCAGGTGCCGCCGGCCTCGTCACCGAACGTGTCGACCTGGTCCCGGGCCTGCTCTGCGGTCGTGGTGAAGACCGTGACGTACAGCACCCCACCGTCCGCACCCGGCGCCCGCCATTCGCAACTCAGCCCCGTACCGGCGATGCCGCCGCCGTCCGTCGAGTCATCGACGTCCTGATCGGTCGCGGTGATGTCCCCGAAGAACCGGGAGTACTCCGACGCAGGCACGACCGCGCGGCAGTCCGTCGGGATCGTGGCGGTGGTGTTCAGCGGCGTCGACGTCGCGGTGGGGCGGGGTGTGCCGGTGATCGGGGCCGAACTCGGGATGGTGGCCGTCGGCGAGGGCTCGGGCGCCTGCGTCTGGGTGGGTGCGGCGACCGGGGTGTCCTGCTGCGAGAGCGTCAGCGCGACGGCTCCGGTGGCGGTGCCGACGGCGAGCAGCGCGACGACGCCGATCACGATCCCCGACCGACCACGACGGCGCTTCGGACGCGGGGTGGCACGTTCGAGGACGTGCTGCTTCATCGAGACGAGCATGCGCTGCAGGTCGTCTCCCTCGGGAGGCTCAGTGTTCATCGTGCATCACCACCTTCTTGAGTCGGCGTCGGTTGCGGGAGACCCGCTGGGTAACCGCCCCGACGCTGAGGCCCAGCAGCTCGGCGGCCTCGGCGTAGGAGTGCCCCTCGAGCAGGCAGAGCTCGCAGATGCGGCGGTCGACGTCGGGGAGTGCGGCGATCTCCGTCCGGACCCAGCGCAGGGTCTCGCGGGCCTCGTCGTGCTCGGCCGGCGACGAGAGGTGCTCGGGGAGCTCGTCAGCGCGCCGACGGGCCTGCTTGCGCCCGGTGTTGAACGCGTGGTTCCGGCAGACGACGAGCAGCCAGGGCAGCACGGTGTCGGCCGGGAGCTCGAGCGCCACCGCCCGCTGCCAGAGCGTCAGGAACGTGTCCTGCACGATCTCCTCGACGTCGGACCGGTCGTCGACGAGTGCCCAGGCGTACCGGGTGAGCGTGGCGGCGTAGCGGTCGAACACCCGTGCGAGCGCACCGGTGTCCCCCTGCGCGATCGCACGGACGAGTCCTTCGTCCGTGTCGGTGCCCGTCGTCACGTCCACATCCCACCTCCTTCACCCAGAGGTGTCGGCAGGACGCGCGATCCTGACAGGACCGTGGCGGAAACGTGATCCCGGGCGTGTCCCTGACCGCGGTGCGATCGGCGGCGCCCGCCGTGCATCAGTGGAAGTCGTCGCCCTCGCCGTCGCCGGGCGTCTTGTGCCCGCCGAGCATGTCGTTGTCGTCCTGGTCACTGGTCGACGCGAGCTGGAGCATCGCCAGCACCACGACGACGACGATGAACGCGACGCCGAGGAAGATCACGGCCAGCTGCAGTTCCCGCGTCGAGAACAGCACGACGAGCCCGGTGAACACCGCGATGATCGCGGAGATCCCGAGGAGCTCGACCGGGCGCAGACGGTCACGACGGCTGGGGGTGGTCATGCGTGTGGTGCTCCGTCCGGGGCGACGGCCGGCGTGGCCGTACCCCACTTGTGCGAGAGGCCGGCGATCACGTGGAAGACCGCCGTGATGGCGAGGTAGGCGCCGAGCAGGCCGACCAGGACGATCGAGGCGTCCAGCGTGCCGGTGACCTGCTCCACACCACCGAGCTGCTGCGAGTAGTCCGGCGGGGTGATGAGGAAGGCGATCGCGAGCAGCAGGGTGAGCGCGCCGATCGTGGTCCAGTCGCGCGCGAAAGGGGAACGACGACGAGCCCGCAGACCCTGTGCCAGCTCGAGCGCCCCGGTGAGCACCGCGAAGGCGACGATGACCGAGATGAACGCCGGCAGCCCGAGGCCGTTGCCGGCGAACCCGACGACGGCGGCGAGCAGGGTGATGACGGCCTGCAGCAACGTGGTGCGGCGGGACCGACCGTCGAGCGGGAGCCGCGCGACGCCGGCCCACAGGAGCACGAGCCCTTCGACCAGCGCGAAGCCCGCGAACAACAGCAGGCCGTAGCCGGCGGCGTGGTTCGTCGAGAAGGTGATGACGAGCGCGACGACCGCGGCGGGCACCGCCCGGAGGATCGGGATCGGCCAGTACCGCGCGCGTTGGGTCGCCTCGCTCACGGTGGTGGCGTCGTCCACGGTGTCGGACACGGGACCTCTTTCAGGCATGCGGATCGTGAGATCGATCCTACCGCCGCGGTGGCAGCCGACCGACCGCCGGGGGTTGCGCAGCACTGAGGATGCTCGAATGCCGGCCGGGGTGGCGTCGCCCGGACGACGCCACCCCACCGCTGGATCAGGACCGGGGCTGGTCGTCCGTCACCACCGACCGCCGTCCACGCCGACGAGCGAGCCACCAGCAGGTCGAACCGGCCGTGACGACCACCGCGGCGAGCGCGGCGACCAGCCCGAGGTCCTCGACGCCGGTGTAGGCGAGGGCGCCCCGTGCGGCCTGCGGCGCCGCGTCGGTGACGGGGCCACGGGGACCCCGGTCGCCGTCGCCGTCGTCACCGCGGGGAGCATCCGGCACCGATGCCGCGTCGTCGGGGCCGGGCGCCGGGGTCGGGAACGGGCTCGGCGCGGGACCCTCGTCGTCCTGGTCGACGACGATCGCGACCTCGGTCGACGGGTCGCCGCCGTCCGGGTCCGTCGGGGAGGTCGCCGTGGCCACGTTCACCACGTCGGACCCGTCGCCCCCGTACTCCGGGTCGAGCACCGCCCGGAGCCGGAAGTCGTGGGTGTCCCCCACGGCGAGCGCGACCTCGGAGCGGCAGGTCACCCGCTGCCCCTCGGCCACGCATTCGTCGTCGGACCCGACGAACCGCATCGCGTCGGGCAGGTCGTCCACCGCGCCGACCTGCTGGGCGACCGCTGGTCCGCGGTTCCGGGCGGTCACGGTGTACACGACCTCGTCGCCGGGCTCGACGGTCGTGGGTGAGACGGACTTGTCCGTCTCGACGTGCGCCGCGGCCACGGCCGTCACGGCGGTGGTGCTCGCCCGCGAGGTGTTGTCGGCCTCGTTCGTGTCGGACATCGACGACGGCGGTGCGATGGTCGCGACGCTCTCGAGCGGCCCCTCGGCACCGTCGGCGATGCGCCCCTCGACGGTGACGACGGCTGATCCGCCGCGGGGCAGGGCGAGGTCCGTCTCGACGTCGCCCGCGCCTGAGGCGACGGCGCAGCCCGAACCCGCTGCCGGCGCGCAGGTCCAGGTGGCGTCCTCGATGCCCTCGGGCACGTCCACCCGCAGTGGGCTCGGCTCGGCGTCGTTCGGACCGGGGTTCCGTGCGGTCACGGTGTAGCGGACGGGGCTGCCGGCGACGGAGGTCGCGGGCAGGTCGTGCTCGACGGACAGGTCCGCCGGCTTCCGGACCCGGAGGGCGTCGATCTCGTGCGTGTTCACGTGGCTGCCGGTGGCGCCCGCGAACCCGAGCCGCAGCGTGCTCGGCATCGGCACCTGTCCGTCGCCGTGCAGCGGGACCCCGTCGAGCACGGTGCGCATCACCTGACCGACCTGCAGCCGCACCGTCAGCGTGAGCTCGCCGTCCTCGCCCGGCAGCAGCGTGACGCGGACCGTGCGCGGCGTCGAGCCGGTCGTCACGGTGCCGCCGGGTGCCGGAGCCCCCGCGACGTAGCGGTAGCCGTCGTTCTCGTTGCCGGACCCGCGGACCACGACGTGGTCGGCCTGCGCGCCGGGGCCCGAGCCGTTGATCCGCGACGAGAAGTTGCCGTAGTGGTCGATCGCGATCGCGGCGAACCCACCCGGGACCCCGGGCAGGTCGCACGGCTGTCCGCCACCCTCGGTCTGCGTGCTCCGGCAGGCGTACCCGAGGCCGGCGCCGAACGCCCCGACGCCCTGCGCGGCGGCGCCGTCGGCGAGGAAGAGCAGCAGGCCGTCCGCGCCGGGGTCGTCCTCGTCGGTGTGCATCGCGTAGTCGAACGCGATCTCGAGCCCGGTGTCCGACGGGAACGTGTCGTTCGTCGACCACGCCCCGGCCTGGTTCCGGACGTCGTCGGTCAGGCGAAGACGGTCGTCGACGATCGCGGCGTCACCGCTCAGGGTGCCACCGGCCGCGCTGGTGAACGAGTTGTCGTAGGGGAAGTCGAGTGCCGCCGCACTCGAGCCGGTGGGCAGGATCGCAGGAGCCGCGAGGACGGCGAGGGCGGTCAGCGCGGTGCACACCGTCGCGAAGCGACGGGCAGCCCGCGACCGGAGCGGGTCCGGGACGGATGTCGGAGCAGTGGGTTCTGTCATGTCCCGATCGTCGCGATCGAGCGGCCACCGCAGGTCGGACCGAAGCCGATCTGTGGAACGCAGCCACGGGCCTCCTGGCTGTGGAGGAAGAACGGACGGAGCCGGTCCGCTCAGGCCAACCAGACCGTCGTCTCGCCCGGCAGCACGCCGGCCGCGGCACCGAGCGGCCCGGACGCGACCACGACGTCCCCCGACGGCAGCGGCACGGGCGTCGTGCCGAGGTTCGTGACCGACCGCCACCCGTCGTGCCGGGCGAAGGCGACCACGTCGTCGGGGGCGTCCAGCCAGGTGAGCTCCTCGCCCTGCTGCAACCGGCGACGCGCGTCGAGCGCCTCCCGGTACAGCGTCAGGGTGGACGCGGGATCGCCGTCCTCCGCCTGCACCGACGACGACCCGAAGTCAGCCGGTTGCGGCAGCAGCGGCGCGACCTCCCCGAAACCGAACGACGGCCCGGAGGTCGTCCACGGGATCGGCACACGGCACCCGTCCCGGCCCTTCACGGTGTGTCCGGAGCGGAGCCACTTCGGGTCCTGCAGCTGGTCACGCGGGATCGCGGCGGCCTCGTGCAGGCCGAGCTCCTCGCCCTGGTAGACGTACGACGACCCGGGCAGCGCGAGCATCAACAGGGTCGCGGCGCGGGCTCGGCGCAGGCCCCGCTCCCGGTCGAGCTCGGGCGTGGTGCCGTCCGTCAGGAGCCACGCGTCGGTGTCGGTGTCGTCCGGCAGGCCGTACCGGCTGGCGTGTCGCACCACGTCGTGGTTCGACAGCACCCAGGTACTCGACGCGCCGGACTGCTCGGACGCCGCCAGGTTCCGCTCGATGATGCTCCGGAACGCAGCGGCCTCGAACGGTGCCTCGAGCAGGTCGAAGTTGAACGCCTGCCCGAGTTCGGTGGGCCGGGCGTACAGGACGCGTCGCGGTGCCGGCGCCCAGGCCTCGGCGACGGCGGCCCGGGGCGGGTCGTACTCGTCGAGCACGGTGCGCCACGACGCGAAGATCCCGTGCACCTCGTCGCGGTCGTACAGCGGGTCGGAGCCGTCGAGCGGCAGCGCGTGCTCGTTCGATGCGCGGTACGGCGTCGACAGGTCCTTCGCCAGGCCGTGTGCGACGTCGACCCGGAACCCGTCGACCCCGCGGTCCGACCAGAAGCGCAGCGTGTCCTCGAAATCCGCACGGACGGACGGGTTCGACCAGTCCAGGTCGGGCTGCTCGGGCGCGAAGAGGTGCAGGTACCACTGACCGTCCGGCACCCTGGTCCAGGCGCTTCCCCCGAAGTTCGACACCCAGTCACTCGGCGGGAGTTCCCCGGCGGGACCGCTTCCGTCGCGGAACACGTACCGCGCCCGTTCCGGCGACCCCGGCGCGGACGCGAGCGCCGCGCGGAACCACTCGTGCTCGTCCGAGGTGTGGTTCGGCACGATGTCCACGATCACCCGCAGGTCGTGCTCGTGCGCGGACCGGAGCAGGGCGTCCAGGTCCGCGAGCGAGCCGAGTCGCGGATCGACCGCCCGGTAGTCGGCCACGTCGTACCCGCCGTCGGCGAGGGGTGACGGGAAGAACGGCGAGAGCCAGAGGGCGTCGACGCCGAGCGCCGCCAGGTAGGGCACGCGGCTGGTGATGCCCGCGACGTCGCCCAGGCCGTCGGCGTTCGAGTCCGCGAAGCTGCGTGGGTAGACCTGGTAGACGACGGCGTCGCGCCACCAGTCCCGGTTGGTCGTGCGGGGCGTGCTGGCCGGCGTCCGAAGCGTGCTCACGTCGCCACCGTACCCAGCGGTCTGGGAATAGCACGCCGTACGCTCGGATTGGTTGTCGCAGACACCTTTCCGTCCCAGAACAACGTCTCGAACCAGAAGGATCACCATGACGAACGTCCTCGCACTCGTCGGCAGCCTCCGCGCCGACTCCATCAACCGCAAGCTCGCCGAGGCCGCGGCACACCACGCGCCGGAGGGCATCGAGGTCACCACGTTCGACGGCATCGTCGACCTGCCGTTCTACAACGAGGACATCGACGGCGACACCCCGCCGGCCGCAGCCGTCGCCTTCCGCGACGCGATCGCCGCCGCGGACGCCGTCCTGCTCGTCACCCCCGAGTACAACGGCACGATCCCGGCCGTGCTGAAGAACGCCCTCGACTGGGCATCGCGTCCGTTCGGCGCCTCGCCGCTGTCCGGCAAGCCGCTCGCCGCCATCGGTTCCGCGTTCGGGCAGTACGGCGGCGTGTGGGCCCACGACGACGCCCGCAAGGTCGCCGGCATCGCCGGCGCGAAGGTGCTCGAGGACGTCAAGGTCGCGATCCCGCAGTCGGTCGTCCGCTTCGCGGAGACCCACCCGCGCGAGGACGCCGAGGTCACCTCGCTCGTCCAGGGCGCGCTGAACGCGCTCGCCGACGCATCGACCGAGCAGGCCGCCGCGTAGAGCGTCCGGGTGCGGTCGACCGCACCACAGGACGGACGGGAGGCCCGTGGCGACCCCGCCACGGGCCTCCCGTCCTGCACGCGCGAACGGAACAGGCACACCCACAGGAATTCGCTAGACGGCCTCCATACGAGACGGACTAGCCTGTGGCAATGGCAACGCAGGAGATCACCGAGGCGTCCGGGTACTGGTTCCCCGACGACGACGCGACCCAGCGCGGGGTCGCCGTGCTCAACGCCCTGCGTCGCTACCGGGCCGCCGAGACCGCGATGCGCCGCCGCACCCGCGACTCGATGGGCATGGGCGAGACCGACCTGCTCGCCGTGCGATTCCTGCTGCAGTCGCAGCGCTCGGGCCGCAGCGTCAGCCCCAAGGACCTCGCCGCCTACCTGAAGATCTCGTCGGCCTCGACCACGATCCTGATCGACCGCCTGGTGAAGTCGAACCACGTTCGCCGCGACCCGCACCCCACCGACCGTCGAGCGCTCGTGATCACCCCGACGACCGAGACCGACGACGAGGTCCGCGCGACCCTCGGCATCATGCACCGCAGGATGATGTCGATCGCCGAGGGACTGCCCGCGTCCGAGGCCCGCATCGTCGCGTCGTTCCTCGAGCAGATGCGCGGCGCCGTCGACCAGGTCGACCCGGCACCGGCGCACTGACCGCCGCGAGCACGCCCCGGGGGACAGTGCAGTTCCGTGCGCACTGAGAGTGGTCTCGGCCGCACCGCGTAGACCAGAAGGGTCACCGACGCGAAAGGAGCCACCACCATGCACGCTTCGGACAAGATGGCCAAGAACCTCCAGGCGGTCCTCGTGGACCTCATCGACCTGCACCTCCAGGGCAAGCAGGCCCACTGGAACATCCTCGGCACGAACTTCCGCGACCTGCACCTGCAGCTCGACGAGATCGTCGACGCCGCACGCGAGTTCGCCGACGACACGGCCGAGCGCATGCGCGCCCTGTACGCCGTGCCGGACGGACGCTCGAGCACGGTCGCGGCGTCGAGCCACCTCGACCAGTTCCCCGACGGCGAGATCACGACGCACGACGCCATCGACCAGGTGACGCTCCGCCTCTACCAGGCGACCGGCACCATGCGCGACGTGCACGACGAGGTCGACGAAGAGGACCCGACGACCGCGGACCTGCTCCACGGCTTCATCGAGCGCCTCGAGCAGCTCGCGTGGATGGTCTCGGCCGAGAACCGCGCACCGAGCACGCCGCTGGCCTCCGCCACGACGCCTGCCGTCGCCGACGCCTCGGCGCACGCCTAGCGGGCCCCGTGGACCTCGGCATCCAGGGCAAGACCGCTCTCGTCTTCGGTGCCGACTCCGGCATCGGCTGGAACACGGCTCGCATCCTCCTGGCAGAGGGTGCGACCGTGGTCGTGAGTGACCTCGACCAGGCGCAGCTCGACAACAGCGCCGACCAGCTCGAGGCGCCGCTCGGCAGACTGCACGCGTTCGCCGCCGACGTCACGAGCGCGGCGAGCCTGGCGGACCTGCACGGCAAGGTGCGGGACGCCGTCGGCGCGATCGACATCCTGGTGCAGTCCTCGGGCGTCACCGGCGCGCAAGGGCTGTTCCACGAGATCGACGAGCAGGGCTGGGCCGACACCATCGACGTCGACCTGATGGGTCCTGTCCGCATCACGCGCGAGTTCATCAGCGACCTGCGGCAGGGCGGTTGGGGCCGGATCGTGTACCTCGTGTCCGAGGACGCCTCGCAGCCCTACGACGACGAACTGCCCTACTGTGCCGCGAAGGCCGGGGTCCTGTCGTTCGCGAAGGGCCTGTCGCGCACCTACGCGCAGGAGGGCGTGCTCGTGAACACCGTCAGCCCCGCCTTCATCCACACGCCCATGACGGACGCGATGATGAACAAGCGGGCGAAGGAGACGAACCAGAGCTTCGACGACGCGATCACGAGCTTCCTCGACGAGGAACGTCCCTACATGGAGCTGAAGCGCCGCGGTGAGCCGGAAGAGGTCGCGAACGTCATCGCGTTCCTCTGCTCCGACCTGGCGAGCTTCGTCAACGGCTCCAACTACCGGGTCGACTCCGGCTCGGTCGCCACGATCTGACGCCAGGAGGCACCGTGACCGACTACCGATACCTCATCATCGGCGGCGGGATGGTCGCCGACGCCGCCGCCCGCGGTGTCCGCGAGCTCGACGCCGACGGCACGATCGGCATCCTCAGCGAGGACGTCGATCGGCCCTACGCCCGCCCGGCCCTGTCGAAGAAGCTGTGGACCGACCCGGACTTCAGCTGGGACGAGAAGGTCGACCTGCACACCGAGGAGACCGGGGCGTCGTTCGTCCTCGGGATCGCGGTGACGGGGATCGACCGTGCCGCGAAGACCGTGACCACGGCCGACGGCCAGACCCACGGCTACGAGCGGCTGCTCATCGCGACCGGCGGCAAGCCCCGCGGGTTGCCCGGTCTGGAGCCCTCGGACCGGGTGCTCGACTACCGCAGCGCCGACGACTACCGGAAGCTCCGCGAGCTCGCCGACGCCGGGGCGCACGTGGTCGTCGTCGGTGGCGGCTACATCGGCCAGGAGATCACCGCCGGGGTCGTGCAGAACGGCGCCCGCGTCACCCTGGTCGACCCGGACGAGGTCGTGGGCGGACGGATGTTCCCGGACGACCTCGCCCGTGCCTTCCAGCAGCGCTTCGTCGACGCCGGCGTGGACCTCCGACTCGGCCGCCGGGTCGAGTCCGGCACGCAGACGGCCGACGGGGTCACGCTCACGCTCGACGACGGCTCCGTGCTCGAGGCGGACGCCGTGGTCGCCGGACTCGGCATCGAGCCCGCCACCCAGCTCGCCGCCGACGCCGGCCTGACCGTGCGCGACGGCATCGTCGTCTCGTCGACGCTGCTCACCGACGACGACTCGGTCTTCGCGGCCGGCGACGTCGCCGAGTACCCGGACCGGATCCTCGGGACCCGCCGGGTCGAGCACGTCGACAACGCGCAGCAGCAGGGTCGCCAGGCCGGCCGGAACCTCGCCGACGCCGACGAGACCTACGACCACACGCCGATGTTCTACTCCGACGTCTTCGACATGGGGTACGAAGCGGTGGGGCAGGTCGCCACGAAGCTCCGCACCGTCGAGGACTGGCAGGACCCGACCGTCACCGGCGTCGTCTACTACCTGGACGACGACGACCTCGTGCGCGGCGTGCTGCTCTGGAACGTGTGGGACAAGACCGACGAGGCCCGCAAGGTCCTCGCCGAGGCGCACGCGCTGACGCCCGACATGCTGCCGGGCCGCATCACGGCCTGACCGGCGCACAGGTCGCCCTGGACGCGACCGACGGGAGGCCCGGTGCCGGTTCACGGAACCGGCACCGGGCCTCCTGTGCGTCGCGAGCAGTACCCGGTGTCAGCGGTTCGGGTCGGCCTCGGGTGCGACCGCGTCGACGACCGCCTTGCGGTCGGCAGGGTCGACCGGCAGGTCGTCCCCGTCGGCCATCGCGACCGCGTGGGCGGACTTCGCCGCCTCGAGCGTCTCGTCGTCCTTCCTCGCCATGCCGACCAGTTCGACGAAGCGCGACTTCACGAGCATCCACGCCTCGCTCGGGCTGAGACGCGACAGGTCCGAGGCCGTCGAGTCGTCGCGCACCCGCTGCAGCGAACCGACCCCGCGGTCCGGCAGCCGGTGGTCGACGTGCGCGACCGCCAGCTGCGCGACCGCGTCGGCCTGGGCGTGCATCACGGAGTGGGCGCCGTCGACGACCTCGCGCAGCACCGCGTAGGGGAACACCCGCGCGAGTCGGCGGATCCAGTCCCGCGGGACCATCGCGTCGTGCTCGCCGCGGACGATGAGCGTGCGCGCCTGCACGTGGGCCGCGCGCTCCTCGATCGGGAACGCGATCATCCGGGGCAGCACCTTCGAGAACCAGTGCCAGCCACACAGCGCGTACGCCGTGATGCCGTGCCAGCGGACCGCCGAGGGCTCGTGCAGCGTCGAACGGAGGAACCGGAACGCGGACTGGCGGACCGTGCGCGCGTGCGAGTCGACGACCGGGCTGATGAGCACGAGGTCCGAGATCTCCGGGTGACGCGCCGCGACCTCGGTCACGACCTGGGTGCCCATCGAGTGGCCGACCAGGACCGGGTCGACCAGGCCGAGGTCGTCGATGACCTTCTCGACGGCATCGGCGTAGCGCTCGATCGAGACCTTCCCGCGGAACCGGGGGACGCCCGCGAAGCCGGGCAGGTCGAGGGCGTGCACCGGGCCGTTCTCGTTGAGGTGCGGGGCGAGCCGCTCGTAGTAGGTGGCCGCGATGCCGAGGCCGGCGACGAGCAGGAACGCCCGCTCCCCCGGCTCCCCGATCGAACTCACGCGGACGTACGTGCCGTCGACCGCGACCCGGTCCACCTCGACGGTGACGTCGGCGTCCTCCGCCTTCGCGAGTTCGCCTCCCGGGTCCGGGGTCGCTGCCGTGCGCTCGTCGTTCACGTGGGTCTCCTCGGGTCGGGCGAGCGCCCACGATACCTGCGGACCCCGACGCTGCGTGCGCTCCCGCCCGGTCAGCCGCTGAAGGTGTTCGCGGGGAACCCGTGCACCCGCGTCGGCACGGCCAGGATCGCCCCCGAGGACGGGTGCTGCTCCAGCTGCTCCTCGGTGAGGTTCTCCCGCGCCGAGGCGACGAACAGCGTCGACATGTCGGGGCCGCCGAAGGCCACCGACGTCACGTTCGGGGTCGGCAGCTCCACCGTCTCGAGGTGCGATCCGTCCGGGCCGTACCGCTCCACCCGGCCGCCGCCGTAGATCGCGCTCCAGGAGCAGCCCTCGTCGTCGCGGACCAGACCGTCGTGGGCGTGACCGACGACGAACGGTTCGAGCTCGCCGAGTTCGCCGTCCGGACCGTACGACCCACGGTAGATCGTCGATGCGCTCGTGTCGGTGACGTACATCACGGTGCCGTCGTCCGACCACTCGAAGCCGTTCGTCACGCCGAAGCCGCCACGGAGCAGCCGCGTCGTGCCGTCGGCCTCGACCGAGTACAGCGCGCCGTCCGGCTCGCCCGTCGTCAGGTTCATGCTGCCGACCAGGAACCGGCCGAACGGGTCGCACTTGCCCTCGTTGAACCGGAGCCCGGCCGTGGCGTGCTCGACGCGGGTGAGTTCACGCTCGATCGCCCCGTGCTCGTCCGTCACGACGACGGTGTCGCCGAGGGCCGCGACGAACCCGCCGGAGGCCCGCGGCTGGAAGCTCGCCAGCGGCGGTGGGAGCGGGACGGTCGACACCACGGTGCCGTCGGACTGCGCGGTGACGAGGGTGCCGAGGGTGATGTCGGTCCAGCGGAGGAGCTGCGCCGACGGATCCCACACGATGCTCTCGGCGAGGACCGCCCGGGCGTCGGAGAAGACGGTCACGGGTCCGGTCGTCGCGCTGGTGCTCATCGGACCGGTCTACCGGCGTCGGCTCCGTGCTCCCCCAGACGGACTGAGCTCGCCCGGCACGTCAGAGGCGGGCGTACCGCGCGCGGAAGAAGCTGTAGACGCCGAAGGCGAGGAACCCGATGCCGATCGCGACCAGGACGAACACGCCGCCGGGCATCGAGCGCACGGCGTCGAATGCCGCGTCGAATCCCGTCGCCTGGTCCGGGTCGCTCCGCAGTCCGGCCACACCGATGAGCACACCGACGATGACCACGGCGATGCCCTTGCCGACGTACCCGACGACCCCGAGCACCGTGACCACCCGGTCGAGGGCACCGGACGGTCGGGTGATCTGCTTCCGGAACGTCCGCCGGCATCCGATCACCACGAGCCCGATGCCGACGGCGACCGCGATCGCGCCGGCGAGGAGCAGCACGAACACCCCGCCGGGCGTCGCGAGGGTCTTCGCCGCGGCACTCTGCGACGAGCTGCTGGAACTCGACCCGGCACCGAGGGCGTACGACGCCGACGAGTACGCGATGATGCCGTAGACAACGGCCTTCGCGACGTCCTTCGCCCGGGCGAGCCACCCGCGCGTGCTGTCCGACCGGCCGCCGACGACGGCCTCGACGATCAGCCGCACGGTGAGTGCTGCCGTGCCGATCGCGATCAGCCAGAGCAGGAAGACCCCGCCCGGAACGGCGGCGATCTGCTGCAGTGCTCCGGACTGGTCGGTCTCACCGCCGGAGGACGCGTTGCCGATGCCGAGCAGGATCGCGAGGTACCCGATCAGCAGGTGGACGATGCCGCTGCCGACGAAGCCGGCGCGAGCGGTCAGCTCGAACCAGCGGCTGTCCGCCGCTCGTCGGACCTGTCGTCCGGTCTCCCGTGCTGCGTGCTCTGCTGTGTCGCTCATCCGGTCAAGCGTGCCCGACGCGGGCCGGTCTGTCCGGGCCGCGCCGGGCAGTGGACGCTGCCCGGCACCAGACGGGAGGCGCGGGGCGGGTCCGATCCGCGCCTCCCGTCTGCACCGTCGTCAGCGCACCCACCAGGCCGCGCCGACCAGGGTGCGCCGCCCCCGACGGCGCTCGCCGCGCCGCGCTGCGGCGACCGCCGCAGCGACGTCCCCGGTGTTGCCCGTGGCACTCCAGCCGTCCGCCGTCGCGACGATCCACGAGTGCTTCGAGTCGATGAGGACGAAGCCGCCACCGAGGATCCCGACGAACATCTCGTCGACCGCCTCGAGCAGGGTCTCGGAGCCGTCGTCGCACGCATCGCACCCGCAGTTCGGCTGTGATCCGACCACGGCAGCCGGGTCGCCGACGGAGAGGTCGACGGCGGTGCCCGGGAGACCGTCCATCGACCTGACGTCGACGTCGAGCGACAGCGCGCCGTCGACGGCCGGGACGAGCCGGAGGACGCCGTCGGGCCGCGTGGTCCGCTCGGCCAGGCCGAGGTCGACGAGCACCTCGACCCAGACGGCCACGCGCGCACCGATCACGAGGTGCCGCTCGGGGTCGGTGACGCGGGAGTACTCCTCGTCCAACGGATCGCGGTCCGGATGCGGGGCCGGCCACGAGACGTCACGCTCGGGCCGCGCCACCCACGCGGACTCGACGGCGCGCAGGACGTCGGGCAGGGTCGCGACCGTCACGTCAGTCCCCCTTCACGTTGACGACCTGCCGCAGCGTGTGCCGGATCGACACGAGGTCCGACGCATCCGCCATGACCTGGTCGATCGGCTTGTACGCGCCCGGGATCTCGTCGAGGAACGCGTCGGTGTCGCGGTACTCGATGCCGACCATCGCCTCGCGCAGCTGGTCGTGCGTGAAGGTCCGCCGTGCGGCGCTCCGCGAGAACAGCCGGCCGGCACCGTGCGGCGACGACTCGAGCGACGGCTTGTTGCCGAGGCCCTCGACGACGTACGACGCCGTGCCCATCGACCCGGGGATCAGCCCGGCCTGTCCGGCCGTCGCCTGGATCGCTCCCTTGCGGGACACCCACACGGACTTCCCCCAGTGCATCTCGCGCTGCGTGAAGTTGTGGTGGCAGTTGATCCGCTCCTGCTCGTCGACGGGGGTACCGACGACCTCGGACAGCTGCCGCGCGACGCGGTCCATCATCTCCTCGCGGTTGAGCAGGGCGAAGTGCTGTGCCCACCGCAGCTCGGCGATGTACCGGTCGAACTCCGGCGTGCCCTCGACCAGGTAGGCCAGGTCGGGGTCCGCCAGCTGGATCCACCAGCGCTCCATCAGCCGCTTGGCGACCGTGATGTGCCGCTGTGCGATCTTGTTGCCGACGCCCCGCGATCCGGAGTGCAGGAAGAGCCAGACCCGGTCCTGCTCGTCGAGGGAGACCTCGATGAAGTGGTTCCCGGAACCGAGCGTGCCGAGCTGGTTGCGCCAGCCGCCGTGCGCCTGCGCGGGGTCGAACCCGGCGGCGTCGGCCATCGCCTCGAGCTCGGCGATCCGCGGCTCGGCGGTCGCGACGATCGTGCGGTTCGACGCGCCCGCCGACAGCGGGATCGCGCGCTCGATCTGCTCGCGCAGCTCCTGCAGGTCGTCGGGCAGGTCGGCCTCGGTGAACTGGGTCCGGACCGCGATCATGCCGCAGCCGATGTCGACGCCGACGGCAGCCGGCATGACCGCGCCGAGCGTCGGGATGACGGAACCGACGGTGGCGCCGAGGCCGAGGTGGGCGTCGGGCATCAGGGCCAGGTGCGGGAACACGAACGGCATGCGTGCGGTCGTGCGGGCCTGCTGCTCGGTGTTGTCCTCGAGCATCGAGGCCCAACTCAGCAGCCGGTCGTTGATCTTCTTCATTGCTTCGTCTCGCTTTCAGGACGGTCGTCTGGACGGTCGTCTGGACGGTCTTCGATGACGGTCCGGACGGTGTCCGGCCTGCGCTCCGGGCGACGTCGAGCGCGACGTGGCGAGGATGAGCAGGACGACGAACGCCCCGGGCCGGGTGGGCACGGGGCGTCGTGGGACGTTCCGTGCCTACGCGGGATAGCGGAGGGACCACTGCTGCTGCGGTTCGGGCAGCACGGCGGTCGCGTCGAGCTGGAGCTCGACGCGCTCCTCGTTGTGCTGCACGGCGCGCATGCGCGGTCCTTCCGGTGTGCCCGGGGCGGGCGTTCCTGCCGGCGGCGTTGATGCCGCTGGCGTTCCTGCCGGCGGCGTTGATGCCGCTGGCGTCCTGCCGACGACGTTGATGCCGCTGGCGTCCTGCGGATGGGCAGGAGAGCGACAGTAGTGCGACACGCCCGGGGTGCGCAACTCACCCGGGCGTGTCGCGGGTCGTGCACAGCTGTGGGCCCGTTCCGTGTCCTCCACAGCGGGGTACGTCCGCCTGATGGTCGTGCCTCGGGCCAGGGCAGTCTGGGTGCATGACGGAGCGCACCGAAGACACCCTCGACGCGGTCGACACCCACGCACGCACCGACGGGTACGCCCCGCTCCGCACCTACGGCGCGATCGGCGACGGCCGGACCGTCGCGCTCATCGCCCGCGACGGGCAGATCGACTGGCTGCCGATCCCCTCGATGGACTCACCGCCCGTGTTCGCGCAGATCCTCGACGGCGAACACGGCGGCCACGTAGCGCTCCGGCCGGTGGACCGGTCGGCCGAGGTCACCCGCGAGTACCTGCCCGGCACCAACGTGCTCGTCACGACGTGGACGACACCGTCCGGGCGGGTGACCGTGACGGACGCGATGGTCACCGGCGTCGCCGGCCGCCTGCCGTGGGCCGAAGTCGCGCGCTGCGTCCAGGGGGTCAGCGGCTCGGTGGAGTTCGAGTGGGCGGTGGTGCCCGGCACCCTGCTGAACACCGCTGAACCGAAGCGCCTCGACACCGCGAACGGCGCCGTCATCGGCATCGACGGCATCACGATCGCGATCGTCGAGCAGGGGTTCGACCCGGTGGACGACGACCGCCCACGCTTCTCCGGCCGGTTCACCACCGGCGACGGATCGAAGCACATCCTGACCATCGTCGGCACGCACGACGAGCCGATCTTCATGCCGCGGCCGGAGAGCGCACTCGCCGCGATGGACCGCACGATCGACAACTGGGCAACCTGGTCGGAGGAGTTCTCCTACGACGGCCCGTGGGCCGAAGCGGTGCAGCGCAGCGCCCTCGCCCTGAAGCTGCTCATCTTCTCGCCGACCGGAGCGATCGCAGCAGCGCCGACCACGAGCCTGCCCGAGGACCGGACCGGCGGCAAGAACTGGGACTACCGGTTCGCCTGGGTGCGCGACCTGTCGTACACCGTGCACGCCCTGACCCGGTTCGGCCTGCGCGAGGAGACCCACGCGGCGGTGTCGTGGGTGATGCGCACCATCGCCGAGCACGACGAGGACATGCCGATCTTCTACGAGCTCGACGGCACGAAGAGCGACGACGTCGAGGAGCGCGACGTCCCCGGGTGGAACGGCATCGGCCCGGTCACGGTGGGCAACCGCGCCGGCGACCAGCTGCAGCTCGGGGTCTGGGGCGACGTCTTCGAGATCCTGCGCCAGTACGTCGCCGCCGGCAACGTCCTGGACCGGAAGACCGCGGCCGTCCTGCAGCAACTCGCCGACGACGCCTGCCACCGGTGGGAGGAGGCGGACTCGGGCATGTGGGAGCTCGAGGACACCCAGCACTACGTCACGAGCAAGATCGGCTGCTGGCAGGCACTCGACGCCGCAGTGGACCTCCACGACGCCGGCATGATCGACGGACCGCGCGAGAAGTGGATCGAGAACCGCGAGCTCATCGAGCAGTGGGTCGCCGAGCACGGCTGGGACGAGGAACGCGGTCACTACGTGATGTACCCGGGCTCGGATGCGCTCGACACGTCGATCCTGCTGCACGCGATGAGCTCCTTCGACCGCGGCCCGCGCATGGCGTCGACCATCCGGGCGATCGAGGAGCACCTGCAGCGCGGGCCGCTGGTGTACCGCTACTCGGGCATCGAGGACGAGGAGTCACCCTTCGTCGCGTGCTCGTTCTGGCTCGCTGCTGCGATGGCCTGCACGGGCCGGATCGACGACGCACGGTCCCTGATGGACGAGATGGTCGGCCAGGCGAACGACGTCGGGCTGTTCAGCGAGATGATCAGCGAGGACGGCTCCTTCATGGGCAACCTCCCCCAGGGGCTGTCGCACCTGGCGCTCATCCAGGCAGCGCTGACCATCGAGGAACTGACTGGCGAGGACGACCGCTCGGAGTGATCATGGAGGGGTCATGAACGACGTCGATGCACGGATGGACCGGCTCCGCAGGGCCGCTCGCTACCGCTACCAGCAGCTGGTCGACAGTGAGATCGAGCAGGGGTCGCTCGACCCGGACGAAGTGCGTGAGGAACGCCGACTACTGAAGGCGGCCGACGTCGCCGCGCACGCTCGGGCGCAGATCGAGGAGGCCGAGCGCCGCGGCGTCTTCGAGGGCAATCCGTACCACGGCAAGCCCCTGCCCGGGAACGACGGGCAGCACGACCCGGACTGGTGGATCCGCTCCAAGATCGAACGCGAGGACATCCGCGGGATCGCTCCGCCCGCCCTCGCACTCCGCACCGAGGACGCGGAACTCGACGATGCCCTCGACGCACTGTCGACCGAGTCCGACGTGCGCGATGTCCTGGTGGACTTCAACGCCCGGGTGAAGGAAGCCCGACGCCAGCTGCTCGGTGGGCCGCCGGTCGTGACGCCGCTTCGGGACGTCGACGACGAGGTCGTCGCGTGGCGTGACCGCCGGGAGGCCCGTCTCGCTGAGGCCGCAACGGCTGCGGCTGCACTGGCAGCCGGGTCTGACGACGGACGTCGCCGGTGGTGGCGCCGGCGTCACTGAACGCGCAGAAGGGCCGTCCCGGTTGCCCGGGGCGGCCCTTCTCTTGTGCTGCGGTGGTGCGGTGGTGCGGTGGTGCGGGGTGTTACTTGATCTGTGCGGTGATGGTGGCGGTGCCGACGAGGAGGCCGCGCTTGACGGCGTCGGTGCCGAAGGTCTTGTTCAGCAGGCCGGCGGCGTCTTCGGAGACGTGGACGGTGGTGCCGGTCAGGATGGCGTTGTCGCCCTCGAGCTGGAGGGGCTTGAGCGAACCGCCCCAGAGCTCGAACAGGAACGCGTTCGACGCGGCGACCTTGCCGTTGACCAGGACGTCACCGTAGAGCTTCGAGGAGCCCGGGTTCACGACGAAGTTCTCGAGCGTGACGGTGGTGTCGCCGGCCTTCAGGGTCAGGCCGGAGTCGTCGTGGTTGAGCAGGCCCTGCACGTAGGGCTTGTAGTTGCCGTCCGGCGACCAGTACGTGACCGACCCGGCGGTGATCGGGAACGACACCGACCCGTCAGCGAGGGTCGCGTCGCCGGAGACGCCGGGGGTGAGCTTGAGGGCGGTGAGGGCGTCGGTGAAGCCGGAGTCGAGCTTCACGGCGGTGGAACCACCGAGGACCTCGGGGACGGAGGCGACCGGTGCGGGGATCTTCGACGACGACGACGAGACCGTGTGGATCGCCGGGGTGGAGGCCTGGGCGGAGGAGATGCCGAACGCGGCACCGCCGAGCACGAGGGCGCCGGTCGTGGCGAGGGTGATGGAGGTCTTCAGGCTCTTGCGCATGGTGATCATTCCTTTGCTGTGTGGGCACCCCGGCCGACGGCCGACGCATGCTCCTGTGCGTACGCTGAACAACGGCCATGTCTGACCGGAGAGCGCCCTGGGCTTTTGCCCTGTGCAACTCATTCGGTGCACCCCCGCGATCGGTTTGGGACGGGTTTCCTGAGGTTCACGGGCTCGGCGTTTCGTAGCGTGGGGGCATGGCTCCTGCACAGCTCTCCACCACCGACCGACTCCGGGCGGTCGACGCCTGGTGGCGTGCCGCCAACTACCTGACGGTCGGACAGATCTACCTGCTCGACAACCCCCTGTTGGGGCGGCCGATCGAACCCGACGACATCAAGCCCCGGCTGCTCGGTCACTGGGGCACCTCGCCTGCCCTCAACCTCGTGTACGCGCACTGCAACGCGCTGATCGCCGAGACCGGACGCGAGTTCCTGTACGTCTGCGGCCCGGGCCACGGCGGCCCGGCGATGAACGCGAACGCCTGGCTCGACGGCACGTGGGGCGAGCTGTACCCGGACGACGACCTGCAGCGCTTCTTCCGGCAGTTCTCGTTCCCCGGCGGGATCCCGTCGCACGCCGCACCGGAGACACCCGGCTCCATCAACGAGGGCGGCGAACTCGGCTACTCCCTCGCCCACGCGTACGGAGCGGCCCTGGACAACCCCGACCTGGTGGTCGCGTGCGTCGTCGGCGATGGTGAAGCGGAGACCGGACCGCTCGCGGGGTCGTGGCAGGCGCACACCTTCCTCGACCCGGTGTCCGACGGTGCCGTGCTGCCGATCCTCAACCTCAACGGGTGGAAGATCGCGAACCCCACCGTCCTCGCCCGCATCCCCGGTGACGACCTGACCGCTTACTTCCGGGGTCTCGGCTACGACCCGATCGTGGTGGACTCGAAGCGGGTCGACGACGACCCGTACGCCGTGCACGCCCTGTTCGACGGCGCCCTGCGTCGAGCACTCGCATCGATCGACGACATCCAGGCCGCGGCCCGGGCCCAAGCCGAACGTGCGGCTGCCGGGCAACCCGCAGGCGCCGCCGACCTGCGCCCGCGCTGGCCGATGATCATCCTCCGCAGCCCGAAGGGGTGGACCGGGCCGAAGGAGGTCGACGGCCAGCAGGTCGAGGGGACGTTCCGCGCCCACCAGGTGCCGCTGTCCGAGGTCCGCGAGAACTCCGCACACCGCGCCCAGCTCGAGGAGTGGATGCGGTCCTACCGACCCGAGGAGCTCTTCGACGCGGACGGGAACCCCCTCGGGATCACGACGACGATCCGTCCGACCGGCGACGACCGGATGAGCGCCACGCCCCACGCCAACGGCGGACGCATCCGGACGGCCCTCGACCGGCCAGCGCTCGACGCGTACGGGGTCCCCGCCGGCTCGACGGCCTCGGCCACCGGCACGCTCGGCCCGTGGCTCGCAGCGCTGATCACGAAGAACCCGTCGACGTTCCGGCTCTTCGGCCCCGACGAGACGATCTCGAACAAGCTCGACGCCGTGTTCGACGTCACCTCGCGCGTGTGGCGGGCACAACGCGCGGTCGGCGACGAGCACCTCGCTGCCCGTGGACGCGTGACCGAGGTGCTGTCGGAGCACCTGCTGGAGGGCATGCTCGAGGGCTACGTCCTCTCCGGCCGGCACGGGCTCCTGAACACCTACGAGGCGTTCGCCCACATCATCGACTCGATGGTCGGGCAGTACGCCAAGTGGCTCGAGTCCTCGACCGACATCGACTGGCGTGCGCCCGTGTCGAACCTGTCGATCCTGTTGTCGTCGCACGTCTGGCGGCAGGACCACAACGGGTTCTCCCACCAGGACCCCGGGTTCCTCGACGTCGTCGCGTCCAAGCAGCAGGACCTGGTCCGGATCAAGCTGCCCGCCGACGCGAACACCCTGCTGGCCGTCGCCGCGCACGCGTTCGAGACCACCGACCGCATCGAGGTGATCGTCGCCGGGAAGCACCCCGAACCGGTCTTCCTCTCGCTCGCGGACGCCGTCGCGCACGCCGACGCCGGGCTGGGCGTCTGGGACTGGGCTGGCACCGAACAGACCGTCGGACGCGTCGACGTCCTCCTCGCCAGCGCCGGAGACGTCCCCACGGTCGAGACCCTCGCCGCGGCGGACATCATCAGGAAGCACGCGCCCGACGTGGGCGTCCGGGTGGTCAACGTCGTCGACCTGCTGTCGCTCGGGGACCACCGGAAGCACGAGCACGCCATCCCCGACGAGCAGTACGACGCGCTCTTCCTGCCCGGGACGCCCACGGTGTTCGCGTTCCACGGCTACCCGTCGCTGGTGCACCAGTTGACGTACCGCCGCAACGGCCACGACGACCTGCACGTGCACGGGTTCCTGGAGCGGGGCACGACGACCTCGCCGTTCGACATGCTCATGCTCAGTGAGATGGACCGGTTCTCCCTGGCCCACGACGCGCTCACGCGGGTCGATGCCGGCGCGCATGCCGAGTTGCTCGACCGGCTGTCCGCTGCACGGGACGCCGCCCGCGAGTACGCCTACTCGCGGGGCGAGGACCACCCGTCGGTCGACGGCTGGGAGTTCTCGGGGTGGCCGCAGGACCCGTCTGCCTGATCCCTCCTGCACAGGCCGGGAGGCCCGGATCACCGTCCACAGGACCGGTCGCGCCCGCCGCTTGGCCGGTCCTGTGGCATGAAGGTGGTCCGCATGGATGTCGCGGTGACGAGTGCGGTCGTGTCGGTGGTCGGTGCCCTCGTGGCCGTCGGCGCGTTGGTCGTGTCGGTGGTCAACGGGCGGGCCGGGCGGCGAAATACCGAGTTCTTGGGGCACCGGGATCTCTGGTGGCAGCGTTGGTCATGGGTCGCCGACCGCGCGACCTCGGATGACGAGGACAGGCGCGCGGCAGCGGCCGTGATGTCCGCGGCACTGGTGACCCGGAGCTGGACGACTGATGACGACACATGGACGTCCACAGCGCTCGCCGACTTCGAGGCAGCACGAGCGGAAGCCCGGACACAACAGGAAGGACTGGTCACAGATGATCTCGAGACTGACTGATGAAGAGTTCAAACGATGGCTCGACAACCGCGAGATGACGACACCACGGCTCCTCGCGAGCCCCCACTACGGTCCGCTCATGCGCGCCAAGGGCGCCGAAGAACAGCTCGCGCAGATGCGGCTCGAGTGGCGCGAACGGCAGGAGCGCGCCCGCGCGCGGAAGCTCAAGTACGAGGCGTCCTTCGGTGAGAGCTGAACCGACGCCCTGCGAGCCTGCCACGCTGAGACCGTGACCGACCTCGTCATCCCGGCCCCGAGCCTCCCGACCGTCCCCACGACCACGGGCGCACGCTTCCCCGTCCGACGCGTCTTCTGCGTCGGTCGGAACTACGCGGCGCACGCACGAGAGATGGGGCACGACCCGGACCGCGAGCCGCCGTTCTTCTTCACCAAACCCGCGGACGCCGTCGTCGTCGACGACGCGGACACCCCGTATCCGCCGCAGACGACCCAGCTCGAGCACGAGGTCGAACTGGTCGTCGCGATCGGCACCGGCGGCGCGGACATCGGCGTCGACGACGCGCTCACCCACGTCTGGGGCTTCGCGGTGGGCATCGACCTCACCCGACGCGACCTCCAGGCCGAGGCCAAGCGCCTCGGCCGGCCCTGGGACACGGCGAAGGGGTTTGACGCCTCGGCACCGATCGGCGCGATCGTCCCGGCGCAGGGCACCGACCCGACGGCCGGTGTGATCGAGCTCGTCGTCGACGGCGAACGACGGCAGGTCGGTGACCTGGCGGAGCAGATCTGGTCGGTGGCAGAGACGATCGCGGCGCTGTCGCGGTCGGTGACGCTCGCCCCCGGGGACCTGCTCATGACGGGGACGCCCGAGGGGGTCGGGCCTCTGGAACGCGGGCAGCTCGCCGTCGGGACGATCGCCGGCATCGGCACGGTGCGCACCCGGATCATCTGACCGGCGTTTCCGCGGTGTGACGAGCCGCTGGGAACGCTCGCAGACACGCGGGGTATTCCTGGTGCGACGCCAGGTGGGGATCGCGGCGTCGCACACACGGGGCAGGACCATCGCGACGGGCGTCTGCAGCTGCTCCGGGATGACGGAGGTACAGCCGTGATGGAACACGATCTGCTGGCGACGTCGTGGACGTGGGCGGGCGCCGAGCCCATCCGCGAACGGGTCCACTCGGTCGGTGCCGCTGGGTTCGCCGGACTCTCGTTGTCACTCGACGACCTGCACGAGGTGCGTGCGACGACGGGTTTTGCCGAACTCCGCCGCATGCTCGACGGTGCAGGGATCGTCTGGGTCCAGTTGGGCCCGCTCGACCGCTGGTGGACGTGCACGAGCCGAACCGACGACGACGTCGCCGACCGTGGGGTGGTCCTCGAGGCCGCAGCGGCGCTCCGCGCCTGGCAGGTGATCGCTCGTGCCGACACGACGTTGCCCGGCGCATCACCGATCACCATGGCCGCCGACTGGACCGTGCTGGCCGACCAGGCCGCGGCCGTCGGCGCGCAGCTCGTCCTCGAACCCGAGCCGTGGTCGAACCTGCCGACGATCGAACGGGCCTCGCGGTTCGTCGCGGCGGCGGGGCACCCGAACGGCGGGCTGCTGCTCGACGCGATGCACACCCTGCGGGGCGGGTCCACGTTGGCGTCGATCCGCCAGGCGGTCGCGCCCGCGACGCTCGCGGCGGTCGAACTGAGCGACGGGCTCCTGCACACCCCGGCCGGCATGACCCTGTCCGAGGAATCCCGCGAGGCACGGTACCTGCCCGGCGCGGGCGCGTGGGACCTGCCAGGGCTCGTGCGCACCGTCCGGGAGCTCGGCTTCGACGAGCCGTGGGGTGTCGAGGTCCGGACGCCCGGCCACCGGGCGATGCCGATCGGCGACGCCCTGCGGACGGCTGCGGCGGCGACGCGCGCCGTGCTCGACGCGGCCGACGCGTACGGCGCACCGGCCGCGCCGGCGATGCCCTCGTCGCCCGCTCCGACCTCGGCGGTCGACTTCGAGCCACCCCACCCCACGGCCTCTCCGCGGGGCGGGACGCGCCTGGGATCGCATCGACCGGCCGGACGCCGGGACGCCGACACAGGCACGCCCGCGTAGCGTCCTGCAGCATGAGTGACCAGACTGCACACGACGACGACCTCCTCCGCCGCTCGCAGGAGTCCATCGACGAGGCCAAGGCCGCCGCGGCCGAGGTGTCCGAACCCGGCGAGGACGAGCTCGTCGACGAGGGCCTCCCCGTCGCGGACGACGCCGAGCCGTCGGACGGACCGGCGCCGGCCGCCTGATCCTCGCCGCGCCGACCGAGCCGCCGGCATCCGCGCCGGTCGCGGCGTCCGCTCCGGTCGCGGCGTCAGTCGATCTCGACGACACGGACCGTGACGTCGGAAGGCGGTGCCCCGAGGAAGTGGCGCGCGGCGGTCACGACGGCGTCACGCACGGCCCGGATGACCGTGGTCGTCGGCACGGACCGGTCGGTCGTGACGACCACGCGGACCCGCGCTCCGTCCGGACGGTCCTGCACGAGCACGGCCCCGCCGTCCCGCGGGATCTCGAGCACGGAGCGGACGTCGCGGACGAGCGTGGCGAGGCCGGGTCCGGGCGGCAGGACCGACCGGACGCCCGGCACCGCGAGGACGGCCGCGGTGAGTTCGCGGGAGAGCACCCGGACGTCCGCGGTCACGGTGTCCCCCCGACCACGACGTCGGCGACACGGACGACGACACTGCGGATCCGGAACGGTGCGTGCGCGCCGAGCACCGACGTGATGTGTGCCCGGAGCGCCTCGGCACGGTCCGACACGGACGCTTCGAGCGTGGCCACGATGGTGACGTCGACGTCCACGGCCCCTCCGGGGGTGGAGACGTCACCACTGAACCGGGTCCGTCGGACCACGACGCCGGGCACGTCGTCACCGAGGGTGCGGACGAGTCCGCGCAGAGCCCCCTCGGTCACGACCAGGTGCGCGGCGGGATCGTCGTCGGGAACGGGGATGTCCCGTCCGGCGTGGGCGGTGGTCCGGATGGACGCGAGCACCGAGCTGATCCAGCGCTCGTCGCCGTCCGCCGATGCCTCGGTGTCGAGCAGGTCCCGTGAGGCCACCCGCAGGGCCTGCAGCCGCTCGAGTGCGGCGACCGCTTCCGGATCACCCTCGATGTCCGCCCGCACCGGGATCCGGTCGGCGTCGAGGTAGTCGGAGAGTTCGTCCAGCGTGAAGGCACCGTGACGGTCGTCGACGTCGTCGGTCATCGCCACCCCTCCATCTGTTCGAGCACGTGTCGCCGCGCACGTGCGAGCAACCCGCGGACGGTCGGCGCGGGCAGCCCGGTCGCCTCGGCGATCTCGGCGTAGGGCGCCCCACCCACCTCGCGCATCACCCAGACGGCGCGCTGTGCATCCGGGAGTGCCTGCACGATACGCGCGAGTTCCCGCACCTGCATCCGTGTGGCGACCACTTCGTCGACGGGTCGTTCGTCCGGGGCGTCGAGCATCGCTTCGAGGTCGGCGTGCGGGTGTCGCCTGCGGAGCCGGTCGAGGGCCTTGTTGGCCGCGATCCGGAAGAGCCAGTTGCGCACCCGCTCCGGGTCCTCGACCCGGTCGATGCGCTGCCAAGCCTGCAGTGCGGCCTCCTGGACGGCGTCGTCGGCCTCGCCGTCGCCGTACCCGAGGATCCGCGCCGCGTAGGCCCGCATGTGCGGTCCGTACCGACGGATCAGCACCCCGAACGCGGCCGTGTCGCCGTCGGCGCTGCGCTCGACGAGCGACGCGTCGGACAACGCCGCGAGGGCTTCGTCGCTGGACAGGAGCAGCTCCTCTTCGCGGATCTCGGATTCTCGTGTGACGAATCGGGCGTTCGTCTCGTCTTCAGTACGTGCCTACCAGGTGCGCCTCCGCGCGCCTGGTTCGAGCGCGCCGTGGTCGGCCATCCCTGAAGAGTCGGTCACGGTGCTTCGACGGCGGCCCGTGCGCTCCCTGATCCGGTGCACGGGCCGTCTTCTCCCCCGCCCCGGCGGCTACTCGTCGGTCTCGTCGGCGAGGAAGTCCGCGTAGGTCGCTTCGGTGTCCGTCACGACGACCCCCGGATCGACCGGCGTCCGTGCTGCACGGTCCCCGTTGATCGCGACGCGCTCCTCGGCCGTGAACGGCGGCAGGTACTTGCTCGAGCTCATCCCCAGGCCCTTTCGTCCCGGTGAACGTAACAGTCGGCGGCGGATCGGCGGCCGGACGAGTGGAAACGTCCCCCGCCCGAGCGATGGACGGGGGACGGAATTTCGCCACGGGCGGACCCCATGCGCACGCATCAGCGCGTTCGCGAGCTGGCACACGGCAAGCAGGTCAGTATTCGCGCACCACGTCCTCGGGGTCCTTGTCCGGACGCCAGCCCCGCCAGGACGGCTGCCGGAGGCGCCCGTCACCGGTCCACTCGGCGAACTCGACCTCGCCCACCTGCTTCGGCGTCACCCAGTGCGCGTCCCGTGCGTCGATCCGCGGCACGTCGAGGAAGGGCGAGGTCTTCCGGTCGAGCGGTCGCAGCGATGCGGCGATCTCGTCGAGGTCGCGGTCGCGGAACCCGGTGCCGACCTTGCCGACGTACTCGAGACCGTCCGGACCGGGCACGCCGAGCAGCAACGAGCCGATGCCGCCCGCTCGACGACCACTGCCCGGCTTCCACCCACCGACGACCACTTCCTGCGTGGCGTGGTGCTTGAGCTTCAGCCAGGCCTCGGACCGCCTGCCCTCGGCGTACTTCGAACTGCGCTTCTTCGCGACGACCCCTTCGAGGCCCTGCTCCTGCGACGACGCCATCACGCCGTCGAGGTCGCCCTGCGAGGCCGGCGGCACGTCGATCGCCCCGCCGGGCTCGACGACCGTCTCGAGTGCCTGTCGCCGGGCGTCGTACGCCAGGCGGGTGAGTTCGTGCCCGTCGGCCTCGAGCACGTCGAAGAGCAGGAACCGCACGGGGGTCGCCTGCTGCGCCGCCCGCACCTCACGCGCCTTCGTCAGGCCCATCCGGTTCTGCAGGAGCTGGAAGCTCGGGCGCCCCCGGTCGTCGAACGCGACGATCTCGCCGTCGAAGACGCCGTCGACCCCGGCACGGTCGCCGAGTTCCTGGAGTTCCGGGTACTGCGCCGTCAGGTCGTTGTCGTTCCGGCTCCGCAGCGTGACCGAGCCGTCCCGGACGGTGGCGAGCGCACGGACGCCGTCCCACTTCATCTCGAACGCCCAGTCGGCCGGGTCCAGCCGGGGTGCGTCCTTCGCCAGGGTGGCCTGCATGGTCCGTCGGTCCCCCGGAGCGGTGTCCGCCGGGCTGGCTCCGCTGATGCGCCGCTGTCCGTCTCGGTGCGCGGCAGATGGACGGGAGGCCCGCCCCGCGTCGGTCGCGCCGCCGGTGTCCGCCATGCGGTCGGGCTGCTCCTTCGTGCGGTGGATGAGCCAGTTCTTCTCGTCGCCCGCTCCGCCCCGGCCGCGAGTGTGCAGGAGCGCCAGTCGGCGAGCGCCGCCGGTCCGGCCGTGCAGGGTGACGATGACCTCTTCACCCTCGCGCCACTTCTCGAGCTCGTAGGTGCCGTCGTCCCAGAGCGTGACCGTGCCACCGCCGTACTCGTCCTTCGGGATCGTGCCCTCGAACGCGCCGTACTCGAGCGGGTGGTCCTCGGTCTGCACGGCCAGGTGGTTCTTGCCCGGGTCGGTCGGTTCGCCCTTCGGCAGTGCCCAGCTCACCAGCACGCCGTCGTGCTCGAGCCGGAAGTCGTAGTGGTCGCGGGTGGCGTGGTGCTCCTGGATCACGAACGTCGGGGTGCCGTCCTTCCGGACCGTGGGGGCTCCTTCGGGAACCGGTTCCGGCGTCTTCGAGGCGTCGCGCTTCGCGCGGTAGGCGGTGAGCCGGTCGCGAGCCGGCTGCTCGGCGTCGTTCGCACGCTCGGTCCGGTCGCTGTCCCAGTGACCGTGGTCGTCGCGTCCGACGGCCAGCGAGGCGGAGGCGACCGGGTGCAGGTGGTCGCCGTGCGCCTCCAGGCGCTCGAGGACCTCGTCCAACGTGAGCTGCGCGAGCCCGCGTTCCTCGAGTTCCTTCCAGGTGCGGGGTGCTGCGACCGTCGGCCGCCCGCGGCCGCGCAGCGAGTACGGCGCGATCGTCGTCTTGTTGCCGTTGTTCTGCGACCAGTCGACGAACACCTTGCCCGTCCGCTCGGCCCGGCTCATCGACGACAACACCAGGTCGGGCAGGTCGTGCTCGAGCGCCTTCGCGAGTTCGTGCGCGACGTCGGAGACGTTCGCCGTGGTCGACCGGCCGTCGAGGGCGGCGTAGAGGTGGATCCCCTTCGAGCCGGAGGTCACCGGGTACGGGTCGAGCCCCATGCCGTGCAGGATCTCGCGTGCCGCGACCGCCACCTCGACGCACTCGGGCAGGCCGACGCCCTCGCCGGGGTCCAGGTCGAGCACGAGCCGGTCCGGGTTCTGCTGCCCACCGCGCGGGCCGAACCGCCACTGCGGCACGTGCAGTTCCAGCGCGGCCTGCTGCGCCATCCACACGAGGGTCGGCAGGTCGTCGACGATCGGGTACTCGTTGTCGTGCTCGGAGTGGTGGATGGTGTGGTGGCGGACCCAGTCCGGGGCGGAGTCCGGCAGGTTCTTCTCGAAGAAGACCTTGCCGTCGACCCCGTTCGCCCACCGCTTCCGGGTCACCGGGCGGTCCTTGACGTGCGGGATCATCCACGGCGCCACACGCTCGTAGTACTCGATCACCCGTCCCTTGGTCGTGCCGGTCTCGGGGTAGAGCACCTTGTCCGTGTTCGTCAGCGCCAGTCGCCGATCGCCGACCACGACGACGGTCTTGCGGGCCGCCGGACTCACAGCGCCACCCCGGTCGCTCCCGCCACCGTCAGGGTCGTGCCCGAGGTGTACGACGACTCCGGCCCCGCCAGGTACACGTAGGCGCCGCCGAGTTCGACGGGCTGCGCCGGCCGGCCGAAGGGGGTGTCCTGGCCGTACCGTGCGATCTCGTCGCCCGGGTAGCTGATCGGCTGCAGCGGCGTCCACACCGGCCCGGGCACCACGGTGTTCGCCCGGATGCCCTTCGCGGCGAGCTGCCGCGCGAGGCCGTTGGTGTAGGTGATGATGGCGGCCTTCGTCGCCGCGTAGTCGATCATGCGGTCCTGCGGCTGGTACGCGGACACCGAGCTCGTCGTCACGATCGAACTACCCGGCGCCATGTGCGGGACCGCGGCGCGGACCAGCCAGAACAGCGAGTACAGGTTGACCTTCATCGTGCGGTCGAAGTCCTCGGTCGACTGCTCGGTGACGTCCTCGTGCACCAGCTGGTGTCCGGCGACCAGGACGAGGGCGTCCAGCCCGCCGAGGTCGCGCACCGCCGTCCGGACGAGTTCGTCGCAGAAGGCCTCGTCCGTCAGGTCACCGGGCAGCATCACGGCGTTGCGACCGAGGTCGGCGATGACGTCACGGACCTCGGTCAGGTCGTCGATCTCCTCGGGCAGGGCGTTCAGTGCGACGTCGGCCCCTTCCTTCGCCATCGCGATCGCCGCGGCCCGGCCGATGCCGGAGTCCGCACCCGTGACGAGCACGCGGTACCCCCGCATGCGCCCCGTGCCGAGGTAGGAGACCTCGCCGTGGTCGGGCGGCGGGTCCATCGCACTCGCCAGCCCGGACCCCTGCTGTGTCTGCGCGGGGAACGGCGGTCTGGCGAACTGCGAGCGCGGGTCCTGCTTGTCGAGCTGGCTCATGCGCCCATCGTGCTCGCGTCGACCGGTCGACGGTCCAGCGAACCCGGATCTGTGGAGAACCCGTCGGCTGCGGGCACTCCCGTGCGGACACGGGCATCATGTGCGCATGAGGTCGATCTGGAAGGGCTCCATCGCGTTCGGGCTCGTCAACGTGCCCATCAAGGTGTACGCGGCCACCGAGACCCACGATGTGTCCCTGCACCAGGTCCACGACGAGGACAAGGGCCGCATCCGCTACAAGCGCGTCTGCGAGTTCGGCCACGAGGTCGAGTACGCCGACATCCAACGTGCCTACGACGACGGCGACAAGACCGTGGTGCTGACCGCGGACGACTTCAAGCAGCTCCCCGAGGAGCAGTCGCACGAGGTCGAGGTGCTCGAGTTCGTGCCCGTCGAGCAGGTCGACCCGATGATGTTCGAGAAGACGTACTACCTGGAGCCCGACTCGCGCTCACCGAAGGCCTACGTGCTGCTGCGCGAGACCCTGGCGAAGACCGACCGCCTCGCGATCGTGCAGTTCACGCTGCGCCAGAAGACCCGGCTCGGCGTGCTGCGCGTGCACGACGACGTCATCCTGCTGCAGGGGCTGCTCTGGGGCGACGAGGTCCGGGCCGCCGACTTCACGGCGCTGGACTCGTCGGTGAAGGTCAGCGCGAACGAGCTGAAGATGTCCTCGTCGCTCGTCGAGAGCATGTCGACGGACTTCGATCCGGACCGGTACACCGACTCCTACCAAGAGGAACTGCAGCAGCTCATCGACGCCAAGCTCGACGCCGGTGACGACATCGACACCGAGAAGACGTTCGGCGCGAAGGACGACGAGGACGACGAGGGCGAGGGCGGTGACGTCCTCGACCTGATGGCCGCCCTGCGTGCGTCCGTGGACAAGAAGCGGACAGGAGGCTCGGGGTCGCGTTCGTCGTCCAGCTCGCGTTCGTCGTCGGGTTCCGACTCGAGCGCGTCCGGCTCGACGAAGAAGGCGCCTGCCAAGAAGGCGCCTGCCAAGAAGGCCCCGGCGAAGCAGGCGACCACCGAGAAGGCGCCGGCGAAGAAGGCTCCGGCAAGGAAGGCACCCGCCAAGAAGCCCGCGGCGAAGAAGGCGCCCGCCGAGAAGAAGCAGGCGAGCTAGGACCGTTCGACACGAGCCGGTAACACGCGTCCGCGAGACTGGACACATGACTCCACAAGAGCCAGGGAGCCTCCAGTCGTCACCCGAGACCGCCGGCCCGCCCGTCACCGTGTCCATCACCCGCCTGGTCGAACCCGACCGCATCCCGGACGTCACCCGCTGGGTGCAGTCCGGCGTGAACCTCGCCAACCGCTACCCGGGCTTCCTCGGCTCCGGGTGGGTGCGGTCCCGGGCACAGTCCCGCGAGTGGCACATGCTCTACCGCTTCGCCGACCACGACTCGCTCGCCACGTGGGAGAACTCCGACGACCGGCTCCGCTGGCTCGACCTCGGCCGCGACCTGGTCGTGGAGTCCCGCGTCGAGAAGCGCACCGGCATCGAGGGCTGGTTCGACGTCCCGCAGGACGCCCCGGCCTCGAGCGCTCCCCCGCGGTGGAAGCAGGCGGTGAGCATCTGGCTCGGTTTCTTCCCGGTGAACCTGGCGTTCACGATCGTCGTCGGGCTGCTCGTGCCGTCGTTCGCGGGACTCGCAGCGCTGCCGCGGGTGCTCATCACGACGCTCGTGCTCACGCCGATCATGACCTTCTGGGTGCTGCCGTTCGTGACGAAGCTGATCCGTCCGTGGCTGCTCGCTCCGCCGAGGTCCGCGCGGACGACACGGACCTAGCCGACCGCCCCCGGCACGTCGCCACCGTGTCCGAGGGCGTCCCACGCCACCCGCAGCACGTGCGGCCGGGCCTCGGTCGCCGAGGCGTCGTTCTCGTAGGTCAGCGCGAGCATCATGATCGCGCCGAAGGCACCGGACACCCGGGCTCGTCGGTCGAGCGACGCGGCCGCGGGGTCGCCGAGGTCCAGGCCGAAGAGTTCGAGCAAGATCGCTGCGACCGGGACCAGCCGCGCACCGACGTCGTCCCCGCGTCGCAGCGTGAACGCGGCGAGGGCGAGTTCTGCCCACCCCGGCCGGGCGAGTGCGAGGTCGGTGATCCCCGCGAGCGCCGCAGCGTCGCGGTCCGGACCGACCGGCATCCGCCGGATCGTCTCGCGCACCGTGTCGGTCTGCGCGGTGCACTGCGCGAGCGCGGCCTCGACGAGCAGCTCCTTGCTCGCGAACCGGGCGAGGATGCCCGCCTTCGAGTAGCCGGCCTGGTCGGCGACGGCCTGCACGGCGGTGTCCTTGATGCCGCGGCGGGCGATGAGCCCGGCGGTGATGTCCAGGACGTCCCCGTTGATCTCCTCGGCCGAGGGCCGAGCCCGGCGCGCGGGGCGGGTCACGCGCCGACCGCTGCGGCCCGTGCCGCCCGCCGGCGCCGGGCCCCCGCGACCAGCAGGGTGATCCCGGTCACGAGCTCCCACGCGACGATCGTGTACACGGACGCACGCTCCCACACGCCGTCGGGGAGCACGTCGATCACCGTCGACGACGAGTCGACGACGAGCATCACGAGGGAGACGAGGCCGACGATGCCGAGCACGACACTCGTGATCCGGTAGGCCGCCGGCGCCCGCAGCGCCCGAGACCCGATGCCGGCGGTGATCGCCACGAGGTTGCCGGTCGTGATCGCTGCCGCGGCGCCGAGCACGTGGAACACGATGGTGCCGCCGTCGGTGCTCGTCTGGCTGCCGTGGAACGAGCCGACCAGCACCATCCCGACCAGGTGGACCACGGCGAGGACCGCGGTCGCCACCCGCGCACGGCGGGACGCGGCACGGAACACCACGACGGCGAGCACCGCTGCGATCCCGAACAGGACGCCCTGCCCGATGAACGTCGTGTTCATGAGCACGTGCAGCGGTGAGTCGATCGACCGCCCCTGGAACGCGCCGACGTCGGGGACCCCGAGGTCGGAGATGTAGTTCGTCGCGTAGCTGTAGCCGGGGAACGCCGACGCCGAGACGGCTTCGCCGACGAGCCAGCCGACCCCCGCGACCGTCCAGAGTGCGCCGGGGATGGACGTACTGGGAGTGTCCGATCTGGTCATTCCCTGACCATAACGGTCACTACTGGGAGTTGCCCAGCACCGACAGCTGGTCGAGTCGCTCGAGGATCACGCCCTCGCGGAGCGCCCACGGGCAGATCTCGAGCGCCGGCAAGTCGAAGATGTCGAGGCAGGCCTCGGCGACGAGCGCTCCCGGCACCACCTGGTGCGCACGGCTGGCCGACACCCCGGGCAGCTCCCCCAGCTCGGCGACCGACATGGTCAGGAGCGCCGGCAGCTTCGACCGGAGCACGTCGCCGTCGAGCACCCGCGGCACGAGCGGACCGGCGCCCGACGGCGCCGCCCCGCAGATCCGCGCGATCGACCGGAAGGTCTTCGAGGTCGCCACGGCTCGGTCCGGCCGACCGGCACGGAGCAACTTGCCGGCGTCGCGAGCGATCTCCACGCGGATCTCGTGCCGGATGCGGCGGACGTCGTCCTCGGTCGGGGTGCCGGCCGCGAAGTACGAACGGGCGAGTCGAGCTGCGCCGATCGGCATCGACCACGCGACGTCCGGGGCCTCGTCGGCTCCGCCGGCGATCTCGAGCGAGCCGCCGCCGATGTCGAAGACCGCGAGCCGTCCGGCGGACCACCCGAACCACCGCCGGACGGCCAGGAACGTGAGTCGCGCCTCGTCGCCGCCGGACAGGACGGCCAGCTCCACGCCGGTCGAGGCCTCGACGTGGGCGAGCACCTCGTCGGAGTTCACCGCGTCGCGCACGGCCGAGGTCGCGAAGGCGAGCATGTCCTCGCAGCCGCGTTCCTCGGCGACGCGGACGGCATCCGCGACGAACCGCGTCAGCGCGTCGACGCCCTGCGGCGTCACCGCCCCGGCGTCGTCGAGGTGCTCGGCGAGCCGCAGCGGCTGCTTGAACGAGGACGCCGGCAGCGGCGCGGCGCCGCCGTGGGCGTCCACGACGAGCAGGTGGCCGGTGTTGGACCCGATGTCGAGGACTCCCACGCGCATGGCACCACGCTAGCGGCCGGGCAAGCGATCAACGGCCGGGAGGCCCGTCCTCCGCCCGCAGGAACGCCTCGAGTTCCGCCGTGGTCGGGTACGAGGCCTGCGCGCCCGCCTTGGTCGCGGCGTACGCCCCGACCCCCACCGCGAACCGTGCGGCGTCGACGAGGGAGTCCCCCGCCGCCAGCCGCAGGGCCACCGACCCCATGAAGGCGTCACCGCAGCCCGTGGTGTCCACCGGCTCGACCCGGACGGCGTCGATCGACACCGGTTCATCGTCGCCGTCGTGCACGACGCAGCCCGAGCCGCCGCGGGTGACGATCGAGCGCGCGACGCCGTGCTCGCCGAGCGACTCGGCCTCGTGCTCGTTGACGAGCAGGACGTCGGTCAGCTCGAGCAGCTCGGCGGGGACGTCCCCGAAGGGCGACAGGTTCGTCAGCACCGTGACCCCGGCGGCGTGCGCTGCCCGGGCTGCGGCGAGGACGACGTCGATCGAGACCTCGAGGCAGAGGCCGAGCACGCCGGCGTCGTCGAAGGCGTCGGCGGGCACGTCGTCCGGCGTCAGCGTGCCGTTGGCGCCGGCGGAGATCACGATGGTGTTCTCCCCGGCGCCGTCGACCGTGATGACGGCGGTGCCGGTGGCCACGCCCTCCCGGACGGCGACGTGCGTGGTGTCCGCACCCGCAGCCGCGACGGAGTCGCGGAGCAGCGCACCGTTCCCGTCGTCGCCGACCGCACCGATCATGCGGACCGTGCCCCCGAGCCTCCCGGCAGCCACCGCCTGGTTGGCGGACTTGCCACCCGGCAGGATCGCCAGGTCGGACCCGTGCAGGGTCTCACCGGGCTTCGGGAACCGCTCGGTCCGGACCACCAGGTCCGCGTTGAGCGATCCGACGATCACGATGGTCTGGGTCAACGGACGGTCTCCTTCTGCGGCGCGACGGACGTGGTCTCGGCGCTCTCCGGGCGGGGGATGAGGAACGAGATCGCGAGCGCAGCGGTCGTGATCACGGCACCGAGCAGCATGCCACCGGAGTACCCGGCGGTGCCCGCGGACCCGCCGACCCCGAGCGCGATCTGCAGCGCCGGCAGGACGGCGAAGCTGACCCCGGCGCCGAGGTTGAACGCACCGGCGTTCAGACCGGGCAGGAAGCCGGGGTTCGACTCCGGCGAGAGCACGATGCCCAGGCCGTTCAGGATGATGTTCGCGATGCCCGCGTACGTGATGCCGATCAGGACGGTCGCGGTGACCAGGACCGGCAGCGAGTGCACGCCCACGAGCGCCATCAGGACCGTCGAGACGATGCTGCCGATCAGCCCGAAGCGGAGCACGGCGCGGTAGCCGATGGTCGGCGCGAGGCGTCCCGCGAACGGACCGACGATCCAACCGACCAGCGCGTACGGGGTGAGGAACACCAGCGAGGCGAGGTCGGGTTCCATGCCGAAGCCGGCGTCACCGTTCTGCGCGAGCGACGTGACGAGGCCGTTGACGACCGCGAAGACGCCCGTCATGGTCAGGAACGTCGTCGCGAGGAGCGCCCACGTGGCACGGCGCTTCAGGAACCGGGTCTCGACGAGCGGCTCCTGCACGCGGGACTCGACCGCCCAGAAGACCGCGAAGGCGGCGAGCGCGACGACGACACCGCCGATCACCAGTGCCGGGTTGGCGGCGCCGAGCTTGCCGGCCTCGTTGAACGCGGTGAGCAGCGCGCCGACGCTCACCACGAGGGGGACGACGCCGATCCAGTCCATCCGGGTCCCGGCGGACGGCTTCGACTCCACACCCCACACGGCGACGAGCGCCAGCGCGATGACGGTGACGACGGCGATGACCCAGAAGATCCCGCGGAACCCGAAGTTCGTGGCGATCCAGCCACCGGCCAGTGCGTCCACGCCGGCGATGCCGCCGTTCACGGCGGTGAGCAGGCCGAGTGCGGCGCCGTAGCGCTTCGGGTCGGCGATCTCGTTGCGCAGGACGAGCAGGCAGATCGGGACGACCGGCCCCGTGACGCCCTGGATGATCCGGCCGGCGAACAGCATCGGCACGTTCACGGCGAGCGCGGCGACGATGCTGCCGACGAGCATCACGGCGAGCATGCCGAGCAGGACGCGCTTGCGGCCGACGATGTCGGACAGGCGCGGCAAGAACAGCGAGAAGAGCGCCGCGAGCGTGAAGTACAGGGTCTGCGAGAGCCCGATGGTGGCGTCGTCGGTCTTGAGCTCGCGCGCCATGGTGACCAGCGCGGGGCTGAGCATGCTCGCGTTGAGCTGGAACGCGATGCACGCTGCGAGGAGCGCCGCGGTGAGGGCGCCGATCGACTTCTTCGTCGATGTGGTGGTCATGGTTCTCAGATCTCCGAGGTCGTGGTGGTCGTGGCGAGGCGCGGGGTCCAGCCGGTGTCAGGGGTCTCGCCGATGCGCTCGAGGGCGTCGACGACCAGGTCCCAGAACCGTTCGTGGTCGAGCTCCAGGGCGGCGCTCGTCCGACAGTCCTCCGGCGCGGGCGCACGGAAGTCGGCGACGGTCATGCCCAGCGTCAGGGTGCCCTGGGTCTCGATGTGGATCGGGACCTTCACGGCGCGGACGATGGTCGGGTCGATGACGTAGGCGACGGCGCAGGGGTCGTGCACCGGCGGGGCGTCGAAGCCCTGCGCGTCCTTGTAGGTCTGGCCGAAGAAGTCGAGCAGCTCGCCGACGAACGCGGCGGGGGCGGTGCCGACCGCAGCGATGCGTGCGGCGACCTCGGGGGTGGCGAGGGCCTGGTGCGTCAGGTCGAGTCCGACCATGACGACGTCCCAGCCGGCGTCGAAGACGATCGAGGCGGCTTCGGGGTCGATGACGATGTTGAACTCGGCGACGGGGCTCCAGTTGCCGACGTGCACTCCACCGCCCATGAGCACGACCTGCTTGACGCGCTCGACGATGCGGGGTTCCTTGCGGGCCGCGAGGGCGATGTTCGTCAGGCCGCCGGTCGGCACCAGCGTGACGGTGCCGGGCTCGTGCGCCATGACCGTCTCGATGATCAGGTCGACGGCGTGCCGCTGGTCGAGCTCGAACGAGGGCTCGGGCAGCATCGGCCCGTCGAGTCCGCTCTCGCCGTGGATGTCCGGCGCGACCTCGATCTGACGGAGCAGGGGGCGGTCGGCGCCCGCGGCGAACGGCACTCCGGTGATGCCGGCGATGCGCGCGACGGCAAGGGCGTTGCGGGTGACCTTCGGCAGCGTCTGGTTGCCGACGACGGTGGTGACGGCCAGGAGCTCGATGTCCGGGTTGCCGTGGGCCAGCAGGATGGCGACGGCGTCGTCGTGGCCGGGGTCGCAGTCGAGGATGATCTTCGCGGGCTGGGTCGCAGCAGGCTGGGTCGCAGCGGTGTTGGTCGCACTGGGCACGCTGGGCGCTCCACTTCTTCGGGGAATCGAGGGGTCTGTGCTGGACGCGGTGGGGATCCGCGGTCCGACAGAGCGTCGTCGCGCAGCGCGTCAAGCGTTTGACATCGAAACACGTCAAGCGTTTGACGTCAAGTCGTCGAGGCGTCCTCGGTAGCATCGACCCGTGCCTTCATCCGTCGCCCCGGGCCGCCGTGTGACCGCTGCCATGGTGGCCGAGCGCGCCGGCACGAGCATCGCCACGGTCTCCCTGGTCGTCAACGGCAAGGACCGCGGCCGGGTGTCCGTCCCCATCGCCATGCGGGTGCGCGACGCCGTCGACGAGCTCGGCTACGTCGTCGACCACGCCGCGAGCTCCCTGGCACGGGGCAGCGGCGACCTGGTCGTCCTCATCGCCCCCGACCTGTCGAACCCCTTCTTCGCCGAGGTCATCCGCGGTGTGCGCGACACCATCGGCGACCGGTTCCAGCTCGTGCTGTCGGTCACCGAGCGCGGCGCGCAGCCCCTGGCAGCCGACGTCCGCCGCTTCGAACGCCTCCGTCCGGCCGGCATCCTCGTCGACGCCCCGGCCGCGGGCGAGTCGATGTCGGCGAGCGTGCCCGTGGTCCTCCTCGACGCCCCGGGTGGCACCGAGGCCGTCAACTACGACCTCTCCCCCGGCGTCCACGACCTCGTCGCGCACCTGCACGAACAGGGCCATCGTCGCGTCGGGTACCTCGACGGGACCTCCCGAGCAACGACGTTCGGGGTCCGGCGCAACCTCTTCGAGCAGGAGTGCGCCGCCGCCGGCATCACCCTGTCCGAGGTCACCGCCCGCGCCGACCTCACCGTGGACGCCGCAGCCTCGGCCACCGAGCACGTCATCGAGGCCTGGCAGGACGACGACGTCACCGCGGTCGTCGCCGCGGCGGACACCCTGGCCTACGGCGTCCTGCGCGTCGCCGGGTCGCTGGGCATCGCGGTCCCCGGGGAGCTCGCGGTCGCCGGCTTCGACGACCTGCCGTCGTCGTCGGTCACGGCCCCCGCGCTGACGAGCGTCGCCCTGCCCGGCGCCGACCTCGGGCGCGCAGCCGCGGAACGACTGCTCGCGACGCTCGACGGCACCGCGGCCGAGCCGGTGGCGCTCCCCACTCGCCTGGTCCGGCGCGCGAGCACCGGCGCGTAGCGCCCGGCCGCCGCGAGACTCGACGCTGTCGCGGCGAGACTCGGCTTGGGCGACAGTTCTCGCGCCGACGAGCACGAGATCTGTCGCTGAGCCTGAGACTCGGGGCCGGCCGCGGCAGTGAGCGCGACCGGACGACGGACGGGAGGCGCGGTGCCAGCTGGCACCGCGCCTCCCGTCAGCACGCCGCCGTCTCCACAACGCGCCCCGCCATCCGCAGGACGCCCCCGGATCCGGCGGCGCCGCGCTCAGTCGGAGGCGTCCCGGCGGGACGCCGGCGTCTCACCACCCGACGACACGGACTCGGACGACACGGACTCCGCCCGGCCCGCGCGCTGTGCACGCTCGAGCTCGTCAGCCTCGTCGCCACCGACGGCCTCACCACGGGCGACCATGCCGGCCGTGTCGGAGAGCGTGATCTGCGGCAGGAACAGGGCGAGCAGGAACGCCACCGCGATGAACGGCAGCAGGTACCAGAACACGGGCGCCAGCGAGTCGGCGTACGCGTTCACGATGCCGTCCTGCACCGCCTCGGGCAGCTTCGCCACGGTCGCGGGGTCGATGCTGCCCGCCGACGACGCCGCATCGGTCGCCGAGCCGCCGGCGCCGGTGAACACGTCGGTGAGCGACGTCGTGAGCCGGGCCGTGAACAGCGCACCGAACACGGCGGTCCCGAGGGAGGCGCCGACCTCGCGGAAGTAGTTGTTCGTCGAGGTCGCGGTGCCCACCTGCTCGGCCGGCACGGCGTTCTGCGCGACCAGGACGACCACCTGCATGATCAGTCCGAGCCCGGCGCCGAAGACGAACAGGTACGCGCAGATCAGCCAGATCGGGGTGGCCGCGGCGAGCTGGGTCATCGCGAGCATGGCGATGGCGACCAGGACCGTGCCGATGATCGGGAACATCCGGTAGCGGCCGGTCTTGGTGATCAGGTTGCCGGACGCGATCGAGGTGCCGATCAGGCCGACCATCATCGGCAGCATCAGCAGACCCGACACGGCAGCCGAGGTGCCTGATGCCATCTGCAGGAACGTCGGGACGAAGCCGATCGCCGCGAACATGCCGATGCCGAGCACCAGGCCGATGCCGGTCGCGAGCAGGAACGTGCGGTTCTTGAAGAACGACAGCGGCAGGACCGGGTCCTGCGCACGCGACTCGACGAGCACGAGGAGCGCCGCGGAGACGACGAGCCCGGCGAACCAGGCCCAGGTCTCGGGGGCGTCCCAGCCGTGGTCCTTGCTGCCGCCGAACTCCGAGAAGAACACCAGGCACGTGGTCGCGGCGGACATGAAGAGCACGCCGAGCACGTCGATGCGCTTCGTCGCCTTCTTGTTCGGCAGGGTCAGCGCGAACCACGCCACGAAGAACGCCGCGATGCCGACCGGGATGTTGATGTAGAACGCCCAGTTCCAGGTGAGGTGGTCGACGAAGAAGCCACCGAGCAGCGGGCCGCCGATCGCGGACAGGCCGAAGATCGCACCGAGCGGGCCGAGGTACTTGCCGCGCTGCGAGGCGGGCACGATGTCGGCGATGATCGCCTGCGACAGGATCATCAGACCGCCGCCGCCGAGCCCCTGCATCGCGCGGAACACCACGAGCTGCGTGAAGTCGCCGGCGAAGGCACACCCGGCCGACGCGATGGTGAACAGGGCGATCGCGATGAGGAACAGGTTGCGGCGGCCCAGGACGTCACCGAACTTGCCGTACACGGGCATCACGATGGTCGAGGCGAGCAGGTACCCGGTCGTCAGCCACGCCTGGTGCGCGACGCCGCCGAGTTCGCCGACGATGGTGGGCATCGCCGTCGAGACGATGGTCTGGTCGAGGCTAGAGAGCAGCATCCCCGCGATGAGCGCGGAGAAGATGATCCAGATCCGGCGCTGCGTCAGCAGCAGCGGCCCGTCGGTGCCGGGGCGGGCACGCTTGGTGGTGCCCGGCGCGGTTGCGCTCATGGTGTGGAGTCCTGTCCGGTGGTGATGGCCGCCCTCATCAGGCGGAGGTTCTGGGTGAGCAGCTCGTCGAACGTCGGGCCGGTGGCCTCGTCGAAGGCGTCGTCGAAGTAGGTCTCCGCCGTCACCTTCAGCAGCCCCGCGGCGGCCTCGGTGACGAGGCGCGCACGGCGGTCGGCGGGGTCGTCCCATCCGAACCGCAGCCGCACGGCGTCCGTGATCCGGGCGAGCTGCACGTCGGTCGCCGACAGGAAGCGCGCGACGAGCGCCGGCTCCCGCTCGAAGACCCGGCGCACCAGGACCTCGTCCGCGCGATCGATGCCGACACGGTGGAACTGGTCGATCGCCAGCGCGACGATCGAGTCGAGCGGGTCGAGTCCGCCGGGGACGATCCCGCCCTCGGCGTACCGGTCGATCGCCTCGACGTCGGCGTGCAGCTCGATGCCGAGCACGGCGTCGTCCTTCGACGCGAAGTGGTTGAAGAACGTGCGCCGTGACACCCCGACGGTCTCGCAGAGCTGCTCGATCGTGAAACCGCTCAACCCGTGCTCGACGGTCGCCCGACGTGCTTCGCCGATCATGCTCCGGCGCAGCGTGCGGGTGCGTTCAGTGGTGCTCACCGAGCAAGAATTGCACTATCCGCCTGAAAGTGCAATCGGAAGGGTCGTACCCCTAGAGGGTCTTCTCGAAGCAGAACGACCACGGCATCGTCGCCGCGTACGGCGCGTAGACCGGGATCGGGCTCCACCCGGTCTTCTCGTACAGGGCGACCGCGTCGGGCTGCTTGTCACCGGTCTGCAGGATCAGCCGGGGCACGCCGAGCTCGCGGCCGATGCGCTCGCACTCGTCGAGCAGTGCGGTGGCTGCCCCCTTGCCGCGGGCCGACGTCAGCACGATCAGCCGCTTGAGCTCCACCTCGTCGCCGAGACGCCGGATCGCGATGTGCCCGACGGCTTTGCCGGACTCGTCGAGCGCGAGGACCGAGGTGACGACGGCCGACGGTTCGACGGAGAGCGCGCGGCTCCGTTCGGCCGTGATCGCCGGGTCCTCGTCGCCGTTCGCCGAGCCGTAGCGTTCGTGCATCTCGTCGTCCATGCGGGCACGGAGCAGCACGGATCGGGGGTCGTCCCAGGACACGCGTTCGATCGTGATCACGGTCGACGATCCTGTCACGGATGCCGGCGACGACGCACGCTCACGCGCGCCCATCCGGACGCATGCTCACGCGCGCCCACCCAGTGCCGCGATCGCGCCGTCCTCGGACCGCAGCGCGGCGAGCACGGCAGCGGCGTCGTCGTGGACCTCGGCGGCACCGGCTCCGCGGAGTTCGTCGCCGCCGATGCCGCCGGTCATCACCGCGACGCAGGTCACCCCGACGCGTCCGGCCGCTTCGACGTCCCACATCGCGTCGCCGACCATGACGGCAGCGTCAGCACGCACACCGGCCCGGTCGAGCGCCACCTGGATGATCCCGGGGTCCGGCTTCGCCTGTTCGACGTCCTCGGAGCTCGTCACCGCGGTGAGCCACTCCTCGGCGTCGAGCAGTTCGCGCAGCCGCGTCAGTTCGTTCTCCGGCGCACTCGTCGCCAGGACGACGGCGTGCCCCGCCTCGGCGATCGCACGGAGCAGCTCTCGGGCGCCCGGCAGCAGCCGCAGCTGCGGCATGTGCTCGGCGAAGTAGGCGGTGTTGAACTGCTCGACGGTGTCGCGCGTCTCGTCGGAGGCGTCCGGCAGCAGCGTCTCGAGCAGCTTCGCGGAGTCCATGCCGATCGCGCGGTGGATCCGCCAGGCGTCCACGGACTCGCCCGCTGCGCGGGCAGCGCGCCACCAGGCGTCGATGTGGGCGTAGTTCGAGTCGACGAGCGTGCCGTCGATGTCGAAGAGGACTGCGGTCGAGGGAGCGTCGGACATCCCTCCATGCTGCCCGGGAGGCGCGGATCGCCTCCCAGGAGCACGGTCGCGTCCGTCAGACGGTGATCGATTCCCCCGCGGGCAGGATCAGGACCGGCACCGGTCCGAGACCGTCCGAGCCGAGGAACCGCGCGGTGGACTGCTGGCCGAGTTCGCTCAGCATCGCCTCGTGGATCTGCACGGCACGCTCCGGCGCCACCGATCGGACGTAGTCGACCGCGGCGGCGGTGCTCGTCCACGGACCGCTGGTCGGCAGGAGCAGCGTCTGCACGGGGACACCCGGCTCGAGGTACGCGTCGCCCGGGTGGAACACCGTGTCGTTCACCAGGTACCCGACGTTCGCGATCGTCGGGATGTCGCGGTGGATGACCGCGTGCTCCTCGCCGAAGGCCTGCACCGAGAACGGGCCGATCTCGAACGCGTCACCGGCACGGACCGCCCTCACGTGACCGTCATGGTCGCCGAGCTGTTCGACGACCGCACCGGGAGCCCGCACCACGAGGGCGTCGTTCGCGGCGAGCCCGGCGCGGACGGCCTCGACGTCGAAGTGGTCGGGGTGCTCGTGGGTGATGAGGACGCCGGCCGCTGCGCGGACGAGGTCGGCGGCCTCGGGCGTGAACACACCCGGGTCGATGACGAGGGTGGTCCCGTCCTGCTCGAGGACGACGGTGGCGTGGGTGTACTTCGTCAGCTCCATGGCAACGACTCTACAACTGTGTTGTACTTCTGGTGACGGATCCGGGTGAGGGAGCACTCAGTCGGCGCGCCGGGCCAACCGCTCGAAGATGCCGGGCAGGCGTTCGAGGGCCGCGCGCTCCTCGTCGTCGAGTTCCTCGCGGATCGCCGTCGCCAACCAGTCGGCCCGCGCCGTCATGTCCCGGCGGAGGACCTCACTGCCGATGTCGGAGATGCGGATGACCGACACGCGGCGGTCGGTGTCCGACGCCGTCCGCTCGACGTACCCGAGGTCGGCGAGCTCCCCCACCGTGCGCGACTGCCCCTGGTGCTTCACCGCCCGGCGACGTGCCAGCTGCGCGATCGGCATCGGCCCCTCGCGCTCGAGGAACCCGAGGGTCGTCGCGTGGGCGGTCGGCAGCGAGTCCGCCTCCCGCTTCGCAGCGCGCACGACGCGACCGATCGCGTGCCGGAGCTCCACGGCGAGTTCGTCGGTCCGGTCCATGCCCGGAACGCTACCGCCTGGACGACGGCAGGCGCGGTGCCAGCCGGCACCGCGCCTGTCGTTCGTGAGCCCGTTGCGTCAGCTGCTGCGGACGTCGTCCGCTGCGCCCTTCGCGTGGTCCTGCACGTCCGAAGCGGCGCCCTGCGCCTCGTCCTTGACGGTCTGAGCGGCGTCCTGCGCAGTGCCCTTGAGGTCCTGCGCGTGCCCCTTCGCGGCGTCCCCGAGCTGCGACCCGGCGTCCTTCGCCTGTTCCTTGACCTCGTCGACCAGGGGCGCTGCCTTGTCCTTGAGTTCGACGGCCAGCTCCTCCTCCTTGTCGCTCGCGGGGATGAGCGACGACACGAGCCAGCCGACACCGAAGGCGATGAGTCCGATCGCCAGCGGTGCCCCCTTGGCCTGCTCGACCCCGCGCTGGGCGACGTCCTTCGCGTGGTCCGCAGCACCGGACGCAGAGCCCGAGGCGCTCGACTTCGCGGAGTCCGCGGCGCCCATCACGGACTCGCGGACGCCCTGGAACCGGCTCTTCACCTTCTCGGTCTGGCGGTGGGCGATCGACGACGGGCTGACCTTGTCGGCCAGGGCGTCGACGTCGGAGCCGAGTTCGCCGCGGGTGCGCTCGATGTCGGCGCGGATCTCGTCTGGGGTGCTCATGGCTTCCTCCCGGTGGTGGTGGGCTTGAGTGCTTCGGGGACTTCCTTGGCGGTGGCGACCGTCTGGGGCAGGCCCGTGATCTCCTTGGCCGCAGCGCGACCGCGGAGACCGAGGACCACGGCGACGATCGCGTAGACCGCGGCGACGATGAGGGCGGACCACGCGTTGCCGACGGCGTACCCGATGGCCCACCACGCGGCGATCGAGACAAAGAGCAGCGAGAAGAACGCGGTGAGTCCGGCGCCGCCGAACATCCCGCCCGCCTTGCCGGCCTTCTTCGCCGAGTCGGTCAGCTCCGCCTTCGCGAGGGCGATCTCCTGCCGGAACAGGCTGGAGAGGTCGCGGGACACGTCGGAGAGCAGCTCGCCGAGCGGTGTCGTGGCGGCCCGCTCCTCGGGTGTCGGATCACCCGGCGGGGTCGGACCCGGGACGGTGTGGCTCACAGGGCGCTCCCGGGGCCGGTGCCGGTGTGGGTCGTGGTGGGCCCGTCGCCGGCTTCCTTCTCGTGCTTGGCGTCCGCGGCGAGCGCCTTCGTCAACCGACCGGCGAGGATGCCGGCACCGGCGGCGATGGCGATGAACGTGCCCGGACGCTTCGCGGCGAAGGTCTTGACCTCGTCGAGGAGCGAGCCCGGGTCGCGGTTCTCGAGGAACCCGGCGGCCGAGGTCGCACGGCCGGACAGGTCGCGGACGACCTTCGCGGCCACGCCCTGGTCCTCGTCGTTCTCGGCCATGCGACCGAGCTGCTCGCCGAGGCTGCGGAGGCCGCCTGCGGCACGTTCCTGCTGCTCGCCGGCCTGCTGCTTGAGGTTCTCCGACGCCTGGCCGTACAGCTGCTTGGCGTGGTCGGTCGCCTCGGAGGCGACCTTCGAGGCCTGCTCCTTGGCCGTGCCGGCGACGTCCGCGGCCTTGGCCTTCGCGTCCCCGGCGACGTCCTGCGCGGCACCCTTGGCCGCGTCGGCCTTGCCGGACTCCGCATCGGCGGGGACGGCGGCGAGGGGTGCGTCGAACGGCACCTCGGCGTCGTCGCCGTACGGGTCGTACGCCTGCGCGACGTCGGGGTCCGTCGGTCCGGCCGCGGGCACGCCGCTGGCGAACGAGGGGACGGTGACGCCGGGGGACACCTCGTGACCCTCGGAAGCCACCGTGCGGTCGTGGATGGGGGTCCCGGAGTCGTTCCCGGGTGGGTTCGTGGTCATGGTCGGCCTTCCGGTTGTCCGTCGCCACCGATGGGCACCGGGGGCGTTGCCTGACCGAAGGTGCGCGCCCTCCGATGTGCTCCAGCGCAGGAACGCCACGGAACGCGGACCGGCTGTCCGCACAGCGGACCTCCGGTTGGATCGGAGGATGGTCCGCGTCTCCGTCGTCATCCCCGTGCGCGACGACGCCGCGCACCTGCGGCGGTGTCTCGACGCCCTCGCGGGGCAGACGTTGCTCGCCGACGAGGTCGTCGTGGTCGACAACGGCAGCCGCGACGACAGCGCCGAGGTGGCCGAGGCAGCAGGGGCGGTCGTGCTGACCGAACGCATCCGCGGCATCGCCCGGGCCTCGGCGCGCGGCTACGACCGGGCTTCCGGGGACGTCCTCGTCCGGCTCGACGCCGACTCCGTCCCGCCGCCGGGGTGGATCGCCGACGCTGTGCGGCTGCTGGCCGACCCGTCGGTCGTCGCGGTGACCGGACCCGGATGCCCGCACGACGGCGGACCGCTGATCGGCCGGCTCTGGGACGCCGTCTACATGCGGCCGTACTTCGCACTCATGTGGGCCGCGCTCGGGCGCCCGCCGCTGTTCGGTTCCGCGATGGCGATGCGGCGGTCGACGTGGGCCGCGGTGCGCGGCCGAGCGCACCGCGAGGACCCCGAGGTGCACGACGACGTCGACCTGAGCATGCAGCTCGACCCGGCCTGGCGGGTGGTGGCCGACCCCGTGCTCACGGTGCAGGTGTCCGCGCGACCGTTGTCGGGCCTCCCGTCCGCCCTGCTGCGGACGCGACGCGCCTTCCACACGTTCCGCGTGAACGGCCGGCGGGCGAACCCGGTGCGCCGGTGGGCGCGGCGGGTGCGCGCGGGGCTGCGGGTACGCCGCGGGTGGCGCACGCGCTGATCGGCTTGCCGGAACGGTGACGCTCGCGCGTGCCGTCAGCGCGTCGGCCTCGACCGCACGTGCGCCCGTTCACCCTGGGGCCCGTACAGGCACAGCACCTCGGTCACCGAGTCGGTGACGTTGCCCATCCAGTGCGGGGTGTGGGTGTCGAACTCGGCGACCTCACCCGGCCCGAGGTCGAGGTCGTGCTCGCCGAGCACGAGGCGCAGGCGGCCGGACAGCACGTAGAGCCACTCGTAGCCCTCGTGCGTCTTGAGCGACGGTTCACCGCCCGGTGTCTTCGGTGGGAACAGCTGCTTGAACGACCGCACGCCGCCGGTGCGCTTCGTCAGCGGCACCACCACGCGTCCGCCGTGCACCTCGGGCTTCATGTGCACCCGGGGGTCTCCCGTCTGCGGTGCTCCGACCAGGTCGTCGAGCGGCACCTGGTACGCCCGTGCCAGCGGGAGCAGCAGTTCGAGGGTCGGCTTGCGCTGCCCCGACTCGAGCCGCGAGAGCGTGCTCACCGACACCCCGGTCTGCTCGGAGAGTGCGGCGAGCGTGACGTCCCGGTGGGCCCGGAGCGCGCGCAGCCGCGGCCCCACCCCGTCGACGACCTGCGCGGTCGTGCGCGGAGCCGTCGGTTCCTGCGGGCCGTGCCCGTGTGGAGTGGTGCGCATGCTCGTCATGTTGCCACAACGGCAAGGTTCCTTGCTGTCTGCGCGCGATGGGCCGCATGCTCCTTGCATGCGTGATCACTACGACGTCATCGTCATCGGCGGAGCAGCCGCCGGCCTCTCCGCCGCCCTCGTCCTCGGGCGCTCCCGCCGCTCCGTCCTCGTCGTCGACGCGGGCGAGCCCCGCAACGCGCCGTCGGCCGGCGCCCACAACTACCTCGGGCGCGAGGGCATCGCCCCCGCCGAGCTGTCCGCGATCGGTCGCGACGAGGTCGCCGCCTACGGAGTCGAGGTGACGGCCGGGAGGATCGTGGCCGCGTCCGCCACGACGGGTGACGGCACCGACCCGGTCGGCTTCTCGGTCACGCTGGACTCCGGCACGGTCGTCGCCGCCCGCAGGCTCGTCGTCGCCTCCGGCGCCGTGGACGTCCTGCCGCAGGTACCCGGCCTGGCCGAACAGTGGGGACGCGGGGTCGTGCACTGCCCGTTCTGCCACGGGTGGGAGATCCGCGACCAGCGCATCGGCGTGCTCGTGACGACACCGAACGGCGTGCACCACGCGCTGATGTTCCGGGCGTTGAGCGAGCACGTGACGGCGTTCGTCACTGATCCGGCACTCGTCGACGACACCGCCCGGGCCGGTCTGCAGGCCCGCGGTATCGAGGTCGTCGACGACACGGTCACGCAGGTCCGCTCGTCGGAGGGCACGCTGACCGGGGTCACGCTCGGCTCCGGCGAGGTCGTCGAACTCGACGCCCTGGCCGCGGCGAGCACTGCTGAGGCGCGCGTGGACTTCCTGTCCGGCCTCGGTCTGGTCGCGACCGACCAGTTCATGGGCGATTTCCGGTACGCGAGCGCGCTGACGGTCGACCCGGCCGGGCAGACCTCGGTGCGCGGTGTGTACGCGGCCGGCAACGTGGCGGCCCCGATGGCGACGGTCATCGCGTCCGCCGCCGCCGGGGTCCAGGCGGGAGCGGCCGCGCACGGCGACCTGGTGCAGGCCGACCTGGCGGCGGCCCTCGCCACGGCGGCGGCGGGCTCTGGGCGAGTCTCGGGCTGAGCGACGGTCCTCGCGCTCGGAGCTGCGAGAAGTGTCGCCCACCCCGAGACTCGGGGCAGCCGTCAGTCGACGCGGTAGCCCGCCTGCGCCGCCAGCAGCGGGGCGAGCGTGTAGAGCTGGTCGGCGCCGATCGTCGCGCCGCGAAACCCCTCGAGGCGCTCGACCCGGTCGAGGTCCGCACCCCGCAGGTCCACGTGGTCGATCCGGGTGTTGGACCCCTCGGCGTCGCGGATGCTGCTGCCCTCGAACGACACCCGGAGCAGCTTCGCGTCCGCGATGTCGAGCTCGTCGATCACGCAGTCGCGGAACACCACGTCGGTGAGCGTCGATCCGCGCAGGTTCACGAACCCGAACTTCATCCCGACGAACTCGACGCCGTTCAACCCCGAGTCGTACAGCTCGCCAGAACCGATGCGACCGCCGGACACCCGGACCTCGCGCCACGAACTGCTCGACGCCCGCAGCACCGGGGCGTCGAGCGTGTCGATGATCGAGTCGTGCACCCGCAGGCCACGGAAGTCGGCGCCGTCGCCGCGGAGCGTGTCGATGACGCACTCCTCGATCTCGAGGTCGGGCAGGCGCTCACCGGCCAGGTCGAGCACGCCGATGCGCTTCCCCTCGATGCGGTCGCCGGTCAGGACGTCGCCGGGTCCGGGGACCCAGTCCTGCAGGTCGACGGGCTCGGTCAGGGTGATGCGCGGGGTCTCGGTACCGGAGGAACGTGCCATGGCCTCAGTCTGGCGCGTGCCGGTGACGTCGTGGTCACGCCGATGCGCGGGTGAGCACGCTGTCGAGCCGGTAGTCCTTCGCCGGGCCCCGGGCTTCCCAGCGCACGGTCCACCGCCGCTCGTCGCCGTCCAGTGCCCCGGTGTAGTCGTCCGGTGCGCAGGCGTGGGCCACCCTCTCACCCCAGACCCAGTCGTGGAACACCCGGCCGTCGGCGAAGTGCACGGTCCAGTCGTGCGGGCTCCCCGTGGTGCGGCGACGCACGACGAGCGTCCGCGACACCGGGGTGGCCCGACCGTCGAAGGTCATCATGCCCGCTTCGCCCCAGCGCACCTCGTCCGCGCCGACCGCGGTCAGCGTCGTGGTGCCGGTGACGATGCCCTGCACGCCGGCACGCCGGTCGTCCAGGGTCCGACGGAGCACCCACTCCCCCAGCAGGTCCGTCGGCAGCAGCACCGCCCCAGGCTAACCGCGCAGGGCCTCGGCTCGCGCCGACCGGTGCTCGTCGTCGGTGATCGCCCCGCGGGCGTGCAGGTCGTCGAGTTCCGCCAACCGCTGCTCACGGAGCGTCCGCGGCGCACCCTGGGAGCGACGGCTCCGGACGACCGCGATCCACACGGTGACGACGACGGCGACCACGATGAGCCCCATCACCACGCTCCACACGATGTCGTACAGCGGCGGGATGAGCGGGTTGTGCAGCTCCTCGGAGGCGATCATCCGCGCAGGGCCTCGGCTCGCGCCGTCCGGTGCTCCTCGTCGGAGATCACTCCGCGGGCGTGCAGGTCGTCGAGTTCGGCGAGCCGCTGTTCGAGCGGCTTCTCGGGCGCGAGGGTGCGGCTCCGCATCGCCTGGTACGCGATGTCCTCCTGCAGGGTGAGCGGGTTCTGACCGCGGTCGGCCATCCGTTTGCCGCGGTAGAGCGTCAGGACGACGATCGTCAGGGTGGTGAGGATCGTCAGGGCTGCGACGACCCCGAACGCGATGCCGAACCAACCGCCGAACAGGTCGGGCATAGCCGAGCCGCCCGGTCCCTCGAGTTCACTGAACGCCGACCAACTGAGCACCATCGCGCTCCCCCTTCTCACAACGACGAGCGAATCGTAGCGCGACCCGATCGCCCGTTCCTTCCCATCACACCCGCGATGGAACGCGGAAACAGGCGTACCTGGTCGAAACTTCCGACCCGGTACGCCCGAAAGCACCCGGTACGCCCCGGCAGCGCCCGCCCCCGCCCAGCCCAGCTACCCCCGCAGCGGATCCGACGCGGCGACGTGCGCACCGTCCGCGAACCCGGCCACGAGCGCACGCAACGCGTCTTCGGAGGTGTGCCGGGCCTCCCATCCGAGCACCGACCGGGCGCGGTCGGTCCGCATGATCGGCACCCCGGCCGCGATGTCGATCCAGCCGGCGTCCGTCGGCTGCAACCGCAGTCGCCACGTCAGCGTCACGATCCCGCGCAGCAGTCCGAGCGGGATCCGGACGGCACCGAGCATGCCGAAGGCCCGGGCCAACCGCGGCGGGTTGAGCACGGGCGACGCGGCGATGTTGAACGCTCCGCCGGCCCGCTGGTCGACGGTCCGCCAGTAGGCGTCGGCGACGTCGTCGGCGTGCACCGCCTGGAACACGAAGGGGTACGGCAAGGGCAGCACGAGCCACCGGATCCACCGCACGATCGACATCGGCACGAGGTGTCCGAGGAACAGTCCACGGATCTCGGCGGCGGCGTCCCGCTGGAAGATCAACCCCGGGCGCAGCCGCGTGACGACCACGGACGGATGGGCTGCCTCGAAGGCGTCCATCGCCGCTTCGTTCGCGGCCTTGTGGATCGAGTACGTCGCGGTGGGGATGCCGTCGGTCGGCCAGCTCTCGTCGACCGGGGTCCGCTTGCCCGCGGCGTCGACGCCCCGGTAGGCCCCCACCGACGACGCGACGACGACCTGTGGGACCCCTGCACGAGCAACGGCCGACAACACGTTCGCGGTGCCGGTGACGTTGGTCCGGTACTGCAGCGGGATGTCGTGCGTCGGCTGCAGCGCCCAGGCCAGGTGGATCACGGCGTCGGCGCCGGTGAAGATCGCAGTGAGCTGGCCGACCGCGTCGGACGCGCCGACGTCGACGGCGTGCCAGACGGCGGAACGGTAGGGCTCCACGTGCACGTCCGGCAGGCGCCGTGCGACGCCGACGATCTCGACACTGTCGTCGCGTCCGCCGGCGGCCCGGGCCTCGGCGAGGCGACGGAGCACCGCCGTCCCGACGTTGCCGGTCCCGCCGACGACGACGATCCGCATCAGGCGGCGGCCAGGGCGGGGTCGAGCACGACCTTCACGCAGCCGTCCTGCTTCTTCTGGAACACCTCGTACATGTGCGGGGCGTCCTCGAGCGACACCCGGTGCGTGGTCAGGTCGAGCGTGCCGAGCGGGTCCGACGGGTCCTGCACGAGCGGCATGATGTCGTCGATCCAGTGCTTCACGTTGCACTGTCCCTCGCGGATGGTGATCTGCTTGTCGAAGAGCGTCATCATCGGCATCGGGTCGGCCATGCCGCCGTAGACGCCGCTCAGGGAGACGGTGCCACCGCGACGCACCAGGTCGATCGCGGCGTGCACGGCTGCGAGCCGGTCGATGCCGGCGGTCTCGATCGCCTTCTGCGCCAGGGCGTCGGGCAGCAGCCCGGCCGCACGCTGGGCGAAGCCGGCGACGGGGTTGCCGTGCGCCTCCATGCCGACGGCGTCGACGACGCCGTCCGGGCCGCGGCCGTCGGTCAGGTCGACGAGCTCCGGCACGGTGTCCTTGGTCAGGTCGAAGACCTCGGCGCCGTGCTTCGCGCCCAGGTCGCGGCGGACCTGTTCGGGGTCGACGGCGAGCACGCGGTAGCCCAGGTGCTTGCCGATGCGGGCGGCGAACTGGCCGACGGGGCCGAGTCCGAGCACCGCGAGCGTGCCGCCCTCGGGCACGTTCGCGTACTGCACGGCCTGCCACGCGGTGGGCAGGATGTCGCTGAGGAACAGCCAGCGGTCGTCGGGCGTGCCGTCGTCCGGGATGACGATGGGGCCGTAGTCCGCGTGCGGGACACGGAGGTACTCGGCCTGGCCGCCGGGGACCTGGCCGTACATCTTCGTGTAGCCGAAGAGCGCCGCTCCCGAGCCGTACTCGGTGACCTGGGTGGTCTCGCACTGCGACTGCAGGCCGTTCTTGCACATGAAGCAGTGGCCGCACGAGATGTTGAAGGGGACGACGACGCGGTCCCCGACCTTCAGGTTCGTGACGGCGCTGCCGACCGCCTCGACGATGCCCATGGGTTCGTGGCCGAGGACGTCGCCCTTGTCGATGTACGGGCCGAGCACCCGGTACAGGTGCAGGTCGGAGCCGCAGATCGCGGTGGACGTGATCCGCACGATCGCGTCGGTCGGCTCCTGGATGGTCGGGTCGGGGACGGTCTCGACGGACACCTTCTCGGTGCCCTGCCAGGTCAGTGCGCGCACGTCGCGTTCCTCTCGTGGTCGCTTCGGGCCGGCCGGGAGGCACGACTCGCTTCTCCCTCCTCGGTACGCGCCCGCCCCGTGGCGCGTTCACAGCCCCACGCACGACCCCGGGCGCGCCGTCGCGTCAGACGACGGGGTCGGCGAGGACCGCGGCGAGGACGCGTTCGTGCTCCGTACGGTCGCCGGGCCCGGCACTGCCGGCGAGCATGATGAGCGCCTTCCAGAGTGCCCAGCCCCGCCCGCGCGCCCAGGTGTCGGTGTCGAGCCCCACGGCCTCGCGGAACACCGGGCGCGCCGCCGGTTCGAGGAACGTCCACGCGAGCACGAGGTCGCACGCCGGGTCACCGACCCCGCACGTGCCGAAGTCGATCAGGGCGGCGAGCCGTCCCGCACCGTCCACGAGCAGGTTTCCCGGCGCCACGTCCCCGTGGAACCAGACCCCCGGACAGTCCCACGCGGTGGCGACCGCGGCGTCCCAGATGCGTTCGCACGCGGCACGGTCGACCCGCGCACCCAGGGTGTCGAGCGCCGCGACGACCTCGGCGCCGTACACCGACGGGTGCTCGCCGCGGTGGAACGAGTGCACGCCGGCGGTCGGACCCCCGGTGGCGGGGAGGCTGCGGAGCTGCCGGAGCACCGCGCCGACGTCGGCGGCGAAGCGCTCGTGGTCGAGGTCGACCGCACGCAGGGCCACCGTCCCGTCGAGCCATCGCCGGACCGACCACGGGAACGGGTACCCCTCGCCCGGTTCGCCGAGCCCGACCGGTTCGGGGACCGCGACGTCCAACCGGCGCGCCAGGTACGGCAGGACGTCCTGCTCCTTCTCCACCCCGGGCACGTAGCCGGCGGCACTCGGCAGCCGGACGGACAGCGCGTCGCCGAGTCGGTACGTGCGGTTGTCCCAGCCCTGGTGGTCGACCTCGCGCACGGGCAGGCCGCTCCACTCGGGGAACTGCGACGCGACGAGTCGTTCCACGAGAGAGACGTCGATCCGGGGCACTTCGGTGTGCATCGCCCCAGGTTAAGCCGACGACACCGACTGAACCACGGGGGTCGGGCCGGCCGCCTGCCCAGGTGACCGGCGGGGCGGGCGCGCACCGGGCCTCCTGGCCGGGTCGTCAGGCGGGTTCTGCCAGGGCGAGCAGCGCGTCACGGGTGACCGCCAGCTCGCGTGCATCCAGGTACGGCGGCATGGCGGCAGCTGCTGCGAGCCCCTCGGCCGCGTGCCGGACGACCAACGTGCGGTCCTCGGGCAGGCCGTCGCGCGCGAACACCGCGCGCCAGTCCTCGGCGTCCGCGGCGACGACCGCCTCGACCCCCGGCACCGCCATCAGACCGGTCCAGTGCGCCGTCGGCGAGAAGACCTCCATGGCGCGCTCGCTGCCGCCGCACAGGGTCCGCACGTAGGCGCGGAGGACCTTGCCGGGGCGGTTCTCGGCCAGGTCGACGTGTCGCAGCACCTCGTCCTTGAACGTCGCGAGACCGTGCGCGGCGACGGCGAGGAGCAGCTCGTCCTTCGACGGGAAGTGGTGGAGCAGGCCGCTCTTGGAGACGCCGGCGTCCGCCGCGATCTCGGCGACGCTCACCCGGGTGCCGCGCTCGGCGAGCAACCGCTCGGCGGCCTCGAGGACCGCCTGGCGGGTGCGCTCACGATCGCGGGTGCCGTCAGTGCTCATGACGACCTTCAGTGCTCATGCGGTCCATCCTGCCGGTTCGGGATCACCCGGAGTGCGACCGCGGCGGCGACGGCGAGCGCGACGGCCGCGCAGATCGAGGCGAGCTGCATGCCGCCGGTGAAGGCGTGCCGCGCGTGTTCGAGGATCGGGTCGCCGTCCTGCAGGACCTGGGACGCCGACGCCAGGGACTCACGGATCCGGTCGCCGACACCGCCGCTGACCGCGCCGCTCGTCACGTCGAGGTTCGACCGGTAGAACGCGGTCTGCAACGAACCGAGCACCGCGATGCCGAGTGCGACGCCCAGTTCGTACCCGGTCTCGGAGATGGCCGAGGCCGCACCAGCACGCTCCCGAGGTGCCGCGGCGACCACTGCGTCGGTGGCCAGGGTCATCGAGACCCCGACGCCCAGACCGACCACGGCGAGCGCGATCGCGATGCCCCAGTACGTCGGCAGCCCCTCGGCGAACGCGAGGCCGGCCATGCCCACGGCGGCGACCGCCAGGCCGAGGCCGATCGACCGGCCGGGTCCGACCCGCCGGGACAGCAGCCCGATGATCGCGATCACCGCGATCGAGGCCAGGGTCGCCGGCAGCTCGGCCGCGCCGGCGAGCAGCGGCGTGAACCCGCGGACCAGCTGCAGGTACTGCGAGAAGAAGAACAGCAGTCCGCTCAGCGCGAAGACCGACAGCGAGTTCGCGACGACGGCGCCCGAGAACGCCGGGATCCGGAACAGCTGCAGGTCGATGAGCGGCGTCGTGAGGCGCTTCTGCCGGCGGACGAACCACCAGCCGGCGCCGATGCCGAGGAGCGCCGTCAGGGGCACCGTCCAGTCGAACCCGTGCCCGGCGACGTGCTTCACGGCGTACACGAGCGGCACGATCGCCAGGACCGAGAGGACGGCGGAGAGCAGGTCGATCGGGGTGCGCGAGCCGCCCCTCGACTCGGGCAGCAGGATCGCGCCGGCGATGACGATCACGACGATGACGGGGATGTTGATGAGGAAGACCGAGCCCCACCAGAAGTGCTCGAGCAGCGCACCGCCGACGAGCGGTCCGGCGGCGGCACCACCCGTCGCACCCGCCGACCACACCGCGATCGCGGTGGTGCGCTGCCGGGCGTCGCGGAAGATCGTGCGCACCAACGACAGGGTCGACGGCATCAGGGTCGCTCCGGCGATGCCGAGCAGTGCCCGCGCGGCGATGAGGAGTTCGGGCGTCTGTGCGAACGCCGCGGCGGCCGAGGCCAAGCCGAACGCGACCGCGCCGATGAGCAGCAGGCGCTTCCGACCGATCCGGTCGGCGACGTTGCCCATCGTGACGAGCAGCCCCGCGAGCGCGAACGAGTAGACGTCGCCGATCCAGAGCACCTGGGTCGCGGTCGGGTCGAGGTCGGCGGTCAGCGACGGGACGGCGAGGGCCAGCACGGTGCCGTCGATCGCGAGCAGCACCACGGCCAGGGTGAGGACACCGAGGGACGCCCATTCACGGACGGAGGCGCGGTGGATCGGGGCGGTGCTGGTGCTCGGGGTGGTTTCGGTCACCCGGTGACCCTAACCGACCACATGGTCGGTAGAGCCGACTGCACAGTTGGTTGCCAGCGTCGTTGGTGCTCAGCCCCGCAGGCGGTCGCGATCCGCCGGCGGCAGGTGCTCGGTCGCCGTCTGGCGTGCCGCAGGGGTCAGGAACCGTCCGCTCTTCTCGAGGAACGCCACGAGCGCCGGCTCCGACGCCCGCTTGCCCGTCTCGCGCAGAACCCACCCCAGCGCCGACTGCACCGTGTCGCTCCGCTCCCGCACCAGGCGTCCGGCGATGCCGAGCGGCACCTCGGCGTCGCCCTGCTTCGCGAACGCCAGGGTCGCCACGACCGCGATCCGGCGCACCATCGCCACGTCGGACTTCACGAGCGCGAACAGCGGGCCCGTCGAGCCGCCCACGAGCGGCGTACCGACGAGCTCCTCGGCTGCCAGGTCGACCAGCGCCGGGTCGTCGAAGCGCTCGGCCTTCGCCGCAGACAGGTACTCGTCGGTCAGCTCCGGATCGGGGTGCTCGCGCATCGCCTGCACCAGCAGCAGTACGGCGATGAGCTTCGCGCCGTCGTCCTCGCTCCAGAGCAGCGCTGAGCGCTCGCCCTCGTCGAGGCCCGCGAACCGCCGTGCGACCCGGCGCGCTGCCGCGACGTCCCCGCTGGAGTGCGCGAACGCGACGAGGACGGCTTCCGCGTCCGCCCCGTTCCCGGTCCCGCCGCGCGATGTCATCCGGTCAAGGGTATCCGCGCCGCCCCGCCCGCACTTCGTGAGCAGGAATGGTCGGGTGCCCGAAGGCGACCCGACCATTCCTGCTCGCGAAGCGGCACGCCCCGCGCGACCCCGGATCAGCGGAAGTGCATGTTCTTCAACGGGTCGACGAGCGTTCCGTTGCGCCGCATCTCGACGTGCACGTGCGGCCCGGTCGACTGCCCGGTGTTGCCGGACTTCCCGATCTCGGTGCCGAGCTTCACGATCTGGCCCTTCTTCACCCCGATCTTGCTGAGGTGGGCGGTGAGCACCGTGGTCATGCCGTAGGTCACGACGATGTAGTTGCCGTACGAGGCGTCGTTCGCCACGGTCTTCGTGACCGTTCCGGTACCCGCGCCGTACACGGGGGTGCCGACCGGGACCGGGGCATCGGTGCCCTGGTGGTAGCGCGGGACGTGTCCGGCGCCTCGGTCGTCGCCGTACCTGCCGGTGATCTTCGTGCCCTTCACCGGCCAGGCGAGCCCGGTCACGGGGCGGCTCGACCACACGCGGGTGTCCTTCGCCCCGTAGATCACGAGGTTGCCGTCGACCTGCAGGAGCAGGTTGCTCGAGCCCGCGGTGGTGGTCTTCGTCGTCCACAGTGCGACCTTGCGCGCCGGGTCCTTCGACCAGATCACGAAGTTGCCGTTCTTCTGCAGCTCGGCCCAGGCTCCGGGGTGGCCACCCGTCTTCGTGTGCCAGACCACTGCACCGTTCACCCGTTGCACCAGGTTGCCGTCCGCGCGCATCTCGAGCGTGCGGTTGGTGGTCGCGTCGGAGCGCAGGACGGTGCCGCTCAGCAGTGCACCACCGGAAGCGATCCGGTCTTGGAACGTGTTCCACTTCACGACGACGGAGGTGCCGGCGAGCAGCGCCATGGTGCCGTCCGCACGCACGGCCAGCGCAGTCGAGTTCGCCCGGCCTGCCGAGGCCCAGCGCGCCACGCGCTTGCCGTTGCGCATGATGTCGAGTGCGCGGTCCCGCCCCACGACGGCGTAGACGTTCGAGGAGCCCGCGGTGTTCGAGGCCCACAGCACGCGGTTCCCGATGCCGTACTCGACCAGGTTCCCGTCACCCTGCATGATGAGCCGGAACTGGCCGTTCTGCGAGGTGACCTGGTCACCGGGCAGGAGCTTCGTGCCGGCCGGGACCGAGCCGACCCACACTGCGGACGCTGCGGCGGGTTCGGCGGTGGCGACGAGCGCGCCCGCCGCGAGGGCCAGCGCCATCACGGCGCCGGCGAAGCGTGGGAGTCGGCGCGCACGTGCGACGGTCGACGGAGTGGTGGTCATGGATCCCCTGACTCGGAACCGACCACGCCCCTGCGCGGTCGTTCGGCGCTCGCCCTGCACGAGTCACCGAACGATGGTCGCTTTTCTACGCGGGGTGCACAACCCCTTGACAGGGGGGTGCGGCTACGGCTGCTGGAAGAACTCCTTCGGTGTCGCCAGCAGCGCTTCGAGCTTGTGGAACGACTGCGTCCACCCGGCGATGTTCATGTCGCGCATGAACTCGGGGAACGGTCCCTGGGTCAGGGTGACGATCGTGCCGTCGCCGTCCTCGACGAACTCGAGCGTCAGGGACAACGCGGTGCCGTCCTCGACCCCGGGGATGCCGTGCGCGGTCGAGGTCCCGACGATGATCCGGTTCTCCTCGATCTGCTCGAGGGTCGAGGTCACCGGTGACGACCACTCGGCGTTGTCGTTGCTGACCATCGTGAGGTTCCAGGCGCCGCCGACCCGCGCGTCCACCTCGACGGTGGCGACGGGGACGTGGAAGCCGAGGGGGCCGAACCAGAGCGCGAGCAGCGCCGGGTCGACGAACGCCCGGTACACGTCGGCGACGGGGTGGGCGAACCGGTGAGTGGCGTGGGCGGTGAACTGTTCGGTCATGACTGCTCCTGCGGATCGACGGTGAAGGCGGGACTGGCGGAACTGGTGGGACTGGCGGGTGGGGCGGCGGACGGGCTGCCCACCGGGGCGGGCGTGCGCTGGGCGGCGAGCAGGGCCTCCAGGCGGTCGAACCGGCGGTCCCAGTCGGGACGCAACCGGCCCAGCCAGGCGCCGAGCTCGTCGACGGCCTCCGGCCGGAGCCGGCACGTGCGCCACGTGCCGTGCCGCTCGCGCGTGATGAGGCCGGCGCGCTCGAGCACGCCGAGGTGTCGCGAGATCGCCGGAGCGCTGACGTCGAAGGGCTCGGACAGCTCGGAGACGGTCGCTTCGCCCTTGCCGAGCCGTTCGACGATGCGCCGTCGGATCGGGTCGGCGAGCGCTGAGAGGACGACGTCGGTGTGGTCGGGTTCCATCGCGCCTCCTCGGTGAACCGGACAGTTAATTAACCGTCCGGTTCAGTGTGCGCGCGCTCCTGGCGGAGCGCAAGACCTCAGCGGAACCGGGACGGCGGGGCCCCGAACGCCCTCGAGAAGGCGGCGGTGAACGCCGCGGGGGTCGCGTAGCCGAGTCGGCCCGCCACCTCCGTCACGGTGCCGCGTCGCAGGGCCGGCAGGCTCGACAACAGTCGTGCACGCACCCGCCAGCTCGCGGGCCCCACCCCCGTGGCCGCGCGGAAGTGGCGATCGAGCGTGCGCTCCGAGACGGCCGCCGCACGCGCCCAGTCGGCGTTCGTCACGTGGACGTCGGGCTCGGCCAGGTACGCCCGACACAGGTCGCGCAGGACGCCCCGTGGCGGCAGCGAGACACTCAACGGGATCGGTGCGACGCGTTGCAGCTCGTGCAGGGCGAGCCGGACGAGGGCGCCGTCCCGGCCGCCGTCGTCGTACGGCACGTCGAGCGCGGTGGCGGCGCGCAGCACCTCGCGCAGCAGGGGCCCGACCTCGACGACGGTGCACCGGGTCGGCCACCAGGGCACGGCGTCCGGCTCGACGTACAGGCTCCAGGTGCTGACGTCGAGCATCCGGACCTCGTGGGGCACCCCGGGCGGGATGAGGACCGCCCGGTCGGTCGGCACCGTCCACGAGCCGTCGTCGGTCTCGACGAGCATCACGCCGCTCGCGCCGTAGAGCAGCTGCGCCCGTCGGTGCTCGTGCCGGGCGAGCAGGTGGTCCGGCGGGTAGTCGGTGCCGATCGGCAGGACGTCGAACGGCTGGTGGTCGAACTCGGAGACCGGGACGTTGCGCACACGACGAGGCTAGGTCTCGAAGGAACCTGCCGCACACCCGATCGTCCGCCGTGGCGATCCCCGCTGGGATGGAGGGCATGTCGTTCATCGTGCTCGTGGTCATCGGGGTCCTGGTCGGGGTCACCACCGTCCTGTTCGGGTTCGGCGGTGGGTTCGTCACCGTGCCGATCATCACCGTCGCCGATGCAGCCCTCGGTGGCGACGCCGTCCGGGTGGCCACGGCGACCTCGGCCCTCGTGATGCTCGTGAACGCCGCCGTGGCCACCGTCTCGGCCCGGCGCGGCGCACTCGCACCGCTCCGGGGCCGTTCGTCGCTGTTCGTCCTGCTCGGGGTCGGCGGCGCGGTCGGGGTGCTCGCCGCACGAGGGGCCCCGGACGCGCTCCTGCGCTGGGGCTTCGTCGTCTACCTCGGGGTCACGGTCGCCGACCTGCTCCTGCGCCCGGGCTTCCTGCGCGACGCGGCGACGGATCGCGCAGTCGCGACCCGCGGCGGTGGACGCGACCACGGACCGACCCGCACCGGCGTGCCGACCGCCACGGGCCTCCCGATCGGTGCGGTCGCGGCGTTCCTCGGCGTCGGCGGCAGCGTGATGACGGTCCCGATGCTGCGCCGGTCCGGTGCCACCATGACCGCGGCGACCACGCTCGCGAACCCCCTCACGCTGGCGATCACGCTGCCCGCCGCCGCGGTGACCATGCTGCTGCCGGCGGTCGTCCCGCACGCCGCGGGACTCGTCGGGGCCGTCGACGTCCGGGCAGCCGCGGCCCTGCTGGTCGGCGCGACGCCGGTCATCGTGCTGCTCCGACGTCGCCCGCCGCACCTGCCCGAGGTCGTGCACGCCTGGGGCTACGTCGCACTGCTCGTCGCAGCGGGGATCGTCGTGGCCCTGGGCTGAGCAGCGAGCCCCGGGGACAGTATGGGTGGATGCCGACGCCGAACCCCGCCTTCGTCCCGCCCGCCACGCAGACCTCGCGCCCGGACCTGCAGGGCACGTTCGGCATGGCGGCCGCGACGCACTGGATCGCGACCGCCACCGCGCAGTCGGTGCTCGAACGCGGCGGCAACGCCTTCGACGCAGCCGTCGCGGGCGCGTTCGTCCTGCACGTGGTCGAGCCGCACCTGAACGGCCCGGGTGGCGACCTGACGGCGGTGTTCGCGACGGCGTCGGACCCGACGCCGGTCGTGCTCGTCGGCCAGGGTCCGGCACCGGCCGGTGCGACGCCCGAGCACTACCGCGCCGAGGGCCTCGACCTCGTCCCCGGCTCCGGCGCGCTCGCCGCCACCGTGCCGGGTGCCGTCGACGCGTGGCTCCTGCTGCTCCGCGACCACGGCACGTGGGAGCTCGCGGACGTCCTCGCTCCGGCGATCGGCTACGCCCGTGACGGCCACCCGGTCGCAGCCGGGGTGGTCCGGACGATCACCGCCGTGCAGGGCCTGTTCCGTGACCACTGGCCCACGTCCGCCGCGCAGTGGCTGCCGGGAGGCACGGCGCCGGTCCCCGGGGACCTGGTGCGCAACGAGGCGCTGGCCGCAGTGCTCGACCGGCTCCTCGACGCCGGTGACGGCTCCGGCAGTCGGACCGCCCGCATCGACGCCGCACGGAGCGAGTGGGCCGAGGGCTTCGTCGCCGAGGCGATCGACCGCTTCGTGCGGGAGCCCCACCGACACGCGTCGGGCAGCGACCACGCCGGGGTCGTCCGGGCGTCGGACCTGGCGGCGTTCCGGGCGTCGTACGAGCCCGCGGCGACAACGGAGTTCCGCGGCTGCACGATCGCGAAGACCGGTCCCTGGGGTCAGGGTCCGGCGCTCCTGCAGACCCTGCGGCTGCTCGAACCGCTCGACGACGCACTGCTCGACCCGTCGACGTCGGTCGGCGCACACACCATCGTCGAGGCGCAGAAGCTCGCGATGGCCGACCGCGAGGCGTTCTACGGGGACGGCGACGTCCCCCTCGACGTGCTGCTGTCCGACGCGTACACCGACGTGCGGCGAGCGCTGATAAGCGAGCGGGCCTCGGCCGAGCTGCGACCGGGCACGATCGCGGGCGTCGAGCGGGCGATGCCGCCAGCCCGGACGTCGTACTCCGCCGGCGAGGGCGCTGGTCTCGGCGAGCCGACCGTGCAGGTCGCGCGGGACACCGAGCGCGCGCCGGTCGCGCCCGTCGCGCCGGTCGAGGACCGCGGCGAGCCGTTCGTGGCCCCCGACGGCGAGACCCGGGGCGACACCTGCCACATCGACGTCGTGGACCGCTGGGGCAACATCGTGAGCGCGACACCGTCGGGCGGCTGGCTGCAGTCGTCGCCGACGATCCCGGAGCTCGGGTTCTGCCTGGGCACCCGGCTGCAGATGACCTGGCTCGAACCGGGCACGGCGTCGACGCTGCGCCCCGGCGAGCGCCCCCGCACGACCCTGACGCCGACCCTGGTGCTGCGTGACGGCGTGCCCGTGGCCGCGGTCGGTTCGCCCGGCGGTGACCAGCAGGACCAGTGGCAGCTGCTGTTCCTGCTGCGGTGGATCGTCGGCGGGTACACCCCGCAGCAGGCGATCGACGCCCCGGCGCTGCACACGACGTCGTTCCCGGGGTCGTTCTGGCCGCGCACGTGCGAGCCGGCGGGGCTCGTGGTCGAGGACCGACTCGGCGACGACGTCATCGCGGAACTCGAGGCCCGCGGACACGTCGTCACCCGCGCCGGCGACTGGTCGCTCGGACGGTTGTCCTGCGTGACACGGGACCCGGCCACCGGGGTGCTCGGCGCCGCGGCGAACCCCCGCGGTGCTCAGGGGTACGCCGCGGGCCGCTGACCCGGGGTCGTTCTTTCCCAGGACACTCGCGATGGGAAGCGGAATCGGGCGTACCTGGTCCGAAGTTCCGACCAGGTACGCCCGATTCGACCAGGGACGCCGCGAGGTCAGAGCGTCGGGACGACCACCGCGCGACCCGACAGCTCGCCGGCCTCGAGCTTCCGGTAGGCCTCGAGCGCGTCCGACAGCGCGTAGCGCTCGACGTCGGGGACGATCTGCCCGGCGCGGTACATGGCGACGACCTCGTGCAGGTCCTCGATGGTGCCCCAGTAGGTGTTCGTGATCGTCGACTCGTACGGCGTCCGGAAGAAGTCCCACTCGGTGGTGCCACCGGCGATCCCGACGACGGTGAACCGGCCGCCGACGGCCATGGACGCCTGGGCGACCTTGATGGTGGGCGTCGCTCCGACGAAGTCGAACGCGGCGTCGACCCCGCGGCCGCCGGTGATCTCGCGGATCGCGGCGGCCTGGTCCGGCCCGCCGGGCACCGTGATCGCGCCACGGGCGGCAGCGCGGTCCATGGCGTCCTGCTTCATGTCGGTCGCGATGACCGTGGCGCCGGTGAGCGCGGTGAGGATCTGCACGGCGATCTGCCCGAGGCCGCCCAGCCCGACGACCAGGGCGTACTTGCCGCCGCCCGCCAGGTTCGGCAGCGCGTTCTTGATCGCGTGGTACGGCGTGAGTGCGGCGTCGCTGAGCGGTGCGGCGGCGATCGGGTCGGCGTCGCCGAGCGGGACGAGGTTGCGAGCGGGGACGCTGACGTACTCCGCCATGCCGCCGTCGCGCCCGAGACCGATGCCCATGTACGGGTTCGTCGCGGCGTTCTCGCAGTAGGTGTCCTGCCCCTTCGAGCAGTACGAGCAGTGCCCGCAGCCGACCGGCCCGTAGACCAGGTAGGCGTCGCCCTCGGTGAACCCGGTCACGCCGTCACCGACGGACTCGACCCAGCCGGAGTTCTCGTGCCCGAGCACGAACGGGGGCTGCTGCGACCCCGGAGCACCGGCGGCGAACTCGCGGTAGACCGCGACGTCCGAGTGGCACGCACCGGCGCCGGCGACCTTGAGGAGCACCTCCCCCGGACCCGGGGTGGGCTTCGGGACCTCTGTCAGGGACGGGAAGGTCTGGTACTGCTCGAACACGACGGCGCGCATGGTGGGTCTCCTTTGAACGCCATTCAGGCTACACCTGTCGTTGAACACGACACCTGTCGCCCAGCCTCCGGAGTTCGGTTCTTCCCAGAGCGCCCGCGATGGCACGAAGGATCGGGCGTACCTGCCAGAAAGTTCCGACCAGGTACGCCCGAACTCACCAAGTACGCGCGGAACACCCGCTAACCCTGCGTCTTCGCCGTGAGCCGCTTGCGAGAACGCGCGTTCTCCGCTTGACTCGGCTGCGACGGTCCCACTCGGGTCCGATCCCCCACACGAAAGGAGCGGCCATGCCCACGCGCACCGCACGCACCGCCTGGAACGGCGGCCTCAACGACGGTTCCGGCCAGGTCGAACTCTCCAGCTCGAAGGTCGGCACCTACGACGTCTCGTTCCCGAAGCGCGCCGCCGACGAGGCCGGTGGCAGCACCAGCCCCGAGGAGCTCATCGCCGCCGCGCACTCGGCCTGCTACGCCATGCAGTTCTCCGCCGTCCTCGGCGAGGCCGGCGGCACGGTCGAGGCCCTCGACGTCAAGGCCGACGTCTCGCTCGGCCCGGACTCCGCCGGCGGCTTCAAGCTCACCGGCATCGCCCTGACCGTGCACGGTGAGGTCACCGGCATCGACGAGGCGACCTTCCTGAAGGCCGCCGAGGACGCCAAGGCGACCTGCCCGGTCAGCAAGGCACTCACCGGCGTCGACATCACGCTCGACGCGACGTTCGAGCAGTAGTCGGCTCGCGTCCGAGACGCGACCGACCACCGGACGGGAGGCCCGGTGCCAGCTGGCACCGGGCCTCCCGTCCGCTCTGGTCGCGTCCAGATCGCGACTGGCACCATGGTCGGATGGCCGAGCAGCACTCCCCCGGCGAACCGAAACCGGGGCGCCCACACCGGCCACCCCGCCCCCGACGCCGCAGCCTGGCGCAGCACGACCTGCGCGACGCACGTGCCCGACTGCGTGGCACGATCTACGAACACGTCGAACCCGACGCCAAGGGGCGCGACCAGTACACCGCCGCCCAGATCGTCGACTTCTGCCTCGACCTGGCCGAGGTGATGCTCGCCTCCGGCGCCGACACCCGCAGCGTCGAGACCGCCGTCGTCGCGGTGTCGACGAAGTGGAACCTGGCCCCGCTCGACCTCGACTTCTCCGGCAGTTCGGTGACGCTCCAGTACGCACCGGCCGACATCCCGCCGCTCGTGAAGGTCCGGACAGTGAGCTCCGACGGATCCGACCTCGACCGACTCGCGCGCGCGAACCAGATCGTCGACGACCTGATCCACGACGTACGGGACATGACCTCGGGCGTGAACGCCCTCGTGGCGGTGCTGCGGATGCCGCCGCGCTGGCCCACGTGGCTCGCCGACGTCGGGCTCTCGATCCTGGGGACCTCGATCGCGATGCAGGCCGGTGGCGGGTGGCGAGCGGGCATCGGCGCCTTCGTGCTGATGTTCGGGATCATCCTGTCCGGGCGCTGGCTGACCGGTCGTGGCTACCCGCAGTTCTTCGTGTCCGGGGCACAGGGAGCGGTCGCGTCGGTGATCGGCACCCTGGCCATCGGCGCGGGCGTGCTGCACCCGGCGGGTGCCGCCACGATGGTGGCGGCCCTGGTGGTGCTGCTCCTGCCGCACGTCTCGCTCGTGACGTGGGCGCAGGACGCGATCTCCGGCTTCCGTGCGATGGCGGTCGCCCGGGCCTTCTACATCGGACTGGTCATCGCCGCGATCGTCGTGGGGGTGCCCGCGGGGATCGCGATGACGAAGTGGCTGCACCTCGAGGTCGACCCGTCGGGCATCGTCACCCAGGCGCTGCCGTTGTGGGCGTCGCTCTCGCTCACGGTGGTGTCGGCCGGGGCGAACTGCTTCGTGCAGCAGGCCAGTGCACGGGTGATCCCCGTCGCGGTCGTGTTCTCGGTGGCGGCGGGTGCCTCGCTGTGGGGGCTGCGGCAGCTCGGCCTGCCGCTGCTCGGAGCGACGTTCCTGGCGGCGGTCCTGCTCGGCGTGCTGTCCACCTACGCGGCGGCGCGGATGCGGACCGCGGTCGCGGCGATCGCGGTGCCGGCGTTCTGCGGAGCGCTGCTGCCCGGTGTCGCCGTGTCGAACGCACTGCTGAACTTCATGTCGGGCTCGTCGAGCGCGGCCCTCGACTTCGTGGCCGCGGTCTCCGTGGCGCTCGGGATCGGTGCCGGGCTCGTGCTCGGCGGCCTGTTCGCGACACCGGGCGCGCGCCGAGCGCTCCGGCGGACCCGCCGGGTCGTCGTGCACTCGGTCCACAACGACACCACCGCGCTCCGGGTCATCCGCGACACCGGGTACGACCCCGGTGACGGCTCGGTGCCACGCGGGTCGCGGTCGGCGCCAGACGGTCGCTGACGGTCTGGGCTAGATGTCCCAGCTGCCGTCGTCGCCGTCGCTCCACGTCGCGTGCCGGCGGGCGGCCTGCGGCTCGTAGCGCTCCATCCAGCCGCGCTCGAGTCGGGCCACCGCACGGTCGAACGCCGGGACCAGGTCGAGGTCCGATCGGAGCAGGGCCTGCAGCTGCAGCCCCTCGTACAGCGCGATGAGCTGCTCCGCGCCGCGACGGGGTTCCATGGTGTGCGGGGCGCGGCCGACGGCGATGTCGTGCTCGAGACCGCGCTTCACCTGTGCGTAGAAGAGCTGGTAACGCGAGCGCAGGTAGGTCGCCATCGGGTGCTCGGGGTTGCCCGCGACGGACAGCAGGGCGACGAGCAGGCGCATGAGCGCGGGGTCATCGGCGTTCGACGCGACGATCGCGCGCAGGAGCTCGACGGTCGAGCCGTCGCCGACCTCGCGGGTGACCTCGTCCATCCGACCGCCGTTCCAGCGGTCGACGGCTGCGAGCACCAGGCCGTCCCAGGACGGGAAGTGCTGCTGGAGCTCCTCGACGGGGATGCCCATCCGCTCGGCCACGTGCACGGCGCGTGCTTCGTGGAAGGGGACGTCACGGAGCAGGTCGACGGTGGCCCCCACGATCGTGATCCGGAGGTGCAGGGTCGCCGCCGCGGCCGCTGCGGCCTGCGTGTCGGCGCTGGTGTTCTCGAGCATCGTGCCCTCCGTCGTTCCACGGACGTCCTGTCCGAGGTCGCCCCGACCCGGGGCACGTCCATCCAAACGCAGAACGGGGGACAACAGAATCCCCGGTACGGGTGTCAGCACATGGGGGGACACGGACACGGTCACCACGCCCAGCGCGTTCGCACGGATCCGTGTGACGATGCCGGGCATGACCCCGAACGACCCCACCGCACAGGGACTCGCGACGATGGCCTCGGCCGGCTTCGAGTTCGGCGGCGACCCGGAGCAGGTCGCACACGACGTCCGCGCGATGTGGGAGCAACTCGGTCGACCCACGGGAGCGTTCGACGCCGCCGCCCGGGCCATCGCGGTGCTGCCGCAACGCCCCGAGGTGCCGATCGTCGACCAGGCACGTCGCCGCGCGTTCGAGCACGCGATCGGCATCAACCCGGTCGAGGTCGAACTCGCGGCAGCACTGTCGGCGCGGGAACTCCTCGAGCGGATGGCGCGCGCCGTCACCTGCTGACGTCACCACGGCCCGCAGACGGGACCACCCGGACGACGGGAGGCGCGGTACCCACCGGCACCGCGCCTCCCGTCAGCCCGTCGGCGACGCGCTACGGCGTCGGCATCCCACCGTCGACGTGCAGCGTCTCGCCGACCACGTAGGACGACTCACCGCTGGCCAGGAACACGTACGCCGGGGCGAGCTCGGCCGGCTGCCCCCAGCGGCCCAGGTAGGTCTGCTCGCCCGCGGACGGCAGCGCCTCGGGCGGCTGACCGCCGGCCGGCTGCAGCGGCGTCCAGATCGGCCCCGGAGCGACGGCGTTGACGCGGATGCCCTTCGGCGCGAGCTGCGCCGCCAGGCCCTTCGCCAGGTTGTTCACGGTGGCCTTCGTGGCCGCGTAGTGCACCAGGTGCGGCGACGGCGCGTAGGCCTGGATCGACGTCGTGTTGATGATCGTGGAGCCCGGCTGCAGGTGCGGCACGGCGGCCTTCGTGATCCGGAAGGTCGCGTAGGCGTTCGTCTTGAACGTCTCGTCGAACTCCTCGTCCGAGATGTCCTCGATCGAGGAGACGTTCTGCTGCTTGCCCGCGTTGTTCACCAGGATGTCGATCCCGCCGAGCTGCGCGACGGTGTCGGCGACGATCTGCTCGCAGACCGCGAGTGAGGTGATGTCGCCGGGCAGCGCGACGGCCTTGCGTCCGGCTGCCTCGATGAGCGCGACGATGCGGTCGGCGTCCTCCTGCTCCTCGGGCAGGTACGAGATCGCGACGTCGGCGCCCTCGCGTGCGTAGGCGATGGCGACGGCTGCACCGATGCCCGAGTCGCCACCGGTGACGAGTGCCTTGCGGCCCTCCAGTCGACCGGAGCCGCGGTAGGTGTCCTCGCCGTGGTCGGCGGGGACGTTCTCCGCCATCTCGGCGTCGGTGCCGGCGCCTTCGAGGTACTGCTCGTCCGGCTTCTTGTCGGCGTACATCTTCGTCGGGTCCTGCATGGCGTATTGGTCGAGCCCTGCCTGGTCGTTCTGCTGGTCCGTCATGCCGCCGACGGTACGCAGGCGCGCACCACGGGCCGTCCAGGAGGCTGTCCCCCGGCGCGCGGAGCGGCCAGCGTCCGCCGGCCGCACCGGTCCAGGGCCGCAGGTGCGTCTTCCTCGTTTGTCACGGTCCGGTGACGGCCAGGACCCGATTCGGTAACACCTGTCGTTCTGGACCGTCCGGGGTCGTACCGTCGAACGGTGACCCCTCGGACCCTGCTGGCGCTCGCTGCCGTGCTCGCCTTCTCGGCAGGTGCGCTGGCGCTCGACGGCACCACCGGGCTCGGGGCGGACACCGCCGTCGCAGCGGAGACGTCGCACGACGCCGCTCCGGTGCACGTGTCGAACGCGAAGCTCCGGCGGGTCGACTCGATCGAGCTCGACGCCGAGTCCCTGGTGCTCCGCAACGGTGGGAAGACCGTCGTCGAGTCGTCGATGCGCGACTCCCGGTTGACCGTGAGCCTGCTCGACCGTCTGCTCGGCACCCCGTCGCGCACCCAGACGGCCGAGGGCGACGGCGGCGCGTGCTTCCCGGCCGGCACGACCTACACGTGGGGCGGCGCCATCCGCGTCGCGGCCCTGGCCACCGATGCGCGGGCGGGCAACGCCGTCGAGATCCGGGTGCTGCGCGACCAGGTCCGCAGCCGGCTCGGTGCACGGATCGAGCTGACCGGTCCCGGCGGCGTGCAGGTCGGTGACGACATCGCCGACGAGATCGCGGACGCCCCGCGCTCGGAACGGGTGTCCTACGGTGCGGACGACTCCCGCGCGTGGCAGTTGCTGCTGCGCGAGGGCTGGGTCGACCCCACCTCGGACGACGAGACGACGGACGACTCCGCCGGCACCAACGGCGTCTCGGCCCTGACGAACGAGACCACGGTCACGGTGCTCGGCTCCCCGATGCCCGTGCACGCGCAGCGGACCTGCTGACTCACACGCGGATCGTCGCGATCACCGGGAAGTGATCACTGGCGAACCACGTCTCCGGACCGTCGTGGTCGATGACGACCCGGTCGACGCCGGCGACCCCGCGGGTCAGCACCCAGTCGATGCGCTCACCGGTGTCCACCGGCGGCTGCCAGTCGTTGAACGTCGCCGTCCGGTCCCCCGGATCGCCCGCGAGCAGCCAGGTGTCGTCGAACCCGGCGTCGGCGAAGACCCGTGACGCGGTGCCGGCACCGGCCGGCTCGTTGCAGTCCCCGGCGACGATGACCGGGCCGGTCTCCCGCGCGAGCCGTTCGACGATGAGCGCCGCACTCTTGCCACGCACCTCGTCGCCGTGCTCGCCGGGTTCGTGGTCCAGGTGCGTGGTGAGCACCGTGACCGCAGGTCCGTCGGTGTCCAGGAACACGGCGTGGTTCGCGATGCGCGGGAACAGGCTGCCCCACGTGTTCGAGACCGGCTCGTCCGGGGTGTCCGACAACCAGAACGAGCCATCGTCCGTCGGTCGGAACCGGTCGCGACGGTAGAACACCGCCGGGTGTTCCCCCGCGGTGCCGCCCTCACGGCCCTGCCCGACGTCCGCGTGGCCCGGCAGCCCGGCGCGCAGGTCGTCGAGCTGGTGCGCGAAGGCCTCCTGCACGCACACCAGGTCCGGGTCGTGCCGGCGGATGACGTCGAGGACCACGGGGAGTCGGGCCGGCCAGTCGTGCTCCGGATCCGGGTTCTTGATGTTGTAGGTCATCAGGACGATCGGACGCGCTGCGCTGCTCACCCCTCGAACCTAGCGATCCGGTGCGGCCGCGGCCTCAGTTGATGCAGGTGCCCGCGGTGCCGTAGTTGTGCACGTCCGTCGACTTCGGCGCCGGCTCCTTGGTCGCCTGCTTGCTCGGCTTCGACCCCGAGCCGGTGTCGGCAGGCGTCGAGGCGGGTGCGCTCGGCGCGCTGGCGGCCTTCGGGGCCTTGCCGTCGGTACCGAGCACGAGCGTGACGCCGGTGACGGCACCGGTCCGGACCGCGACGGCACCGGGCACGGCCGCCGCGACCGCCTTCGCCTGGGATTCCTGGCCCGCGGGGTACTGCACCTGCGTGGCCGTGGTGGGGTCCGAGGAACCGGCCGGTGCGACCTGGAACCCGCGGCTCGTCAGGACCTGACCCGCTGCGGCGGCGGCCCCCGTGACACCGCTGCCGTTCAGCACGGTGACCGAGGTGTTCGCGGGCTGCGCGGCCGCGGCCTTCGTGTAGGTGTCCGGTTCGCCGACCAGTCCCTGCACGAAGGCGGGCAGCCCGACGGTGTCGATCTCGACGATCGACAGCGCGGAACCGTTCACGTAGATGGTCGGCGTGCCGAGGGTGGGGATCGTGGCGGACTGGATGTTGGCCGGCCGCAGGTTGCTCATCTGCGAGGCGAGGTCGAGCAGGTTCGTGTCCGTCTGGATCGAACCCCCGACCGCCTTCAGGATGTTGCCCATCTTGACCGGGTTGAGCAGCGTGCCCGCGGACGTGACCTTCCGGGCTTCCTGCGACAGGAAGTACTGCTGACGGACGTTGCGGTCCAGGTCGCCGTTCGGCAGACCGTGGCGCTGGCGGACGAACGACAGGGCCTGCTTGGCGTCCAGCGTGGACTTGCCGGCCGGCAGGTCGACGCCGGAGTACGGGTCGTTGGTCGCCTGGTTCAGGCAGACCTCGACCGGGCCGAGCTCCTTGACCACCTGGTAGAAACCGAGCAGCGAGACCCGGACGTAGTGGTCGATCTGCAGGCCACTCAGGTTCTCGATGGTCTTGATGAGCATCTTCGCGCCACCGGTGTCGCCGCCACCGTTGAGCGTGCCGTAGTAGAAGGCACTGTTGAGCTTGCCCTTGCCGACGTCCGGGATGTCGACGTACGAGTCGCGGGGGAACGAGATCATCGTCGCCTGTGAGCCGTCGGCGTTGATGTGCAGGACGATCATCGTGTCGGTGTTCGTCGCCCCGCCGTCCGACTCGGTGCTCAGTTCGGCGAGCTGCTCGGGGGTGGCGTTGTCCGGCCGGTGGTCGTCGCCGACCAGCAGGATGTTCTGCGCCTTGCCGTCGACGTCGTTCTTCGTGTCCTTCTTGCCGGTGATCGCGTTGACGATCGTGACGCCGCCGGACAGCTGGTTGTAGGCGTAGGCCGCGTACCCGCCACTCAGCAGGACCGCCATCGTGAGCACGCCCGCGATCGCCGGGAACACCACGCCCGCTCGTCGCTTCTGGCGCCCGTGGCGCGGCGTCACGGCACCGCGGCGCGCGGGTTCCGTCGTCTGCTCGGGTTCGTTGCTCACCGGGAAACCATAACCGGAGCGCGCGCAGGGGACATGGAATCCGCCTGGTAGGTCACCCCACAGCCCCTGCGACACCCCTCACGTGCAGCTCACTCGGCGACGAGTCCCTGCTTGTGCGTCTCGCGTGCCCGGAGCACCGTCACGCCGGTGATCGCGGCGGCGGCCATCACGTAGAAGGCCGGCGCGAAGGTGTTGCCCGTCGCACTGATCAGCCACGTGGCGAAGTACGGGGTGATGCCGCCGAAGAGCGCCACGCTGATGTTGTACGCGATGCCCATCGACCCGTAGCGGATGGCGGTCGGGAACAGTTCGGCCATCGCGGCACTCACCGCCCCGTCGAACGCCGCCATGAACAGCCCGAGCAGCACCATCGCGGCTGCGGCGGCCCAGAAGTTGCCGGCGTCCATGAGCATGAGCGTCGGGTAGGTCAGCACCAGGAACCCCGCGCAGCCGGCGAGCATGACGGGCTTCCGGCCGATCTTGTCCGACAGCAGGCCGAAGAACGGGACGAGGCCGGCGATCACCAGGAAGCCGATGACGACGACCCCGTACGAGACGAGTGGCGAGTACCCGAGGTCCGCCTGCAGGTACGAGGGCATGAAGGTCTGCAGGATCCAGTGGCCGACGGCCTTGAGGACGACGAACCCGACGCAGAAGAGCAGGGCCTTCCAGCCGGTCCGGAGCGAGCGGCGGAGCGGGTTCTTCGCGAGTTCCCCCTTGGCCTTGAGCGCGCGGAACTCCGGGGTGTCCTCGAGCTTCGTGCGCAGGTACAACCCGACCAGACCGAGCGGCACCGCGACGAGGAACAGGACACGCCACCCCCACGACTCGAGGGCCCCGTCCCCGGCGATCGCCGTGAACAGGAAGACCAGGCCACCACCGACGATGAACGCCGCGAAGCCGAAGACGTCGATGAAGCTCGTCACGAAGCCGCGCCGGTTCGACGGGGCGTACTCAGCCAGGAGCGTCGTCGCCCCGGCACCCTCGCCACCGGCGGCGAAGCCCTGCACCAGCCGCACCACGACGAGCAGGATCGGCGCGAGCATCCCGACACTCTGGTACGTCGGCAGGATCCCCATCACGGCGGTCGCGCCACTCGTGATGAGGATGACCGTCGCCAGCGTGGTCTTCCGACCGACCCGGTCACCGAGCGATCCCCAGAACAGCCCGCCGAGCGGTCGCATCACGAAGCCGGCACCGAACACGGCGAAGGCCGACAGCAGTGCGACCTGCGGGTCGCCCTGCTTGAAGAAGTACAGCGAGATGACGGTCGCCAACGTGCCGTAGAGGCCGAAGTCGAACCACTCGACGAAGTGGCCGACGCCTGCGGCGACGATCACCTTCCGCATGCCCTGGCGGCGTGCGTCGTCGCCCAGGGCCGCCTGGACGTCGGGGGCGGTGGCGGCATCGACGCTGGGTTGCGTCCGGGTTCCGTCGCTCATGAGTGGGCCTCTCACTTCGTTGTCGAGAATTCGTTGACGATAGCACTCGTCGGGCACACATTGCCACACAGTGGGAAAGACACGCCACCGAGTGATACCGTTCCGACCATGCAATCCCGTGAACACCACCACGACGTCGTGGTCGTCGGTGGCGGTCTCGCCGGTGTCAGCGCGGCCGTCGCCGCCGCCCGCCTCGGCTCGAGCGTCGCCCTCGTCACCAACCGCCCGGTCCTCGGCGGCAACGCCTCGAGCGAGATCCGGGTGTGGGTGGTCGGTGCGACGGCGCACGGCACGCAGCGGTTCGCCCGCGAGACCGGGATCATGGGCGAACTCTTCCTCGAGAACCAGTACCGGAACCCGCAGGGCAACGCGGTCTACTGGGACCAGGTGGTGCTCGACCTGGTCCGGGCCGAGCCGAACGTGCACCTCCACCTCAACACCGACGTCCGGACCGTGCAGACGACGGACGACGCCGGCGGCGCACCGCGCATCACCGCCGTCACGGGCTGGACCATGGGGTCCGAGATCGAGACGACGTTCACGGCGCCGGTGTTCCTCGACTGCACGGGCGACGGCCTCGTCGGGGCCCTCGCCGGCGCCGAGTACCGCATCGGGCGCGAGGGCCGCGACGAGCACGGCGAAGCCTGGGCACCCGAGCAGGCGGACGACGAACTGCTCGGCAGCTCGATCTTCTTCTCGACGCACGACACCGGCCGGCACGACCGGTTCGTCCCGCCGTCGATCGCCGTCGACCTGGCCACGACGCCGATCCTGGCGAACCGAGCGATCCGGACCGGCGACAACGGCTGCAACTACTGGTGGATCGAGTGGGGCGGCGAACTCGACACCGTCGCCGAGAACGAACGCATCCGCGACGAGCTCTGGGGTGTCGTCTACGGCATCTGGGACCACATCAAGAACTCGGGGGCGTTCGACGCGGACACCCTGACGCTCGACTGGGTGGGCGCGATCCCCGGCAAGCGCGAGTACCGCCGGTTCGTCGGCGACCACACCCTGACGCAGCAGGACCTGCTCGAGCAGCGCTCGTTCCCCGACACGGTGGCGTTCGGCGGTTGGTCGATCGACCTGCACCCCGTCGAGGGCGTCTACGCCGAGACCGCCGGCGCCCAGCAGCGGTACACCGACGGCACCTACGACATCCCGTTCCGGTCGCTGTACTCGGCGAACGTGTCAAACCTGCTGTTCGCCGGCCGGGACATCTCGGCGTCGCACGTCGCGTTCGGGTCCACCCGGGTGATGGCCACCTGCGCAGCCCAGGGGCAGGCAGCCGGCACCGCCGCGCACCTGGTCTCCCGGCACGGCACGACACCACGATCCCTCGGCACCGAGCAGATCGCCCTGCTGCAGCAGACCCTGCTGCACGAGGACGCACCGATCATCGGCGTCCGCGCCGACGACCCAGCCGACCTGGCCCGTACCGCCCGCATCACCGCGAGCAGTGAGCTGACCACGATCGACACGACGCCGTTCGCGACCGCGGACCGCTTCGACCTGGACCGCGACGTCGCGGTCCTCCTGCCCGCCGACCCCGCGCTCGGCGAGTTCCGGCTCCGCACCGAGGCGGACGACGACACCGATCTCACCATCGAGCTCTGGACCACCGGCAAGCCCCAGAACTACGCCCCGATCGACCACGTCAGCACGCACTCCGCACACGTCGCCGCCGGACCGGGCGAAGCGGTCGTGGACCTGGACTTCCACCCGGACGCACCGTGCAACGCGGTCGTCGTGGTCCGTCGGCAGCCCGGCGTCCGCCTGGTCCTGACCGACGGCCACCCCTACGGCGTGATGGCCCTGCGCGCCCGCGCCGCCGACGACGAGCAGCTCGACGACCACATCCCCGAGGAGTCCGGACAGCCCGTGACGGACTGGGAGGCGCGCGCCCTGCGCGGACACGCGTTCGCGTTCACCGCAGCCGGCGAGACGGACGCGTGGCGGGCCTCCCGGGTCAGCGACGGCCACCAGCGCCCGTTCGGCGGACCGCACATGTGGTCGTCCGACGCGGGTGCCGGCGCAGCCGTGCTCTCGCTCGACTGGGCGGAGCCCGTCGACGTCCGCCAGGTGCGCATCGTCTGGAACGACGACGTCGACGCCGACCTCGTCAACCTGCACCACCACCGCACCCCCTGGGACGCCGTGCCCACACTCGTCCGCGACTACCGGATCGAGGCGTGCGTCGACGGGACCTGGCGGACGCTCGCCGCGGTCGACGCGAACCGGCACCGCCACCGCGTCCACGACGTCGATCCGGTGCGCACGGCCGCCCTGCGGGTCGTCGTGACCGCGACGAACGGATCCCCGTTCGTCACCGCGAGCGCCGTGAAGGTCTCCTGACGCGCGCCGGGACGGGCCAGAATGAGGGGATGGCGACCACCCCTCCGAACCAGAGCATCGAGCGAGCCGCAGCGGTCCTCGGTGCGCTCGGCGCGTCCGAGGGCGCGGTGCGCGCCTCCGACATCGCGCGGGCGATCGGACTGGGGACCTCGACCACCGGGCGGCTCCTGGCGACGCTCGAGTCGCTCGAGTACGTCCGACGCGACCCGGAGACGCAGGCGTACTCGGTCGGTCGGGCCGTGCTCGAGCTCGCCAGCCAGGGGCTCAACCACAACCCGGTGCACCGCGAGAGCCGCTCGGCGGCGCAGGAACTCGCGCAACGGGTCGGCCTGACCGCCAACGTCGGCGTGCAGGACGCCGCGTCGTGCATCTACCTCTGCCACTTCGAGGGGTCGCTCGCGCCGAAGTCGCACACGATGATCGGGATGCGGCAGCCGATGCACGCGTCCGCACTCGGCAAGGCGCTGATGCTCGACCTGTCGCCGGACGAGCGACGCTCGCTGCTCGGGGACGACCTGGCCCGGTACACCGACCACACGATCACGACGCACGACGCCCTGACGGCCGATCTCGCCGCCTCGGCGAAGCGCGGTTGGTGCGAGGAGAACCAGGAGCTGGCGCTCGGCCGGTTCTGCATCGCGGCACCGATCCGGAACGCCTCGGGGCGGATCGCGGCGGCGCTGTCGATCTCGGGGCGCCTGACGCAGCTGCGTGACCGCGACCTGGACTCCCTCGCCGAGGACCTCATCGAGGTCGCCGACCGCATCAGCGTCGGTCTCGGGATGATCAGCGCCGTCGCGCACTGACGCGGGCGTCGCGGCTCGCGACGCGCGTGACGGCGGACGGGAGGCCCGTGGCGGGATCGCCACGGGCCTCCCGTCTGTCTCCTGGTCGCGCGGGGCGACGGGGCGCTACGCGCGCGACGGCAGCAGGTGGATGGCCTCCATCGCGAGCTCGGCCGCGATCGGGTCCTTCGCCAGGACAGCGGCCTTGAGCTTCTCGATCTCGGGCAGGATCGCTTCGGGCGGCACGACCTCCGCGAGCTCCGGCACGCGGAGCTTGAACGCGAGTCCGTCGGTGGTCGACCGGCAGAGGTTCACGAGCGACGGGTTGCCGCAGGCGTCCGCCCACAGCGAGTAGAGGTCGGCGCCGTTGCGGAAGACGTCGGCCTGTCCGTCGGAGCCGATGCGGGAGTGGGCGTCGTCGAGCATCTTCACGATCTTCTTGCGCTGCGGCTCGGTGAAGTTCGGCACGGCCAGGCGCACGACGCCGCCGTAGATGACGCCGAGCGTGCGGTAGGCGTCGAGGAGCTCGTCCTTCGTCGGGGCCGCCACGCGGGTGTAGCGGTTCGGTGCCATCTCGATCAGGCCGGCGCGGGCGAGTTCCGCGAGCGCCTCGCGGATCGGGGTGCGGGAGACCCCGAGCCACGCGATCAGGTCGTCGTCGTTGAGCCGTTCGCCGGGCTCCAGCGTGCCGTCCATGATCGCGTCGCGGATCTTGTCCTGCACGGTGTCACGGAGGAGCTTGCGCTCGGCGGCGGGCTGCGTCGAAGGAACTGGCATGCACCCAGCGTGTCACATGTGATGGTTCGCGCGCGAGAGGCGCGACGGCCACCAGGCCCGCCGCCCGAGGTCGTACGCGATCGCCGGCACGAGCAGCGAACGGACGACGATCGTGTCGAGCAGGACGCCGAACGCCACGACGAAGGCGATCTGCACGAGGAACAGGATCGGGATGACGCCGAGGGCCGCGAACGTCGCCGCGAGTACCACGCCCGCCGAGGTGATCACTCCGCCGGTGACCCCGAGTCCGCGCAGGACCCCCTCGTGCGGACCGTGCCGCAGCGCCTCTTCCCGCACCCGCGTCATGAGGAAGATGTTGTAGTCCACCCCGAGCGCGACGAGGAACACGAACGAGTACAGCGGCACGCTCGGGTCCGCACCGGGGAAGTGGAACACGTGGTCGAACACGAGCGCTCCGACGCCGAGGGCTGCGGCGAACGACACGATCACGCTGCCGATGAGCACGAGCGGGGCGACGACGCTGCGGAGCAGGAGCATCAGGATGAGCAGGATCACGACCAGCACCACGGGGATGATCAGCGTGCGGTCGCGGATCCCGGTGTCGTTCGTGTCGACGGCCGTCGCGGTGACGCCGCCGACGATCGCGCCGGGATCGACCCGTTCGACGGCCGTGCGGAGGTCGCGGACCGTCTGTTCGGCGGCGTCGGAGTCGGCCGGGTCGGACAAGGTCGCCTCGAGCAGCACGTCCCCGCGCGACGCCGTCGGAGCGGCGGCGCCGCTCGAGGCCGAGTCGCCCGCAACGGGCACCGTGCCGGACGGGGCGTCCTTCGCGGCGGCGACGACCCCGTCGACGCCGTCGACCCCCGTGACGGCGTCGACGAGTGCGTCGAGGTCGCGCTCCGACCCGATGACCTGCGCCGGGCTGCCGGAGCCGCCGGGGAAGTGGTCGGCCAGGACGTCCTGGCCGTCGCGTGCCTGCGAGGCCCCGATGACCAAGTCGCTCTGCGGGACCCCGTCGGCCTTGAGCCCGACCAGGCCCGTGCCCATCGCGAGCAGCCCCACCGTGCAGACGATCCACACCACCCGGGAACGCCTGGCGACGAGCCGACCGACGCGGGCCCAGACACCGCGGGCGTCCGGTCCGGTGAGCACCGGGTGGGCGCTGCCGTACGCGGGACGGAGCGGCCAGAACGCGGCACGACGGAACCCGAGCAGCAGGGCGGGCAGCAGCGACAGGGCGGCGAGCAGGCTGAACGCGATGCCGATCGCCGCGACGGGGCCGAGGGCCTTGTTCGAGTTGAGGTCGGAGAGCAGCAGGCAGAGCACGCCCACGATGACGGTGCCGCCCGAGGCCAGGATCGGCTCGAGGCTCCCCCGCAGGGCCGCCTTCGTCGCACCCCAGCCGGTGCGGTGGTCGCGCAGCGCCTCGCGGAAGCGCGCCGTGTAGAGCAGCGCGTAGTCCGTCGCGGCACCGATCACCAGGATCGACAGGATCCCCTGCACCTGGCCGTTCACGGTGACGATGTCGGCCTTGGCGAGCCACCACACCACGAGGATCGAGGCGCACAGGGCGAACGTCGCGGTGCCGAGCACGAGGATCGGCAGCAGCGGTGACCGGTAGACGATGATCAGGATCACGAAGACCGCGGCGAGCGCCACCCCGAGCAGCAGGCCGTCGATGCCGGCGAACGCCTCGGTCAGGTCGGCGGTGAACCCGGCCGGTCCGGTGACGTACCCGCTGACACCGCTGGGCAGGGCGTCGTCGACGTCGGCGCGGATCGCCTCGACCGCGTCACCGGTGTCGGCTGCCGTGGTGAGGGTCGCGACGATCTCCACCGCGTCGCCGTCCTCGCTCGGGATCACCGGGCTGACGGCTTCGACGTCGTCGCGGTCACCGAGCTGGGTCGCGAGGTCCTTCGCCGCGGTCAGGTCGGACGACGACATGCCGGCGTCGCGCTCGAGCACGATGATCGCGGGTGCGCCCGACTCCTGCCGGAACTCCGACGACCGCTCCTGCACCTTCGTGGCGTCGGCCGACGCCGGCAGGAACGAGGTCTGGTCGTTCGTGGACACCTCGGAGATCTTGCCGAAGTACGGACCACCGACGGAGGCGATCGCGAGCCAGACCACGATGACGAGCGCGGGGAGGACGATGCGGAGGAAGCGGGACACGACGGTGAGCGTACACCGGTCGTCAGCATGCTGATTACTAGACGGTCTCGAAGACACTGCGAGGCCGCCTGCGGGCCGACTGCGACAGCCGTCGACCGTAGACTGCACCCATGGACGACACGACCGAGCAGTGGCCCCTCGGCCGGCTGCTGTCGGCCGCGGCGCGCTCGGTCGAGCGGGACTGGGACGAACGCCTCCGTGCCATCGGGTTGCCGCACGCGGCCCTCATCGCGGTCGACATCCTGATCCGCACGGGCCCCACCGGCGCCGACACGATCGCCCGCACGGCACGGGTGCAGCCGCAGACGATGTCACGGACCCTCGAGCGCATGGAGCGGGACGGCCTGGTCGAGCGCACCCCGCACCCCGACGACCGACGGCGGCGCCTCGTGACGGTGACCGATCACGGACGCCGGGCGTGGGAGACCGCTCGACACATCGAACGCGAGGTCCTGCCGGACGACCCGGCACTACGAGCCGCCCTCAGTGAGCTCCTCAGGAAGCCGTCACCGACCGAACGGTGACACCCTGTACGTGAAATACCACATGCGGTAGGATCGATCGGTCGGCGGCACAGCCGACCGAATCCGCAGGAGTCCCGCATGTCCGAACGACGGGCGGCCCGTCAGGCCGCCGAGACCGCAGCACGGACCGCCCGCCACCCGGAGCGCCGACGACCCTTCCTCGTGGCGCTCATCGCGACGATCGGCTCGCTGGTCGGCATCGCCACCGTGATGGCCGTCGTCGCGAGCATCTTCGTCGGCGGCCTGGCGCGCAGCTTCGACGCCCACACCGACACCATCACCGATTCCTTCCCGGGCGGCGACCGCCCCGCGGCGACACGGGGCGCGGAGAACATCCTGCTCATCGGCTCGGACAGTCGGGCGAGCGACGACCCCGACGGCGACGGAGTCTCGGGCGGACGGTCCGACGTCCTCATGCTCGCGCACGTCCCCGCCGACCGCCGGGCCGTGTACCTGATGTCGATCATGCGCGACTCGTGGGTCGAGATCCCCGGGCACGGCCGGGCGAAGATGAACGCCGCGTACTCCTGGGGCGGCGTCCCGCTCACCGTGCAGACGGTCGAGCAGCTGCTCGACGTCCGCGTCGACCACGTCGCCGAGATCGACTTCAGCGGGTTCAAGGGCCTGACCGACGCACTCGGCGGCGTGACGGTGGACTCCCCCGAGGCGTTCGACGCCCGCGGCCACTCCTTCGCCGCCGGACCCAACCGACTCGACGGAGACGCCGCGCTGGCCTTCGTCCGCGAGCGGTACTCCTTCGCCGACGCCGATCACACCCGCGTGCGGAACCAGCAGGCGTTCATGCGCGGCATCGCACAGGGACTGCTCTCCCGCGGCACGATCACGAACCCCGGACGGATCCAGGACTTCGTCACCGCGACGAGCAAGCACCTCGCCGTGGACCCTGGGCTCACGTTCCCGACGCTGGTCGGTCTCGGGTGGTCCCTGCGCGACGTCCGCCCCGACGACCTGCGGACCTTCACGGTGCCGACGGCCGGATCGGGTACCTCGCCGGACGGACAGTCCTACGTCACGCTGAACGACCTCGGGGTGCGCTCGCTGTCGCAAGCGCTCCGCTCCGACGACGTCGCGAGCTGGCTGGCGGACGAGCCGCAGTAGCCCAGGACAGCACGACGCCCCGCGACCGAGGTCGCGGGGCGTCGTCGTGTCCGTCCGGTGGAACGATCAGGCGGGGAGCTGCAGCTCCTGGCCCGAGTAGATGAGGTTCGCGTCGTCGATGGTCGACGTGTTCGCGGCCCACAGCTTGTTCCAGCCACCGTCGATCTTGAGCTTGGTGGCGATGCTGTCGAGCGTGTCGCCCGAGGCGATCGTGTACGTCTTGCCGCTCGTCTTCACGGCGGCGGGCTTGCTCGGCGCGGTGGCTGCCGGGGCGGCCTCCTGCGTGGGTGCCGGAGCCTGCGTGCTCGGCGCGGCCTGCTCGGGGGCAGCGGGGGCCGGTGCGGCCTGCTGCGTCGGGGCCGGAGCAGCGGGGGCTGCCGGAGCCGGAGCAGCGGCGGCCGGTGCGGCACCGCTCGTGCCGCTCAGTCCGAGCTGGGCCGAGCAGGCGGGCCAGGCGCCCCAGCCCTGCGTGGCGAGGACACGCTCGGCGACGGCGATCTGGGCTTCGCGGCTCGCGCCGGCAGGGCTGCCGACGCCGCCGTTCGCCTGCCAGGTGCCGAGGTTGAACTGCAGGCCGCCGTAGTAGCCGTTGCCGGTGTTGATGGCCCAGTTGCCGCCGGACTCGCACTGCGCGAGGGCGTCCCAGGTCGAGCCGGACGCAGCGTTCGCGGGGGTTGCCGCGAGGCCGACACCGGTCGCGGCGATGCCGGCGAACGCGAGGCCGCCGACGATGGTGCGGGTACGGGAAAGCTTCTTCATGTGATTGCTCCACCGGGGTCACGAGCCGCGTCGAACGCGGAATCCACTGCCCACCCCGACCGATCGCGGTCAGTTGTGGGGTGCGCCACCGGGGGCAGTGGTCATCGGGCCGGCGGCACCTCGGTCGGCAACCATAGGAAACTCTTCACCGTTATCAAACCGAGACAAACGGTTCTACCCGTTGGTGCTATGTACCCCGCACTCGAACCTGTACGCCTCGATGCCCATGGCCATGGTCATCGACCCGTACCCGGGTACGTCACCTTGGCAATTCCCTGGCAATGACGGCCAGGAGGCCCGGATCACGCCCGCGACAGCAGCGTGACGGCCTCGAGATGGCCGGTCTGGGGGAACATGTCGAGCACGCGCGCGCGGCGCAGCCGGAACGACGGCATGCGTGCGAGGTCCTTCGCCAGGGTCACCGGGTTGCAGCTCGAGTAGACGACGTGCTGCACGTCGGACGCCTCGAGCCAGGTCGACAGCGCTTCCCCGATCCCGCGACGTGGCGGGTTCACCAGGACGAGCTCGGGCACCGTGTCGGGTCGGGCGCGCAGTGCGTGCTCGGTGGCGTCGTCGGCGGCGAACCGGAGCCCCTCGAGCCCGGCCTCGCGCGCGGACTGCTTCGCCGACCGGATCGCCTCGGCACTGGTCTCGATGCCGGTCACCGCTCGGCCAGGTCGCGCAGCGTGCAGGGCGAACCCACCCACGCCGCAGTACAGGTCCCACATCGACGCCGGGTCGAGCTCGTCGATCCACGCCGAGGCCTGCGCGTACAGCTCGGTGGCGACGACGGTGTTGGTCTGGAAGAAGCTCTGCGGCCGCAGGTGCATCGTGATCCCGCCCAGGCGCATCGGCAGCGTCTCCTGCTCGGTGAGCACGATCTCCCGGTCGCCCTCGGTCACGGCCTTGTGCTCGGCCAGCAGGTTCGCCGTGACGACCACCACGTTCGGCAGGGCGTCGCGCAGCACGTCGAGGTACTGCCGGATCCGAGCCACCTGCCCCTCGGACCGCAGGACGAACCGCACCATGAGTTCGCCGTCGGGCGACTCGGTGACCAGGACGTACTTCAGCTCGCCGCGTCGGGCAGCGACGTCGTACGGGATCAGCCCCGCGGTCTGGACGAACTCGGCGAGCAGGGGCAGCGCATGTCGGATGCCGGGCGTGCAGATCCCGCAGTGCCGCAGGTCGACGCCGCGCTGCCGGTGGTCGAGGATGCCGACGGTCGGGTGCTCGGTCGAGCCGCCGACCACCATCTTCGCCTTGTTCCGGTAGCCGGACTCGGGGCTCGTGATCGCCGGTGACCACGTGACCGCTCCGGGGCCACCAGCCGCCTCGACGGCGTCGTGCAGGAGTTCGCGCGTGCGGAGCTCCTTGTCGAGGACCTGGTCGGCGTAGGGCTGCCCCATGAGCGTGCAGGACCGGCACACCCCGCGGTCGAAGTAGTCGCACTGCATGGCCGAGTCAGGATACGGCAGCGTCCCGCGTCGTCGTGGCGATCCGGTACACCGACGTCGTCGCCGTCAGGAACAGCGTCGTGCCGTCGTCGCCGCCGAAGCACAGGTTCGACGTCACCTCGGGGACGGCCACCTCGCCGATCCGCTCACCGAAGGGGTCGAACACCACGACGCCGCGGTGCGACGACGACCACACGTTGCCGTGCACGTCGACCCGGATGCCGTCCGGTGCGCCCTCGCCCGGCTCGAGTCGCGCGAACACTCGCCCGTTCTTGAGCAGGTCGCCGCCGTCACCGCGGCGGTCGTAGGCGCGGATGACCGGTTCGTCCCCCGACGAGCTCGCGATGTAGAGGACCTGCTCGGACGGGTCGAAGGCCAGGCCGTTCGGCTCGTCGACGTCGGTCGCGACGGGCCGCAGGTCCTCACCGGACGGTCCGCACCGGAACGTCCAGTGGTCGCCGTACTCGCGCACGCCAGGGTGCCCTTCGCGCGGCTGGGTGATGCCGTAGGCCGGGTCGGTGAACCACACGCTGCCGTCCCGGGCGACGACGACGTCGTTCGGCGAGTTGAACCGCCCGCCGGCCCAGGCGTCGACGATCGGCGTGACGACACCGTTGCGGTCCCGCTCCACCCGCCGGAGCCCGTGCGAGCACTGGACGACGCTGCCGTCGCGGTCGAGGGTCCGGCCGTTGGTGAACTCGACGCCCTCGGCGTACGTGGAGGTCTTGCCGGAGTCGGCGTGCCACTGCAGGATCCGGTCGCCGGGGATGTCCGACCAGCGCAGGGTGCGGGACGACGGGATCCAGCAGGGTCCCTCCGCCCAGGTGCTGCCGGTGGCGATGCGCTCGAGCGCGTCAGGGTCGGGCACGAGGTCGTCGAGCAGCACGGGTTCTCCTTCGAACGGTGTACCCACACTACGTTCGTCAGGCCGCGGCCGCCGCCTCGCTTCGTCGTCGCACGGCCTTCTCGATCGCCGAGATCGCGAGGCCGAGCAGGATCGACGCCACGACTGCGAGGGTCGTGACGAGGAAGGGCTGCTCGCGGCTCCAGCGCCCGGTGGCCGCCGCGATGCCGACGCAGTACGCGGCCCACACGACGTCGGCGAGCACGCAGCTGACCAGGAACCGCCGGACGTCGAGCCCGCTGTCCGCGCCGACCAGGTTGGTCGTCAGCCGGCCCATCGGGATGAAGCGTCCGAGGACCGCGATGCGCCCGGGAGCGGCACAGTAGCGGCCGTCGATGGCGTCCCGGGCCCTGCGGACCTTCGGACGCGCGAACCACGACCTCGAGCCGAGGTCGACCGAGCGCGCCAGGTGGTACAGCCCGAGGTCGCCGAGGACCATGCCGATCGCGGCCGCGACGACGAGGACGAGGACCGGCAGGAGACCGCCGTCACCACCCACCAGGAGCGTGCCGACCGCGACGACGAGCGCCTGGCTGGGGAGGAAGACCGCGACACTGCCGACGGCGAGCACGAGGCCGACCACGACGAACGTCCACGGGGTGCCGATGAGCTGGACGACCAGGTCCTGTGCTGCGTCCACGCTCACCCTCCTCGAGCGCCGGAGGAGCGCACCGGACTCCATCTTCCCAGGTCCGAGGCACTCCGCTCACGTGCGGTCGACGATCGCCCGCATCGTCGAGGCCGCCTCGTCCGGGCGGCCGTCGAGGACGGCATCGGCGAGTTCGAGGTGGAGCCCGGCGTCGTGCCGGTCCGGGCGGATGCTCCCGCGTTCGCGCAGCACCTGGCCGACCACCTGGTGCAGCCGTCGGTACAGCGCGTTGCCGGACAGGTCGAGCACGAGCGCGTGGAACCGCACGTCCGCGATCACGAAGTCGAGGCGGTCGTCGCGGGTCGCGGCAGCGGCGAGTTCGTCCGCGGTGGTGCGGAGCGCCTCCCGTCGGTCCGCGCACGCGTCGAGCGGCGCCCGCCGGGCCGCTGCGGCAGCGGCGACGGGTTCGATCGCCGCACGCAGCTCGCGGAGCTCGACCGCCACACGGTCACCGTCCGGTCCCCGGAGGCGCCACCGCACCACGCGCGGGTCCAGGACGTCCCACTCCCGCACGCCGAGGACGGTCACGCCGACCCGGCGCCGCGCGGTGAGCAGGCCGAGGGCGACGAGGACGCGGACGGCCTCGCGGACGATGCTGCGACTGGCCCCGGTCGACGCCACCAGGTCGTCGATGCTCCGGCGGCTGCCCACGGCGATGGCACCGGAGACCACGGCGTCACCGATCTGGTCGAGGACGCGGTCGAACGTGCTGGTCACCGCTGCGACACCGGGCTGACCACGAGCTCGTCGACGCGCATGTACGCCGGCGCCTCGAGCACGAACGACACCGCTCGGGCGATGTCCTCCGGCTGCAGCATCACCGATCGTGCGGCGGCGTCGGGCACCGAGGGCCGCTGGTCGAGGAAGTCGGTCGCGACGTCACCGGGGCAGAGGTGCGTCGCCCGGACCCCGTGGTGCGCCTCCTGCTGGTTGAGGCTCCGGACGACCGAACCGAGCGCGGTCTTCGAGGCGGAGTACGCGACGCCGGCGCCGGGTTGGAAGGACCACCCGGCGTAGGACGACACCACGACGACCACACCGCCGGACTCGCGCAGCGCAGGCAGTGCAGCGTCGACGACCGTGACCACCGCGGTGAGGTTCGTGTCGACGATCGCGCGGAAGTCCGGCAACGACTGGTCGTCCCAGCGGCGCCGCGGCGCGTTCAGCCCGGCGGCGAGCACGACCGCGTCGAGTCGTCCGAGCCGCTCGAGCACGGCGTCCCGCGCAGACGCGACGGCAGCGGGATCGGCAGCGTCGAGGGGCAGGACCTCCGCCGTGCCGCCGGCGGCCGTGATCGTCGCAGCGACCTGCTCGAGCCGGTCCACGCGCCGCCCGCTGAGGACCACCGTCCACCCGTCTCGCGCAGCGGCCTCGGCACTCGCGGCCCCCATGCCGCTGCCGCCGCCGGTGACCCAGAGCACACGCTGATCCGTCATGCTCGAATAGTATGCCTATTGCGGTCACCGATGATCCGCACCGACGACAGGAGCAACGATGCACCTCGACCTGACCGACCGTGTGGTGGTCGTGACCGGCGCAGCACGCGGGATCGGACGCACGCTCGCCGATCGCTTCGTCGCCGAGGGGTGTCGCGTCATCGCCCTCGACCTCGCCTTCGAGCCCGACTTCCCGCTCGACCACGTCGTGTGCAACGTCGCCGACCCCGAGTCGGTCCGGGCCGCCGTCGACGAGGTCGTCGCCCGGCACGGCACGATCGACGTGCTCGTGAACAACGCCGGCATCAACGTCGAGGGCACCGTCGCCGAGCTGCGGTGGGACGCCTGGCGCCGGTGCATGGACGTCAACCTCGGCGGCACCTTCCTGATGAGCCAGGCCGTCGCGCCGGTGATGCAGGCCGCAGGCCGGGGGCGGATCGTCAACGCCGCCTCGTTCGCCGCGATCGTCCCGAGCGTCGGCAGCGCTGCTTACGCGGCGTCCAAGGCCGCGGTCGTCTCGTTCACCCGGGTGCTGGCGTCGGAGCTCGGCCCCTGGGGCATCACCGTCAACGCGTACGCGCCGGGCATGGTCCCGACGGCGATGAACGGCTTCGCGACCATGCCGACCGAGGCCCAGGACCGCCTGCTCGACACCCTGTCGCTGCGCCGGTGGGAGACCGCGGACGACGTCGCCGACCTGCTCGTCTTCGTGGCGAGCGACGCCTCGGGCTACATCACCGGCACTCTGCTCGACGTCTCCGGCGGCAAGCTCGCGACGCAGATCCCGGCACGCGCACACGGCCGCTGAGGGTTCAGCGCAGCATCCGCTCCAGGAGCGCGCGCAGCTGCCGCCGGTCCCGCTCCGGCAACCGAGCGGTGAGCGGCAGCAGGGCATCGCGGATCGCGCCCTCGAGCGAGCGCGCCACCTCGAGACCGGCGTCGGTGATCACGACGTCCACCGCACGGGCGTCGTCCGCGTTCGGCTGCCGTGCGAGCAGTCCCTTCTTCTCCGCGCGCGCCACCAGCCCGGTCATCGTCGACTTCTCGAGCCCCAGGTACTGCGCCAGGTCACCGATCCGCAGACGACGGTCACGCAGGATCGCGAGGACCCGCAGCTGCGTCAGTGACAGCCCTGCATCGGCCGCGAGCCCGGTCAGCGGACCCATCGTCCGGAAGGCGGCCTCGCCCAGGGCATCGACGAGCTGCTCGTCCTCGGTCATCTCCTGCACGGCTCCAGCGTAGTTGACGAACTTCGTGATGCGAACTACTTTGTTCGTAACACGAAGCAACTGGAGGACACCATGCACGCAGCAGTCGTCACCGAGTTCGGCCACGCCCCGACCTGGCAGGAGTTCGGCGAACCGACTCCCGGACCCGGCGAGGTCGTCGTCGACGTCGTCGCGGCCGGGCTCCACCCGCGGGTTCGGTCGCAGGCCGACGGTTCGCACTACACGAGCGAGGGCGCGCTCCCCATGGTCCCCGGCGTCGACGGCGTCGCCCGCTTCCCCGACGGCACGCTCCGCTACGTCGCCGTCGCGAGCGACACCCGCGGCACCATGGCCGAGCGCGTCGCGGTCGACCCGCGGGCGAGCGTCGTCCTGCCCGACGGTGCCGACCCGGTCACCGTGGCCGCCGGCGTGAACCCGGTGCTGTCGTCGTGGGTGGCCCTGCGCCGGCGGATCGAGTTCGCCCCGGGCAGCCGCGTCCTCGTCCTCGGCGCGACCGGGGCCTCGGGCACCGCGGCGGTGCAGGTGGCGAAGCACCTCGGTGCCGCACACGTCGTCGCGAGCGGTCGCGACCCGGAGCGGCTGGCGGCGCTCACCGCCCTCGGCGCCGACGTCGTGCTGCCGTTGACCGACGTCGACGCCCTCGGCGCAGCGGCAGCCGACGTCGACGTGGTCATCGACTACGTCTGGGGCCGGCCCGCGGCCGACGTGCTGCGTGCCGTCGTCACCGCCCGCACCGACCCGGGCCGCCGACTCGACTGGATCGCGATCGGTTCCACCGCGGGCCACGAGGCGACGATCCCGTCCGCGGCGCTGCGGGCCTCGGGCCTGACGATCGTCGGCAGCGGGCAGGGATCGGTCGGTCGCGCCGGGTTCGTCGCCGAGCTGCCAGGCATCGTCGGTGCGATCGCGGACGGCACCGTCCGGGTGGACGCGACGGCCGTGCGGTTGGCGGACGTCGAGGCGACGTGGGCCGGACAGCCCGCCGGGAGCACGGGCAGAGTGGTGTTCACAGTGTGAACCGAGCGCGAGCAGGCTGTCCGGTCGCACAGGTTCTCCACATGCCACTCTTCGTAGGCTGTGAGGGCCCAGTGAGCCGGACTGCAGCCCGACCCCGAGGAGGTGCCCGATGGTCCTCGTCCTCGTCGCGTTCGCGATCGTCGCCCTGATCGTCCCCGCCCTGACCCCCGCCCTCGGCCGCCGCGTGTTCTACGTCGCAACCCTCGCGCCCGCAGCCGCCGCCGTGCTGACGGTGCTGCAGACGGACGCAGCCCTGCACGGCAGCGTCGTCGAACGGCACCGGTGGGTCCCGCAGCTCGACCTCGAGATCACACTGCGGATGGACGCCCTGTCGTGGGTGCTCGCGCTCGTGGTGTCGATCGTCGGGGCCCTCGTGCTCGTCTACTGCGCCTCGTACTTCGGGCGCGACGAACCGGGGATCGGCCGGTTCGCAGGCGTGCTGACCGCGTTCGCCGGGTCGATGTTCGGCCTCGTCCTCGCCGACGACGTCATCGTGCTCTTCGTCCTGTGGGAAGCCACCACGGTCTTCTCGTACCTGCTCATCGGACACGACGCCGACAAGCGTGCGAGCCGTGCGGCCGCGATGCAGGCCCTCGTCGTCACCACCGCCGGCGGTCTGGCGATGCTCGCCGGTCTGGTCATGCTGTCGGTCGCGGCGGGCACGACCTCGCTCTCCGGCATCATCGCCGCTCCGCCGACCGGACCGATCGTCACCGTCTCGGTGGTCCTCGTCCTGCTCGGCGCGCTGACGAAGTCGGCGATCGTGCCGTTCCACTTCTGGTTGCCGGCGGCCATGGCCGCTCCGACCCCGGTCAGCGCGTACCTGCACGCCGCAGCGATGGTGAAGGCCGGCATCTACCTCGTGGCCCGGCTCGCTCCGGCGTTCGCACTGCTCGACGGCTGGCGCGAGACCATCACCGTGCTCGGTGTCCTCGGCATGCTCATCGGTGGCTACCGAGCGCTCCGCCAGACCGACCTCAAGCTCCTGCTCGCCTACGGCACCGTCGCGCAGCTCGGGTTCCTCGTGCTCGCCGCCGGGTGGGGCGCGCCTGCGGTGGCGCTCGGCGGAGTCGCGCTGCTCGTGGCGCACGCCGCGTTCAAGTCCACGCTCTTCCTGGTGGTCGGTGCGATCGACCACACCACCGGCACCCGCGACCTCGGGCGCCTGAGTGGCCTCGGCCGGAAGGCACCGTGGCTGGCCGTCGTGGCCGTCCTCGCGCTCGTGTCGATGGCCGGCATCCCGCCGACGATCGGCTTCGTCGCGAAGGAAGCCGTGCTGACCGGCTTCACCGAGTCGCTGCACGGCCCCGACGCCGGCTGGGCGTGGACCGCCCTCATCGGTGTGACCCTCGGCTCGGTGCTCACCGTGGCGTACTCACTCCGGTTCTTCTGGGGAGCGTTCGCCCGCAAGCCCGACGTCGCCCAGACGGAACCGCACGCGCTGCACGGCCTGGGTGTGGTGCCTTCGATCCTGGCGCTGACCGGCCTCGCCCTCGGCTTGCTGACCCCGGTCGTCGCGCACGGCATCGAGCCCGCCGCGACGGTGGCCTCGCTCCCCGGCGAGGAAGTGCCCCACCTCGCGCTCTGGCACGGCCTCGAACCGGCACTCGGCATCTCCGCCGTCACCCTGGTCGGCGGCCTCGCGCTGTTCGCCCTCCGACGACCGGTCGAGGCACTGCAGCACCAGCTCGCCGGGTTCCCGAGCGCCTCGGGCACCTACCGGCACCTCATGCGCGGCCTCGACCGGTTCGCGACGGGCCTGACCGCCGGTGTCCAGCGGGGTTCGCTCCCCTACTACCTGACGGTGATCCTGTCGGTGTTCGTCGCGGGTGCACTCGCGAACCTCCTGCTCGGCGGGCCGTGGGAGTTCCACGTCCGGTTCTCGGACTCGTGGGGGCAGATCCCGGTCGTCATCGTGATGTCCGTCGGTGCCATCGCCGTCCTCACCGCGAAGACCCGGTTCGCCGCCGCCGTCCTGGTGGGTGTGACCGGCTACGGCATGTCCGTCCTGTTCGTGCTGCACGGCGCGGTCGACCTCGCACTCACCCAGCTCGTGGTCGAGACCGTCACCCTCATCGCGTTCGTCCTGGTGCTCCGGCGGCTCCCCCCGCGCATCGCGACGACGAACCCGAGCCGGTTCCGCATCGTGCGCGCGCTCTTCGCGGGGCTGGCCGGCCTCACGCTGGCGGTCGTCGTCATCGTCGCCGCCTCGGCGCGCACCGCCGACCCGATCTGGCCGGACCTGCCGGCGCTCACGAGCTCGTTCGGGCACGGCCTCAACGTCGTCAACGTCGCCCTCGTCGACCTGCGCGGCTGGGACACCCTCGGTGAGCTCACCGTCGTCGTCGCCGCGGCCACGGGCGTCGCGAGCCTCATCTTCGTGAACTCCCGCGAGGACACGCTGCCCCGGCTCCGCGACCTGCCGGAGACCCTGACGGCCGACGGCCAGCGCACCGACGGCGAGCCGCGCGCCTGGCTGCCGACGAGCGCCGCCATCCCGACCGGCCGCTCGGCACTCCTCGACGTCGTGGTCCGACTGCTGTTCCACGGGCTCATCGTCCTGTCGGTGTACCTGCTGTTCGCCGGGCACAACGCGGCCGGCGGCGGCTTCGCCGGTGGCCTCGTCGCCGGCATCGCCCTGGCGGCCCGCTACCTGGCGGGCGGCCCGGCCGAACTCGGCGCCGCCGCCCCGGTCCGGGCCGGTCGACTGCTCGGGCTCGGTGTCGCGACGGCGGCGATCACCGCGATCGTGCCGCTGTTCTTCGGGCGCGAAGCCCTGTACTCCGAGTTCTTCGAGGCGACCGTCCCGATCCTCGGACACGTCGAGTTCGTCACCGCGACGTTCTTCGACATCGGCGTGTACCTGGTCGTCGTCGGCCTGGTGCTCGACGTCCTCCGCAGCCTCGGCGCCGAGGTGGACCGGCAACGCCTCGAGGACGCCTCGGCGCCCACCCGCGACACCACCGAGGGGTCCGTCCGCGACACCCTCGAGGCCCCCACCCCGGAAGGGAGCGCCACATGACCGTCACCCTCGTCCTCGTGATCGCGATGGCCGTGCTGTTCTCCTGCGGCGTCTACCTGCTGCTCGAACGGTCCCTGACCCGGATGCTGCTCGGCTTCCTGCTGCTCGGCAACGCCCTGAACCTGCTCCTGCTGGTGATGTCCGGCGCCGCCGGCAACCCGCCGATCGGCAAGTCCTCCGAGGGCATCACCGACCCGCTCCCCCAGGCCTTCGCGCTGACCGCGATCGTGATCACCTTCGCCGTCAGCGCGTTCCTGCTCGCCCTCATCCACCGCTCGTGGCAGCTGTCCCGCGCCGACGAGGTCGAGGTCGACGAAGCCGACGTCGCCATCGGCCGCCCGCGCGACGACCCCGACGACGACCCCGAAGCCGACTTCGACCCGAAGTCCCCCGAGGACGCCGACGATCCGCACGAACACCAACCGCACCAGGACGGAGTGACCCGATGACCTGGCTCGTCCCGCTCCTCGTCCTCGTCCCGCTGCTCGGCGCAGCCGTCGCACTCGGCCTCCTGCGGCACCAGAAGCTGCAGCGGGCGATCACCGTCGTGGTGCTCGTCGTCGCACTCGCCGTCGCCGCGACCCTCATGGTGCTCGTCGACCACCACGGCACGATCGTCGTGCAGGTCGGCGGGTGGGACGCCCCGTACGGCATCTCGCTGGTGGTCGACCGGCTGAGCGCCCTGCTCCTCACGGTGAGCGCCAGCGTGCTGCTCATCGTCCTGCTGTTCTCGATCGGCCAGGGGCTCGCAGCCGACGACGGTGAAGCCCCGGTCACGATCTTCTACCCGACCTACCTCGTGCTGGCCGCGGGCGTGCTCGACTCGTTCATCGCCGGCGACCTGTTCAACCTGTACGTCGCGTTCGAGATGCTGCTCGTGGCGAGCTACGTGCTCATCACCCTGGGCGGCAGCGAGCAGCGGGTCCGAGCCGGCACCACGTACATCGTCACGAGCCTGATCGCGTCGGCGATCTTCCTCGCCGCGATCGGCCTGGTGTACGGCGCGACCGGCACGGTCAACATCGCACAGATCAGCGAGCGCGTCGCCGACCTGCCCGAGCACGTGCAGCTGCTCCTGCACACCATGCTGCTCATCGGGTTCGGCATCAAGGCGGCGGTCTTCCCGCTGGCCTTCTGGCTTCCGGACTCGTACCCGACCGCCCCGGCCCCGGTCACGGCCGTCTTCGCCGGTCTGCTGACGAAGGTCGGCATCTACGCGATCATCCGCCTCGAGACGGTGATCTTCCCCGGGCCGCAGTTGAACAACGTGCTGCTCGTGGTGGCGGTGTTGACGATGGTCGTCGGGGTGCTCGGTGCGGTGTCCCAGACCGACGTCAAGCGTCTGCTGTCCTTCACGCTCATCAGCCACATCGGCTTCATGGTGATGGGTGTCGGGCTCGGTACGGTCGCGGGGACGGCTGCCGCGGTGTTCTACACGGTGCACCACATCGTCGTGCAGACCACGTTGTTCCTGGTGTCCGGCCTGATGGAACGCGTCGGTGGGACCACGTCGACCCGGTCGCTCGGCGGGTTGTTGAAGGCCGCGCCGCTGCTGGCCGCGCTGTACCTGGTCCCGGCGTTCAACCTGGGCGGCATCCCCCCGTTCTCCGGCTTCATCGGCAAGCTCGGGCTGTTCCGCGCCGCCGCCGAGGACGGCTCCACGCTGGCGTACGTCACGATCGCCGCCGGCGTGGTCACGTCGCTCCTCACGCTGTACGCGCTGATGCGTGTGTGGGACGCCGCCTTCTGGCGGCCGAAGCCCGCGGCCGAGGCCGCGGCGCCGCACGCGACGACCGCCGAACCGCACGCCGCCCTGCGGTCGCCGGAACCCGCCCCCCTGACCGTCTCCGAGGAGACGGGTGAGGCCTTCCACCCGGGAGGCTCGGTGACGGTCACCGACGCACCCCACGCGAGCAGTGCCTCCCGTCCGACCACCGGGTCGACCGAGACGGTCGGCGAAGCGCCCACCAAGGTCCGGCTGCCGCGCATGCTCGTCGGCGTGACGACGGTCGCGGTCCTCGGATCCGCCGCCCTCACCGTGGTCGCGGGACCGCTCTACGGGTACGCGAGCCGCGCAGCGGAGTCGCTCGAGTCGCCGGACCGGTACGTGCAGGCCGTCCTCGGGGGTGACCGGTGAACACCGACACCCGACACGTCGCCAACGCCCGCCGCATCGCGGTGGCGTGGCGGTACGACGTCCCGCTCGTCGCCGGTCTGACCGTCCTGTGGGCCCTGCTCTGGGGCTCGTGGACGCCACTGACCCTGCTCTGCGGCATCGTGGTGGCACTCCTCGTCACCCAGGCGCTGCCGCTGCCGCCGGTCCCGCTGTCAGCCCGGTTCTCGATCGTGCACGCCGTCCGGTTCCTCGTGGTGTGGTCAGGGCTCGTCATCACGGCGTCGTTCCGGGTCGCCTGGGTCGCGTTCCGCCCGCGGGGCGTCCGCCGCAGCTCCATCACGCTCGTGCAGCTGCACTCCACCGCCGAGATGACCTTCACGCTGGCGACCCTCGCGATCTCGCTGGTGCCCGGCTCGTACGTCGCCGACGTCGACCTGCGGCGCCGGCGCCTGCTGCTGCACGTGCTCGACACCGAACGGGTCGAACAGGTCGAGGCCGCTCGTCGCGAGGCCCTCGGCATCGAGGCCATGGTGATCCGTGCCCTGGGGTCGAAGCAGGACGTCTCCGAACTGTCCGAACCGCTGCCGGAGGTCACCCGATGAGCGCCGCCGTCGTCGTCATGGGGATCGGCATCGCCCTGGTCCTGGCGCTGCTCGGCGCCACCCTCGCACTCGCGGTGTTCCGGATCGTGCGCGGCCCGACGATCCTCGACCGGATGATCGGATCGGACATGGTCCTGACGACCGTGCTCGTGGTGATCGCAGCGTCGATGGTGGTCCGGCGCGACCTGACCGGGGTCCCCGTGCTCGTGGTGATCGCCGCGACGAGCGTGTTCGCCACCGTTGCGGTGGCCCGTGCGGTCACGCCCTCGTCGGACCCGACCGACGAAGGGCTCACCGTCACCACCCCCGAGCACGCCGCCGAAGCAGAGGAGCAGTCGTGACCGAGATGATCCAGGCGTTCCTCGACGGCGCCGGCGTGCGGGCGTGGATCGCGCTCGCCCTGCTGCTCATCGGTTCGCTGCTGTCCCTCGGCGCCGGCGTCGGCATCGTGCGGTTCCCGGACCCGCTCGTCCGCCTGCACGCCATGGCGAAGCCGCAGGTGCTCGGGCTGGCGTTCGCCCTGGCCGCGATCGTCGTCGCGGTGGGGACCTGGACGGCGTTCTGGGTCGTCCTGCCCATCATGGTGTTCCAGCTGTTCCTGGTGCCCGTCTCGACGCACATGATCGCCCGCGCCGGGCTGCGGGCGGACGACTACCGGCACGAGGACCTGTTGGTCGACGACACCGAGTCCTGATCTTTCGAGTGTTATCCCATTTTATCTGCGATGACTAAAACGAGGTAAATCCGCGAAGGTCTGGCGCATGGACGGCAGACGATGGCCTCGCTCCTCCGGTCGGCACTGCTCCAGATCTCTCCACGCAAGCGATGGACGGATCGCGCGCGACGGGCGGCCGAAGTCCTGACCGCCTTCGGCATGTCCGTGGACCACACCGGTACATGGTCGATGACCTGGGATGTCGAGCCGGCGGAGGGGTTGGCTGATCACGGCGACCTCGCCCTGGACCTGACGGACGTCCTCGTCGCGCTCGGACAGGCTGCGCAGGAACACGGTCGGGGCGTCGCGATCCTCGTGGACGAAGTACAGTTCCTGCGGTCAGCGCAGCTCGAAGCCATGATCCAGGCCCTGCACAAGACAGTCCAGCGCAAGCTCCCGATCACCTTCGTCGGCGCCGGGCTCCCCCAGATCGCCGAGCTCGCTGGCGACGCGAAGTCCTACGCGGAGCGCCTCTTCAGGTTCCCGGAGATCGACTCGCTCGGCGACGACGACGCCAGGGAGGCGCTCATCCGCCCGGCCGAGCTGGAGGAGGCCTCGTTCGCTTCCGACGCCGTCGACCTCGCACTGGAGATCACCAAGGGGTACCCCTACTTCCTCCAGGAGCTCGGATACCAGGCCTGGGAGATCGCCGCTGGTCCGGAGATCACCGCCGACGACATCGACGCCGCTCGCGAGGGGTACCTCACCAAACTGGACCGGTCGTTCTTCCGGGTGCGCCTCGACCGCGCAACAGGATTGCAGACCGCCTACCTCCGGGCCATGGCGGAGCTCGGACCGGACGCGCACAAGGCCGCCGATGTTGCTCGAGTCCTCAAGCGGGAGTCCACGCAACTCGGGCCGACTCGAGCGGAGCTGATCGACATGGGCCTCTTGTACACCCCCGAACACGGATACGCAGCGTTCACCGTCCCGGACTTCGACCAGTTCATGCTTCGAGCTGTGCCGGAGCTCGTGGTCCCGGAAGTCCGACGCCGTGCTCGTCGGACCAGCGACGGCCATCCCTGAACGGCGACAGGGCTCGGACGCCAAGGAGACCGCGATCGGCGCGGTGCGATCTGCTTCAGGCAGCCGTCCGGCGACGCAGCAGCAGGTTGACGACGGCCGCCAGCACGACGACCGCTGCCGAGGCCGCGGGGAGGACCATCGCCGCGGCTGCGCCGTGCTGCTCGGCCAGGTCGCCCGTGACGGCGGAGGCGATCGACTGCCCGACGATCACGGCGGAACCGAGGATCGTCATCGTGGTCGCGGACCGGCCGACCGGTGAACGGTCAGAACCGAGGCTGTACTGGGCGACGAGGGTCGGGCCGATGCCGACGCCCATGATCGCCAGGACGATGCCGACCGCCACGACGGAGTCGGCCTGCGAGAACGCGATCGCGCCGCCGAGCAGCACGACGCCGAACACGAGCCAGCGCCAGCCGAGGCCGAACGACCGCGGGAACGCTGCGGACCCGAGCGCGAGTCCGGCAGAACCGATGCCCATCAGGCCGTAGAGCAGGCCGGCCTGGGACGCCTCGCCGTGGGTCTCCATGAACGCCGTCAGCGACGTCAGGGTCGAGCCGAAGAACAGGCCGATGCCGAGGATCCCGACGACGACCACCACGAGCCGCGGACGCAGGAGCTGACGCGCCGGGGCCTGGGTCAGTTCCTCGTGCTGCCCGAGCACGAGCTTGCCGGTGGGGTGCAGCGCGAACGCGGTCACGAACACGAAGGTCAGGGCCGAGGCGCCGGCGACCGCGACCCACGGGGCGATCGCGCTGGCGAGGATGCCGACCAGGAACGGGCCGATGATGAAGACGGTCTCGTCGGCGGCCGACTCGTACGCCATCGTGCCGCTGAGGGTCTTCTCGCGGCGGGCCGGCCGCATGCGCTGCGCGATGATGGCGACGAGCCGGGTACGGGACATCGGCGCGACCTGGGGCGCGGACGCCCCGATGCAGAACGCCATCGCGAGCACGGCCAGGTCCGGCGCGCTGCCGCTGACGACGAAGGGGAACGCGCCGAGCAGCGCCGCGTTGACGAGGCCGACGGGGACGAGCACGGCACGCTGGCCGAACCGGTCCGCGGCGGCGCCGACCATCGGTCCGAACACCGCGGCACCGATGCCGACCGAGGCGGAGTTGACGCCACCGAGGGCGACGGAGTCACGCGCGGCCACGACGAGGGTGAGGACCCCGACGACCATCATGGCGAACGGCAGGCGGGCGATGAACGCCACCGGGAAGTACCAGCGTCCGGCGAGGGAGACGAGCGAGGCGTCTCCGGCGGTCGCGGTGGCCGTGCGCTCCGGGGCGGGCGCGGACGGGGAGGGACTGGTGTGGAGCATGGGGGTGTGCCTTCTCGGCCCGGCCCGGTTCGGTGGGGGCGGACCCATCGGGTGCCGCCGTTGTCCGCCGGGGAGCCGGCGGCCGGTAGATACACACTGCGTGTTTCAGAACTGCGCCCATCGTACCAACCGTTCCGGTCGGAGCCAGGGGTAATGCTTCGTCACCGGACCGTCCTGCGGCCCGCACGGCCCATATCGTGGCGCGCATGGAACAGCGACGCATGGGGCGCACGGGGGCGCCCGTCAGCTCGCTGACGCTCGGGACGCGTGCCGTCGCCGGCGTCGCGGCCCACGACCCGTCGGCCGGTGTGACCCTCGTGCTCGAGGCACTCACCCGCGGCGTGACGTCGGTCGACGTCTCGGACGCCGACGGCGCGGGCCTGGCCGAGACCGCGGTGGGCGCGGCGATCGCCGGACGGCGCGAGGACGTGTTCCTGTCGGTGCGGTTCGGCGCCCCGGTCGACCAGGACCCGGCGCACCGGGGCAACGGGCGGCGGTGGATGTTCCGTGCCGTGGAGCGGAGCCTGCAGCGACTCGGCACCGACGTCATCGACCTGTACCAGCCGGCGCTGCCGGACCCGGCGACGTCGCTCGACGAGACGCTCGACGCCCTCGCCGACCTGGTCGCACAGGGCAAGATCCGCGCCTTCGGCCTCCCCGGGTTCCCGGCCGAGGAACTCGTCGAGGCGCAGTGGCTCCGGTCCGGGGCGAAGAGCGCCACCGCGACGCACGTGCCCTACTCGGTCCTCACCCGCACGGCGGAGCGCACGGTGTTCCCGGTCGCCCGTCGCTTCGGCCTCGGGGTCCTGGCCGGAGCGCCCCTCGCCGGCGGCTGGCTCGCGGGGACCTACCGCGCGGGCACCGTCCAACCACGCTCACCACACGTCGACGAACAACCGGACGCGTACGACATCGGCGCCCCGCGGAACCGTCGGAAGCTCGAGGTCGCCGACCGGCTCGGACGCCTGGCCGACGACTCGGGGTTCACGGTGTCGGAGCTCGCGGTCGCCTTTGCCCTGACACACCCCGACGTGTCCTCGGTGGTGATCGGGCCGCGCACCGTGTCGCACGTCGACGCCTACGTGCAGGCGTCCGAGATCGTCCTCGACGACGGGCTGCTCGACGCGATCGACGCGATCGTCGCGCCGGGCACCCACGTGCTCGAACGGGACACCGGGTTCGCGCTGCCGGCGCTCAGCCGCGAGCGACTCCGCGGTCGCACCCCGGTGGGTGCCGGACCGAACCGCTCGTAGGTCCGCGGTCAGGAGACCTCGCCGGCACGCGCTCCCGCCCACAGGTCGACGTCGGTGATGCCGACGGAGTGCTGGTCGATGGTGCGGAGCTCCTCGTCGGTGAACGAGGTGTTCGCCAGCGCCGCGACGTTGTCCTCGAGCTGCGACACCTTCGACGCCCCGATCACGAGCGAGGTCACCCGCTCGTCCCGGAGCGCCCAGGCCAGTGCGAGCTGCGCCAGGGACTGTCCACGAGCGGCGGCGACGTCGTTCAGCGCTCGGAGGTGCCCGACGACCTCTGGTGTGATGCTCGAGGCGTCGAGCGACTTGCCGGCGGCGGCTCGGGAGTCCGACGGCACCCCGTCCAGGTACTTGCCGGTGAGCAGGCCCTGCGCCAGTGCGGTGAACCCGATCACGCCGAAGCCCAGCTCGCCGGCGGCGTCGAGCAGCCCCTCGGTCTCGATCCAGCGGTTGAGCATCGAGTACGACGGCTGGTGGATGAGCAGCGGCGTGCCGAGGTCGCGCAGGATCGCGGCCGCTTGACGGCTGCGTTCCGCGTCGTACGACGAGATGCCGACGTACAGCGCCTTGCCCTGCTGGACCGCCGTGTGCAGCGCGCCCATCGTCTCCTCGAGCGGGGTCGAGGCGTCGAGTCGGTGCGAGTAGAAGACGTCGACGTAGTCGAGACCCGTCCGCTGCAGGGACTGGTCGAGCGAGGCCAGCACGTACTTCCGTGAACCGCCGCCCTGACCGTACGGCCCCGGCCACATGTCCCAGCCGGCCTTGGTCGACACGATCATCTCGTCGCGGTAGGGCCGGAAGTCCTCACGCATCAGGCGCCCGAAGTTCACCTCGGCGGCTCCGTACGGCGGGCCGTAGTTGTTCGCGAGGTCGTGGTGGGTGATGCCGAGGTCGAAGGCCCGACGGCTGATCGCGCGCTGCGTCTCGAACGGCACGTCGTCACCGAAGTTGTGCCAGTACCCCAGGGAGAGCAGCGGCAGGTCGAGGCCGGAGCGGCCGGTGCGGCGGTACGTCATCGAGTCGTAGCGGTCGTCGCTGGCGATGTAGGTCATGGTCCGAGCCTGCCACCAGCGCCATCGGACGAGCGCAACGAGCGTGATCGGGTGCATGATCGACGCACCGGCACGGGGCGGTCTCCTGATCCCCGGGCGGGTACCGTGAGCGCGTGACCGCGCTCCGTTCGGCCGACCGATGACCGCCCTGGGCGCAGCGCCCGTCTTCGCCCTGGTGTTCCTCGTGCTCTACCTGGTGGGGCGGCGGCGCGACCCGCGGATGCTCCGGAACGGCGTGTTCCTGACGGCAGCGGCGTTCTTCGCACTCGCCACGGCCGTGTCCGCCCTGACGATCGTCGTACCGGGGTTCAGCCTGGTCGTCGGCATCGTGTTCCTGCTCGTCCCGCTCGCGGTCGCCGTCCTCGGCGTGGCCCTCATCGCGAACGGTTTCCAGATGCTCCGCTCCGAGGGGCGCAGTCTCGGCAACACGCTGTCGCTGGTCGCCGGGGTGCTCGTGTTCGTGCTGCCCGCGGTCGCCATCGCCCTGTTCGTGTCCGCCAGCGGCGAGGGCTTCACGCTCTGGGACGGCACCCGGATCGCGGTCGCCGTGCTGATGGTGTTCGTCTGCGGGTACTTCGCGGTGTCCCTCGTCGCGTTCGCCGTGTACTCCGTGGTCTACGGCCGGATGCGCCACGGGACGGTGCCGGACGCGATCGTCGTCCTCGGTTCCGGGCTGATCCGTGGCGAGGTGCCGCCCCTGCTCCGCAGCCGTCTCGACCGGGCGCTCGTGGTCTACCGCGCCGAGCGGGCCGCCGGGCGCCGGCCACTGTTGATCCCCTCCGGCGGGCAGGGCGACGACGAGCCTCGCCCCGAGGGCACCGCGATGGCCGAGTACCTGCTGGCGAACGGCGCGGACCCCGACGACGTCCGGCCCGAGACCGAGTCACGCAACACCCGCGAGAACCTGCGGTTCTCGCGCGCCGTCCAGGCCGAGGCCGGGCGCGACGGTCAGGTCGTCGTGGTCACGAACGACTACCACGTGCTCCGCGCCGCCACCCTGGCCCGGCGGCTCGACCTGCCGGCACAGGTGGTGGGTTCGCGGACGGCGCCGTACTACGTGCCGAGCGCGTTCCTGCGCGAGTTCGTCGCGGTGGTCGTCGAGCACCGGTGGCTCAACGTGGTGGCGTGCACGCCGTTCGTGCTGTTCACCGCGTTCCTGCTCTGGGAGTCGTTCCAGCAGCGGTAGACGTGACCGACGGACGGACGGGAGGCCCGTGGCGGGCCTGCCACGGGCCTCCCGTCCGAGCCACCGTAAGATCTCGACCATGGTCGAGATCCAGCCGCCCCGCCCGACCGACCTCCTCCCGATCGGCGAGATCGTCCGACGCACCGGCGTCGCCGCGTCGGCCCTGCACTTCTACGAGCGCAAGGGCCTGATCCGGCCCGAGCGCACCGACGGCGGCACGCGGATGTACCCGCGACACGTCGAACGGCGGATCGCGATCATCCAGGTGGCGAAGCGCCTCGGCATCCCGCTCAGCGAGGTCGCCGAGCAGTTCGGCACGCTGCCGGCCGACCGGATGCCGTCCCTGCGCGACTGGAACCGACTGAACGAGCGGTGGCGTGCACGACTCCGGGCCCGCCAGCTGGAACTCGAGCGGCTGCAGCAGGAGATGACGCAGTGCATCGGGTGCGGCTGCGTCTCGCTCGGGGCGTGTTCGGTCGTGAACCCGGGCGACACGCTCGGCGACGAAGGACACGGCGCTCGGCGGCTGCTGCCGATCGAGGACGACGCGCCGCAGGACTAGACCCCGCGGAGCCCCTCGTCGATCCGGTCGAGCAGCGCGAGCGCCCCGGGCAACCCGGCGTCGTCGTCGCCGAGCGCGTCGCGGAGCTTGCCGGCCCAGTGCGCGCGGAGGCGTCCGATGCTCTCCCGTGCCACGTCGGTCGAGTGCAGCTGCACGGTCCGCGCATCGTCCGGGTCCTGCCGCCGTTCGACCATCCCCTTCGACACCAGGGAGCGCAGCGCGACACTGAGGTTGCTGCGCTTGAGTGCGGTCGCCACCGCCGTCGCGCTCGGCGAGGTGCCGGGGTTGCGGTCGACCCAGCGCATCACGAGCGCCTCGGTCCCGGTGAGCGGCACGATGTCGAGCGCCCCGGCGCCGTGCGGGTCGATCTCCCGCGAGATCCGCAGCACGACGTCGGCGAGGTCGGCGAGGACGTGGTCGGACACGGCGGAGTGCATGTCCGTACTGTACCGAGGATCGGCAATGAGTTATGCTTTCATAACAATGACCACGGACACCGGAACCATCCGCGCGCACGTCGCGACACCCACGACCAGGCAGCAGGGCATCACGACCCCGCTGCTGCTGGTGCTCGGCCTGCTCAGCGCCGTCGCCCCCTTCGCCACCGACCTGTACCTGCCGGCGTTCCCGCAGATGACCACCGAGCTCGGTGCGAGCGCCACCACCGTGCAGCTCACGCTGACCGCGTTCCTGGTCGGTGTCACGGCCGGCCAGCTGGTCTTCGGCCCGCTGTCCGACCGGTTCGGCCGCGTGCCGCCGCTCATCGCCGGCGCGGCGCTGTGCGTCCTCGCGAGCGTCGCCGCGGTGCTCGCACCGAACATCGGCGTGCTCATCGCGGCCCGACTCCTGCAGGGCCTGGGCGGTGCGGCCGGCATGGTGATCAGCCGTGCGGTCATCTCCGACCTGGCGACCGGCAAGCCCGCAGCCCGCGCGTTCTCGCTCATGATGATCGTCGGCGGGGTCGCCCCCGTCGTCGCTCCGCTGCTCGGCGGCCTGCTCACCGGCCCGATCGGCTGGCGCGGACTGCTGTCGATCGTCCTCGGTCTGTCCGTGGTCATGCTCGTCGCGGTGCTCGCCGTCATCCGCGAGACCCACCTGAAGGCGCACCGCGACGTGCTGCGCGAGGAGCGCAAGGGCTCCGGTTCGCCGCTCCGCGCGCTGCGCTCCCGCACCTTCCTCGGCTACATCGCCGTGTTCGGCTTCGCATTCGCCGTGATGATGGCCTACATCTCGGCCTCGCCGTTCCTGTACCAGGACATGATCGGGCTCGGCACCGTCGGCTACGGCCTGGCCTTCGGGCTGAACGCGCTCGCCCTGATGGGTGTGAGCATCGTGTCCGCCAAGCTCACCGAGACCCGTTCGGTCACCGGCGTGCTGTCGCTCGGCATCGCCCTGGTGTTCGCGTCGACGGTGGCGTTCGCGTTGCTCGTCGTCTTCGCGGCGCCGGTGTTCTGGCTCGCCGTCCCGCTGTTCACCGCGGTCGGCTCGCTCGGCCTGGTGCTCGGCAACGCCACGGCGCTGGCACTCGGTGCGGTCCCCGCCGCTGCCGGCAGCGCGTCGGCCGTGCTCGGGGCGTTGCAGTTCGGGCTCGCGGCGCTGGTGTCCCCGCTCGTCAGCATCGGCGGCTCGGTGACGGCGGCACCGCTGGCGATCGTGATGCTCGCGGCAGCCGTGGTGGCCGTCGTGGCACTGCTCGTCGCCCGGGGTCGCACCCGCCTGGCCTGACCCGGTCGGGGTCGACCCGGAACGACTTCATCGACGTCGCACGACAACGAGGACGTCGTTCCGAGTCGGCAGCCCCGTCGACTACCGCCCCCGCAGGAACGGGATCCGCGGCATGAGCCAGTCGACCCACACCACCCGCACCCCCGGGGCCACGGCGAGCGCCCACAGGATCGAGGCCACCGCGTCGGTGGGGTAGTGCACGGCGTCGATCGACACCGAGAAGAACACCACCACGATCGCGACGACCCCGAGCGTGCGTGCGAGCCGGTGCCACCGGGTCTCGCGCAGCAGCCAGATCAGCGCGATCACGAACGCCGTGATGTAGACGGTGTGCCCGCTCGGGTACCCGGGGTCGGGCTGCACGGGGAACGGGTGCGGCAGCACGGCGACGTCGGGCCTGGCGCGGTGGACGATCTCCTTCACGACCGCGGACGGCACCCACGTGATGGCGATCGTGCCGCCGAAGGCCAGGGCCGGGCGGAGACTCCGGGTGCGCCACCAGATCACGGCCACGACGACGACGGTGATCCCGATCGCCGGACCCGGACTGATGACGTGGTAGACGGCGGTGGTGAACGCCCCGATCGCGCCGGTGTGCAGGGCGTTCAGGGCCTTCGACAGTCCGAGGTCGACCGTGCCGAGGGCGAACCCGACGAGCGTGATGACGACCACGGCGATGACCGCGATCGCGACGGAGACGAGCGGGTACGGCGACGGCTCGAGGATCCCGGTGCCGTCGGACTCCGGTCGGCGGGGGCGGAGCAGCGGCGCGTCGGTCATCCGACCATCGTCCCAGCCCGGACTCCGACCGAGGGCCCCGCGAGCCTCTGAAAGCACTCAGCGCAGCCGCCCGCGAGTAGACAGGAGGCATGCCAACCGTTGCCGAGAACATCGTCGCCACCCTCCGCAAGAACGACGTCGCCCGCGTCTACGGCCTGCCGGGGGACTCCCTCAACGGCTTCACCGACGCGCTGCGCAAGGACGGCACGATCCGGTGGGAGCACGTCCGCCACGAGGAGGCCGCCGCCTTCGCCGCGAGCGCCGAGGCCGAACTGACCGGCGAGCTCGCGGTCTGCGCCGGCAGCTGCGGCCCCGGCAACCTGCACCTGGTCAACGGCCTGTTCGACGCCAACCGGTCGCGCGTCCCGGTCCTCGCGATCGCCGCGCACATCCCCACGGCGGAAATCGGCTCCGGCTACTTCCAGGAGACCCACCCGCAGGAGCTTTTCCGCGAGTGCTCGGTCTACGTCGAGTACGTCGCCGACCCGACCCAGATGCCCCGCCTGCTCGAGATCGCGATGCGCGAGGCCGTCGAGAAGCGCGGGGTCGCGGTGCTCGTGATCCCCGGCGATGTCCTGCTCGCCGAGGCGAAGGACGACCGCACCACCCGCATCGAGCGCACGACGCCCCGCATCGTGCCGAGCGAGGCCGAGCTGCTCCGCACCGCCGAGCTGCTGAACGGTGCCGACAAGGTCACGATCCTGGCCGGTGCCGGCGTCGCCGGGGCGCACGACGAGGTCATCGCGCTGGCCGAGCGTCTGCAGGCCCCGATCGTGCACGCCCTGCGCGGCAAGGAGCACATCGAGTGGGACAACCCCTACGACGTCGGCATGACGGGCCTGCTCGGTTTCGCGTCCGGGTACCGCGCGATGGAGGACGCCGACGTCGTGCTCATGCTCGGCACCGACTTCCCCTACCAGCAGTTCTTCCCCGCCAAGGCGAAGCACGTGCAGGTCGACATCCGCGGGTCGCAGCTCGGCCGGCGGCACCCCGTCGACATCGGCCTGGTCGGCACCGTGAAGGACACCGCGCTCGCGCTCATCCCGCTGCTGACCGGTTCGCACCCGACGACGCACCTCGACAACGCCCTGAAGCACTACCGGAAGACCCGCGAGAAGCTCGACGACCTGGCCGTCCCAGCCGGCCGGAAGAAGCCGCTGCACCCGCAGTACGTCGCTCGTGTGCTCGACCGGATCGCTGCAGACGACGCCGTGTTCATCCCGGACGTCGGCTCCCCCGTGGTGTGGGCGTCGCGCTACCTCACGATGAACGGCAAGCGTCGTCTGATCGGCTCGTTCGTGCACGGCACGATGGCGAACGCCGTTCCGCAGGCGATCGGTGCGCAGACGGCGTTCCCGGACCGCCAGGTGATCGCCCTCGCGGGTGACGGCGGTCTGACGATGCTGCTCGGCGAGCTCATCACGATCGTGCAGAACAAGCTGCCGGTGAAGATCGTCGTGTTCGACAACTCGTCGCTGAACTTCGTCGAGCTCGAGATGAAGGCCGCCGGGTTCGTGAACTACGGCACGGAGCTGCAGAACCCGGACTTCGCCGCGGTCGCCGAGGCGATCGGCATCAAGGGCTTCAAGGTCGACGTGTCCGACGACTTCGAGGACGCGATGGCCGCCGCGCTCGCGCACGACGGCCCCGCGCTCGTCTCGGTGCGCGCGAACCGGCAGGAGCTGTCGATGCCCCCGGCGGTCACGCTCGAGCAGGCGAAGGGCTTCACGCTCTACGCCATCCGCACGGTGTTGTCCGGACGCGGCGACGAGCTGCTGGACCTCGCGTCGACCAACGCGCGCCAGCTGCTGTAGACGCGACCGCACGGCGGACGGGAGGCACGGTGTCAGCTGGCACCGTGCCTCCCGGCATCGACGACGTCACCACCCGAGCGGCTGGCCGTCCTCCAGGAACACGCCGGTCGGGCCCTCCGGGCCCACGCTCGCGGCGGCCGCGACGGTCGCCGCGCTCACCTCGACGGGGCGACCGTGCGGGTTCGGCACCCCGCCGAGCTCGGTCGCCGTGTAGCCGGGCTCGAGGACCACGAAGCGCACCTCGGGTGCGATGCGGGCGTACTGCACCGTGAGCATCGAGACGGCCGACTTGCTCGCGCCGTAGACCGCGGCCTGCACGGTCGACGCCGCGCTGTCCGGGTCGTGGACCGCCGTGAACGAGCCGAGCGCGCTCCCGACGTTGACGACGAGGGGGCGCTCCGATCGGCGCAGGATCGGCAGCGCGGCCTCGGTCGTGCGGACGATGCCGACGGCGTTCGTGTCGAAGACGGCGAGCGCGTCCGGCCCGTTCAGACCCCACATCGCGATGCCGGCGTTGTTGACCAGGACGTCCAGGCCGCCGTTCGCGTCGATGTGCGCGAAGGCTGCGGCGACCGAGTCGTCGTCGCGGACGTCGAGCTGGACGGGGCGTGCGCCGATCTCGGCGGCGACGGCCGCTCCCTGGTCGGCGTCGCGAGCGCCGATCCAGACGGTGTGGCCGGCTGCGACGAGCTGGCGGGCGGTTTCCTTGCCGAGGCCACGGGTGGCGCCGGTGATGAGTGTCGTTGTCATGGGTCCAGCGTCACGCTCGACGCAGTCGGCAGGGAGTCGCCCGGTTGTCGTAGGACTGACGGGGCCAGGACGCGGCCGCGACGTGCGCGCAGACTGGGGGCATGGCGGACACGGACTTCGGGCACACCCTGCGACGGCTCCGCGACCACGTCACCCCCGCCGCTGCCGGCATGACCGTCGGGCCGCGCCGTCGGGCGGCGGGGCTGCGGCGCGAGGAACTCGCGGGGCTCGCGGGGATCTCCGCCGACTACCTGACCCGCCTGGAGCAGGGACGCGCGACGTCGCCGTCCGCCCAGGTGGTCGAGGCCCTGACACGTGCCCTCCGGGTCTCGGATGCCGAACGCGAGCTGCTGTACCGGCTCGCCGGGCATGCCACCCCGGGTGCGGACGTCGTGCCGTCGCGGATCCCGCCGAGCGTGCAGCGGCTGCTCGACCGGCTGGCGGACACCCCGGTCGCGGTGCTCGACGCCGCCGGGAACCTGCTCGTCGCGAACGCTCCGCACGAGGCCCTGATGGGGCCGATCGGCGGGATGCGTGGGAACGAGCGGAACACCGCATGGCGGCACCTGGTCGGTGCCGGCAGCCGCGCCGTGCACACACCCGCGGAACAGGCGGCGTTCGAGGAGAACCTGGTCGCCGGACTCCGCATGACCGCGGCCCGCTACCCGCTCGACCGGCAGTTGCAGCAGCTCGTGCGCGACCTGCGGGCGGCGAGCCCGCGGTTCGTCGAGCTGTGGGACTCGGGTGCGACGACCCTGGGCGAGACGGCCCGCCGCAAGGTGATCGACCACCCCGACGTCGGGCGCATCACGCTCGACTGCGACACCCTGGTGGTCGGGCCGGAGGACCTGCGGATCCTGGCGTACACGGCGGTGCCGGGGTCGGTGGACGCCGAGCGCTTGGCGCTGGCGATCGTGCTCGGGACGCAGTCGTTGGTGGAGTGAGCACTCGCCCCCAATTCGTGGGGGATGCTCGCGACGAGGTCCACAGCGCATCCCAAGGTTGGCTACGATCCGAGAGCGCCGGTGTCCGGCGATCTCAGACGTCCGGTCTCCTGCCGGACTGCACACCCGAGGGGACCACCCGTGCAGCACAGCACTGCAACACTTCGACGCGCCTGCGCGATCGGCGCGACCATCGCCGTCATCGGTCTGAGCACCGGCTTCGGCGCGTTGACGGCCACGACCGCCTTCGCCGACGAGCAGCCCGTCGCACCGACGACGACCGCGACCGCGTCCCCGGCGCAGGGCACTGACAGCACGGCCGACGGCGCTGACGAGTCGGCTCCGCCGGTTCCCGGGGCGACGGCCACGCCGACGGCCGAGGCGACAGCTGATCCCGCCGCGGAACCGTCCCTGCCGGTCAGCACGCCGGCCGCGACTGCGACCCCCGATCCCACCGCGCCCGTCGCAGCAGAACTGGCCGCGACGATCACCGGGCACGCGACCGTCGGCAGCACGCTCACGGCGGTCGGACACGACTTCACCGGCGAGCTGACCTACACGTGGGCCAGCGGCGACGCGATCCTGCCGACCACCACCGACTCGTACGTCGTCGCTGCCTCGGACGCCGGCAAGACCATCCGCGTCACGATCACCAGCGACACCGACGAGTCCGCGACGACCACGACGGCCGTCGTCACGCAGGAGGCGGCCTTCCCGGAGGCCTCGACCGAAGACGACCCGATCACGTTCTCCGCGGTCGCCGGTGAGCGTTTCACCCACACGTTCGCCGCCGAGGGCTTCCCCGCACCGACGTACTCGGCTGCGTACTACTCGCTCGACGATCCGTACGCGAGCGAGGACGATGGTGACGAATCCGGGTACCTGCCGTACGGCCTGTCCCTGGACCACACCACCGGCGCGCTCTCCGGGACGCCCCGCTACTCCGGCACCTACGCGTTCCGCATCGTGGCGACGAGCGGCACCACGACCGCATCGCAGTACGTCAACATCACGATCGACGCCGCCGCACCGCTCGGCGTGGAGGTCACCGCGGAGGACAAGGACACCTTCCTCACCGCGCACTCCACCAGCTGGGTCATCGAACGCGACGGTACCGTCTGGACGTTCGAGAACGAGACCACCCGTCAGCCCGACGGTGGGTACACCGGGTTCGGGGTCGGGTTCGAGGGCGGCCAGCCCACCATCGACCAGGGCGGGACCCTGCTCGTCAGCGGCCACCTGGTCGACCGCTTCGGCAACGAGGTCGACGACGCCGACGGCTACCCGGTGCCGTTCACGGTGACCTCGGATCACCCTTCCGACGTCATCACGCCGAGCCGCGATCCGTGGGTCGCGACCGACGTCACGTTCCCCGAGGCGTCGACGCACTCCCTCGAGGTCGCCTCGAGCGGGTTCGCGACCGCCTTCACGGTCGTGGTCCAGCCCACCGCGGCTCTGGCTGTCTCCCCCACGGGCACGGTCGCCACCCCGACCGCCACCACGGGCGAACTCGCCTACACGGGCTCCGACGCGATGCACCTGCTCCCCTGGGCCGGCGGGCTCGCCGTCACCGGAGCAGCGGTCATCGCGCTGCAGGCCTCCCGTCGCCGGAAGCAGCACTGACGTGGGGGCGAAGAAGCTCATCCCCGAAGCCGCGCTCGTCGCCTACCTGGTCGGCGTACCCCTGGCCGTGATGGGTGCGATCGCGGCGTTGATCCTCGGTGGCGTCGGAGGTGCCGTGGTCGGAGCGTCGGCGTTCGTCGGCGGCATCCTGTTCGTGTGCACCGGCATGATCGTCAGCACGATCGACCGGCGCTGATCCGGACGGAGGCGCTGCCGGCTACGCGGCGTCCTCGACGTCGAACACCACGACCCGCGCACTCGCACCACCGATGAACTCCGCCACCGGCCGGTGCTCCGGGTGCGGCAGGTACCCGGCGAGCGCCGCACGGTCGCGGAACCGGACCACGAGCATCCAGTGGAACCCGCCTTCGAGCCCCTCGGTGCTCACGCTCGTCCCCGACTGCACAGACTCGACACCGTCGATCCGTGGCAGGTGCTCACGCGAAAGCGCCGAAGCGTCGGAGGACCGGTCGGCCCCGTCCCACGCCACCAGCACGGTGTGCGTCACTGCGGACATGTCAGTACCTCCGAGACTCAGAACGCGGGCGTTCCACCGGCGATCGTGATCGTCGACCCCGACTGGTAGCTCGACTCCGGGCTCACCAGGTGCACGTACGCGGCACCGAGCTCGGCGGGCTGTCCGGGGCGGCCGAACGGCGACGTCTCGCCGAAGTGCGACACCGTCTCAGCGTCGTCGGAGCCCGGCTGCAGCGGCGTCCACACCGGTCCGGGGGCGACGGAGTTCACGCGGATGCCCTTCGGCGCGAGCTGCTGGGCGACGGCCTCGGTGAAGAGCTTGATCGCACCCTTCGACACGGCGTAGTCGATCTTGTCGGCGGAGGGCGTCGATGCCTGGATCGAACCGGTCGTCACGATCGTGGAGCCCGGCTCGAGGTGCGGCACCGCTGCCTTGGTCAGCCAGAACAGCGAGTAGATGTTGGTCTTGAACGTCGAGTCGAACATCGACGTGTCGAGGGTCAGGATGTCCTCGTTGCTGTCCATGCGGCCGGCGACCATGACCAGGGTGTCGAGACCGCCGAACTCGTCGACGCCCTTCTGCACCAGGTCCGTGCAGTACTGCTCGTCGGAGATGTCCCCGGGGAAGAGCACGGCGCGACGTCCCTCTGACTCGAGCAGGTCGCGCACCTGTTCGGCGTCCTCCTGCTCGTCCGGCAGGTAGGACAGCACCAGGTCGGCGCCCTCACGCGAGAGGGCGATGGCGGCGGCGCGACCGATGCCGGAGTCGGCGCCGGTGACGATGCCGCGGTAGCCGGTCAGCCGCTCCCGGCCGACGTAGCTCTCCTCGCCGTGGTCGGGCTTCGGGTCCATCTTCCACGCGGCACCCGGCAGCGACTGCTCCTGCTCCGGGTACGGCGGGGCCGGGTAGAGGGTGTTCGGATCGCGCTTGTCGTACTGGCTCATGCGTTCCACTGTCGTCGTCGCGCGTGGACGCGCGTTCAGCGTCGTGCGCCGGGGTCGGTCCGCTGCGAACAGGGACCGCCACTGGTCCCCATTTCGTCCGACTGTCTGCGCGCTCCGACAGGTCTACGGTCTGTTCCGTGTGGCAACGACGCCGCACGATGACGAATCGAGCATCATGCAACGACGGATGAAGCAACTCGTCGCGATCGCGTTGAGCGCCGGTGTCGTGGGGGCCCTCGTCCCCGCGATCTCCGCCCAGGCGGTCACGACGAGCGACACCCCGGACTTCGGGAGCAACGTCAAGATCTACGACCCCTCGGTGCCCGCGTCGACCATCCAGGCCGACGTCGACGCCGCCTTCACCGGTCAGCTCCGCAGCACGAGCGCGCAGTTCGGCACGCAGCGGTACGCGTTCCTGTTCAAGCCCGGCAACTACGGCCGCGTCTGGGCGAACCTGGGCTTCTACACATCGGTCGCCGGGCTGGGGAAGAACCCCGACGACGTGACCATCAACGGTGCCGTGAACGTCGATTCCGGATGGAACGCCGGGGACGAGAAGAACGCGACGCAGAACTTCTGGCGGTCGGTCGAGAACGTGGCGATCGTGCCAGAGGGCGGCACCGACCGGTGGGCGGTCTCGCAGGCCGCGCCGATGCGTCGGGTGCACATCAAGGGGAACCTGACGATGGGACCGTCGAACCAGGACGGTGGCCAGGGGTACTCGTCAGGCGGCTACATCGCCGACACCAAGGTCGACGGCACCGTGACGTCCGGGTCGCAGCAGCAGTGGTACACCCGGAACTCGACGATCGGTTCGTGGCAGGGCGGCAACTGGAACATGACGTTCTCGGGCGTGAACGGCGCCCCCGCGAACGACTTCTCGAAGAGCTACACCACGCTCGCAACCACCCCGACGACACGGGAGAAGCCGTACCTGTACGTCGACTCGTCGAACAAGTACCACGTGTTCGTCCCGTCGCTGCGGCAGAACTCGAGCGGCGTCACGTGGCCGAACACCGGCGGCACCGACATCCCGATGCGGAACTTCTACGTCGCCCACCCGGGCGACTCGGCGGCGACGATCAACGGCGCGCTGGCCCAGGGGCTGAACCTGTTCTTCACCCCGGGGACCTACCAGCTCGACGCGGCGATCAACGTTACCCGGGCGGACACCGTCGTGACGGGCATCGGGTTCCCGACGCTCGTGCCGACCAAGGGCAACGCCGTCCTGACCTCGACCGACGTCGCCGGGGTGAACGTCTCGAACCTCGTCGTCGATGCCGGGACCCAGAACAGCGCGCAGCTCGTCCGCCTCGGCACGTCAGGGTCGCACGTCGACCACGCCGGCGACCCGCAGAGCATCCAGGACGTCTTCTTCCGCGTCGGCTCGAGCGTGCAGGGCAAGGCCTCGACCACGCTGCAGGTGAACGCCGACGACACGCTCATCGACCACATCTGGGCCTGGCGCGCGGACCACGGCGGCGCGCCGACCGGATGGACCGTGAACACCGGCGCGACCGGCGTCGAGGTGAACGGCAACGACGTCCTCGCCACCGGGCTGTTCGTCGAGCATTACCAGAAGTACGAAGTGCAGTGGAACGGCAACAACGGCAAGACGATCTTCTTCCAGAACGAGATGCCCTACGACGTGCCCGACAACGCCTCGTGGCAGAGCCCGACGGGCGCCGGCTACGCCGCGTACAAGGTCGCCGCGAACGTGACGAGCCACGAGATCTGGGGCGGCGGCGTCTACTGCTTCTTCAACACGAACCCCGCGGTGCACGCCGACCGCGCGTTCGAGGTCCCGCAGACCGCCGGCGTCCGAGCGCACGGCCTGGTCACGGTCTCGCTCGGCGACACCGGCACCATCTCGAGCGTCATCAACGGCGTCGGTGGTGCGGTGCCGACACCGGCTGGCAACACCGCCCCGAACCGCGTCGCCTCGTACAACTGATCCCGGGAGGACCGATGATGCACACCACTCGGAAGCGGCGACTGGTCGCTCTCACGGTCGCCGGAGCGGCGGCCCTCGCACTCGGGGCGGGCCCCGTCCTGCAGGGAGCGGACCCCGCGAACGCCGCGAGCGGCGACGTGGTCTGGTCGCAGGACTTCGACGGAGCCGCGGGCAGCGCACCGGATCGATCGGCCTGGACGAACGAGACCGGAGGCGGCGGCTGGGGCAACAACGAGCTCGAGGACTACACGGACTCGCGCGACAACTCGGCGCTCGACGGGCAGGGCAACCTGGTCATCACGGCGAAGCGCGAGGCCGACGGTTCGTACACCAGCGCCCGACTCACGACGCAGGGCAAGTACACGCCCCGGTACGGCCGCGTCGAGGCCCGGATCCAGATCCCGCGCGGCCAGGGCATCTGGCCGGCGTTCTGGATGCTCGGCTCCGACCTGCCCCAGGTCGGCTGGCCGAACTCCGGCGAGGTCGACGTGATGGAGAACGTCGGGTACGAGCCGGCGACGGTGCACGGCACGGTCCATGGGCCCGGGTACTCCGGCGGCCAGGGCATCACGTCGAGCTACCAGCACCCACAGGGGTGGTCGTTCGCGGACACGTTCCACACGTTCGCGGTCGATTGGAAGCCCGCATCGATCACCTGGTCGGTCGACGGTGTCGCCTACAAGACGGTCACGCCGGCCGACACGGGTGGCAACCCGTGGGTCTTCGACAAGCCGTTCTTCATCGTGCTGAACCTCGCCGTCGGCGGCAGCTGGCCCGGGTACCCGGACGGCACGACGCAGTTCCCGCAGCAGATGAAGATCGACTTCGTCCGCGTGATCGACAACTCCTGACCCAGCGGGGGGGGCGACCAGCCGCTCTGGACGCGGCTGATGACGGACGGGAGGCCCGTGGCGACGTCGCCACGGGCCTCCCGTCCGCCTGTTGGTTCAGACGCCCGCCGTGGTCTTGATCCAGGACGAGGCCTGCGACAGCAGGGCGTAGTTCGAGCCGGCCTTGGTGTCGGCACCGGGGTCGGCGCTGTCACCGGTCGAGCAGACGGCGACGACCTTGCCGTTCACGAGCAGGGGGCCGCCGGAGTCGCCGTGGTTCGAGGCGCCGGTCACGCCGGTGAGGTGCTGGGCACGACCGCTGTAGGCGTCGGTGCTCGCGCCGGTGAGCGAGACGGTGGCCTGGTAGAGCCCGTCGGACTGGGTGGCGTTCGCGCGCAGGCCGTACCCCTGGATGGTGCCGGTGCCGGTCGACTTGGCGGTCGCGGTGAGGTCGAGCGGGGCGTACGTGGACAGCGAGTAGGCGGTCCGCAGGTGCACGAGCGCGATGTCGCCTGCCGGTGCTGCGGAGACGCGGTCGACGGCGACGGCGGTGCCCCGGTTGGTGGTCGAGTTCGAGTGGTAGACGTTCATCGCACCGATGCCGTCGATGCAGTGGCGGGCGGTGAGGATCCACGAGGCGTTGATCTGCTCGCCGGTGCAGTTGCTGACGTAGCCGGACGGGATGGAGCCACCCGAGGCCTCGAGCTGGACCGCCCACGAGGTGGTGGGGGCCTTCTCGCCACCGACGACCTTCGTGCTGGCCGGCAGGGCCGAGGCGGGTGACGCGGCGAACACGCCCGCGGTGATGACGGCCGCGGCGGCGAACGCGGCTGCGATGGACTTCTTCATGACGACTCCTCTGTCGGGGGAAGCACCTGACCCGTTGCGTTGTGCAACTGGTCAGCATCTTGACCCTCGTTCGGGGGCCGCACCAGTCCGCACTTCGGCGGACGGGCCGTCGTCAGCGCTGTCACACTCGGGACATGGGGAACGACGGGGGCCAGGAACGCACGGTGGACGACGACACGGGGCGTGGTGCGCGAGCGGCGGCGGTCGCGGTGATCGGCTCGGTCGTCGGATCGGCCGTCGCACTGTCGAGCCTCCTGCTGTGGTTCGCGCAGGACATGTCCGCCTTCTTGAGCCTCGCGGTGGTAGCCGTGCTCGGCACGCCCGTGGCGATCGTCGTCCTCGCTGCCTGCGGTGCGTACGCGCGCGAGCACCGCGTGTGGCTGATCGCCGTCGGAGTCGCCCTCGTCGCAGCACCGGTCGCGGGCTGGGCGTTCACGATCGCACAGCGCTGAGGGACGCACGAGGGCCCCGCGACCGGAGTCGTGGGGCCCTCGCTCGGTGCACTGGTGCTACTTGATGACGATCGACTGCACCGGGCTGGTGCTCGTCGCCAGGGTGCTGGTGCCGGCGAAGACGGCGTGCAGCTTGTGCGTGCCCTTCTTCTTCAGCGTGAGCGCCGAGGTGACCTTGCCGTTCTTGACGGTGACGGTCGCCAGGCGCTTGGTGCCCTGGTAGATCCGCGCGGTGCCGTTCACGGTGAAGCCCGTGGCCTTGACCTCCACGGTCGCCTTGCCACGGCTGTACTTGAGCGCCGTGTGGGACGGGGCCTTCGTGACGGTGACGGTGACGGCCTTCGCGGTCGCCGAGTCCGTGCCGGAGAACGTCGAGTCCGCGTTGACGAACTTGGCCGTGAGCGAGTGCTTGCCGATGGCCAGGGCACTCGGGAGCGTCATGGTGGCGGTGCTGTTCTTGACGGGGACGGTGCCGAGGACCTTCTTGCCGTCCGAGACCGTCAGCGTGCCCTGCTGCTTGCCGATGCCACCGGCGATGGTCGCGGTGACCGTGACGGGCTTGGCCGTCTTGTACGGCTGCGACGCGGCGGAGACCGCGAGCGTGGTGGTGGTCGCCGGCAGCGTGGCGTGCAGGTCGAACTGGTCGACGGTCGAACCGATCGCAGCCGGGTCGGCGGTGGCGGTCGGCTGGAGCGTCACGCCGCAGCTGTCGACGTTGCCGTGCTGGACCGCCGAGTTGAGCGTGGTGCAGTCGCCGGCGCGGATGTCCTGCACCGAGAGCTTCTCGTCGGTGACCGAGACCTTGACGAAGGAGCGGACGTGCTCCTGGTTCTCGACCGAGTTGGCCCAGTGGCGCTTGCCCGTCGGGTCGAGCGGGTCTGCGCCGTAGCCGCTCTGGGTGGCGTCCGGAGCGGTCAGGTCGTAGTACTTCGAGCCGGACGCCGAGTTGGCCGTCATGTAGATGACGCCGCCGGGGCCGGAGAAGACCTCGGGAGCTGCAGGCTGCTCGTTGACGTTGGCCTTCTTGCCGTTCTTGATCGCGTAGCTCCGCGAGTAGGAGTGGTCGTGACCCTGCAGGACGAGGTCGACGCCCATGTCGGAGAACGCACGCGTGAAGTCGAACCGGCGCTGCTGGTTGTCCTTGTCGTTCGCGTGGTCGGCCGGCGAGTAGATCGAGTGGTGGTAGACCAGCGTGGTCCACTTCGCGTCGTCGCCGTAGCGGGTGATGACGTCGCGCACGTAGTTCACGTGGGCAGCGTCCGAACCAGCCGCGTAGGCATTGGAGTTGATGTCGATGAACAGGACGCCCTTGTACATGTACCAGTAGTCGCCACCCGAGTTCGCGGTGGTGTTGCCGCCCGGGTAGAAGTCCGGCACCTTGAGCGAGTTCGGCACCTGGTTGTGCTGCTCGTACGCCTTGCCGCCGACGTCGTGGTTGCCGATGGTCGAGGCCCACGGGTAGCGCTTGAGGACGTCGCTGCTGTCGGCGAACGCACCCCACTCGTACTCGTTGTTGGCGTGCTCGATCTGGTCGCCACCGGAGACCAGGAGCTCGGCGTCCGGCTCGGTCGTCGTGGCGTACTTCAGCGTGTCGGCCCAACCCGCGCCGTCGTCGTCGACGTAGCCCGACGAACCGATCTGCGGGTCACCGAAGAACAGGAAGTCGAAGTCGCCGGAGAAGCTCTTCGTGGTGAACGTGTACGACGCCGACCAGGCCGATCCGTCCGCCGCACCGACGTGGTAGGTGTACGAGGTGTTCGGCTCGAGGTCCGAGATCGTGGCGTGGGCGTTGATGTAGCCCGACTCGGCGGCGATGCCGTCGATGCTCTTCGTGTTCGAGTCCGTCGTGCTCGTGTCGACTGCGGTGTTCGCGGCCTTCGACGCGGCGATCGTCGACTTGGCGTCGGTGAAGACGCCGTCGGTCATCGACGCGGTCTTCTGGATCTCGAGCGACTGCGCGACGTTCGTCGGGAAGTACCACGAGGCGATGCGCTGGCTCTCGGTGGCACCGACGCCCAGCAGGATGTGGATCGGGCCGCCGGTGGAGATGTTGGTGGTGGGGGTGTTCGTCGCGGCGGAGGCGACGTTCGTGCCGACCATCGAGGCACCGGCGATGAGCGCGGCCCCGACGACGGCTCCGCACACGCGGAGGGTGGTGGTTCTGCGCCGTGTGGTGGCGCCGGACAGGAGACTCATGGTGGTCCGTTTCTCAGACGTGGGATGGTGCAGCACGGAAGACTCTGCATGCACTGCGAAACGTCTTGGTAAACGCTGAGTGACAAGTCGTGGTCATCCCGCTGCGAGCCGCTCGACGAACCAGATCATCCCCATCACGAACACCCCGGCGGTCACGACCCCGGTGACCCAGACCGAGACCCGGTGGGCCTTCCGACGCAGGAGGGACAGCGGCGGGAAGACGATGACGATGATCGCGAGCTGCACCGCCTCGATGCCGACGTTGAAGACGAGGAGCGACACGAGCAGCTGCCACGAGAACGCCTCGTGGATGCCCAGCGCCCCGGCGAACCCGAGTCCGTGGATGAGCCCGAACGCGAACACGACGGCCAGGCGCGTCCAGCCGGCCCGGTCCAGCGAGAAGTGCCCGTGTCCACCGACCACGAGCTCGTCGGCCCGCGACCGGCGCCGCCAGAGCCGCCACAGGTACCAGCCGGCCACGGCGGCGATGGACAGGGCGATGAGCGGCTCGACGACGATCGCGGGCGGGCTCACCACCCCGAGCGCGGCGAGGATGAACGTGATCGAGTGCGCGATCGTGAACGCCGACGCGGTGTAGACCACCTCGCGCAGGCGCCGTGACCCGGCGATGAGCGCGACGAGGAACAGGATGTGGTCGATCCCGGTCAGCAGGTGCTCGGCACCGAGGCGGAAGAACTCCCAGAAGCGCTGCCCGGCCGACTGTTCGGTCGAGAACGACGGCTGCGAGGCGTCGAGCGTCGCCGATCCCTGCTTCGCGTCGACGTCGTAGGTGACGATCGTCTTGGTGTCCCGGACGAAGGACTCGCTGTCCGGGAAGAGCCGCGACGTCACCACGTGTCCGGTCTGCGTCTCCGACGGCTCCGGGCAGGTGAAGTCCGCGGCCACGTGGGCGTACGGCACCTCGTCCTGCAGGTCGACCGTCACCGTCTTCCCGAGCACGGCCGTGCAGCGCTGCCCGCCGGCCCCCGTCACCGAGAAGCGGTCGACGACGTACTTCCCGAGCGCGTCGGTGTGCGCCTCGGCCGCCGACACCATCCCGGGGAAGTCGCCGTCGTCCCAGGCCGCCTGCCCCTGCGTGTGGAACGCGTCGTCGTGCTCGCTCGTGGCGACCGACACGAGCATCAGGTCGTACTCGAGCCCGAGCTCCGCGTGCACCACCGTGGGCCCCGTCGACGTCACCTTCGCGTAGACCACCGAGCTGAAGCCGTGCGCCGACGCCGGTGCCGCCCCGGCCAGCACGCCGACGACGACCACGCCGAGCAGCAGGAGCGCGGCGGCGACCAGCGCGGACGGGCCGGACGGACGGACAGGGCTGGCAGGGCGGGCGCGCACCAGCGCGACGGGGGTTCCGGAAGGCACACGCAGACGATCCGGCTCTCGAGCGACCGGCAGGTGAACAGGTGGTGACCAGCAGAGGGACAGGCGTCGGACAGCCGCCGGAGCCGGCCCGGTGCGGCGCACCGTCGTGTTTCGATGTCGCAGTGACCCGCCTCGCTGCTCGGACGACCGTCCTGCTGACCGCCGTCGCCCTCGTCGGCACCGGCGCCGCCCTGCTGGCCGGGTGCTCGGCGACGCCCGGCGGGACCGACGCACGAGCCGACGCCGGCACCGGTACGTCGGCGACGGCGCACGCCACGGCCGGTGGCCTCGGCGCGGGCTTCTCCGACCCGACGCAGCCGCCGGCACCCGAGGCCACCATCCACCCGGAGCCCGGTTCGTGGTCCGGGGTGCACGCCCCCGACGGCTACGACGTCGTGCTCCTGTCGGACGCCGGCGACGCCGACGACGCCCCGACCCGGACCCTGCTCGACGCCGTCACGTCGTGGGCGGCGGACGAGGACGTCACCGTCACGAGGGTGTCGGCGACGGACGCTGACGACCGGATCGCGGCGGTCACCCGGGCGGTCGACGAGCGGTCCGACCTGGTGATCAGTGTCGGCAACCACATGGTCGACCCGCTCGCCGCGGTGTCGCCGTCGGCGCTGCACCAGCAGTTCCTGGTGGTCGGCGCCGAGATCGCCGAGCCGACGTCGAACGTGACGGCCGCGGACTGGACCGGCGGCGGCTTCCGCGGCGAAGGGCTCGGGCCGTCGAGCCACTACGACCCGTCCACCTTCACCGAGGACCGTGCCGACCGCGCACTCCGTGCGGGGCTCGCGGCGGTGCTGCACGACCTGCGCGGCATCGTCGTCTGGGTGCGCTGACCCGAGCCGTCCCCGGTCCGCCGCTACGCCGGCTCGGCTTCGAGCACGAGCGCGCGCACCTGCGACGCGGCACCGAGCGCCACGGCGTCCGACCCGAGGGTCGACTGCGCCAGCCGGATCGTCGCACCGCTCACCGGCGGCTCGGCCGCGATCGCCGCGGTGATGGCCGGTTCGAGCAGGTCCCACGACCGCGCGATGCCGCCGCCGATCACGATCGTCGTGACGTCGAGGATCCCCGCGGTGAGCAGGGCGGCGCGCGCCAGTCCCCACCCCGCGACCTGGAAGACGGCAGCGGCGTCCGTGTCACCGGCCCGTGCGGCGACGGCGACGTCGCGCGCCGACAGCCGTCGGCCGGATCGTTCGGCGTACCGGTCGGCGATGCCCCGCGCGCCCGCGATGGTCTCGAGGTGTCCGACCTGTCCGCAGGTGCACAGCGCGTCGCCGAATCCCGGCACGTGGCCGATCTCGCCGGCGGCGCCGCGCGGCCCCGCGAACAGCCGTCCGCCGAGTACGAACGCACCGCCGACCCCGGTGCCGAGGGTCATCCCGAGCACGTCGGACTCCCCCGCGACGGCACCCGTGGCGATCTCGCCGAGCAGGAACGCGTTCACGTCGTTGTCGAGCGTCGCCGGCACGCCGAGGGCGTCGTTGACCGCGCGGGTCACGCCGTAACCGGCCCAGCCGGTGAACGAGTTGCCCGTCACCAGGACGGTGCCCGTGGCCGCGTCGACCACGCCGGCCGCGCCCACCCCGACACCCGTCAAGGAGGCCCGGTGCCGGACGAGCAGGCCCGTCACCGCCCCGACGGCGGCCGTCACGATCGCCGCCCCGCCCGCGTGGGCGGGCGTCGGCAGGTCGACGCGGTCGATGACCTCGAGGTCCGGGGTCGTCAGGACGACCTTGGTGTTCGTGCCGCCGACGTCGACGCCGGCGATCACCCGGGTCACGCGGTCACCGCCGCGAGCGAGGCGAGGCGCTCGGTCCGGCGCTGCCGTTGCAGGACGGGGTCCGGCACGGGGACGGCGGCGAGCAGGCGTCGGGTGTAGTCGGTCGTGGGGTGCAGCAGCGTCGTGCCGGTGGTGCCCTGCTCCTCGACGACGCCCTGGCGCATCACCACGACGCGCTCGGCGAAGTGCTGCACGACGGCCAGGTCGTGCGAGACGAACAGGCACGCGAAGCCCAGGTCGTCCTGCAGTTCACCGAGGACCTCGAGCACGGTCTCCTGCACGCTGACGTCGAGCGCCGAGGTCGGTTCGTCGGCGACGAGCAACCGCGGCTCGAGCACCAGGGCACGGGCGAGGGAGACCCGCTGGCGCTGGCCGCCCGAGAGCTCGCGGGGTGCACGCGACGCGAGCGACCGCGGCAACCGGACGGCGTCGAGCACCTCGTCGATCCGGCGACGCCGGTCCGCCGACGACATCCCACGGCGGTGCACGGCGAGCGGTTCGGCGATGCACTCCGCCACGGACATCCGGGCGTCGAGCGAGGCCACCGGGTCCTGCAGCACGACGCCGATGCCGGACCGGAGCGCCCGTCGATCACGACCACGGGCGCTGCGCAGGTCCTGCCCGAACAGCGACACCGTGCCGGACGTCGGCTTGACGAGCCCGAGCGCCACCCGGGCCGCGGTGGACTTGCCGGAGCCGGACTCGCCGACCAGGCCGACCGTCTCGCCCGCGTGCACGGCGATGTCGATCCCCTGCAACGCGTGGACGGCGCGCGCCCCGCGCCCGAACGTCACCGTGACGTCCCGCAGGTCGACCACCGGGGCCGCACCGGGCCTCCCGGCTGCCGCGTCAGCGGACCCCGTGTCGACGGGAGCGGCGGGACGGTCGCCCGCCACGTCGAGCCGTGGCACCGCGGCGAGCAGCCGCTTCGTGTACTCGTGCTCCGGACGGAGCAGGACGTCCTCGACGCTGCCGGTCTCGACGATCTCGCCCTGCAGCATGACCGCGACGCGGTCCGCGAAGTCCGCGACGACGCCCATGTTGTGCGTCACGAGCAGCACGCCCGTGCCGGTGTCGACGGCGAGCTTCCGGAGCAGTTCGAGGATCTCGGCCTGCACGGTCACGTCGAGGGCGGTCGTCGGCTCGTCCGCGATGAGCAGCTTCGGCGAGTTCGCGATCGCCATCGCGATCACCACGCGCTGGCGTTGCCCGCCGGACAGCTGGAACGGGAACGACCGGGCCCGCTGCTCCGGCGACGGGATCCCGACGCGACGGAGCAGGTCGACGGCCTCGGCCGCGGCCTGCGCGGCGGTGACCGTTCGGTGGTTCCGGATCACCTCGGCGATCTGCGCACCGACCCGGGTGAGCGGGTCGAGGGCCGTCGCGGGCTCCTGGAAGACCATCGAGACGGTCGAGCCCCGCAGTGCACGGAGCGACGGCTCGGACGCGCCGACGACCTCGTGACCGGCGACGAGCGCGCTGCCCGTCGCCGTCGCGTTGCCGGAGAGCAGGCCCATCGCGGCGAGCGCCACCGTGGACTTGCCGGAGCCGGACTCGCCGACCAGGGCGAGCGTCTCACCCGGCGCGACCGTCAGGGACACGCCCCGGACGGCCGACACGGTGCCGGACTCGGTGCTGAACGAGACGCCGAGGTCGGTCGTTCGCAGGATCGGTTCGGTGGTCATCAGCGGCCCCTCACGTCGAAGGCGTCCCGGAGTCCGTCGCCCACGGCGTTGAACGCGCAGACGATCAGGATCACGGCCAGGCCCGGCGGCACGATGAGCCACCAGCGTCCGGAGTACGCGGCGGTGAGTCCCGCCGAGAGCATGCCGCCCCAGTCCGTCGCGGGCGGCTGCACGCCGAGCCCGAGGTACGAGACGTAGGCGACGAGCAGGATCGCGTCGGCGACCTGGAAGGTGGCGGCGACGACGATCGTGGACACCGAGTTCGGCAGCAGGTGCTTGCCGATGGCGCGGGCGTGCGAGCCGCCGATCGCGCGCAGGGTGAGCACGTAGTCGCGGTTCTTCAGCGTCAGGGTCTCGGCGCGGATCAGGCGGGACGGCACCAGCCACGAGACCAGCCCGAGGATCAGGATGAGCCCGGCGACACCGGGGGTCGTGATGGCCGAGATGACGAGCAGGATGAACAGCGCCGGGATCGCGATGCCCGCGTCGACGACGCGCATCATCAGCGCGTCGACCCAGCCGCCGACGTAGCCCGCGACGGAACCCCAGAGGGTGCCGACGACGGTGGCCAGGACCCCGGCGGCGATGCCGACCATGAGCGAGACCTTGCCGCCGTACATCAACCGGCCGAGCACGTCGTGGCCGACGGCGTCGGTGCCGAGCCAGTGTGCGGCGCTCGGTCCCTGGTTGGCCTGCTCGAGCAGGGTGTGGGTCTGGTCGGTCGGGTACAGGAACGGTCCGACGAAGCAGAACAGGACGATGACGACGATCACGGCCAGGCCGATCACGGCGAGCGTGTTGCCGCGGAACCGGCGGGCGGCGAGCCGGAACCCGGTGGCCGCGACGGTGACGGGAGCGCCCGGTGCTTCGGGTGCCAGTTGTACGGCGCTCATGCGCGGTCCGCCTTCACGTCATGGGTGGACGCAGTGTCGATGACTGACGTGGCGCTCATGCGCGGTCCGCCTTCACTCGGGGATCGATGAGGGACTGGGCGACGTCGGCGACCAGGGTGCCGATGACGGTCGCGATGGAGATGACGAGGACGCAGCCGAGCAGCGTCGGGTAGTCCGACGACTGCGCCGCGTTCCAGAACAGGAGCCCCATGCCGGGGTAGTTGTACAGCTGCTCCGTGACGAGGGCACCGCCGAACAGCACGGGCAGGTAGTAGCCGAGCATCGCGACGACGGGCGTCAGCGAGTTCCGGAACACGTGCCGGCGCAGGATCGTCATCGTCGAGGCACCACCGGCGCGCGCGGTGCGGACGTAGTCCTCCTGCAGGTTCTCGAGGGTCGATGCCCGCATGTACCGGCTGAACACGGCGATCATCGCGAGCGCTCCGGTGACGACGGGCAGGACGAGCCCGGCGGGGTCCTGGAACACCTCGGCGAGCGTGTTGCCACTCGGCGCCTGCGACGGCAGCCACGGCAGCTGCTGGCTGAACACGATGATCAGGACGAGGCCGAGGAAGAAGGCCGGTGTCGAGTAGAAGACGAAGGCCAGCGCGGTGGCGGCGTAGTCGACCGCGCCGTTGCGGCGTGCGGCCTGGAGCATGCCGACCGGGATCGCGACGACGAGGCCGAGGACGGCGGAGATGCCGGTGAGGACGAGGGTCTTCGGCAGGCGCTCGGCGATGAGCTGTGACACCGGTTCGTTGAGCGTGTACGAGGTGCCGAGGTCACCGGTGAGCAGGCGGCCGAGGAACCGCAGGTACTGCACCGGCAGGGCCTGGTCGAGTCCCTGCGCCTGGTTGAACGCGGTGATCTGCGCGGGCGTCGCGGAGACGCCGAGGACACCGCGGGCGGGTCCGCCGGGCAGCGCGTGCAGCAGGCAGAACACCACGATCGTGACGATGAGGATCACCGCGAGCGCCTGCAGGACGCGCCTGGTGAGGTAGAGGACTGTGGTCATGCGGCTTCCGTCGTCTGGGTTGTTGCGTCGGAGCGGACGGGAGGCGCGGTGCGCGTCGGGCGCACACCGCGCCTCCCGTCCGTGGTCACGTTCCTACTTGGTCCACTTCCACTGGGCCGGGTGGAAGTTGGCGAGCGAGTCCTGGTCGAACCCGGACAGGCCCTTCTTGACGACCGAGATCTGGTAGTCGGGGCTCGGCAGCCAGATCACCGGCAGGTCCTTCGCGACCGCTGCGCTGTAGTCCTGCACGGCGGTGGCGTCGGTCGAGGTGGTGGTCGCGTCGATGAGGTCGTCGACCTGCTTGTTCGAGTAGCTGCCGAAGTTCGCCGAACCACCGGTCTGGAAGAGCGACTCACCGGTCGGGTAGGCGGGGAAGTACCAGCTGCCCGCGGTGCCGAAGAACGACAGGTCCCAGTCACAGCTGGCCTCGTCGCTCGTGCACGTCGGGGTCTGCGACAGGACGCTCGACACCGGCGCGGTCTTGATGGTGAAGCCGATGCCGGTCTTCGCGAGTGAGGACTGGATCGCGCTCATCATGTTGTCGGTCACGGTCGAACCGGACTGCGACAGCACGTTCATGGTGAACTTCGTGCCGTCCTGCACGCCCTCGCCGCACTGATCCGCCGACGTGCCGGGGTCGGTGCAGACCATCGTGCCGCCCTGCTCCTCCCAACCGTGGCTGGTCAGCAGCTCCTTGGCCTTCGACGTGCTGAACGGGTACGGGTTGTCCTTCTGCACGTCGGAGACGTAGTCCGACTCCTGCGCCTGCGGGATCGGGCCGTAGGTCGAGGTGGCGGTGCCGTTGAAGACGACCTTCGACAGCGACTTCTGGTCGATCGACATCTGCACGGCCTGGCGGGCGTACAGCTGCTTGAAGACGGCGCCCATGTCCGGGTTGTTGAAGTTGTACGGCATGTAGGTGATGGCCCAGCCGGTCCACGGCTCGACCTCGTAGCCCTTCGCCGTGAACGAGGACTCCTGGTCCGTGTCCGTGGCGTTGATGTAGCCGTAGTCGACCTCGCCGGAACGGACCGCGTTCACCTCGGCGTCGGCCGTCGTGAACGGCAGCAGGTTGACGGTCGTGATCGAGGGCTTCTCGCCACCGTCGTACTTCGTGTTCGCCGTCAGGGTGACCTTGCCGGCCGTGGTGAAGGTCTTGACGCCGTAGGGCCCGGAGATGGTCTTCCACAGGTCGTCGGTGGCGTAGTCGGAGATCTTGCCGGCCGCGGTGTTCAGGTACTTCCAGACCTGCTTCGCGCCGGCGGTGGTCTCGTCGGCGTCGGTGACCTTCGCGCTCGCGCTCGTCTTGTCCCAGGCGTGCTGCGGCAGCGGGATGATGTGGCTCAGCTGGTTGGCGAGCATCCAGTCCGAGTTGTACGCCTTGTCGAACGTGATCGTGAAGTGGGTGTCGTCGACGGTCTTGAAAGCGGTCCAGTTGTCCGGCGCCTTGCCCTTCGAGTACGAGCCCCACTGGTCCTTGTTCGCCTTGATCAGGTTGAACCAGAACTCGACGTCACGGCTCGTGATCGCCTCGCCGTCGGACCAGTGCCGGTCACCGAGGGTGATCTCGACGCTCTTGCCGTCGTCGGCGAACTTCGCGTCCGTGGCGACGGAACCGTCCTTGTTCCACGCGATCTTGCCGGTGGAGCCGTCGTACGCGACGAGCGGCTCGTACAGCGACTGCGCGATGGAGCCGTTGTTCGTGTTGAGGTGCGCGGCGGTGCCGATCGGCAGGATCCAGTTGGGCGTGAAGTTCGCGGGGAGGGCGTAGTCGATCTCGTCCGGGTTCGCGTTCGAGGTGGGGGAACCGCCCCCGGAACATCCGGCGAGCAGGGCGCTCACGGCGATCGCTGCTCCGGTGAGGAGCGCCCAGCGGCGGGGCTTGGTCATGTGTGTCTCCTGGTGCGTGGGAGTTCTGGGGAGGTGGAGCACGCGTGCCGAGCGGCACGGACACAGTCAATGGCCAAAGCCGTTGGAAAAACAAACATCTTCGTGTAAAAACTGCGTTTCTGCCATTTGGACGAAAGGGTGAACGGGCCGTTCCGCCGGTTAGGCTCCGGGTGATCGGTCGGTTCGACCGTCGTTTCCCCCGGATTGGAGAAAGTCGTGACGGACCTCTCTGCTCGCGTCCTCGAACTCGTCGCGTCGGGTCAGGCGTCGAGTCGCACCGAGATCGCCACGCTGCTCGGCGCCGCTCCGTCGACGGTGTCGCACGTCGTCACCCAGCTGCTGTCGCACGGGCTCCTCGCGGAAGAGGGCACCGACGTCTCGACCGGCGGACGCCCCCGCAAGGTGCTCCGCATCGGCGGCGTCGACGAGTACGCGGTCGCCGCGGACGTCGGCGGCGGGCACGCACGGGTCGGGATCGTGCTGCCGGGAGGCGCGCTCGAGTCCGTCGCGAACGTCCCGTTCGCACTCTCCGACGGCCCGACCGCGGGCCTGCAGCGGTTGGCCGGCCTGCTCGAGCGGCTCGCCGACGACCGTGGCCGCGCCGGTCTGCGCGGGGTCGGGCTCAGTCTGCCCGGACCCGTCGACGTCGAGGCCGGTGTCGTCGACCTGCCGAGCCGGATGCCGGGCTGGAACGGGTTCCCGGTGGCCGCCTGGCTGTCCGACCGCTTCGGCCTGCCGGCGATCGTCGACAACGACGCGAACTGCATGGCCGCCGGCGAGCAGAGCGTGCAGCCTCCGGGACGCCGGCAGACCATCACGATCAAGGCCGGGTCGGCGATCGGCGCGGGCATCGTCATCGACGGCCGCCTGTACCGCGGATCCACGGGCTCGGCGGGCGACATCACCCACGTGCGGATCGACGCCGCCGGCGACACCCCGTGCTCGTGCGGGAACACCGGGTGCCTCGAGACCGTCGCGTCCGGAGCCGCCCTGGTGCGGATCCTGTCGAGCGCCGGGGTCGACGTCTCCTCGACCGCCGACGTCGTCCGACTCGCCTCGGACGCGCACCCCGAAGCCACCCGTGCCGTGCGCCTGGCCGGTCGGTACCTCGGCGAGGTGCTCGCGGCCAACGTGAACTTCTTCAACCCGGACGCCGTCTACCTGGGCGGCATCCTCTCCACCCTCGACCCCTTCATCGCGGCCGTGCGCAGTCAGCTCTACGAGAGCTGCCACCCGCTCATGACGCAGCACCTGGCCATCGAACCGGTGTCGCTCGGTGCCGACGCCGGGCTCGTCGGTGCCGGCCAGTTCGCACTGCAGCGGGGCCTCGCCGCCTCGCTCGAGGAACTGTCCACCCCCATCCCGCAGTCCACCACCAGGAACAGGAGCGTCCGTGTCTGAGACCGTGTCCGCCACCCCCGCCGTCCCCGCCGACCCTGCCGGTGCCCGCCGTCCGGTCGTCGCCGTCGCCGGACTGGCCATCGAGACGTCGACCTTCACGCCCACCCGCACCCACGCGCCGGCGTTCCACCCGGACCGTGGCGACGAGGTCGTGGCGCGGTACCCGTTCCTGTCCGCGATGTCGGACGCGGCGGACTTCCGCGGGGCGCTCATCGGGCACGCACTGCCCGGCGGCATCGTGGACCGGGCGTCGTACGAGGAGCTCGCGGCCGAGATCGTCACGCGACTGCGCGCGATCGTCGACGCCGAGCACGTGGACGGCCTCTGGTACGACATCCACGGCGCGATGGTCGTCGAGGGGCTCGACGACGCCGAGGCAGACCTGCTCGGACGGATCCGTGCGGTGATCGGCCCGGACGTCATCGTGTCGGCGTCGATGGACCTGCACGGCAACGTCACGCGCGAGCTCGCCCACCAGGTCGACCTGGTCACCTGCTACCGGATGGCCCCGCACGAGGACGCCATGGAGACCAAGGAACGTGCCGTCCGGAACCTGGTCGACGTGCTCACCACGCGTCCCGCCGGAGCGCAGCGCCCCGTGAAGGCCTGGATCCCCATCCCCGTCCTGTTGCCCGGCGAGCAGACCTCGACCCGCCTCGAACCCGCCGCCTCGCTGTACGCCCAGGTGCCGCTCGTCGAGCAGACCGACGGCGTGCTCGACGCCGCGATCTGGGTCGGCTACGCCTGGGCGGACCAGCCCCGCGACCAGGCCGTCACCGTCGTCACCGGGTGGGACGAGGCCGCCGTCGCCGCCGGGGCCGAGCGCCTCGCCCGTGCCTTCTGGGACGTCCGCGAGGACTTCGTGTTCGTCGCACCCACCGGCACGTTCGACGAGTGCCTCGCCGCCGCGCTCGCGCCCGGCGCCGCACACCCGTACTTCGTGTCCGACTCCGGCGACAACCCCACCGCGGGCGGCTCCGGCGACATGACCTGGGGGCTGACCCAGGTGCTCGCGAACCCGGCCTTCGCGAGCGCCGACGGCCCCACCCTGATCTACGCGAGCGTCCCCGGCGCTGCCGCCGTGGCGACCGCGGTCGAGGCCGGTGTGGGTGCGACCGTCACGGTGACCGCAGGTGCGTCGGTCGATGCCGTGCACGCCGGACCGATCACGATGACCGGCCGTGTGCACGCGATCAAGCACGGCGACCGCGACGCCGAGACCGAGGTCGTGCTGCAGGTCGGCAGCGTCTTCGCGATCCTGACGAAGCTGCGCAAGCCGTACCACCACGAGCACGACTTCACCGACCTCGACCTGGCACCACGGCAGGCCGACGTCGTCGTGGTGAAGATCGGGTACCTCGAGCCGGAGCTGTTCGACATGGCCGCCGACTGGATGCTCGCGCTCACCCCGGGTGGTGTCGACCAGGACCTGCTGCGCCTCGGGCACCACAGGATCGAGCGGCCGATGTTCCCCTACGATCGAGTGTTCCCCGAGGCCCCGGACCTGACCGCCAGGATCATCCCGGCCTCGGACCAGCCACTCGGAGCCTCTGCATGACCCCTTCGCCCGTTGCACTCGAGATCGCGGTCACCTCGCCGCAGGGTGCGGTCGTCGCACGGGACGGCGGGGCCGACCGGGTCGAGCTCTGCGTCGGGCTCGAGCTCGGGGGGCTGACCCCGTCGCAGGCCCTGGTCGAGACGACCCACGAGACCGGGATCCCGGCGCACGCGCTGGTCCGGTGCCGCCCCGGCGGGTTCGTGCACACCCCCGACGAGGTCGAGCTCATGGTGCGCGAGGTCCGGACGGTCCTGCGCTCCGGTGCCGCCGGCGTCGTCGTCGGTGCGCTGCGCCCGGACCGGACCCTCGACGAGGACGCCCTGCGCCGCTTCGTCGACGCCGCCCGCTCGGTCAGCACGACCGCCGAGATCACCCTGCACCGGGCGATCGACCACGCGGTGGACCCCGTCGCGGCAGCAGCCACGCTCGCGGCGCTCGGCTTCACGCGCGTGCTGACCTCCGGTGGCGCGCCCACCGCTGGAGCCGGCGCTGCCACGATCGCCCGGATGGTCGACGCAGCCGGGCCGGTGCAGGTCATGGCCGGTGCCGGCGTCATCCCCGCCGACATCCGGGCGCTGGTCGCGACGGGTGCCGCCGCCGTGCACCTGTCGGCCAAGCGTGCCGCGCCGGACAGCGCCCATGCAGGGGTCCCGATGGGTGGGGCCGACGACGGTTCGGCGCACTTCGTGACCGATGCCGAGGTCGTGGCGGCCGCCCGACGCGCCCTCGACGCCTGACACCGAGCCCGCGTCAGCCGCGACGCCCCGCTCGGTAGCATGGCGTCGTCCCCGTCATCGTCGACCGGCCCACCCCGCGAAGGAGCCCCGATGCCCCCGACCCCTCCCCGGATCGGCCTCGTCGGCGCCGGCGGCATCGCCCACGCGCACATGCCCGGCCTGCTCCGCCTCGGCCCGGTCGTCGTGTACGCGCAGGACGGCGCACCGGAGCTCGCGGCGGCGTTCGCCCCGGCGGCAGCCGCCGCGGGGTCGTCGATCACCGTCGTCGACTCGCTCGACGACCTGTTCGCCACCGTCGACGTCGTGGACGTGGTGACGCCGACCTTCGCCCACGCCGAGGTCGTGCGCGCCGCACTCGCCGCCGGCAAGGACGTCGTGTCGGAGAAGCCGCTCGCCCGGACCGACGCCGACGCTGCCGACCTGGTGGCCCGTGCGCAGGACGCTGGCCGACAGCTCTTCCCGGCCCACGTGGTGCGCTTCTTCCCCGCGTACGTGCGCCTGCACGACGCCGTCACCACGGGCCTCCTGGGCGACCTGGCGGTCCTGCGGTTCGTGCGCTCCGGGGCCTTCCCGATCCGCACCGCGTGGTTCGCCGACCGGGCACTGTCCGGCGGCATCGTGATGGACCAGATGATCCACGACCTCGACATCGCGCGCTGGGTCGCCGGACCCGTCACCACGGTGTCGGCAGTCGGCGTCCGTGCCGGCACCGAGGCCGAGCCGGTGGAGGCGGCGCACGTCCTGCTCACGCACGAGTCCGGGGCGATCAGCCACGTCGCCGGGATCTGGGGACCGCAGCACCTCGCGTTCTCGACCGAGTACTCGGTGACGGGCACACGCGGCAGCCTGGCGCACCGGTCGCTCGACGAACAGGACTACGTCGCCGACCTCGCGGTGCCCGACGCCGCGGACGGCTTCCTGCCCGAGGTCGACCCCGCCGACGACCCGTACGGACTCGAACTGGCCGAGTTCCTCGGAGCGTTCGCCGGCGGTGCCGCTCCACGGGTGACGGCGGCGGACGGCGCCGAGGCGGTCCGGATCGCGAACGCGGCACTCGAGTCGATGGACACGGGGCAGCCGGTGTCCCTGATGACGGGGGCTCGCGCATGAGCGCCCTGAAGATCGCCGTGATGTCGTTCGCCCACACCCATGCGATCGGCTACCTCAGCGCCCTCGCCGCGATGCCCGGGGTCGAGGTCCGGGGTGCCGACCCGGACGGCGTCAGCACGGGCGAGACGGTCATCGAGCTGCGCGGCCGCGACCTGGCCGACGAGCTCGGGGTCGCCTACGCGGAGACGTACGACGAGCTGCTCGCCTGGGCCCCGGACGCCGTCGTCGTCACGAGCGAGAACGCCCGGCACCGCGAACTCGTCGAGGCCGCGGCCGCCGCCGGTGCGCACGTCCTGTGCGAGAAGCCGCTCGCGACCACGTGGGCGGACGGCCTCGCGATCCGCGACGCCGTCGACGCGGCGGGCGTCATGCTCATGGTGGCGTTCCCGGTGCGGTTCACCTCGGCGTTCGACAAGCTCCGAGCGGCGCACGACTCCGGTGCGCTCGGACAGCTGTTCTCGGTCCGCGGCGCGAACAACGGCATGCTCCCCCTGACCCGGTCGTGGTTCACCGAGCCGGAGCTGTCCGGCGGTGGCGCGATCGTCGACCACGTCGTGCACATCGCGGACCTGCTCGAGGGCCTGATGGGCTCGGCGCCCGTCACCGTCACGGCCGTGGCGAACCGCACGCTGCACGCGGCCCGGGCACGGGCGGAGACCGCCGGACTCGTCACGATCACGTACGCGAACGGCGTCGTCGCCGCGATCGACTGCTCGTGGAGCAAGCCGGACACCTCGGCGGTGTGGGGTGGACTGACGCTCGACGTCGCCGGGACGGGCGGCACGGTGTCGCTCGACTTCTTCGGTGCGGCTGCTCGCGGGATCGTCGCGGAGACCGGGCTGCCGATCGAGTCCCGTTACGGCGCCGACCCCGATGCCGTGATGCTCCGGATGTTCGTCGACGCCGTCCGGTCGGGCGTGCAACCGCAGCCGGACGTGCACGTCGGGCTGCGGACGTTGTCGATCGTGCTCGCGGCGCAGGAGTCGGTGGCGTCGGGCCGCACCGTGTCGGTAGCCAGCGAGTAGCGACACGACACGCGGGAATGGCCCGCGACCGGCGCTGCTTGACGAACCCATGACCTCGTCAGCAGAGCGCCGCGGGTGGCTCGGTGTCACGTCCGTCGCACTCGGGTCCTTCGTCCTCGTGCTCTCCGAGTTCCTGCCGATCGGACTCCTGCCCGCCATCGCCGCCGACCTCGACGTCGGGATCGGCACGGCCGGGCTCATGGTCGTCGCCACGGGGCTCGTCGGTGCCGTCGCGGCACCGGTCGTCACGGTCCTGACCTCGCGGGTGGACCGCCGTGTCGTGCTCGTCTCGCTGACCGTGCTGCTCGTGGTGGCGGACGGCCTCGCAGCGATCGCCCCGTCGTTCGGTGTGCTGCTCGTGGCGCGCATGCTCCTGGGCGTCGGCATCGGCGGGTTCTGGGCGATCGGCGCCGGCATCGCCGGTCGACTGGTCCGGCCGGCCGCCACGATCCGGGCGACCTCGCTCATCACCGCCGGCGTCTCGGTCGCGACGGTCGTGAGCCTGCCGCTCGGCGCCCTCGTCTCGTCGCTCGCCACCTGGCGGCTCGCGTTCGTCATCGGTGGTGTGCTCGGTCTGGTCGCGCTCGTCTTGCAGCTCGCGATGCTGCCGCGCATCCCCGCGCAGCAGCAGGTCCGGTTCGCGACGCTCGGCTCGCTGCTCCGCGTCCCCCGCGCCCGTGTCGGTCTGATCGCCGCCGCGTTCCTGTTCGCCGCACAGTTCGCCGCGTACACGTACATCGCGCCGTACCTGCAGGACCTGGTCGGGGTCGGCCCGGACACCGTCACGCTCGCGCTGCTGGTGTTCGGCGTCGCGGGAATCGTGGGGAACTTCGCCGCCGGCTTCACCCTCGGGCGGAGCGTGCTCGGGACGATCAGCGTGTCGAAGGTCGCCCTCGCGGCCGCCGTGGTCCTGCTTCCCCTGCTCGCGCACTCGGTCGTCGGGGTGTTCGTGCTGCTCGTGGTGTGGGGGCTGGTCTGGGGCGCGTTGCCGCTCGGCATGCAGACGTGGATGTCCACGGCGTCACCCGCCGGGTCCGAGACCGGGCTCGCGCTGTTCGTCACGACCATCCAGCTCGCGATCGCCGCGGGGTCGGTGCTCGGCGGCGCGGCGGTGTCGTCGTTCGGGCTCGCCGCGGACTTCTGGTTGTCCGGAGGGGTCGCCGTCGTGGGCGCGATCGTGCTCGTCTCCCTCGGACTGCGCCGCTCGAGCGCAGCGCCGGTCGCCGACGAGGCTCCGGCACCGGCGCCGGTGACGACCTCGACGGGTTCCGTCGCCGTCGCCTGCCCCTGACTGCCGCCCGCGCCGTCAGGGCGCGGAGAGGGTGACCACGGCGTCGGCTGCGGCGATCGCTGCAGGGTCGTGTGCAGCGTGCACGACGACGACGCCGTCGGCAGCCTCGGCGGCGAGCGCCGACACCACGAGCGCCGCGGACGCCGCGTCGACCCCGGCCGTCGGTTCGTCGACGAGCAGCACCCCGGCCCGCTGCGCCAGCCCGAGTGCCACGAGCGTGCGCTGCCGCTGCCCGCCGGACAACGCGTCGAGGGGCCGGTCCGCCAGGTCAGCGATCGCCATCCGCGCGAGCTGCGCGTCGACGACGGCTCGGTCGTCACGTCCGAGCGGACGCCACCAGGCCCGGTGACGCCACCGGCCCATCGCGACGGCCGCGCGGACGGTGAGCGGGAGCGTGGTCGGTGGGACGGACTGGCTCACGTGGGCGACGCCGTCTGACGGGAGGCCCGTGACGCGCCCGGCGGTCGGCCGCAGCACGCCCGCCACCACGTCGAGCAACGTCGACTTGCCGGATCCGTTGGGTCCGGTCAGCGCGGTGACCCGGCCGGCAGGGAAGGTCGCGTCGAGGCCGTCGAGGACGGTCCGCTCTCCGCGGCGGGCGGTCACCTGCTCGAGGCGGACGGCGGGCATCGGATCGGTCGCGAACACCTGAGCACGCTATCAGTATCGATAGTCGTTTTCATGTAGCGTCTCGGATCGTGACCTGGCTGACCGACCCCTTCACCGTCGACTTCATGGTGCGTGCCCTGACCGGTGGCGCCCTGGCCGCGGTGCTGTGCGCCGTCGTCGGGACGTGGGTGCTCGTGCGTGGGATGGCGTTCCTGGGCGAGGCACTGTCGCACGGCATGCTGCCCGGCGTCGCGATCGCAGCGCTCACCGGCGTGCCCGCAGTGCTCGGCGCCGCTGTGAGCGCCGGGGTGATGGTGTTCGGCGTCGGGGCGCTGCGACGACGCGGTGGCTTGTCGTACGACACCTCGATCGGGCTGCTCTTCGTCGGGATGCTCGCGCTCGGGGTCATCATCGTGTCGGCATCGCGGTCCTTCGCCACCGACGTCACCGCGATCCTGTTCGGCGACGTGCTGGCCGTCACCCGCGCCGACCTCGTCGGCCTGGCGATCGCCGTCGCCGTCGCCCTGCTCGTCGCCGCCGCGTTCCACCGACCGTTCACGGCACTGGCCTTCGACGTCCGCAAGGCCGCGACGCTCGGCCTGCACCCCCGCCTCGCCGAGGTGGTCCTCGTCGGCCTGGTCACACTCGCCGTCGTGGCCTCGTACCGGGCCGTCGGCACCCTGCTGGTCGTGGGGTTGCTGCTCGCGCCCGCCGCCGCGGCCCGCGCCTGGACGAAGCACGTGGCCTCGACGATGCTCCTCGGCGCGATGCTCGGTGTCGCCGCCGTCCTGGTCGGCCTGCTCGTCTCGTGGCACGTCGGAACCGCCGCCGGCGCCAGCATCGCGGCCGTCGCCGTCGCCGGGGTCGCCCTGTCCCGTGTCACCGCCGCCGTCGTCCGCAGGGTCGCGCGCGCGACCACCAGGTCCGTCGAACACCCCGTCCGAGCCACAGCACGAGAGGCACCATGAACCACGACCCGACCACCGACCGCACACGCGCACGACGCACTCGACTCCTGGGCGCCCTGGGCCTGACGACCGGCCTCGCGCTCACCGTCACGGCGTGTTCCACCGCGTCGACACCGCCGGCCGACGACGCCAGCGCGACCACGGCCCCGCACGGCTACGTGGCGGGCGCGACCGAGTCCCAGGAACCGCAGCTGGGCCTCCTGGCCGTCTCCGCGACCGGCGAGACGGCCCGGCACGACCTGCTCACCGGCGACACGACCGACCTGGACCGCGTCGGCGCAGCCGAGCACTCCGCGACCGACGGTCGGTTCCTGGTGACGAGCGACGGCGACCGCACCACGGTCGTCGACGGCGGCTCCTGGACCGTCGACCACGGCGACCACACGCACTACTACGCCGCCGAGCCGCGCGTCGTCGGGACGCTCGAGGGCGGCGGTCCGGTCCAGGTGCACTCGTCGGAGACGATGACCACGATCGCCTGGCCGGAGCGCGGCGAGGCAGTGGTGCTCGACCGCGCGGCACTCGGGCAGGGCGAGCTCGACGAGACCGCCCGACTCGACGCGACCGTGCTGCTGCCGCTCGGCGAGCACCTGGTGGCCGCCGACGGCGACACCGTCCGCGTCCTCGATGGCGACGGAGCGCAGACCGGGTCGACCGGGACGGCCAGCGCCGGACACGCCTGCACCGACCCCGCTGGTGGGATCGTCACCCGCGCCGGCGCCGTGGTGGGCTGCGCCGACGGAGCGGTCGTCGTCGACGATGCCGGCGACGCCTCGTTCGTCGCGCTGCCGGACGACGCCGAACGACCGACCGCGTTCGCCGCGCGGTCCGGTCGCCCCACGGTCGCCGGACTCGCGGGCGACACCGGTTTCTGGTTGCTCGACGTCCGACAGGGCTCCTGGCAGCACGTGCCGACCGAACGGCCCCTGCGTGCGGTGGTCGCCGTCGACGACCAGGACGAGCACGTGGTCGGGGTCGACGACGCCGGTCGGGTGGTCGTGGTGACCGCCTCGACCGGGAAGGTCGCGACGACCGATCCCCTGGTCGACGGCGACCGAGCGCCGCTGCTGCAGCTCGACGCGCAGCGTGCGTACGTGGCCGACCCCACGACCCCCGTCGTCCACGAGGTCGACTTCGCGGACGGCGCCCGCGTGGCCCGGACCGTCGAGTTCCCGTTCGCGCCCGTCGCCTTCGCCGAGGTGGGACTGTGAGGGTGTGCGGGCGCGCACTGACCGCAGCACTCGTCGTCGCAGCCGTCGCCGTCACGACGGCCGGCTGCACCACGACCGGCTCGGACCGCCCACTCGTCGCCGTGACGACGAACATCCTGGGCGACGTCGTGACCGAGGTCGTCGGCGACGACGTCGACGTCATGGTGCTCATGCCCCCTGGCGGCGATCCGCACTCGTTCGAGGTCTCCGCGCAGCAGGCGGCGCGACTCCGGAGCGCCGACCTCGTGGTCGAGAACGGCCTCGGGCTCGAGGAAGGGGTGGCCCACCACGTCCGCGCCGCGGCCGACGACGGCGTGCCCGTGTTCACCGCCGGCGACGCGATCGACGCCCTGGAGTGGACCACCGACGACGACAGCGGCCCCGATCCGCACTTCTGGACGGACCCCGCGCGGATGGTCGACGTGGTCGAGGCCCTCGACGACGAACTGGACGCCGTCGGCATCGACACACCCGGCGCCGAGGCCTACACCGACCGGCTCGATGCCCTCGACGACGACATGACCGCCGCGTTCGACACCGTCCCCGCCGATCGGAGGGCCCTGGTGACGAACCACCACGTGTTCGGCTACCTCGCCGACCGCTACGGGTTCCGGGTGGTGGGTGCCGTGATCCCGAGCGGCACGACCCTGGCGTCCCCGAGTGCCGCCGACCTGCGTGACCTGGCGGACGCGATCGAGCAGGCGGGCGTCCCGACGATCTTCGCCGATGCCTCGCAACCCGCACGCCTGGCCGAGGTCCTGGCGGAGGAGGTCGACGTGCAGGTGTCGATCCGCTCGCTGGCGACCGAGTCCCTGACCGAGGACGGCGCCGCGTCGACCTACCTCGGGATGATGCGCTCGAACACCGAGTCGATCGTCGACGGCCTGACGGCTCCGATTTCTTGATGAGAATGAGAATCAGTACAGTGTTCGACATGACCAGAACCCAGACCCTCCGCGCCGCAGCACTGCCGGCCGCGCTGCTCAGTGCCGCGGCCCTCGCCCTGACCGGGTGCGCCACGAACGCCGCCGATGCCGAGAGCACCTCGGCCCCGAAGGCCGACGGCACCCGCATCACGCTGACCTACGACGGCGGCCTGCTCGTGCTCGACCAGGACCTGCAGGTCGTGGCCGACGACGCCGTCGACGGCTTCACCCGGGTGAACCCCGCCGGCGACGGCCGCCACGTGCTCGTCACGGTGCCCGAGGGTTTCCGGGTGCTCGACACCGCAGCGGACCCGGCCCTCACCGACGCGGTCTTCCCGGCCGACACCGGTGGGCACGCCGTCGTGCACGGTGACCACACCGCCCTGTTCGCCGACGGCACCGGCGACGTGACGACCTTCGACAACACCGAGCTCGACGGCGACGCCCTGCCCGACGCCCGGACCACCGAGTCCGAGGCGGCGCACCACGGCGTCGCGATCGAGCTCGAGGACGGCACGCTCCTGACCACCATCGGGACCGAGGAGAGCCGCTCGGGCGTGCGCGCCCTGGACACCGACGGCAAGGAACGCACGCGCTCCGAAGCCTGCCCGGACGTGCACGGCGAAGGTGCGGTCCAGGACGAGGTCGCGGTCTTCGGCTGCACCGACGGCGCGCTCGTCTACGCCGACGGCGCGTTCGAGAAGCTCGACGCCCCGACCGAGTACGGCCGCACTGGCAACCTGTTCACCACGCCACACTCGTCGGTTGCGGTCGGCGACTACAACGACGACCCGGACAGCGAGGGGTACCTGCTCGACCAGATCGCCCTGATCGACGCGGCCTCGGGGAAGTACACCGTCGCGGACATGCCCGACGGCGTCGGCTTCACGTTCCGCGACCTCGCACGCGGCCCCGGCGACGAAGCGGTGGTCCTCGGCGACGACGGCGCCCTGCACACCTTCGACGAGACCACCGGTGAGCAACTCGACTCGTTCCCCGTGATCGACGCGTGGGAGGGCCCGGCCGAGTGGCAGGACGCCCACCCCGCCGTGAAGGTCGCTGGCGACATCGCCTACGTCACCGACCCCGCCGAGCGGAAGGTCCACGCCGTCGACCTCACCACCGGGAAGGTCGTCGCCTCGAGCGATGCACTGCCGGGCGTGCCCAACGAGATCGCTGTCGCGTAGCGCTCTGCAGGCGACCGCGCGCAGACGGGAGGCCCGGTGCCAGCTGGCACCGGGCCTCCCGTCTGTCCTGGGGTCGCGTCAGCCCTGCGGCGGCGCGTAGAACTGCAGGTCGTTGCCCTCGCTGTCCTTGAACGGGACGATCTTGCCCCACGGGTGCTCGCTGATCTCGCCCTGCACGTCCGCACCACGCTCACGGATGCTCGCCAGCTCGTCCTCGATCGACCCGTCCGGCTGGAACGTGATGACCGCTCCCCCATCGCTCGACGGGCTCGCCGACTCGCGACCGTTCAGCCCGATCATGAGACCGTTCGCGTCGATCTCGCTCCAGTCGTCGGACTCGTCCGTGACCGTCAGCCCGAGGGTGTCGCGGTAGAACGCGACCGCCCGGTGCATGTCGGTGACCGGGACCCATACCGCTGCGACTCCGCTTGCCATGGTGTTGCCTTCCGTCGGGTGTTGCCGTGTTGCGGAGCGTAGGCAGCACGGCATGCGCACCGACTCAGCAGGTGCACCGACGTTCGGAAATCGGATCGTCCCTGCAATCCGACTGCGCATCGACTACGAATGCCCTGTGCGTCACATCCGCGACGCGTACGAGATGAGAGGTCCAACCATGACCAGCAACGCAGCAACCGCTCGCAACCGCACCGGCTCGACGTGGACCCAGAAGGGTGCACTCCTCTTCGGGGTCGTCTTCCTGATCGTCGGCATCGCCGGCTTCATCCCCGGACTCACGATGGACATGGGCTCGATGTCGATGGCCGGCCACGGTTCCATGGCCCTGCTCCTGGGGCTGTTCCAGGTGTCGGTCCTGCACAACATCGTGCACCTGCTCTTCGGCATCGTCGGACTCATCGCAGCCCGTTCGGCGTCGGGCGCTCGCCTCTACCTGGTCGTCGGCGGCATCGTCTACGCCGTCCTGTTCGTCTACGGGCTGTTCACGGCCGGCATGGCGGACCCCGCGAACTTCGTCCCCTTGAACAGCGCGGACAACGTCCTGCACGCGTTCCTCGCCGTCGCGATGATCGTCCTCGGCTTCGTGCTGCCGCGCATCGGCGCGCGCACGCGCTGACAGTCGTCCGTCGCCTGACGCGTTCGCGCCCCCAGGCGGGCATCGCACCCACGTGAGTCGGGGCGCGATGCCCGTGCAGGGGCGCGGTGCGCGGTGGCGGCGCTCCACACGTCCACCAACCCGCGGCGTACTGTCCGTCGCATGCCCGCTCTCACCGACACGTTCACCCTGTCCAACGGCCTGCACATCCCGAAGATCGGCTTCGGCACCTGGCAGATCCCGTCCGGCGACGACGCCTACGACGCCACGAAGACCGCCCTGGACGCCGGCTACCGTCACATCGACACCGCCCTGGCCTACGGCAACGAGGCCAGCGTCGGCCAGGCCATCCGTGACAGCGGCGTCCCGCGCGACGAGGTCTTCGTCACCACGAAGCTGCCCGCCGAGATCAAGACCGCCGACGGCGCCCGCGAGGCCTTCGAGACCTCGAGCCGCAACCTCGACGTCGGCGTCATCGACCTCTACCTCGTGCACGCACCGTGGCCCTGGGACGCCATCGGCTCCGACCACCGCGACGGCAACGTCGAGGTGTGGAAGGTCCTGGAAGAGGTCTACGACGCCGGCAGGACCCGCTCGATCGGTGTCTCGAACTTCGCCGTCACCGACCTCGAGGACCTGCTCGGCCGCACCGACGTCGTCCCGCACGCGAACCAGATCCGCTGGTTCATCGGCAACACCCAGGACGAGACGACCGCGTTCGACCGCGAGCACGACATCCTCACCGAGGGCTACTCGCCGCTCGCCACCGGCGGCCTGCTCGAGAACACGCAGATCGCCGAGATCGCGGCGAAGTACGACAAGTCCGTCGCCCAGGTCGCGATCCGCTACCTGCTCGAGAAGGACGTCCTGCCGCTGCCGAAGTCCACGACCCCGTCGCGCATCGCCGACAACGCCGACGTCGACTTCGTGCTGGCCGCCGAGGACGTGGCCGCGCTCGACGCGCTCGAAGGCACCGCGAGCTGACGCGGACCCACCCCGGACTGGAGGCACGGTGCCAGCTGGCACCGTGCCTCCAGTTCGTCAGCTGCTTCGCTTCACTCGATCTTCTTCAGCCCGAGCGCCGCCTTCTTCCGCACCCACGGGCGGTCGTCGGTCAGCTTCTCCTCGAACGCCGCCCGCGCTCGAGGATTCGGCCGCTTGCTCAGTGCGAACACCGCATGCCCGCTGACGTCGTGGTCGTCCATGAGTTGCAGGAGGACGTCGACCGCTTCGGGCCGCTTCGACTTCCCCAGCGCGAGGGCCACCATCTGCCGTGCACGTCCATACTGGGGATCGAGCGCGAGCGCTGCCACGTCGTCGAAGTACGCGTCCACGTACGCGGTCTCGATCGAGTTCCCCACCGCCCAGCGCGTGCCCGCTTCGTCAGGGAAGTTCCGGAACGCCTCGACCAGCGCGGGCATCGCGATTCCCTTCGCGGATGGATTGCTCAACGCCCGAGCGAGGTCCTGTTGCATCGCCGGCGTCCGCGCCTTCCGCAGCCACTCGATCAGCAGGGGGATCGCGTCCTTGTAACGAATCCCGGCCTGGGCGAAGACGGACAGGTTCGAGAAGTCGTACCCCAGCGCGCGGAGGTCGGCCAGGATCGCCGCCTGCTCGGCTGCTTCTTCTGGAGTGAACGGCATCAGGACCTCGGGAGCACTCGGTGGATCGTCACGAGACCGTCTTCCTCGGCCTGCAACAGTCGCGACGACGGTGTGGTGTTCTTTCGAACATAGAGGTTGAAGGTCACATTTTGCTGTTTCGCAATCTCAGCGAAGTCCTGCAGTTGCGTGGTCCAACCTTGGCGAGACACGTTCTTGATCTCTGAGAGACTCTCGCCTCGTTTGAAGAAGTCCGGGATACGGTAAGCGACCTTCCCGCTTGGCGCATCGAACCGTCTTCCATTCTTGTTCATCTTGAGGTAATCGGCAGCCCATGCCTCACCTGCTCGGCCCTTCGCTGAATTCGCGGCCAGCCTGGACGCAACCGCTTCCGCCGCCGCCGCCGCGTCCGCGCGAGCCTGCGCAAGCTGATAAGTCCTTGCAGTAGCACGCCCCCCTGCCCCGGCCACTCCCACAGCGGCCGCGCCCTTCTCCGCCGCCCCCTCGAGGGGAAGGGCGTTGAACAGGTCGAGGAGCTGACCGAGCTGCCAGGCGGCCCATTGCGTGCGCGCCTCGCCTGCCAGTGCCTGCTTCCTGGAGACCTCGAAGTTCGAGTACGGTCCGACCGGGTGGGGCTGCGCGAGGCGAACACCGCTGACGTACGTGTAGGTCGTTGCCGGTCGGGGCGCAGACGGTCGGCGGGGGATGGTCACCCAGACACGGCCGTTCGCGCCGTGGTTGATACCGCTCGGGGCGTGGGGGTTGACGTGCTCCACCCCACCGCCACAGTTGCCGCCTCCGCCGATGGCCAGGTAGCACTCGCCGGTCGCGTCGGTGTTGTTGACGGGGTCGTTCGCACCGTAGCCGTACGCGTTGTTCTGACGAGGGTTGTCCGTCCCGGAAACGGGGTCGACCGAAAGGAATCGTCCGAGCGACGCATCGTAGGCACGCGCTCCGAGTTGCACGAGCCCGGAGAAGTCCGACGCGGGTGCATTGAGGAAGCCTCGCTTCGATCCCCACGTCGGCGAGGGCTCGCGCAGGTTGCCGAACGGATCGAACCAGCGTCGGACGACCTTGCCGTCCGAGACCGAACTCTCCAGGTCGGCGTTCCCATTGATGTCGCTGTCGAGCGCCGTGACGACCTGACCCGTCGGTTCGACGGAACGCTCAGCGATCAGGACGCCCGCGAGGGCGTACGTGCGCGTGGCTCTCGGCTCTGCATCCGAAGGCTCTTGCCGGAGCTCGGTGTCACCGAGGAAGAGAGCGGCGCCGTCGACCGGGTCGATCTGGAGCAGGAGCGCTCCTTCGGCGTCGTAGATCTCCTGCTGTTGCCCCGAGCCAGACTGGATCGACGACACACTGCCGTCGGCGCCGTACGACAACGAGAGGTCGTCGTTCTGGATGGTGTTGCCGGCGGGATCGTAACTGTAGGTCGAGTTCTCGACAGCTGATCCGGCTGTCGCCTGAGCAACCTGCTCCACGGCGTGGGGATGGGCGGACCCTGGCGACGCATAGGAGTAGCTGGAGACGACGTCACCGCTGGCTACGTGCTTCGTTTCCGAAGTCCGGTTCCCGGTTTTCGTGTCGTACTCGTACGAGTGCCAGAAGGGGCTTGCGCCGCCGAGACCGCCGACGACGGGATCATTCGCACAGCTCGCTGTCGGGGTCCATGCTTCGGTCAGTTCCTGCAGGGAGTCGTACGCGTAGCACTCGAGTTCGCTCCCCGCTGTGCCCGTCGTAGACGTCGACGTGATCGATCCGGCAGCGTTCCTCGTGTAGGTCCGCTTCGCCTGGACGACCGTCGATGAGCCCGTCCCGGTTTGATCCAGGATCCCGGTGAGCGCACCGGTGGCCGCATCGCGCGTGTACGCCGTCGTGTTGACCACGGTGCCGTCACGATCCACCTGTGCGACCCGGTTGAGCGCGTCGTACGTCAGTCCGGCGTAGCTCTTGATGCCCGCGAGACTGCTCGGCGCCCCCAGTGCGTTGTACGTGTACGTGGAGCGCTCTGCAGCGATTCCCCCGATCGCGGGAGCGGTCACCGAAGCGAGCGATCCGTCGGCGTTGTAGGCCTGCTTCGTCGTGTAGGTGGTTCCTCCGAAGGCCGGAGCATCAGCCGGGATGCTGACCGTGCGCGCGGTCGGCTGGTTGGAACCGTCGTAGCCTCCGATCGAGGTCGTGTAGGCGCTCCCGGGGTGACCAGGAGTGGAACCGACGTACCGCGTGCTCGAACTGAGTTGTCCGATCTTGACCGAGTCGTAGGTCCACGAGCTGTCGATGGCGCCGTTGGTACCACCGACGTAGCGGGCGGTCTCACGATCGAGGTCGTCGTACTGCGTGGTCAACGTCACGCCACGCGCGTCGGTGCTGCTCGTCTGGCGACCCGCTGCATCGAAAGCGTACGTGGACGAGCCAGCGTCTGGATCGTTCGCTGCGACACGACGGCCCAGCACGTCGTAGGACCACGACCACTGGTTTCCCGCGGGGTCCTGCATCGAACTCAGCGCGCCGCGCCCGTCGTAGGTATAGCGCGTGTCTTGGCGCTCGGTCGAACCGAATGCACCGAGGTACTCACGGTAGGTCGTCTTCTTGCCGAGCGAGTTCGTGAAGGTCGATGTCGGCGTGCCCCCTGCCGGCGGGAGGACGTCCACTTCGTCCGCACCGAGGTAACGGGTCGTCGTACGGTACTTCTCGACCCCGTACGACGACGTGATCTCCGCCGTGGAACGGCCGACGGCGTCGTACTGCGTCTCGACGCTGGACTGGATCTGCTGCTGACTCACTGGGAGGAACAGCTTGTTGGACGGAGCGCTTCCGCTCGACCAGTAGTCGTTGTTCACCAACGTGGGTCGGCCTTGGCTGTCGTAGGCCGTGTCGGAGACGACGCTGCCCCCGGAACTCGACGGGCGCTGCGTCTGCACTTGCCGACCGAGCCCGTCGTAGAGCGTGAAGGCGGTGGTCGTTCCGGTCGCGTTGAGCGAGGTGGTCGCCACGGCGAGAGGGGCAGTCTGGGACTCGGTGTAGGCGTAGGCGTAGTTGGGCGCTGAAGGAAAAGCAGCCTTCGCCCGTCCTGGCATCCAGACCTGGGTCCGCCGACCGAGCGGGTCGTAGCTCGCCGTCGTGACGCTGCCGTCGAAGTCAGTCACGCTCAGAACCGAGTTCCGCCCCGGCTCCAGCGTCTCCGTGTGCTTCCAACCCTTGACGTTCGTCGTGGTCACAGCCGTGACCGGGCCGCCGGTCGTCGGTGCGTAGGTCGTCGCCGTCGTCCGTCCGATCTCGTCAGTGGAGGAGGTCACCCTGCCCATCGCGTCGAACTGCGCAGCAGTCGCCTTCGTCCACACAGGAGCCGACCCGGAGTACGACGAGACGGTCTCCACCTTCGTCGGATCAGCGTGCGTCGGGACGGCCCCGAGCGCATCGTTGTCGTACGTCGTCCGAACATCCGACATGACGTCGCTCACATCGGGCGTCTGCGTGTCGCACGGGACATCGACGACCTTCTCCTCGAGCGGCACGCCGACCAGCCAGGTGGTCGTGTTCGCCGGAGCGTAGGTCGTTGTCGAGCAGGTCGAGCCAGCGTCGGAACTCCGCGTCTCCTCCTGGATCTCCTCACCGTGGGAGTCGTAGTCCTTCGATGTGACCACTGACCTAGTCGCCCCAGAGGAAGTCGGCTCCGTCACCCTCGAGGTTCCGTCGTCGACCCGACGAGCTTGCAGCGTTCCGTCGTCCGCCAGGACCGACGAAGACCACGGAGTCTGCACCGTGGTGGAGATGACCGCTCCGCCGACCCCGGCCCGGACGACCGTTTCACGCGTCCGTCCAGCGAGCCACGGTGAATCGTCGACTCCGGACGCTCCGGTCACCGTGACGGACTTGGTGCCACCCGCGTCGGAAGCCCTGTCGCCGTCGAGCCCCCGGTAGAAGACGTACGCGGTGACCTGTTGATCGGCCGGCGAGGACTTGGCTCCATCACGCACTTCTACGGTGTCGTAGCCAGCGTAGTTCGACCAGGTCCGGTACTTCGACGGCACGAACGGCGTATTCGAGTAGCGCCATGCCGGCTTGCCGGTGTACGCGTAGCTCGTCTCGTGCGGCCGGTCGTTGCCCCCACCGGTGCGGGGATCATCCACGACGCTCGTCACGACGTACTTGTGGAAGAAGTCGAGTTTCGGTTCTTGCGCCGGAACGACGTTGCCCGTCCACCACTGCGGGAAGCACCGCCGCACGTTGTCCGCCAAGTCGCCCTTGAGCGACGGGACTTCTGCCGGCGTGCAGTCCTGGCCCGAGTAGTTGACGGATGTCACAGCACCTGTCTCGGAGGTGATGGACGAGATTCGCTGCTTGTCCAACGGTGCGAGGCCATCGACCGCCCAGACCCGGTTCTGCATCGCCACACCGCCGAACTTCACGGCGGGCTCGGTGAGCGAGCTGCTCCCTGAGTACCCGGTGTGCTGCACCTGCGTCATCCACAGCGCAGCGTTCGTACCGTCTCCGGGCGACGGGAACGAATGCGACAGCGTCCACTTGTCGACGGTCGCGTAGGAAGATCCCGACCGCACCGCTGTCGTCACCGTATCCAACATGCCATCGGTCCAGAAGCTCGGGACAGTAGTGGCGGTGCATGCCGACGTGCAGAACTGGTCCCACGGCACGTCCGGGTAGTAGGTCGGCTTCGCGGGCTTCGTCGCTGCAGCTGTTATGGCTTCACTCGTGCAGTTTGCGTGGGTCGAGTCGCTGCAGCGTCCGTACGCGTTGTAGCCGAAGGTGACTCGTCCGCTCGCGGCGTTGGCCGTGTAGACAGTGCCGGCAGTGAGTCCGTAGTCGATGTGATCGAGCTGGCCGCCTCGGACGTAGCTGGTGGCGCCCGAGCCGTTCTTGCCGTAGCTGTTCGTCTCCGCGTCGTAGTAGAAGGCCTCGGCATTCCCATGGACATCGACGACGTAGTCCAGGTTCCATCGCCACGCCTGTGTGCAGGATGACGCAGCGAACGTCGACGCATGGCAAGGTTCCCCGACGTCGTTCCCGAACACCGGAACCGTCCAGGTCGAGTTGGTCGTGGCCTTTCCGGACGCCCATCCAGGAAGCTGGTTCTTCCCGAAGTAGTACTGCGTTCCGTCGGTCGTCGTGACGCGCCAGCAGTCGGTGTCGTAGGTCCCGTTCGGAGAGCAACCGGATCCGGTGCCGACGAGGTGCTCGATGCGCGACCCGTCATCGGACTGCATTTTCCACGTTCCGGAAGTCTTGTCGCGAACCAGCGCCGCATTGTGGCCTGCCAGGGAGAGCGTCGCATTGTCCGCTCTCCAGCACTGGTCGCCGGAAGTCTTCACCGGACCGGACGCACCGTCGTCCTGGGAACATGGCACGTATCGGCGCTCGATGGAACCGGCCGCCGCGAGGTCCCACCCGTCTCCGACGGCCGAGGGCTGGTTGTTCGTCGAGCCGGTCTCGCCGTCGACACTCTGCGAGTCGTACGCAAGCGCGATATTTGGGCTCGGGCCTGCCGGCGGTGCAGGAGCCGCCATCGGGTACTGCCAGGTGAAGTCTCCGGTCTGCGCGGACACGTCCCACGACCCGGATTCCCTCATGGACGTCGCGGAGAAGCTCCCCGAGCCACTGCTCGACGCCGTCGCACTCGTTGCGGCGAGGGTCACCGTGCGAGCAGCGAGCATCGGTGTCAGGACCACGCTCTTCGCCGAGGTCACCGTTGCCACCGGCACCGCCGCTGCCGCAGAGTACGGCTTGTCGCCATCCAGCTGCACCCAACGTGTGCGGTGTGCGTAGTCCGCACCGAACTGCTGTGCGAGCAGCTTGGTCGGTACCTTCACGGCGACGGGAGCAGCGTTCTTCCGGTTCGTCGGGCGCGTGAGCTTGATCACGACACCTTGGAGGTGTTGGTGTTTCGCTGCGGCGCGAGAGGCCACCCGTGCGGTCACGTGTTCGAGGACACCGGTCGAGGTGTCGGCACGTGCGGCGGCGACTTCGAGTCCCGTGCCACCGAGCGCGCGCCATGCACCGCTCACCCGTGCTGCGGTACCCCCGGCAGAAGCAGAGGTGACGAGGCCAGTCCCCGGCAGCTCCCCACCGAGGGAGAGATCCCAGCTGTTCGCCGTCAGGTGCTTCGTCGGAGTCGTGACCGTCTTCGATGACGACGCCTGGACGTGCTGGTCGATCGCACCCGCATGGCGACCCGAAACGGAGGTCCCCAGATCGGCGACGATGCTCGAATCGCCGGAATTGACGTAGGTCAAGACGGAGGTGGTGACCGCCACGACTGCGATCAGGGCGATCGATGCTCGAGTCCTCAGGCGCTTACGGGTCTGCGGCCGTGAACGGTGCCGGCTCACGCGTCAGCGCCTTCGACCGCAAAGCGAACGGTTACAGCTGCTCGATGCACGAGTCCCCCCAGTTTTCGGTTCAGGGCCGCGCGCGGAGCTTCCGTGGACGGCTTCCGGATCGTATCGATCAGGAACACACAGACAGGTGCCCCCCGAACGCGGGTGATCCGGGCCCGATCCGCGGAGATCCGGGGCTCGCGCCTCTGCAGCTGTGAGGACTATCACCCACCTGGCCATGCCCGTCGGTCCGGGCGAACTCCGCCTCGTGGCTGTGCGCTGTGCCGTGTTCGGGGGTCTTCGTCGGGTTCGGGGTCTCGCTACGGTGTGCTCGCGCAGTTCGCGCTCGGGATGTTCACAGGGGGTTCAATGCCGCACGGCAGAACCGTGGTCGCGACAGTGGCCACATCAGCGTTGGTGCTCGGTCTGCTCGCGACGACGGGCGCACCCGCGTTCGCCGACGGGTCCGCCGCCACCACACCGACCATCGCGGACAGCCGGTCCTCCGCGACCTCGGCGGACGCCTCCGAGATCGCGCAGGCCCACGACCACGGCGTGACCGTCTCGGACGAAACCACCCCGACGAGCCTGCTCACGGCGAACCCGGACGGCTCGTTCACCGTGACGCAGGACACCATCCCGGTCCGCACCCAGCAGGCCGGGCAGTGGATCCCCGTCGAGACCGACCTCGTTCCCGTCGACCAGTCCTGGATCGCACCGAAGGCCACCGACACCCACGTCCGGTTCTCCCGCGGCGGCACCGACACCGTCGCACAGGTCCAGACCGACACCGGCGCCTGGGTCAGCGAGTCCTGGCCCGCCGGCGGCGCCCTGCCCTCGCCGACCATCGACGGCGCCACAGCCACCTACGCAGACGTCCTGCCCGAGGTCGACCTGCGCCTCACCGCAACACCGTCAGGCATGGCGGAAGTGCTCGTCGTCAACACGCCAGAAGCTGCCGCGAACCCGGACCTGCAACAGGTCGAGCTGCAGATGCACGGCGCCACCGTCTCGACCTCGTCGACAGCATCAACAGCGACCGCGACCGATGGATCCACCCTGCAGTCGTCGAAGCCGACCTGGTGGGACTCCTCCGACGGCGGCGATGCCGACGGCCCCGGCGGCGCCGGCAGCGCCACCCCGCTCGAGCACACCACGACCGCCACCGCAGTCACGCTCGACGTCACCGACGCAACCGACAGCGCACCGACGTTCCCCGTGTTCGTCGACCCCGACTGGTCCTCCGGTCAGAACGCACTCTGGTTCGACGACATCGCCTATCCCACCCAGTCCTACCTCAACGGCCAGGCAGCGAACGGCTACCAGAGCGTCGGCTACGCCGTCGAGAACGGCAAGACGTTCATGTCACGCGCGTTCTGGCAGTTCAACCTCGGCCCCCTCGACGGCAAACACATCACCGAAGCGCACTTCAACGCCATCGCGAACTACAGCTGCGGCGAAGCCACCGTCCAGGCCTGGCGCTACGGCAACGTCACACCCGGACAGAACTGGAACGACGACCAAGCCAACCAAGGCCAATGGCGCGACCACATCTCCGACGCCGAGATCCCCAGCGTCGCCGGCTGCGCCATGCCCGGCAAAGCCGTCGGCTGGGACGTCACCCGCGGCGCCGCCGCCACCGCCGGCAACACCCTCCAGATCGGCCTCCGCTCCCCCACCGAAGGCAGCCTCAGCCGCAAACACTTCGCCTACAACGCCACACTCACCATCGAGTACAACACCGTCCCGAGCGCCCCGACGCACTTCCGGATCACCTCGCCGACCCGCACGTGCGGGGACTCGACTGATTCCGCCGCATGGATCAACAACGATGCGCAGAGCCTGACCCTCTCGGTGCAGAGCTCGGATCCCGACGGGGAGAACCTCGCGACGAAGTTCTACGTGTACAAGGCGTCGGACCTGGCAACGCACGTCGGTGACGGAGTCGTCTCTGTCCGAGCGGCACCGGGAACACAGACGGCAGTCCTGCCGAAGGGCTACCTGCCCGACGGAGACTTCGCTGTCCGCGCGCGTTCGAACGACGACAGCGAGTGGGGCGGCTGGTCGTCGTGGTGCTACATCCACTCCGACTCGACTCCTCCGAAGGCTCCGTCGGTGACGGGTGTGGACAAGCCGCACACCGTCGGGGTCGCGACCTCCGTCACCGCCACCACGCCGACGGACGCGTCGATCGCCGGGTTCGCGTGGTGGGTGAGCGCTTCTCGCTCGGACATCCAGCCGGTCACGGCAGCGGCGAACACTGCCATCGGATTCCCGGACTGCGGCCTGCACGACGGGATCGTGACGTACGTGTGCGCCACGCCCTCGCGGACCGCGACCATCCGGTTCGCACCGACCGACAACAGCAGCGTTCTCTGGGTGAAGAGCATCGACAAGGCCGGCAACGTCTCCGTCACCGCGGCATCCCCGGACACCTCGAACCAGGGTTGGCCCATCGTGGCGGACTCCGATCCGACCGTGGACAGCGAGAGCGCTGCACACACCTGGACGGGGAGCTCAGGGCACGTGGCAGGCGACGGCACTTCCGGGTCACGAAGAGTCCTCCTCGACGAAGCATCGACCCCGACCAGCCCCCGGTCGTTGACCCTCGACCCGAGCGCGGTCACGAGCGGCCCCATCGATGACACCGGGTACGCCGGTCCGTTCGACGCCACGCGTGTCCACCAAGACGACCTCGTCCGGATCAACCGCTACTACGGCGATTATGGTCACATCGCCGTCACAGCGCGCACGCGAGCCGGCAAGGACTTCCAGTCCACGCTGGGCGAGCTCCTGAGCCCCGCCGCACCCGCGCCTTCGCACAGTCGGCTGCTCTGGTCGTGTCCGACGTCGGTCGGCGACATGACGACCGGACGTGCCTGCAGCGACTCTGGTGTGCAGCTCGGCTACTCGTGGACGGTGGCGGCCGATGTGCCGACGGGGACGAAGCCCGTACACGCGTACCGGTGCGAGCACGGCGACGTCGACTACTTCACCTCCATCGACCCGGACTGCGAAGGCTTCACCAAGGACAGCGACCTCGGCTTCTTCGCCGCGGCAGGGACCAGCACGACCTCGGGTCCCATCGTGGACACGACGAAGAGCTACACGGTCTCCGCATGGCTCCGGCCCTCGAAGACCTCCGTCGACGAGACCAACACGGCGATGTCCCTCGACGGTCAGACCAATTCGCCGTTCTACCTGCAGTACGTCAACGGCAAGTACCGCTTCTGCGTCAAGGAACAGACCGACACCCCGTCAGTCGACTGCACCAGTCCCGCTCAGACGTCCGCGTCCCCGGGCACGTGGGCCTTCGTCACGGGTGTCTGGGACCCCGCGAACAACCAGGTCCGGATCATGGTCAACGCGTCGTCGTCCGGGGTGGGCGTGACCGGTCACTCGCTCGGAGCAGGCGAGAGGTCGAGCAGCGACGGCCTCCTCCTCGGCAGCGGTGTCAGCGACGGAGCGCCCGTTGATTCGTGGAGTGGTGACATCGCGATGCCGTCCATCACCCAGGGCGTCGCAACCCGGACGCAGCTGCGTTACTTGATGACCTCCGGGAGCTACCGCTACTGACGGTTGGTCCGCGCGGCGTGCTGAGTGGATGTTCACAGGACGACGGCGTGGGTCTCTCCGACGGCACATCACCGAGTTCTCGGGGTCGGTCCGGGCGAACTCCGCCTCGTGGCTGTGCGCTGTGCCGTGTTCGGGGGTCTTCGTCGGGTTCGGGGTCTCGCTACGGTGTGCTCGCGCAGTTCGCGCTCGGGATGTTCACAGGGGGTTCAATGCCGCACGGCAGAACCGTGGTCGCGACAGTGGCCACATCAGCGTTGGTGCTCGGTCTGCTCGCGACGACGGGCGCACCCGCGTTCGCCGACGGGTCCGCCGCCACCACACCGACCATCGCGGACAGCCGGTCCTCCGCGACCTCGGCGGACGCCTCCGAGATCGCGCAGGCCCACGACCACGGCGTGACCGTCTCGGACGAAACCACCCCGACGAGCCTGCTCACGGCGAACCCGGACGGCTCGTTCACCGTGACGCAGGACACCATCCCGGTCCGCACCCAGCAGGCCGGGCAGTGGATCCCCGTCGAGACCGACCTCGTTCCCGTCGACCAGTCCTGGATCGCACCGAAGGCCACCGACACCCACGTCCGGTTCTCCCGCGGCGGCACCGACACCGTCGCACAGGTCCAGACCGACACCGGCGCCTGGGTCAGCGAGTCCTGGCCCGCCGGCGGCGCCCTGCCCTCGCCGACCATCGACGGCGCCACAGCCACCTACGCAGACGTCCTGCCCGAGGTCGACCTGCGCCTCACCGCAACACCGTCAGGCATGGCGGAAGTGCTCGTCGTCAACACGCCAGAAGCTGCCGCGAACCCGGACCTGCAACAGGTCGAGCTGCAGATGCACGGCGCCACCGTCTCGACCTCGTCGACAGCATCAACAGCGACCGCGACCGATGGATCCACCCTGCAGTCGTCGAAGCCGACCTGGTGGGACTCCTCCGACGGCGGCGATGCCGACGGCCCCGGCGGCGCCGGCAGCGCCACCCCGCTCGAGCACACCACGACCGCCACCGCAGTCACGCTCGACGTCACCGACGCAACCGACAGCGCACCGACGTTCCCCGTGTTCGTCGACCCCGACTGGTCCTCCGGTCAGAACGCACTCTGGTTCGACGACATCGCCTATCCCACCCAGTCCTACCTCAACGGCCAGGCAGCGAACGGCTACCAGAGCGTCGGCTACGCCGTCGAGAACGGCAAGACGTTCATGTCACGCGCGTTCTGGCAGTTCAACCTCGGCCCCCTCGACGGCAAACACATCACCGAAGCGCACTTCAACGCCATCGCGAACTACAGCTGCGGCGAAGCCACCGTCCAGGCCTGGCGCTACGGCAACGTCACACCCGGACAGAACTGGAACGACGACCAAGCCAACCAAGGCCAATGGCGCGACCACATCTCCGACGCCGAGATCCCCAGCGTCGCCGGCTGCGCCATGCCCGGCAAAGCCGTCGGCTGGGACGTCACCCGCGGCGCCGCCGCCACCGCCGGCAACACCCTCCAGATCGGCCTCCGCTCCCCCACCGAAGGCAGCCTCAGCCGCAAACACTTCGCCTACAACGCCACACTCACCATCGAGTACAACACGAAGCCGAACACGCCGAGCGGCATCACGATCACGAGTCCGACACGCGCCTGTGGCACGAGTGACGCCAACAGCGCGTTCGTCAACAACGCAGCCCAGCCCATCACGTTGCAGGTCAAGGCGAGTGATCCCGATGGTGGACTCGTGCGCACGACCTTCCACGTCATGCGCTCCGACGACCCGGACACGATCGCCTGGTCGGACGGCGTCGACCTGACGAGCGCAGGGCCCCAGAGCGTCCAGATCCCGAAGGGCGCCCTCGCTGACGGCCACTACATGTTCCGTGCGAAGAGCAACGACGGTACCGACTGGGGCGGCTGGACGGGCTGGTGCTACTTCTCCTCCGACAGCACCGTGCCGAACCCTCCGACCGTTTCCGGGCTGCCCGCCTCGTACAGGGTGGGCACGAAGGTGACCGCCACGGTGACCGCCAGCACCAAGGACAAGGACATCCGCGGGTTCCAGTACTGGCTCTCCGACGGCGGCAGCTTCCAGCCGGTCCAGCCGGTTTCGGAAGCCGTGTCCACCGCGACCGGGTACCACTCGTGCGACCTCCGTGACGGAATCGTCGTCTACGTCTGCGCAGATGCCAGCGGTACGGCGAAGGTCAGCTTCACACCGTCCGACAGCACGAGTCGACTGTGGGTGAAGAGCATCGACAAGGCCGCCAACGTCTCGACCGCGTACGCCGGGAGCGGCAGAGACGGCCTGGTGGTCCCCGGCAACAGCGTGGCCGCAGATGACGATCCCCGTGTCGGTACCGGTCCCTCGAACGCAGGGCACGCCTGGTCGGGCCAGCAGGGCGAATCAGTGTCGGGTCGCGGAACCGTCGCCTCGCCGACCGTGATCGGCGACGACAGCTCGTACTCCGGTGCCGGTGCACGTGCCGCGCAAGCGCTGACGCTCGACCCCACCACGAGCACGACGCCACTCGACGTGGGGGCGATCCCGTTGGGGGCCCCCTCCATCGAGCAGGACGACGTGGTTCGCGTCAACCGCTACAAGGGTGGGGGTGCGCACTCGACGTCTGCGACCGGCAAGACCTACGAGATGGGGCTCGGCGGACTGCAGGTCTACGGGCCGTCGGCCGACGTCCCGTCGAACATGATGCAGGTCAAGACCTGCACGAGTGGCATCTACACGGCCACGGTCACCGGCGCGTGCCCATCTGGTTTCACCATGCAGGTCGGCGCGGACGGGAAGCCCAAGGCGCTCGGGTACGCCTGGAAGACGGCAGCGGACATCCCGACCAAGTGGAACGGGTCAGCCGAGGTCTTCCAGTGCCTGTCCGGTGAGGACTACTTCCTGTCGCGCGACACCGCGTGTGAGGGCAAGACGAAGAAGTGGAGCCTCGGCTACTGGGCTGCCCTCTCCGGCTTCAACCGCACCGCCTCAGCGCCGATCGACACGACGAAGAGCTACACGGTGTCTGCCTGGATGAAACCGTCGGCGGCTCAGGAGGGTCGGTACGGAACGGCCGTGTCGATGGACGGACCGACCGGATCGGTCTTCTACCTGCAGTGGGCGGGAGACGACTACCGCTTCTGCGTGAAGTCGCAGCCCGACCTGACGAGCGGCACGTGTGTGTCACCGGCGCGAACTCGGGGGCTGACGGACCAGTGGACGTTCGTCACCGGTGTCTGGGACGCGGACAACCAGCAGATCCGGATCGTGATCGACCACGACGCTGCCGGCGAAGGCGTCGCGTACCACGCCCTGGCCGCGGACGAGCAGGCGAGCACCGGAGGACTCCGCGTCGGGGGCGCTGTCAGCAGCGGCGGCCCATCGGACACCTGGACCGGCGCGATCGCGATGCCGACGATCAGCCAGGGTGTCGCGACGATGACCCAGCTTCGGGTGTACTCCGTGCAGGGCACCTACGCGTACTGAAACGCGGACACGATCACCTGATCGACAGGTTGATCGCGACGACACCGAATACGAAGATCAGGACGATGACCACGAGGCCGATCGCAGGCGTCAGCACCCGGCGCCGCAGCGTGGGAGCACCGAACACCCCGATGACCCATGTCGTGATCGCGACGACGAGTGCGCAGAGCGGCACGATGAGCTCCGCGACATCGCCAACCGCGTACGAACACCGCATCGTCTCGACGGAGCCACACGACATGTACTGCGTCTGCGCGACGAGCATCCCCGGCAGCGAGCCGATCACCGCGAACACCTCGAGGAACACCAAGGAACAGAACGCAAGTCCGAGCAGCCACCAACCACGCGAGCGGCGCGGGACGTCGTCGGGCAATGCTGACCTCTTCATGTGAGCCCGACCGTACCGCAGGGGTGACACGGAGCACGTCCTCGTACTGTCGAGGTGTGCCGGCCCGGCGACGGGAACACCGCAGCCCCGTCGCCGGTTGCACCACACGGTGCCGCAGCCAGCGGCACGACGACCTCAGGAGGCCACCATGACCACCACCGAAACCGCCATCCTCGCCGGCGGCTGCTTCTGGGGAGCGCAGCAGCTCCTCCGCCGCCGTCCCGGCATCATCAGCACCCGCGTCGGCTACTCGGGTGGCGACACCCCGAACGCGACGTACCGCAACCACGGTGACCACGCCGAGGCGGTCGAGATCGTCTTCGACCCGTCGGAGATCTCGTACCGCGACCTGCTCGAGTTCTTCTTCCAGATCCACGACCCGTCGACGAAGGACCGCCAGGGCAACGACGTCGGCCGTGCGTACCGTTCGGCGATCTTCTTCACCTCGCCCGAGCAGGAGCAGGTCGCGCGCGACACCATCGCCGACGTGGACGCCTCCGGCATCTGGCCCGGCAAGGTCGTCACCGAGGTCGAGCCCGCGGGCGACTTCTGGCAGGCCGAGGAGGAGCACCAGGACTACCTCGAGAAGTACCCCGCCGGGTACACCTGCCACTTCGTGCGCCCGGGTTGGAAGCTCCCGCACCGCGACGAGGCGACCGCGGCGGTCTAGGGCAACCCACCAAGAGACGGGAGGCACGGTGCCAGCTGGCACCGTGCCTCCCGTCCGTCCAAGGGTCACGCCCACTGCATCCGGCGTGCGTCAGCCGCGTGGCACCAGGGCGTCGATCGCCGCGAGCTCCTCGTCGGTGAGCGGGGCACCCGCGAGGGAGTCGAGCGTGCCGTCCAGCTGACGGACGCTCGATGCCCCGACCAGCGCCGACGTGACGGCTGGCTGCCGGAGCACCCACGTGATCGCGAGCTGGGCGAGCGTCTGCCCGCGTGCAGCCGCGATGTCGTTGAGCGCCCGCGCCGTGGTCAGGTACTCGTCGTCGATGCGGTCCGCACCGAACCAGCGACCCTCGGCCGCACGCGACCCGACCGGCACCGAACCGTCCAGGTACCGGTCCGTCAGCAGCCCGCCGGCCAGCGGCGAGAACACGATCGCACCGGTGCCGAGTCGCGTGAGCTCGTCGAAGAGCCCGTCCTCGGGGACCCGGTCGAACATGTTGTAGCGCGGCTGGTGGATGAGCAGGTGCATGTTCTCGGCGGCGAGCGCCTCGGCTGCCGCAGCGGTCTGCGCCGGGTCGTAGTTCGAGATGCCCGCGTAGAGCGCCTTGCCCGAACGGACCGCGGTCACGAGCGCGCTGACCGTCTCCTCGATCGGGGTCTCGGGGTCGGGACGGTGCGAGTAGAACACGTCGACGTAGTCCAGCCCGAGGCGCCCGAGCGACTGGTCGAGCGACGCGAGCATGTACTTGCGGGAACCCCGGTCACCGTACGGGCCCGGCCACATGTCGTAGCCGGCCTTCGTCGACACCACGATCTCGTCACGGTACGGACGCAGGTCCGACTCGAGGATGCGGCCGAACTGCTCCTCGGCCGACCCGGCAGGCGGACCGTAGTTGTTCGCCAGGTCGAAGTGGGTGATCCCGCGGTCGAAGGCGTGCAGCACGATGTCGCGCTGCGTGGCGAGTGCGCGGTCGGCGCCGAAGTTGTTCCACAGGCCGAGGGAGATGCGCGGCAGCATGAGGCCGCTCCTCCCCACACGCTGGTACGGGAGCTGCTCGTAGCGGTCGGCGGCAGGCAGGTGGACGTCAGGCATCGTTGCTCGATCCGGGGTCGGGGGATTGGCCGTTGTCGACGCTAGCGGATGGCGGAGGGGCTGACAGGATGGGGGCACGTCCGAGACCAGGGGGAACCAGACGATGCACGACGAGCAGATCAGCGACAGCGCGCCACAGGAGTCCGCGACGAGCAAGCTGTTCGGGCCGCCGCCGGCGGGGGCGCTCGCGTTCAGCGGCACCGCCCCCGCGATCGCCTTCGCCGTGCCGGTGGTCGTCTCGGCGCTGCTGGCCGGCCTCGTCGTGGTCGTGCTCGGTGGTCGTGGTGCACTCGCGATCGTCAACGGTTCGTTCAGCCAGGTCGACCCCGGCCCGACCTGGCTCGCCGTGGTCGTGACGGCCGGTGCGCTGCTCGTCCTGGGGAACGCGTTCGGGATCACTGCGGCGACGATCGCCATGGTCGGCGCTGTCGGGTCCGCGCGGGCGGCATCGTCGGCGCGGGGTGCCTGGCACGCTGCGGCCCGACGGGCGCCAGGGGTGCTGCTCGCGTTCCTGGTCACAGCGCTGGTGCTCCTGATCGCCGTCGCTGCGACCGTCGCGACCGCAGTGTCGCCCTGGCTCGCCCTCGCGATCACCCTGCTCGTGTTCGTGGCGCTGGTCGTCGCGGCGCCACTGCTGATGGCGTGGCCGCAGATCGCGGTCGGTGGCACCACGTGGCGGACGGCGTTCGCGAACGCCTGGCGGACCCGTGACGTCCAGCAGTCGCCCGACGTCGAGGTCTTCCGCTCGCCGCGCCGAGCCCTGGTGACCACGGGGCTCGTCCTCGGGGTGGTCCACGTCGGCCTCGCCGCCCTGGTCGGGGTGCAGTCCCCCTCGGTCGTCACGGCGGTGCTCAGCGCGGCGATCTCGTTCCTCGTGCCCGGCGCGACCGTCCTGCTCCTGGTCGCGATCGCCGTGCGAGGGGCGGCTGTCCGCTCCACGTCCGTGTGGTGGACCGCTCCCGCTGCTGCGCCGGTGCCAGTGCCAGCGGCCGCGGCAGGCTCGGCTGAGGGGTCGCCCGGCCGTCTCCGGGGCGGGGCGTTCGTGGGACTCGCGACGCTCCTCGTCCCCGCGATCGTCCTCGTGCCGACCGTGCTGGCCAACCCGTTCGGGTTCACCAGCTACTCCGCCGCCCAGACTCCGCAGATCTGGCGGGGGGCGGCGGTCACCGAGGTCGGCGCGGACACCGTGGCGCTGAGTGGACTCGGGGGTGAGGGTGCACAGGTGGACCGGTGCTCCGGCGCGACCTGTGACCCGTCGCTCGAGCCGGCGTCGATCCTCGGTACCGCGATCGCCGGCCTGCCCGACGGCGCGATGATCACCGCGCAGTGGCGTCCGGTCGAGGGGTCGGGGTCGGGATCCGACCGCTTCGAACTCGACGTCGTGCACAGCACGCCCGCCCAGCTCCACCGCTGGGCGACCGGACCGGCGACGCACGGCTTCTCGACCCCGAACGGCACCCGAACGACCGTCGCCGGCTTCGACGTGGCCTTCCGCAGCGGTGAGTCCGTGTTCGCACGGAGCAACGCCACGCTGACCGCGGCAGCCGTCACCACCACGGGCGAGCACCCCGTCGTCGCCGGCATCGTGCGCGGCGTGTCGGGAGCACGGGCGCAACTCTCCATCACGTTCTGCGACGACGACCTGTGCTCCACCTCGATCACCAAGCGTGTCCCGCTCGACTGGGTACCGACGTTGTCGGCATCGGGCACCCTCGGCATCACGGTCACGAAGAGCGGCACCGCGGTCATCTCGCTCGTCGACAGCGGGCGGGACCTCGAGCTGCCGAAGCTCAGGATCGTCTCCACCACCGTCGCGGGCGAACCGCGGGTCGAGACGCCGGACATCACCACGGGGAAAGCCGACTCGTCGACCTTCGACATGACCGACGGCGCGCAGATCGGTCTCGGCACCCGCGACCGGCCGATCGTCCTCTACCGGCCCGCCGGCAGCACGACGCAGCAGCTGATCTCATGCGACGACGCTGCCTGCGGAGCCTCGACCGTCGTCGACCTGGACCTGCCGGGGGCCGACCAGCAACCTCCCGCCGTGGTCGTGGACGACACCGGCAGGCCACTCATCGCGGTCCGCAACACCGACCGGCAGTCGATCGACCTGGTGTCGTGTCTCGACCGCACGTGCTCGACGACCCGGACGAGCACCATCGCGCGGTACGTCCCGGACGAACGATCCGAGGACGGCGGTGGGTTCGCGATGGGCCTCACCGCCGACCAGGCACCGGTGCTCGCGGTGGGCGATCGTCGGGTCGATGCCGGGAGCGCGCACCCGACCTGGGACGGCAGCGTCATCAGCTGCACCGAACGACGCTGCGGTGTCGGCTGAGCGGGACGAGCTTCACCGGGGCGACACGCGTGGTTCGGCATCCGTGGGGCTGTGCAGGACAGGATGGGCACGAGCCGACCGACGAACCGTCGATCGGTGGGCAGTGAGGGAGACACCGTGGACACAGCGCCGTACTCGCAACCACTCCGGGAGTACATCGAGCAGCTCCGGACCGAGGGCTACAGCGTCGCCGACGGGCACACTGCTGACCCGGACCTCATCGACCCGCACGGCAACCCCGTCCTGACGTGGCGCGACGACTACCCGTACGACGAGCGGCTGCCGCGCGAGGAGTACGAGTACGCGAAGTACCAGCTGCAGATCGAGCTCCTGAAGTGCCAGTACTGGCTCGAGGACACCGGCCAGAAGGTCGTCGTGCTGTTCGAGGGGCGTGACGCCGCGGGCAAGGGCGGCACCATCAAGCGGTTCACGGAGCACCTCAACCCCCGCACCTCGCGCGTGGTGGCGCTCAGCAAGCCGAGCGAGCGGGAGCGCGGTGAGTGGTACTTCCAGCGCTACGTGCAGCACCTGCCGTCGGCCGGCGAGATGGTCCTGTTCGACCGCTCCTGGTACAACCGCGCCGGCGTCGAGCGGGTCATGGGGTTCTGTGACGACGACCAGTACGAGTCGTTCATGACCCAGGTGCCGCAGTTCGAGCGGATGCTCGTCGACTCCGGCATCCACCTGACGAAGTTCTGGTTCTCGGTCACCCGCCGCGAGCAGCGCACCCGGTTCGCGATGCGGCAGCTCGACCCGGTGCGCCGGTGGAAACTGTCCGACATCGACCTGCTGTCCCTCGACCGCTGGGAGGACTACACCGAGGCGAAGATGGCGATGTTCACGCGCACCGACAAGCGGTACGCGCCGTGGACCATCGTGCGGTCGAACGACAAGAAGCGCGCCCGACTCAACGCGATGCGGTACTTCCTGACGCAGTTCGACTACCCGGACAAGGCGGTCGACGTGATCGGCAAGCCGGACCCGCTGATCGTGCGGCGCGGCAAGCGGGACGTCGACATCGAGTGAGCGGACCGTCAGGAGTCGGCACTCGGGCGTAGGGGTTCCGTCAGGGCACCTTCCCCCTTGCCTGTCCGCGCGGGAACGTGTCCGGTGTGACACTGACAGCGATCATGCCGACGCTCCGCGCGTCCCTGCCGGATCCGATGGACCCGGTCCTGTGGCCGGCCCACACCGTGGCGACCACGGACGACCTGGTGGTCGCCGCGATCTCGATGGTCCGGCTCGCCGACCTGACCGGCACCCCGAGCGTGCACACCGCGGAGCAGTCGCCGCCGCGCTACCGCCCACGCGGCTGGACCCCTCGAGACGTCAGCGTCGCGGTCGCGTCGGTCACCCGGGTCCGACGGCCGCGCACCGGGGTGGTGCTCCTGGAACTGGACGCGGTCCTGCCGACCTGCGCCGTGCTCGACCAGGTGCGTCTGATCGGACGCCGGAGCACCGCTCCCCTCGCCACGATGTACGTCGTCACCCGATGTGACGGTCAGGCCGACGGTCCGTTCCACCGCCTCCCGGCTCCGCTGCCGGCCGATGTCCGCGATGGTGACCTGGTCTGCTTCCCCTGCCTCACGACCGTCCGGCACCGGGACGTCGTCAGCACGGCCGTGCCCGTCCGCGCCGAGCTCCTGCCGGTGGAGCGGTGACCACGGCGACGTCGGTCCGCGACCGCCTGATCGACGGGCCGCACCTGTGGGGCCGGTACACGATCAGGCCGGTGGGACGCACGATGTGGACCTCGCGGACACTCGTCGTGTTCCCACCCGGGACGAACACGAGCGAACGCCTGCTGCTCCGGGCATGGCACGTCTGGCCCGCGGTCGGGGCGTTCACCGCGCTCGTGGTCGTGGTCCTGACGGTCTCGGTGCCGGCGGCGGGCATGCCCGTCGGACTCGCGCTGTACGCCGCGGGGTTCGTCGTCCTCGGCCGGGCCACTCGGCGGCTCCGTCCGCGGGTGCGATCGGTCACCGTGACCACGTTCCTGGGCAACGGTCGGCCGGAGGTGCACGGCGACGAGCGGCTCCTCGCCGGGTCGCTCGACGCGCTCTCGATCCTGGAGCGGGCGGTGCGGGCGCACCGGCTCGCGCCCGTCGAGTTCGAGCTCATCTGGGCGGATGTGTGGGCCGCACTGCCGGAGCAACCACGGCGGGCAGGGTGACCCATCCCGAGCACGGTGCCCCGCTGGCTCGGACCCGCCGGCTCAGCGCCGCCAGGCTGCCCACTCGGGGTCGTGCCCGGGCCAGACCTCGACGCCGGGCTCGGCGGCCAGGTCCGCCAGCCGGTCGATCGAACGCTGCGCCTCGAGCTCGTCCCCGGCCCTCCCCACCCACCCGCACGGAGTCCGCTCGGTGAGGTTCCGCTCGAGGTCGGCGGCGTCGCACGCGAGCACCACGGTCCGATCCGGCAGGTCGACGCGGAACGACTGGTGCCCCGGCGTGTGTCCGCGGGTGTCGAGTGCGGTCAGGCCGGGTGCCAGTTCCGTGTCCCCGTCGAGCAGGAACACCCGGACGTCGGCGTCGAGCACGTCGTCGACGACGACCGTCTCCCGCCGACCGATGCCGCTCTGCAACCAGTCCCACTCCCGTCGCTGCAGCGCGACCGGGGTGCCCGGTGGGACGAGCCGGAGGCCGCCCGTGTGGTCGAGGTGCACGTGCGAGATCGCGCAGAGCGCCAGGTCGTCCCACGCCAGTCCCGCAGCCGCGACCCCCTCGGCGAGCGCGTCGCCGGGCGGTACGACCGCCGTGTAGCTCTCGTACTCGTAGTGCGCGGCCCGCTCCTCGGGGTCGCGCACGCGGTCGACGTTGAACCCGCCGTCGAGGAGCACCCAGCCGTGGTCGAAGACGACGGCCGCGGCGGTGACGGGTTCGAGCAGGAAGCGTGCGGGATCGCCGCCCCGCAGGGAGATCGACTCGGGGATCGGTTCCCACCCGAGTACGAGCGGCACGAGCCCACGTGGCCGGCCCCCGAGCGCAGCTCCGGTCCGCACCGCCCCGTCGAACGTCTTCGCCATGCCTTGCACCTCCGGCCTGATTGGATACAATTTGAACCAATCCGAATCCATTGTGCCGGAGTTCCGGGAGGACGCCATGACCGACGCGATCGACATCAACATCCCCATCTCCCCCGAGATGCTGCACTGGGGCCGGCGCCCCACCTTCGAGATGGTCGAGGAGATCGCGAACGGGTACCCGTCGGACGTCTCCCGCTGGCTGATCGGTGCGCACACGGGCACGCACGTCGACGCCCCGTCGCACTTCGTGCCCGGTGCGACGACCGTCGACGAGATCGCGCTCGAGAGCGTGGTCGGCCCGGTCCGCGTCCTCGACCTGCGACACGTCGTCGAGGAGATCACCGCCGACGACCTCGAGGAGGCGGGTGCGGCCGGCGCCGAGCGCGTGCTGTTCCGCACGCGCAACTCGACCGACGCGCTGACCCGCAACGAGCGGTCGGAGACGTGGGTCGGCCTCGGCCCGAGCGGCGCGCAGTGGCTGGTCGACCGCGGGGTCCGGTTCGCCGGCATCGACTACATGACGATGGAGGCCCCGGCGCACACCGAGGCGTGGCCGACACACGTCGCCCTGTGCGGCGCCGGCGTCGTGATCCTCGAGAACGCGGACCTGTCCGAGGTCGAGCCCGGCGACTACCTGATGGTCTGCCAGCCGGTGCCGTTCGCGGGGCGCGAGGCCGCTCCCGCTCCGACCGTCCTGCTCCCCCTCGCCGTGGCGACCCACGCATGAGCGTCCACGTGGTCCTGGTCCACGGCGCCGGCGGTTCGCCGTCCACCTGGTCGTCCGTCGCCCCGCTCCTGCGCGACCGCCGTATCCCGTACACGCTCGCCGACAACGCGATGACCTCGCTCCGCGACGACGAGGCATCGGTCCGCGCCCTGGTCGACGGCATCGACGGCCCGGTCCTGCTCGTCGGCCACTCCTACGGCGGCGCCGTCATCACGAACGCGGGCACGCACGACCGCGTCGTCGGACTGGTCTACGTCGCAGCCTTCGCCCCGGACGCCGGCGAGTCGGTCTCCGGGATCGTCGAGACCCGGGAACCCGCTCTCGTCTCGCAGTACATGCACCGCGGCCCGGCCGGCGAGTGGATCGCACAGGACGACGAGGAGTCGCGGCTGGCGCTCGCTTGGGACGTGCCCGAGGACGCGCTCCGGGCCGCACGTGCCGAGGGGCGAGTCACCGCCGACGCCGCCTTCCAGCAGCCCACGGCCGAGCCCGCCTGGCGGACCCGCCCGAGCTGGTACCTGGTCGCCACGAGCGACCGGCACCTGCTGCCCGCGATCCAGCGCGACTTCGTCGCCCGGATGGGAGCAGTGGTCGACGAGGTCGACACGAGTCACGCCGTCGCGCACGCCGCTCCGGACCGGGTCGTCGCCGTCATCGAGCGCGCGGTGGCCGCGCTGCGCTGACCACCGCCGGCTGCGCGGGTGGTGCCACGGTCAGGAGGCCGTGGTCACCAGTCCGTCCAGGTCCTTGACCACTCGACCCGCCTGCAGGACCGCGCGCACGCTGGCAGCGTCGGCCAGCGCGCCGACGTCGGCGAGCGGGTCGACGCCCGAGACGACCAGGTCACCGGCCTTGCCGGGCTCGACGGAGCCGAGCCGGGCCTCCAGACCGAGCAGCCGGGCACCCTGCAGCGTGCCGGCCGTGATCGCGGCGAGCGGCGAGAGCCCGACCTGCACGAGGCGGGCGAGCTCGGCGAGGTTCCGACCGTGCGGGTGCACACCCGCGTCGGTGCCGAGCGCGACGGGCACGCCGGCGGCGACGGCACGTCGCACGCTGTCGAGGCCGCGAGCGTGCAGTGCCGCGCGCTGTGCGAGGCGTTCCGCAGAGGCGGTGGACGGGTCGAGTTCGCGCAGGAGCGTGCTGAGGGTGGGGACGAGCACCGTGCCGCGTTCGACCATGAGCGCGATGGTGTCGTCGCGCAGGTCGTAGCCGTGTTCGATGCTGGCGGCTCCGCCGAGCACGGCGGCGCGGGCCGCGGCGTCGGTGAGCGCGTGGGCGGTGACCGGGCGGCCGCCGCGTTCGCCGACCAGGTGGACGACGAGCCGCACCTGGTCCTCGGTGATGCCGACGTCGTCCGGGTCGTCGGTCGGCGAACCGACCCCACCGGACGTGGAGACCTTGATCGCGTCGGCGCCGGTGCGGAGCAGCGAGCGGACCGTCCGGACGACGTCCTCGTCGGTGTCGACGACGCCCGGCGCGGGCATGCCCGGCCGGACGGCCCAGGCCGGCAGCGACCCGTTCGGCCGGACCGGGTCGGCGTGGCCACCGGTCGGCGAGAGCATGGCGATCGCGAGGTGCAGGCGCGGACCGACGACGGTGCCCCGGGCGACGGCGTCGCGGTAGCCGGGGGTCAGCCCGTCCAGGTCCCGCGCGGTCGTGACGCCGGCGTGCAGGGTGCTCCGGAGCACCTCGGCGACCTCGAGCACGTGCTCCTCCGGGAACCGTGCCCGCTGTTCCTCGGGCGTCGTCGGCACCATGCTGAGGTGCACGTGCGCGTCGACGAAGCCGGGCAGCAGCCACCGGCCGGACAGGTCGACCGTCGGCACGTCCGCAGCCGAGGCACGCCGTGGACCGACGTAGGTGACGTCGCCGTCACGCAGCTCCACCTCGGCGTCGGCGCGGGGCGGAGCACCCGTGCCGTCGACCAGGGTCGCGCCGACCAGTCGGAGCACGCCGTCGGCGTGCGGGGTCGTCGGGAGTCGTGCCGCCACAGCGGGCCTTCCGGGTCGGTCAGCCAGCCAGGCTGAAACGGGCGGAACCGGGGTCCGCGTCGAGGAGACGACGCGTGTACCAGTGCTGCGGATCGGCGTAGATCTGCTCGACCGGACCGGCCTCGACGACCTCACCCTGGTACAGCACGACGACCTCGTCGCTCACACGCTGCACGACCGCCAGGTTGTGCGAGATGAACATCATCGTCAGGCCGAGGGACTCCTTGATGTCGGCGAGCAGCTCCAGGATCTGCGCCTGCACCGAGACGTCGAGCGCCGAGGTGATCTCGTCGGCGATGACCAGGTGCGGGTCGATGACGAGGCCGCGGGCGATGGCGATGCGCTGCCGTTGCCCGCCGGAGAACTCGTGCGGGTAGCGGTGCATCATGTCCCGTGACAGCCCGACCCGCTCGAGCCAGCCGCCGATGCGGTCCTCGTGGGTGGCGACCCGGGGGCGGACGGGGTCGATCGCCTCGGCCAGGGTCTGCGCGACGGTCCGTCGCGGCGAGAGCGACGAGTACGGGTCCTGCGGGATCATCTGGATCCGACGGCGGTACCCGCGCAGGGTCGACCGGTCGGCCGCGGTCAGGTCGACGCCGTCCACCGCGGCGCTGCCCGAGGCGGGCTTCACGGTGCCGACCAGGACCTTGGCGAGGGTGGACTTGCCCGAGCCGGACTCGCCGACGACGCCGACGGTGCGACCTCGCTCGAGGCGGAGGTCGACGCCGTGCAGGACGGTCGTCGAGCCGAACGCGACGTCGAGGGCGCGGACGTCGATCATGGGGGCCGTGCCGGTGTCGGTTGCGCGGCGTTCGCGCGTCGTCGTGGTGTCGGTCATGCGTGTGCCTCCGCCTGCTCGGTGCGCGTGGACTCCGTGGGCACGGTCACGACCGGAGTGGCCGCCAGGAGCTGCTTCGTGTACGGGTGGTCGACGGTGTCCGGGGAGAGCCCGGCGACGTCGTCGATGCGCTCGACGATCTCGCCGTTCCGCATCACCAGGACCCGGTCGCACAGTGCTCGGACGACCCCGAGGTCGTGGGAGATGAACAGCACGGCGGTGCCGGAGTCCTCGTTCATCCGCTTGAGCACGGTCAGCACCTCGCGCTGGACGGTGACGTCGAGGGCGGTGGTCGGTTCGTCTGCGATGAGCAGGTCGGGCTTCGTGCTCATCGCCGACGCGATCATCGCGCGCTGCTTCATGCCGCCGGAGAGCTGGTGCGGGTACTGGCGCAGTCGACCCTCGGGATCGGTGAGCATCACGGCGCGGAAGCCCTGCGTCAGGAGTCGGATCGCGTCACGTCGGCTGTGTCGCAGCCGCATCCGCAGCACGTCGGACAACTGGATGCCGAGCACCATGGCCGGGTTCAGCGCGGTGCCCGGGTCCTGGTAGACGAGCCCGATGCGGGAGGCGAGCACCCGGTCCGGCACACGACCGAGCAGGTCGACGCCGCCGAGTTCGAGCCGCCGCGCGGAGCCCTCGAGCCCCTCGCCCAGCAGCTTGGCGACGAGCGAGGCCGTCAACGACTTGCCCGAACCGGACTCGCCGACGATCCCGAGCACCTCGCCCCGCCGGATGGTGAACGAGACGTCCTTGACCAGGGCGCGTCCACTGGCGGCGTGCTGCACCGAGATGCCGTCCGCGACGAGTACGGCGTCGTCCTCGACCGCGAGCGTCGACGGGCCGGTCGCGCGGGTGGTGCGGGACCGCGTGGTGTTCGACCGCGGGTTCGCGGCAGCGGCCAGTCCGTCCCCGACGAGCAGGGCGGCGAGGGAGGCGAAGGTCAGCGCGACCGCGGGGCCGACGATGACGACGGGGTTCACGACGATCCGGTCCAACCCGTCGTTGAGCAGGGTGCCCCAGTCGAACGCGGGGGTCTGCGCGCCGAGGCCGATGAAGGACAGTCCGGAGATCTCGACGAGCGATCCGGAGAAGGCGCCGGCGATCAGGATCAGCGTCGGCTCGGCCATGTTCGGCAGGACGTGTCGCATCGCGACGCGGTGCGCGGGGACCCCCATCAGGCGTGCCGTCGTGACGTACTCGCTGGTGGAGATCTTCGCCGCCAGGTTGGCGGTCAGACGGGCGAAGCCGGCGATGTTCGCGACGGCGATGGCCACGACGACCTGCACCATGCCCTGCCCGAGGATCGCTGCGACGATGATCGCGACGAGCATCGTCGGGTAGCTGACCGCGAACTCGATCCCGCGCAGCCCGAGCTCGCGCACCCGGCGGGGGGCGAGCCAGACGCCGATGCCGAGCGCGATGCCCACGATCGCGGACAGGGCCGTGGCGGCGAGCGCCATCAGGACCGTGGCCCGGGTGGCGACCAGGGTGCGCGCGAGCATGTCGCGGCCGAGGGTGTCGGTACCGAGCGGGTGTTCGGCGGTGGACCCCAGCCCAGAGGTACCGCCGATGCCCGTGGCCTGGGCGCCGAACACGAACGGTGCGACGACCGCCACGATCAGGATCAGCCCGAACATCGCCAAGCCGACGATCAGCCCGCCGTTCCACGCGAAGGTGCGGGGACGCGATGCCGGGTCGGTCGAGGCCGCCTGGACGGCGGTGATGGTGTCAGCCACGCTTCTCCCCGAGGGTGCGCGGGTCGATGAGACCCAGGATGATGTCGATGACGAGCGTGATCACGAGCGAGATGAGCCCGATCACGAAGACAGCGGCGCGGATCACGGGGTAGTCCTTGTCCACCGCGATCGCCTGCACGATGACGCCGCCCAGGCCCGGCCACGCGAAGACCGCCTCGGTGATGAGTGCCGAGCCGAGCAGGGCCGTCAGGATGATCCCGGACAGCGTCAGTGCGGTGGTGAGCAGGTTCGGCAGCATGTGCTTGGCGTAGATCGACAGCGCCGGCAGCCGCCACCCGCGTGCGGTGCGCATGTAGTCCTGCTCGAGGATGACGGCGGTCTCACGGCGGACGATGCGGGCCACCGAGCACGTGCCGCCCACGGTGAGCGAGGCGATCGGCAGGACCGCCGCCGCGCCGAAGTCGTAGGCCGGCGAGTACGCGGGCGGCAGCACGTGCAGCAGGACCGCGAAGACGACGACGAACCCGGTGGCGAGCACGTACGTGGGGATCGACGAGATCAGGCCGGTGACCGCCGAGAACGAGACGTCGAGCCAGCGGTGCCGGTCGCCGCGGGTGAGGACACCGACGGTCATGCCGAGTGCGAGTCCGAGGACGAGCAGCAGCAGGACCGCGGCGATCGTGATCGTCAGCGTGTACGGCACGGCCGTCATGACGATGTCCATCGCCGGCGCGCGGTACTTGTACGAGTCACCGAAGTCGCCCTGCACGACGCCGGCGACGTAGTGCCACAGCTGGACGGGGATCGGCTGGTCGAGACCGAGTTGGTGCCGGACGAGCTCGACCTGGGCGAGCGTCGCGGTGTCGCCGGCGATGGCCGTTGCCGGGTCGCCGGGGATGAGCTGCACGATGAGGAACGTCACGAGGACGAGCAGCGCCAGGTTGATGACGAGTCCGACGGCACGGCGGAGCAGGAAGCGGCGCCATGCGCCACCGAGGCTCGCGGCCCGGGGTGCGGCGGCGGTCGGGGTTCCCGGAGACCCGGGGGTGCCCGGACCGGGCACGGGGAGATGGTCGACGGTGGTGGTGCTCATCGCGGGTCCTCCTGGTGCTCCGGTCCGGGCTGGGGTGGTGCGGTGGTGCTCGGTGCGTGGTGCGTGATGCGTGGTGCTCGTTCGGTCAGGCGATCAGGAGACGATCCGCATCGCGGAGACGTCCCAGTAGCCCGAGAACACGTGGGTCTCGAAGCCCTTGCGGGCGACGTACCGGTGCGTGTCCGTGATGAGCGGGGTCATGTCGACGCGCTCGAGGATCGACTTCTGCGCGGTGGCGAAGTCCTCGCACTGCTGGTCGGCGTCCGACGTGGCCATCGCCGCCTGGTAGGCCGCGAGTCCCTCGGGGTTGTCGCTCGAGGACACGTTCGTGCCGCCCTCGGCGTAGGTCGGTCCGACGTAGCGCGCGATCGAGGTGTTGATCAGCCCGGTCTGCGCGTCTTCGGCCGCCACGGCGACGTCCCAGGTCTTGGGCTCGGTGCGCATCTGCTTGGTCCAGTCGGCAGGGTCCGGTGCCGAGACCTTCACGGTCGCACCGGCGTTCCGCAGCGACTCCGCCAGGAAGTCGGCGGCGGGGTCCCAGTTCGACATGATGAGCAGGCGGATCGTCTTGCCCGTGAGCTCCTTCGTCGCGGCCTTCGCGTCGTAGGACTGCACGAGCGACGAGTCGTCCACCGCGCAGCGGTAGCTCGCCGCGTTCACCGTGTTCTGCTCGACCCCGAGTCCGTCGAGACCGGCGTTGTTGAACCCCTTCGTGTCGATCGCCTGGGCGACCGCGGCACGGAGCGGCTGGTCGTCGGCGAACACCGAGCCGGAGCCCTCTGCCTCGTTGAACACGAGGTTGTAGGCCGAGCTGGCGAACTGCACGGTGGAGTAGTCGTCGCCGCTGAAGCGCTCGGCGTTCGAGTCGTAGAAGCGTGCGACGTCGACACCGCCGGACTGCAGCAGGTTGGCGCTCGTGTTCGAATCGCCCTGCACGGTCAGGTTGATCGTCTTGGCCGGCTCACCGGTGACGGTCTTCCACGCCGGCCAGGCGTCGTAGTCGGACCGCAGCGCGTAGGAGACGCTCTTGCCGGCCGAGGACTTCGCGAGCGTGTACGGGCCGGACCAGGCGCCGTCGACGGTGCCGGCCGCGAGGCCCTTCGTGTCGGCGAGACCGGCCGGGCAGATGATCCCGGTACCGGGGCGGGTCAGGCCGCCGAGCAGCTGCGAGTACGGCTCGCTGAGCGAGATCGTCAGCGTGCCGGCGGCGTCGTCGGCGGTGAACTTCGGGTCGCCCGAGCCGAAGGCCTGGTTCTTCCAGGTCTGCGCACCCGAGTCGTCGAGGCCGACCAGGTACTCGAAGGACTTCTCGACGACCGTCGGCGTGATCTCGGTGCCGTCGGAGCAGGTGGCGCCGTCGCGGATCGTGAACTCGTACTTCGACGCCGACTCGGCGTCCCACTTCGTCGCGAGTCCGCCGATGTAGCCGCCGTCGTCGCCCTCGCCCTGCCGGAGCAGGGTGTCGAAGCCGAGTCGTGCGACCTCGACGTCCGAGCTGGCCGAGGCCTTCGCGGGGTCGAAGGTCGCCGGGGCGTACCAGAGCTCTGCGTTGATCGTGTCGGTGCTCGACGAGCTGTCGCCGCCGTCAGCGGAGCCGGACGCGGTGCACGCGCTCAGGGAGAGTCCGACGGCGGTCGCCAACGCGACGCCGACGAGGATGCGCTTCCTCACCATGGTGCTGTCCTCCAGTGGGATTCGGGGTGATGCCAGGGAGTCAGTCCCAGGGGCGGGTCCAACTTGGATCCAATTTAGAACAATCCGCATCCAACTGTGTTTCGAGTGGATTACATCTGCCCGAGACGAGCCGCGACGTCGAAGACCGTCACGCCGCCGACGTCGGTGCGCAGGACCCGCGCCGCGGCGAACTCGTCGACCGTGCACGCGGCCGGGTCCACGTCGAGCAGCACCCAGTCCGCCAGGGCGCCGGCGCGCAGCACGCCGCGACGGTCCTCGGCGAAGGACGCGTGTGCCGCACCGCGCGTGTAGGCCTCGACCGCCTCGAGCACCGAGAGTGCCTGTACCGGGCCGATCGGCTCGTCGAGGCCGCGCATCCGACGGGCCGCGGCGACGGGGACCACCTCACGCGGGTCGAAGGGGAAGTACGGCGCGTCCGAGCCCATGGCGACCGTGGCACCGGCGTCGACCCAGGTCCGCATCGGGTTGACCTCGTCGACACGGCTGCCGAGCCGGCGCTGCAGCCCGGCGGCGTTCTTCCAGGCGATCGAGGGCTGCAGCGAGGCCACGACACCGAGGCGTGCCGCACGGTCGGCGCTCGCGACGCTCGGTTCGAGGTACGCGTGGATGAGCTGGCAGCGGAGTCCGGCGACCGATCGCCCCGTGTCCCGTTCCGCTGCCTCGAGCCCGTCGAGCACCTCGGCGACCGCTCGGCTGCCCACCGCGTGGACACCGAGCCCCCACCCCGCGGCCACGCACGACGCTGCAAGGCGGGCGAAGTCAGCCGCCGCGATCCGCTGCACGCCGTGGTCGTCGCCGGTCCAGGGCCGTTCGAGCAGCGCCTGCCCCTTCATGCCCTCGCCGTCGTAGTAGACCTTGACCGGGCCGAGCCGGAGGCGGTCGTCGCCGTCACCGGTCACGCCGTCGATCGAGTCGAGCACCGCCAGGGCCGCATCGACGTCGGGAACCGCTGCACTGCCGAGCTCGGGGTAGGGCATCGCGACCACGCGCAGGGTCAGGAGTCCCTGCCGGTGCGCCTCCCGGTACCCCTCGAGCTCGGGCAGCGTGACGGCCGGGTCGACGACACCGGTGAACCCCATCGCGTGCAGCAGCGGCTGGATGCGGCGGATCGCGGCGAGCCGGTCCCCGAGCGTCGGCGGTGCGTCCCCGATCCAGTCCGGGGCGTCCGGGTCCGCGTCGCCGTCGGCGAGCATCGCGGCCGAGAACGTCGCTGCGTCGGCGTCGCCGTCCACGAGCTGCAGCGCTTTGAGTCCGGCGCGCTGCGCGTGCGCGTGCGCGTCGGTGAACCCCGGCAGGACGGTGCCCTCGACGTGGTCCTCGGCCGTGCCCTCCGGAGCCGCCGCCCGCACGTCATCGAGCGTCCCGACCGCCGCGATCCGGTCACCGACGACGAGCAGGGCCTCGGCGGTCGGCACCCCGGGGTCCATCGTCCGGACGTGTCCGACGACGAGCCGCGCGGACCGGCCGGCCGCCTCACACACCGACGGGCTCCCGCTCGTCGAGCCAGGTGCGCACGTCCGCAGCGGTCACGAGGGCGTCCCGCTGCAGGTACCCGATCGCCTCCAGTGCCGCGTCGTGCGCGCGTTCGCTCGACCCGGCGACGCAGTCGGTGAGGACCCGGACGGCGTAGTCGTGCTGGTGGGCGTCGGCCGCCGTGTAGTGGATGCAGACGTCGGTGAGTCCGCCGACGAGCAGGACGGTGCCGGCTTTGTACGCCTTGAGCACGATCTCGAGCTCGGTGCCGAAGAACGCCGAGTAGCGCCGCTTGCGGATGACGAACTCCTCGGGCCGAGGATCGATCCACGAGGCCAGCTCGGTCTGCTCCTCACCCTCGATGCAGTGCGGGCCCTCGGCGCCGTCGAGCTCACGGCCGATGTCGACGAGGTCCGGCTTGTGGACCTCCTGGATGAAGACGACGGGCACACCCGAGGAGCGGCAGTGCTCGATGAGGTCACGGACGCGCGGTGCGCGCTCGGCACGGCCGCCCATCACGGGGATGCCGGGCGTGGGCATCGTCGAGGCAGCTCCGCCCTGGATGTCGACGACGATCAGGACGGGGTTGCCGGAGACGGCGAGCATGCTGGTGGTTCCTTCCGGGACGGATCGTGCAGCGGGTGGGGACCGGTGCGCGCCGTCGCCGTCATCCTCTGACGGGATCCGGCACCGCAGGGGTCCGGGGTGTTTCCGCGGTGTTAAACCTCAGGTGTCGCCGAACCGGGCGGTGTCGCCGAACCGGGCGGTGTCCCCGAACCGGGCGGTGTCCCCGCGGGCGCCGTCACCGCTCCAGCCGCCGCCCGCGCGCTCCGCCGCCGCCGGAAGGGAAGCAGCTCGGCGACCCCGACCGGCCCGAACCCGTTCCCGACCGCGACCCACACCCGGGCGTCGGGCGCGTGGTCACCGAGCAGCTCCGCGCAGACCCCGCACGGCTCGATCAGGTGCATCGTCCCGCCCGGCCTGCGGAGCACACCCACGACCGACACCACCGGCGACCCGGCGACGACGGCCGCACTCAGCGCAGCGGACTCGGCGCAGACCGACGCGCGACCGGCCGATGCCTCGACGTGCAGCCCGGTGACCACACTGCCGTCGGCGAGCCGGAGTGCTGCGGCGACCTCGTGCACCCCCGTGCGGTACCGCCGGTCGAGCACGTCGGTCGCGATCCGGAGCAGCTCCTGGTCCGCGGCGCCCATCCCGGACGGCGGGCCGGCGAGCACCGGTCGGTCAGACGCGGGCGAGCCGCTGCTCACGACCAGCCCAGGATCCGCGCCATGTTGCCACCCTCGACCAGGGCCCGGTCGGCCTCGTCCGGGATCGCCTTCGCGATCTTCATGCGCTCGAGGTCGAAGTCGCTGCCCGGCCACTCCGACCCGAGCAGGATCTTCTCCGCGCCGAGGCGCGCGTACGCCCGCTTGACGTCGGACATCAGGGTGGCCGAGGTCTCGAGGTAGACGTGCGGGTTCCGCTCGGCGACGATGATCGCCTCGGGCACGTTCCACACCGCACCCATGTGGGCGATGATCGTCGGCACCGTCGGGAAGTTCTTCGCGATCTCCTCGATGGAGAACGGTGCACAGAACGCGTCGTCGAGTGCGTTGATCAGCACGGGCAGGCCGAGCTCGGCGCATACCTCGAACAGCGGGTCGAGCAGGCCGTGGTCCGCGACGTGGTAGCCGTGCAGGCTGGGGTGCAGCTTCAGGCCGACCAGCCCGCCCTCGGCGAAGCGACGGATCTCGTCGGTCGCGTTCTCCCACTGCGGCATGACCTGGCCGAAGCCGAACAGCCGGTCCGGGTGCGCGGCGACCAGGTCCATCAGGAAGTCGTTCTCGATCCCCTGCGCGAGCGAGCAGACCATGGCGCGGTCGACCCCCGCGGCGTCCATGCGGTCGAGGATCCGGTTCGCGTCGAACGGCGTGTACGCCGGCGGCTCCTCGCCCGGGCGCACCCCGCTCAGGTAGTCACTGCGGCCGCGGCGGTCCTGCGTGGTGTTGTAGGCGTCGATGATCATCGTGGGCGTCTCCTCGTCGGCGGCTCGTGGGGCGGAACTCCCGCACATGTGATCCGATACTGCCAGAATTGGATCCAATTTGGTAGCACTGGGGTGCGAGACACCCAGCCTGGAGGCGCGACGCACCCCCGCCGCGCCGGCTCAGTGCACGACGACCATCGCGCCCATGGCCAGTACGCTCACCAGTGACGCCGCCCGGCGCACGGACTCGACCCGCGGCACCCGGCCGCCGACGACGTTCCACAGCACCACACCGGCGTGCACCGCGACCGCCACCCCGACCGGCAGCAGCACCGCACCGTGGGAGTGCACCGCGCCGGCACCGGCACCGGCGTGACCACCCGCGAGCAGCACGAACACCGCGCCGAGGAGCATCCCGAGCGCGTGCAGGTGGTCACCACCGGGGCGACTCCGGCGACGCCACCGGTCCACCGCAGCCGTGCCCATCGCGCATCCACCGAGCAGGAGCGCCCAGAACGGCGCCGGCACCATGTGGAGCGCCGGCACGTGGACGTCGAGCATCGCGACGAGCATCACCGCCTCGGCGACGAGTGCGACCGACCCGACCCGTCGCCCGCCAGCGATGCCGAGCCCGAGCGCACCGACAGCTGCGACGAGCATGACGACGAGCAGCACGGACATGATTGGATCCAATCACGAGCGAGTCGGATACGGCAACGGGATCCAACACCTGGCAGGATTGGATCCGCAGCGGGGGCTCGCTGTGACGACGTACCGAGGGAGACCACGACGTGACCACCAGCGACGGCAATGCACTCGTCGACGACCTCGCCGCCCGGATCCGCGCGAAGATCATGTCCGGCGAGATCCCCATCGGCGCGCCGCTCCGCCAGGCCGACCTCGCCGCGCAGTTCGGCATCAGCCGCACCCCGGTCCGCGAAGCGCTCCGGCAGCTGCAGACCGGCGGCCTCATCGAGGTCGTGCCGAACCGTGGCGCGGTGGTCCGGGTGCCGGTGCCGTGGGAGGTCCGCGAGGCCTACGAGGTCCGCGCCGAGCTCGAGTCGCTCGCAGCCCGTCGCGCCGTGGACCGGCTCGACGACGCCACCATCGCGCAGCTCCGCTCGGTGAACCAGGCGATGTACGAGCGCTCCCTGGCGGCGGCCGAGGGCGAGCAGCCGAAGCAGCGCGAGGGCAGCGACAACGACCAGTTCCACGGGCTCATCTACCAGGCCTCCGGCAACACCCGGCTGACCCGGATGCTCGTCGAGATCAACGACGCCTTCCCCCGGAACGTCTCGGCCCTGGTGCTCCGCGAGAACTCCCGGCACCGCGAGGAGAACTTCCGCGAGCACGAGGAGCTCATCGAGGCGCTCGTCGCCGGCGACCGCGAGCGCGCCGCCGAGCTCATGCGCGACCACGTCCTGCGCGCCGGCGAGCACCTGGCGCACTGGTACGAGCGCCGCTCGTCCACCGTCTTCACCGGCTGACCCGGCGCGACCAGCGAAAGCGGCACGAGAGACCGGGCCGCTCAGCGCCGCACCGACGGGGCGGGGCCGACCCGCGCCTCCCGACCGGGCCGCGCCGGCCGTCTACAGGACCGGCGCCCGCCGGATCCAGCCGGTGGCCTCCTCGATCGCGCGCGTCACCGCGAGCAGCTGGGCCTCGCGGCCGTACCGCCCGACGACCTGCACGCCGACCGGCAGCCCCTCGGGCGTGAACCCGGCCGCGGTCACCACGACCGGGTGCGCCGTCAACGTCAGCCGGTTCGCGAGCATCTGCCACGTGAAGTAGCGGTCGAAGCGGTGGCCGTCGACCTCGTCGACCCACTCGACCTCGGCCGGCGGCGCGACCACCGGCGTCGCCGGCAGCACGAGCACGTCGTGCCGGTCGAGCACCGCAGCCGTGTCGCGGTACATCCGGGTCCGACGCTCGTACGCATCGGCGAGCTGCGCCGCCGTGGTGGCGCGCCCCTGCTCGACGTTGCGGACGTAGTCCGGGCGGAACCCGGTGGCACCGGCGTCGACGGCGTGCCGCCCACCCAGGAAGAACTCGAACGTCTCGATGGTCTCCCACGCTTCGTCGGCACCCGCGAAGTCGGGCTCGTCCGCCTCGACGACCGCTCCGAGCCCGGCGAGCTGCTCGGCGAACGCCCGGTGCACGGCACGCACGGCCGGGTCGATCGGCAGGCCGCCGGCGTCCTCGCTCCACGCGACGCGCAGGCCGTCGAGCTCCACCGGACGGACCGGGTGCTGCGTCATGGCGGACATCGGCCAGACGGTCTTCTCGACGGCCAGGGCTTCCATGAAGCGTGCCGCATCGGCGGAGTCGCGTGCCATCGGGCCGGTGACGCCGTGCGGCGTCCAGGCGTTGCCGGTCCGGCCGCTCGGCACCCGGCCCGGGCTCGGCCGGACGCCGACGACGTTGCAGAACGCGGCCGGGTAGCGCAGGCTCCCGCCGCTGTCGGAGCCGTCTGCGATCGGCAGCATCCGCCCGGCGAGCGCCGATGCGGCACCACCGCTGGACCCACCCGCGTGCCGCGAGGTGTCCCAGGGGTTCACGGTCGTGCCGAACACCGGGTTGAAGGTCAGCACGCCCTGGCCCATCTCCGGCGTGTTCGTCTTGCCGATGATGATCGCGCCTGCGTCGCGGAGCAGCGTCGCGAGGACGCTGTCCTGCTCGGCGGGGCGCGCGTCGGCGAACGCCGCCGACCCGTTCGTGGTCGGCAGTCCGGCGACGTCCATCAGGTCCTTCACCGCGGTGGGCAGGCCGTGCAGGAGCGGGAGCGGTTCGCCCGCGGCGCGTGCCGCGGCGGTGCGGCGGTCCGCCGCTTCTGCCGCGGCCAACGAGACCGAGTCGGGCTGCTGGGAGACGACGGCCTGGAGGCGCGGGTTGCGTTCCTCGATCCGGTCCAGGTGGGCGCGCATCACCTCCACCGCCGACACCTCGCGGTTCGCGACGGCGTCGGCCAGGCGGACGGCGGACCAGTCGGCGAGGTGCTCCGCGGTGTGCTCGGGCGCGGGCATCAGCGGCCGCCCTCGTGGTCGTGCTGCTGCTCGGCGTGCACGTGCCCGTCGTGCGCGGCGTCGGCGTGGTGGTCGTGCGCCGCGTGGTCGTGGTCGTGGCCGGAACCCGGCGCGCAGTGGTCGGTCGCCGACGGCGGGACGTCGAGCGAGGGGTTCCGGTCGAAGAAGCCGTCCGGTTCGAGCCGGAAGCCGATCGTGTCGACGGGCATGATCGGCCACTGCTCCGGCCGCGGGAAGTGGTGCACGCCGAGGACGGGCCACAGCACGAGGCGCTCGTTCTCGAGGGACCGGTCCGCCTGCTGCCAGACGTGCACCCCGTCGTCACCGAGCTCGCCCTGGTTCGGGTACTCGCCGGCGATGAAGCGCTCCTCGGGGTCGAAGGCGCTCGCCCAGAGGTGCTTCGCGACGAACGGCGCCTTCCGCTCGACGATGCTGCCGGGGCGGACGTGCAGCTGCGCGGTGTTCTGGACCGCCAGGCGGTAGGCCGTGCTCTCGCCGTAGCGGTTCTGCGCGGACTCGCTCTCGATGCGCCAGTGCAGCGCGCGGGCCGGGTCGGTCATCCGGGCGCCGTCGGCCTCGGAACCGATCGGCGTCTCGACCGCGATGCAGGCGTTGCCGTAGGGGTTCAGGGCCTCGTCGGGCTCGGGCTCGGCGTGCACCTCGACCAGCCGGTTCAACGGCCCGTCGACGGCGGTGTCGAGCCGGACGGCGAAGTAGTGCTGGTGCGTCGGGGCCTGCACGTTCGGTGCGACCATCCGGCCGTACCGCGGGGTCTCGCCGTCGGCGATGCCGGACACCGACATCAGGCCGGTGAGCTTCACCTCGAGCTCGACGGAGCCGTCCTGGTACAGCGACCAGTAGAAGCCGTAGTCGTAGTTCGCCACGGTCGCGAAGCTCGAGATCACGAGTCGGCGGCTGCGACGGACCTCGGCGCTGCCGGTGCGGGTGTTGACGTGCTTCCAGAGGATCGAGTCGTCCTCCTCGTGCAGGCAGATGCCGTTGACGATCGTCTGCGCTTCGCCGTGGCCGTCCAGGAAGTCGACGTCGAAGTAGCGGATCTCCCCCAGGCAGTCGCAACCGAGCTCGAGGCTCGCGGTCAGCGGGCCGGCGCCGTACTCGCCCCAGTCGAAGAAGTTCTTCCGGTACGCGGTCGGGTCGCTGTCCAGGTACGGCACGTACATCTCGTTGACGGCCGCACGGTGCAGCACCGGGCGCTCGACGTCGCCGTCGCGGTAGGACAGGTCGTGCAGCACGAGCCCCTCGCGATGTGAGAAGCCGACGCGGAAGGTCCAGTTCTGCCAGCGGACCTCGTGCCCGTCGATCGTGAAGCCGGGACCGTTCGGCTGGACGATGTCGAGCGCGGAGACCTCGCGGTCGGGGCCCCAGGTGCCGGAGGTGTAGACGCCGGTCTCGCTCGCCATCGGGATGACGCCGTGGTCCTCGATCCGGATGACCTCGAGGGTGTCGAGGTCGAGGATCGGGACGAGCCCGGCGACGGGTCGTGCGTAACCGTTGTCCTCGGGGAACTCGCGGTACCAGACCGTGCCCCAGCTCAGGCGGCGGTCGGCGAGGTCCTCGGGCACGAAGCCGGTGATCGACTCCGGGTCGACCCAGACGAGCGACGTGTCGGTGATCCCGCGCTTCGCGAGCGCCTCGATGATGAGCGGCGACTTCCGTGCGGCCTGCGCGATGAGCCGTGCTTCGTCACTCGAGACGCCGGGGCGACGGTGGTCCACGTCGGTCCACAGCTCGACGATCGCGGGCGAGTCCGGGCCGGCGGTCCACCCGCGCACCTCCCACGCGGCGTGGGCGTCCGGGTCCATCACGACGATCCGCACCGGACGGGCGCCACCGGCGGTCGTGCCCCTGGCCTTCTCCTCGTCGAGCGCGATCCCCCAGAAGCGCGGCCGGTCCCCGATGCGCCCGGAGGCACGGACGGCGGTGACGAAGGAGGCGATCTCGACGGAGGTCAGCGGATCGAGGACGTGGGTGCTGCTCATGGGCTTCCTTCTCGGGTGGATCGTGCGGTCAGTGGGCGTCGAGGACGACGGCGCGGCCGTCCGCGCGGGGGTCGCTCGCGGCGCCGAGGTGTCCGTCGGCGTGCAGCCGGACGGTCTGGACGTGCCCGGCCTCGTCGACGGGGCCGTCGGTGCGGGCGACCGGCAGGCCGAGGGCGTCGGCTGCGGCGATCGCGTCCTCGGAGCCGGGTTCGGCGACGAGCGTCATCACCTCGTGCCCGAGGTCGCGCGCACCGATCACGAACCGCGGTCGACCGAGGACCTCGGCGGGGTCGCTGCCCGCGGCGACCAGGTCACGGGCGAGCTGGGCGAGGATCCACGGCTGGGCGCTCCCGCCCTGGCAGCCGAGGCCGAGCACCAGGTCGTCCGTCTCGGCGATCACCGGCAGCAGGGTGTGCGGCGGTCGCAGGCCCGGTCCGACGTGGGCGGGGTGTGCGGGGTCGGTGCTGAAGGCGGAGCCGCGGTTGTGCAGGACCACGCCCGTCCCCGGGTCGAGGATGCCGGAGCCGAAGAGCTGGTAGACGCTCTGGATGAGCGTGACGACGGTGCCGTCGCTGTCCGCAGCGGTCACCGCGACCGTGTCGCCGAGGGCACGGCCGGCGCGGGGCAGTGCTCCGACCCGACCGGAGTCGCGTGGGTCGAGCATGGCCGCGACGTCGATGGAGCCGCCGCGGGGGTCGCCGAGTTCCGCCTGACGGACGAGTGCGGCACGGTGCACGGCGTCGACGAGGTCGGCGGTCGCGGAGGTCGCGGTGCCGTGCTCACTGCTGCCGGCGAGTGCTTCCGGCAGGATCCCGAGCAGCACGACACCCTGCGTGGGTGGCGGCGCGACCCACCACCGAGCGCCGCCGATCGTCGTGCCGCGGGGCTCGACCAGCTCGGCGTCGTGCGCGGCGAAGTCGGCTTCAGTGTGGGTGCCCCCGAGCGCCCGCAGCCGAGCGGTGATCGAGGCGGCGATCCGTCCCCGGTACATCGCGCCCGGGTCGGCAGCGAGTTCGGTCAGGGTCGCGGCGAGTGCCGGCTGCACGAGCGGGTCGCCCTCGGCCAGGAGCACCCCGGCGTCGTCGGTGAAGACCTCGCGCATCCCGGGGTCGGCGTGGAGCTCGTCGGTCCGGACCGCGATCGCACGGCCGAGTCCGGCGGAGACGGGGACCCCGTCGGCCGCGAGTCGTGCTGCGCGGGTCAACGGGTCGGCGAGCCCGAGCCGGCCGCCGAGTGCGTCGATCGCCTGCCATCCCGCGACGACGCCGGGGACCGTCACGGTCTGGGCGCCCTGCCGCGGCATCCGGTCCTGCTGCGCGAGCGCCGCGACGTCGATGCGAGCCGGTGCGGCGCCGGCGGAGACCACGGCGACGACGGGCTGTCCTGGCCGACGGACGAGGGCGACGAGGTCCCCGCCGATGCTGCACTGGTGCGGGTAGACGACGGTCAGTGCGGTGGCCGCCGCGAGCGCGGCGTCGATGGCGTCCCCGCCGGCCGCGACCGCCTCGGCGGCGGCGTCGAGGGCAGCGGGGTGCGGTGCGGCGACGGCGACGCGTCGGGTGGAGGGTGCTGCTGGGGCGGTCATGCGGTGGTCACCATCCGTGCGGGGCTGAGGAACGCGAGGTCGGGGCGGTCGATGCCCTGCACCAGGTCGGCGACGGCCGCACCGATCGCCGGCCCGAACTTGAAGCCGTGGCCGGAGCAGGCTGCGGCGAGGAGCACCTCGGGCTGCTCGGGCAGGGCGCCGACGACGAACCGCTTGTCCGGGGTCATCGTGTACAGGCACGCGACGGCCTGGGCACCGGCGGTGACGATACCGGGGACGAACCCTTCGAGGAGCTCGGCCAGGTGCGCGACCTCGGCCTCGGTCGGCGGTGCGACGGGCACGTCCGGGTCCCACACGGGTCCGGCGTCGATGCCGATCTTCGCGCCGGATCCGGCGGTCTCCGGGAGCCCGAAGACGAGCCCCTCCGGCAGGTCGACCGAGAAGCACCCGAGCGCGGGTGGCTGCGCCACGGTCTGCCCCGTCGGCGCGGTGAGCGTGACGATGCGCCAGACCTCGAAGAACGCGGCGGCCTCGGGTACCAGGTGCGACGCCCAAGCGCCGCCGGCGAGCACGAGCCGTCGCGCGCGGACACTGCCGGCGTCGGTCCGGACGGTGACGACGCCGTCGTCGACCTGCCAGTCGAGCACGGTCTCGCCGTACCGCAGGTCGGCGCCGGCCGCCGCGGCGGCGGACTGCGCGAACGCGAGCGCCCGTGCGGCCTCGAGCACACCGGCGTCGGGGTCGTGGACCGCGCCGTACGTCTCGGGCGGACGCAGCGAGGGCGCGAGCGTCGGCCAGGCTGCGCGGTCGACCGGGAGGCTCGCCCCACCCTGCATCGTCGGCTCGCCCCGGTGCGCGTACAGTCCACCGGTCCGGTGCAGGAAGGGCGCGCCGGCTGCGGTTCCCCAGCGGTCCCACCCGCGGTACGCACGGTCGACGAGGTCGTTCCACACCGGGTGTGGGTAGGCGCGGCGGATCATCCGGGTGGCGCCGTGCGACGAGCCGCGCTCGTGCCCCGGTGCGAAGCGCTCCACCGCGACGACGTCGAGGCCGCGACGCGCGAGCTCGTACGTGGCGGCGGATCCGTGGATGCCGAGTCCGAGGACGACGACGTCGTGCACGGCCGTCACGCGCGGACCTCGGCGACGACGTCCGCGACGCCCTCGAGCAGGACCCGGACGTCCTCGTCGTCGTTGTACACGTGCGGCGAGACGCGGACGACGCTCGGCAGGCCACGGGCGCCCAGGTCCCACTGCGCGTGGCTCGCGGGGACGGAGATGGAGTCGATGCGGCGCTGCCGGAGCCGGGCCGAGACCTCCTTGCCGGCGACACCGTCGACCGTGAAGGTGACGATCGCGGACGCTGACGCGGACGGGTCCGCCACGGTGACGCCGTCCACGGCGTCGAGCGCGGTGCGCAGGTGGGCGCCGAGGCCGACCAGGTGCGCCTCGGTCGCCGCCGGCCCGCGGTCGAGCGCTTCGCGCAGCGCCACTCCGAGGCCGAGCCGTGCGGCGACGGAGCACTCCCACGTCTCGAGCTGTCGCGCGGTGCCGTCCATCGTCCACTCATCCTCGCCGGTCCAGACGGCTCCGCGGACATCCGGCGCCCATGCACCGACGCCCTCGAGCATCCCGCGGCGCAGGTAGGCGATCCCGGTGCCGCGCGGCCCGCGCAGGAACTTCCGGCCGGTGGTGACGAGGGCGTCGCAGTCGACGGCGCGCACGTCGATGTCGATCTGGCCGACGGACTGCGTGGCGTCGACGACGGTCAGGGCGCCGTGGCGACGGGCGACGGCGCTGATCTCCGCGATCGGTTCGACGAGGCCGGACGAGGTCGGCACGTGCACCGCGCTCACGACGACACGGCCGCTCGCTCCGGCGACGGCGCGGTCCAGGGCCTCGAGGTCCATGGCACCGGTGGCGTCGCTCGGCACGACCTCGAGCCGCACGTCGTCGTGCCGCTGCATGGCCAACAACCGGAGCGCCTGGCTGACGTAGCTGGATCGGGGTGCGACGACCGTGTCCCCTGCGCCGAGCCGCAGCGCGTCGAAGACACCGCGCAGGCCGCTCGTGGCGCTGTCGAACAGGGCGATCTCGTCCGGCGCCGACCCGAGCAGGGTGGCGGCCGCGGTGTAGACGCCGGCGACCTCGTCGGCGACCTGGTTGGCGGCTTCGTACCCACCCACCCGCTGTTCCCGGCGCAGGTGGGTGACCACTGCCTCCAGGACGCCGTCGCTGACCAGGCCCGCGCCGGCCGCGTTGAAGTAGTGGCGCCCTGCGGTGCCGGCGGTGCGGGACCGCTCGGCGGCCACGTCGATCGCCGTCACTGCCTGGGCGGCCATCGTGCCGTCCTCGAGACCGATCGTCATGTCGCGGGTCCTCCCTCGTGCGCGCCACCCCCGGACGCTGAATGGATCCCATCATAAACAGGTTGTATCCATTACCGCCACCGCCGGATACTGTTGAGCCATGGAGCACTCCGCTGAAGCCCGCGCGCAGGAACTCGGACTCGTCATCCCGGACTACGCGAACCCGCCCTACGGTGGCCGGTACGGCAGCTCGCTCCGCGCGTTCCACCGCACCGGGGACCTGCTGGAGCTGAGCGGCATGACCCCGGAGTCACGGGACGGCACGATGCTGCACCCGGGGTCGGTCGGGGTCGACATCACCCTCGAGCAGGCTCGTGAAGCGGCCCGCTACACCGCGGTCAACGCCCTCGGCATGATCCGCTACGCCCTCGGCTCGCTCGACGAGGTCACTGCGCTGTCCCGCGGGCTGTGCTTCGTCCTCTGCCCGCCCGGGTTCGAGCAGCTCAACCAGGTGTCGAACGCGGCCAGCGACCTGCTGTTTGACGTCTTCGGACCGGACGTCGGCCGGATGGGCCGCGCGTCGATCGGTGCGACCGCCCTGTCGCGGAGCGCCTGCTTCGAGCTCTGGCTCAGCTTGGAGTGCCGCCCCCGCCGAGCCGGGGAGTGAGACCACTCGCCGAGACCGGCACGCGGGGGACCGCGTTCTGGCTCCTCGTCGTGGCGTCGACCGCCGGCTACGTCGTCAACGGTGCGAGCACCCCGGTGGTGCCACGGGTGGCGACGGACCAGCTCGGCGCCGACCCCGCCGTCGGTGGGCTGCTCGTGTCGCTCGCGGGGTTCGTGGCGATCGGCGCGATGCCACTCGCCGGCATCCTGAGCGACCGGCTCGGTCCACGACGTGTCCTCCTCGGTGCCGGGTTGCTGGCGGCGGCCGGACTCGGCATCGTGCTCGTCGCGCTGAGCGTCCCGAGCCTCGCGGTCAGCCGGCTCGTCTTCGGCGCCGGCAACGCGGCGACCGCCACCGCCCTGACTGCCTGGGTCGTCGCCGAGGTCCCGGTGACCCAGCGGAGCCGCGCACTCGGCCTGTTCGGGCTCGCCGTCTGGATCGGTCTCGCCCTGGGGCCCGTGGTCGGCGAGAACCTGTACCAGTCGGCCGGACACCGCACCGTGTGGGTCGTCGCGATCGGCATCCAGCTCGCCGGGCTCGGAGTGGCACTGCTCACGCGGGGCGGGTCGGCTCCGGTGCACCGCAGCCCGGCACGACCGGCCGGTGCGGGTCTCGCGGCGGTGCTGCGGGCCGTCGTACGACCGGGTGCGGCGGGACTCGTGGCCTGGGCGGCCGAGGGCTTCATGATCGCGTTCCTCATCCAGCACCTGGTCGGGCAGGGCGTCGGCGCGCAGGGACTGACCGGGGCCGCGAACGTCTTCACGGTCTTCGCAGCGAGCGTCGTCGGGGTGCGACTGCTCCTCGGCGGACTGCCGGACCGGATCGGGCCCGTCCGCACCGCACGAGGAGCCCTGGTCGTCCTCGCCGCAGGGCTGGTCGTCCTCGCGGTCGCACACGACTTCCCGACCGCGGCCGCCGGTGCCGTCCTGGTCGGTGCCGGGTACTCGCCGCTGTTCCCGACGCTCACGATCCTGAGCACCCGGACGCTCGACGACCGCACCCGGGCCACCGGCGTCGGCGTCTTCTCGGCCGTCACCAGCGCGGGCTACGCCGTCGGCTCACTCGTGGGCGGGGTCCTGGTGTCGGCGGTCGGTTCCGGGTGGGCGCTCGTCGTCCTCGCCGCCCTGCAGCTCGCCGCGGTGCCCGCACTCGGCAGGCACGACGGCGGCGGCACCGGTCGCGACCTCAGAGCGCGATGACGACGCTCTTCGACTCGCAGAACGCGCGCAGGGCCTCTTCGCCGAGGTCGCGGCCGAGGCCGGACTCGCCGACCCCGCCGAAGGACAGTGCCGGGTCGAACAGGTTGTAGGTGTTCACCCACACGGTGCCGGCGTGCAGCCGCTGGCCCATCCGGTGGGCGCGGGACAGGTCACGGGTCCAGACCCCGGCGGCGAGGCCGTACGTCTGGTCGTTCGCGATGGCGATCGCCTCGTCCTCGTCGTCGAAGGGGATGACGCCGACGACGGGCCCGAAGATCTCCTCGCGCGCGATGGTCATCGTGTTCGAGACGCCGGTGAAGAGCGTCGGCTCGACGTAGTAGCCCGGGCGCTCGGGCACGCCGCCGCCGACCGCGACCGTCGCCCCCTCGGCCTTGCCCTGCTCGATGTACCCGAGCACCTGCTGCCGCTGCTCCTCGGACACGAGCGGTCCGACGGTGATCCCGCCGTCGAGCCCGTCGCCGACGGGGACCTTCCGGACGGCGGCGACCAGGCGCTCGGTGACCTCGTCGAGGACCGACCGCTGCACGAGCAGGCGGCTGCCCGCGGTGCACATCTGGCCGGAGTGCCCGAACGACGCACGCATCGCGGTGAGCACGACGGCGTCGAGGTCGGCGTCCTCGAACACGATGTTCGGGCTCTTGCCGCCGAGCTCGAGGGTCAGGCGCTTGAAGTCCGCACTCGCGGCGGTCATCACCTTGCGGCCGACCTCGGTGCTGCCGGTGAACGAGACCTTGTCGACACCGGGGTGCGCAGTGAGCGCGGCACCGACCCGGCCGTCGCCGGTCAGGACGTTGACGACCCCGGCGGGCACACCGGCTTCCTCGCAGATCGCGGCGACCCGGAGCATCGTGAGCGGGGTCTGCTCGGCCGGCTTGACGACCACCGTGCAGCCCGCGGCGAGCGCCGGTGCGAGCTTGAACGCGCCGGTCATGATCGGGAAGTTCCAGGGCAGGATGAGCGCCGCGACGCCGACCGGTTCGAGGGTCGTGTACACGTGGTGCGCTCCGCCGTCGACGGGGACGACCGTGCCGGTCAGGCGCGAGGGAGCGCCGGCGTAGTAGCGGAACACCCGGGCCGAGGTCGCGGTGTCGGCGCGGGAGCGCTCGATCGGCTTGCCGTTGTCGCGGGTCTCGAGCACGGCGAGTTCTTCGAGCCGCTCCTCGATCAGGTCCGCGACCCGGTTCAGGATGCGGCTGCGGTCGTGCGGGCTCATCCCGCTCCACCGGCGGTCCTCGTGTGCCCGGCGCGCGGCGGCCACGGCGGCGTCGACGTCGGCGGGACCGGCCTGCGGCACCCGGGTGAGCAGCAGCTCGGTGGCGGGGTCGAGCACGTCGAGGAGTTCGGCGCCGTCGGGTGCGGTCCAGGTGCCGTCGACGAGGAACGGCTCGAGCGGGGACAGGGGTGCGAGCGTGTCTCTCATGACGGTTCCTCCGTGGGACGTGGGCGCGGTGGGTCGGGGTGCTCGGTCAGGGGCGGTCGAGCAGTCGAGCGGGCTCGTCGACCGTGATCCGGGCGAGGACCTCGTCGGGCACGCCGAGTGCGCGGAGGCCGGGGACGACCCGGGCGGTCAGGTGGTCGAGGCCGTGTCCGCCGTACCGACGGAGCTGGCCCTTCGTCCAGGTGGCGTGGCCGAAGACCCAGCGGGTGTCGGGGGCGCTCTCGCGCAGGGCCAGGAAGGCGTCGAGCCGTTGCGGATCGCTGGCGTTGCGGATGCGACCGACGTGCGAGCCCTCGTTGCCGAAGCAGAGTTCGAGCACGGCTCCTGCCTGGCCGAGGTCGCGCAGGTAGGGCAGGTCGAGGAACTCGTCGACGGTCGAGAACACGACCCGGCTCGGGTCGACCCCCTCGGCCACGACGTGCGCGAGCACCTCGAGGCCGTTCCGGGCGTCGGCGGCCAGCCGGACGACGACGGCCGCGCCGGTGGTCGCCGCCGCTCGTGCAGCCGCCGTGAGACTGCGGCGTTCCTCGAGTCCGTCGGCGGTCGCGAACGCCGTCGTCGTCCCCATCAGGCCGAGCAGCCCGGCGCGGTACGTGGTGCCGGGTACCGAGTCCGTCAGCGCCCGTTCGAAGAGCCCCTGTCGCCCGTCGGTGTCCAGGTCGAGGTACCACTCGGGCAGCAGTCGTGGCAGGTAGGCCCCGTATCCGGCGACGATCCCGACGCCGCTCGCCCGTGACAGCTCGGGCAGCCGGGCGTGGTCGGGGCCGAAGCCGAGGGAGCTCAGGTCGACGGCGAGCCCGAGGCCGCTGTTCCGCGCGGTGCGGAGTTCGTCGGCGAGCAGGTCGACGTCGTCGAGGCGCAGGTTGTCCGCGAGTGCGAGCTGGCTCCACCGCAGGGCGGCAGCCAGGTCCGCGGTGACCGCGAGGCTCGGTTCCAGCGCTTCGACACCGGGCCGCTGCAGGGCGCTCGCGTCGGTCAGCAGGTGCTCGTGCATCGACACCGCACCGATCCCGGACGACTCGACGGGGCCGAGGACGGTCTGGATCACGACGTGCCTTTCGCGGTGGCGGACTTGACGGATCCAATCTACATCAGTTTGGATCCCTCTTGTCCACACGTGTCGCCGAGCTCCTCGCTCGACTCCGAACGTTTACACGCGAGCCCCTTCCGTCACGTGCCCGAAACAGCCGGGCAACGACGGCGACACGGGTCCGCACGACACTGGTCGCACTACCTGTCGCCCGACAGGTACTCCGCGAAAGGTCTGCAGCCATGCGCTCTCCAGAGTCACCGCTCCACGCACCGCGCGCCACGTCCAGCGTCGACCCCGTCGACACCCAGGGCTCCGCCCGACTCGGCTACGAGCAGGAACTCCACCGCGGGGTCGGCTCGTTCTCGTCGTTCGCGGCCGGGTTCTCGTTCGTCTCGATCCTGACCACCGTCTTCCAGCTGTTCGGCCTCGGATTCGGACTCGGCGGTGCCGCGTTCTTCTGGGCCTGGCCACTCGTCTTCGGCGGCCAGCTGCTCGTCGCGCTGAACTTCGCGCAGCTCGCCGCCCGGTGGCCGATCTCGGGCGCGATCTTCCAGTGGTCCAGTCGTCTGGCGGGCGCGCGCTTCGGGTGGTTCACCGGGTGGACGATGATCATCGGGCAGATCCTCACCGTGGCCGTCGCAGCCATCGCGGTGCAGGCCGTGCTCCCTGCGATCTGGAACGGGTTCCAGGTCGTCGGCGGCCCCGGAGCCGACCCCTCCCTCGCCTCGTCGACCGGTGCTGCGAACGCGGTGGTGCTCGGCATCGTGATGCTCGTCGTGACGACCCTGGTGAACATCACGAGCGTCCGGCTGATGGCGCGGGTCACGAGCTTCGGCGTGCTGATCGAGATCATCGGCGTCGTCGTGCTCATCGGCGCGCTCTTCCTGCTGCCGCACCGCAGCCCTGCGGTGGTGTTCACGACCGCCGGCTCGACGAGCACCGAACCGTACGTCTGGGCGTTCCTGGCATCGTCCCTGATGGCTGCCTACGTGATGGTCGGCTTCGACTCCGCCGGTGAGCTCGCCGAGGAGACGCACAACCCGCGCCGGACCACCCCGAAGACGATCGTCCGCGCGCTCACCGTCTCCGGCCTCGGCGGCGGGCTGCTCATCATCGGCGCCCTGGTCGCCGCCCCGAGCCTGACCGACGGCAAGCTGGCGACGCAGGGACTCGCCTGGGTGATCACCTCGACGCTCGGCGACGTCTTCGGCCGCCTGCTGCTCTGCACCGTCGCGGTCGCCGTGTTCGCCTGCACCCTCGCCGTGCAGACCGCCGGTGCGCGCATGGTCTACTCGATGGCCCGCGAGAAGGCCCTGCCCTTCCACCGCACGCTCGCTCGGGTCTCACCCCGGACCGGGACACCGATCGCCGCGTCGATCGTCGTCGGTGTCGGTGCCGGCCTCGCACTCGCCGTGAACATCGGTCAGTCCGCGATCTTCACCGCCCTGTCCAGCCTGTGCATCGCGATGCTCTACCTGGCCTACCTCGGCGTCACCGGCCCCCTGCTGGTCCAACGCATCCGGCTCCGACGGTCCGGCTTCCCCGCCGGCGTGGACGAGGACGGCAAGCCGCTGTTCACACTCGGCCGGTGGGGCATCCCGCTCAACGCCCTCGCCGTCGCCTTCCAGATCGGCATGGCGGTCAACCTCATCTGGCCGCGCCCGGAGATCTACGACCTGACCGGAAACTCGTGGTGGCTGCAGTACAGCGCCCTGCTGTTCATCGGCACCGTCCTGCTCGTGGGTTGGGTGTGGTCGGCCCGGCGGCACCGTGCGCACGGACCGATCACCCTCGCCGAGGTCCCGTCCACCGCCTCGGTCCCCGCCGTCCAGGCACCCGCCTCCGCGACCGCGACCGTCGAAGCCTGACCGAAGGAACCCCATGCGCGACCTCCACCAGACCGACAGCGTGCTCGCCTCGCGTTCCGATGCGCGCGCCCAGGCCGGGACGCAGTCCGAGTACATGCCGTACCTGCCGGCGTCGACGTCCCCGTTCGCCCCCGAGGGCGTGGACCGCGCACAGCTCGTCTGGGCAGAGACGGTGGCCCCCGGCGGGTACACGCACAAGGTCCTGGCCAGGGGCTCTCGTCTCCGCTTCGACGACCCGACGGGGCAGGCCTGCGCCAACCTCCTGGTGTTCAACGCGCTCGAACCGTGGGAGCGGTTGAACGTCGCCGACACGCAGAAGATCCCGTGGCAGGCCTACCTCGGTGTCGGCACGCCGCTGCTCAGCGGGGACGGCCGTGCCCTGGCGACGGTGGTCGAGGACACCTCAGGGCACCACGACGCCTTCTGCGGCACGTCGACCGACGCCTGGAACGAGCGGAAGTACGGCGGTGCGGCACCCGAGGGGCCCAGCCCGAGCGGCCGGTCGCTCTTCGCGAAGGCCGCCGCCAAGCACGGGCTGACGAGGCGTGACCTGCCGCCGAGCGTCTCGTTCTTCCAGGGCGTCCGGATCGACGACGAGGGGGCGATGACCTTCACGGGGTCGGCCGGAGCCGGGCACCACGTCACCCTCGTCGCCGAGCTGCCGCTGCTCGTGCTCGTCGCGAACGTCGCGCACCCCATCGACCCCCGGCCGGAGTACGCCGTCGGCCCGCTCCGGGTGCACGCCTGGCGTGGGGCACCGACGACCGACGCGGACGAGCGGTTCACGGCGACGCCGGAACTCACCCGCGCCTACCTGAACGCGATCGACTACGCGGAAGCACGAGGCCTCTGATGCCCGACACGACGACGCACACCCGCACCTCCACCGTCCCGGTCGGCGCCGTCCACGCCCCCGACGTCGCCCTGGACTGGAGCGAGTCCCTCGTGCCCGGCGAAGTCGTCCGCGACGACCGGGTCGAGCCGCTCGCGCCCTGGTCCGCCGTCGTCCGCGCCGGCCAGGTGCTCACGATCGTCGACGTCGGAGGCAACCAGAGCGCCGACTGCCTGGTCTACGACGCGCACGACCCCGACGAGCGCTACAGCGTCCCGGACACCCTCGCGGCCCAGGGGAACGCCTACGTCCGCACCGGCACCGTGCTGATGTCGAACGAGGGGCACCCGCTCATGACGGTCGTCGCCAACGAGATCGACCGGCAGGACACCATCGGCGGCGCGTGCTCGAAGGAGTCCAACACCCTGCGGTACGGCCACCACACCCAGTACCAGCACGGCTGCCGCGAGAACTTCCTGGCCGAGGCCGGCCGGCACGGCCTCGGCGCCCGCGACATCGTCTCGAACCTCAACTGGTTCATGAACGTCCCGGTCGAGGCCGACGGCGCCCTCGGGATCGTCGACGGCATGAGCGCACCGGGCAAGCGCGTCGCCGTCCGGGCCGAACGCGACGTGCTCGTCATCGTGTCGAACTGCCCCCAGATGAACAACCCGTGCAACGACTTCTCCTGCACCCCACTGCGCATGATCGTGGTCCAGCCGTGATCGCCGCACCCGACACGGAGGACACCGTGCCCCAACCACCCGCGCTCTCCACCGACACCGTCCTCGTCGCGAACCGCGGCGAGATCGCCCGCCGGGTGATCCGCTCCGCCAAGGCCCTCGGCATGCGGACCGTCGCCGTCTACTCCGACGCCGACCGCGCCGCGCCGCACGTCCGCGAAGCCGACGTCGCCGTCCGCCTCGGCCCGGCGCCCGCCCGCGACTCCTACCTGCGCATCGACGCCGTGGTGCAGGCAGCGAAGGACACCGGCGCCGGCTTGGTCCACCCCGGCTACGGGTTCCTGTCGGAGAACACGGACTTCGCCCGCGCCTGCGAGGACGCCGGCATCCGGTTCGTCGGGCCGACCGCCGACCAGATCGTCCGCTTCGGCGCGAAGCACACCGCGCGCGAGCTCGCCGCCGCTGCCGGGGTCCCGATGCTCGCCGGCACCGGCCTGCTCGAGAACGTCGACGACGCCGTGGCCGAGGCCGAGCGCATCGGCCTGCCGGTGATGCTCAAGGCCACCGGTGGCGGCGGCGGCATCGGCATGCAGGCGTGCGCGACCCTCGACGAGGTGCGCGCGGCGTACACGAGCGTCACCCGCACGGCCACCGCGGCCTTCGGGTCCGCCGGCATCTTCCTCGAACGCCTGGTGCGACCGGCCCGGCACGTCGAGGTCCAGCTCTTCGGCGACGGCCAGGGGCGCGTCGCGGTGATCGGCGACCGGGACTGCTCGTTGCAGCGTCGGAACCAGAAGGTCATCGAGGAGGCCCCGGCGCCCGCGCTGCCCGAGCACGTCCGCAGCGAGCTGCACGAGTCCGCCCGTCGCCTGGCCGCGAGCGTCGGGTACCGCAGCGCCGGCACCGTCGAGTTCGTCTACGACCCAGTGCGCGAAGAGGCGTCGTTCCTCGAGGTGAACACCCGCCTGCAGGTCGAGCACCCGGTGACCGAAGAGGTCTTCGGAGTCGACCTCGTCGACCTCATGCTCCGCCTGGCCCGTGACGGCGCCGACGGCATCGGCGACGACGTCTTCGACCGCACCTGGACCCCGAACGGCCACGCCGTCGAGGCCCGCGTCTACGCCGAGGACCCGGCGAAGGGTTCGTTGCCCTCCAGCGGCCTCGTCACCCAGGCGGTGTTCCCGAGCGCGACCACCGAGTCCGGCGACCCGAGCGGACTCCGCGTCGACGGCTGGGTCGAGACCGGCTCCGAGGTCTCGGCGTTCTACGATCCGATGCTCGCGAAGGTCATCGCCACCGGCGAGACCCGCGACGACGCCCTCGACCGGCTGCGCGACGGCCTCGCCGCCACGCGGATCGACGGCATCGTGACGAACACCGGGCTGCTCCGTGCGCTGACCGACGACCTCGAGCTCCGCACCGCCACGCACTCCACCTCGACGCTCGACGAGACCGACGACCCGGACCCGCGCATCGACGTCCTCGCCCCGGGCACCATGACGATGATCCAGGACCTGCCCGGCCGGGTCGGGTACTGGCAGGTCGGTGTCCCGCCGAGCGGACCGTTCGACGCCGCGTCGTTCGCCGAGGCGAACCGCGCCGTGGGCAACCCCGACGGCGCCCCCGCGCTCGAGATCACGGCGACGGGTCCGACGCTGCGCTTCTCGACCGCCGCCGTCGTCGCGCTCACCGGCGCACCGGCGCCCGCGACCCTCGACGGTGATCCCGTCCCGCTCTGGAAGCCGATCGACGTCGGCGCCGGACAGACCCTGGCGGTCGGGACGGCGCCCGGGCCCGGCCTGCGCACCTACCTGGCCGTCCGCGGTGGCTTCGACGTCCCCACCTACCTCGGCTCCACCGCCACGTTCACGCTCGGCGGCTTCGGCGGCCACGCCGGTCGCGCGCTGCTCGCCGGCGACGTCCTGCGGCCGGGCTCCCCGGACTCCGACGCGGCGCACCCCGCCTTCCCCGGGGACGCCCGATTGGGCCTGGTCGGCGGTCCGACCCCGGCCGAGCACCGCACGGCACTCACCGACGCGTGGGAGATCGCCGTGACCGAGGGGCCGCACGCCGCCCCGGACTTCTTCACCCGCGCGGACCTGGACGTCTTCTACGCCACCGACTACGGCGTGCACCACAACTCGGCGCGCACCGGCATCCGGCTCATCGGGCCCCGACCCGAGTGGGCGCGGACGGACGGCGGCGAGGCCGGTCTGCACCCCTCGAACATCCACGACACCCCGTACGCGGTCGGTGCGATCGACTTCACCGGCGACACCCCGATCATCCTGGGTCCGGACGGGCCCTCGCTCGGCGGGTTCGTCTGCCCCGCCGTGGTCGCCAGCGGCGACCTGTGGAAGCTGGGCCAGCTCCGACCAGGTGACACGGTCCGGTTCGTCCCCGTCCGCGAAGCCGACGCCGCCGCGCTCGAGGCGAACCGGGCCTCCCGGACCGTCCCCCGCACCGGGGGCGACGGCGACGACGGCGTGATCACCCGCCTGGAGGCGACCGACGTCCGTCCGAGCGTCGCCTACCGACGCGACGGCGACGACAACGTGCTCGTCGAGTACGGCGACATGACGCTCGACATCGCGCTGCGCATGCGCGTGCACGCACTCATGACGAAGCTGCAGCAGGAGGCGCCGAAGGGCGTCCTCGACATCACCCCGGGCATCCGCTCGCTGCAGGTGCACACCGACGCGTCGGTCCTGAAGGCCCGTGACGTGGCCGGGCTCCTCCGCGAACTCGAGGACGAGATCCCGCCCACCGACCAGCTCGTCGTGCCGTCGCGCACCGTCAAGCTCCCGTTGTCGTGGGACGACCCCGCCACACGCCTCGCCATCGAGCGGTACATGAACGGCGTGCGGAACGACGCACCGTGGACCCCCTGGAACATCGAGTTCATCCGGCGCATCAACGGTCTGGAGAGCGTCGACGACGTCTTCCGCACCGTCTTCGACGCGAGCTACCTCGTGCTGGGCCTGGGCGACGTCTACCTCGGCGCCCCGGTCGCGACGCCGCTCGACCCTCGGCACCGCCTGGTCACCACGAAGTACAACCCGGCCCGCACCTGGACCGCCGAGAACTCCGTCGGGATCGGCGGTGCGTACCTCTGCATCTACGGCATGGAGGGGCCGGGCGGCTACCAGTTCGTCGGGCGCACCGTGCAGATCTGGAACCGGTTCCGCCGTGGCGGACTGTTCCAGGAGCACCCGTGGGCGCTGCGCTTCTTCGATCGCATCGAGTGGTACCCGGTCGGCGCGGACGAGCTGCTCGAGCTGCGGGCCGAGACCGACGCCGGACGGGGCTCGTTCGAGACCGTCGACGGCGAGTTCTCGATCGCGTCGTACAACCGCTTCCTCGAGGCGAACGCCGGCTCGATCGCGGACTTCCGGGCGCAGCAAGCGCGAGCGTTCGGCGAGGAGAAGGAGCGGTGGCGAGCCTCCGGCGAGTTCGACGTGCGCGACGAACCGGCCGCCGTCGTGGCGGACGAGGTCGTCCTGCCCGCCGGGGCGACGGCCGTGACCGCGCCCTTCACCTCGACGGTGTGGCAGGTGGACGTGCGACCGGGCGACCGGGTGGACGAGGGACAGAAGTTGTTGGCCGTGGAGGCGATGAAGATGGAGTCGATGGTGCACGCACCGGTGGAAGGCCACGTGTTGGAGGTCTACATCAAGCCGGGCGACCAGGTCGCACCGGGGCAGGTCCTGGCCGCGATCGGAGCGGGAGCGTGAGCGCGGCGAGCGCCGCTGCGGACCGCGTCCGCGACGCCTTCGACCGCATCGACGCCGCCGACCGGCCCGAGGTCTGGATCACCCTGCGCGACCGCGCCGCGGTCCTGCAGGAGGCCGAGGCCGTCGACCCGACGCTCCCCCTCGCCGGCCTGCTGTTCGCCGTCAAGGACAACATCGACGTGGCCGGCTTGCCCACGACCGCCGCCGCACGCTCCTACGCGTACGAACCCGCCGCCGACGCGACCGCCGTCGCCCGCCTGCGCGCCGCCGGCGCGGTCGTCGTCGGCAAGACGAACCTCGACCAGTTCGCCACCGGCCTGGTCGGCACCCGGTCGCCCTTCGGCGCGGTCCGGAACGCGTGGGACCCGACGCGGATCTCCGGCGGCTCGTCGAGCGGCTCCGCCACAGCCGTCGCGCTCGGCATCGTCGACTTCGCACTCGGCACGGACACCGCGGGCTCCGGCCGCGTGCCGGCGGCGCTCGGCAACCTGGTCGGTGTGAAGCCGACCAAGGGCCTGGTGCCGAACACCGGTGTCGTGCCGGCCTGCCGCTCGCAGGACTGCGTCACGGTCTTCGCCCGATCGCTCGACCTCGCCCGCACGGCGGCGGAGCTGATGGCCGGGCTGGACGACACCGACCCGCTCGCCCGCATCGACGTCGCCCTCGCCGACGTGCCCGCCGTCCCGCGGATCGCGATCCCGCTGCCGTCGCAGCTCGAGGGCCTCGCGCCGGGCTGGGCAGAGGCCTTCGCCGCCGCCGTCGAGCGCTTCCGCGCACTCGGCCACCAGGTGGTCGAGGTCGACATCGCACCCCTGCTCGACGCAGCGTCGCTGCTCTACGACGGCGCGTTCGTCGCCGAGCGGTACGCCGCCGTCGGCGCGCACGTCGAGGCGCACCGCGACCTGGTCGGCGACGACCTGGACCCGTCGGTCGCCACGATCGTCCTGGGTGGCGCCCGACCCACGGCAGCGGACCTCTTCGCGGACCAGGAACGCCTCGACGTGCTCGGCGCCGCGGGACGCGCCGCCCTCGCTGGCACCACAGCGCTCCTCACGCCCACCACGACGTGGCACCCCACCCTCGACGAGGTCGCGTCCGATCCGATCGGCGCGAACAGCCGGATGGGCCGGTACACGAACTTCGCCAACCTGCTCGACATGGCCTCGCTCGCCGTCCCTGCCGGGTTCGTCGACGGCCTGCCGTTCGGGGTCATGCTGACCGGTCCCGCGTTCACCGACCGACGGCTCGCGGCGCTCGGCGCCGCGTTCCTCGCGCCCACCGTCGACCTGCTGGTCGTCGGAGCGCACCTCCGTGACCAGCCGCTGAACGGCCAGCTGGTCGCGTCCGGCGGATCGTTCGTCCGGGAGGCCCGCACCGCGTCCGACTACCGGCTGTACGCCCTCGACACGGTGCCGTCAAAGCCCGGGCTGGTCCGGGTGGGGCCGGTCGCGTCCGGCGCTTTCGCGCCGGGGTCGGGGTCGGGGTCGGGCTCGGGGTCGGGCTCGGGCTCGGGCATCGCCGGTGAGGTCTGGCGGCTGCCCGCCGCCGGGTTCGGCACCTTCGTGGCGTCCCTGCCCGCGCCGATGGCCGTCGGCACCGTGGCACTCGAGGACGGCACCGACGTCACCGGGTTCCTGGTCGAACCCTTCGCCGTCGAGGGCGCACTCGACATCACGGCGTTCGGCGGCTGGCGGGCCTACCGCGAGCAGGCATGACGCCGCGCTGGGAGGATGACTCCATGTCCTCCGACGACCGACCGGCCAGGCCCGGTCGCCCGAGGGCCGTCCCGAACGCCGACTCGGCGCTCAGTCCCCGCGACCAGATCCTCGACGCCGCCGCCGCACTGTTCGTCGAGAACGGCATCAGCGCCACCTCGACCCGAGCCATCGCGGAGCGGGTCGGCATCCGCCAGGCCTCGCTGTACTACCACTTCGCCGGCAAGGACGACATGCTCGTCGAACTCCTGACGACCTCGGTCCGGCCGAGCCTCGAGCTCGTCCGCGAGCTCGAACAGCGGGTCCCGGCGTCCGCCACCGCCGCCGGTGCCCTGGCCGCGCTCGTCCTGATCGACGTGGAGACCCTCGCCCGCACCGCGCACAACATCGGCACGCTGTACCTGCTGCCCGAGGTGCAGGGGGAGCGCTACGACGGGTTCCGCGCCGAGCGGATCGAGCTGCGGGACGCCTACGGGCGCCTCGGGTCGCTCGCCGCCGCCGACGACGTCGATGCCTCGATCGTTCCCGCCCGGCTCGGCGGAATCCTCATCCAGCTCGCCGAGACCGTCATCCAGCTCCGCCGCGTCGGAGGTGTCGAGGAGGCCGACCGCGACGCCATCGTCGCGACCTGCCTGCGGGCGTGCGGGCTCGACACCGCTGCAGTCGCCGATGCCCGGCGCGAGTCCGAGTCGTTGCTCGTCGCCGTCACCGTCTGACCCGCTGTTCCGTTCGTCTCCGTCGCCCCATCTGGAGGTTCTGCCATGACCGCGCTCTCCCCCACCGCACACCGTCCGCTCGCCGACGCCCTGCTCCCCCGCACCGCGGTCGTGAGCACCGCGCTCGTCCTCGGCGGTGCGCTGCTCACTGCCGGCGCCGCACAGGTGTCCGTCCCGCTCTGGCCCGTCCCGATCACCGGGCAGACGCTCGCCGTCCTCCTGGTCGGCAGCGCCCTCGGTGCGCGCCGCGGTGCCCTGTCGATGCTGGTCTACGCGCTGCTCGGAGTCATCGGGCTGCCGGTCTTCGCGGGTGGCTCCGCCGGGTTCGGCGTGCTCGTCAGTCCCTCCGGCGGGTACATCGTCGGGTTCATCGCCGCCGCTGCCCTGGTCGGGTGGATCGCCGAACGCTTCGGCGACCGCCCGCTGCGGAACTCGGTGCTGTCCTTCGCGCTCGGCACCGTCGTGACGTTCGCCATCGGCATGGGCTGGCTCGCGGTGTCGCTCGGGCTCGACCTGCAGCAGACGCTCGAGTTCGGGCTGTACCCGTTCGTCCTCGGCGGCGCGGTGAAGGCGCTGCTCGGTGCCGGTGCCATCTCGCTCGGGTGGACGGCGGCGGTTCGGCGACGCGTGGCTGCGCGGGACGCAGGCCGTTGAGGCGGATTCGGCGGGCCATCGTGTTAGGTTGTGCACAACATGATTGCGCACAGCCGATGACCCGGTCTGCCGGCACGCTCCTCGCACTGCACGGAGCAGGCACGTCGATGACGCGACCCCTGCCGGTCCGGGCGCACCGGATGCGGGAACGCGGTTTCGTCCCCGGGCTCCCGCACGCAGTGCTGGTGCCCTTGCTGGAGATCGCAGCCGGGGCAACCCTCGCACGAAGCCAACGACGGTCGACCACAGCTGCTGCTGCCGCTGCCGCTGCGACGGCGCTCGGAGCGGTGCGCACCAGCATCGACCTCGAGGACCGCACCGTCACCGTAGGGACCGTCGCCGCCGCAGCGCTGGCCGTCTCCGGCGCGACGGCGGTGGCCCGCGCGCATCGCGTCGGCCTCCTCGCGGCGACCGGTGCAGTGATCGTGTTCGAACGCACCCGCCGGCGTCGCATCCGCAGCGTCGGTCGACGCACCGCTCCACCATCCCCTGTGAAAGGCACGTGCCCCTGATGACCTCCCGCCGCCGCACTTCCCGCTCGACCAAGCCCCGCACCGTCGTCCGCATCCTGCTGGGAGCCGCCATGACCTGGGCCGGCATCAGCCACCTCACCGTCGCACGCCAGGAGTTCCGGGCCCAGGTGCCGGAGTTCGTCCCGCTGGACCCGGACGTCACGGTCCTGGCATCGGGCATCGCGGAGATCTCCCTCGGCGCCGCCCTCGTGCTGCTGGTCCGCCGGCAGGCCACCGTCGGGTGGGTCGCCGCGGTGTTCTTCACCGCCATCTTCCCCGGCAACATCGCACAGTGGATGCACCACCGTGACGGCTTCGGCCTGGACACCGACACCAAGCGGTTCGTCCGGCTCCTGTTCCAGCCCGTGCTGATCGCCGTCGCACTCTGGGCCACGAACGCGCTCCGCAAGCGGCGCTGAGCCGGACTCCCGCGGGTCAGACCAGGGCGCCCCAGAGCGCCAGCCACAGCGGCGCGGGCGCCCCGTACACGAGCGCCTGGCCTGCCGGATCCAACTCCTCGATCTCGGCCCGTTGACCCTTGATCGCGAGCGGGGCGGTGAGGCCGCGGAACTCGACACTCGAGGTCCGCACCGGAGCGACGGCCGCGAACGGCACGACCTCGGGTTCGAAGCGCGTTCCCGCTGCGACCCCAGCCTCCACCGCACCCTCGTGCAGGAACAGTCCGTTGCTGCGCAGGACGGCACGAGCCGGCAAGGCAAGGGAAGCACTGTCGGCACCGACCGGGAGGACGAGGCGAACATCCTCGCCGTCCCGCACGTAGCCGCTCACGGTGACCGTCGGCGTCGTGATGAGGAGCCCCGCTGCGGCCACCACGCCGACCAGCACGACGGCCGAGGCGCCCGCACGGACGACGTGCACACCGGCGTCCATCGCCGTTCGGAGTACTCGACCAACCTCACGGGCGATCGCGACGACGAACGCGAGGACGGCCACCAGCCCGATCACGCTCCCGACGGTCCCGAAGGCACGGAGGTCACCGAGCCACAGCCACATCGCCGAGGCGACCAGGTAGGCCGGGAAGAGGATGCAGCCGATCCCGTACCAGCGCAGCCACCGGACCTCGGGGAACGCGTACGTCACCCGTCGGGTGAAGAACGCACGGGCGAGCAGCCGGCGTCCCTCGACGATCGCGTCGCGCCGGAGGAAGTTGTGGCCGGTGAGCGCCATGAGGGCGATGTACCCGTCGAACTTCACGAACGGGATGGCGTTGACGAGGGCCGCGAGGAACGAGACGACGCCGAACGCCGCGAGCAACTCCTGCCAGGTCGACCCTGCCGGCAGCAGCGCGGCGACGACCTCGGCCAGCCCAGCGAGTGTGACCTGCACGAGGACACCGCTCGCCGCGACGAGCGCCCGTTGGCGCCGGTCCCCCACCCGCCAGGCATCGGAGACGTCGCAGAAGAAGGCGGGCAGCAGGTAGAAGAGCATCACACCGACGCGGCGAGGGCGGCCGCCGAGGCGTGCGAGCGCGGCAGCGTGCCCGGCTTCGTGCAACGCGGTCGCGACGGTGAGCATCGCCACGAGCAGCAGGTACTCGGACAACCCCAACGGATGGGTCACACTCGTGATCACGACGTCCCGGTTGATGACCGCTGCGACCAGACCCGCGACCACTGCCGACGCCGCGACCGCGAACACCGTCCGAGTACTGACCTTGCCGAGCAGTCGCTGCAGGAGCGAGAAGAGCCGTTCCGGGTTGGCGAGCGTCACCTGCACCGTGAGGGGTGGCACGTACCGGACCCGTCGCTTCTGCGACGCAGCCGACCCGGTCTCGTCGTCGAGGAACCCGAGCTGCGCGAGTTGTCCACGGGCCTCGGACAGGTCCGCGTCGGTCCACTCCTGACCTGTGTCGGCGCGCAACCGACTCCGCAGCTCCTCGTCCGTCCGGACGCTCGCCAGCGCGATCGCGTACAACGCGATGGCCGGACCGAGCCCGTACGCCTTCCCGTGCGGGTTGACCCCCACCCATCCCTCGGCGGTGTGGTTGACGGACGCAGCGGGAGCGAGGGTCGGTATCGCGCCGAGGGGTTCCGTCAACGAAGGTCCTTCGTACGGGTCAGTTGGAACGCGCCGAGCCCGAGCACGACGAGCCAACCGACGATCACGGCGCTCGCGCTCGGCACCGACAGCAGGTGCTCCTGTGCGTCGATGTAGACCGATGCCATCGCGTTCGTCATGAAGAACTTCCCGACGCTCGGCAGGAATGCCTGCAGGGCCGGTTCGACGAGCATGCACAGCGCGAACACGACGATGATCGCCACGATCGCGTTGCGGGTCAGGAGGCCGATCAGCGTCCCCCACAGGCCTGCGACGGTGTTGATGACTGCGCAGCCGAGCACGATCAGCCACGCCTCCTTCGACATGTGCAACGCCGAGTCGTTCATCGCCAGCAGGATCGCGGCGAACCCGACGGAGGCCGCAGCGCCGAGGAGCGCGCCGACGAACCCGGTCAACGCGCCGATCGCAGCCTTCCCGGTGAAGTACGCCGTGCGGCTGCCGAGGGCCGTGATCACCCGGCTCGCCACACCCGAGCTGACCTCGCGTGCAGCGTCGAAGGCCGTCGCCATCCCGATGAACAGGGACAGCGCGAACCAGGTGCGGACCATCGTCACGGTGACGTCGACGTCGCCGTCGGGCGTCCGGAGCTGGTCCGTCACACCCGAGAACGTCCCCGCCGCCGACAGTGCGGTGAGCAGGACGCCGAAGACCAGGAAGTAGGGGACTGCCCTGCCGAGCCAGGCGCGGCGGACCTCGGAACGGAGCATGGTGGCGGTGGTCATCCTGCTCACCGCCCCGATCCGGCTGCAGCGGGCGTCGGGACGAGGTCGAAGAACCGGTCCTCGAGTGATGCCCCGCCGACCGTCAGGTCAGCCAGGGTGCCCGAGTAGCGGACCGTCCGGTCGAGTATGACGACGTCGTCGACCGTGTGTTCGACCTCGGCGAGCATGTGGCTGGAGATCAGCACGCTGTTCCCTTGCTGGGCGTAGTGACGGATGAGTTCCCGGAGCCACCGGATGCCCTGTGGGTCCAGGCCGTTCGTCGGCTCGTCCAGGATGAGGAGGCGAGGTTCGGCGAGCAGCGCGATCGCCAGCGCATGGCGCTGCTTCTGCCCCGTCGACAGCTTCTGGACGCGCGTGCGGCGGTGCTCCGTCATGCCGACGATCTCGAGCAGTGACTCGACACGGTCTCGCGAGGCGCCGACGAGCTCCGCCCACGTCCGCAGGTCATCGCCGACCCGGGCATGCTGCAGGGATTGGACGCCGTCGACGCTGTACCCGACGACCTTCGCGGGCTGCGACAACGTCGAGAACGGCACGCCGTGGACGAGCGCTCGTCCCGACGTCGGTCGGACCAGGCCCAGGAGGCCGCGCAACGCGGTGGACTTGCCAGCACCGTTCTTGCCGAGCAACCCGACGACGCGTCCCTCGGGGACGGCGAACGTCAGGTCGGCGACGACCTGTCTGCCGCCGTAGGTCTTGCTGAAGCCGTCGAACTCGGCCAGGTTCATGATGCGTTCCTCTGGGTACTCGGGCAGGTGGTCGGGTACTGGCGGGTGTGCGGATCTCAGCGGATCTCAGCGGATCTCTGCGGATCTCTGCGGATCGAGGGGCGATCGACGCAAGCGCCGACCGCCCCTCGACGGTCATCAGGTGAGGATCAGGACCCCACCGGCGACCATGCCGGCGCCGACGACGGCACCGGCCGCGAAGCCCGCGGCCGTGTCCCAGAAGCCGGGTGCCTCGAGGTCCTCGAGCTCGCTCACGGCGAAGTCGAGGGTGCCCACCGAAGTGATCGTCTCGGTCATGTCACACTCCTTTTCAGTTCGTTGTCAGATGGTTGGTCGACCTGTTCGCCCCAGAAGGGCCGAGGATCAGGTCAGTGCCACGATCGCGGCTGCTGCGCCGGCTGCGGCGATGGCCGAGCCGACACCGACCACGAAGCCGCCCCAGAAGTCCGGTGCCTCCATGTCCTCCAGCTCGGTCGCGCCGAGGTTGAGCATGGTGTTCGTCTTGAGTTCCTGCATGTTTGTCCCTCCCTTCAAACAGTTCTTGGTCACACGGTCAGTGCGACCGATCTCCCTCGAGCGAGTGCTGCGTCGATGACCTTGCGGACATCGTCACGACCCGCCTCCCCCATGAAGGGAAGTCCAGCGCCCCAACGCTCCGTGACGCGCGCCGCGAAGGCGTCGTCACCGAGCCGCGTGAGCTCGTCGGTCGACGGCCGGCGGAGCCGACCGTCGATGATCTCGTCGAGCGCCTCGGCAGGCGACGCCGCCCCCGGCATCGCCTCCGCCCAGAGCTCGCACAGTCTCCGGTACGACCCGAGCCGGCCGTCGCCGTCGCGCATCACGGACCAGTAGCCCGGCAGCACGAGCGAAGCGGCGACCGCCTTGGTGCAGGACCACGCGATGGATGCCTCCGTCGTGACGATCCACGGCAGTGTCACCATCGGCGGTCGATCGCGCGCCAGCCACCCGGTGTGACTGAAGGCGCTGATCGAGGCGATCGCGCGGAGGTCGGCCGGTACGCGTCCACCGGCACGAAGACGCGGGGCCACCTCCATGAGCTGCCGGAGGCTGGCCCGCGTGACGACGTCCGCGAACGACGCCGCCTCGCCCGCGGCGTACAAGGTCGTGAGTCGGAGGACCACCTCGACGAGCCCCTCCGTCATCTGCTCGTCGTCCAGGCTGGCGAGCAGATCCGATCGGGCGAGCACGAGGTCGGCGCCGAGCGCAGCGCCCGAGACCAGTCGCTTCCGTTCCCGGGACGTGACGCAGGCCGACGACGAGAGCTCCGAACCGGTGCCGAACGTCGTCGGGACCAGGGCGACCCGTGTCGACCGCGGGCCGTCGGGCAGCACGACACGACTCGACCGGCCCGGCGACGTGACCCGCCGCATGGCGTCGGCGTCGAGGCCGACCAGCTTCGCGACGTCGAGCGTCACGCCGCCGCCGATCCCGATCACCACGTCCCAGGGGCCGACGTCCGCGATGCTCCTGACGAGCTCCTCACTGTCGTCGGACGCCAGGTGCAGCTGCGCGCCGAGGCGTTCGACGAGCGTGTCGACCAGCTCGGCGATGGTCGGAACGGATGCGTGGTTCCGGTCCGCCACGAGGCAGACCCGGCCGGCACCGGTCCACTCGGAAACCCGGCGCACGAATGCGTCGAGTGCGTCGACGGTGAGCGGACCGGGGTGGACGACCCACCCGAACCCGTCAGCGGAGGTAGGCATCGTCGTACTCCTGGAGCCCGACCCGGACGGCGTCGAACAAGGAACGCACGTCGCCGACGGTGTAGGTGAGCGCTGGGACGAGCTGGAACCCGTCCGGGCCCGGGTGCACGACCGCCCCCGCTCGGCGGATCGACCGGCGGAGCGCGGCGAGCGCTGCCTGGTCCCGCTGCGGCTGGCCGTCCCGATCCGCCACGGCGACGGCGCGGAAGTTCCCGGCTCCCCGGGTCGCGAGCACCGAGGGATGCTGCGCGGCCAAGGCGGTGAGCTCGGTCTCGAGGGTCGCTGCGAGCTGCTGCGACCGGTCGACGACCGAAAGCCGATCGAACTCGTCGATCGTCGCGCTGATCGCCGCTCCGACGACCGGGGTCCCCGCCTGCGTCTCCGCGTGCACGAACACGCTCTCGTTCCCGGTGAACCGAGCGGTGATCCGGGACCCCACCAGGATCGCTGCAGCGGCCTGGGTGCCGTTCGTCAACCCCTTCGAGGCGATCAGGACGTCGGGGGCTGATGGCCAGGACTCCGACGCGAACATCAGGCCCGTCCGACCGAAGCCGGTGGCGACCTCGTCGGCGACGATGAGGAAGCCGTGACGGTCTCGGAGTTCGCAGAGACGCTGGACGTACTCGTCGGCGAGGGCGAACGCTCCGGAGCCGAGGATCGGTTCGACGATCACCGCAGCGATCCGGTCACCGGTCGCGGCGACCAACCGCTCCAACTCGTCGAGGTCGTTGGGGGTCACGTGACGGACCTGCCGCGAGTCGACGCCGTAGAGCGATTGACCGAGGTCGTCGCCGCTGAGTGCATGCGCCCCGTACGTGAGTCCGTGGTAGCTGCCCTTGAGCCCGACGACGGTCTTCCGCGCCGGCTGGCCGTCGAGGATGGCGAAGTGTCGAGCAAGCTTCATGACAGCGTCGTTCGCCGAGCCACCAGCAGTCGTGAAGAGGACTCGCGCGTACCGATCGGCGCCCGCGACTTCGCGGAGCCGCACGGCGGCTTGCTCGATGTCCTCGCTCCAGTAGCGGAACAGGGACACGTACGACGCCCGGACCATGGCCTCGTGGACGGCGTCTGCGATGCGCTGGTTGCCGTAGCCGAGGTTCACGTTCCACAGCCCGCTCGTTCCGCAGAGAGCCTCGGAACCGTCCGCGAAGGTCAGCGTCGTGCCGGAGGCGGCGACGATCTGCGAGTCGAGGTCGTTGTGCGCTGCGAGCGGGACGAGCGCTGGCCAGACGCTGTTCGGCCGCCGGTCAAGCACGCCACACCGCTTCGAGGATGACGATGGGATGGGCGCCGTCCGGGGTCGCCACCGGTCGGACCGCACGGACCTCCAGGCCAGCGACGGCGAGTTCTGCCTCGAGGACGAGCGGCGGGATGGCGCGGACGTGCGTCAGGAAGACGGTGAGCGATCCGCGCCCCAGGTCGTCGAGATCGATCACGCCGACGTGCCGGATCGACGCAACCGGGTCGATCTCCTCGAACAGCCGGTAGCGCTGGCCGGCCAACCCGGGGAAGTCCTGGTACCTGCCGGTGGTGTCACCGAGCTTCGTCGTGTCCGTGGTGGACATCAGCAGGACGCCGTCGGCCGCGAGCCAATCTGCCGCACCGCGGAAGAAGCGTGCGCGTTGCGCGTCGTCGAGGAGCGAGATGGAGATGCACCCGAGCAGAGCCGTCGAGTACTGCGTCCCGTCGTCGTACGTCGTCATGTCGGACACTGCGGTCCGCACCGACGCTCGGAGCGCAGCATGTCGCCCGGCGAGCTTGTCGTCGAGCAGCGCGATCATCGCCGGTGACAGGTCCACACCGACGAGCTCGCGGCCAGCGGCGGCGAGTGGCAGGGTGAGGCGTCCGGACCCCGCGGCGAACTCGAGGATCTCGGCGGTGACGCCTCGGGTCGCCCGGATGAGTTCGCGGATCTCGTGGGTGTCGTGAACAGCCGCCGCTTCGTACACGGTCGAACCCTGGTCACCGTAGAGGTCGGCGATGTCGACCTGACCGGCGTACCCGTCAAGCAGACGACGCAGTTCCGTGGGGAGGGCATCGAGCCCGATCGTCGTCACGCGTCGACCCGCTCGGCGTCGTGCGCCTGGAGCAGTGGGTCGAGGAACGAACGCACCTGGGACAAGGCGGACTCCCGTTCCGAGCCGGAGAGACTGCGGAGCGTGTCCGATTCGTCCGTGTGCTCGAGTGCGCGGTCGCCGAAACGGAGCTGGAGCTCGACGAGGGACGCCAGGTCCCGCGTGAGCGCGTAGGTCTTGTGGCGCGTGGAGACGTGGAGCAGCTGCTGCTCGCGGTCGAACAAGAGCACCGCGCCCGGGTTCGGCTCCGGACGCTCCGATGCGGTCGACGTGTCGCTGTCGAGGTAGGCGCCGTACCCCGACACGGACAAGCCGCTGAGGCCGCGCGCTGCGGCGTAGCGAAGCGCCTCCACTGCCTGCAGGAAGTGCAGGGCGCCGTCCGGACCAGATCGGTGCGCCGAGTCGGCCTCCGGAGCGAGTTCGCCGTCCACGAGCCGGCCGAACCGCGGACCCCACGGCGACGACGAAACGGTCCCGTCCTCGGCGACGAAGACGAAGTCCGGTTCAGTGGGGACGGCACCACCCACCCATGCGAGCCGGTCGCCGATGACCACCTGCGGGTCGGTGAGGACGTCGGGGAAGACGCCGTCGGCACGTGCTGTCGCCAGATCGGCCGCGAAGGCCTCGAGGTCGCGATCCGTCTGCGGGACCAACACGGTCGGACCGGGGAAGCTCAGGAACTCCGCGACGGCGTAGTTCTGGAACTGGATGATCAGGTCGTCGTCGAGGCGGACTTCGCCGTCCTCGACGAGCTCGCCGCTGAAGCCCACGATCGGCGTGCCGTCGGTCTCGTGGTCCTGCGCGTCAGGCGCGAACACGACGTCGAAACCGCGGCCGAAGCGCGAGGTCACGACGGCTTCGGCGTGCTCCGCCGACTGCACGAAGGCGACGCGCTGACGTACTCGAGTGGCCTGCGCCCCCTGCATCCAGCTCATCGCGAACCCGTGGATGTCTCCCCCAAGAAAACTCACGCCGTGAACGTAACAGGTTCCGCGACTGAACGTTCTATCCCGCGGATGGGGTCAGGGAAGAAGCCGTCCTCACCGGCGTGTCGCGTCGTCCGGGGGGATCGGGACCGGGCGCGAGAAGTAGACCCACGGGAACGTCCCACCGGGCACCACACCCCAGCCCTCCTCCAGCATTCGAGACGACTTCCGACTGCCCTGGACCGCCCGTGCGTGCTCCCACGGCCGCGAGTCCTGCACGAGCTCGTGCGACTGGAGGCCGACCCGGATCGCGTGCCAACCGTCTGCCCCGAGCTGCGCGAGCTTGCCCATCTCGTCGAACGCGGTCACGGGGAAGAGCGTGCGCACTGCCGGCTCCAGCGGGACCGATGACGCCTCCGCAGTGATCGGTGGCGAGCCGTAGAGCTGCTGCGCCGCTTGACGGGACGACCCCAGGATCTTCCCGATCTCGGCCCAGGAGGCACCGTTCCTCCGAGCGCCGTCGACTGCCGACTGGGTCACGTCCCGGAGCGAGGCGCGCATCGACAAGCACAGCTCGACGGCTCGGAGCGACTGCTCGCGGGATGCTTCCGGGGCGACGTCAGAATCGTGCTCGTCCGCCTCCGGCATGTTGCGCGCCAGTACCTCACGCAGCTGCGTGGTGAGGCCGTCATCGCCGTCCATGGCGCTCAGCGCTGGGTTCGAGCCGCACTCACGGCGAACACGGCGAACACGAGTCCGAAGATGATCGCGCCGATGGCGGCGGCGAGCAGTCCGCCTTGGCGCCCGACGCTCCAGGCGTAACCGGTACCGATGGCGACGAGCCCGAAGGCGACGGCGATGAGTCCGAGGATCATGGTGTTCCGCATGCCGACAGGATTCCCCACCGCCCCGGTCGTGTCAACCGCAGGTTGACACGAGATGGCGCGCATGCGCCCCGAGTTCGGTCGGTCGGGGGCTCTTCTCGGGGGTGCCGTTCGCGAACGGTCTTGTGGAATGGCGGGTCATTTGCAGGTCCCGCTGATCCGCGGTGCAGAGCCGATCGGAGCCCGTGGCGGTGATGGTTCGCGCTGAGTTCCCCCTGAACCGCGCGCAGTTCTCGACCTGTGTACAGCGCGGAGCTGCGGTGAGCTTCGTTCCGGTTCGCCACGCGGGCGACAGAGGCGAAGACTTGCGCTTCGCTGCGCATGATCGCGGGACAGATGGAAGGCAGCCGCGGCACGGATCGGTCAGCTCAAGAGGTGCATCAGATGCGCACCGGAGCCACTGCCCGAAAGAAGAAAACCCCCGTGTGAACGGGGGTTTTCTGTGGCGGTACCGGTGGGATTTGAACCCACGGTGGAGTTGCCCCCACACATGTTTTCGAGACATGATCCTTCGGCCGCTCGGACACGGTACCGGGAAAGATCTTACACGATCCGGGAGGCCCGTCACGCCACCCGACGTCGGCTCGCCCTCCACAGGCGGTCCCCCTCACGGCTCTTCCCACACCCACAGGCCGCCCACGTCGTCGACTCGGCCTGCGGGCGTACCGTCCACGGCATGAAGACCCGCACGCTCATCGCACTCCTGACGTCCGTCCTCGGTGGTGCCGGTGTCCTCGGCGCTGCTGCCGTCGGGGCCCGCGCCGGGGTCAAGGGGCAGCGGGCGGCTGCGCAACGGGTGGTCGACATGCTGCCGATCCACGCTGACTGGTGGCACGAGCGACAGCAGCACGAGGGGCAGCTGCTGTACGTGGCGATCGGCGACTCGGCGGCGCAGGGCGTCGGTGCGACGGTGCCGTCTCGCGGCTACGTGGGCCTGTTGGCGCGACGGATCCGGCACCGGTCCCACGAGTCGGTGCGGGTCGTGAACCTGAGCGTCTCGGGCTCGACGACCTGGGGCGCCAAGCGCGACCAGTTGCCGAAGCTCCGGCAGTACACGCCCGACATCTGCACGGTGTCGATCGGGGCGAACGACATCGCCGACTTCGACCCGGACAAGTTCGAGCGGAACATCCGGGCGATCTACGGTGCGGTGCCGTCGCACGCCGTGGTGGCGGAGTTGCCGTGCATGTTCGTGCCGGACCGTGAGCGCAAGGTCGCGGTGGCGAACGAGATCGTGCACCGTGTGGCCGCCGAGTTCGGGCTCACGGTCGCGCCGCTGCACACGATCACGAAGCGGGTCGGGGTCCGCCGCACGTTCTTCAACAGCTACGGCGACCTGTTCCACCCGAACGACCGGGGGTACGAGGTCTGGGCGAGCGCGTTCGAACCCGCGATCGACGCCCGGGTCGACACGGTCGCGGCGATCCGGCACTACCTGTCCGCGCGCGAGGCGGAGAACCTCGGGCGTGAAGCCGGAGCCGTCGCGAACGCTCGTGCCGAGCAGGACACCGACGGTGCCGAGGCAATCGACCACGCCAACCGGCCGAGTCCCGTCGAGCGGATCCGCAACCGGATGACGGGGTCGATCGCCCTGCCCGACGAGCCGGTGCACCGCTCCGGCGATGTCGGCGGCACGGCCTAGCCTCGACGACATGGCGCGCCCGCAGTCTCTCTACCGATGCACCGAGTGCGGCTGGACCAGTGTCAAGTGGGTCGGCCGCTGCGGCGAGTGCCAGACCTGGGGCACGGTCGAGGACTCCTCGGCGGTCTCGGCGAGTACTCGTGGCACCGCAGCTGTGGCCGTCACCGGTGCCCGAGCGGCGCGGCCCATCACCGAAGCCCGCGGCACGACGGTGCAGCGCTGGCAGACCGGCATCGGCGAGTTCGACCGCGTGCTCGGCGGCGGGGTCGTCCCCGGCGCTGCGGTGCTGCTGTCCGGCGAACCCGGCGTCGGCAAGTCGACACTGTTGCTCGAGGTCGCTTCGCGCGCGGCGGCGTCCGGCAAACGCGTTCTCTACGTCAGCGCGGAAGAGTCCGTCGACCAGGTCCGGCTCCGCGCCGAGCGCACCGGCGCGATGCACGACGACCTCTACCTGGCGAGCGAGGTCGACCTCGGCGTCATCATCGGCCAGATCGACCAGGTCAAGCCGGATCTGCTCATCGCCGACTCCGTGCAGACCATCTCCTCCAGCTCGATCGACGGCATCGCGGGCGGGACGTCCCAGGTGCGCGAGGTCGCTTCGACCCTGATCCGCATCGCGAAGGACCGCGCCCTCCCCGTGTTGATCGTCGGCCACGTCACCAAGGACGGCACGATCGCCGGGCCGCGCCTGCTCGAGCACCTGGTCGACGTCGTCTGCCACTTCGAGGGCGACCGGCAGACAGCGCTCCGCTTCGTCCGTGCGTTGAAGAACCGCTTCGGGCCCACGGACGAGGTCGGGTGCTTCGACATGGGTGGTGACGGCATCCACGAAGTGCCCGACCCCAGCGGCCTCTTCATGTCCAAGAACGCGACCCCGGTCTCCGGCACGTGCGTGACCGTCGCGCTCGAGGGGCGCCGGGCACTCCCGGTCGAGGTCCAGGCGCTCATCGTCCCGAGCTCCGCACCGCAGCCCCGACGGGTCGTGAACGGCGTCGACGCCTCACGCGTGGCGATGCTGCTCGCGGTGCTCGAGCGCCGAGCCGGCCTCAAGCTCTCCGATGCCGACGTCTACGTCTCGACGGTGGGCGGCATGAAGCTCACCGAACCCGGTGCCGATCTGGCGATCGCCCTGGCCCTGGCGAGTGCGGCACGGGACCGCCCGTACCCGCACACGCTCGCCGCCGTGGGCGAGATCAGCCTGGCGGGCGAGATCCGTCCGGCCACAGGGACCAAGCAGCGGGTGAACGAAGCGAGCCGACTCGGCTTCACCACCGTCCTCGGCGCCGACTCCGGGCACCTGCGCGAAGCACTGCGTGTGGCGTTCTCGATGACGCAGTCGGCTCGCGAGCGCGAGCTCGACCGCGCGTTCTGAGCCGACGGCCCACCGCGGACAGCCCGACGGCGCACCGCGGACAGCCCGACGGCCAGTCCTAAGCGCGCAATGCGGCCAGCAGGTCCCCCGGGGTCGCCTGCATGGTGTTCGGCCCGGCGATGTCGAAGAACACGCCCTCGAGCATGTCGAGGTGGGCGGCGAGGAACTCCTCGAGCCGCGGTCCGTCGTAGACCATCACCTGCCGGATCTTCTCGTCCGGCACCATCGCCGTGTAGGCGTCCGCCGACGAGAACAGCAGCAGGATGCGCTGTTCAGAGCCTTCGCGCCCGAAGACCCGGACCTGCATGTCCTTCTTGCCGGTCACGAGTCGGGGGACGATCACGATGTCGTTGCGCAGCGCGAACGCCACCGCCGCGACGTCCTGCTTCGCGAGGGCTTCCTCGAGTTGTTCACTCCGGAAGCGCTGTTCCTTGTCTGCCATCTGAGCAATTCCACCAGATTTTCGTCGTTCAGTGACGCACGGGTAGCCAGTCGGCTCTGAGCACGCTAGCCTGATGGAACCGCTTCGGCGGCGCTCAACGTTCGAGCGAGGTGGTTTGCCCCTCAACTCGGACTACCAGGGTCACTGGCCATCAGGCCTGACCCCGAACCCGTCCCGCCGGCACCTGCCCGCGTGGCGCATCACCCCCGTCGACGTACGTCGGGGCTCCGCAGGTGCGATCGCACCATGGCGGAACGCAAGAAAGCTAAGGAAACGCCATCATGGCATCTACCGGTACCGTCAAGTGGTTCAACAACGAAAAGGGCTTCGGCTTCATCGCCCCGGACGACGGAAGCGCTGACGTCTTCGCGCACTTCTCCGCGATCGCCGGCAACGGCTACAAGTCGCTGGAGGAGAACCAGAAGGTGGAGTTCGACATCACCGAGGGTCGCAAGGGCCCGCAGGCGGAGAACATCACCGTCCTCGGCTGATCACATCAGCTTCGAACGGCCCCGTCGTCCTCTGGACGGCGGGGCCGTTTGCTGTCCCGGGTCGCCGAGCGCTCTGCACCGTCGCACAACCGAAAGCACCTCGAACCCGCCACAATGCGCGGCGCGGTCACACTGTGGTTGTGCGAACGGCAACGGCGCCGCAACGCACCGCCCGGCGCACCGCCAGACGACCCCGCACCCCCACGCCGCGCCCCGTCAGTTCAGGATGAACTGCACCGAGGACTTCGACTTCAGGTTCCCGACCGCGACCTGCAGGTGGTAGCTCGCCCCCTCGGCGGAGACAGCCGGGCGGGACGCGTCGCACGTCGTGGTGGACGATCGGGTGCGGTCCCAGGCGATCGCCGGCGTGGTCAGGGTCTGCCCGGCCTTGATCGTGACGTCCTGGTTCGTGCCGCCGGTCTGGCAGTCCTTCGACGACCAGTACTGCTCCTCGCCCGAGCTGATCGTCAGTACCTGCTGCGCTGACCCGAGGTCGAGGTGGCACGAGTTCGTGCCGGTGTTCTTGATCGACATGGCGATCTTCGGGTCCTCGGTGGGGCCGTACGCGTCCTTGTCGAGCACGGGCGTCAGGACGACCTGGTCCTTGCTGCACGTCGACCCGTCGGCAGCGCCCGACCCAGACGCCGACGCAGATGCCGACGCCGAACGGGACGGGGCAGCGGACGACGCACCACCGGCCGAGGCGGTCGGCGAGGACGTGGGCGCGGCCGTGGAGGTCGACGCGCTCCCCCGGCCGACGACGATGAGCACGATCACCACGACGATGATCACGAGTGCGCCGAGCACGGCTGCACGACGGCGCCAGTACACGACCGGCCTCTCGGGCCCGACGGGGTGACGCAACGACGACATGCGCACAGGGTAGACAACCACGGATGCCCGGTGCGGGACCCCCGCCGGGTGCCGCGCGAAAGCGTCAGAGGATCTTCAGCATGCGGGTGTTGCCGAGGGTGTTCGGCTTGACCCGGGCGAGATCGAGGAACTCCGCGACCCCTTCGTCAGACGACCGGACCAGCTCGGCGTAGACCGAGGGTTCGACGACCTGCTCGCCGATCTCCAGGTACCCGTGCTTCGCGAAGAAGTCGACCTCGAACGTCAGGCAGAAGATCCGCGCGACGCCGAGTTCGCGGCCGTCGTGCTCGAGCGCCTCGAGCATCCGGTGCCCGACGCGCTTGTGGATCCAGTCGGCGTCGAGGGCGAGCGTGCGCACCTCGGCGATGTCGTCCCAGAAGACGGCGAGGGCACCGCAGCCGATCGGCACACCGTCGGGGCCCTCAGCGATCCGGAACTGCTGGATCGAGCCGTACAGCGCGACGTTCTCCTTGCCGAGCAGGATGCGCCGGTCGACGTAGGGGGCGATGAGCCGCTGGATGTGCGGGACGTCGGAGGCGAGCGCCGGTCGCACGAGGATCCCGTGCTCGTCACGGACGTCGAACGCGTGCTTCCCGTGCTCTGTCATCCCGACAACCATAGCCGCGCCCGGACGAGCGGCAGCAGACCGCCCCGGGGGACACCCCGCTGGACGGTGCACAGGCTGAGCCGCCTACCGTCCACACCATGCCTCAGATCATCGAAACCGTCGACGTCAACGTCCCCGTCTCCGCAGCGTACGGTCAGTGGACCCGCTTCGAGGAGTTCCCGCACTTCCTCGACGAGGTCGAGAAGATCGTCCAGGTCGACGACAAGACCACCGACTGGACCGTGAAGGTCGCCGGCCAGGAGCGCGAGTTCCGTGCCGTCATCACCGAGCAGCACCCCGACGAGCGGGTGGCATGGACCGTCAAGGACGGCGAGACCGACCACGCCGGTGTCGTCACCTTCCACAAGCTGTCCGACAACGAGACGCGCGTCACCGCGCAGATCGACTGGGAGCCGTCCGGCTTCCTCGAGAAGCTCGGCGCAGCGGTCGGCGTCGGTGGCCACGCCATCAAGAAGGACCTGCAGAACTACAAGGAGCGCGTCGAGTCCGCTCCGACCGACACGGGCTGGCGCGGCGACGTGCAGGCGTGATCACGGCCTGAGACGTCCGCGCGGACGAGACGGGAGGCCCGGTGCCAGCTGGCACCGGGCCTCCCGTTTCGTCCGTGCACCGGTTTCGTTCGGCATCCCCCCACGACATGCCGACCTGCCGGTCCGGCGCGAGCCTGGCAGAGTGGTCACACTGGCCGTCGCGCTGGTCCAGTTTTATCATGTCTGAGACAGATGTACAGGGCGGGGAGACATGATCGAGTACAACGACGACGATGCACACCGGCGAGAACTCTCCCGGAAGCTGCAGTTGCTGATGGACGTCGTCGAGGCGAATGCCGGGCAGCGACCGTCCTACAAGGAGATCGCAGCTGAGGTCGAGGCACAGGGTGCGTCGATGAGCCGGCCGCGGTGGGGCTACATGCTCGGGGGCAACGGCCCGGCCGTCCGCGACCAGCATCTGCTCGCAGCACTCGCCGGCTACTTCGGCGTCCCGGCGGAGTACCTGACCGACGCGGCGGGCAACACCGACGTGCCCGAGCGGGTGCAGGCGCAGCTCGAACTCGTCCTCGAGCTCCGCAAACGCGAGGTCGTGGCCTTCGCGACCCGACGCCTCGGCGAGTTCGCCTCCGCCGACGAGATCCGGGACTTCACCGAGCACCTCCGGCGGCTCGACGAGTCGGGGTCCGCGCCGTGACCGGCGTGCGCGAGCGGTTCGGCGCCCGGCGTCGGCAAGCCGTCGCCCGGCGGAGCGTGCGGCGGCTCGGGCTCCCCCGGCGACTGACGCTGCCCGCCCTCCTCGCCCGCGCCGAGTCGACCCTCGGCAAGCCGATCCGGCTGCGGACTGCCGACCTGCCCGGTGACCTCTCCGCACGGTTCATCCAGCGCGCCGACCACGCACTCCTCGAGACCCGTCCGGACCTGTCCGAGCGCTCCCGCGTGGCAAGCGTGCTCCACGAACTCGCCCACGTGTTCCTGGCGGACCCCGGCTGCGACCACCAGGCCTACACCGGGCTGCTCACCGGCCGGACGGCGTTCACGCGGTCGCTGGACACCCCGCACGAGCAGGCGGTCGAACTCGTCGCCGACGAACTCGCGCTCCGGATCGGGCTGCTCGACCCGGACGACCGCGAGCCCGGGATCTTCCGGTGACGCTGCACGTGTGGGGATCGACCCCGGTGTGGGTCATCCTGACGGTGCTCGTCGTCCGGCTGCTGCTGGTGCGGACCCAGTCGGCGAGCGTCACCTGGCTCATGGCCTGCTGCGGCTTCGTCGCCGTCGGCCTGACGATCAACCAGCCCGACGTCACCACGTTCCTCGCCGGCGTCACGCACGTGCCCAACATCGCAGACCTGGTCGGCCGGTGCCTCATGGTGTGCGGCATGTTCGCCCTGGCCCAGTCGGTGGAGGCCGCTGCGCGCTCGGCGAAGCTCCTGCGCGTGAGCCGGATCGTCGTCTGCGTGGTCGTGCTCCTGACGCTCGTCGTGCTCTTCACGATGGTCGATGCTCCGACCCCGACGGCGCAGTTCATGACCGTCTACGGCGACCAGCTGCCGACCGCGCTGTACTCCGCGGTCGAGATGACGTACATCGCGGTCGTGATCGCGCGCTCCGCCGCCGCCGTCCTGCGCGGGTTCCGGAGCGGCGACGGCCTCGGCCGGATGTACTGGCTGTTCGTCGTCGGGGCCATCGGGCTGGTCCTGCTCGCCGTCATCGCGATCGCGCTCGACGCCGTCCACGTAGCCGGCGTCGACGGCGCGGTCCGGGTGCTGTCCACCGTGTACGCCCCGGTGTTCCTGCTGTCCATGGTGCTGCTCGCCGTCGGCGCCGCCGGGGGCGTGCTGCCGGACGCGGCACGGGAGTTCCGCGACTGGCGGGACACCCGACACCGGTTCCGCAGCCTGGAGCCGGAGCTCCGGCGGCTCGAGGCGGCCTCGGGCAACACCGGGCTCTACTTCACGATCGCCTGGCAGCGTCGCCAGTGGCGCAGCCGGTTGCACCGACTTGCCGTCGAGATCGAGGACCGCGCACGCGAGGCCGGGCAGGACGTCCCGGCTGCGGCGACCCTCACCACCGCACGACTCAGGGAGCTCTCATGACAGCCGGACGCACGACCGCACTCGGAACCGCACTCGGAACGACAGTCGGCACCGTCGGGACGCTCGGACTGGGCGCCTTCGTCGCCCGACGACTGCTCTTCCCCGCCCCCTACACGGCGACCGCCACCGTGCGGAGCAGCACCGGGACCGAGGTCGAACTCGTCGCCACACGCGACACCCGCCTGCCGGGGACGTACGACCTGCAGCACGACGACGCCCGCGTCCCGGTCGGCGCGATCGTCGCCGCGAGCACGAAGACCGGGCCCAGCGGGGACACCATCCGCCGCCGCGTCACCGGAACCGTGGCGACCGGTGACTGGGCCTGGGACGCCCTGCGGTACGACGGGCCGGCCGACGTCCCCGGCGCCGAACCCGAGGCCGCCACGACCCACGTCGTCCACGTGCACGGCCAGTCCCTCGGGCCGCGGCAGGTCCTCCGCGGCGTCGGTGTCTGGCGCGGCCTCGGCGCGACGTCCGAGGTCCTCGACATGACGGACCTGCCGCTCCGGTCGCTCGACCCGGGGGCAGCAGACCGCATCGTCGCCGCGGTCCGTGCCGCCCGTGCCCGCGGTGCCCGCCGGGTGGTGCTGCAGGGGTGGTCCGCCGGCGCCCTCGCCTGCTCGGTCGCGGCCGGCCGGGTCGACGTCGATGGGATCGTGGCCGTCTCGCCGCTGCTCGACGTCGCGTCGGCACTCCGCGGAGCGGTCCGTGGGGCACGACTGCCCGCCTTCGTCGGCACCGTCGCTGCGCGCATCGCGACGACCCCGGTGCTGTCCCGCCTGGCGGGAGCGTCGGCACCGGTCACGACCACGGCTTGGCAGGACGCGACGACGCCGACGCTCGTGGTCCACTCCGAGGCCGATGCGCTGGTCGCAGCGGACGACGTGGCGGCGATCACCGCTCGCCCGCACGCCACCGCCACCGCCGTCGCCTTCGCCACGGCACCGCACACGCTCGAGTGGAACGAGGACCCGGAGCGCTGGGAGGACGCGGTCCGCCGCTTCGTCGGGACGTTGCCCGCCATCGCGTAGCGGACGTGCAACGGCCCCGGTCTGCGAACAGACCGGGGCCGGCAGCAACTCGATCCGTTGGGGGGAACCGATCGAGTGCGACGCGCGAGGAGTTGGGGGGAACGTCTCGCGCGCCGGTCCCACCGTACCCCCGGACGGGGGTCCGTGGACGCGGGACGCGCGCATCGGCGATCCGGGATCTGGACCGACCCGATGACAGACGGGAGGCCCGGTGCCAGCTGGCACCGGGCCTCCCGTCTGTCTGGTGTCGGGTCCTAGGACTCGATCTCACCCTGGGGCGCGTCGGTCGCGGTCTCGACCGCGGCTGCGCCGGCGAGGACCTCTTCGCGGCTCGGCTGACGCCCGGTCTCGAAGTGGAAGGCGCCGTCGACGAAGTCGACCTTCACGTGGTCGCCGGCGGTGAGCTCACCCTGCAGGATGTGCTCGGACAGCTGGTCCTCGACCTCGTGCTGCATCGCGCGACGCAGCGGGCGTGCACCGAGGGACGGGTCGAACCCGACCTTGATGAGCTGCTCCTTGGCGGGGAGGGTGAGCTCCACCGTCATGTCGCGGTCGAGCAGACGGTCTGCAAGGCGCTTCACGAACAGGTCGACGATCTGCAGCAGTTCGGACTGCGACAGCTGCGGGAACACGATGGTGTCGTCGACGCGGTTGAGGAACTCGGGCTTGAAGTGCTTCTTGAGCTCCTCGTTGACCTTGCCGCGCATGCGGTCGTAGCCGACGGCCGAGTCACCCTCGACCTGGAAGCCCACCGGGCCACCGGCGATGCCCTGCGAACCGAGGTTCGTGGTCATGATGATGACGGTGTTCTTGAAGTCGACCACGCGGCCCTGACCGTCGGTGAGACGGCCTTCCTCGAGCACCTGCAGCAGCGAGTTGAAGATGTCCGGGTGGGCCTTCTCGATCTCGTCGAACAGGACCACGGAGAACGGCTTGCGGCGCACCTTCTCGGTGAGCTGGCCACCCTCTTCGAACCCGACGAACCCGGGAGGGGCACCGAACAGACGCGAGACGGTGTGCTTCTCACCGAACTCCGACATGTCGAGGGAGATCAGTGCGCCCTCGTCGTCGAACAGGAACTCGGCGAGCGCCTTGGCGAGCTCGGTCTTGCCGACGCCCGTGGGCCCGGCGAAGATGAACGAGCCCGAGGGGCGGTTCGGGTCCTTCAGGCCCGCACGGGTGCGGCGGATGGTCTTGGACAGGGCCGAGATGGCTTCTTCCTGACCGATGACCCGCTGGTGCAGTGCCTTCTCCATGAAGACGAGCCGCGAGGTCTCCTCTTCGGTGAGCTTGAACACCGGGATGCCCGTGGCCTGCGCCAGGACCTCGGCGATGATGCCCTCGTCGACGGTGCCGGACGCGGCGACGTCACCGGCACGCCACTGCTTCTCGAGGCGGAGACGCTCGCCCAGGAGCTTCTTCTCCTCGTCGCGCAGGCTGGCGGCCTTCTCGAAGTCCTGCTCCTCGATGGCGGCTTCCTTCTGCCCGCGGACCGTCGAGATCTTCTCGTCGAACTCGCGGAGCTCCGGGGGCGCCGACAGGATCGAGAGGCGCAGGCGTGCGCCGGCCTCGTCGATCAGGTCGATGGCCTTGTCCGGCAGGAAGCGGTCCTGCACGTAGCGGTCCGCCAGGTTGGCGGCCGAGACGATCGCACCGTCGGTGATGGACACCTTGTGGAACGCCTCGTACTTGTCGCGCAGGCCCTTGAGGATGTTGATGGTGTGCGGCAGCGACGGCTCGTTGACCTGCACCGACTGGAAGCGACGCTCGAGTGCTGCGTCCTTCTCGAAGTGCTTGCGGTACTCGTCGAGCGTGGTGGCACCGATGGTCTGGAGCTCACCGCGGGCGAGGAGGGGCTTGAGGATCGAGGCGGCGTCGATCGCGCCCTCGGCAGCACCGGCGCCGACGAGCGTGTGGATCTCGTCGATGAAGACGATGATGTCGCCGCGGGTGCGGATCTCCTTCGTGACCTTCTTCAGGCGCTCCTCGAAGTCACCGCGGTAGCGGGACCCGGCGATGAGCGATCCGAGGTCGAGCGAGTAGAGCTGCTTGTCCTTCAGTGTCTCGGGCACGTCGCCCTTGACGATCGCCTGGGCGAGGCCCTCGACGACGGCGGTCTTGCCGACGCCGGGCTCACCGATCAGGACGGGGTTGTTCTTGGAGCGGCGGGAGAGGATCTGCATGACCCGCTCCATCTCCTTCTCGCGCCCGATGACGGGGTCGAGCTTGCCGTCGCGCGCGGCCTGGGTGAGGTTCCGACCGAACTGGTCGAGGACCTGCGAACCCTGCTGCGCGTTCTGCTGCTGCTCGCCGCCGACGGCGACCGCTTCCTTGCCCTGGTAGCCGGACAGGAGCTGGATGACCTGCTGGCGGACCCGGTTGAGGTCGGCGCCGAGCTTCACGAGGACCTGGGCTGCGACGCCCTCGCCCTCGCGGATCAGGCCGAGCAGGATGTGCTCGGTGCCGATGTAGTTGTGGCCGAGCTGCAGCGCCTCGCGCAGGGACAGCTCGAGCACCTTCTTGGCGCGCGGCGTGAACGGGATGTGCCCGGTCGGCTGCTGCTGACCCTGGCCGATGATGTCCTGGACCTGGTCGCGCACGGCGTCGAGCGAGATGCCGAGCGACTCCAGCGCCTTGGCCGCAACGCCCTCGCCCTCGTGGATCAGGCCGAGGAGGATGTGCTCGGTGCCGATGTAGTTGTGGTTGAGCATCTTCGCTTCTTCTTGAGCGAGGACGACAACCCGACGGGCTCGGTCGGTGAATCTCTCGAACATGTGCTCTCCCTTGGCCCTTTCTGACGGAGCCGACAGCTGGTCCGGTCTCGTCTGAGTCCGGTCACGTACTCCGAGAGTAACCAGCGCTCCCCGTGCGGGCCGCCCCTGTTCGCCGTGGGCGTGACCTCACTGCGCGATGTGCGCAGTGAGCGAACGCAACAGGAGACGGGAGGCCCGTGGCGGCGTCCGCCACGGGCCTCCCGTCTCCTTCCCCGGTCGCGTCTCAGGCGCGCCGCGCTGCCCGGCGCAGGGCACGCCGGAAGCGGCGCGGCTCGACGCCCAGGGCGTCGAGGACGTCGTGCGCAGAACCCATGAAGGGGTCGTCGACCCCGTCGAGCACGGCGAGCACGACGTGGACCGGGCGGACGCGCTCGGCAGGGTCGGCGAGGACGGCTGCTCGTGCGAGGACCCTGGCGGCCGCCGGGGTGCAGGCGACCCGGTCGTGCTCGTCGGGGCAGGCGGCCCGCGCACCGACGAAGACGCTGATCTCGGAGCGGACGGCTTCGGGGCTGACCCCGTGCGCCTCGAGGACCGGGCGGAACCGGGGCATCCCGTTGCAGAGGGTGACGGCGGCGAGCAGGAGGTGCTCCGCGTCGACGAAGCCGAAGCCCGTCTCGTGGGACTCGAGGTCGGCGAGCAGCACGATCTCGCGACCCTGCCGGACGGTGGGGAGGGCGACGGACAGCTGAGCGATCTGCATGTATTCAGAATATCGCATGCGATGACAATTGAACAGCCCTCGGTTCAGCGCGGCTCGGTACCGCGGCTCGGTACCATCCGGTCATGGATCAGCCCGTCGTCGGCCTCGTCGTCCACCCGACCAAGAACGTGCAGGAGTCCGTCACGACCCTGCAGCGCTGGAACGCGTCCGGCCGGGGCGAGCTCGTCGCCCGCCGAGCCGACGCACAGCGGATCGGCGGAGGCATCACCGCGGTGGAGGACGACGACTTCACCGCACGGGTCGACCTCGTCGTGGCCCTCGGCGGCGACGGCACCATGCTCGGCGCCATGCGACTCGTGGCGAAGCGCCCGGTCCCGGTGCTCGGCGTGAACTACGGCAACGTCGGGTTCCTGGTGGAGATCGAACCGCCCGAACTCGAGGCAGCGCTCGACCGACTGTCGGCCGGGGAGTACCAGCTCGAGCCGCACCACGCGCTCGAGGCCCGGCTGTCCTGGAGCGGCGCTCGCACGGACTACCTGGCGTTCAACGACCTGACGATCGTGCGGCGGCCCGGCTCCGGCCAGGTGTCGGCGGACCTCAGCGTCGGCGGACTCGGCTACGGGTACTACCGCGCCGACGCCATCGTCGCCGCGACCCCGGCTGGCTCCACCGCGTACAACTACGCCGCGGGCGGTCCGGTGCTCTCCCCCGCGCTCTCCGGGTCCGTCGTCACCCCCGTCGCCCCGATGGCGGGCATCGACCGCGCCGTGGTGCTCGCCGCCCGCGAGCGCTACCGGTTCGACATCGCCGAGGGCACCAGGAGCGCAGCACTCGAGGTCGACGGGCTCGTCGTCGGCGAGGTCGCCACCGGAGCGCAGATCGACGTCCGACTCCGGAAGGACGCCGGCAGCGTCGTACGGCTCGATGCCGAGCGGCACGGACGCACCGGGCGGGTGAAGCTGAGCCTGCTCGACCTGCCGGTGCGGCCCGACCAGCTCATCGAACTGATCCCGAGCGACCTGCGGCAGAAGCTCGGGCGCGAACTCGACCAGTAGCGGTCCGGGCCGGCGTCGCGCCTCAGAACGTGAATGGCCCGCTCGAGCGGTGCTCGAGCGGGCCTTCCCATCACCCCACCGGATCGTCTTCCCACAGACCGACCCGGGTTCCCCTGCCGACGCGAGCGCCAGCCGAAGCCTGCTGACCTCAGTCGGTCAGGTACAGCTGCATGTCCTGCGAGACCGCCTTGGCGAACAGGCGCAGCTTGGCGCGCGACTCCACCCGGCTGACGGCCTGGCGGGTCGTGTGCACGATCTTCGAGATCTCGTCGAGCGTCATCGGCTTGTCGTCGTCGAGGCCGTAGCGCATGCGGATCACGTTGGCTTCCTCGCTCGGCAGCTCGGCGACGATCGACCGGATGTCGCGGTGCAGGAGCGTGGTCTCGGTGAGCTCGTTCGGGGACGCAGCGTCCTCGTCCTCGATGAAGTCACCGAGCTCGCTGTCGTCCGAGTCGCCGACCACGGTGTGGATCGAGACCGGCTCGTGCGAGCGGCCCTTGAGGTCGACGAGCTCTTCGACCGACATGCTCAGCTCGGCGGCGACCTCGTCGGGCATCGGCGCACGGCCGAGGTCGACGGTCAGGTCGCGCTCGGTGCGGGAGATCTTGTTGATCAGCTCGACGGTGTGGACCGGGATGCGGATCGTGCGGGCCTTGTCGGCGAGACCACGCGAGATCGCCTGGCGGATCCACCAGGTGGCGTAGGTCGAGAACTTGTAGCCCTGCGTGAAGTCGAACTTCTCGACCGCACGGACCAGGCCGAGGTTGCCCTCCTGGATGACGTCCATGAACGGCAGGCCACGCTGCGAGTAGCGCTTCGCGATGCTGACGACCAGACGGAGGTTCGAGGTGATCATGCGCTCCTTGGCGCGCTCACCGTCGCGGACGAGCCAGCGGAGTTCGCGCTGCAGGGTCTTCGCGAGGCCCTTCTCGGTCGCGAGCTTCTCTTCCGCGAACAGGCCGACCTCGATGCGACGGGCGATCTGCGCTTCTTCCTCGGCGGTGAGGAGCGAGAGGCGACCGATGTGGCGCAGGTAGTCGCCGACCTGGTCGACGGAGGCGCCGCGGACGCCGGCGAGCTGCTCGTCGGCCTCGACCTCGGTGTCGAGGGAGGTCGTCGTGGACTCGGCGGCCTGGGTCTTCGATGCCGCTGCCTTCTTCGTGGTGGCACGGCGGGTGGTGCTCGGTGCAGCCGGTGCGATCGTCATGGTGTTGCTCCCTGCGTTCGGCGGTGATGGCTTCGTGCGGTGGTGCTGGGGGGGGTGGTGCTTCTGGGTGCTGCTTGGGGTGTTCACGAGTAAAGCGGTCCGGAGGTGTACCCCACAAACCGATCGGAATGATTCTCAGGCTTCTCCGTGCTTCGTCATCGAAACCGTCCCCCGTGGGGTACAGCGATGCTGCCAGTGTGGTCCCCCGAACCGCCGCGGATCAAGGGTGTGACGTGATGTTTCCGGCGTTGCAGGCGTGTTTCTCACGCGTTTCCGAACCTGTACCCCGTGGTACCGCGCCTTCCGGACATGCAAAAGGGGTACGTCCGGCCGGATCAATGCGATCCGGTGGTCGTACCCCGAAAACCGAGTGGGTGGGGGTCACCAGGAGGGTTCGAGCCACCCGTCCCGGCGCTTGGACGCCTCGAGGTCGGCGTCTCGGTCGAACTCGTCGTACTCGCTCTCGATGTCACCGACGAGGCTGCGACCCGTGAAGGGGTGTGTGGTTGCCATGCGGACGATGCTCACCCCGGCGCGCGACGGCGAGGTGAACGGCGCGTGACCGGTCGAGGGCGCAGAGACGTCGAGGGGGCGCGGACGTCGAGGGCGCACCGACGTCGAAGGCCGCCGTCCACGGTGTGGACGGCGGCCTTCGGGCAGGACTGGGTCGGGCGGCGCTACTCGGCCGAGGCCGGTGCCGGCGCGGGGACGCCGTGCTCGCGCTCGAACCGGGCACGTTCCTCGGCCTCGACCTTGGCGTACGCGGCACGCTCGGTGCGGTCGGCCCGCATGATCGCGCGCATCACGAACCAGAAGATGAGGCCGACGACGATGGTCGGCGTCAGGGCGAAGATGATCCCGGTCACGACTCCATGCGGCACCGGAGCATCGTACCCCGGGGAACCGGGACTCACTTGACCAACGGGAACAGGATCGTCTCGCGGATGCCGAGGCCGGTGATCGCCATGAGCAGGCGGTCGACGCCCATGCCCATGCCACCCGACGGGGGCATCGCGTGCTCGAGGGCCCGCAGGAACTCCTCGTCGACGCGCATCGCCTCGGGGTCACCGCCGGCTGCGAGCTTCGCCTGCTCGACGAAGCGCTCCCGCTGCACGACCGGGTCGACGAGCTCGGAGTACGCCGTCGCGAGCTCGAAGCCGCGGACGTACAGGTCCCACTTCTCGACGATGCCCGGACGGGTGCGGTGCTCGCGGGTGAGCGGCGAGGTGTCGACCGGGAAGTTCATCACGAACGTCGGGCGGTCGAGCGAGTCGATGACGAAGTGCTCCCAGAGCTCTTCGACGTACTTGCCGTGCGTGGCGTGCGCGACCTCGACGCCCTCGGCAGCGGCGAGCTCCTGCAGCGCGGACAGCGGCGTCTCCGGGGTGATCTCGCGACCGGCGGCCTCGGACAGCGAGCCGTACATGTCGATGCGCGGCCACTCGCCGCCGAGGTCGTACGTGCTGCCGTCGGGCAGGGTGACCTCGAGCGAGCCGCCGGTCACAGCCCGCGCAGCGCGCTGCACGAGCTCCTGGGTCAGGTCGGCCATCTGCTCGTAGTTGCCGTACGCCTGGTACGCCTCGACCATCGCGAACTCGGGCGAGTGCGACGAGTCGGCGCCCTCGTTGCGGAAGTTCCGGTTGATCTCGAACACCCGGTCGATGCCGCCGACGACTGCGCGCTTCAGGAAGAGCTCGGGCGCGATGCGCAGGAAGAGCTCGGTGTCGAAGGCGTTCGAGTGGGTCACGAACGGACGAGCCGAGGCGCCACCGTGCTGGGTCTGCAGCATCGGCGTCTCGACCTCGAGGTACTCGTGCTCGGTGAAGGTCTGGCGGAGCGAGGACATCACCGCGGCACGGGCGCGGACGGTGGCGCGTGCTTCGTCGCGGACGATCAGGTCGAGGTAGCGCTGGCGGACGCGCGTCTCCTCGTTCAGTTCGTTGTGCAGGTTCGGCAGCGGCAGGATCGCCTTCGCCGCGATCGCCCACTCGTCGACCATGATCGAGAGCTCACCGCGGCGCGAGGAGATCACACGGCCGTGCACGAACACGTGGTCGCCGAGGTCGACGAACTCCTTCCAGCGCGCGAGGGACTCGTCTCCGACCTCGGCGAGGGACACCATCGCCTGGATGCGGGACCCGTCGCCGGACTGCAGCGACGCGAAGCAGAGCTTGCCGGTGTTGCGCGAGAACACGATGCGGCCGGCGACACCGACGACGTCCTGCGTCTCCTCGCCGGTCTCGAGGTGTGCGTACTGCGCGCGGACCGCCGGGATCGTCGTCGTGATCGGGAGCTCGGCGGGGTACGCCTCGATGCCGGACTCGAGCAGCTTCGCGCGCTTGTCGAGCCGGACCTGTCGCTGCTCGCTGGTCTCCTGCTCGGCCAGTGCGGCGGCGTCGGCGATCGCGGTGTCGGTGGTGGCGGTCTCGTCGGTCATGCGGGTGCGGCTCCGATGGTCGTGGGGGTCGGGGGAAATGCTACCCGCGCCGCGCTCCCGCCCTCGAACCGCGCCCGGACCACGCCCGGACCACGCCCGGGTTGCACCCGCCGACCGGTCACGACTCCCCGTCGTCACGATGCCGAGCGGTCACGAACTGTCGGCTGCGGCGCGCTCGGCAGACAGTTCGTGACCACTCGGCGGAAGTGAGCGGGGAGTCGTGACCGACCCCGACCGGCCCCGGCCCGGCTACAGCGTGGACTGCCCGTCGGCGGCCGTCAGTGCGTTGTCGACGGCGGAACGGACGAGCGCACCGAGCACCCGGCCGGGGTGGTCCACACCGATGCCGGAGAGCGTGCCAGCCGACTGGTCCACGATCGCGGTCGAGAAGCTCACGGCGGCGCGGACGGCATCGGCGTACGCGGGCCGGTCCCCCTCGGCGATGACGAACGGCTCGGCACCCATCTCGACCACCAGGGCCTGCGCGATGGGCAGCACGGGCGACGGAGCGGTGACCGCGCAGTAGGCGTCGCGGAGCCGCGACAGGTCGACGCTGGTGCCGGTGAACGCCATCGCGGGGTGGATGGCGAGCGGGATGGCCCCGGCCGCCATCGCCGGAGCGAGGACCCCGACGCCGTGGTCCGGGCTGGTGTGCACGACGAGCTGCCCGGGCTGCCAGATGCCGGCGTCCGCCAGGCCCTGCACGAGCGAGGCCAGCTGGTCGTCCGGCACCGCGAGCAGCACGAGTTCGCTCCGCTCGACCAGGTCCGGCGTCGCGAGCACGGGAGCGCCGGGCAGCATCGCCTCGGCGCGGTCACGACTCTCGGCGGACACGGCGGTCACCCCGACGACCGCGTGCTCCGCGTTCGCCAGTGCGGCGCCGAGCACGGGTCCGACCCGTCCGGCACCGACGACGCCGACGCCGAGGCGCCCGGCCCTCATCGGACGGCCCCGGTGGGCGGGACGTCGCTCCACCCCGGTCCGGGAGGCACGGTGCCGGGCCGGTGGTCGGCGTCGGGTCCGGCAGGGGCTCCGGATCCGGGCCACGGCACGTCCGCAGCGTGCCCGGCGGACTCGGGATGGGCCTCCCGCTCGCGCCACCGGTGGGACGTGTCGACCGCAGCGGCCTCGACGGCACGCTGGGTCGTCTCGGACCACAGACGCTGCGCGTCCCGAGCGTCGAGCGCACCGACGCGGGCCGAGACCGGCCCGGCGACGGTGTGCACGTGGACGGCGGCGAGCCGCAGGGCACGCTCGAGCGGACCCTGCTCGACCTTGACGCTCTGCACCCGGGGCAGCGGCACGATGACGAGCGACCGCCAGACGGCGCCGAGCCGGAGCAGCACCGCGCCCTGCACGAACCGGTACCCGTTGCGCCGGAACGCGAACGGGCGGAGCCACGCACCGCGGCGCGGGGAGTGCACGAAGCCACCCTGGTCGCCGCTCGTGGTGAGGCTGTCGTCGACGACGCTGACGGCCTCGGCGGAGCCTTCCCGCAGGGCCTCCTGCGAGGCCTCGGGGCCCGCGACGGCAGTGCCGACCAGGCCGGGCAGGATGATGTCGAGGACCTCGCGGACGTCGGCCGCGGTGCCCACGGGCAGCACGATGGCCGAGGCCTGCTGGTTGCTCGATGCCCCGTTGCCGGAGTTCGTCGCACGGTTGATCCGGACGTCCCACCAGCCGAACGGGCGCCAGAGCAGCGGCTGCGCGACGCTGACGGCGTGGATGCGGCCGGGAGGCAGTGTCTCGTTCGAGGTCGAGACGAGGCCGAACCCGATCCGGATGCCGTCGCGGGTCTCGGCGATCGTGTACTGCAGCGACCGCGAGAACTTGCGGACGTAGTAGCTGCCCGCACCGATCACGGCGGGGAAGAGGCCGAACAGGATCCCGTACTCGCCGGTGAGCGCGACGCTGACGATCATCGCCGCCACGGCCAGCAGGATGAAGACGGTGGTGCCGGAGAGCAGCATCGACGCGATCAGGCGACCGGGCTTCACCTTGACGATCCGGGTGGCCTGCACCGCGGCGGGGTCGAGCTCGGGCGAGAACATCTCGTCGACGCGGTCCTGCAGCACGCCGTTCGACGCGTGCGCCGGACCACTGCCACGGTCGTCGTCCTTCGCACCCGAGGCGAGCACGAGGATGCGCAGCCGCAGGTCGTCGGCGGCCTTCACCCCGAGGTACGCGAGCTGCACGTTGGCGTCGTTGCCGGCCTGGGCGATCTCGAGCTTCGCGGTGCCGAACACCCTCGGGATGAGCGGACGCGAGATGTTGATGCCCTGGATCCGGTCGAGCCGGGCCTTGCGGTGGTTCCGGAACAGCACGCCCGAGCGGACCTCGACGATCTCGCCGGTGACCCGGAACTCGTGCATCCGCCAAGACAGGTAGAAGAGTCCGATCAGCACGAGCAGGAACACCGCGACGCCGAGCAGCACCCAGCCGACGACGCCGTGCTCGTAGACGTAGCGGACGGGGTCGCCGTCCTGCTGCTCGCCGCCCGGGATGAAGAATTCGACGAGCTGGTCGCGCAGGCTGTTCAGCACGTAGCCGAGGATGACGATCAGGAAGATCCCGCCCTTGAGCAGCGGGGTCAGCGGGTGCAGGCGGTGCCACTCGCCGTCGGTCAGGGGCGCTGCGGCAGCGGCGTTCCCGCGCGTGGGCGGGGCGGGCGGCGGCGGGCCGGGTCGGAAGGTCACCGCGAGCCCCTACAGCCCGGCGCGGCGGGACTCGGCGAGCTCGACGAGCCGGTCGCGCAGTTCGTCGGCGTCGGTCGCGGGGATGCCGGGGATGCGGACGTTCGTGGCGGCCGCGGCGGTCACGAACTTCAGCTCGCTCATGCCGAGCGCCCGGTCGAGCGGACCGCGTGCCACGTCGACGAGTTGCATGCGCCCGTACGGCACCGCCGTGAAGCGCTGCCACATCAGGCCGCGGCGGACCACCAGGTCGTCGTCGCGCAGGGCGTAGCCGATCGCACGGACCCGGCGGGGCGTCAGCGCCGCGGTGACGAGGGTGATGACGAGCACCGCGATGCCGATGAGCAGCCAGACCGTTCCGGCGCCCGAGCCGAAGCCGTCGTTCACGATCCCGATCAGGACCAGGCCGGCGGTCACCACGAGCCCGATCACCAGGGTCGTGATGAGTTCGGTCCACACGAGCTTCGCGGACACCCTGGTCCAGTCGATGCCGGTCAGGCCGAGGCCCGGCTCGTCGAGTCGTTCACGCGCCATCGCGGGCCTCCAGTGGGTGTGCTCGGGTCGGTTCGCCGCCGTGCGGGGTGCGGTCGGGCCGGTTCGCCGTCGCGCGGGGTGCGCTCGGGTCAGTTCGCCGTCGTGCCGTTCCGGGGGTCGCCCGGCTCGTCGTCGTCGCCCGGAGGAGCGATGCACATGCGCTCTGCCACGAGTGCGCAGACCGTCAGCACGATCCCACCCCCGACGGCGACCACGTTCGGCAGGGTCGAGCCTAGCGAAGGCGTCACCGAGCGGGTCAGGAGGTACACGACCAGCCCGATCGCGAAGCCGCCGAACAGGACGCCGCAGATGCTCGAGGCCTTCGCCAGCACCACCACGCGCGTGGCGTAGAGCGGGTCGACCGGACGCTGCCGGCCGGCGCCCTCGCGGGCGTGCCGACGGACGGGACGCGCCATGAGCACGACGGCGACGCCGATGAACGCGAGCGTGATGCCGAGCGGCACGGCGAGCAGCAGCGTCGGCGACTGTCGCGAGGCGAGCACGGCGTCGAACGCGAACCCCGCCACCGCGGTCACGACGGCGATGCTGAACAGGGTGGAGGGACGAGTCGGCTTCACGGCTGGGTCACGTTCCCTACGACGCTGGCCCGGGAGGCACGGGGCACGTCCGCGAACAGGCGCGGCTCGTCGACGCGCTCGGTGTCGTCCCCCACTGCGGCGAGCAGGTCGGCCACCGGTCCGACGCCGGGCAGGACGGCCGCGGGGTCGGCGTCGAGCCACGGTGCGAGCACGAACGCCCGCTCGGCGGCACGGGGGTGCGGCACGGTGAGCGTGGCGGTGTCGATGCGCAGGTCGTCGACGGCGACGACGTCGAGGTCGAGGGTCCGGTCGCCCCAGCGGACGTCGCGGGTGCGGCCGTGCTCGTCCTCGATGCCGTGCAGCGCGTCGAGGAACGCCTGCGGCTCGAGGTCGGTGTCGACGACCACGACGGCGTTGCGGTACCGCGGCTTGGTGTCGTCGCGGCCGTCCAGGGTGACGGCGACCGACTCGACCTCGTGGCTCGACGCCACCGGGTGGACCCCGGGCAGCTCGGCGACCGCTCGGGCGGCGGCGCGGAGGGTGCTCCCCCGGTCACCGAGGTTGGCGCCGAGCGCCACGACGACGCGGCTCACGCTTCTTCCTCGTCCGGCACGGTCGCCCCGCGGGCACGGCGGATGGTGATCGAGACGTCGGTGAACGGCACGGTGATGGGTGCCTGCGGCTTGTGCACGGTGACCTCGGTCGCCAGAGCTGCACGGTGGGTGAGCACAGCGGCCGCGATGCGTTCGGCGAGGGTCTCGATCAGGTCCACCGGGTCGCGTTCGATCTCGGCGACGACCTGCTCGGCGAGCACGCCGTAGTGCACGGTGGCGTCGAGGTCGTCGCTGCCCGAGGCCGCGCGGGCGTCGAGCTCCACGGCGACGTCGACGACGAAGTCCTGACCGTCGGCACGTTCGTGGTCGAAGACCCCGTGGTGGCCGCGGGCACGGACCCCGACGAGGCGGATGGTGTCGTTCACGAGCGAGCTGCCCTCCAGGCGTCCCAGACGTCGAGCACGGCACGGGTCGGTGCCGGGTCGTGCACGCGCACCCCCCACGCGCCGCGTTCGGCGGCGAGCAGGCTGATGGCGGCGGTGGCGAGGTCGCGGTCCTTCGGCGGGGCGCCCTCGGGGCTGCCCACTCCGTCCAGGAACCGCTTGCGTGATGCGGCGACGAGCACCGGCAGGCCGATCGAGGCGAACCGTTCGTAGCCGGCCAGGATCTCCCAGTTCTGCACGCCCTGCTTGGCGAAGCCGAGGCCCGGGTCGATCACGACCTGCTCCTGGCGCACCCCGAGGACGATGAGCTCGGCGACGCGCATCTCGACCTCGCGCCGGACCTCGTCGACGGCGTGCACGTACTCGGCGTTGCGGTACATCCGGTCGCTGTGTCCACGCCAGTGCATGACCACGAACCCGGCCCCGGTCGACGCGACCACGCGGGCCATGTCCGGGTCGGCCAGGCCGCCGGACACGTCGTTGACGATCGCGGCGCCGAGTTCGACGGCCCGTTCGGCGGTCGAGGCGTTCATCGTGTCGACGCTCACCGGGATGCCCTCGGCGACGAGCTGTCGGACGACCGGCAGGACGCGATCCTGCTCGACCGGCACCGGCACGCGCTCCGAGCCCGGCCGGGTCGACTCCCCACCGACGTCGATGATGTCGGCACCCGCGGCGACGAGGTCACGCGCGTGCTGCACGGCGGCGTCGTAGGCCTGGTGCAGCCCGCCGTCGCTGAACGAGTCGGGCGTCACGTTGAGGATGCCCAACACCCGCGTGCGGTCCGCTGTCGGACCGCCGCGGGTGTCGAGCCGACGAGCACGTCTCGTCGGCAGGTCGGTCATGCCGGCCCCCTACGCCGGGGCGATACCCGGGTTGCCGAAGGGGCGACGACGGGGCTTCGAGGTCGACTCGCTGTCCGACGGGTCCGCTGCGGTGGCGGCGGCCTGACCGGGCACGTCGATCGCGGGCAGGTTGCTCACCGGACGCTTGTCGCTGGAGAGCCACTGCGGGCGCTCCGGCAGCTTGCGGACGTCCTTGAAGATCTCCACGAGCTCCGGGGCGTCGAGCGTCTCCTTCTCGAGGAGCTCGCCGGCCAGGCGGTCGAGGATGTCGCGGTTGTCGTTGAGCACCTGGTAGGCCTCGTTGTGCGCGGCTTCGAGCAGTGCACGGGTCTCGGCGTCGACGGTCTGCGCGATGTTCTCCGAGTAGTCGCGACCGGTCCCGCCGCTCATGTCACGGCCGACGAACGGCTCGCTCGACCCGGAGCCGAGCTTGACAGACCCGACGGCCTGGCTCATGCCGTACTCGGTGACCATCTTGCGCGCGGTGCCGGTGGCCTTCTCGATGTCGTTCGAGGCGCCGGTGGTGGGGTCGTGGAACACGATCTCCTCGGCGACGCGTCCACCCATGGCGTAGGTGAGCTGGTCGAGCAGCTCGTTGCGGGTGACCGAGTACTTGTCCTCGAGCGGGAGCACCATCGTGTACCCGAGGGCACGGCCACGCGGCAGGATCGTGATCTTCGTGACCGGATCGGTGTGCCGCATCGCCGCTGCCGCCAGGGCGTGGCCGCCCTCGTGGTACGCGGTGATCAGGCGTTCCTGGTCGGACATGATCCGGGTCCGGCGCTGCGGGCCCGCCATCACGCGGTCGACGGCCTCGTCCAGCGCGCGGTTGTCGATGAGCTGCGCGTTCGACCGGGCGGTGAGGAGCGCGGCCTCGTTCAGGACGTTCGCCAGGTCGGCGCCGGTGAAGCCCGGCGTCTTGCGGGCGAGCAGCTCGAGGTCGACGCTCGCGGCGAGCGGCTTGCCCTTCGCGTGCACCTCGAGGATCTGCTGGCGGCCGGCCATGCCCGGTGCGTCGACACCGATCTGGCGGTCGAAGCGGCCCGGACGCAGGAGCGCGGGGTCGAGCACGTCGGGACGGTTCGTCGCGGCGATGAGGATGACGTTCGTCTTGCCGTCGAAGCCGTCCATCTCGACGAGCAGCTGGTTGAGCGTCTGCTCGCGCTCGTCGTTGCCGCCGCCGATGCCGGCACCGCGGTGGCGACCGACGGCGTCGATCTCGTCGATGAAGACGATGGCCGGCGAGTTCGCCTTGGCCTGCTCGAAGAGGTCACGGACACGGCTCGCGCCGACACCGACGAACATCTCGACGAAGTCCGAACCGGAGATCGAGTAGAACGGCACACCCGCTTCGCCGGCGACGGCGCGGGCGAGCAGGGTCTTGCCGGTTCCGGGAGGGCCGTACAGCAGCACGCCCTTGGGGATCTTGGCGCCGACGGCCTGGAACTTCGCCGGCTCCTTCAGGAACTCCTTGATCTCGTGGAGTTCCTCGATCGCCTCGTCGGAGCCCGCGACGTCGGCGAACGACACCTGCGGGTTCTCCTTGTTGTTGATCTTGGCCTTCGACTTGCCGAACTGCATGACCTTCGAGCCACCGCCCTGGGCGCTCGAGAGCAGGAACCAGAACAGGGCACCGATGATCAGGAACGGGAGCAGGACGCCGAGGAGCGACAGGAACCAGTTGCCCGTGTTCACGTGGTCGTCGTAGCCCTTGGGCAGGTTGGCGTCGTTGACGGCCTGGATGACCTCTTCGCCACGGGGCGTGGAGTAGTAGAACTGCTCCTGCTTGTCGCCGTCGCGGGTGATCATGTCGACCCGCTGCTCGGTGGAGTTGACGATGACGGACGAGATCTTGCCGTCGGCGAGCTGCTCGAGGCCCTTCTGGGTGCTGACCTCGGTCGTGCTGCCCTGGCTGATGACGCTCCAGCCGATGAAGATGCCCGCCAGCGCGATCAGCACGTAGAGGTACGGGCCGCGGAAGATGCGCTTGAAGTTCATGTGATCCGGGCGCGAGTGCCCGACACCTTTCTCTGCCGAAGTTGCGTGCAGGTCAGCATACGGCCGCGATTCTGTGGCGAGAATGGGTGTCCTCTGCGGGCGAACTCAACCCGAAGCGCGTACCCCCTGGACGGGTTACGAGTACACGTGCGGCGCCAGGACGCCGACACCGCGCAGGTTCCGGTAGCGCTCGTCGTAGTCGAGGCCGTAGCCGACCACGAACGCGTCGGGGATGTCGAAGCCCACGTACTTGACGTCGACCTCGACCTTGGCGGCCTCGGGCTTGCGCAGCAGGGCGACGATCTCGACGCTCGCGGCACCGCGGGACTGCAGGTTCTGCTTGAGCCAGGACAGCGTCAGACCGGAGTCGATGATGTCCTCGACGATGAGGACGTCGCGGCCGTGCAGGTCGGTGTCGAGGTCCTTGAGGATCCGCACCACACCGGACGACTTCGTGCCGGAGCCGTACGACGACACCGCCATCCAGTCCATCCGCGCCTGCATCTTGAGGTGCCGCGAGAAGTCCGCCATCACCATGACGGCACCCTTCAGGACACCGACGAGCAGGGGGTCGCGGCCCGCGTAGTCGGCGTCGACGACCGCCGCGAGTTCGGCGAGCTTGTCGTCGATCTGCTCGGGGGTGAAGAGGACTTCGGACAGGTCTGCCTGGACGTCGGAGAGTTCCACCGGTCCAGCCTAACCGGCACTGAACGACAGGCGGTCACCGGATCGCGACGCCCGGACGCCCGGCAGGTCGATCGGCCCCTGTCCGCTCCAGTCCGTGACGAGCCGGCAGACCTCGAGCGTCTGCACGCGCGACAGCGTCACCCCGAACTCGCTCTCGACCGCCAGGCGCACGAGTCGCTGCCGGAGCGCCGGCGGGTTCGCCCCGAGCGCCCGGACGGACAGCGAGATGCCGGCCTCGGAGTGCTCGGCGATGTCCTCCGCCAGTTCCTCGGCGAAGTGGTCGAGTGCCGCCGAGTCCTCGCGCAGCTGGTCGGCCGTCCGCGCCAGCGCCTCGGGCACCCCGGCACCGAGTTCGCGCTCGAGCACCGGCATGAGGGTGTTCCGCACGCGGACACGGGCGTAGGCGGGGTCGTCGTTCTGCGGGTCGTGCCACGGCGCCAACCCGGCGGCGGCGCACGCCTGCCGCGTCGCGTGCCGACGCACGGCGAGCAGCGGGCGGCCGTAGGCCGGCCCCTGCTCGCGCCGCGCGAGCGGCAGCATGCCCGACAGACTGTCCGGCCCGCTCCCGCGCAGCAGGCCCAGCAGCACCGTCTCGGCCTGGTCGTCCAGGGTGTGTCCCAACAGCACGAGAGGCGACCCGGTGGCGGAGGCGACCTCGGCGATCGACGCGTGGCGGGCCTCCCGGGCGGCGCCCTCCGGACCACCGTCGGAGCCGACCGCGACCCTGCGGACCTCGACCGGGTCGAGACCCAGCTCGGATGCCTGCCGGGAGGCGCGGCTCGCGACCGCCTCGGAGCCCGCCTGGAGCGCGTGGTCGACGACCACTGCCCCGGCTCGGAGTCCCTGCTTGCCCGCCTCGAACGCGGTGGCCGCGGCGAGCGCGAGCGAGTCCGGTCCGCCGCTCAGCGCGACCAGCACGAGGTCACCCGCGGTGACGACGCCGTCGTCGAGCGCGGTGGCGAGCAGGTCGCGGACCGCCAGGCGGGTCTCGGCGACGGCAGGGTCCAGCCGGGGACGCGGAGAGTTCACCCGGTAACGTTAGCCGCGCTCTCGGGACCACCGACAGCCCCACCGACACACCAGGAGTACAGACATGGCCGCGTACGACGTCGTCGTCGAGATCCCCAAGGGCAGCCGCAACAAGTACGAGGTGGACCACGAGACCGGTCGTGTCTACCTCGACCGCGTGCTGTTCACGTCGTTCGTCTACCCGACCGACTACGGCTTCTTCGAGAAGACCCTGGCCGACGACGGCGACCCCGTGGACGCGCTGCTGCTCCTCGAGTTCCCGACGTTCCCCGGCGTGGGCGTCAAGGTCCGTCCGGTCGGCGTCTTCAAGATGAGCGACGAGGCCGGCAAGGACGAGAAGGTCCTCGTGGTCCCCGCGAAGGACCCGCGCTGGACGCACATCCAGGACATCTCGGACGTCGACGAGCAGACGAAGGCCGAGATCGCGCACTTCTTCGAGCGCTACAAGGACCTCGAGCCGAACAAGTGGGTCAAGGCCGAGGGCTGGGGCGACGCCGCCGAGGCCGAGGCGATCGTGCAGGCCGGCCAGGCCGCGTACGTGCCCGCTGGTCACTGACGCTTCCTGAGGCTTCCTGACGCCGAACGGCGCCCGCTCTCCATCCGGAGGGCGGGCGCCGTTCTGCGTTCGTGGGGTGCTTTGCCGTGTGGTGCGGTGCGGGGGCGTACCTCGTGGGAACGGGCGTACCTGGTGCTCTGATCCGGGCAGGTACGCCCGATCCCGCTTGCTACCGCAGCCGCTCTGGGAAAGACCGGGCTGCGGGCTACAGGGAACCGCTCGGGCGGGCGACGTACGGCAGGAGCTGACTCGGCGTCCAGACCGCCCGCTCGACCACGCCGACGCCCGGTCGGGCCGCTTCGACCATCATCCCGTTGCCGGTGTAGATCGAGTCGTGGTAACCGCCGGACGCGGTTCCGTTCGACGAGTAGAAGAGGATGTCGCCGGGCTGGCGCTGCGAGAGCGGCACGAGACGGCCGATCGAGCCGAAGTAGTTGTACTGCCAGACGACGTTGTGGCCGCCGGTCGCGATGCCCTGCGAGCTGTAGGCCATCATCACGAGGCCGGAGCAGTCCCAGCTGTTCGGGCCCGCGCCACCGATGAGGTACGGCTTGCCGAGTTGGGTGCGGGCGTAGGAGATGGCGCCTGCGGCCTTCGACGGGCTGCTCGGGGCGGGTGCCGGGGTCGTGGGCGCCGGGGTGCTCGGCTTCGACGGCGTCGGCGTGCTGGGCTTGGCGGGGGCGGGGGCGGGAGCTGGAGCGGCCGGGGTGCTCGGCTTGGACGGGGTGCTCGGCTTGGACGGGGTGCTCGGCTTGGACGGCGTGGTCGTGCCGCTGCCGGAGCCGGTGTCGGGGCCCGTACTCGTGCTGCCGCCGCCGGTGCTCGGGCTCGTGGAGGTGCCGGTGCCGCCGCTGTCGCTGCTCCCGCTGCCACTGGTCGCGCCGCCGCCGCTGCTCGTCTGGGCCGCCAGGGCGGTCTCGGCCGCCTTGGCCTGCTGCGCGCTCCAGTACGCGCTCTCCGTCGCGACGCTCGTGCCCTTGAGGTACGCGAGCTGGCGGAGGACCTCGTCCTGCTGGTCCTGCTGCTTCTGCACTCGGGCCTGGGCATCGGCGGAGACGTCGTTGGCGGTCGCGAAGGCTTTCTTCGTGGCCTCGGTCGCCTTGCTCAGTGCCGTCGTGGCCACGGCCTGCTGGTCGGCGAGCGAGTCCACGGTCTTCTGGTCGGAGCGGGCCTGGGCCAGGATCGTCGCCGACCGCTCGGACAGGTGCGACATCGTGCCGACGCGGTAGAGCAGGTCGCCGGAGTCCGAGGCGTCCGTGAGCATCGTCGTCGACAGGTCGCCGCCGCCCGTGCGGGACAGCTCGACGACGAGCGCCGCGACCTGGCCCGCGGAGTCGTCCGCCTTGCCTTTGGCCCGCTTCGACTGTGCGGACAGGTCGGCGAGGGTGTCCTTCGCCTCCTGCTGCTGCGAGGCAGCGAGGGCGTAGGCCTGCCCGGCCTGCTGCTCGACGATGCCGGCGCGGTCCGCGGTGGCCTGCAGCGAGGTCAGCCGGTCGCTCAGCTCGTCCACCGTCTGCTGCGCGTCGGCGGCGTCCGACTTCGCGGCCTTGACGTCGTCCCAGGACGGCGCCGACGGCGCGGCCTGGGCGGGTCCTGCAACGACGACCGAGAGTCCGATGCCGAGCACGGCGACGGTGGCGATCCCGCAGGAGAACGAGCGAGCGGACAGGGTCATGGCGGGGTCAACGCATCCCGGCTGCGCTGATGCTCATACCGAGATCCCCCGCGCTGCCATGAAGGGGACCGGGTCGACGGCAGCACCGTTGACCCGGGTCTCGAAGTGGAGGTGGCACCCGGTCGACCAGCCGGTCGAACCGATCTTGGCGATCTGCTGCCCGGCGGAGACGTGCTGGCCGTTCGCGACCATGATCCCGCCGTCGACGATGTGTCCGTAGGCCGTCGAGATGCCGCCGCCGTTGTCCAGGATGACCTCGTTGCCGTAGCCGCCGCCGTTGCCGGCGAAGGTCACGGTGCCGTCGTGGGCCGCGTAGATCGGGGCGTAGCAGGCGGGAGCGAGGTCGACCCCGGCGTGCAGTGCCGTGGCGTGCGTGTACGGGTCGACGCGGATGCCGTAGCCGCTGGTCTGGAAGCCGCCTGCCGGACGGACCCACCCGGCGGAGTTGGCCGTCCCACCGCCGGTGCCGCCCTGGCTCGTCGCCGCGGCCTTCGCGGCTGCCTTGGCCGCAGCAGCGGCGATGCGGGCCTGTCGGGCCTTCTCGGCGGCGACGCCCTTGCGGTAGTCGGCCTCGACACCGCGCTGCTTCGTGGTGAGGGCGGTCAGCTGTGCCTCGAGCCGCGACTCGTTGTCGTTCTGGGCGTCGACGGCGGTCTGCGCCGCGTCGGCAGCACCCTGCGCCTGCTGCATCTTCGACTGGGCTGCGTCGGCGAGGTCTCCCAGCGCCGCCTTGGCCTTGTCCGCCTTGTCGGCCTGCGCCTGGGCGGTGCCCCGGTCCTGCGACGCCTGCGAGTAGATGCCGTCGGCCTGCTCGCTGAGCTTCGACATGGCGCCGAGCTCGTAGAGCAGGTCACCGGAGTCCGAGGGGTGCGTGAGGATGTCGGTCGTCACGTCGTTGGCGCTGGCCCGACCGAGCTGCGCGGCGAGCTGACCGGCCTGCTCCTCGGACTGTGCGGCGGTCTGCTCGGCGTCGTCCGCCTGCGACTGGAGCGTCTTCTGCTCGAGGGTCGCCTCGTCGTACTTGTTCTGTGCAGCCTGGTAGGCCTCGCCGGCGGCCTGTGCGGCCTTCTGCTTCGCAGCAGCTTCGGACTTCAGGGTCGAGATGAGCGACTTGATCTCGGTGACCTTCGCCTGCTGGGCACTCGTCGACGACTTGGCCTTCTGCACCTCGGACCAGCTCGGGTAGCTCGCGGCACTGGCCGACGTCGCCGGAGCGAGGACCGCGAGGGTGCTGCCGGCGAGCGCGACGGCGACCGCGGCGGCGACGAGGCGGCTGCGGTTGCGGAGGGAGAGCGAAGGTGAGGTCGACATGTATCTCGATTTCGTAACAGCGCGGCAAGGCTCACGCACGTAACACTGTTAACAGACGCAACAGTAACAACAGGTGTCGCAGCCCCACAGCCCCTCGGACGAGGGGCGTGGAGCCGACGACGATGCTCGCACCGCAACCTCGACACCCGGTGCCGGGCGGGCGCGACACGCCGGGGATTCCGCGGGAACGCGGCCCGATTTGCGAACCCCCGGGGGCATCCGTATGCTTGTCCATCGGTAGCGCGAAGCACCACTTGCGGCCCTATCGTTTAGTGGCCTAGGACACCGCCCTTTCACGGCGGCAGCACGGGTTCGAATCCCGTTGGGGTCACTCTCCGAGTGAGCGAGCAAGTAGTACTGAGCAACACCACAGCAATTCAACATGGCCCTGTAGCGCAGCTGGTTAGCGTGCCGCCCTGTCACGGCGGAGGTCGCGGGTTCAAGTCCCGTCAGGGTCGCCACGGCTGGATAGCTCAGTTGGTAGAGCGTTCGACTGAAAATCGAAAGGTCCACGGATCGATGCCGTGTCCAGCCACCGGTGAAGGCCCCCTGCTTCGGCAGGGGGCCTTTTCCGTTGCCTGAGCCGTCTGGTCGCGAGCGCTCGTCGGTCGTCGCGCACAACCGAAGTCACCCCGAACCACGCAACTGTGCGGTTCGGGGTGACTTCGGTCGTGCGGCTCGCGTTCGCGCCGGGTCCCCGACAGCCTGGAGGCGCGGATCGCGCCCGCCTGCCGGCCTCCGGGCTCAGGCCTCGCGGGTCTTCGGGCTGCTGTCGTTCGTCTTCGCCGGGTCACGCTCGACGACGGCACCGAGGGCGTCGTCGATCCGGGCGAGCAGCTCCGCGGGGATCGTGACACCGGCAGCGCCGGCGTTGTCGTGCACCTGCTCCGGACGCGACGCCCCGATGATCGCGCTCGCGACGTTCTCGTTCTGCAGCACCCAGGCGACGGCGAGTTGCGCCATCGACAGGTCGAGTTCCTTCGCGATCGGCTCGAGCTCCTGCACCGAGGACAGCACCTCGTCGCGCATGAAGCGCTTGATCATGTCCGCGCCGCCCTTGTCATCGGTGGCGCGTGAGCCCTCGGGCAGCGGCTGACCCGGCTTGTACTTGCCGGTCAGGACACCCTGCGCGATGGGCGACCAGACGATCTGCGAGATGCCGAGCTCCTTCGAGGTCGGCACCACCTCGTCTTCGATGACCCGCCACAGCGCCGAGTACTGCGGCTGGTTCGAGATGAGCTGGAACCCGAGGTCCTTCGCCAGGGCGGCGCCGGCACGGAGCTGCTCCGCGGTCCACTCGCTCACGCCGACGTACAGGACCTTGCCCTGGCGCACGATGTCGGCGAAGGCCTGCATCGTCTCCTCGAGCGGGGTCTCGTGGTCGAAGCGGTGCGCCTGGTACAGGTCGACGTAGTCGGTCTGCAGGCGGCCGAGCGAACCGTCGATCGACTCGAGGATGTGCTTGCGGGACAGCCCGGTGTCGTTGTGCCCCTTGGGCCCGGTCGGCCCGAACACCTTCGTGGCGATCTCGAGCGACTGGCGCCGCTCCCCCTTGAGGGCTTCGCCGAGGACGGTCTCCGCGCCGGTGTTGGCGTAGACGTCGGCGGTGTCGAACGTCGAGATGCCCACCTCGAGGGCGGCCTTGACGCAGGCGATGGCCGCGTCGTTCTCGACCTGGGATGCGTGGGTGAGCCAGTTGCCGTAGGTGATCTCGGAGACCTTGAGGCCCGAGTTGCCGAGGTAGCGGTACTCCATGTGCGTGTCACTCCTGTCGTGGGGCGCGTCGATGCGACCCGAACCGTGACGGTAGTCGCGCCGCCCCCAGGAGCACTCGGCCAGGAAGCGGGTACCTGTACGCTGAAGTTTCAGATGCAGCAGCCCAAGACGAAACCCCGGCGATGTGGACTGAGCCAGTGATCGTTCCGGGGTCTTCGATATATGAGTCTATGGGACGAGCGTTCGATGTCAACTGGAGGTCGCGTGGAGCCGGCGGACGTGGTCGACCTGCTGACGCGGGAACGCCTTCGTTCCTACTTCCGAGCCCTGCCCGACGACGCACGCGCTGTCGGGCTCTACGAATGGAACATGCGAGCTGCAGCTGCCGTGATGGAGCTGACCGGGGCCGTAGAGGTCGTGGTGCGAAACGCTGCAGACGTGCAGCTCCGCGCTTGGGCAACTGCTCGTCGCCCAGGCTCATCCTGGCTCGACGTCGTTCCCCTCGACGCACAAGGCAGGAACGATCTGGTCGTCGCACGAAGGCGTGCCACGCGAGGGGGGAAACGAGCAGAGGTGCACGGGCGAGTCGTTGCCGAACTGAGCTTCGGGTTCTGGCGGTACCTGTTCGAGTCTCGCTACCTGACGGCCCTGTGGACTCCAGCACTCCACCGCGCGTTCCCACACGGCCCAGCGGATGCGCTGACTCGCCAGCGCGAGGTTCGGACACGGATGCAGCAACTGCACTTCGTGCGCAACCGGGCCGCACACCACGAGCCGATCCATGGGCGTGATCTTCGGCGGGACCACGACTACGCGATCGAACTGCTCGGATGGATCCACCCCGGCGCCGCGGCTTGGGCACAGGACGTGACGATGCTCGGCACGGTGCTCGATGCCCGACCCAGCATCTGAGGGGCAGGATCGGAGGGGTTCGGCGCAGGGCTGCGCCGCGGAGAGCGAGGGAGCATCCATGACCGGAGCCAGCGTGTTGTTCATCGGCGGAAGCGGCGTGATCAGCGCCTCCTGTGTGCGGGAGGCGACCGAACAGGGCCACGCCGTCACGGTCCTGAACCGGGGGACCACCGGGGGCAGGCCGATCCCGGAGGGTGTGACGCGCCTCCAGGCCGATGTGTCGGACCGCAGCGCCCTGGCGGACGCACTCGGCGACCGCCGCTTCGACGTGGTCGTGAACTGGGTGGCATTCACGCCGGACCAGGTGCAGGCCGACATCGACTTCTTCGCCGGACGGACGCGGCAGTACGTGTTCATCAGCTCGGCCTCGGCGTACCAGACCCCGGCGACGCACCTGCCGATCACGGAGTCGACGCCGCTGAAGAACCCGTACTGGCAGTACTCGCGCGACAAGATCGCGTGCGAGGAACTGCTGATGGAGGCGTACCGGGAGCAGGACTTCCCGGTGACGATCGTGCGGCCGTCGCACACCTACGACGAGACGAAGCTGCCGCTGACGGGCGGCTGGACCGCGGTGGCGCGGATGCGCGCCGGCAAGCCGATCATCATCACCGGTGACGGAACGTCGTTGTGGACCCTGACGCACAGCCGTGACTTCGCGGTCGGGTTCACCGGGCTGCTCGACCGTGCTGAGGCGATCGGCGAGGCATTCACGATCACGAGCGACGAGGCGCCGACGTGGAATGCCATCGCGCACGAGATCGCGGCAGCGGCTGGTGTCGACGACCTGCACATCGTGCACGTGCCGGCGGATGCGATCGCCGCCGCCGATGCCGAGTGGGGTGCGGCGCTGCTCGGCGACAAGGCCAACAGCTCGGTGTTCGACAACAGCAAGGTCCGGTCGCTCGTGCCGTGGTACCGGCCGCGGACGCCCTACCGGCAGGGTGTGCGCGAGGTCATCGCCTGGTACGAGGCGCATCCAGAGGAGCAGGTCGTCGACGAGCGGCTCGATGGCCTGATGGACGAGTTGGCGGCGCGCTGGGCGGTGTGAGCCGCGCTTGGTGAGCAGAAATGGTCGGGTGCCGTGTGGCGACCCGACCATTTCTGCTCACGAAGCGAGCGCGTGGACCGCGCCCGTCAGGCGCGCGACGCCAGGACGTCGGACAGCGTGCCGATCGCCGTGCGCAGCTCGTCGTCGGTGACCACGAGCGGCGGGGCGAAGCGGATCGTCGAGCCGTGGGTGTCCTTCACGAGGAGTCCGCGGTCGGCCAGGTCCTTCGAGATCTCCTTGCCGGTGCCGAGCGCGGGGTCGATGTCGATCCCCGCCCAGAGTCCGGCGACACGGTGCGACACGACGCCGTGCCCGACGAGCCCGTCGAGCAGTCCGCGCAACAGCGGTTCGCCGTCGAGGGCGCGCTGCTGGAACGTGCCCTCGCCGAGCATCGCCACGACCTCGGCCCCGACGGCCGCGGCGAGCGGGTTCCCGCCGAAGGTCGAACCGTGCTCGCCGGGACGCAGCACCCCCAGGACGGACGCCGAGCCGACGACCGCGGACACCGGCACGATGCCGCCGCCGAGCGCCTTGCCGAGCGTGATGAGGTCGGGACGGACCCCGACGCGCTGCACGGCGAGGGTGTGGCCCGTGCGGCCGAGGCCGGACTGGATCTCGTCGGCGACGAACAGCGCGCCGAACTCGTCGCAGAGCTCCCGGACAGCAGGCAGGTACGAGGCCGGTGGGATGACCACGCCGCCCTCGCCCTGGATCGGTTCGAGCAGCACGGCGACGACGGTCTCGTCCATCGCTGCGCGCAGGGCTTCGGCATCGCCGTACGGCACGGTCCGGAAGCCCGGGGTGTACGGACCGAAGTCGTTGCGGGCATCGGGGTCGTCCGAGAAGGAGATGATCGTGGTGGTGCGGCCGTGGAAGTTCCCGGACGCCACGATGATCGTCGCGCGGTCCGCAGGGACCCCCTTGACGCGGTAACCCCAGGCGCGGGACACCTTGATCGCGGACTCGACGGCCTCGGCACCGGTGTTCATCGGCAGGACCATCTCGGTCTCCGTCAACGCCGCCAGCGCCGTGGCGAACGGCCCGAGCTGGTCGTTCACGAACGCGCGGCTCGTGAGCGTCACCCGGTCGAGCTGCGCCCGGGCGGCGTCGAGCAGCCGCGGGTTGCCGTGGCCGAAGTTCACCGCGGAGTACGCGGCGAGCCCGTCCAGGTACTGCTTGCCGTCGACATCGGTGACGGTCGCTCCGGAGCCCGACGCGATGACGACGGGCAGCGGGCTGTAGTTGTGCGCGAGGGCGCGGTCCTCGACGGCGAGCGCCGCCGCGGTGTTGACCCCGAGCGACGCTGCCGCCGACATCAGCTGACCCCGAGCGAGCGGGCGACGGAGTTGCCGGTGCCGACCGGGTGCAGGTCGAGGGTGCAGCACTTCACGCCGCCACCGCCGAGCAGCAGCTCGGACAGGTCGACGCCGATCGGGTTGTAGCCCTTCTCGCGCAGCTGCGCCGCGAACGTGGTCGCGCGTGCGGCGATCACGACGTTGTACCCGTCGGAGTACGAGTTCAGGCCGAGGATCGCTGCGTCCTCTTCCGTGGCGATGATCGCGTCGGGGAAGCGCTCGCGCAGGATCGCCAGCGACGGCTCGTCGAAGGCGCTCTCGAGGTACGCGATGTTGCTGGTGCCGTCAGCGGCGGGCTCGGGGTCGAGCACGGCGATGGCGGTGTCGAGGTGGTAGAAGCTCGGGTTGATGAGCTTGAGGGTGACGACCTCACGGCCGAAGATCGTCGCGAGCTCGTCGTGCGAGGTGCTGTCCGACCGGAAGCCGGTGCCGGCGAAGATCGTGTTCCCGATGAGCAGGAAGTCACCCTCGCCCTCGTTGGTCTGCTCGGGCTCGGCGACGGTCAGGCCGGCCTGACGGAACCAGTCCATGTACGCCGGACCCTCGGGCTGGCGCTCGGGGTACTGGAACTTCGCGCCGTAGGCGATGCCGTCGAGCACGAACCCGCCGTTGGCCGCGTAGACCATGTCCGGCAGGCCGTCGATGGGGTCGATGTACGAGATGTCGAAGCCGAGCTGCTCGTACACGTCGACGAGCGTCTGCCACTGAGCGACGGCCTTCGACGTGTCGGTCGGCTCCTCCGGGTGCATCCACGGGTTGATCCGGTAGCTCACCGTGTAGAAGTCCGGCTTGCACATCAGGATCGTCCGCTTGGTGGCGGTACGGGCCGGTGCATCGGTGGTCGAGGGTGCGGTGTTCGACATCAGTCCTCCTGAGAAGGGACCGGGGCCCGAGCCTGCCAGGAACCGAAACGGAACGAAGGAGAGGTGCTCCGGCGAGATGCAGGCTCACTCGCCGTAGCGGACCAGGTCGACGCCACTCGAAAGTCTGGCATGAACCGTCCGAAGAGTGCAGTCCCCCATCCGTCGGACCATGACACCCGTTCGGGTGACGCACGTTTCGTGCGTCCGACCCGCCGACCTCGCAAGAAGTCCGCGTACGATGGGTGCAATGGATTCGCTCGACCACCGCATCCTGGATCAACTCCGGGACAACGCCCGCGCCGGCTACGGCGACATCGGGTCGGTGGTCGGACTCTCGGCATCGGCCGTCAAGCGCCGTGTCGACCGGCTCGTCGGCGACGGCGTCATCCAGGGCTTCACGATCAAGGTCGACCCCGCCGTCGAGGACCGCGGCACCGAGGCCTGGGTCGAGCTGTACTGCCGCGGCACCGTCTCCCCCGACGAGCTCCGTGCGCTGCTCGACACCGTGCCCGAGGTCATCGACGCCGGCACGGTCACGGGGAGCGCCGACGCCGTGGTGCACATGCGCTCGAAGGACCTGTCCGCGCTCGAAGAAGCGCTCGACAAGGTCCGCCTCGCACCGCAGGTGGACCACACACGGTCCGCGATCGTGCTCTCCAAGCTGGTCAGTCGCGACACCGCGTAACGTCCGGCAGGTGCCACGTGACGCGCAGGCCGGGAGGCCCGTGCGGACTCCGCCGGACCGCGAGCAGCGACCCGTCCGGTCGCCGCCGACCCCGTCGCTGACGCGACCCGGCATGCCCGGACCCATCGAACCGGAGGCGACCACACCGTGACCGACACCCGACCCACCCGGAGCGCCCCGGGCCTCCCGTCCATCGCCCCCGGCCTGCCGGGCCGCCCCTGGATCTCGCAGGACTGGCTCGACGTCGTCTTCGTGCACTGGCGCGTCGACGTGTCGGCGGTGGCCCCGCTGCTGCCGGCCGGCACGCGACCCGACACGATGGCGCTCGACGGGACCGACGACGGGGTGACCACCTGGGTGGGCCTCATCGCGTTCCGGTTCGAGGACACCCGCTTCCCGCCCCTCGGGGCGCTCGGGCGGACCGGCTCGATCGGCGACTTCGTCGAGGTGAACGTCCGCGTCTACACGGTCGACGAGCAGGGCCAGCACGGCGTCGTGTTCCTGTCGCTCGACGCCGGCAAACTGCTGCCGACGCTCGGCGCACGCGCGGCCACCGGGCTGCCCTACTGGTGGGCGCACGCCGAGTCGCGGAGCGGCGACGGCCGCGTCGGGTACGCGATGCGGCGGCACGGGACGCACCTGCGGTCGATGCTCGACGTCCGCGTGGGCGAGGTACTCGACGAGCCGGGGCCGCTCGACACGTTCCTGACGGCACGCTGGGGCATGCACGTGCACCGGGCCGGGCGGACGCGGTTCTGGCCGAACGAGCACGACGCGTGGCCGCTGCACCGGGCCTCGGTGGTGTCGCTGCGGGACGACCTGATCGGGGCCGCCGGGCTGCCGTTCGGGTTGACCGAGCTCGAGCCGGACTCGGTGCTCTACTCGTCGGGGGTCACGACGCGGTTCGGTCGGGGGCGGTGAGGCCGAGCTCGAGCTCGTCGCGCGGCGCCCGGGCGGCTGCCCGGAACTGGTGAACGGCAACGACGGCACCGAAGAGCCCGAAGAAGGACCCGCCGATCCAGGCGACGGTCCGGTACTCCGGGAGGTCGGGCACGGTGAACCCGATCACGGCGAGGGTCGTGCAGATCACCGCCACCGACGCCGAGGCCCACGCGACGACGAGGTGGTCGATGCGCGGGACGACGCGCGCGAACCGGAACGCCATCGGGATCCCGGCGATCGCGCCGAACACCAGGCCGGATGGAGTCCCGACCACCAGGCTCGCCACCGCGACGACCGCCACGCTCGTCACTGCCACCACCACCCGGGTGACGTGGCAGCGCCACGAGGCCGCACGCGTCTGCTCGTCGTACGCGCGCCAGCCCGTCACGAGCAGCGCGACTGAACCCATCCCGAACACGACCGCAGCGGCGATGCCGACGACGAGCGCGAAGACGCCCCCGAAGGCGATGCCGAGGGCGACGTGCACGGCGGCGAGGAGCAGCTCGAGCACGGGGTAGAGCCAGACCTCGAGCAGCCGGTTCGGGGTGTTCAGGACCCAGCCGGGAGGGGTTTCCTCAGCGAGCTCGTCGCTCTCGGGGTCTCGGGTCTCCACGTGGCCAGCATGCCCGGTCGGTGTGATCGTGGTTCGGTGCCCGCCGATCCGGGGGACACCGGCTGAGTGGTGCGCGGTCGGCCGCAGGTACAAGTGAGCCATGACTCGAGTGGCAGTGGTGACCGGTGGATCCGCAGGACTGGGGCGTGCGACCGTCCGGGAGCTCGCCGCGCGGGGGTGGGACGTCGCCGTCCTCGCCCGTGGACGGGACGGCGTCGACGCCGCGGTGGCCGAGGTCGAGGCCGCGGGGCGTCGCGGGCTGGCCCTGGTCGCCGACGTGTCCGACCGCGAGGCCGTCGAGGCCGCGGCCGACCGCGTCGAGCAGGAACTCGGGCCGATCGACCTGTGGGTGAACGGCGTGATGGTCGGGGTGTTCGGCAAGTTCCTGGACACCGCACCCGAGGACTTCGAGCGCGCGCTCAACGTGACCTACCTCGGCTTCGTCAACGGGACCCGAGCAGCGCTCTCCCGGATGGTGCCCCGCGGCCAGGGGCACGTCGTCCAGGTCGGCTCAGCACTCGGCTTCCGGGGCATCCCGCTGCAGGCCGCGTACTGCGGCGCGAAGCACGCGATCGTCGGGTTCACCGAGTCCGTCGTCTCCGAGCTGCTCGAACAGGGCAGCAAGGTGAAGGTGTCGCGGGTCGACATGCCCGCCCTCAACACGATCCAGTTCGGGTGGGTGAAGTCGAAGCTGCCGCACCACCCGCAGCCGGTCGCACCGATCTTCCAGCCCGAGGTCGGTGCCCGCGCGATCGCTGCCGTGGCCGAGCGGCCGCGCCGTCGCACCTGGGTCGGCGAGTCGACCGTCTACACGATCCTCGGCAACCGGATCAGCGGGCGCTTCGCCGACTGGTACGCCGCCAAGACGCTCGTCTCCGGGCAGCAGGCACCGGACAAGGACGGGCAGGAACTGCAGGACAACCTGTACGAGCCGGTGCCGGGCGACCACGGCGCGCACGGTGTGTTCGACGAGTCGGCACACGCATGGTCGCCGCAGACCTGGTGGGTGGAGCACCGGCGGGTGGGCAACGGTCTGATCGGTGCGGTGCTCGGTGCCGCCGGGGCCGTCGCGCTCGTGGCGGGACGACGACGATGACGCGCCGTGCACGAGCGGGGTCGTCGCCGGCCGCATCGGCGGTCGAGCTGGGCCGAGCGGTGCTCGGCGTCTGGCACCTGAGCCGATCGTTCCGTGGACGCGACCAGGCCGTGCTGCACGGCGTGCTCGGCGTCCGGCAGCTCGTGCAGGCTGCCCTCGTCGCACGCACGGGCTCCGGGAACGCGCACACGCTCAGCGCCGCCGTCGACGCGGTGCACGGCGTGACGATGGTGCCGCTCGCCCTCGATCCACGACGCCGCACGTTCGCCCTGCAGCAGGTGTGGATCGCCACGGTGCTCACCGTCGCCGAGGTCGCGGTCGTCGGTCGGGGCGGCAGGCGCTGACGGCTGGCGGGGCCGGCGCCGCCGACGGCTGTCGGGGCCGGCGCCGCCGACCGCTGTCGGGGCCGGCGCCGCCGACCGCTGTCGGCGGTGCTCGGTAGCGTCCGGGGCATGGGCACCACCTACTCCGTCGCGTCCTCGCTGGACGGCTTCGTCGCTGCACCGGACGACGACCTCGACTGGCTGCTGCAGTTCGGCTTCGAGCCGTTCCAGGAGCACCACGACCGGTTCTTCGCGGGCATCGGCGCGGTCGTCATGGGCTCGACCACGTACGAGTGGCTGCTCGAGCACGACGACACGTGGGCGTACCCGGACCTGGCGACGTGGGTGTTCACCACGCGTGACCTACCGGTGCCGGACGGCGCCGACGTGCGCTTCGTGTCGGGCGAGGTCGCGGACCACCAAGCCGACCTCGAACGTGCAGCCGGCGAGCGCGACGTCTGGGTCGTCGGCGGCGGACTCCTCGCGGCGCAGTACCAGCAGGCCGGACTGCTCGACGAACTCCGGGTCACCGTGATGCCCGTGGCGCTCGGTGCCGGTGCGCCGCTGCTGCCGGTCGCGGCGCCGACCCCGGTGTTCGAGCTGGTCGGGACGACGCCGTTCAGCGGCGGTGCCGTCGAGCTGCACTACCGGTCCGCAGCCACCGCGGCGTAGCGTCCGAGCCATGAGCGACAACGAGCAGACCGAGCCCGTCATGGACGGCGCGAACGAGGCCACGAACCACGAGAAACTGCACGGCCTGATCGAACAGGTCGACCACGACCACCACGGCGAGGGCGCCGGAGCGATGGCCGACCACCTGCGTGACCGGATGGACGAGACCGGCGTCGAGGACGAAGAAGCAGGCGACACCGAGGACTGACCCGAGCCAGCGCCACGCCGCGCACTTCGTGAGCAGGAATGGTCGGGTCCGCCGCAGCGCACCCGACCGTTTCTGCTCACCGAGCGGCAGCTGTCAGACGCGCAGGAAGCGGCAGCTGTCAGACGCGCAGGTCAGCGAAGTCCGCGTCGACGTCCCCGAACCGGTGGGCGGTGATCGAGACCGACTGCTCTCGGATGAACGGGAGCATCTCGATCAACCCGGCCTCGACCACCGGCGCGTCGTGGATCGCGACGTCGATGCTCGCTCCGAGGGCTTCCTCGAGCGCCAGGGCATCGCCACCGATGAGCCGGATCCGTGCGCCGGGGCCGCCGAACGCCGTGTGCACAGGTCGGTCCTGCCCCTGCGCGAGCATGTCGCCGAGGGCGTCGGCGGGCTCGGCGTCCTCATCGCTCGTCCAGTTCGCCTGGAACACGGCGCCGGACGACGCACGGGCGTGGAAGTCCTGGTCGGACTCGACCAGGTGGTCGACGACGTCCAGCGGCGATCGACTCGACGCCAGCAGCTGGCTGAGCGGACCGGGCAACGGGCGGGCGGTGCTGAGCAGGACGTGGGCGCGGGCAGCCGTGGCGGCGACGAGCGCCCGGACCAGGTCACCCGCCGAGGCGTCCTCGGCCTGCCGCACGATGACGGACTGCGGTCGGTGGCGCAGCACGTTCCGCTGCACCACGAGCCCCGACAGGTCGTGCGATCCGCCGTACAGCTCCTCGCGCGCACGGACGTCGCTCAGCGCACCGGCCCGCACCTGGTCGAACTCCTCGAACGACAAGCCGCTGCGTGCGGCCTCGATCACCGAGGTCACGCGCGGCGGGAGACCGTGCAGCTGGATGCTCTTGTGCACCGTGCGCGGGACCGGCTCCCACCGGCCGAGCGTCGCGACGTACATCGGTCCGCCCGCCTTCGTGCCGGTGCCCACCGACGACCGCTTCCAGCCGCCGAACGGCTGCCGACCGACGACCGCACCGGTGATCCCGCGGTTCACGTACAGGTTGCCGGCGCGCACACTCGCCAGCCAGTCCGCCACCTCGTCGGCGTCGAGCGAGTGGATCCCCGCCGTCAGGCCGTAGTCGGTACCGTTCTGGATCGCGATCGCCTGCTCGAGCGTCTCGGCGCGCATGATGCCGAGCACCGGGCCGAAGTACTCGGTCTGGTGGAAGTCGCTGCCTGGGCGGACGCCGTCACGGATGCCGGGCGACCAGAGCCGCCCGGAGTCGTCGAGGGCCGTCGGCTGCACGAGCCAGGACTCCCCCGGCCCGAGTTCGGTGAGGCCTTGTCGCAGCTTGCCCTCGGGCTCGGCGATGACCGGGCCGACCTGGGCGGTGGGGTCGTCGGGCCAGGCGACCCGGAGCGTGCGCGTGGCGTCCACGAGCTGCCGACGGAAGCGTTCACTCTCGCCGACCGTGCCGACCAGGACGACCAGGGACGCCGCGGAGCACTTCTGGCCGGCGTGGCCGAAGGCGGACTGCACGATGTCCTGCACCGCGAGGTCGATGTCGGCGCTCGGCGTGACGACGATCGCGTTCTTGCCGCTCGTCTCGGCGCTGAGCGGGAGACCGGCGCGCCACCAGCGGAACGATCGCGCGGTGTCGGCCGAACCGGTCAGGATGATGCGGTCGACGGCGGGGTGTCCGACCAGGTCACGGCCGAGTTCGTCCTCGGCCAGGTCGACGAGCTGCAGCAACGAGTGCGGCACGCCGGCGTCCCAGAGCACGTCGGCCAGCAGCGCACCACTGCGCTTCGCCTCGGGTGCCGGCTTGAGCACGACTCCGCTGCCCGCGGCGAGCGCCGCCAGCACCCCACCGGCGGGGATCGCGACGGGGAAGTTCCACGGCGGCACCACGACGGTCAGGCGTGGCGGGACGTACCGGGCACCCTCGACGTCGCCGAGACGACGGGCGCGCTCGGCGTAGTAGTGAGCGGCGTCGACGGCTTCGGTGACCTCGGTGTCGGCCTCGGAGAACGTCTTGCCGGTCTCCGCGGCCATCACCTCGATCAGGTCGGCGCGGCGGGTCTCGAGCTCGTGTCCGATCAGGTCGAGGAGCTCAGCACGGTCGGAGGGGTCCTGTCGCCCCCAGTTCACGCCGGCCTGCGCGGTGCGGGCCATGATCCGTTCGAGCTTGGAGCGGTCGGCCACCTTCGCCCCGCGGATCGTCTGCGCGCCGAGCTGCGAGCGCGGTACCCGGCGCAGGACGTCGAGCGCCCACGCACGGTTGGCGGGGACGGCGGGGTCGGTGTCCGGGGCGTTCCGGAACGCGTCGCGCAGGACGGGTTCGCCGAGTGCCAGGTGGCGGTCCTGGGTGCGGTGCGTCGCGTGCACCGGCTCGTCGAGGGCGGCGACCGACGCCAGGTACCGGCCGTGTTCGCGGTCGAACACGCTGGCGTCTCGGTCGATGTCGGACGCCGCGGCGATGAAGTTCTCGGGGCTCGAGCTCTCCTGCAGGCGGCGGGCGAGGTACGCGATCGCGGAGTCGAACTCGTCCGGCTGCACGACGGGTGTGTAGAGCAGGATCTGTCCGACGTCGGCACGGACGGCGTCGGCGTGCGTCGATGCCATGCCGAGCAGCATCTCGACGTCGACTCCGTCGGTCACCCCGCGGCGCTGGGCGAGGACCCACGCGGTCGCCAGGTCGAACAGGTTGTGCCCGGCGACGCCGATGCGCACGGCGTCGGTGCGCTCCGGGGTCAACGCGGCGTCGAGCATCCGCAGGTAGGCGGTGTCGGTCTCGCGCTTGCTGCCCCAGGTGGCGAGCGGCCAGTCGTGCACGATCGCGTCGACGTGCTCCATCGCCAGGTTCGCGCCCTTGACGAGCCGCACCTTGATCGGTGCGCCGCCCCGGGCCCGGCGTTCCTGCGCCCAGGCCGTCAGGGACTCGAGCGCCCCGGCGGCGTCGGGCAGGTAGGCCTGCAGCACGATGCCGGCCTGCAGCCCCGCGAACTCGTCGCGGTCGAGCAGGGTCCGGAACACCGCGAGGGTGACGTCGAGGTCGCGGTACTCCTCCATGTCCAGGTTGATGAACTTGGCCTGGCCACCGGACGCCAGCGGAGCGGCCGCGAGCCGGTACAACGGCACGAGCCGGTCGACGACCCGCTCGACCGTCTGGTCGAACGCCCACATCGACATCTGCGGCACGACCGAGCTGACCTTGATCGACACGTGGTCGACGTCGTCGCGGGCGAGCAGGTCCATCGTCCCCTGCAGCCGACGGTCGCTCTCGGCGCTGCCGAGCACGGCTTCGCCGAGCAGGTTCACGTTGAGCCGGGTGCCCGGCCCACCGACCTTCGCGAGCGCCGGACCGAGCTTCGCCGTGCTCGCGTCGATCACCAGGTGGCCGGTCATCCGGCGCAGGATCCGCCGTGCGGTGGGGATGACCGCCCACGGCGCCATCGTCGCGAACCCACCGCCGAGCGTCACCGCGCCGCGCAGGTACCAGGCGAGGAAGTCGGGGACGTCGCGGCTGACCTGTTCGAGGTTGCGGGCAGCGACCCGGGGGTCTTCTGGCCGGATGACCTTGTCGACGAAGCTGCGCGTGAAGTCGAGCCCACGCTCGTCGCGCAGGGCTTCGGCGAGACGGGCGGCACCAGCGTCCGGCTTCGCCCCGGCGGACGCCGCCAGCCACTTGCGGACCAGCGCAACGGCGTCGTCGGTGCAGTCCTGGAGGCGGGCGCTCGGCATGCTCCGATCGTATGCCGCACCTCCGACCTCACCTTGGAGCGCGCCGCACGTCGGCCAGGAGTCATCCGCATGGATGAAAGACACGGCCGCGGGGTCCGTGGGTCCCCGCGGTGGATACGCTGGTCGGCATGTCGACGCAGGGCAACGATGGCCATGACTGGGCGACGTGGGACGCCTACCACGACGTCTGGCGACGCCTCGACCGAGCGCTCGACCAGGCCGTCCAGGCGGGCGCCGGCATCTCCATCCCCGAGTTCGAGATCCTGATCGGGCTGCAGCGTGAGCCGGACCACCGGCTGCGCGTCCGCGACATCGCCGCCGGCATCGGTTGGGAGAAGTCGCGCGTCAGTCACCAGGTCACACGGATGGTCTCCCGCGGCCTGGTCGGACGCGCCGACTGCCCGACCGACGGCCGCGGCAGCTGGGTGGAGATGACCCCCGACGGCCGCCGCGCGGTGCTCGCTGGCATCCGCGCGCACACCGGTGCGCTGGAAGACCTGTTCTGGAGGCCCGTGGGGACCGACGCGGACACGCTCCGGTCCGTCAGTGCGCGCGTCCAGGACGCGATCGGCCCCGACGTGTCGGACGAGGCCGTCTCGGGCTAGCCGCCACCGCACGTCAGCCGAGGTTCCACGACTCGCCGCACGGGGAGCGCCGAGGTTCCACGAACGGCTCCGTGGCCCACCCAGATGCCGAGATTTCGGAACCGCACGGGCTTGGGCGCGGGCGGGGCGGGCGGGCTTGGGCGCGGGGACGGCGGGTCGGCTAGAGGTCGACGACGGCGAGGGCTCCCTGTTCGCCGCGGAGCCGCACCTGCACGCTCGCGATGTCGTCGCGCGGGATGTCCGTCGACGCCGACAGCCCCTTCGCGTCCTCGCCCGCGGCCGTCCACGAGCCGACGATCTGCGCGGTGCCGTCGGACCGCACCACGACGAGGTCGTACATGACCGATCCGTCCGCCGCCCACTCCTTGCCGCCGTACGAGCAGCCCCAGTCGAATCGTGTGCCCCATTGTTCGCCGCTGACGGCGAGCTCGACATCGAGTCCCTGGGCGCCGGTCATGTCGTAGCGGTCCGCGGTCGCCGAGGCCGAGACGTCACGTCCGGCCTGCACCGAGCCGCGGTCCCCCGCCGTGCCGACGGCGAGTCCGCCCAGGACGGCGGCGACCACCGCGAGCCCCGCGGTGGCGGCGACCCAGACCCGGCGACGGCGGCGACGGTGTCGAACGCGGTGGGCGACGGAGGCGAGGGTGCTCTCGGAACCGGTGTCGGGCCTCCCGTCCGGTTCGGCGATCTCGATCGCCTGGTCGGCCGGCAGCTTGGCGAGCAGACCCGGCAGGCCGACCAGCTCGGCGACGGCGGCCGTGCAACGGTCGCACGTCTCCAGGTGCTGCTCGTACTCGAGCCGCTCGTCCGGGCTCAGGGACCCGAGCACGTACGCTGCGTCCCACTCTGCGTACCGGTCGTCGCTCATCGGGTCACTCCTCGTTCCTGCAGTGCGAGCCGCAGGGCTCGCAGCCCGTAGTGCAGCCGCGACTTCGCGGTGCCCTCGGGGATGTCGTGTCGTCGTGCGATCTCCGGCACCGTGTGGCCGAGCCAGTAGGCGTCCACGACCACGCGGCGGTGGTCCGGGGAGAGCGATGCGAGCGCATCGGCCACGACGATGCGGTCGAGCACGGCGTCGGTTCGGTCCGACTCGGCACGGTCGACGGGGTGTTCGGTGCCGAACTCCCGGCGGTTCCGGGCGGACCGGGCGTCGTCGACGACCAGGTTGCGTGCCACGGTGAACAACCAGGCGCGTGCACTGTCCGGCGCGCGTTCCAGCACCGCCGGTCGCTGCCAGGCACGGACCATGGTCTCCTGCACGACGTCCTCGACCGCCGAGCCGTCCCGCGTCAGGTGCCGGACGTACCGGGTGAGCGCGTCACCGTGCTCGCGGTACAGCGTCGCGAGCAGCTCGTCGGCGGAACGACTCGACACGGTCACTTCTGCAGGTCGAGGGAGAACTCGACGGAGCCCTTCCCGTCCACGGTGACGAAGCCGAGCGAGGGAGCCTTCACGCCGTAGTCGGCGAACGTGATCGGCACCGAGCCGGCGACCTGGACGGTGCCACCCGTGCCGACCGCCACCTGTGCGTCGGCGGTGACGGCCTTCGTGACGCCGTGCAGGTCCATCGTGCCGGTCAGGGTGACGTCCTGCGTGCTGCCGTCGAGTGCCTTCGAGACGTCGACGGGCTTCGTCAGCGTGAACGTCGCCGTCGGGAACTTGTCCGTCTCCAGCGCGGTGTCGCGGAAGTAGGCGTCGCGCGCGGACTCGGGGGTGGTGATCTTCGCGACCTGGACCGTGACCGTCGCCGTCGCGAGGGAGCCGCCGTCGACCTCGGCGGTGCCCTCAACGTCCTTCGTGCGTCCGACCACGTTCACATCATTCCCCTGCAGCACCTCGTGCACCCGGTAGCCGGCGTACGAGGTCCCCGTGCTGGTCCAGGTGCCGTCGGCGTCCGCCGCGTCGAGGCTGGCGGACGACGTCGCCTGCAGCGAGGGTGCGGCGGCGGCCTGTCCGTTGACGGTGTTCGCGTAGATGGACGGACCGGCGATGACAGCGGCGGCCGCGATGACCACGACGCCGGTGGAGATGCCGATGATGACCTTGGTGCGTGTGCGGAGTCCCATACCCGGTCAACGAGGTGGCAGTCTGGATCGTTCACCGTCGACGGGACGACGATGCCGAAGGAGGTCGATGCACGTGGAACTGGTCATGCTGCTGGCGGCCGTCGGCGTCTCGATCGGCACGATCGTCGTCGTGCTCCGACGTACCAGGGATGCCGGATGGGTCCGGGACGCACAGCTGACGATGAACGCGAGTCCAGGCTGGACGGTGGTCTCGCTGGTGTTCCACGGGCTCGGAGCCGCAACGGGGTTCGTCATCGGTTCGGTCTTCATCGCCGGCGGCCACCCGGCGGCCGGATGGGTGTTCCTGTGCTTCGGCGGGATGCTCGGTGTGCTCGTCGGAGTACAGATCTGGGTCGCACGACGGCCGTTCCCACCGGACCCACCGGTCGACGGCCCCGGTCGCTGAACGCGGGGCGCGGTCGCTCGGCGCGCGAACGTCCCCGACACTAGAGGGGACAGCAACCGAGCCCGGCCGTGCTCGACGGCCCGCCCACCACCAGCAAGGAACGCACCAGATGCCCGAACTCCCCGTCGTGTTCGAAGTCGGCTCGCTGATCGCGATCGTCGCGATCCTGCTCGCCGACCTGCTCATCGTCGCGCGCCGGCCGCACGTGCCGACGCTGCGCGAGTCGGCGACGTGGGTGGGCGTCTACGTGGGGCTCGCGCTGGTCTTCGCGGTCCTGATGCTCGTGTTCGCTGGCGGCGACTCGGCGGGCGAGTTCCTGGCCGGTTGGCTCACCGAGTACAGCCTGAGCATCGACAACCTGTTCGTCTTCGTCATCATCATGGCGCGGTTCTCGGTGCCGAAGAAGATCCAGCAAGAGGTGCTGATGCTCGGCATCATCATCGCGCTCGTGCTGCGCGGCATCTTCATCCTCGTCGGTGCCCAGCTCATCGAGAACTTCTCGTGGATCTTCTACATCTTCGGCGCCTGGCTGATCTGGACGGCGATCCAGCAGCTCCGCGGCGAGGACGATGCCGACGACCAGAAGGACAGCTTCATCGTCCGGCTGCTCCGCCGTCGGGTGCGCCTCACCGACACGTTCGACGGCATGAAGTTCCGGACCACCCACGACGGCGTGCGGCACTTCACCCCGTTGCTCATCGTGCTGATCGCCATCGGCACCACCGACCTGCTGTTCGCACTCGACTCGATCCCCGCGATCTTCGGCATCACCGAGAGCCCGTTCATCGTGTTCACCGCGAACGTCTTCGCCCTGATGGGTCTGCGGCAGCTGTACTTCCTGCTCGGTGGACTGCTCGAGCGGCTCGTCTACCTGAAGTACGGGATCGCGGTGATCCTCGCGTTCATCGGTGTGAAGCTCGTCCTGCACGCACTGCACGACAACGAGCTGCCCTTCCTGAACGGTGGCGAGCACATCGAGTGGGCACCGGAGATCAACACGTGGGTCTCCTTGATCGTGATCATCGCCGCGATGGCGCTGTCGACCCTGGCCAGCGTCGTGCGGATGCGCCACGACGGCGTCGAGGCGAAGGACGAAGAACCCGCTCGTACCTCGGACTGACGGCGGCGATCAGATGTCGGCACTCGAGACGGAAGGGTTGCGCCTGCGGCCGTGGCGGAGCACCGACGCCGCGTTCCACCGTCGGCTCTGGGCCGAACGGGATCCACGCGTGCCGCCGCATCGACGGCTCTCGGCCGACGGGCACCCCACCGTGTCCGATCTCGAGGAGTGGGCGCGCGGGTACGACCAGACGCCGGCGCCCGGTCTGCTCGTCGTCGAGCGCCGGGACACCGGTGCTGCTGTCGGCTACTGCGGCCTCGTCGCGAACGGCGTCGGTGTGTCCGACGAACCGGAGCTGGCGTACGAGTTCCTGCAGGCGTCGTGGAACCACGGGTACGCCACGGAAGCATCCGGCGCGGTCATCGATGCGGCACGCGAGCACGGGTACCGCCATCTGGCGTCCACGGTCCGCGACTGGAACACCGCGTCGCTCCGGGTGCTCGGCAAGCTGGGCTTCGTCGACACCGGGGAGCGTGAGCGCGACCAGCAGCACGGTGACTCCGTGCTGCTGCGGAAGACGCTCTGAGCGGCAGCGGACCGGGCGCGGGAGCGTCCACCAGGTGTCCGTGCCAAGGTCGATGGGTGCACAACAACGACACCGTCGTGATCGCCGGCTGCGGCGACCTCGGGACCGAAGCCGGCCTCCGCTTCGCAAAGCAGGGACACCACGTGATCGGCCTCCGACGCCGCGCCGAACTGGTCCCGGCCCCGATCACCGGCCGCAGCGCGGACCTGCGGCACGAGGTCCCCGAGATCCCCGCCGACACCTCTGTCGTCGTCGTGGCCTTCGCCGCGGGCAGCCGTGACGTCGACGAGTACCGCGCGACCTACGTCGACGGCCTGCGGAACGTGCTCGACGGCATCGACGCCTCGGACGCCGATCCACGCCTGCTCGTGGTGTCGTCGACCGCGGTGTACGACGTCGACGACGGCAGCGAGGTCACCGAGGACACCCCGGTGCACGGTGCGACCCCGACCGCCGAGGTCCTGGTCGAGGCCGAGGCGCTGCTGCGCGACCGTGCTCCCGACGCCGTGCTCGTGCGCCTGTCCGGTGTCTACGGTCCGGGCCGCGAGCGCCTGATCGACCAGGTCCGCTCCGGTTCTGCGCGATTGGCTCCGAGTGCCTCGCCGCACACGAACCGGATCCACCGCGACGACGCCGCCGCGGCGCTCGTGCACCTGGCGACCGTGGAGGACCCGGCGCCGACCTACCTCGGCACCGACGACGAACCGAGCCGACTCGACGACGTGCTCCGGTTCCTGGCCGACGAGCTCGGCGTTCCCGAGCCCGTCACCGGTGACGGCGGTGCCCGGCAGTCCGGTGGTGACAAGCGCTTGTCGAACGCGCTGCTCCGGTCCACCGGCTGGGCGCCGCAGTACCCGACGTTCCGCGAGGGCTACCGCGCCGTGCTGGCCGGCGAGGGCACCCGTCACCCCTGACCCGTGACGACGCGTGCGGTCACAGCCGGTTGACACCGCCTCCCGACGCCGGTACGAATACCAGCATGGGGAATATCGGCGGCTTGTTTGCTGCGACCGGATCGGTGTCACTCGCGGACAAGGGGGCTGATCTGATCGTCACGCTGGTCGCTGCCGTGATCATCGCCGTGTTCAGCCTCGCCGTCGGCGGGAAGGGCAAGTCCGCGAGCGGATCGGGGTCGCCGTTCCAGCAGGTCACGAACAACAGCGGGACGGTTGTCCAGGCCGGACGAGATGTACACGACGTGCACATCTACGACCAGCGGATGTCGATCCAGCAGAACATGACCGTCCACGCACAGCAGGACCAGCCGAGTTCGGGAGCCGGCGACTGGTGGCCGTTCATCGTCGCAGCCGCTGTCGCCGCGATCGCTGCCCTCGGCTTCGTCTCGTACTCGAACCTCGCGTTCGGACTGCTGATCGGTGCAGCCGCTGGCGGCGCGGTCGGGCTCGTCGTCGCGTCAGCCCGATCAGCGAGACTCGGTGTGCTCGGCGACCGCCGGGTGATCCGCATCATCATCGTCGTCCTCGTCCTCGCGGCCGAGAGCGTGCTGATCGTCACGTTCGCACTGCACCGGACCGTGTGGGGCAGCCATCGCCTGAGCGACTTCCAGGCCCTCGCCGAGAGCGTCAGGGGCAACGACTCGCCCTGGTCGATCCAGTACCCCGCGGAGGTCGCCCAAGCCCTGCACGGGCCGGCGATCTGGGTGAGCGGTCTGCAGATCACCGTGGTCTTCCTGGCCGCACTCGTCGCGGTGCTCTTCGCGATCGTGCAGATCCTCGAATGGCAGAACATGCTCCGCATCGTCGGCGGGACGATGTCCAGTCGAGCGTCAGCGCGCGCCGAATCGTTCGCCGAGGCGTCGGTCAAGTCCGACTTCGGGTACGTCCTGCTGCCCGTGCTCTTGGTGGCCGTCATGTGGATCGTGAACGCCTTGGCGAACGGAGACCTCGCCGGGGTGTTCCAGTAACGCCCGAACCGCACGCGCACCCCTTCTCCGACACGACACCACGTGATCACCTGGTGCCGTGTCGCGAACCGGGGGCGGACGGCAGCGGGCCGGCACCCGCGACCCCTCAGTGTCCGCGGTGGTCCTGGATCGTGAGCCGCGGCCCGAACGACGGCTTCCGGAACCCCGAGCCGCCGATCAGCCGCACGACCCGTTCCCGGTGCCCCCGCCACGGCTCGAGCAGCTCGAGCATCCCGTCGTCGTCCACCGGTCCCCCGGTCAGCGCCCACCCGACCAGGGCCGGCACGTGGAAGTCCCCGACGCTCGGCGAATCGGGGTCTCCGTGGGAGCGCTGTGCGGTCTCGGCAGCCGTCCACTTCCCGATACCGGGGATCGACTGGAGCCGCGCCGACACGACCGAACCGCCGCGACCGAGCGTCAGGGTCCGCTCGAGCGCCGGCGCGAGTTTCACCGCGCGCATCACCGTCGCCGACCGTCCGGGCTCGATGCCGGCCCTGTGCCACTCCCAGCTCGGGATCCGCGCCCACTCGTCGGCCGTCGGCGGCACGGTGAGACCGTCCGGCGCGGGGCCCGGCGCGGGCGTGCCGTACCGGCGGAGCAGGTACCGCCATGCGCCCCACGCCTGCCGTGAGGTCACCTTCTGCTCCATGATCGCCGGCACGAGCATCGCGACGACGGTGTTCGTCCGGAGCAGCCGGAGTCCGGGCTGCCGGTGTCGGGCCGTCGCCAGGAACGCGTGCCCGGAGACGTCGAACCCGTCCCAGTCGTCGCCGCGACCGAGCAGCTCCGGCGCGTGCTCGACCGCCCACGCAGCACCGTCGCCCCACGCCGAGACCGCGATGGTGTCGCCAGCCGGCCGGATCGCCACGGCAGCGGGGCCGGTGGGCGTCCGCAGGGCGAGCCACACGACCGAGCCGACCACCTTGTAGGCGGGGTCGCCGGAGCCGCGCTGCAGGGGCCGCAGGGTCGACGTGACGTTCACCGGGCCTCCCGGTCGGTACACGGTGTCGACGCGCGCCGCGTCGCCGGACGCACCAGGAGCACCGGACGCGTCGCCGGACGCACCTGGAGCACCGGACGCGTCGCCGGACGACGAGGCGGAGTCGAGCAGGGTCACACCGGGATGGTAATGCGCAACCACCGTCAGTCATGATGGTCGCAGTCCCCCACGACCCCCACCCGCACCACCCGACGACGGAGTTCCCATGCGCATCGGCATCCTCACCTCCGGAGGCGACTGCCCCGGTCTGAACGCGGTCATCCGCGCGATCGTCCTCAAGGGCATCGCCATCCACGGCCACGAGTTCGTCGGGTTCCGGGACGGCTGGCGCGGCGTCGTCGACGGCGACATCGTCCCGCTCGGCCGCAAGGACATCCAGGGCATCGCCAAGCAGGGCGGCACGATCCTCGGCACCAGCCGCACGAACCCCTTCGAGGGCCCGAACGGCGGCGTCGAGAACATCTCGAAGACCCTGGACCGCCACGGCATCGACGCCATCGTCGCGATCGGCGGTGAGGGCACGCTCGCCGCGGCGAAGCGCCTGACCGACGCCGGGCTGAAGATCGTCGGCGTCCCGAAGACGGTCGACAACGACCTGGGCGCCACCGACTACACGTTCGGCTTCGACACCGCCGTCGCGATCGCGACGGAGGCGATGGACCGCCTGCGCACCACCGGCGAGTCGCACTCCCGGTGCATGGTCGCCGAGGTCATGGGCCGGCACGTCGGCTGGATCGCCCTGCACTCCGGCATGGCCGCCGGTGCGCACGCGATCCTGATCCCGGAGCAGAAGACGAGCATGGAGCAGATCGCGAAGTGGGTGCGCGCCGCCTACGACCGCGGGCGCGCACCGCTCGTCGTGGTGGCCGAGGGCTTCGTCCCCGACCACGAGGACAACGCGCACACCGAGCGCGGGCTCGACGCCTTCGGGCGTCCGCGCCTGGGTGGCATCGGCGAGCGCCTCGCGCCCCTCATCGAGGAGATGACGGGCATCGAGACGCGTGCCACGACCCTCGGGCACATCCAGCGTGGTGGCACGCCGACCGCGTACGACCGCGTGCTGTCGACGCGGCTCGGCCTGGCGGCCATCGACTCGGTGGTCGAGGAGCGGTGGGGCCGGATGGTCGCCCTGAAGGGCACCGACATCGTGCACGTGTCGTTCGACGAGGCGCTCGGCGAGCTGAAGACCGTGCCGCAGGCGCGCTTCGACGAGGCCGCCATCATGTTCGGGTAGCGGTCGCCGCGCGCCTACCTGACCGTTTCGGGCGTACCTGGTCGTTTCTTTCGACCCGGTACGCCCGGTTCCGCCAGGCATCGTGGCAGGCACAGCCGGGAGGCCCGGGGTAGCGTCCGGCGCATGACCCGCGCCGTAGTCGTGTCCAGTTCAGCCCCGCCCACCGTCGCCGACGTCGACCTGCCCGATCCGGCCGAGGGCGAAGCCCTCGTCGACGTCACGTACTCGAGCGTCAACTACAAGGACGGCCTCGCCCTCGCCCGGAACCCCGGCGTCGCGCGGGTCGACCCGCTCGTGCCCGGCATCGACGTCGTCGGGACCGTGTCGGCGCTCGGACCGGGCGTGCACGACGTGTCGATCGGCGACCGCATCGTGCTGAACGGTGCTGGGCTCGGCGAGTCCCGGCACGGCGGTTGGGCCCAGCACGCCGTGGTGCCGTCCGGTTCCCTCGTGGTCCTGCCCGAGGCGATCGAGGACTCGTTCGCGGCGGCGATCGGCACGGCCGGGTTCACGGCGATGCTCAGCGTCCTCGCGCTCGAACGGTTCGTCGAACCGGGTGCCGGGCCGGTGCTCGTCACGGGTGCGTCCGGCGGGGTGGGCACCGTGGCGATCGCCCTGCTCGCCGCGCGCGGGTACGAGGTGACCGCGTCGACCGGGCGGAGCACCAACGAGGCCTCGCTCCGACGCCTCGGCGCGACGGCGGTCGTGCACCGGAGCACCCTGTCCGAGCCCGGCAAGCCGATGCAGCGTGCGACGTGGGCTGGCGCCGTGGACAGCGTCGGCGGGGCCACCCTGGCGAACGTGCTGGCCGGCACCCGGTGGGGCGGTGCCGTCACGGCGTGCGGGCTCGCCCAGGACGCTGCGCTGCCCACGACGGTGCTGCCGTTCATCCTGCGGGCGGTGTCACTGCTCGGCATCAACTCGGTGGACGCCCCGCCGGAGCTCCGGCACCGGGCGTGGGAGCGGTTGGCGACCGACCTCGACCCCGCGCTGCTGGCGGGTGTCACGCGGACCGTGACGCCGGAGCAGGCGATCGAGGTCGGCGTTGAGGTGGTCGCCGGACGCGTACACGGTCGAACGGTGGTCGACCTCCGACGGTGAAATACTCCTGTACCACAATTTCACAAGCGCTTGCAAATTGACACGTTAGGATTCCAGTACCGAGTCCGATGCACGAGGAGATGACATGCCGGTCCCGAAGTCCACGGTCGAGAACTCACCCCGCAAACTGCTCCGCGACGTCGTGTACGAGAAGATGCTGGCAGCCCTCCGCGACGGCACGCTCCAGCACGGCGAACGCCTGAACGACGACGAGCTGGTCCAGTGGCTCGGAGTCAGTCGCACCCCCATCCGCGAGGCGATCGCGAAGCTCGTCGACATCGGCCTCGTCGAGATGGAGGCGAACCGGTACACCCGCGTCGCAACCCCCACGTTCGACGACTGGGTGACCGCGACCCGTGCAACGGCCGGGTTCTTCGAGCTCAGCCTGCGCTGGGGCGTCCCCGAGTACGACGACGCGGACGTCGCGGCGATGCAGAAGCTGCTCGACCGTGCCGACGGACTCCGCAAGGTCCGCGACCTCGGCTTCAGCGGAGCCGTGACCGAGATCATCGAGTTCGCCGTGGCCCACTCCGGCAACCCGCTCGTGCAGGTCGCCGCCGAAGGTGCGCTCGAGCGCGTCCGGTTCACGCTCAACCCCACCCCGGCGTTCGAGCAGTACGGTTCCGAGGCGTTCTTCTCGATCCTCGGCGAGGCCCTCGAGGAGCGCGACGGCGAGACGGCGGCCGAGGCCGGGCGTGCGCTGACGCGGAACTTCGAGCAGCACATCGAGTCGGTCCGCTCCACGCGGGGCTGACGGTGGTGGCCGCGCAGTCACCCACCGACTGGCGTCCGCTGTTCGACGACGCGTTCACCCGGGTACTCGTCGCGCTGCGGAGCGGCACGCTGCGGGACGATCGTGAGCACGACCTCCTCGAACTCTGCGAGCGCTTCGACGTCCGGCCGTCGATCCTCGCCGGAGCACTGCAGCGGCTCGCCGACATCGGACTGGCCCGCCTCTCGCCCGGCGATCGGGTGCGCTTCCCGGAGCTCGGCCCGGTGCCGTGGGCCGAGGGCAGCTGGATGCTCGTCGGACTCGTCGAGGTGGCCATGCGCGCCACCGTGCCGACCGCCACCGAGGACGACGTCGCGGTCTACGCCGGACTCGTGGCGAGGGCGAGACGGGCGGCGACCGAACGCGGCGACGAACTCGACCCCGCGCTGTTCGCGACGATCGGGTTCTGGGCCGAACGCACCCCGGACCGCCTGACCGCCAGGTTGCTCGTGCGCACGCTCCAGCAGCTGCGGTACGGACCACGGGCCACCCTCCCCTGGCAGGTGGTGGAGATCGAGTCCTGGCTCGCCGCATCACTCCAGGCGCTCCGGCTGCGTGACCGGAGCAGTGCCGAGCGCGCAGCGCATGTGCTCACCCGGCTCTGGCGCCGCTACCTCGAGATGTCCGCTGCGACCCTCGGCGTCGACCCCGCGAGCCTGCTCCGACCGGTCGGCGGCACGTCCGAGGACCTCTACTGGGCCGACTGGCGCCCGGATGACGACTGGATCGAGGTACTGGGGTCGATCCGGGACCACACCCTCGACCCGGGGCGCGAGTACACCCTCCGGGACCTCACCGCTCGGTTCCGCGTCCCGATGCCTCGGCTGCTGCCGATGGTCCGGCGGCTCGAGGTCATGGGGCTGGTGCACGCGGGGCCCGACCGCGAGGGCAGCGTGCTCGTCGCGGTCCCGACGGTCGACGACTGGGCGGAGACGGTCGGCCTGCTCCTCGGGCTGCAGGAGATGTGCGTCCGGTCGGCGATCCCCGCACTGACCGATGCGGACGTCGCGCAGCTGGACGTGCTGCTGGCGCAGGTCCGACGAGAGGCTCGGGTCCGCGACTTCTCGTTCACGGCCACGCTGCTCGAGATCAACCGGTTCTTCGCGTCCCGCAGCCCGAACCGCGCGATACGGGAGACGACGACCGTCACGATCTCCCGTCTGGCGTACATCCTGCCGGAGCCACCCCCGTTCCGACAGTGGGCGATCGAGGACTTCCTCGAGCTCCTCGACGAGGCGGTCCGGGCGCGGGACCCCGAGCTCGGGTCCGAGGCGTGCCACGCCCTCTCGGCGCACTTCGACGCGCACGTCGCCGACGTCCGAGCGCGGTACGGCAGCATGGAGTCGTGAACGACGACGTCCTGATCAACGCCACCGGTGTCCGCGTCACGCGGTCCGGGCGCGACCTGCTGCACGACATCGACCTGACCGTCCGGCGCGGCGAGCACTGGGCGCTCCTCGGTCCGAACGGTGCCGGCAAGTCGACGCTGCTCGCGGTGCTCGGAGCAACGGGCCACCCCTCGGCGGGCACGGTCGAGGTGCTCGGCCGGCGCCTCGGACGCGTCGACGTCCGCGAGCTGCGTGAGCACATCGGCCACGTCGACCCGCGGCACCGGATGCTCTCCCCGCTCACCGTGCTCGAGACGGTGCTGACCGGCCTGACCGGAACGACCGACCTCATGATGCGGTGGGAGCCCACCGCCGCCCAGGTCGAGGCGGCCGAGCAGCACGTCGCCGACGTCGGCCTCACCGCACGGCGGGACGCTCGGTGGCCCGTGTTGTCCCAGGGCGAACGCGGACGAACCCTCATCGCACGGGCGCTGATGTCCGAGCCGCAGTTGCTGCTGCTCGACGAACCGGCGACCGGGCTCGACGTCGCCGCGCGAGAGCACCTGCTCGAGACGGTCGATGCCCTGCGACACCGGCACCCCGAGCTCGGCAGCGTCATGGTCACGCACCACCTGGAGGACCTGCCGGTGTCGACCTCGCACGCGATGCTGCTCCGTGACGGTGCCGCGGTGGCACAGGGCACGGCGGACGAGGTCATCACGTCGTCGGCGGTGTCGCACGCGTTCGACTTCCCGCTCGCGATCCTCCGGTCCGAGGGTCGCTGGGCAGCACGGCGTTCCGCCTGACGCGTTGCGGCGCTTCGGCCTGTGCTTGGATGGTCGCTCAGGTGTCTGCGGCCCGTGTCGGGGAGGGACCCGATGCCGGACGACGGTGTCAGACCGCGCACCGCAACGAGGGGGAACACCATGACGAACACGCCGCCGCCCTACCCGGGGTCCGAGCCGCAGCCGAACGCCGGCCCGCAGCAGCCCGGCCCGCAGCAGCCCGGCCAGCAGCCCTGGGCGCAGCAGCAGCCGGGCCAGCAGCCGTACGCGCAGCCCGCTCCCGCCGGGGCCCCCTACGCGCCACCGCCCAAGCAGTCCCGTGGCAAGCGCGTCCTCATCTCGCTGCTCGGCGTCGTCGTCGCGGTGGTCGTCGCGTTCCTGGTCCGCCAGGCGCTCACCGCCGCGTTCAGCGACTCGACGGAAGAAAAGGTCTCGAAGGCCGTCGTGCAGATCCGCGAGCAGAGCGACCTGCCGAAGCAGGTCGACTCGGTGACGTCGTGGACGGGCGTCGAGGCCGAGGGCAACGCGATCCACTACGACTACACGGTGTCGTCCAGCGTCGACCCCGCCTCGATCACCGAGAGCGCCATCCGCGATTCGGTCGGCCCGACGCTCTGCTCGAACAGCGACACGAAGGACCTCCTCGACGAGGGCGTCGACATGCGGTACACCTACGCGTTCGACGGCACCTCGAAGACGCTCGACACGACCTTCACCAAGGCCGACTGCTCCTGACCCGTCGAGGGTGGGGCGGTGCTGTCCCCTGTCCCGCCCTCGTCGGTCCGGTCGGTACGCGGTTGTGCGTGGTGCGGTGTGCACCGTACCTGGTGCGCCGTACTGGGCTGCGATGTGCACGGCTCTCGCCATGGCGCTGCCCGCTGCGCCGACAGGTGACCGGATTGCCCGCCGGTCGTCGGGTCCGTACCCGCCCCGGTCCGTCTACCGACGCACCGCCCGTTGCTCAGTCGACCAGGGTGACCTCCCAGTTGGTGCGCTGGACGACCGCGTCGAGTTCGCGGATCTCCTTCGCCAGGGCGTCGGCCCGCGACCGGAGCTCGGCGGTCGGCAGCGCGGCGAACGTGCGGAGTTCGCTGCGGAGCTGTCGGTAGCCGCCGTTCGTGCCGGCCGTGGCGTCCGCCGCTCCGGTGACGAGCGCGTGCCGCAGCCGGAGGGCATCGCGTCGGGCGAGCAGCGCGGTGACGGTCTGTCCGGAGGCGACGGTGGTGCTGGCGTTCGTCGCGTTGATGCGGGCGAGCAGGACCTCGAGCGCGTCGATCGACCGCTCGGCCTCGGCGAGGAGCTCACGGGCGTCCTCGTCGGGCTCCTCGCCCTCTTGGAAGCGGGCGTTCGCGGCGATGCGGCCGCGCAGTTGTTCGATGCGCTTCTGCAGGTCGGCGCGCTCGATGAGGGCCTCGGCGAGTTGCATGCGGCCAGTCAACCAGCCGAGGGCTCGGCGCGGCGCGCGCCGACCCCTACGCGGTCGCGGCAGCCGCTGCCGTCGCCGCGGCGGGCAGGGCGTCGAGGATGCGTCCGACGGCCCGCTCGTCGTGGGCGGCCGTGACGAACCACGCCTCGAACACGCTCGGCGGCAGGGTCACGCCGGCGTCGAGCATCGCGTGGAAGAACGGCGCGTACCGGAACGCGTCCTGCGCCCGCACGTCGTCGTAGTTCCGCGGTGCGGTGTCCGTGAAGGCGAACGAGAACAGGTTGCCGGCCCGCTGCACGGTGTGCGCGACGCCCTCGGCGGACAGCGCGTCCGACGTGGCCGCGGAGATGACCGAGGCCGTGCGGTTCAGCGACTCGTACACCGACGGCGTCGCGGCCCGGAGCGTGGCGATGCCCGCGGCGACGGCGAGCGGGTTGCCGGACAGGGTGCCCGCTTGGTACACGGGGCCGAGCGGGGCGAGGAAGTCCATGACCTCGCGTCGGCCGCCGAGCGCGGCGAGGGGCATGCCGCCACCGATGACCTTGCCGAACGTGATCAGGTCGGGCTTCCAGCCGGCGCCGTCGGGGACGACCTTCGACGCCTCGAGGCCCCACCAGCCGGCCGATCCGACGCGGAACCCGGTCAGGACCTCGTCGACGATGAGCAGCGCCCCGTGCGCCTGCACGATCTGCGCGAGCGCGCGGTTGAACCCGCGCTCGGGAGCGAGCACGCCCATGTTCGCCGCGGCGGCCTCGACGATCACGCCGGCGATGCGCTCGGAGTGCTCGTCGAACGCGCGGCGGACGGCGTCCAGGTCGTTGTACGGCAGCACCAGGGTCTGCGCCGCGGTCTCCTCGGTGATGCCCGCGCTGCCGGGAAGGGCCAGGGTGGCGACCCCCGAACCAGCCTCGGCGAGCAGGGAGTCGGAGTGCCCGTGGTAGTGCCCGGCGAACTTCACGAGCAGGTCGCGGCCGGTGTAGCCGCGGGCCAACCGGATCGCCGTCATCGTGGCCTCGGTGCCGGTCGACACCATGCGGAGCTTCTCGATGGGGCCGTCGCCGTCGACCGACACCCGCTGCTTCACGAGCTCGGCGAGCTCGGTCTCGCCCGGGGTCGAGGCCCCGAAGGACAGTCCGCGCGCGGCAGCCTGCTGCACGGCCTCGACGGTACCGGGGTGCGCGTGACCGAGGATCGCGGGGCCCCACGACGCCACGAGGTCGACGTACTCACGTCCCTCGGCGTCGGTGACGTACGCTCCCTTCGCCGACACCAGGAAACGCGGAGTGCCGCCCACCGATCCGTAGGCACGGACGGGCGAGTTCACGCCGCCGGGGATCGCGTTCTTGGCACGGCCGAACAGCTGGTCGTTCGTGGTCATTCGGGGGCCTTCCCGGTCGAGGCGATGCCGGCGACTGCGGCGGTGGTGCCGGAGGTGCGGAGACCGGCCTCCTGGTTGAGCTTCCGTGCGATGTCGACGGCGAAGTAGGTCAGGATCGCGTCGGCGCCGGCACGCTTGATGCCGATGAGCGACTCCATCGCGGCGGCGTCGCGGTCGATCCAGCCGTTCTGTGCGGCTGCCGTGATCATCGCGTACTCGCCGGAGATCTGGTAGGCCCAGACCGGCACGGGCGACGTCGCAGCCGTCTCGGCGAGCACGTCGAGGTAGCTCATCGCCGGCTTCACCATCACGACGTCGGCGCCCTCGTCGACGTCGAGCGCGACCTCGCGCAGCCCCTGCCGACCGTTGGCGGCGTCGATCTGGTAGGTCCGCCGGTCGCCGACGAGCGACGACGACACGGCCTCGCGGAAGGGTCCGTAGAAGGCGGACGCGTACTTGGCCGCGTAGGCCAGCAGCGCGGTGCCGGTGTGCCCGGCGACGTCGAGCGCGTCACGCGCGGCGGCGATCTGGCCGTCCATCATCCCGCTCAGGCACACCAGTTCGGCGCCGGCCTCGGCCTGCGCGACCGCCATGTCGCGGTAGCGCAGCAGGGTGGCGTCGTTGTCGACCGTGCCGTCCGCCGCCAGGACACCGCAGTGGCCGTGGTCGGTGAACTCGTCGAGGCACAGGTCGGACTGCACGACCAGGTCGTCACCGACCTCCTCCTTCGCCACGCGGATGGCGACGTTGAGGATGCCGTCGGGGTCGGTCGCCCCGGATCCGGTCGCGTCCTTCGTGGTCGGCACGCCGAACAGGTTCACGCCCCCGATGCCCTGGCCGGCGGCCTCGACGAGTGCGCGACGGAACGAGTCGAGCGAGTGCTGCTGCACGCCCGGCATGCTCGAGATGTCGACGGCGTCGGTTGCGCCCTCGCGGATGAACATCGGCAGCACGAGCTCGGCTGGGTGCAGCCGGGTCTCGGCGACGAGCCGTCGCATCGCGGGGGTGGCGCGGAGTCGACGGGGGCGGACCTGGGGGAAACGGCCGGTCACGGGTGGCCTTCCTGTTCGGGGGTGGTGGGGTTCAGGGCCTCGACGACGGCGTCGAGCAGGGCTTCTGCGGACCGGGTGGGTCCGACGACGTGGACCGGCAGTCCGGCCGCGCGCGCGTGGGCGGCGGTTCCGGGGCCGATGCAGGCCACGAGGGTGCGGGGGTCGAGCGGGGTCATCCGGCGGGCGATCTCGCGGGCGACGCTGCCGCTCGTCACGAGCACCGCGTCGGGCACCGCGTCGAGGGTGATCGGCTCGTCGCCGGTCCCCACGGTACGGTACGCGACCACGTCGTCCACGTCGATGCCGCGGGCCCGCAGCCCGTCGACGAGCGTCGGCGCGGCGATCTCGGACCGCGGGAAGAGCACGGTGCCGTCGGTGTCCGGCAGGGCTTCGACGAGGGCAGCGGCCGAGGCCTGCTCCGGCACGAGGTCGACGACCCAGCCCGCAGCACGCGCGGCACGGGCGGTCGGCTCGCCGACCACCGCAACGCGGACACCGGACGGGAGGCCCGCCACGCGTTCTGCGAGCACCGTCACGGCGGTCGCACTGGTCACCACCACCCACGCGTACCCTGCCAAGCGGGCGACGGCACGGTCGAGGGGGCCGTCGTCGAGCGGCGGCTCGGTCGCGATGAGCCGGACGATCCGCGGGTCGAGGCCGCGCTGCCGAGCCGCCGCCGCGACGCGCTCGCCCCACGCGCCACCCCGGGGGATGACGACGACGGGAGCGGGCGTGTCCGTGACGGGCTCTACTTCACCGAGTCGGCGAGGTCCGCCAGGTCGCCGGCACCGTTCTCGAGCAGCTCGGCGGCCACGCGGCCGCCGACCTCGAGTGCTTCGGCAAGGCGGTCCTGTGCGGATCCCTCGAGCACGGCCGCGTGCGACGCCGTGCGGTACTCGGCGCCGTCCGGGCTGTAGACGGTGGCGGAGACGAGCAGGAGCTCGGCGTCCACGACCGCGGTCGCGCCGATCGGGGCGGAGCAGCCGGCCTCGAGCTTCGCCAGGACCTCGCGCTCGGCCGACACCGTCAGGCGGGTCGGGGCGTGCTCGATCTTGCGCAGGGCGGCGAGCAGGTTCGTGTCGGTTTCACCGGCACGGGTCTCGATCGCCAGCGCGCCCTGTCCCGGAGCGCTCGGCCAGAAGCCGAGGTCGAGCAGTTCGGTGGCGGCCGACAGCCGGTCGATGCGGGTGAGCCCGGCGGCGGCGAGCACGACGGCGTCGAGGTCGTCGTCCACCCGGCCCAGGCGGGTGTCGATGTTGCCGCGGATGTCGATGACGTCCAGGTCGGGGCGCTTCGCCTTGAGCTGCGCGACGCGACGCGGTGAACCGGTGCCGACCTTCGCACCCTCGGGCAGGCTCTCGACCGTGGCGCCGTTCCGCGCGACGAGGACGTCGCGGGCATCGGCACGCTTCGGCACGGCAGCGATCGTCAGGCCCGGGTACGGCGCGGTCGGCAGGTCCTTGAGCGAGTGCACCAGGACGTCGACCTCGCCGGCGACCAGGGCCTCGCGCAGGGCGCTGGCGAACACACCGGTGCCGCCCAGCGACGCGAGCGATGCGCGGTTCGTGTCGCCCTCGCTCGTGACCGTGACGAGCTCGACCGGACGACCGGCCGCCGCTGCCAGGCGGTCGGCGACGTCCTGCGACTGCGCGACCGCGAGCCGGCTGGCGCGGGTGCCCAGCCGGATCGGGGTCGGAGCGTCGGTCACGGGGCGACGCCGGCGGCAGCGGGCTTGAAGCCAGCGCGGACGTTCTCGCAGCAGCCCGGGCGGCAGACGTCGTACCAGGGACCGATGTCGGTCAGGTGCGGACGCTCACTGGTCGGGGTGCCGTTGACGCGCTCGAGCACCAAGTCGACGAGTCCGGAGACGTAGGCCGGGTCGACACCGGGGGTCTGCGTGCGGACCGACCAGAAGCCGAGCTCCTGCGCGGTCTCGGTGGCTTCCTCGTCGAGGTCCCACATGACCTCCATGTGGTCGCTCACGAAGCCGAGCGGGACGATGAGCACGGCGCGGGTTGAGCCGCCCTTGAGCTCCTCGTTCATGTAGTCGTTGATGTCGGGCTCGAGCCACGGCTGCGTCGGGGGGCCGGAGCGCGACTGGTAGACGAGCTTCCACGCGGGCTTGGACGTGCCCTGCAGGTGCGCGTGCTCGGGCTGCTCGAGCAGCTCCGCCCACGCCTGGTCGAGGACGACCTGCGCGACGGCGAGGTGCTGGGCCTCGTAGGCGCCGTGCTCGTCGAAGCCGCGGTAGTCCGGGCCGGACTTCGCAGCGTCGGTCGACGGGATCGAGTGCGTCGAGAACAGCACGTGCAGCTCGGTCGCGACGTCGAGCCCGTCGTTCTCGGCGATGGCCCGGGCCATGCCGTCACGGACGCCGTCGACGAACGGACGGACGAAGCCGGGGTGGTCGAAGAACTGCCGGATCTTGTCGATCTCGATGGTGCCGAGCAGACCGGTCTCGTCGAGCACGCGCGCGTAGTCCTCGCGGTACTGGCGGCAGCTCGAGAACGACGAGTAGGCGCTCGTGGCGATCGCGATGAGCTTGTTGTAGCCCTTGTCGGCGGCCTCGGTGAAGGCCTGCTCGAGGTAGGGCTCCCAGTTGCGGTTGCCCCAGAGCACCGGCATGTCGATGCCGCGCGATGCCAGCTCGGCCTCGAGTGCCGCCTTCAGTGCGCGGTTCTGCGCGTTGATCGGGCTCACGCCGCCGAAGTGCCGGTAGTGGTGCGCCACCTCCTCGAGACGCTCGTCCGGGATCCCGCGGCCGCGGGTGACGTTGCGCAGGAAGGGGATGACGTCGTCCTGGCCCTCGGGGCCACCGAAGCCGGCGAGCAGGATCGCGTCGTACGCGGTCGGGACCTCGACGTGCTCCGGACCGGAAACGGCCGCCGGGGTGGCGGCGAGGACGGGCTGACCGTTCGTGATCAGGCTGGTGTCGGTCATGACAGCACCTCCGGGAGTTCGGCGGTCGTCACGCGACGACCCGTGAAGAAGGGGACCTCTTCGCGCACGTGCAGACGGGCCTCGGTGGCACGCAGGTCGCGCATGAGGTCGACGAGGTCGACGAGCTCGGGGCTCTCGAGCGGCAGGATCCACTCGTAGTCGCTCAGGGCGAAGGTGGCGATGGTGTTCGTGAGGACACGGCGGTACTTGGCGCCGGCGATCCCGTGGTCGCGCAGCATCTTCGAGCGCTCGTCCTCGGGCAACAGGTACCACTCGAAGGATCGGACGAAGGGGTACACCGTGATCCACGCCTCGGGGTCCTTGCCACGCAGGAACGCGGGGGTGTGCCGTTTGTTGAACTCGGCTTCGCGGTGCATCGCCATGACGTGCCACACCGGCTCGGTGTCCTGGAACAGCCCGGTGCGGCGGATCTCGCGCAGCACGGCCTGGATGACCTGCGCGTCGTCGCCGTGCAGCCAGATCATGACGTCGGCGTCGGCACGGAAGCCGGAGACGTCGTAGAAGCCACGGACGGTCACCCCGCGCTCGGCAGCGGACGCGATGACGGCGTCGAGCTCGGCCACGGCGTCGTCACCGACGCGGTGGACCGGGCCGAGCGGCCTGCGGAACACGGCCCAGAGGGCGTACGCCGTCATGAGGTTGGGATCGATCCCCGTCGCGGGGTCGGTCTCGTGCGGAGAGGTGTGCGCAGTTGCAGGAGCGGGCGCGTCGGAACTCATGGATCCTTTGTCCTATCGGTTGCCAGGGTTGTGGCCGCCCCGCACCCGGTGGACCGCGCTCGGGCGGTCTACCGCCGTCGGAGCACCATCACGACGATACCCCCGACCACCGCTACTCCGGCTGCGAGCCCGGCCAGGTACGGGACCGGCTTCTCGTCGATGCCGCGCTTGACCTTCGACGCCGCGATGCCGATCTGCTTCGGCACGTTGAGCTTGTCCTCGATCGCGTCGAGGGTGTCGAACAGCTGGGCGCGGGTCGCGGCGACGCGGTCTGCGAGATCGTCGTGCGGATCGGTCACGGTTCCTCCGTCGGTGGTGCGGCTGTCGGGGCTCAGAACCGGCCGCCGACGTCCGGCTTGCGGCTGCCGTACTGGTTCGGCGGGGTGGGCTTCTTGCCCATCCCCTTCACCGCGTTGATGTCGTTCTTGACGCTGTCGATCGTGCGCTTCGGCGTGATCGGGAGGCCCTTCTGCAGGCGCTTCCAGCCGATCCACCCGAGGATGGCGGCGACGATCAGCATCACCACGGCGATCACGAGCGCTGCGAGCCAGGCCGGCATCACGGTCGCAAGGCCCATCACGGCGGCGGTCAGGAGCACGCCGATCGCGTAGAGCACGATGACGAGCGCACCGACCAGCAGCCCCGCTGCGAGCCCGAAGATCTTGGCCTTCGTGAGCATCTCGGCCTTGAGCAGGTCGATCTCGCCCTTGACCAGGCCCTTGACGAGCTTCGGGACGTCGCCCACCAGACCGAACAGCGAACGCGACTTGCGGTCGCGGGTGTCGGTCATGAGGTGGTGGTGTCCTTCTTCTGGCCGACCTTGCGGACGGCCTTCTTCGTCGTCTCACCGATGAACTCGGCGACGTCCGGGGTCTTGTCGGCGATGAAGTCCTCAGCGACGTGCACGCCCTTCTGGACGCCGTTGCTGTTCCAGACCTTGCCGCTGACGGTCTTGATCTGCTCGTACCGCGCCCGTCCGGCTCGCGATCCCAGGACGTACCCGAGTGCGGCGCCGGCGACGAACAGGAGCTTTCCGCGCATGTGCGATTCCTCCGTTGGTTCAGTGTGCGGTGGTCATGCGTCGAACGGAATACGTCCGACGGTCTCACCAACAGTAGCCCCAGGGCGCTCCGGGGTCCGCTCAGGAATCCAGGATCTGTCCAGCGGCGGTGCGGGCGGCCGCGATGATCCCGGCCAGGCCCCGACCGGTCGCGACCTCGCCGACACCGATGACGCCCGCTCCGAGGCCGGCAGCGGTCAGGTCCGGACCGTGCCAACGGACGCGCGCAGCGCCCACGACGTGCGTCGCCGTCAGGGGGACGCCGAGCAGCGTGGCCGCGTCGTGCAGCGCCCGGGTGCCGACGGGTCCGTCCGGGTCGACCGGGAGGCTCGTGGCCGCGTCGTCCGGACCGCTCGCGCCGTGCGCATCGGTCGCGACACCGGGCGTCGCGTAGCTCAGGCGCAGCACGTGACGGCCCGCAGCCGCCTCGGCGAGCCACGGCCACTTCACCGTCGCGTGCGTCAGGGCCTTCGCCGACACGGCCTGCGCGTCCGGGTGCACGAGCATCCCGGTCCCGCGGGGGGCAGCGTCGAGTTCGGGCTGGTCGACGACGAGCGTGACGAGCTCGATGCCGGTCCGGTCCGGCGCCTCGGTGCGCTCGGGATCGGGCACCGACGAAAGAGTGTAATGGGCGGGCAGGCGTTCGACCGTGCCGTCGGCGGAGACGACCTCGACCGCGTGCGCCTCGATCCGGGTCGCCCGGGTGTGCAGCCGGACGTCGACGCGGTAGGTCTCCATGTCGGCGACGAGTTCGTCCACGAGCCGGACGATCCCGCCGCGGATCCCCTGCACCGGGGTACCGGCGGCAGCACGGGCCCGGAGTGCCAGGACCGCGCGGGCCAGCGAGCCCTCGCGGAGCAGTGCTGCACGGAGGCCGGGAGCCACCCGCTCGGGGTCGAGCTGGTCCGGGTGGGTGGAGTGCACCCCGCCGGCGATCGGAACGACCAGGTCGTCGAGGACCCGCGCCCCCATGCGCCGCCGGACGAGCTCGCCGAGGGACTCCGCCTTGGCGCCGACGGGTCCGGGCAGCAACGAGTCCATCTGTGCGCGGAGTCCGCCCTTCTGCCCGACGACGGCGAGCACGTCGGCGGCCATCGGCGTGCTCGGGATGCCGAGGAGCCCGGTCGCGGGGATCGGCGACGTCCGGCCGTCACGGGTCATCAACCAGGCGCCGCGCGGGTCCGGAGCGACGACGTCGTTGCCGAGCCCGAGTTCGATCGCCAGGCGGCCGACGGCGTCCGTGCGGGTCGCGAAGGAGTCCGCCGCCATGTCGAGGTCGAGGCCGCCGACCGTGTGCCGCCGGATCATGCCGCCCAGCACGCCGGACGACTCGACGAGCACGACGTCCGCGCCGCCCTTCGCCAGGTCACGGGCCGTGACGAGTCCGGCGATCCCGCCGCCGACCACGACGACGTCGGTCACGCGGCAGTCCCGTCGGTCCCGTCACCGAGCGAGTGGACCAGCTCGACGACGCGCGTCAGCACCGTCGGGTCGGTCTCGGGCGGCACACCGTGGCCGAGGTTCACGACGTGCGCGCGGGCGGCGCCACCGCGGCGGACGACCTCGCGCACATGCGCTTCGAGGACCTCCCACGGGGCCGCGAGCATCGCCGGGTCGATGTTGCCCTGCACGCTCACGCCGGTGCCGACGCGGCGGACGGCGTCGTCGAGCGGGAGCCGCCAGTCGACCCCGACCGCGTCGACGCCGACCGTGTCGGTGCCGAGCGTGGTCATGTCGGCGAGGACCTCGCCGCTGCCGACGCCGAAGTGGATGCGCGGCACGCCCAGGTCGGTCACGTGGGACAGCGCCTGCGCCGAGTGCGGCGCGACGTACCGGACGTAGTCGGCGCGCGACAGCGATCCGACCCACGAGTCGAAGAGCTGTGCGGCCGAGGCCCCGGCGAGCACCTGGGCCCGGAGGAACGCCCCCGACACCTCGGCCGCCCAGGCCAGCAGCCGCGACCAGGTCTCCGGCTCCGCGTGCATGAGGGTGCGTGCGCGGATGTGGTCCTTCGACGGGCCGCCCTCGACCAGGTACGCGGCGAGCGTGAAGGGTGCGCCTGCGAATCCGATCAGCGGGGTGTCGCCGAGCTGCTCCACCGTGCGGGCGACCGCCTGCCGGATCGGCTCGAGTGCCGCCGGGTCCAGCGGCTCGAGGGCGTCGACGTCCGCCGCGGTGCGGATCGGTGAGCCGAGCACGGGGCCGCGACCGGGCACGATCTCGACGTCCACGCCCGCGAGCTTGATCGGCACGACGATGTCGCTGAAGAAGATGCCGGCGTCCACCCCGTGCCGGCGGACGGGCTGCAGCGTGATCTCCGACGCCATCTCGGGGTCGAGGCACGCGTCGAGCATGGCCGTGCCCACCCGGAGCTCGCGGTACTCGGGCAACGACCGACCGGCCTGCCGCATGAACCACACCGGCAGCGTCTCCGGACGGTCACCCCGCAGGGCCCGGACGAGGCGGGACCCACTCGTCCGCCCTGATGCCAGGGGGTGGGAGTCGGGGAGGGATGTGGTCGTCACGTCGGTCACCGGATGATTGTCCCATCGAGCGCGTTACCATTGGCTACGTGCTCATCTGTCTCACGGCGTCGCATCGCAACGCCAGCTTCGACCTCTTGGAGCGACTGAGCATCGCTGCCCCGGCCGCAGCAGGCCACCTCGTCACGGATTCCGACGTCCTGGACGGCGCCGTCGTCCTCGCCACCTGCAACCGTTTCGAGGCCTACCTCGACATCGCCGGCGACGACCGCGACTCCGCCGTCGCCGCCACCGTGCAGGCCGTGGCCGCCGCGAGCGATCTGGACGCCACCGAACTGCGTGATTCGGTCAACGTGCTCGGCGGCAAGGACGTCGTGCAGCACCTGTTCGCCGTGTCGAGCGGACTCGAGTCCGTCGTCGTCGGCGAGACCGAGATCTCCGGGCAGGTCCGCCGGTCGCTGGAGGACGCCCGGAGCAACGGCACCACCACCTCGGACCTCGAGCGGCTGTTCCAGGAAGCCGCCCACACCTCGCGCGGCGTCAAGACCCGCACCCGGATCGGGGCCGCCGGTCGTTCGCTGGTGCGCCTCGGCCTGCAGCTCGCGTCGTCACGCGTCACCGACTGGGCGCACACCCGGGTGCTGCTGATCGGCACGGGCAGCTACGCCGCGACCACCATCGCAGCCCTGCGCGACCGCGGCGCCGTGCACATCCAGGTGTTCTCCCCCTCGGGCCGTGCCGCCTGGTTCGCCGCGAAGCACGACCTCGTCGCCGCACGTGACCTGCGCCACGCGATCGGCACCAGCGACGTCGTGATCACCTGCACGTCGAGCGAGGTCCCGGTCGTCGCTCCGGCCGACCTCGACGACGGCATCCGTCGCATCGTCATCGACCTCGGACTCCCCCGCAACGTCGACCCGGCGGCTGCCGGTGTGGACGGCGTCGAGCTGCTCGACCTCGAGACCATCAGCCTGCACGCCCCGATCTCCGAGCTGAACGCCGAGTCCGAGGCCCGCGCGATGGTCGACGACGCCGTGTCCCGCTTCCGGGCGCAGGCACTCGAGCAGTCGACCACCCCAGCCCTGGTCGCCTTCCGCAAGCACGTGTTCGACATCCTCGACGACGAGATCGACCGTGCGAAGCGCCGCGGGGACGCCGACGGCGAGTCCGCCGAGCACACCGAGCGGGCGCTCCGGCACCTGGTCGGCGTCCTGCTGCACCGCCCCTCCGTCCGGGCACGTGAGCTCGGCCGCGCCGGTCGTGGCGAGGAGTTCGTCGGGGCCATCGACGCCCTGTTCGGCGTGCGGCCCGAGCCCGAGGCGGAGCTGCCGGCGCCCGTCGTCCCGCTCGCCGATCGCACCGCCCTGGACCCGACCGTCTCGGAACGCGACGACCAGGCGGACGCGAGCTGAGCCTCCAGACAGGCTCGCAACCACCCACGCTGCGTGTCAGTGCGCTCCTGCTGATCCGTGATCGACGGGTGCTGATGGTGCGCGCGCGAGCGCGCGACGTGCTCTACCTGCCCGGTGGCAAGGCCGAACCGCACGAGACCGACCTCGACGCCGCCATCCGCGAAGCACACGAGGAGACCGGCCTGCGGGTCGCCGCCGAGGACGTCGACCCGTTCGGCGTCGTCCTCGAGCCGGCCCACGGGCAGGCGCCCGGCACGATGGTCGCGATGACGCTGTTCCTGGTCCGACCAGGAGGCCCGTTGGACTCCGCCACGCCCGTCGCCTCGGCCGAGGTGGACGAGGTCGAGTGGGTCACCTCGGCGGACGCAGATCGCTGCCCGCCAGCGGGCGTGGAGACGCTCCGCCGCCTGGTGGCGGCGGAGCGCATCGACTAGTCGTCAGGCCTTGTCGGTGTCGGTGTACTCGCCGACCTCGCCGTTCTGGGCCGGCTCGGCCTCACCCGGGATGTCCGAGTCGACGTACTCGCCGTCGGGTCCGGTTCCGGTCGGACGTGTCTCCCCGGGGATGTCGCTCGAGACGAACTCCCCGATCGGCTCCGTCGACTCGACGTGCCCCTCGCCCGGGATCTCGCTGTCCGTGAAGGCACCTGCGCGGGTCTCGACCCCGTCCGCGCGGCCCTCGTCGCCACGTGCCTGTTCGTGCTTGCCCGTCATGTCCGACCTCCGCTGCTCGGGTTCCTTGCTCCGGAGTGTGCTCGCGGTCCCTGGACGCCGACCGAACCGCGATCTCCCGGTGGTGGTTGCCTGAGCACCATGCAACGCAGCAGCCGATCGAAGTTCCTGCTCGCCGTCACCGGGCTCGTCGCAGTCGGGGCGTTGGCGGGTTGCGCCTCGGGCGGGGAACCCTCCGCCACCGAGACGGTGACCGCACCCGCGCCGTCGCCGTCCGCGTCGTCGTCCTCGTCGGCTTCGTCGTCGTCCGCGACCCCGTCGTCCGGCGCTTCGGCATCGGCCGGTGCCGGTGCTGGGTCCCCCGGATCCGGGTCGTCGGGATCCGGGTCGGCCGCTGGCAGTCGCTGTACCGCGTCCTCGCTCGCCGCCAGCATCGAGCCGGGCAGCGGCGGTGCGGCCGGCAGCGTCATCGTGCACCTCGCCCTGCGGAACACCGGTTCGGCGACCTGCACGCTGCAGGGGTGGCCGGGCGTCTCGTTCGTCGGCGGTGGCAACGGCAGTCAGATCGGTGCCGCGGCGACGCAGGAGAAGAGCTCACCGCACCCGACCGTGACCCTGACCGCCGGGCAGACCGCCGTGGCCCCGCTCAAGATCGTCCAGGCCGGGAACTACTCGAAGGCCGACTGCTCGCCGAGGACCCCGGACGGCTTCCGCGTGTACCCGCCCGGATCCGAGCAGTCGCTGTTCGTGAAGGACACCGACCACCAGGCGTGCTCGTCCGCCGATGCGTCCGTGCTGTCCGTGCAGGCGCTCGTGCCGGAGGGACAAGCGACGTCGTAGCGGACGATCAGCGGGTGGTGACCACGAGTTTCCCGGAGCGAGCCCCGTCCTCCATGTCGCAGTGGGCCTGCACGATGTCCTCGAGCGGGTAGACCTTCGCGATCGGTACCGTCGTGGTCCCTGCTGCCACGGCGTCGAGGAAACCCTGCAACACCGGTGCCGGCAGGTCGCTGGCTGCACCGGAGTACGCGGTGAGTCGGACCCCGTTGGGGATCACGTCCATCGGGTAGAAGTCGGGGATGGTCCAGACATCGGAGAGCATCCCGGTGAAGGACACGGTGCCGTGGACGGCGGTGGCCCGCAACGTGTCGGGCAGGGTGTCGGTACCGATGAGCTCCACGGCACCGTCGATCCCGGCCGGCACGATCCGGCGGACCGCGTCGGCGATGCTGCCGGTGTCGATCACGACGTGGTCGGCGCCTGCGCGGTGCAGCCGCTCGGTACGGTCCGGGTTGCGGCTGGTGGCGATGACGGTCATGTTCTGCTGCTTCGCCAGGACGATGCACGCGAGCCCGACCGACGAGGTGCCGCCACGGACCAGGAGCGTGTCGCCCGGCTGCGCGTCCACACCAACCGTGAGGGAGCCGTGCGCGGTCTGCAGCATCTCGGGGACGGCACCGATCGTGGCCCAGTCGAGGGTGCTCGTGAACGGCACGACGCTGCTGGCCGGAACGAGGGTGTACTCGGCGTAGCCGCCGTCGTGGTCGCGGCCCATCCCTCCCATCAGGGCGGCGACCTGCGTTCCGACCGCGTACTCGCCGCCGGGTGCTGCCACCACGGTCCCCACCGCTTCGATCCCGGGCACCCGCGGGAAACTCCCGAAGTGCCCCATGCCCCGGCGGAAGTGCAGCTCGGATCGGTTCAGGCCGAAGGCCTCCACCCGGATCAGCACCAGGCCCGGAACGGGGATGGGTACCGGGACCTCACGCAGTCGCAGGACCTCGGGACCACCGGGCGCATCGATGACCACGGCGCGCATCGTCGCCGTCATCGCGCGCCCTCCAGCGCGGCCTGCAGCCGCCCGAGGGCGGCAGTCGCGGAGGCGATCGCCTCGACGTCAGCGGCGGCGAGCACGGTGTCCAGCGCCGCCTCGAATCGCTCCTGCGCCACGGCGACGGCCTCCCGACCCCGGAGTGAGAGGGTGCTGCGCACGCTGCGGCGGTCACCCGGATCCGTCGCTCGTTCGACGAGACCGTCGGCGGCGAGTCGGTCGAGGAGACGACTGGCCGCTGCGATCGACGTGCCGACCCCGGTCGCGACGTCCTGCACACGCGCTCCCGTCGGCGCCGCGTCGACGACGCGCAGGACCTCCAAGCGGGCCAGGCTCAACACGCCCTCCCCGCGCATCCGCCGCTCCACCGTGTTCCACAGATCGGTCTCGTGCCGTACCAGGGCGGTGAAGTACGCGCGGGCACGAGATCCTCGCTCGTTCCCGGCTGTCTCGCTGCGGGAGGTCGGTTGCACGCTCATGCGGCGATCCTACCCTCGTTGCTTGCTATGTAAAGTAGTCGGCTCACGCACGCTCGCTCCGTCGACAGGACCACCATGACCACCGACACCCACACCGCCATGCAGCGATTCGTCGACTTCATCAACACCGGCGACGCGTCGATCGGCCGTCAGGTGATCTCACACGACGCGGAGTTCCTCACGCCGTTCTCGCCGGAGCCGTTTCGTGGCCTCGAGGGGTACCTGCAGATCCTGGCGATCATGCGGAGCGCGTTCTCGGACGTCCAGTGGCGCATCGAGCGGCTCGTCGTCGAGGGCGACGCCGTCGCAGCGCGGTTCGAGCTCCGGGGCACGCACGACGGCGACTTCCTCGGGACAGCCCCCACCGGGCTGCCGGTGGCCGTCCACGCGAGCAACTTCTACCGCTTCGCCGACGGCCTGATCGTCGACGAGGTCGGGCAGCCGGACTTGATGGGGCTGCTCGGTCAGATCGGGGCACTCCCGTTGTCCGTCGTCTGAACTCCACAGAACGCCGGCAGGATGGTCACCGTGGCCAGCACGATCAGGGACGAACGACCATGCACGGACGAGGTCGTGGCGCTGTACGACGCCGTCGGGTGGACCGCCTACACCGATGATCCCGCGGCCCTGACGGCTTCGATCGCCGGATCCCACTCGGTGCTGACCGCCCGCGACGCTGCCGGTCGGCTGCTCGGTCTCGTCCGCACGATCTCCGACGGGGTGACCGTCGTGTACGTGCAGGACGTGCTCGTCGTGCCGTCAGCGCATCGGCTCGGCATCGGCGGTGCGCTGCTCGATGCGGTGCTCCGTCGGTACGAGGGCATCCGGCAGACCGTCCTGCTGACCGACGCCGAACCGGGCCAGCGGGCCTTCTACGAGTCGCGCGGGTTCATCGAGGTGCACGACGTCGAGCCGCGGCCGCTGCGCTCGTTCGTGCTGCTCCGCTGAGCGGAACGACACCGCACCGACGTGGGACTGCGCCCGCCCGGATCAGCGGTGGGCGGGGGCGTGCACTGCCTCGAGCAGTTCGGTTCCCATGGTCCGCAGCGCCTCGATGACGGCCAGACGCCGCTGCAACGAGGCGTCGTCGAACGTCACCGTCACGGCGTAGCTGACCGACGACCCGGGCCCCCGCAGGATCCCGGCCTCGGCGCGGACGCCCGTGCTCGATCCGGTGACCGCGACGACCTGCAACCCGTGGTCGAGCGCACGGTGCGCCAAGGGGTCGAGGCCGAACGAGCCGGCGACCAGGTTCAGGTCACTCGCCAGCGACAGCCAGCCGAGCACCCGGTTCGAGACCGCTTCGTCCACGACCTCGCCGAGCGCCAGTCCGCGCATCACCCACGCGAGCTCACCCGTCGGGGCCACCGAGGCATCCGGGGCGTCGTCCGGACCACGACGGTCGCGCACCCGGTCGATCAGCGCGGTCCGCTCGATGCCGAGCGACTCCGCACGCTCGCGGACGGCGTCGATGCCGACCGTCGACAGCAGTGCGTTCATCGCCCACGTGTCACCGGTGGCACCGACCAGGGTCGCCAGGTCGGGTACCTGCATCGTCGGCTCCTGCAGGAACTGCCACAGGCCGGCACCGGTCGCGGTGTCCCGCGCCATGCGCTGGAGGCGGTCGCCGTGCAGGCGGCCGTCCTCGAGCTGCGCCGCGACCTCGATCAGCAACAACACGCGCCCGAGGCTCGCGACGGGCTGCACCAGGGTGTCGTCGACCGCGAGCAGGGCCTTGCCGGTCGAGGTGTCGATCACCGACGCGCTGACCCCGGCGCCGTCGAGCGCCAGGGCACCGAGGGCCTCGGTCGTGGCGCCGAACCGGTCGTCCGGCCGACCGGTGTGCCGACCGCGGACCCGACCGCCACCACCCGAGCGATCCTCCGGCCGCCGACGGCGTGACGACCGAGCCGCGTCCGGCTCCACCATCACCAGATCGCGACGCGCTCGGCGGGGTCGAGGTACATCGCGTCCTTCTCGGTCACGCCGAACGCGTCGTAGTAGCCGTCGATGTTGCGGACGACCTGGTTGCACCGGAACTCGTTCGGCGAGTGCGGGTCGATCGACAGCAGGCGCGCGGCTTCCTCCGGACGGATCGCCATCTGCCACGCCTGGGCCCAGCTCAGGAAGAACCGCTCGGCACCGGTCAGTCCGTCGACGACCGGGGGCTCCTGGCCGTCGAGCGACAGCAGGTACGCCTTCCACGCGATCGACAGGCCACCGAGGTCGCCGATGTTCTCGCCGATCGTCAGGGCACCGTTGACGTGGCCGTCCGGCACCTCGGTCGGGACGAGCGCGTCGTACTGGGCGATGAGGGCCTTCGTGCGCTCCTCGAACGCCGTGCGGTCGGCCTCGGTCCACCAGTTCTCGAGCTTGCCGTCGCCGTCGTACTGCGAGCCCTGGTCGTCGAAGCCGTGCCCGATCTCGTGGCCGATGACGGCACCGATCGCACCGTAGTTCGCGGCGGCGTCGCGGTTCGCGTCGAAGAACGGGAACTGCAGGATCGCCGCGGGGAACACGATCTCGTTGAAACCGGGGTTGTAGTACGCGTTGATCGTCTGCGGGGTCATGAACCACTCGTCGCGGTCGATCGGCTTGCCGATCTTGCCGAGCTCGCGGTCGACCTGGAACGACGCGACGGCGCGGACGTTCGCGACGAGGTCGTCGGACACGACCGGCAGCGCCGAGTAGTCGCGCCACTTGACCGGGTACCCGATCTTCGGCGTGAACTTGTCGAGCTTGTCGAGGGCACGGGCACGGGTCTCGTCGGTCATCCAGTCGAGCGCCGTGATGCTCTGCCGGTACGCCTCGACCAGGTTGGCGACGAGGTCGTCCATCGCAGCCTTCGAGGTCTCGTCGAAGTGCTCCTGCACGTAGATCCGGCCGACGGCCTCGCCCATCGCGCCCTCCACCAGGGAGACGCCGCGCTTCCAGCGCTCGCGCTGCTTCGGTGCTCCGGTGAGGGCGGTGCCGTAGAACGAGAAGTTCGTGGCCGAGAACGCGCTCGTCAGGTACGCGGCCGAGCCACGGATGACCTGCCAGCGCAGCCAGTCCTTCCAGACCTCGAGCGGCTGGTCGCGCAGCAGCTCGGCCAGGCCCGTGATGAACGACGGCTCGCGCACCACGACGGTCTCGAACGCCCCGGCCGGGGCGTCGATGGCCTGCCACCACGTCTGCAGGTCGATGCCCTCGGCGAGCGCCGCGACCTCGGCCCACGGCAGCTTGTTGTAGGTCTTCTGGCTGTCGCGCGTGGTGACGTTGTCCCAGTGCTTCGACGCCAGAGCGGTCTCGAGCGCGATGACGTGCTCGGTGCGGTCGCCGCCGTCCTCGAACCCGGCGAGCGGGAACATCGCTGCGACGAACTCGCGGTACTTCGTGCGGATGTCGGCGAAGCGCTCTTCGCGGTAGTAGGACTCGTCGGGCAGCCCGAGGCCGGACTGCTCGAGGAACACGACGTAGGACTCGGGGTCCCCCGGGTCGTTGTCGACGAAGAGCTGCAGGAAGCTCGGCAGGCCGAGGCGCTCGAAGCGTCCAACGGTGGCGATGAGCTCGGGCACGGACTCGATGGCCGTGATCTCGGCGAGGAGCGGCTCGATTGGTGCAGTGGCGAGCTCTTCGAGCCGTGCTTCGTCGGTGAAGGAGGAGAAGAGGTCACCGACCTTGCGTTCCTCGGTGCCGGGGGCGGCCTGCTGCGAGCGCTCGATGATCGCGCGGACGGCGAGTTCGGCGGCCTCGGCCAGCACCGTGAAGGAGCCGTACCGGGCCTTGTCGTCGGGGATCGGCGTCGCCTCGATCCAAGTCCCGTTCACGTGGCGGTACAGGTCGTCCTGGGGGCGCACCGCGGGGTCGAGTTCGTCAGTGTGGATGCCGGAGGCACGTGCGACGTCGGTCATGCGGTCCACGATAGCCACCGACGCCATGCAGCAGGTCGGTGTCCGTCGTCACCTGCGCACGGCTGCCGGTACGGTCATCGCATGGGACTTCCGTGGAAGCTGCACGGCGACGGCAAGACCGTCTCCGCGACGACGATCGTGGCACCGGACGAGCGACTCACCTGGGGCCGGACGATCGGTCTCGGCGTGCAGCACGTCGTCGCGATGTTCGGCGCCACCTTCCTGGTGCCGCTGCTCACCGGCTTCCCGCCGTCGACGACCCTGCTCTTCAGCGGCATCGGCACGATCCTGTTCCTGCTCATCACGGGCAACCGGCTGCCGAGCTACCTCGGGTCGTCGTTCGCGTTCATCGCGCCCATCGGCGCCGCCACGAAGATCGGCGGCATCCCCCTCGCCCTGTCGGGCATCATCGTCGTCGGTGCACTCCTGGCGATCGTCGGGCTCGTGGTGCACCTGGCCGGCGCCGGCTGGATCGACCGCCTGATGCCGCCGGTGGTGTCCGGCGCGATCGTCGCCCTGATCGGCTTCAACCTGGCTCCGGCGGCGAAGAACAACTTCACGGCAGCCCCGGTCGTCGCGGTCATCACCCTCGCCGCGATCATCCTGGTCACCGTCCTGTTCAAGGGGTTGATCGGTCGCCTGTCGATCGTCATCGGCGTCCTCGTCGGGTACGTGGCGGCGCTGATCGGCGGCCAGGTCGACTACTCCAAGGTCGACGCGGCACCGTGGATCGGCCTGCCGACGTTCACCGCTCCCGCGTTCGACCCGTCGCAGCTCGCGATCTACCTGGCGTTCGTGCCGGTCGTGCTGGCGCTCGTCGCCGAGAACGTCGGCCACGTGAAGGGCGTCGGACAGCTCACCGGCCGTGATCTCACGCCCCTCACCGGTCGCGCGCTCTTCGCCGACGGCGTCTCCACGGTGCTGGCCGGCGTCGGCGGCGGCTCCGCCACCACCACCTACGGCGAGAACATCGGCGTGATGGCCGCCACCCGCGTCTTCTCCACCGCCGCGTACTGGGTCGCTGCGATCGCGGCCGTCCTGCTCGGCCTCTCCCCGAAGATCGGTGCGGTCATCTCCTCCGTCCCCGCCGGCGTGCTCGGCGGTGCGACCACCGCCCTCTACGGCCTGATCGGTGTCATCGGCATCCGGATCTGGGTCGAGAACCGGGTCGACTTCTCGAAGCCGAAGAACCAGCTGACCGCCGGCATCGCGCTCATCATCGGCATCGCCGACTTCACGTTCGCGTTCGGCCAGGCGAGCTTCGGCGGCATCATCCTCGGCACCATCGCCGCGATCGTCGTCTACCACCTGATGGACCTGATCGGGCGGGCGCGCGGCACCGACGAAGCGACGCCCGCTGCCTCAGAGGAAGCGCACGCCGCCACCGGCGCCGTCCCCGCCGAACCGCGCGTCGACTGACGCAGGACGGCGGCTGGACGAGACCCGTCGCCTGAACACGTGGGACCACCGGACGGGAGGCCCGTGGCGGCGCCGCCACGGGCCTCCAGTCCGTCATGACGCACGTCGACGACGTGGGCCGGCCTTGGCACCCACGTCCAGTCATGCGGTCACGACCGCGACGGCGCTAGCGTCGGACCGTGACTGACTTCGTCCGCTACCAGAGCGCGGTGCCCAACCGACGTGGTCGTTTCCCCGGGATCTTCGCGCTGACCAACGGTCTGCGCGCGGCCGGAGCCCTCTCCGACACCGACGACCGCTGGCTGGTCGCCGCGAACCAGCGAGCAGAGGGGCTGTACGTGGACCCCTCGACCGTGGAGACGCGGCTCTTCGACGAGGCACGCAATCCAGGGACGCGATCCTGGTTCCGGACGAGTGCCACGGCCCTGCTCACGATGAGCGCGGACTACCTCGACCTGCTCGACCGGTACGGAGTCGCGTGGGTGGAGCTGCGGACCAACAGCCCTGGACGGATCGCCTACCAAGACGACGTGCAGATCGTGGCAGTGCCGCTGACCCACCCGTCGGACTGGCCGTTCTGAGCCGGTGTGCTGAGATTGCACGATGAGCACGCACCTCGAGCGCACGCGCACCTTCACCGCGATGCACGTCCCCGGCGCACCGGTCGTCCTGCCGAACGTGTGGGATGTCGTGTCCGCACGCATCGTCCTCTCGGCCGGGGCGGATGCGATCGCGACGACGAGCGCCGGCGTCGCGTGGTCACGCGGCCACCGCGACGGCAACGATCTGACCCGGGACGGCGCGCTGGACGCCGTGCGGCCGATCGCAGCGGCAGTCGACGTCCCGTTCACCGCCGACATCGAGCGCGGGTACGGCGAGACACCGGGCGACGTCGCCTCGACCGTGTCCGCGTTCCTCGAGCTCGGAGTCTCCGGCGTGAACATCGAGGACTCCCTCCGGCCGGTGGCGGAACAGGAGGACCGCATCCGCGCAGCCCGCCAGGCTGCGGATGACGCCGGCATCCCACTCTTCGTCAACGCTCGGATCGACACCCACCTGCTGGGCGTGCCCGGGAGCGACGTCTGGGTGGAGGAGACGCTCACCCGTGCGAACGCCTACGCCAGGGCCGGCGCCAGTGGCGTCTTCGTGCTCGGAGCGCTGTCGGCCGCCACGATCTCGATGCTCGTGGACGCGATCGAGCTGCCCCTCAACGTCGCGTTCGGGCCCGGGACCCTGTCGGTCGGTGACCTCGCACGGGCGGGGGCGAGCCGGGTCAGCGCTGGATCGGCCATCGCCGAAGCCTCGTACAGCGTCGCCAGCGACTGGGCTGCACAGATGTTCGGCACGCCGGGTGCTGTCGTCTCGGCACCACCGACGCTCGGCTGGGCCGCGATCAACGAGGTCGTCCGCGACTGAACTCGCGAAACGCGGGACCACCGGACGGGAGGCCCGTCACGACGTCAGCCGAGGACGGGAATTGGGTTCTGATCACCCAGACCGGGAACTTGCTCGATCCCATCTCCCGGGAATGCGCCGGAGCTCGGGCTACGCGACGGCGACGATCTCGAGGAACGTCTGCTCCGTGACGATCTCGATGGTCTGGCCCGTGGCGGCGAGGTCCTTCGCTCGTTGGACCTTCCCGCTGAGGGAGGTTCCGGGGCGCAGCGTTGCGGGGTCGAAGCCGCCCATCACGACCAACGTGGTCTTCTTGGTGACGTTGCCCGAGACAACCGCTCCGAACGAAGCGACGAGCGTCTGCGCCTCGGTGCGGGTGTAACTGTCGAGGTCGCCAGAGAAGCACACCACCTCTCCGAACAGGGGGTGCGCCGGGTCAGCCTCTGCGGCCGGTTGAGGAAGGTCGGCCTTTCGCTGGTACACACGGCCAGCGCGGTTGGTGCCCTTCGACCGGATTGGTACGGCAGCCCACAGTTCGTCGACGCTCTCGACCTGCTGCTCCTCGGCGATTCGCAGGATGATCAGCGCGCAGGCGAGCGAGTCAGCGCCGGCTTCGTGGTGGTGGAAGTCCGGCAACGCAAAGTGTTCGACGACCAGCGGAAGACGGTGGCTGGGCAGTTTGCAGTGATGCCGGACCACGGCGAGCGCATCGAGGAAGTTCAGTTGCGGGTCGAGTGCTCCTGTGAGCGAGTTGGCCGCGTTGTAGACGCCCTTGTCGAAGGGACTGTAGGCGACGACGGGAAGCCCGTTCGTCACGGTGCGCAGCTGCTCAAGGGTCTCGGACCACGTCGGGGCACCGTCGACGTCGTCCGGCCCGATGCCGTGGAGGTACGTGTTGGTGAAGTCCAGCCCAGTGGGCGGTTCGACGTACCAGGACGTCGTGGACTGGACAGCCCCGTCGATGACCGTCGTGAGGCCAACGGCACAAACCGATGCACGGTCGAAGTTGGCCGTTTCGAAGTCGAGGGCGACGAAGCTCAGCGTCATGCTGGTAGCTTAGGTGAGAAAGGCTCGTTCTTTGCTCCGTCTGCCCTCGACTGGAGCGTCCGTCATCGCTCGAGTGTCACCGACAGTCGAGCGAGTGCAGAGGGATCAGCGTCGGCTGCAAAACGGGATGTGGCCCCACCAGCCCAGGCCAGCGGCGGCGAAATCGAGGATGTCGAGGTAAGCGCCAAGTGGTTCGCCGATGTTGAAGTCCGCGACCTCCTGTCCGAACTCTTCTGGAGTCGACTGGTCGCCGGTTGCGTAGGCGTCCGTTCGGTCGATCGTCGTCCACCGGTTGCGGATGATCCCGACGCGAGGACCTTGCCACGGGGAGTCGTAGACGACGCGGAACTCGTCAGCCGTGGCCCAGGCGTCGTGCACGACGACGCTTGCCGCCTCGGTCGGGCCGCCGTCGCGGAGTTTTCGGAGGCATCCGAGCAGAGCCCGCTGACCCCATTCCTCAGCACGAGATGCCTCGAGCTCTGCGATCAGCTCAGCATGTCGAACGCTCTCCATGTGGCGAACGTATCAAGCGAATCGTCCGGCGACGGACCTGGCCTCGATCGGTGCGGCGATGCTTCCGAAACGTGCGCCGACGGAATCAGGCGTCCGCCCAAACTGGACGGTTCAAGAGCCAAGGGTGCCCCTCTGGGAGTCCGACGCGATCGCCGAAGGCGAGGTCTTCGAACCGCGCGGGCAACATGACCGGCACAGCAGCGGTCGGCTGGGCGAGCAGGTCCCACCGATCCTCGTACCGACTCCAAACGCTGATGTGCACACGGGACCTGTCGACACCCGCGTTCCGGGTTCCCGGAACCGCGTCGGGGTCCGTTCGCCAATCTTCATGCGCGATGAAGGCTGCAGCCGCAACGTGGTTTCGGGGAACGATGAACGAACGGGGCGCCGAGACGTAGTCGGACTGTTCCGGCAGGCTCACGAAGACGAACCACTCTCGATCCGAGCGCGCCGTCTGCTGCGAGTTCAAGCCGAGTGGGTAGTTCACGTTGGAGGCTGCTCGAGCCGCTTTGACCTGCACCTCGATCGCGGGGCGCGAGAGGTCCTCGGTGTGCACGGCGAGGATGTCCGTCCGCGCGAGCCCATCGCGCGTCAGCGCGGCACCCCAACCCTGTCGAGCGAGCATCGAACACACCCAGTGTTCCCCAGCGGACTTCGTCATCTTGTTGTCGGCCATCAGTGCTTCCCTTCGATGTGGATGGGCCTATCGACAACGCACGGCGGCATGTTAGGGATTCTCACTTTCCAAGCGCCTCGGGATCCGGGCCGGGCCACGAAACGCGCGCACTCGGCATCGCCGACAGAATGGGTCGGTGCACCAACCGACGCGACCCGCTGTGAGCGCTGAGCGGCGCGCAGTCGACCGCGACATCGTGCGGCTGGCGGTGCCCGCGCTCGGAGCGCTCGTGGTCGAGCCGCTGTTCCTGCTGACCGACACCGCGCTCGTCGGGCACCTCGGGGCGACGCCGCTGGCGGCCGTCGGGCTCGCAAGTGCCGTGCTGTCGACCGTGACCGGGCTCCTGGTGTTCCTGGCGTACTCGACGACCCCGGCCGTGGCGCGGGCGCTCGGCGGGGGCGACCGTCGCGGAGCCGTGCACGCCGGCATCGACGGGATGTGGCTCGCGCTTGCGCTGGGGGCGGTGCTGGCGCTGGTCGGGTGGCCGCTCGCCGGTCCGCTCGTCGACCTGTTCGGCGCCTCGGCCGAGGTGTCGGCGGCCGCGACCGCGTACCTGACCATCTCGCTGATCGGACTGCCCGGGATCCTGGTCGTCACTGCCTCGACCGGGCTGCTGCGTGGGTTGCAGGACACGAAGACCCCGCTCGTCGTCGCGACCGTCGGGTTCGCCGCGAACGGGCTGTTGAACGCCGTCCTGATCTACGGCGCGGGCTGGGGCGTCGAGGGGTCCGCCGCCGGCACGGTCATCGTGCAGTGGGCGATGGCGATCGTCTACGTCCGGATCGCGGTGCGCGCCGCGCGATCGTCGGGAGCGCCGCTGCGGCCCGGCGCCTCGGGCGTCGTCCGGGCGCTGCGGTCCGGAGCCTGGCTGTTCCTGCGGACCGCGTCGTTGCGGATCGCGATGCTCGCGACCGTCGGCGCGGCCGCCGGACTCGGGACCGCGGGACTCGCGACGACGCAGGTCGGGCTGACGGTGTTCTCGACCCTGGCGTTCGCGCTCGACGCCCTGGCCATCGCGGGGCAGGCGCTCGTCGGGCACGGCCTCGGGGCGCGGGATCCTGAGCGGGTACGGCTGGTGACGCGGCGGCTCGTGCTGCTCGGGATCATCGGTGGGGCGCTGCTCGGGGCGCTGACCCTGGCCGTGAGCGGGGTGCTCGGGCCGGTGTTCTCCGACTCGTCCGCCGTGCGGGACGCGCTGCCGCTCGTGCTGGTGCTCATCGCCGTCGGGATGCCGGTCGCCGGGTACGTGTTCGTGCTCGACGGGGTGCTGATCGGCGCCGGGGATGCGCGGTACCTGGCGATCGCGGGCGGTGTGAACTTGGTCGTGTACCTGCCGCTGCTGTGGTGGGTCGGTGGGACGCTCGCCGGGTTGTGGGCAGCGTTCGCCCTCGGGTACATCGGGGTCCGGGCGGTGACGCTCGGGGTGCGCGCGCATCGGCGTGGATGGGTGGAACAGGCGTTGGCGCGGTGAGCGGCTCTTCTGGTCCTGGTGCTGGTGCTGGGGCTTCGCCTGTCGCGTCGTCGTCTTCGGTGGCATCGTCGGCTGTGCTCGCCACGGTCGGGATCGGGGTGCAGGGCGTCGCGAAGCTGCTCGTGACCGTCGTCGTCGGGCGGGTGTTCGGCACCGAGACCCTCGGGCAGACCACGGCGCTGCTGTCACTGTCGGTGTTCGTCGCGCTGCTCTGGCCGAACGCCGCGGGCAACACCGCCTCTCGGTACCTGGCGATCGCGTTGCGGGGTCGGCGGTCGGACGCCGCGGTGAACCGGCTGCTCGGGCTGTCGATGCTGGTGTCGACCGTGGTGCTCGCAGCGGTCACCGTGCCGGTCGCGGTCGCCTGGGGCAACGGCCCCGGCATGGTGCTCGGTGGTGTCGGGGTCGTCGTCGGCTACGGGTTGTACTGCTACGCCCGCGGCGCGCAGCTCGGCTACGGCCGGGCGCCGCGGGTTGCACTCTGGGACTCGGTGACGAGCGTGCTGGCGCTCGGGTTGCTCGTGGTGGCGTGCGTCACCCGCCTCGAGCCGTTCGTGCTGCTGCCGCTCGCCATCGGCTACACGGTGTTCGCGATCGCGTGCTGGCCGCGGGGGAACGGTTTCGGGTCTGCTGCTCGCGAACCCGCCGCCGGGGTGCTCGGGTTCGCGGCGTGGAACGTGCTGGCGGTGGTGACGTCGAACGGGTTGCTGCAGTTGACGATGATCTCGGCGCAGGTGACGTCGTCGGCGCACGAAGCCGGGGTCTACGCCGCGGCGTTCACCCTGGCGACGCCGGCGTCGATGCTCGGGCAGGCGCTGGGGCAGGTGCTCGTGCCGGCGTTCGCGCACCGGACGGATGGTGGGTCGTTGCGGTCTCGCGGAGCGCTGATGCTCGTCGTCGGGTTCGCAGCTGCTTCTGCCGTCGTGTTCGGGCTGGTGGCGCTGCTCGCCGGGTGGTTCCTGCCGATCGTCTACCCCGCCGAGGGCGCTGCCGCCGTGGCGGACCTGCGGTACCTGATGGTCGCGGTGTGGGTGTTCACTGTCGGGCTCGTGCCGGCGGCGCTGCTGCTCGCGTCGGGGCGGTCACGTCAGGTCGCGCTGGCGTCGGTCGCCGGGTTCGTCGTCGGGGCGGTGCTCATGGCGGTGCTCGGGCCCGTCGCGGGGGTCGCGGGTGGGACGACGGGCTTCTTGGTGGGGAGTGCGGTGAACCTGGTCGCGGTGGTGGGGCTCGGAGTGCGGCGGCGCTGAGCCGAGCCACGCCTGATCACGCGGCGGTACCGGTCCAAGAACGTTCACAACACCCGCTGCAACTCACGACACCCGGCCATCGGCTACGCCGACCTGGCGCAGTTGTGTCAGCGCAGCAGCAAGCTACTCGCGTCAACGAGGCGCGGTCCCGAGGAGTGAGCCAGCTTCATCGAGGGCGGAAACACGTGAGGACTGCACGCTCCAGAACAAGCCTTGCGCGGTGCTGATGTCGAGCTGTCCGTATTGCACGACGGGGAGGGTTGGATTGTTCTTGAAGCGCCGGTCGGGGCCGCCCTTGACGTTGACGTACTGCCAGGTCTGGCCAATCAGCTGGGTGTCTTTCGGCACGTGTCCGGGTTGTTCAACGAAGCGGGTCGCTGAGCGCCGCACTGTCAGGTGCCGGTAGCCGACGTCCGAGTAGCGCTTGCCGGAACCCACGAGGAGCCGATCCGGCAAAAAGTAGAGCACCTCTTTCCCCGCCCGGACGGTCGGAATGTCGATATTCGTGGACAGGTACTTCGGCTGCTGGATCCTCGCCTCGGCGGTGACCCGTTGAACGATGGACCCGACGCCGGCGTTGACCTTGTGCTGGTAGGTGGTCTGGACTTGGCCTGACTGGACGGTTCGCCACAGCTTGTCGCTGCTCGACGTTGCATCCCACGAGGTGACAAAACGGTCGAACCAAAGAGCTGCGCTGCCCTCGAGGTCGTAGAAGAGGACAACGTTCTTCCGAAGTCCGTCACGGAGGAAGAGCCACCAACAGCCGGGGATAGCGAGAGCCCAGACGATGAGACCCCACGGCATGAGTGCCGCCCCGATCACGAAAGCGACGATCGCAGCGATCCAGCCCCAGCGGGGTCGTCGCGCAGCCTCATTGAGCTGCTGCACGATGTCGTCACCCCCAGTGGGTCGGAGTTCGAGAGCGGATAGCCCGCTGGTGTCGTCCATGAGGACTTCAGCTGGGTTCCACGGCACAGATGGGACTGGGGGCGCCTCGACTCTGGAGCCACTCCGCCTGGGTTTGGATGACAGGTACATTGCTCCGCTGGAACCAACCCGTACGTAGTTTCCCCGGGGCCCGGAACCAACACGGAGCCCCGGCAATCCCGCGCTGACGCCGATGCCTGACTTTGAAAGGTTGAACCGCAGCGGCCCAGCCTTCACACTCTTGCGGATCGAGATCCCCATGTGCCCCTCCCTAGGGTCTCGCTCATGATGCAGGACGACAGCGTGGGAGGCGAGTGATGGATCCCGTTACTTCACCCGTTGGGCAGCCTTGCCCCCTCATCTGGGGGAGCTTCACTGGGGCCGCGGCCAGTGACCACCGGCAGCGGTGCGAGTACCCCCTCAGTCGACGCGCCTGCCTCGTATCCAGCGCGTCACTACGTTGGGTGCCTTAACTTCGGCCGCGCCAGACACCTCGAGAGAGCATCCGAATCACGATTGAAACGAAGCCGGCCCCGATCCGAAACGAAGCCCGCCCCTAACACCTGCTGGCCGTGTCGGAAGCCGACCGTAGCATCGCGGATAGCTCACGTCCGTGAGCGCTGATGGCAAAGGAGCCAATCATGCGAGTTGCCGCGTACCACTCGACCAACCAGTCGGATCCCGACGTCCACCACGTGGACAACGACTGCCCGGTCGGAAGACAGATACCGTCCTACAACAGACAGCCCGGAACCAACGGCTGGCGCCGCTGCGATCGCTGCAAGTAGAAGGTGCCGCGGGCTTAGGCGAAACAGCCTTTGCCCGCGGCGACCTACCGACGCCCGGACGGACGGTCTGAAACACGCTGACCGGTCGAGTCCTGCTAGCCCCCGATCAGGCGCTCCTGCGACGCGGGCCGCCCGCAAAGCGAGACCTCTGTGAACGGCCTAACCACGATCGCCTCCTCTTCCACAACCATCGTGACGCGGCGCGCTTCCACCTATCCCCTAAGCCGTGCGTGAACACCACACAACTGGCCGATCCCAGTCCCCTACGCCACTAGACGTGCGCCAGACGACGTCCACCGACCACTCCACCGGAGAGCCACGCCCATGGGTGCGCTCACCTGCGCACGCCCGAATCGCCTAGAGTCTGCTCTGAAGGAGACTCAACTTGCCACGAAAGCCGCTCTCAACACCTCAGCTCAAAGTTCTATTGATGCGCTCCGGTCAAATTTGCGCCTTTGATGGCTGCAATGAATTACTATGGGAAGAAGCTGGTGACCCGCGGGATCAGGACACAGTAGTTTTCGAGATCGCACACATCCTTGCCGCGAGCCCGGGCGGGGCGCGTTATGACGAAAACCAGGACGACGATGAACGGGTCGACATATCGAATCTGATGCTCCTTTGCGATCGGCATCACAAGATCATCGATTCACAACGAGCCGCATATCCTGCCGAACGCCTGTTCGCGATGAAGACAAAGCACGAACAGGCCGTAAGCCGTGGACAGCGCTATGCAATGAATGCCGTGGGTTTTATCGAACTTGAGGCGGTTTGTTCATCGTTGCGCCTAACTATCGCGCAAGCACCTTCGACTTTAGAACCACTGACACTACCGCCGGGCGTCGCTGATAAGATCAGAATCAATAGCTTGGGTCATTCCTCGGAAGCCATGATCAAAAGCGGACTATCCAAGACTACTGCAGTAGCGGACTTTATCACCTTCAGTGAGAAAGGGAACCCTGGTTACTCACAGCGCCTGCGGCTCTGGTTCAAGGCGAAATACGCCGGGGGTATTCTTTCGAATCTGTCGGGAGACGACCTCTTTGATTTCATTTATTCCGAAGCCCTGGAGAATGCTGGGGTGAATCGGAACGAACTACTAGAAGCAGCCGCCATCGCCGTGATAGTCCATCTCTTCGAGATATGCGAGATATTCGAGTCCGCACATGCTGCTTCCTGACAAGTACATTACCCCTGCAGCGTCCTTACTCGGAACGGGACTGCTCTTCTGGGATGCAATGCCGGGTGCCGTAACTATTGGCGAGGGCTGGTACCTTTACCGGACCACAATCGACTCGACAGCGAGCTTCTTTCGATACGTCCTCATGCTCGACGTGCTGTTCACGTTGGAGCGAATCGATTGCACTGAAAATATTCTTACCAAAAGGACCTCTGTTGCTAATTGAGATTGCTGCAAACAAGGCCGAGTTTGAACCGATCTCCTTCCGGTCCGGCATGAACGTCATACTCGCAGATCGTACGGCAGAAGCCAGTAAGACGGATAGTCGCAATGCGCGCGGCAAGTCCAGCATCCTCGCCGCCATCAATTACTGCCTAGGATCGAACTTCCCGTCGGAGTTTGAACCCCTCGGAACAGATGGCTGGGCTTTCGTGCTCACACTCGGCATCGACAACGGAGTCGTGCGAATCACTAGAAGCTGCTCAACTCCACGCAGTCGAGTCTCGGTGGAGCACCTCTCAGGACCTGCACCCGCTTGGCTCTCTCTCCTCGAGGAAAGCACCCTTCGGGTGGATACCTGGAAGCAAATCCTGGGTTGGAAATGGTTCGGTCTACCAGATGAAATTGACGATGACGAGAAGGCACGCGTTTCTTCCCGGACGCTACTTGGCTACTTGATAAGGCGTAGCGCACCCGACGACCCCACGAAAATTTTTCCTCAACAACCGGCCCGTTCTTCTCGCATCCACACAGCGTACCTTCTCGGTTTGGACTGGGAGGTTAGTCATCGACTAGCCGACCTCAAGGACGAGCAGCAGCTATATAAGGCCATCGATTCTGCAGCTGCATCAAAGTTCTTGTCCGGCACAGTAGGCAGTGAGGATGACCTACTGATGGAACGCCAGGAAGCCGCCATCGCACGGGACAGGGTAGCCGAGCAGACCCGAGAATTTGTATTGCTCGACGACCCAAACGACCTGGTTTCACAGGCTGATTCGTTAACATCCGAAGTGAACGGTCTACGCAATGAGGCGTACATGGCGCGTCAGATCATCACGCTTCACGAGGCGTCTCTCGCCGATTCAGAGGCAACGACTTCCGATGAGACGCTCGCCCTCCTGCGTGCGGAGATGATCGAGGCTTTTACCGATGGTGCGCGACTCCGCTTAGATCAGGTAGGAGAGTTTCACAGTCGGGTCTACGGAAACCGGGCGGCATACCTGGGCCAAGAAATTGAAGATCTTCGGGCTCGCTTGAGAGATTACGAGCGACGGCTGACCTCCGCACTAGAGCGACGCACAGCCATCCTCCGACAGATAAACGCGGGCGGAGTGCTGGATGAACTACTCGCCCTTCAGCGATCTCATATCGAGCTAGACGCACATGTTCGTGACCTCGATATGCAGATCGACGCGCTGCGACGGTGGGATCGGGCTCGCGAAGAGCTTAACGTGACCAAGAGCGCGTTGCGCGCTAGGGCCTCCGAGACACTGACTGCTGAGCAACCTAACGTGGATCGATTCGCTCGCCGTTTCGATTTCCTAATTAGGTCGCTTTACGGTAAGGGTGGGGCCATGACTGTACGGGTAGATGATGATGGTTACAAGGTGGCATTGCGAGTTCCGGCATCAGCCAGTACCGGGGTCAGCAAGATGAAGCTCTTTAGTTACGATCTAACCCTACTGACAGAATCAGATAGCCGCGTCCATCCCAAGTTCCTCGTTCACGATTCCGTGGTCTTCGATGGGGTCGATACGGTTCAGGTACAAACCGCTTTGGAGACGGTTCGTGAAATTGTTCAAAATCAAAGCAACACTGATTTTCAGTACATCGTGACTCTAAATAGCAATGAGGTTCCCGCAGAGTTCAACGAGTCTCCATGGTTCGGAAGCTCCGTGCGCCGTCGGATTTTAGAAACCGAGATCGGCGGAGCGTTCGGTGTAGTTTTCTAGATCTGGATCGGCTGCATGCGCGCAACTCAAAGGTGGAAGTTCCATCGTGACCGCTTTAGCCCGATGCTAGATGCAGTCGATTGCGACGCGTGCGTTAGTAGGTAGCCGGGTTGGGCGGCGGCCCCGTCGTGTCCCCCACCCGCAACTCCGACGTGAACGATGCCGGCTGCGGCTCCGCCCCCTCGAGCATGGCCAGCGCAGCACGAGCGGCAGCTTGGCCCTTCTGCACGAAAGGCTGCACCAGGGTGGTCAGGTGCCGGATCGGGGTCCGGTGCAACAGGCTGTCGTCCACCGTGATGCCGTCGAACCCGACGACGCTGACGTCCTCGGGCACCCGCAGCCCGGCGTCGAGAGCGGCCGAGATCACCCCGACGGCGATCAGGTCACTCTGCGCGATGACCGCGGTCGGCCGTGGCCCGTCCGCGGCGAACAGCTCGACACCAGCCAGACGTCCTTCTTCCACCGAGCTGCCAGCAGTCTCGATCGCCGCGGCGGAGGGGTAGACCTCGCGCACACCGCGGAGCCGTTCGAGCGTGGTGAACGCGATGCCCGAGGCGAACCGGTCGTCGTCGATCGGCCCCCGCCGACGAGCAGCGTCGAGCGGCAGCGTCACCACCGTGACGTCGGCGTGCCCGAGGTCCTGCAGGTACGCAGCAGCACGGCGCGAGGCATCCCGGTTGTCGAGCTGGACGGGCACGGCACCCTCGATCTCGTCCGCCTCGATCGCGACGACGGGGATCTGTCGACGCCGCAGCACCGCCACGGCCGGGTCGATCCGGACGTTGCACCCCACGAGCACGACGGCGTCCATCGGGGCATCCACCAGCGGGCCGGCACCCTGCTCATCGTCGAGCGGACTCCGGACCAGCAAGAGCGAAGCCCCCGCAGCCCCGGCCACCTCGGCGATGCCGTCGAGCGTCAGGACGTTCACCGGATCGCGGAAGGCGTCGCTCAAGCGTTCGTCCATCACGACACCGATGACACCGGAACGGCCTCGGCGGAGCGAACGCGCACGGGGGTCGGGGCCGCCATAGCCGAGCTCGGCGGCGGCGGCGAGCACGCGTGCCTTGGCGTCCTCGGACACCGGGCCGCTGCCGCTGAACGCGAGCGAGGCCGTCGACGGCGCGACACCGGCGGCACGGGCGACCGCGGCCAGCGTCGGGCGCGACCGACGGGTGACGCCGCCGCGGGAAGGCGACGCGCCGAGTGCTGTTGCCGGTTCGTCCATCGCCGGTTAGCGTAGCGGGAGCAAGCGGTCGAATCGATTCGATAGCGGCCGACCCAGAACAAAACGCGCAGCGCGACCCGCACGACGACCACCAGCAACGAAGCACGATGGGACCACCATGACGACGCCGTCCACCCGCACCGTTCCGACCACCAGGGCCTGGATCATCGCGGTGTTCGTGGTGTTCACCCTGTCCGGGCTCGACATCGCGACGTGGCTCGGCCGGATCCCGAGCGTCCGCGACTCATTGGGCGCGAGCACGTTCGAGATGGGTCTGCTCGTCCTGGGCATGGCCGTCGGTTCCATCGGTGGCCTGACCTTCGCCGGCCACATCGTCGCCAAGCTCGGCGCACGGCGCGGGCTCCAGATCGCCGCCGCCTGCCTGGCGCTCGGCATGGTCTTCGCCGGCATCGCGGTCACGCTCGAGTGGGGCTTCGCCGCCATCTGGATCGCGCTGATCGCCTTCGGGTTCGGCAACGGCCTGTGCGACGTGTCGATGAACGTCTCCGGAGCCGCCGCCGAGAAGGCCGGCGGGCGAACGATCATGCCGCTGTTCCACGCAGCATTCAGCCTCGGCACGCTGGCCGGCGCCGGGCTCGGTGCCCTGGCCGAGCGGCTCGAGATCCCGGTCTCCGTGCACTTCATCGTGCTGGTCGTCATCACGAGCGCCGTGATGCTCGTCGCCGTCACGAAGTTCCAGGACGAGCACCGCTTCGCCGAGCAGGTCTCCACCGACACCAGCCCGGTCGCGACGCCGCTCACGCGCATGCAGGTCTGGGCACAGCCGTCCACGATCTTGATCGGCGTGATCGTGCTCGGCATGGCCCTGGCCGAGGGCTCCGCGAACGACTGGCTGCCGCTCGCGATGATCGACGGCCACGGGCTCGACAACGCTGCCGGCGCCGGGGTGCTCACGGTGTTCCTCGCCGCGATGACCGTCGGCCGCGTCGCCGGCAGCCCCCTCATCGACAAGTTCGGGCGCGTGCCGATCCTGCGCATCAGCGCCGCCGTCGCGGTGGTCGGCCTCGGCATGCTCATCTTCATCGACAACGTGCCGCTCGCGATCGTGGGCGTCGTGCTCTGGGGCCTCGGTGCCAGCCTCGGCTTCCCGATGGGCATGTCGGCCGCCGCCGACGACCCCCGCACCGCCGCCGCGAAGGTCAGCGCCGTCGCGACCATCGGGTACGTGGCGTTCCTGGCCGGGCCGCCACTCATCGGGTTCCTCGGCGAGCACGTCGGACTGCTCGGTGCGCTCCTGGTCGTCTTCGTGTTCATCATCGCGGCGGGACTCGCGTCGGGTGCCGCCCGTGAGACCGGCGCCGCCGCCAGGCCGACCCGCGGGGGCGGCGACGGACACGGCGGGGGCGAGCCGCGCCTCCCGGCCGACAGCGCTGACCACGCCGACAACGCTGACAACGCGACGAGCGCTGCCAACGCAACCAGCGCTGCCGACGCGACGAGCGCGCCGTCCGGGTCGGGACGCGACGCCCGTTAGGCTTCCCGGGTGCGTCTCGTCATCGCCCGCTGCTCCGTCGACTACGCCGGCCGGCTCTCAGCCCACCTGCCGCTCGCGACCCGTCTGCTCATGCTCAAGGCGGACGGATCGCTGCTCGTGCACTCCGACGGTGGCAGCTACAAGCCGCTGAACTGGATGAGCCCGCCGTGCTCGATCGAGATGAGCGAGCCCGACGAGGAGCAGGCCGTCGGCGGCATCACCGAGGTCTGGACGGTGACGCAGAAGAAGACCCAGGACCGCCTGATCGTGTCCATCCACGAGGTCATCGCGGACCAGACCCACGACCTCGGCGTCGACCCGGGCCTGGTGAAGGACGGGGTCGAGGCGCACCTGCAGCAGCTCCTCGCGGAGCAGATCGAACTGCTCGGCGACGGCCACACGCTGGTCCGCCGCGAGTACATGACCGCCATCGGGCCGGTCGACATCCTGGCGCGCGACGACGCCGGCGCGAGCGTCGCGGTCGAGATGAAGCGCAACGCCAACATCGACGCGGTCGAGCAGCTCACGCGCTACCTCGAGCTCATGAACCGCGATCCGCACCTGCGGCCGGTGCAGGGCGTGCTGGCGGCGCAGACGGTGGCGCCGCAGGCGCGCACCCTCGCCGAGGACCGCGGCATCCGCGTCCTCGTGCTCGACTACGACGCGATGCGCGGCATCGAGGGCGGGCACACCCGCCTGTTCTGAGCGCGGTCGCGGCGCAGCGCGTTGATGCGTTGCCCGCCGCCCGACCGGGAGGCCCGGCGCACGTCCGCCCCGTCGCCCACGGCACCCGGGTGGTCCCGTCGACCGCCGCAGGTAGGGTGGGCAGGACATGACCAGCCCGTTCTCCGCCATCCTGTTCGACCTCGACGGCACCATCAGCGACTCCGCGCCGGGCATCCTCGAGAGTCTGACGCACACCTTCCGCACCGTCGGCGTCCCGGTGCCCGACCACGACACCCTGATGTCGTTCGTCGGCCCGCCGATCATGGACACGTTCCGGGTCGCGATGGGCATGGACGAGGCGCAGGCGGAGCACACCCTCGCTGTGTACCGCGAGCACTACTTCTCGCACGGCGCCCTCGACTCGACGATGTTCCCCGGCATCGACGTCGTGCTCCGCACCCTGCACGACGCCGGGCTGCCGATCTCGACCGCGACGAGCAAGCCCGAGACGCCGGCGACGTACATCCTCGAGCACTACGGGCTCACCGGCGACATCGACATCATCACGGGCGCCAGCGACGACGAGGTCCGGTCGAGCAAGGCCGACGTCGTCGAGGAAGCGCTGCGCCGCCTCGACGCCCGCGGGTTCGACATCAGCCGTCCGGTGCTCATCGGCGACCGGGTGCACGACGTCGAGGGCGCCACGGTGCACGGTGTCCCGGTGGTCTTCGCCGAGTGGGGGTACGGCTCCCCCGCCGAGGCCGAGGGCACCATCGCCACGGCCGCCACCCCGCTCGACCTGCTCCCGATCCTGCTGCCGTGACGGGCGGGACCGACGCGACGAGCGGTCACGGCCGGACCGGCGCGACGCGGCAGGGGCTGCGTGCCGCCGCGTGGGTGTTGCCCGCCGCCATCGTCCTCATCGCCCTGAACTTCCGCGGGCCGATCGTCGCGACGGCTCCGGTCATCGGCGACGTCCGGCTCGACCTCGGCCTGACGTCCACGATCGCCGGGCTGCTGACGACGATCCCCGTGCTCTGCTTCGCCCTGGCGACGCCGTTCGCCAGCTGGGTCATCGCCAAGGCCGACCCCGAGCGTGCGGTGTCCCTGTCGCTCGTCATCGTGCTCGCCGGGACCGTGGTGCGCTCGATGCCGTCGTCGGCCGCACTGCTCATCGGCACCGCGGTGATCGGCATCGGCATCACGATCGGCAACGTGGTGATCCCCGTCGTCATCCGGCGGGACACCTCGCCGGAACGCGTCGGCCTGGTCACCGGCGTCTACACGTCGGCGCTCAACGTCGGGTCGATGATCACGTCGCTCGCGACCGCTCCCCTGGCGGCGCTGTGGGGCTGGCCGATCGCCATCGCCGTGTGGGCGGTCTTCGCGGTCATCGCCGGGTTCGCCTGGACGTACGCGGTGGGTGCCCGGGCCGCGTGGCGCCGCCCGGTGCGCTCGGACGACGACGAACCCCTGCCGATCACCGGGCCGATCGACCAGGTGCTCGACACCGGGGCGATCCGGACGATCCGCGCCGACCGGGCCGCGGCGGCCGCTGCTGCCACCGCCGCCGAGCCGGTCCGCCCCGCTCGACGACTCATCACGTGGGGTCTCACGCTGGCCTTCGGCGGCCAGGCGTTCTCGTACTACGCCCTGACCGCCTGGATCCCGACCCTGCTGCACGACGAGATCGGCTTCTCGAAGGCGTCGTCCGGGGCGAGCTCGTCGGTGTTCCAGATCCTGGCCGTGGTCGGTGCGCTCGGGGTCCCGCTGCTCGCGGCGAAGTGGCGGCCGGCGGCGATCATCGCGCTCGTCGGGACGCTGTGGTTGGCGATGCCGCTCGGGCTGCTGTTCGCCCCGCAGCTCTGGCTGCTGTGGTCGGTGCTCGGCGGCGCGGCCCAGGGCGGCGGCATCACCGTGATCTTCATCGTGATCGTGCGGATCGTGTCGAGCGACGCCGATGCCCGTCGGATGTCCGCGTTCGTGCAGGGCGGCGGGTACCTGATCGGTTCGGCCGGACCGCTCGTCGCGGGCGCGCTGCACGGTGCGACCGGCGACTGGACGGCACCGCTGCTCGTCGTGCTCGTGTCGGTGCTGACGCTCGGGGTCGTCGGCACGATCGCCGCGCGCCGCGTGTCCTGAGGGGCGCCGCGCCCGCTACCCGGCGGCGAGCACCTCGCGCAGCGACATCGGCGCCCTGCCCGTGATGCGTTCGACGTCGCCGGACACGTGCGCAAGCGCCCCCTCGGCGATCGCCGTGTAGGTGCTCACCCACGCATCGGCCTGCCACGGCTCGGGGTTCCACTGCGCCCGAGACGCGTACGCCTCGTCCAACGTCTCCGGGTGGTAGGTCACCGTGCGGCCGCGCACCTCGGACACCACCGCAGCGGCTTCGGCGAGTGTGATCGCCGCGGGCCCGGTCAGCTCGTAGGTGCGGTCCACGTGCGCTCCCGGGTCCTGCAGCACGGTGGTCGCGACCCGTGCGACGTCCGCACGTGCGACCGCCGCCATGGCGCCGTCGCCTGCCGGCCCGCGGATCACGCCGTCCTCGCCGACCAGGTCCTCGACGAAGTCCAGGTAGAAGCTGTCCCGCAGGAACGTGTACGCCGTGTCGGTCGCGCGGATCGCCTGCTCGGTCGCCCAGTGGTCGCGCCCGAGGGTGAAGGTCGCGTCCTCGGCCGCGCCGAGGAACGACGTGTAGACGACGTGTCGCACGCCGGCTTCGGCAGCTGCTGCGACGAAGGTGCGGTGCTGGTCGAGCCGGTCCTCGGCCTCGGCCGCCGACACCATCAGGAGCACGTCGACCCCCTCGAGCGCCGCGCGGCTGGCGTCGGCGTCGGCGAACGTGGCGACCGCGACCTCGGCGCCCGGCAGCTCCGGGGCGCGCGCTGCGTCGCGCACGATCATCCGGAACGGAACGCCGTCCGCGGCGAGCGCGCGTGCGACGGCGCCCCCGATGTTGCCGGTCGCTCCGGTGATGGCGATGGTCATGGTCGCTCCTTCGATCGGTGTCACGTCGTTCTGCTGGTCACGTCCGAACCGTCCTGGAGGCACGGGTCACCGTGGGCGCGACCCTCGCCGCGTTCACGCCGTCGACCTCCACCGCCCACGCGCGCGCCGCGTCGTGGTCGCGTCCGTGCCGCATGTGCCGACCGACCAGGCGGTCGACCCGCACCCCGTCGTCGACGGCGCAGAACCAGGTCTCGGTGAACAGGTTGCCGAGCGCTGCCCACGGTTCGGCGTCGTCGAGCAGGTAGTTCCCCTCGGAGACCACGAGCCGGGCGGTCGGCGGGACGGCGATGCTGCCGGCGACGGGCTCGTCGATGCGGCGGTCGAAGTCCGGCGCCCAAACGGTGCTGTCGGCAGCGACGAGTCGTCGGACGAGAGCGACGTACCCGTCGGCGTCGAAGGTGTCGACGGCGCCCTTGCGGTCGTGCCGGCCGAGGGCGTCGAGCGCCGCGTTCGACAGGTGGAAGCCGTCCATCGGCACCTGCACCGCTGTGCCGTCCCCGAGTCGCTCGTCGACGGCGGCGACCACGCGGCGGGCCAGGGTCGACTTGCCGGCACCGGGAGCACCCGCGATGCCGAGCACTGCCCGTGGCCCCGCCGAGGCCAGCTCGACCGCACGCTCGACGGCGTCGTCGACGCTGCTGTCCGGGTGGCTCACGGCCCCATCCTGGCAGAGCGCGCCGACACCGGACCGGGGTGGTTCACTGGCCGCATGGTCGATGCGACGAAGGCGTTCAGCGGGTTCTCGGTACGGGACGTCCCGGAGGCGAAGGCGTTCTACCAGGACGTCCTGGGGGTCGAGGTCACCGAGGACCACGGCATGCTCTTCCTGCAGCTCGGCGACGGCCACGGTGTCCTCGTCTACCCGAAGGGCCCTGCGCACGAACCGGCTGCCTTCACGGTGCTGAACTTCCCGGTGCCGGACGTCGACGCCGCGGTGGACGAGCTCACCGAGAAGGGCGTCGCGTTCCTGCAGTACGAGGGGATGACCGACGAGAAGGGCGTGAACCGCAAGGGCGGCCCGCTCATCGCCTGGTTCACCGACCCGTCGGGCAACGTCCTGAGCGTCGTCGCCGAGTAGCGAGTCGCGTCAGCGGGTGAGCGCGCCCGCCCACGCCAGTGCGACGGGCACGAGCAGCCCGTGCCGGTGGTGCGGGAGCTCGGCGATGGGCAGCCAGCGCGACTCGTCGGTCGACCCGTTGATCTCGTCGCGCAGTGCGCCGCCGACGACCGTCGCGCGGAACACGACCTGCACGGCCTTCATCGGGCGCCCGTTGGCGTGGATCCGGCGCTCGGCGGGGACGACGTGGTGCCGGACGCCGAGCAGGGCACCGACCTCCGACTCGTACCCGGTCTCCTCGCGGACCTCGCGCACGACGGCCTGCTCGACGGTCTCGTCGAACTCGACGCCGCCGCCCGGCAAGGTCCACGTGCCGGCTTCGGGGAAGCGCAGCTTCGCCAGGAGCACCCGGTCACCGTCCGTAATCACGCCGTACGCGGCGAGCCGGGTGTCGTAGTCGGTGTACTCCATGGGGCCGACCATGCCAGGTGGGCGAGCCGACGCAGGCAAGCCGCGCCGTGCCTCCCGTCCGTGCTCCCGCGCGGATCGGTCAGGCGTCGACGCGCGCTGCCGCCCAACCGACTCGCATCCGCGCGACGGCGCGGTCGAAGCCGCTCAGCGGCTCGGCGCCGTCGCGGACCATCGCCTGCAGCTGCAGCCCCTCGAACAGTGCCATGAGCTGCTCGGCTGCGTGCCGGGGCGAGGCGCCGCGCGGTTCGCGGGCAGCGACGACGTCACGGACCAGGGCGAGGGTGAGGTCCTCGAACGCCCGGGTGTACTGGGTGCGGAACCACCCGGCTGCGGGGTGGCCGGGGTTCGACGCGGCGCTGAGCACGGCGATCCGGAGCCGGACGAGGGCCGGGTCCGTGATGCCGGCCTCGAGCCGGGCGCGCAGGTACGCGACGGCACCGTCTCGTTCGGCGACGGGCCACAGCGCGAGTCGGCTGCCGTTGTTCCACCGGTCGATGACCGCGACGACGAGGAGTTCCCACATCGGGAACGCTCGGCCGACCTCGGCGACCGGCACCCCGGCGTGCTCGGCGACCTCGTCCGGTCCGACCCGGTGGAAGTCCGTCGCGCGGTACGCCTCGATCGCACCGGACACGATGCGTGCACGGAGATCGGCGTCGGGCGTGGGCATGCTGACGATTGTCCGGTCCCGGGGGAGACCACGCGACCGCCAGTTCAGGGGGCGCGGAGACGGTCAGTGCCGATCGAAGGTCAGCGTCTCGTCGTCCGGGGCGGTGACGGCGCCGGTCCGGGCGAACTCGGCCCAGATCGCACGGAAGGCCCGGCCGCGCCGCTCGACCTCGGGCCAGTCGCGCTCGGGGACGAAGCGGGTGCCGGCCCAGGCCTCGCGGCCGCCGAGCAGCAGCGGCAGGTCGCTCATGTGGACGGCGCCGGTCGGCACGGTGGTCACGCCACGGAGGAGCCGGTAGGACGTCGCCCGCCCGCCGGCTCGACGGTGCCGCGCGGTGAAGCGTCGGACGTCGCGGCCGTAGATGACGTCGGAGAGCGGACGGACCACCCACCAGCGGAGCGCCGGGCGCAGGATCCGCGACCGGGCGACCCGCGACAGACCGCGGACCAACGGCACGTACATGCCGGTCTCGTCCGTCGCGGAACCGATCAGGACGTCGACGTCGGGAGCGACCCGACTCCAGGCCGCGTCGAGGTCGCGTTCTCGGGGCAACGGGGCGAACCCGTACTGGGTGCCGAACGGCATCCCGCCCGCGAGTCCGTACGGCGCGGCCGCACGGGTCCCGAGGGCCTGCCGTTCGAGCAGGTCGTCGAGTGGGGTGTCGGCGTGCACGGCACCGACGGCCCGCATCATCGCGCGGTTCATCCGGGACCGACCGCGGGACAACCCGAGCGGTGCGCTCTGGATGATCGCTCGGCGGAACAGCCCGGCCGCGCCGTCGCTGATCATCAGGTGGGCTGCTGCGTCGCCGCCGGCGGACTGCCCGAACACCGTGACGAGGTCGGGGTCGCCCCCGAACGCGGCGATGTTCGCCTGCACCCAGCGGAGCGACTCGAGCAGGTCGAGCAGCCCGAGGTTCGCCGGGATCGACGCCCCGTCGCCCAGGAACCCGAGGACCCCGAGCCGGAAGGTCACCGACACCACGATCACACGCTGCTCGGTCACGAGGTCGCGGGCGTCGTAGATCGGTAGGTCGCCGCCGCCGATGACGTACGAGCCGCCGTGGATCCAGACCATCACGGGCAGGCGCTCGTCGGGCGTCACGTCGGCGGGCAGCGTGATCGACAGGCGCTGGCAGTGCTCGTCGACCGTGATGTCCTCGACCTCGCCGAGCAGCTGGTCGACGAACTGCGCGTGCGGCTGCGGTGCCACGGGGGACGGCGTCGACGCGTGCAATTCGCTCGCGAAGGGCGGCATCGGCTCCGGCGGCGCGAACCGCTCGGCCCGCGCGTAGGGGATCCCGAGCACGCGCACCACGGTGCCGTCGACCGTCCCGACGATCCGGCCGGCCGGGGTGTCGAACGGGGCAGGCGTCGCGTCGAGCATGGGCTCCACGCTACCGAGGGTCGCTGACCCGCTCGTGGGTCGGCTCGGCGACCGGACGCAGCGATCCGGATGCAGCGAAGGCGGCCACGAAGAGCACGGCGATCAACCAGAGTGCGCTGAGCGCGCCGACCTGCTCGGCGATCGCGCCGATGACGGGCGGGCCGGCGAAGTTCGCGAAGTACCCGATCGACGCGACGACGCTGACCCGGGCAGCCGGGTTCGGGCCGCTCTGCGCCGCTGCCGACATGCCGAGGGGGAACCCCATCGAGACGCCGACCGCCCAGAGCACCACGCCGATGAGCGTGAGCCACCAGGTCGTGCCGACGATGAACAGGACGGCGCCGAGGATGCCGAGCGCGGTCGTCCAGCGGACCGTCCGGACGCGTCCGAGTCGATCGACGACGGGGCCGGCGAAGACGCGCGTCGCGGCCTCGGAGACCGCGAACACGGTGAAGAAGAGCGCGCCGACCGTCGCCGTCTGGCCGTGTCCGTCGGTGGCCGCGAGGGCGAGCCAGTTGTTCGCCGACCCCTCGCCGAGTTCGACGCCGAGCATCACGACGCCGATCAGCAGGAGTCGGACGTCCGCCCAGCCACGCGCCCACTGCCGCAGGCGCTGCCGCGGGGTGAGCGTCGTGTCGTGCTCCTCGGCGCGCGTGCCGTCCGGGATCGCGCGCATCGCGATCACGCCGACCACCAGGATGACGACGGCCTCACCGATCAACTGGGCCGAGGGGGTGATGCCCAGCCACGCGCAGAGGGCGGCGATCCCGGCGCCGAGGGCCGCGCCTCCCGACCAGGCGGCGTGCATCAACGGGAGCAGCGTGCGACCGGCGAGCACCTCGATCGCCGTGCCCTCGACGTTCGCCATGACGTCGAGCGCACCGATCCCGGCACCCGCGATGACGAACCCGACGCTCGCGAGCGGCACGGAGTGCAGCGCGGCGGCGACGCCGATGAGCGCCAGTGCGGCGGGGACCAGGACGGCGACCGCCGTCAGGGCACGTCGGCCGCCCAGGCGCCGGAGCAGCGGGGCGGCGCTGAGCAGGCCCCCGATCGAGCCGATCGTGACACCGCCGAGCATGAGGCCGATGGTGCCGATGTCGACACCGAGTTCGACGCGGAGCTCCGGGAGCCGTGGACCCCAACCGGCCAGGCTGATCCCGCCGATGGCGAACGCGACGATGATCGCGTTCCGCCACCCGGCGAGCTGGCTGCGGTCCACGTCGACCCCGGAGGTGTGCATCCGGCTATCGAACCCGCTTGATGGGGATCACCACAAGGGCACCGATGATGGCGATCGCGCCGGCGGCCCAGCACATGAGCGTGTAGTTGTCGGCGGCGTCGCCCGACCCGATCTTCAGGAAGAACAGTGCGACGGCCGGAGCGAGCGACTGCGGCAGCGCGTTGGCGATGTTGATGACCCCGAGGTCCTTGCCGGGGCGGTCGGCGTTCGGCAGCACGTCGACGACGAGCGCGGTGTCGATGGCCGAGTAGATGCCGTACGCGAAGCCCATGATGACCTCGGCCACGTAGAAGCCGTTCACGGTGTCGGCGTGCGCGAGCACGACCAGGCCGACGGCGAACATCGCCGTCGAACCGCCGACGAAGACCTTGCGACGACCGATCTTGTCGGACGCCCAGCCGGACAGTGCCGCGCTGACCAGGAGCGCGATCGTGTAGAGCAGCACACCGAAAGCGACCGCCGCGGTGGCCTCCTTCGCGTCCTCGATGCCGAGGTGCTTCTCCATGTAGAGCAGTCGGTAGGTCGTGAACATGAAGGTGGCGAAGATGATCAGGAAGCGCGACCACCAGGCGAATGCGAAGTCCGGGTTCTTGATCGGGTTCGTCCAGAACGAGGCGATGAGGTTCAGGAACGTGAACTTCTTCAGCTTGTACGTCGGCAGGTCGTCACGGGCGACCACGGCGTACACCGCGACGAGGATGATCGCCAGGATGCCGGGCGCGATGAACAGCACGGGCAGGTTCGCGACGAAGAACACCGACAGGTAGGTGCCGGCGAGCACGGCGATGTTCTGCGCGAGGGCGATGATGCTCGACGAGCGGCCGCGCTGCAGCTGGGGGACGTTGTCGGCGAAGCTCGCGAGCAGGGTGGCCAGCGTCGCGTTGGCGGCGAGCTGGGCGAGGAGCCAGGCCAGCGTCAGGTTCAGGACGTCGGGCGAGTAGGCGATCCAGGCGAGGGCGATCGCGAAGACGACGACACCGCTCAGCAGCCATGGCCGACGACGACCCCAGCGGGTGCGGGTGCGGTCGGACAGCGCGCCGGCGAGGGGGTTCATGATGAGCGCACCGAACGCGCCGATCGGCAGCACCGAGCCGATGACGTTCGCCGCGTCGTCACCGACCAGGGCCTGCGCCTTGAGCTGCATGCTGACGTAGACCGGTGCCATGAGTGCGACGAAGAGGCCGAACTGCCCGAGGAACAGGGCGATCTGGTAGCCGATGCCCACCTTCACGGTGCTGATCGGCTGTGTGATGCCCTCTTCGGGGTTCAACAGTGCCGGGCTGCCGGGTTCGGGTGTGCTCATGACGCCTCCTTGAGTCGATGCTGGTGACCAAAACCATCCTCTGCACGGTTTTGACTGGCTGAGCATACATCGACAGGTGTCGTTCATGTACCGACGTGCGACACGAGAGGACGCAAAAACTACACACCGGGTGGTTTTTGGGGTAGCGTCGTCATCGATCTCGCCGTGGAGCATCGCTCCTCGACGGACTGCGACACCCGGTGCTGTGCCACCTGGGTGCCGCGACACCCAGACAGGACCGAAGGAGCCTTGAGCAATGCCCACCACTTCTGTGCAGCTGTACTCGCTGCGAGACGCCATCGCCGAAGACCTCGACAAGGCCATCGCCCGCGTCGCCGAGATCGGCTACGAGAACGTCGAGCCCTACGCGTTCGTCGAGCGTGCCGCGGACCTCGAGCGGGCCTTCGCCGCGACCGGCCTCAAGGCACCGTCCGGCCACGTCGCCGTGATCGACGCCGAGGACACCGCCCCGATCTGGGACGCCGCCGAGCGCCTCGGGATCCAGACGGTCATCGACCCGTTCATCCCGACCGACCGCTGGCAGACCGCCGACGACGTCGCGAAGATCGCCGAGCGCGTCAACGTCCTGACCGCCGAGGCAGCCTCGCGCGGCCTGAAGTTCGGCTACCACAACCACCAGTGGGAGTTCACGAACAAGGTCGACGGCCGCACGGTCTACGACCACTTCGTGTCGCAGATCAGCCCGGAGACGGTGCTCGAGCTCGACACCTTCTGGGCGACCGTCGGCGGCGCCGACGCCCCCGCCGTGCTGCGGGCACTCGGCGACCGCGTCGTCGCCATCCACGTCAAGGACGGCAAGGTCGACGGCGACATCCTCACCGCGCTGCCCTCGTCGGAGAGCGCGCTCGTCGTGCCCGAGGCGCTGCAGCGTGCGTTCGAGAACCAGACCCCCGCGGGCCAGGGCGACGTGGACGTGGCGGGCATCCTCGCCGCGGCGCCGCAGGCCATCCGCGTCGTCGAGTTCGACGCCTACTCGGGCGACGTCTTCCAGGGCATCACCGAGTCCCTCGCATGGCTGAAGGACAACGACAAGTGAGCCGCATCGGAGTCGGCATCATCGGTGCGGGGAACATCTCGGACCAGTACCTGACGAACCTGACCCAGTTCGCCGACGTCGAGGTCCTGATGGTCGCCGACCTCATCCTCGAGCGCGCCGCGTCGCAGGCCGAGAAGTACGGTGTCCCCGCGTCCGGCACGGTCGAGGAGCTCCTCGCCCGCGACGACATCCAGATCGTGGTGAACATCACGATCCCCGCCGAGCACGCCAAGGTCGGCCAGCAGATCATCGCTGCCGGCAAGCACACCTGGAGCGAGAAGCCCGTCGCGACCAACGCGGAGGACGCGCAGGCGCTCCTCGCCGCGGCCGAGGCTGCCGGTGTCCGCTACGCCACCGCGCCCGACACCGTCCTCGGTGCCGGCATCCAGACCGCCATCCGCGCCATCGCCCGCGGCGACATCGGCACGCCACTCACCGCGACGACGATGTTCCACGTGCCCGGACCGGACCAGTGGCACCCGGACCCCGAGTTCCTGTACGCCCAGGGCGCCGGTCCGCTGTTCGACATCGGCCCGTACTACGTCACGACGCTCCTGCACGCCTTCGGCGCCGCCTCGCGCGTGCAGGCAGTGTCGTCGAAGTCCCGCGAGACGCGCGTGATCGGTTCCGGACCCCGCGCCGGCACCGAGTTCGCCGTCGAGGTGCCCACGCACCACGCAGCGCTCATCTCGTTCGAGGGTGGCCAGTCGGCCCAGACGACCCTGTCGTTCCAGCACGCACTGCCCCGCAACGGCTTCGTCGAGATCAACGGCTCCGAGGGCACCATCGTGCTGCCGGACCCGAACGTCTTCGACGGTGACAGCACGCTGTGGACGCTCGGCAAGGACGAGCCGACCACGCTGACGCACAAGGGCTCCACCTGGGGTCGCGGCACGGGTGTCGTCGAGCTGGCCCGCGCGATCGCCGAGGGCCGCCCGGAGCGCGCCTCCGGTGCCGTCGCCTCGCACGCGCTGGACGTCATGCTCGGCATCCGCGACGCAGCCGAGTCGGGTCAGTCCGTCGAGATCACCTCGTCGATCGACCCGATCCAGCCGCTCCCCGAGGACTTCGACCCCGCCGCCGCGGTCCTCGCCGAGGCCGCGAACGCGTAGTCACGTCGTGCGTCGCGCACCGCGCCGCACCTGGTGAGCAGGAATGGTCGGGTCCCGAACGGGGACCCGACCATTTCTGCTCACGAAGCGCACGCGCACGCGCACGCAAGCGCAAGCGCGCCGCGAAACGCACGCGCCGCGCTCACTCCGGCGGCGCGGGCACGATCTGCTCGAGCAACCGCAGCACCTTCTCGCCGTCGACCGCCTCGGGGTCGAGCAACCACTGCACCTGCAGCCCGTCGGACGCCGCGATGCTCAAGCTCGCGAGGTCGACCGGGTCCAGGTCCCCGCGGATCCGTCCCGCCGCCTGGTCCGCCTCGATCAGCGCGGCGAGGTCGGCCCGGAGCCGCGTGAACCGTTCCCGCATGAAGTCACGGGTCGCCGGGTGGCCCTCCTGCACGGCGTCGGCCGCGAGCGTCGTGTAGAGCTGCACCAGGCCCGGCACCGCACGGTTGCGCGAGGCACTGTCGCGCATGTCCCCGATCGCCGACTCCAACCGGTCGGGCGCCCCCTGCTCGCGCACCTCGTGCTCGCGGTAGACGGCGAGCAGCAGTTCATCGCGGCTGGGGAAGTAGTGGCGGAGCGCCGCGTGGGTGATCCCGAGGGCTTCGGCCACGGACCGCAACGACGATGCGTCGACGCCCTGTTCCGCGACCATGCGGATCATCTCGTCGAGGATCTGGGTCCGGCGCTCGGCTCCCTTGCGGTACCCGCCGCGTCGCGGCGGGGCCGCGTCGTCGTCGGCAGGGTGCGTCATGCACCCAACTTACCGCTGGAAGGTTTTAGCGCCACCCCTGGACTGGAGGCCCGTGGCGGGGCCGCACCGCGCCTCCCGCCCTCAGGCGGTCGCGACGACTGCCCCGGGTCACGTCCGTCTGGTCGCGTCAGCCCCGGCCGTCGACCGCGATCGTGTCAGTTCTCCTCGTCCACCGGCACGGGCAGCCCCTCGGTGAGGGCATCGCTGATCTTCGTCAGCGACTCCGCGAGGACGGCGTTGTCGGCGTCGGACAGGTGGTCGAGGACCCCGACGACGGCTTCGTGGAAGCGGGCGTACGAGGCATCGATCTTCTCGGCGGCGAGGTCGGTGGGTTCGAGGACCTGTGCCCGTCGGTCGGTGGGGTGCGCGGTGCGGACGAGGAGTTCCTTGTCGACGAGCGCGTCCACGAGCTTCGTGATCGAGGCGTTCGACACGGTGAGCATGACGGCGAGGTCCTTCGGGCCCATGGTGCGACCGTCGCGGTGCGCCTGGAGCATGTACCGGATCGCCAGCGACTCGTTCTTGCTCAACCCGCTCTCGATGCGTGCGGACTCGATCTGCTGCTCTTCGGCGTGCTGGAGGCGCAGCAGGGCGTCGACGGCGGTCTTCGCAGCCTCGGATCGGGGTTCGCGGGTGTAGAGGTGGGCGTGCTCTCGACGGACGACGGTCAACGGCATGCGATCATGCGCTCCTTGCTGCTCGCTACGCGGCGGGGACGGTGAAGAAGTCGGCGTACGCCGGCTCGGCGCGCCCGGCGAGGAGCGACGGGTCCTCGATGCGGCGCTCGACGTAAGCGTCGATCACTGCCGGGTCGGTCAGACCGATGCGGGTGTGGCTGCCACCGATCCGTGCCGCCCGAGGCATCCCGGAGTACGTGCTGTGCATGTCTGATCCCGCCCTTCTGCGGCCGTTCGTCCCCTGCGGACGGTCGAACTCTTTCACGACGTGAACGTTTTCCGCAACGAACGGTTCGCAGAATGTACGTTTCGCGCGCCGAACCGGTTCAGACCATCGCTGCGGCCATGACCGCCACCGCGATCCCCATGGCGAGCGTCTCGACGACGGGGAGCGCCCGGGCCCGACGCCGGATGCCGTCCCGCACCATGTGGGCGGTGAGCAGCAGGTAGCCGGTGGTCAGGCCACCGAGGACGACCTGCCACGTGACGGCGACCGCGCCGCCGTGTCCGTGCACGCCGACACCCGCCATGCCGGTCATGCCGGGGTCGTGCGCCATGCCGACGCCCAGCGCGCCCATCACCAGCAGGCCGAGCGCCACGTGCAGTCGCCCGAACCGACCGTGCGCCGACGTGACCCGCACCGCCGGAGACGACCCGTGCCTCCCGTCCGGACCGGACGCACCGGTCGCACCGGACGCACCGGACGCACCGGACGCGCTCTGCACCCGATGCACCGCGGCGACCACCACGGCCAGCAGTGCGAGCACCACGAACCAGAGCACCCCGGGCAGCACGCGCGGCCCGAAGGCCCCGTCCACCATCGCGGCCACCATCACGACCGCTGCCACCACGTCGACCGCACGGCCGGGGCGCCACGCCCCGACCGTGCAGCAGGCCCCGGCGGACGCCGGCACGATCGCGGCGAGCCCGAGCAGGTCGGTCACGTCAGTGCCCGTGGTCGTGGTCGTGTGCGACGGCGTCGTGCGCCGCCTCGACGCCTCCGGACGCTCGGTGCGAGCAGTGCGTCGCCGCGTTCGCCCCGATGGCCGCCGGCACGTTGAGCGCCGGGTTCCGCGGGAAGAACCCGTACGGCTTGAGCGTGAACTTGGCGTAGTCGACCGGCATGACGGGCCAGTCCTCGGGCCGCGGGAAGTGCGTCGGGCCGAAGGTGTGCCAGAGCACGATGTCCTCGCCGTCGAGCGGTCGGTCCCCCTCGACGTACCGGGCGACCCCGTCACCGCCGGGGTTCTGGTGCACGAAGTCGCCGGCGGCGAAGCGCTCCGCCGGGTCGTACTGCGTGACGTACAGGTGCTTTCGGGCGAACTCGGCACGGGCGGCGACCGACGACGAGTCGTCGGCGAGCAGCACGGGGGCGTCCTGAGGGTACAGCACGTAGCCGGTGGGGCGGTCGAGGTGGTTGCGCTCCTCGGTGTTCGAGACGAACCACGTGCGGGCCTTCGAGGCGTCGGCGAGACGACCCGACGACGACTCCGACGCGATCCGGGTCACCGACTTCGTGAACGCGTTGCCGTGCTCGTTGCCCGGCCCGACCGGCACCCGCACGGCGTCGACCTCGTCCACCGCGTTCGACAGCCCGTCGACCATCATGTCCAGCCGCGCCGAGAACAGGTGCTGGTGGTACGGGGCACCGAGGCCGGGGGCCACCTCGGAGGCGTACGGGTAGTCGTCGCCGGACGCCGAGCGCCCCGGGTACGAGCTGGTGAAGAGCACGCCGGTGAGCTTCGCCTCGCACTCGATCGTGCCGTCCAGGTACAGGTACCAGTAGAAGCCGTAGTCGTAGTTGCCGACGGTGGTGAAGAACGAGATCACCAGGCGGCGGGACCGACGGACCTCCTGCGAACCGGTGTAGATGTCGCCGTGCTTCCAGAGCGTGCCGAAGTCCTCCTCGTGCATGCAGATGCCGTTGCGGATGGTCTGCGGGTTGCCGAGCTCGTCGGCCAGCACGGCGTCGAAGTACTGGATCTCGCCGACGCAGTCGCAGCCGAGCTCGAGCGAGTTCGTGAACCGACCGAACAGGTACTCGCCGGTGTCGAAGTAGTTCTGCCAGAACCGCACCGGGGACGGGTCGCCGTACGGCACGAGCATCTCGTCGATCGACGCCCGGTACACGATCGGACGCAGCCGCTCGCCGTCCTGCCACGAGAGCTGGCGGAGCACGAGTCCCTCGCGGGCGTCGAAGCCGACCTGGAACCGCCAGTTCGCCCACTCGACGAACTCACCGTCGACGTGGAACGACGGCCCCTCCGGCTGGGTGATGACGATCGGTTTGAGGTCGAGCGGTTCGCCCTGCATCGCCGGGTCGTCGAAGTTCCCCGAGGTGGTCGGCACGGGCATGTCCGCCACGTCCACGATCCGCGTGACGGCACGGTTCGCGGCGTCGACGTACGCCGACAATCCGTCGACGGGGTGCGCCCACACGTGGTCGGCCGGGTGGTCCTGCTTGAAGGCGAGCACACGCAGGATGCGCCGGCCCTGCTCCTCCGGGTAGTCGTAGTACCCGGCGGACAGCGGCACGCACTTGACCTCGTCGGCGGACAGGCCGCGCTTCGCCAGGGCGGCGACCCAGCGCTCGTCCGCGTTCGCGATCTCGCCGACGGCGTCGAACTCCTCGATCAGCACGGGCAGCTGGCCGCGGGACCCGTCGAGCACGTCGGTCCGCAGCACTGCGCCGGTGGTGATCGACACGACGCGGTCGGTGGAGCGACCGGTCGCCATGTCGAGCAGCATCACCCGGGCCGTGCGGTCCGGCAGGGGGCCGTCGCCGGCCTGCCACGCCAGGACCTCCTGCTTGTGCGGCTCCTCGAGGCCGACGTAGGCGAACCGGGTGGTGTCGGTCCAGTCCGGCTGCGCCGTGACGAGGTCGCGGACGGCGGTGAACTCGTCGGGCGTCAGGCTGCCGAGCGGGTGCGTGGTGGTGGTCACGGTGGTCGGGTCGGTGATCGTCATGTGCGTGGTGCTCCTTGCGCGTTGCGTCGTGCGTGGGGTCGGGTCGGTTCGGCCGGGAGGCGCGTGGTGCGCCCGGCGGGTCAGCTCTCGGTGGCGAGACGGTCGAGCATCTGCTCGTAGCGGCTCCGACTGCGGCGTCGCAGCACCACCGCCTGCACCACGCCGATGACGGGGACGACCACGACCAGGCCGGTGAGCACGATGCTCACGACGCCGAAGACGCTGGCGCCCGAGGCGTCGACGTCGCCGACGAGCGTCGGGAAGTTCACCCAGATCAGGACGGCGGCGGCGACGAGCCCGAGGAACCCGAGGACGGGCGCGACGACGGTGTTCCAGACCCGCCGGTCACCGGGGTTGCGGCGGAAGTACACGATGACGGCGAGGCTCGTCGCGGCCATCAGGATCGCGACGCCCAGGGTGGCGACGCCGGCGAACCAGCTGAACACCTGCAGCACCGGGTCGAGGCCGAGCACCGCGAACAGCACCATCAGCACGGCGGCGGTGACGGTCTGCACGAGGCTCGAGGTGTGCGGGGACGCGTGCTTCCGGTGCACGTCGCCGAGCCGGCCGGGCAGCAGCGACGCGTTCGCCATCGAGTGCTGGTACCGGGTGATGACGTTGTGGAACGACAGGACGCAGGCGAACATGCTCGTCAGCAGCAGCACGTTGAGCACGGCTTCCCCCGCGCTGCCGATGTACTGCGCGGCGGTGGTGAGGATGAGCGATCCGGGGTCCTTCGCGACCTCGGCGAGGATGCCGCCGGGGCCCCAGGCCATCACGAGCCCCCACGACGCGAGCGTGTAGAAGACGCCGATGCCGATCACGGCCGTGTACGTCGCACGGGGGATGGTCCGCTCCGGGTCCTTCGCCTCGTCGCGGAAGATCGCGGTGGCCTCGAACCCGATGAACGCGGCGATGGCGAACATCAGCCCGACGCCGGGCGACCCGGACATGATCTGCGTCGGCTCGAACGGTGCGAGGGACAGGCCGTCGGCCCCGCCGCGGAACACGATCGCCGCGACCAGGACGAGCACGATGCCGACCTCGCCGACGAGCATCACGCCGAGCACCTTGCTCGACAGGTCGATGTGCCGGTAGCCGAGCATCCCGACCAGCGCCACGACGACGAGCGACCAGACGTACCAGGGGATGTCCGGTCCGCCGAGGCCCGTGACGGTGACGCCGAGCAGGTACCCGATGTAGCCGTGCACGCTGACCTGGATGGTCGTGTACGTCAGGAGGGCCAGCGTGGCGGCTCCCGCGCCGGCCGGACGACCGAGCCCGTGTCCGACGAACGTGAAGAACGCACCGGGCCGCGGCACGTGCCGGGTCATCGCCGCCAGCCCCACCGAGAAGAGCAGCAGCACGACGGCCGACGCGGCGTACAGCGACGGGAACCCGACGCCGTTGCCGAGCAGCATGCCGAGCGGGGCGGCTCCACCGACGACGGTGAGCGGGGCGGCAGCAGCGACGACCATGAACACGATCGCGGTGACGCCGAGCGAGCCGCGCATGGTCCGCTGCGGCGCGGGTGCGGCTCCGAGTGACGCGGGGTCCTTCGTGATGCTGGACATCGTGGCCTTCCGGTTCGGGTGGGACGGGGTGGGTGGGGATCGCAGGTGGTGGTGCTGGGTGTGACCACGGTCCCGTGCCGCCGTTGCGGTGCCGTTCCACCGGCGTGAAGCCCTGTCGCCGCCGAATGGGACGTGCTCGTCGGAGGCGTCTCGTTTGCGTGAGACGCCGCCGAAACACCACCGAGACACGGCCGCAACGGCGCAGCCCTACGGTTGCCGCATGACCGCGCTCGACCGAGCCATCGCCGACCCGCCCCGGGTGCCCGGCGTCGGCACGCGCTCCCCCGTCGACGGATTGTCGCGGCGGAGCATCGGCCCGGTCGACGTGCTCGCCCAGTCGGTGTCCGCCGTGGCACCGTCCGCCGCCGCGACCACGATCCCGGTCCTCGTCGCGACGGTCGCCGGACAGGGTGCCACGTGGTCGCTGCTGGCGGCGATGGCGCTGTCGTTCCTGGTCGGGCGGACGGTGAACCAGTTCGTCCGACGCGTCGCCGGCACCGGGTCGCTCTACACCTACGTCTCGCTCGGGCTCGGCCCGGTCGCCGGGGTCGTCGCGGGCGCAGCACTCCTGCTCGGGTACGGCTTCATCGCGATGTTCTCGCTCACCGGCAGCGGCTACTACCTCGACTACCTGCTGTCCCGCTTCGTGCCGGCCGCCGGCGACGACGCCCTGGTCACGATCGTCGTCGTGCTGGTGATGGGCGCGGCCGTCTTCGCGGTGATCGCGCTCGGGGTCCGGCTGTCGACCCGGCTGACGTTGCTCGTCGAGTCGCTGTCGGTGGCGGTCATCGTGGTCCTGATCGTCGCGCTGGTCGCGCGCCTGCACCCGGCCGACGTCTCCGCCGTCGCGCTCGGACAGACGCAGCCGGCGTCGTTCGCGGTCGGCACCGCCCTCGCCGTCACCGCGTTCGTCGGGTTCGAGAGCGCGTCGGTGCTCGGTGTGGAGGCCCGGCGCCCGTTCCAGGCGATCCCCCGCGCGATCTCGTGGACCGTCCTGGTCGCCGGCGTCCTCTACGTGGTCAGCGCTGCGGCCCAGCAGATGGGGTTCGCCGCCGTGGGCGCCGACCTGGCGTCGAGCGCCTCGCCCGTCAACGAGCTGGCGAACGCCTTCGGCATGCAGTGGATCGGGTGGGCGCTCGACCTCGGGATCGCGGCGTCGTTCGCGGCGTGCGCGATCGCCTCGACCACGGCGCTCGTGCGGGTCCTGTTCGCGATGGGCCGCGAGGGGGTCCTGCCTCGGGTGCTCGGTCGGGCGTCGTCGCGCTTCCGGACCCCGTTCGTGGCCGGCGCGGTCGCGTGCGGCGTGCTCACGGTGCTGCCGGTCCTCGGCCTGGCGAGCGGGATCCCGACGTGGACGCTGATGGAGGCCGAGCTCGTCGTCGCCGCCCTCGGGTACATCGCGGCGTACGCCCTGACGTGCTTCGCGGCCCCGGTGTTCTTGCGGCGCATCGGCGAGCTGACGGCGGGGGTCGCGGTCGTCGCCGTCACGACCGGTGTCCTGCTGACCGCCGTCCTGCTCACCTACCTCGGGGTCGAGGCCGCGTCGTCCCGCTGGCCGGCCGTCGCCCTCGCCGTGGGGACGGTCGCCGCGGTGGTGGTCGCGTTCCTGGTGGCCACACGTCGGCGACCCTGGCGGCGGGGTCGGAGCCGCGCCGTGTACGACGTACCGGTCGAGGCGGACCTGCTGGGGGCCTCCCGTCCGTCCGCCGGAACCGGCCACCAGGCGGAGGTGCGGTGAGCGAACCCGGACTCCGCGCGCGGCAGCCGAAGGCGATCCAGAACGCCCTCGCGGTGCTGGAGGCCGCCGCGCACGCGGGACCGGGCGTCACCGCCCAGCAGATCTCGGAGGCCCTCGGGATGCCGCGGGCCACCACCTACCGGCTCATCACCCTGCTCGTCGAGGACGAGTACCTCGTCCGGTTGCCGGACCTGCGCGGCTTCGCCCTCGGCCACAAGGTCGCCGACCTGGCCGGGGTGTCGCCCGCTCCGGCACTCGCACCGCTGCCCCGGGCCGTGCGCTCGGTGCTCGCCGACGTCCGCTCCGCCGTCCGAGCGGGCGTGCACCTGGCGCGCTACGACGCCGCCGGTGTGCGCGACATCGACGTCGACCCGGACTTCCCGCTGCTCGACGAAGCCGCGCTGCGGGCGACACCCGGGTCGAGTGCGATGGGGCGGCTGCACGCCGAAGGGGGCCTCGGACCGGTGCACCAGGTCGGCGCGTTCACGGCGGGGTTCGGGTGCCTGGCGCTCCCGGTCCGCGGCGAGCGCGGCGAGCTCGTGGCGGGGCTGACCCTGTCGGCGCCGGCGGCCCGGGTGTCGTCGCCGGGCGACGCGTTGGTGCACCTGCGCCGGGCGGTGACGCGGCTCGAACCGCTGCTCGGCTGAGTCGCGACGGCACGTCGGATCCGGTTGCGGTCCGGTGCGGGGTTCAGCGCCCGGACGTCAGCGCCCGGACCCGCGTCGACGCAGCGCGACGACACCGGCCCAGACGGTGCAGCCGGCGAACCCGAGGGCGAGCACGAGCACGACCGGGATCGCGAACCCGTCTCCGATCGACTGCTGCCCGCGGAGCCACACGACGACGAGGAGCAGTACCAAACACCCTGCGGCGATGATCGTCGCGACATTGCCAGCTGATCGTGAGCGCATGTCCACCTCGTTCCCTTCGATACCCACCGACACTACGAGAAGAGCACGTACTCGTCGACCGGCGAGCCGCGACGGCGAGCAGACTGCAGCGCCCCGGCATAGCGTGGGCGCGTGGACCTCGAACTCAAGAACCGTGTCGCACTCGTCGTCGGAGGCAAGGGGTACATCGGTACCGCCGTCGCCGACCGCCTCCGCGCCGAGGGAGCGACCGTCGTCGTCGCGTCCCGCAGCGCGGAGGACTCCGACGGCAGCGTGTCGATCGACACCGCCTCGCAGGACTCGGTGGACGCGGGCATCGCCACCGTCCTCGAGCGGCACGGGCGCATCGACGTGCTCGTCGTGACCGCAGCACCGAGTGCGAGCACCCTCGACCCGGCCCGGAAGTCCGACCCCGCGCAGGTCCTCGACGCGATCGACGGCAAGGCCCTCGGGTTCCTCCGGGTCGCGAACGCCGTGCTCCCCGCGCAGCGCGAGGCCGGGTTCGGCCGCGTGGTCGTCGTGAGCGGGCAGAACGCCTACTTCTCCGGCAACATCACGGCGTCGCTCCGGAACACGGCGGTGAGCGTCATCGCGAAGAACCTGGCCGACGACGTGGCGGGGACCGGGGTCACGGTGAACGTCGTCAACCCCGGCACGGTGACGGACACCCCGTCCACCGAGGCCCGCTCGGGAGGCCCCGGCGACTCGACCCCGCAGCAGATCGCCGACCTCATCGCCTTCCTGTCATCGCCGCTGAACGCGGTGTCCGGCGAGTCCGTCTCGATCGCGCACCGCCAGCGGGGGTCCGTCGTCGTCTGATCCCGGATCGGGGTCGCTGTGCAGTGCAGGCGCATCGTCGGCCTCGGCCGGAGCGAACTAGAGTTGCCCCCGCCGAGGACGGCCTGGCCGCAGTGTGCGGCGTGCAGAGGGGAAGAACGGATGGGGATCGGTCGACGAGCCCGCAGTGGGCTGCTCACGAGTGCCGTCCTGTCGTGGACCGCGTTCCTCACCACGCCGAGGCGTCCACGCTGACGTGATCGTGCTCGTTGCCCGCGACGTCGGCTGCGAATGCCGCGATCTCTTCTGCAACCGTGCCCGGCACCTGCCAAGCGGTGAAGTGCGCACCGTGATCGAGGTCGCGCCAGCTGCGGATGTCTCGGTACGTCCGCGCACCGTACGACCGCGGCAGGCCGCGCTCTCCGGTCTGGACCGCCACGGCGACCGGGACGTCGATGGCCGGTAGCTCCGGCTGTTGCGGGAAGTCGAGGTACGGACGGAACGACGCTCCGACGCTCCTCGTGAACCAGTACAACGAGACCGTGCGGAGGAGTTCGTCGTCGGTCCACCACGTCCCTGCACCGGACCAGGCCAGCAGCTTCTCGATGATCCAGGCCGCGAGACCGAGCGGCGAGTCGTTCAACGCGGCGGCGAGGATCTCGGGGCGCGTGGCCTGGACGCGGGCGTACCCCAGGCCGCGCGCCCACGCTGCATCGTGCCGCCGGAGCCAGGAAGCCTCTGCATCGGTCAGGTCTCGCGCCCGGGACGGCGGCGGGAACGCGGCGTGCGTCGCGAACAAACCGATGGTCGATTCCGGGAACAGCGCAGCCAACCAGTCGCTCGTGGTCGAACCGACGTCTTCACCGTAGGTGACGTACCGAGGGTGGCCGAGCACGTCCGTCATGAGCCCGTGGAACAGTCGAGCGACGACCGGCCCGGTGAACGGCCGATCGGCGAGCGGCGTCGACGGCCCGAATCCGGGCAGCGACGGCACTACGACGTCGAAGCCCATGGTGCGCCCGTTCCCGAGGTCGACGGTACGGCTGGCGAGGTCACGGGCGAGGGGCAGCATCTCCACGAAGGAGTACGGCCAGCCGTGGACGGCGATGACGGGTGTCCGCACCGTCGCCGTACCGCTGGCGGGCAGGGACGCGAAGTGCAGCCGTTGCCCGTCGACGTCGACCTCGTACTGGTCGACCGCCGCGAGTTCGGCTTCGATCCGCCGCCAATCGAACCCGTTCCTCCAGTGCTCGAGGAGTGCCCCGAGCCGACCCAGCGACAGTGCACTCTCGGACGCGGCCCCGCCGACCGGGTCGGGCATGCGGGCATCCCGGAGGCGCCGGTGGAGATCGTCGAGGTCGTCAGCGGACACCTGCAGGCGGAACGGGCGCATGCGCCGAACGCTACGGCCATGCACCGACACCGATCGCGTGGAGGTCCCGGCGGAGCTTCACCCGCAGGGACGAAGCGCTTCGCCCCTGCGCCCGATGCCCCGGCGACTCCGGACCGCGAGTCTGGTGACATGGAGTCCTCGACGAAACACACCATCGCCACGCTGCTGCTCTGTGCCGCGATCGTCGCCACCACCGTCATCGCCCTCGCCGCCATGACCCCGGGCGCGTGACGCTGGTCCGCGCTGCCCGGCGCGGGCGGCATGCGATGATCGAGCCGTGACGGACCGGCGCACGTTCATCCGGCCGCTCGCCACCCGTTCGATCGTCGTCGACGTGGCGTGGGCGGCCCTCGCGGCGTTGGTCTTCCTGCTGCCGCTCGAGGTCGAGCTCGAGCACGCGAGCTTCTTCGCCGTGCTCGCTGCCGCCGGCGCGATCGCCCTGCGTCGGGTCTCCCCGTCGGCGGCGATGCTCATGGTGGTCGTCCTCGGGATCATCCAGGTCGGCGGCGGCGAGCGCCCGTCACTCGTCGACCTCGCCATCTTCGTCGTCATCGGCACCGCGGCCGTCGTCGGGACCCGGACCGAGGTCATCCTCTCCGGGGTGCTCGCGCTCGTCGCGGGTGTCGGGGCGACGTTCTACCTCGCCGTCACCGGCTTCCGGTACCTGGTGCTGCTCAACGGCCCTCGCGACCAGGCGTTCCTCGCGATGGCCGCACCGGTCGCCGCCCTCCTCGGGGTGTGGGCGGGCGGGGTCGCCGTCCGGGCCTTCCGGTCGCGCGACCGCGAATCCGTCCGTCGAGCCGACGCAGAAGCTGCCGCGTCGCGCGCCGAGGCCGTCGCCACCGAGGCCGAGGCCACCGCCACCCGCGCCATCGACGTCGCGGAGTCCGAGCGCATCCGCGCGGACATCGCCCGTGACGTGCACGACGTCGTCGGCCACTCGCTCGCGGTGATCATCGCGCAGGCCGACTCGGTCCCGTTCCTGGCCGACGAGGCCCGCATCCGCGAGGTCAGTGCCACCATCGCCAGCACCGCCCGCAGCTCCCTGGTCGAGGTCCGCCAGGTCCTCGGGCACATCGACGGGTCCGGGGAGACGACCGATCCCGGCTCGCTCGAGGAGATCGTGATGGGCATCCGCGAGGCCGGTGTCGACGTCGACCGCACGGTGCGTGGCGTCCCGGTCCCGCTCCGGCCGGACACCGGCACGGCGGCCCGACGCGTGCTGCAGGAGATGCTGACCAACGCGCTCCGGCACGGCGCACCGGGGCTGCCCGTCGTGGTCCGTGAGACCTGGCGGAGCGCCGACGTCGTGCTCGAGGTCGAGAACGTCGTGGGTGACGGCACCACCGGGGGCTCCGGCCGGGGGATCGACGGCATGCACACCCGCCTCACCGCACTCGGCGGGTCGTTCGACGCCGCCGCGCTGGACGACGTGTTCGCCGCACGCGCCCGCGTCCCGTTCGACGTCCAAGGGGGACCCGTCCGATGACCGAACCGATCAGGATCCTGCTCACCGACGACCAGGCGCTGTTCCGTGCCGGTCTGCGCGTGGTGCTCGACGCCCAGGAGGACATGCAGGTGGTGGGCGAGGCCGCGGACGGTGCCGAGGCCCTCGACCGCATCCAGGAACTCCGACCGGACGTGATGCTGCTCGACATGCGGATGGCCGGCATGGACGGCGTCGAGACCGTCCGGCAGCTGTTCTCCGGCGCCGTCGAGGGCCCGCTCCCCCGGGTCGTCGTGCTCACCACGTTCGGGCTCGACCCCGCCGCCGCGACCGCGATCCGGCTCGGCGCGAGCGGCTTCCTGCTCAAGGACGCCACCCCGACGTTCCTGTTCGCGGCGGTCCGGGCCGTGCACGAGGGCAGTTCCGTCATCGCCCCGAACGACCTGGCGCAGCTGTTCGGCACCGACGTCGCCAGGGCACCGGCTCCGCAGCCGCCCGAGTTCCAGGCGTTGACCGAGCGGGAGCGGGTGGTGTTCGGCTGGGCGTCCCGCGGGCTCTCGAACGCCGAGATCGCGACGAAGGAGTACGTCACCGAGTCGACCGTGAAGACGCAGATCTCGAGCATCCTCGGCAAGCTCTCGCTGCGGGACCGCGTGCAGCTCGTGGTCTACGCGCATGACCACGGGCTGGCGGGCACCCGCGACGGGTCCTAGCCCGCTGCGACCTCGTCGAGGATCGCCTCGACCGCAGCCGGGTCGTGCGCGAACCGACCGAGGAACAGGCCGCCGATCCGTCCGGCACCCCGGGTGAGCAGACCGGGCCCGGCGCTGCCCCCGTACAGGACCGTGCTCCCGCGCAGTTCGGGCCGTGTGGCGAGGTGCTGCTCGATCCCCGCGAGCACCGCGACGATGTGGTCGTCCGGCGCCGGCGCGGGAGCGCCGATGGCCCACACCGGTTCGTAGGCGACGGTCAGCGCCCCGGCGAGTCCGTCAGCGATGGCAGTCGAGACACCGCGGTCGAGCTGCGCGGTCACCTCCGCCACGGCTTCCGCTGCACCCGGACGGGAGGCCCGGGTCGTCTCCCCGACACAGAGGAGCGGACGCAGGTGGTTGCGGAACGCCGCGTGCACCTTCGCGGTGACGGTCGCGTCGTCCTCGTGGAACAGGGAGCGTCGTTCGGCGTGCCCGATCTCGACCAGGTCGACCCCGATCTCCCGCAGTTCGGCGCCCGAGACCTCGCCGGTGAACGCGCCTTCGTCGGCCCACGACAGGTCCTGCGCGGCGAGGAGCACCCCCGACCCGGCCAGCACGTCGCGCACGGGGACGAGCGCCGGGAACGTCGGCGCCACGAACAGCGTTGCCGCTCCCGACCGCGTCGCGGGGTGCCGCCGGGCGATCTCGGCGACGGCCCCCGCCCACTCCAGGGTCCGAGCATGCGAGAAGTACGTCTTCAGCGACACCCCGATGGTGATCACGGTGCGAGGGTCTCCACGATGAGCGCGAACGACACCGCTCCGGGGTCCGGTGTGCCGACGGCCTGCTCGGCGTGGGTGCGTGCGCGGCCCATCTTCGGCACGAGGGACGCGGTGGCGTCGGCGGCCTCGCGGGCGGCGCTGACGGCGTCGGCCCAGGCGTCCGCGAGCGACGCTCCCGCGTCGACCCGGGTGCGGAGCACCTCGTCGAACGGCACGAGCGCGTCGACCATGGTCTTGTCGCCGACGGTCGCGCCGAACGCGAGGACGGCGTCGGTGGCGGCGTGCACCGCGCTCTGGACCGTGGCGGCTGTCGGACGCTCCTCGTCCCCGAGGACGCGACCCAGTGCCTCCAGGGCGGCTCCCCAGATCGCTCCGGACGTTCCGCCGGCCTTGTCGGACCACGCGTCTGCCGCGATCCGCAGGACGGAACCGACACCTGCGCCGGCGGTTACTGCGTCCGTGGCTGCGGCCTCTGCGGCGCGTGCGCCGCGCTGCATGCCGATGCCGTGGTCGCCGTCACCCGCGACGGCGTCGATCCGGCCGAGCTCGTCGGCGTGCTCGTCGAGGAGCGCGCGGACTGCTGCGAAGCCGGCTGCGACCTGCTCGCCGACCGCGCGCGAGTCGTCGCTCGCCGCGCCGATGGCGACACCCTCGGCGTCCGCTTCCACGGTGGAGGGGTCGACGCGTTCCTGCGGGACGGCGCCGCCCTTGCGGTACGCGGGGGTGTCCGCGGGCGCTGCCCAGAGTTCCTCGAGTTCGGCGTCGAGCCAGAACAGGGTGAGCGAGACGCCGGCCATGTCGAAGCTCGTGACGAGTTCGCCGACCTCGGGCTCGACGATGACGACCCCTGCGTCGGCGAGCCGCTGCTGCACCGAGCGGTAGACGACGAAGAGCTCCTCGTACTTGACGCTGCCCAGCCCGTTCAGGATCGGGACGACGCGCGCACCGTCGGGTGTCATGCCGTCGGGCAGTTCGTCGAGCAGACGGGACACCAGCAGTTCGGCCAGGCCGTGCGCGGTGGGGACGTCCGTCTCGCTGATCCCCCGTTCGCCGTGGATGCCCATGCCGATGGCCATCCGCCCCTCGGGCACCGTGAACAGGGGTTCGTCGGCGCCGGGCAGCGAGCACCCGGAGAACGCGACGCCGAACGACCGGGTGCGGTCGTTGGCGCGCTCGGCGACGGCCGTGACCTCGTCGAGGCTGCGGCCCTGCTCGGCGGCGGCACCGGCGACCTTGAAGACGCAGAGGTCACCCGCGATGCCGCGGCGTTCCTGGGCGCGGTCCGCGGGCGCACTCACCACGTCGTCGGTGGCCCGGACCGTGCGGACCGGGATGCCGTCGGCCTCGAGCGTGCGGGCCGCGGCGTCGAAGTTCAGGACGTCACCGGCGTAGTTGCCGTAGCTCAGCAGCACCCCGCCACCGTGCTCGGCGGCCCGTGCGACACCGGCCACCTGCTGGGCGCTGGGACTGGCGAACAGGTTGCCCATCGCGGCACCGGCGGCCAGGCCGGGTCCGACGAGTCCACCGAACGCCGGGTAGTGGCCGGAGCCGCCACCGATCACGACGGCGACCGTACGGTCGGGGCTGGTGGTGGCGCGGGCGACGCCGCCGTGCACCTTCCGTACCCACCGCTCGTTCGCGGCGACGAAGCCGTCGGTCGCCTCGTCGGCGAAGTCCGCCGGGTCGTTGAACAGTCTGGTCACGCGTTCGTCTCCTTCGACGTCGTGGTGCGGACATGCGAGGTGTCGAGGAGGTCATCCGCCTTCGACCCCCGGAAGAACTTCGTGCAGAAGATCATCACCGCCGCGACGAACGCCAGGACCCCGAGCGAGACGATCCCGAACGCACCGCTGTCGGTCGGCACCACCTCGTTGATCGCCGTGCGCATGATCGGGGCGACGAACCCGCCCAGGTTGCCGAGCGAGTTGATCAGGCCGATGCCCGCCGCGGCAGCCGCCCCGGTGAGGAACGCCGTCGGGTACGCCCAGGTGATCGGGCCGACGGCGAGGAAGCTCGCCACCGCCAGCGTGATGAAGACGATCCCCAGGATCGGCTGCTCGTTCGCACCGGCCCACGCCGACCCGAGGATCGAGAGCCCGGTCGTGACGTAGAACATGGTCCCCCAGCGTCGGCGGCGACCGACGGAGTCCGCCTTCGAGCCGACCAGGTAGCAGGCGACGAGTCCGACGAGCCACGGGATCGCGGACACCAGGCCGACCTGCCAGCCGACGTCCTGCCCGAGCAGTGAGGACACCTGCTGCGGCAGGTAGAACGTCGTGCCGTACACGGCGACCTGCAGGCAGAAGTAGATGATCGTGAAGTACCAGACCCGACCGCTCGCCATGGCCTTCCAGATGCCCGTCGGACCGTCCGCGCTTCGGGCGGTGTCCTCGCGCTCCATGGCGGCGGTGAGCGACGCCTTCTCGCCCGGTTCGAGCCACTTCGCCTGCTGCGGACTGTTCGTCAGGAACACCAGGGCCGCGATGCCGGCGAGCACCGCGAGGATCCCCTCGCCGAAGAACATGACCTGCCAGCCGTGGAACGGGGTCGCCTGGTCGCCGAAACTCAGCAGTCCGCCGGACAACGGGGCGCCGATCATCTGCGAGAACGGCTGCGCCAGGTAGAAGATCGCGAACATGCGCACGCGCACCTTGTTCGGGAACCACTCGGACAGGTACATGATCACGCCCGGGAACAGCCCCGCCTCGGTCACACCGAGGATGAACCGCAGGACGATGAACATCGTGTCGTTCGTCGTGAAGGCGAACAGCGCGGCGACGATGCCCCACGTGACCGCGATGCGGGCGAGCCAGAACCGGGCGCCGAAGCGCTTGAGCAGCAGGTTCGACGGGATCTCGAAGATCGCGTAGCCGATGAAGAAGATGCCGGCGCCGAGTGCGAAGGCCGCGTCGGAGATGCCGCGGTCGACGCTCAGGGCCTCTTCGGCGAACCCGACGTTGGTGCGGTCGAGGAACGCGACGAAGTACAGGATGACGAGCATCGGCATGAGGTGCTTCGTCGCCTTGCCGATGGCGGACTTGAGGCCGGGGTCGTTCGTCGACCCGAGCGCGGGGGCATGGGGAAGTGACACGGGTTCGCTCCTTTGCGAGCACGGTGTGGTTTCGGGGCGTCCGGCGGTCGGGCCTGGTGGCCGTCTGGCCGTCTGGCCGTCTGGCCGTTCGGCCTGTCGGACGGGAGGCACGGATCGCGTCGCGCGGGCGGCGCGCGATCCGTGGCCGGTCGGCTCTAGTGCATGTACAGGCCGCCGTCGACGTTGAGCGTCTGGCCTGTGACGAACCCGGCGTCCTCGCTGATCAGGTACGCGATCGCCGCGGCGATGTCCCGCGGGGTGCCGATGCGCGGCAGCACGCCGTCCGCTGCCATCTCGGCCTTCCGTTCCTCGGAGAGGGTGCCGCCCATGATGTCGGTGTCGATCGGACCGGGGGCGATGGCGTTGACCGTGACGCCGCGCGGACCGAGCTCGCGGGCCAGGCCACGGGTCAGGCCGATCACGCCGGCCTTCGCCACCGTGTACGGCGTCTTGCTGAAGGTGCCGCCGCCGCGCTGGGCCGAGACCGACGACAGGTTCACGATGCGCCCGTAGCCGTGCTGCACCATCGACTCCGCTGCCCGCAGGCTGGCGAAGTGCACGCCGTCGAGGTTGATCGACAGCACCCGGTGCCACTCCCCCTCGGGCAGGTCGAGGTAGGCATGCGCGGACGAGACCCCGGCCAGGTTCACCAGTGCGGTGACCGGACGGAGTTCGATCTCGATCGTGTCGAAGGCCGCCCGGACCGCGGTCTCGTCGGCGACGTTGGCGCCGACGCCGACGGCCCGCACGCCGTGCTGTTCGCGGATCTCGGTGGCGACCTGCTCGCTGGCGGTCTGGTCGAGGTCGATGATCCCGACGTTCCAGCCCGCCGCGGCGAGGTGGTGTGCGGTCGCCCGGCCGATGCCCCGAGGCGAGGCCGCTCCGGTGAGGACGACGGTGTGGTCCTGGTTCTGCGTGTTCGTGGTCATGGTCGTTCCCGTCAGTGGATCGGTGCCGGGCCGAGCTCGTCGAGGAGCTTCTGCATCGCGACGTACGCCTTGTTCCGGTAGGCGACGAGCTCCGGCGTCCGGTCGGCGGGCACTTCGAGGTACCCCGCGCCGGACTTCGTGCCGAGTTCGCCCGCGTCGACGTGCTGCTGCAGCGACGGCGGGGTGGCGAAGCGCTCCGGCCAGCGGGTCTGCAGCGACTCGAAGCAGAACGCGTAGACGTCGAGACCGGCCATGTCGGCGATCGCGAACGGGCCGAAGAACGGCAGGCGGAACCCGAACGTGGTCCGCACGATGGTGTCGATGTCGTCGGGGGTGGCGATGCCCTCGTCGGCGATCTTCGTGGCCTCCTCGAACAGCGCGTACTGCAGGCGGTTCAGCACGAACCCCGTCGAGTCCTTCACCCGCGCCGACTGCTTGCCGGTCGCGGCGACGACGGTCTCACCGACCTCGATCGCGTGCTCGTTCGTGGTCGGGTGCGGGATGAGCTCGACACCGGGGATGAACGGTGCCGGGTTCGAGAAGTGCACGCCGAGGAACCGTTCCGGGCCGACGACCGCCTCGGCGAGCGACTCGATCAGGATCGTCGAGGTGTTCGAGCCGATGATCGCGTCGGGGCGGGCGGCTTCGCTGATGCGACGGAGCGTCGCGTGCTTGATCTCGATCTTCTCGGGGACGGCCTCCTCGATGAAGTCGGCCGCGGCGACCGCTTCCTCGATGGAGGCGGCTGCGCTGAGGTGCGCGTCGACGCGTGCCACGGCGTCCGCGGGGACCAGGCCGTCCGCGACGAACTGCTCGGTCTCTGCGATGAGCCGGGCTCGGTTGGACGCGGCGATCTCGGCTGAGACGTCGGCGATCCGGACGGTGTGGCCGGCGAGGGCGAGGACCTGGGCGATCCCGCCGCCCATGTAGCCGGACCCGACGACGGCGATGTCGAGGGTGCTCATCGGATTGCTCCTTCGGTGCTGGTTGCTGCAGTCGGGGCCGCCGTCGCGTCGAGCTTCGTCGTCGCGAGGACGGATCGGATGTACTGCTGGTTGGTGGCGCAGACGCCGAGGCTGTCCCCGCCGTACTGCTCGGTCATGACGATCCCGCGGAACCCGTCGGCGACCGCGTCGCGCAGGACCTGGCGGTAGTTGATGAGGCCCGTCTCCATGGTGCTCGGCGCGCTCGTCGCCCAGCTGCCGTCGCCGGCCTCGTCACGCGTGTAGTTCTTCACGTGCAGGTAGTTCGTGTGCGGCATGGTCGTCGCGAAGAGCTCCCGCCAGTCCTCGATCGGCCGGTGCAGGCGGATGAGGTTCGCGACGTCCGCGTTCAGGCCGACGTTGTCGAGCCCGATGTCCTCGACCAGTCGCACGGCGCTGTCGGCGGTGCCGAGGTAGGTGTCCTCGTACAGTTCGAGGGCCATCGGCAGTCCGACGCTCGCAGCGTGCTCACCGAGCTCCCGCAGGCGCTTGACCGCCGCGTTCCAGACCTCCGGGTCGTCCGGGTCCTTGGGACCCTGCGCGGTCCAGAACCACAGCGCGCGCTTCTGGGCCTCGGTGAACGGCTGGTGCAGGCCCGTCGAGAACACCTGCATGCCCCACTCGGCCGCCGCGTCGATGGTGCGGTGGGCGTAGGCGAGGTTGTCCTCCTCGTGCCCGGGCTGGATGACACTCTTGCGCTGCAGGTGCACCGAGGGGATCCCGATGCCGTGCGACTTCGCGACGGCGAACAGCTCGTCGCGGCGGGAGCGCTCGAGGTCCGCGGGGCGGATGTGGCTGTCGGCGAGTTCGGCGAGCGAGAACCCGGCGGCGGCGATCTGTGCGAACACGTCGTCCCAGACCTCGGCCGGGGCGTCGTGGAACGCAGTGCCGTCGCGCGTGACCTGGGCGAAGCCGTGCAGACAGGCGGCGATCGGCCAGGTGTCCGACGTCCAGGTGGTGGGGTCCCAATCCTGGTCGACCCAGTCCTGCGGTGTGCTCACGGAATGCTCCTTCGCATGTCGGGGTTCGGCGGCGAACCTCTTTCCTATAGGAAAGATACTCGTGCCTCCACGAAGCGCAACCCCTTCGGAGTCAGCTCGTGTGCGACGCGTCCTCGCGCGACCGGAGCCGGACAGCGTCGATGTGGTGCCGCATCGCCGAGACCGCTTCGGTCGGCCCGACGGCGAGGGCGTCGACGACCGCCCGGTGCTCGTGCACGGCGCGGTCGGTGTCGTCACCACCACCCTCGACGATCTGCCGCATCCGGTGCACACGGGTCGTGATGATCTCGGACATCTCCTCGAGGAACGGGTTCCGCGTGGCATCGAAGATCAGCTGGTGGAACTGCCAGTCGCTGCGGAAGAAGCGGGCCATCAGCTCCTCCGGGGCGTGCGCAGCACCGACGGACGCGACCTCGGCGGCCACCGCAGCCTGCTCGTCGAGCGCCGTGCTGAGCCGCGCCCGCAGGGCGTCGACGTCGCCGCGGGCCGCGAGTTCGACCGCACCGCTCTCCACGATGAGCCGGGCGTCGAACAGGGCCTCGAGCTGGTCGCCGGCCAGGGGCGGGGAGACCCGGTAGCCCTTGTTGGCCTCGCGGGTGACGAGGCCGGTGCGTTCGAGCTGCACCAGGGCTTCGCGCACGGGGGTCGGGGAGACGCCGAGGGCGCGGGCGAGCCCGTCGATTGACAGGCGCATGCCCGGTTCGACGTCGTGGCCCATCAGGACCTCGAGCACCCGGTCGTACACGCGGTCACGCAGGCCGAGCTGCGCGATGCGTTCGGTCCCGAAGCCGGGCATGGTCGTGGACATGGGTCGATCCTAGAGAATCCACGAATCTCAACGCCGTCACCTCCACTCCGTACAGCGCCGCGATCCCCCGCGACCTGCTCCGGGGTGCCCTCGCCGCCTTCTGACGGTCAGGACCGGACGCAGCTCACGGAACGCGCACGAACCGCGGCGCCCCGCGATCCCGCAGTCGGAACCCGAGGTGCTGGTACAACCCGATCGCCCCGGTGTTCCCGGCAGCCGCGTGCATCAGGGGCGTCTCCCCACGCTCCCGGATCCCGTGCGCGACGGCGAGCACCAACCGGCGCCCGAACCCCTGCCCCCGGTACGCCTCGTCCGTGCACACCGCGCTGATCTCGGTCCACCCCGGCGGGTGCAGGCGCTCCCCCGCCATCGCGACGAGCCGACCGTCGCGCCGGATGCCGAGGTACGTGCCGAGCTCGATCGTGCGCGGCAGGAACGGCCCGGGCTTCGTCCGCTCCACCAGGGCGGTCATCTCCGGCACGTCGTCAGGCGTCAGCACGACGGCCTCGTGGTCGGGAACCCCCTCGATCGCCTCGCCGGTCAGCTGCACGCCCCCGGCGCCCTCGACCAGCTCCCACCCCGACGGCAGGACGGCAGCGGCACCGACGCCGAGCATCCCGCCCGACCCGAGCAGCGCCCGGACGTCCTCCCAGTCCTGCGGCGTGGGCTGCGCGGGGATGCCCGTCCACACCGACACGTCGGTCTGGTACCGCACGACCTCGCCACGGCGCTCGGCAAACCGCGCGTGGTGGCTGTTCAGTGCGGCCATCGCGGGCGCGTCGAGCACCCGCGTCGGGGTGCCGTCGTCGGCGATGGTCAGGTCGAGCTTCCGGAGCGCCTCGCCGCGGGAGTCGCCGCCGCGGAACCCGAGGTCCTCGATCCGCCGACGATCGCCGTCGGCCCACCCGGTGGTGTCCGCGACGACCCCGGAGGCGTAGTTGTTGGTGGCGCGTTGCACGACCTGCTCCACGTCCGCTGCCGAGGTCACGAGGACCTCTCCGGGCCGGATGAGCGCAGTCGTCGTCATCCCACCATTCTCTGCCCGCGGCGAGCGCCGCCGGCGCATCGTTGCACCCCGTGACGCCCCTTCCGAGAACCCGCGACCGGCGCCTCACGCCAAACGCGCCGCCACGAACTCCACCATCCGCCGCACCAGCAGCGCCCGCGACGACGCCCGCCGGTACTCGTGCCCCTCACCCTCGAGCTCCAGGTACTCGACGTCGTGCGACCGCTCCCGCAGCGACGCGACGACCTGGTGCGCCTCACCGATGGGCACGTTCGTGTCGAGCTCGCCGTGCACGACGAGCAGCGGCGCCGTGACGTCGTCGATGGCACGCATCGGCGACAGGGCCGCGAGCAGCGCTTCGTCGTCGACGGGGTGTCCGTACTTCGTCGCGGCCGCCGAGGCGATCCACGGTTCGGTGTCCCGGTAGAACGTCGCGAAGTCGCTCATCCCGCACACCGCGACCCCGGCCGCGAACACGTCGGGCGTGAACGCCAACGACGCGAGGGTCGCGTACCCGCCGTACGAGCGCCCCTCGACGGCGACGCGGGAGCGATCGGCGTACCCGTTGGTCACCAGGAACCGCGCGCAGTCGACGACGTCGGCGAGCGCGTTCCACCGCAACGCCAGGTCGTCGGCGTGCACGAACTCGTGTCCGTACCCGGACGATCCGCGGATGTTCGGGGCGAACACGGTCACCCCGGCGGCGGCGAGCGCCTGGTGGTGCGGTGAGAACGTGGGTCGCTCCTGGGACTCCGGTCCGCCGTGCAGGTGGACGAGCGCTGCGCGCGGGCCGGGAGGAACGTCCTGCGTCGCGCCGTCGACGTCCGCCGACGACGCGGCCGGCTCCACCGCCCGGTACAGCCAGGCGGTCAGCTCCAGTCCGTCACGCGCGGTGAACCGCTCGAGGGTCGGCTCGACCAGCTGCACGTCCGGCAGTGCGGGAACGTCGGTGACCCGGTTCCAGGTGAGTGCGTTCGTGTCGAGCCGCCAGAGTTCCCGCGGTCGGGTGGGCCCTTCGACGGCGAGCAGCACGCTCCGGCCGTCGCGGCTCAGCACCGGGTCGGTGACGACGTACCCGGGCAGGTCCGGCACCGGGGTGCGCGAGGCGTCGTGGGTGTTGATGAGGTCGAGTTCGCTGCGCCCGTCGACGTTCCAGACGAGCAGCAGCGTGCGGCCGGCGTCGTCGGCGTCGAGGTACTCGAGCTCGGCGTCGGGCCGTTCGGCGATCCGGCGGGGTGTGCCGCGCCACCCGTGCGGACCGACCGGCTGGGCGACGAGTCCGCGGCGGGGCAGTCCGGCCTCGGTGGCGACGTAGGCGACGAGGGGGCTGGTCTCGCTCGCGGGCGAGGGCCGCAGGAACGCGATCTCGGCGGACCCGTCGGGGTCGTCGGCGAACAGGGCGTGGCTCTCGTCGGTCAGTCGGTCGACCACGACGACGAACTCCTGGCCGCGCTGCCCGTCGCTCAGCACGACGAGCCGTTCCTCCACCGACAGGTCGAGGATGTGGATGAGTTCGCCGACGGCCAGGTCGTCGCGGTCGCCGGAAACCGGGTCGACCAGGTACGAGCGGGCCGGCTGCTCGGCCTCGGTCGAGGGCAGCGTGATGACGACCCGGTGCCCACTGCGGCTCCACGGGCCGAGTTCGGCGTGCTGGTACCGCGAACCGGCGATCTGCGCGGCGTCGGTGCCGTCCGGCCGGACCACCCAGACCTGCTGCTTCACGCCGCCGTCGGTCGCGATGGCGACGGCGAGCCACTCCCCGTCGGACGACCACGACACCCGGATCACCGGGTCGTCGGACAGCGCGATCCGGACCGGTTCGGGCAGTTCGCCGTCGACGACGACGTCCTGCACGAACACCTCGGGGGTACCGTGCCGGTCGGACACGAACGCCACGCGCCGGGCGTTCCGGGTCATCGTGGGACCCCACGACCCCCAGGCGGCGGCGAGCCGCTCACCCAGGTCGGCCGCGGCCCTGGTCGTGACCGAGGGACGGACGTCGGCCGACGACGCGACGCTCGCCGCGCCTCCAGGCCGGAGGGAACCCACGTTCACCGCACCCCCTGCTGCTGCAACCACATCTCGATCAGGCCGAGCTGCCAGAGCGCGTTCGCGCCGATCTCGGTCCTGGTGCTGTTCGGGTCCTGGAGCATCCGCTCGACCGTACCCGGGTCGAACAGGCCGCGCTCACGTGCTTCCGGCGCGTGCAGTGCCGCGCGCACCCGCTCCAGGTACGGGCCCTCGAGCTGCCGGATCGCGGGCACCGGGAACGACCCCTTGCTGCGGTCGATGACGCTGTCCGGGACGATGCCGCGCGACGCGCGCTTCATCACGCCCTTGCCGCCGTCCGACAGCTTGAGCGCGGGCGGGATCGCGCCGGCGAGCTCGACGAACTCGTGGTCCAGGAACGGCACGCGGGCCTCGAGGCCCCACGCCATCGTCATGTTGTCGACGCGCTTGACCGGGTCGTCGACGAGCATCGTCATCGTGTCGCTGCGGAGTGCGGCGTCGACGCTCGTCTCCGCACCCGGAGCGGCGAACGCAGCGTCCACGAACGCCGACGGGGTGTCGTCGTCGCTCTTCCAGCGCTCACCGAGCAGCCCCTGCAGCGCGGGCCAGCGGCGGTCCATGAACACGGAGCGGTAGGCCTCGGCGGCCTGGTCGCGGGGGACGCCCGCGAGCGGCGGGTACCAGTCGTAACCGGCGAGCACCTCGTCGGCACCCTGGCCGGACTGCACGACCTTGACGTGCTGGGAGACCTCCTGCGACAGCAGGTAGAAGGCGACGCAGTCGTGGCTGACCATCGGTTCGCTCATCGCGGCGACCGCACCGTCGATGCCGTCGAGCAGGCGAGACGAGGGGATGTGGATGCGGTGGTGGTCGGTGCCGAAGTGCTTCGCGACCTGGTCCGAGTACTCGAACTCGTCGCCGGACTCGCCGCCCGCGGCCTCGAAGCCGATGCTGAACGTGGCGAGGTCCTGCTGCCCGGCCTCCGCGAGCAACCCGACGACCAGAGACGAGTCGATGCCGCCGGACAGCAGCACGCCGACGGGGACGTCGGCCACCATGCGGCGCTCCACCGCGGTGCGGAGCGACCCGATGAACGCCTGCTCCCAGTCCCGGTCGGTCCAGTCGGCCTTGGCGGGGTCGCGTTCGAACCGCGGCTCCCAGTAGACGGTGTCGCGGGAGGTGCCGTCGCGCTCGACCACCCGGACGGTGGCGGGCGGGAGCTTGCCGACGCCGGACAGGATCGTGCGGGGTGCCGGCACGATCGAGTGGAAGCTCATGTAGGACGCGAAGGCGACGGGGTCGATGGACGTGTCGATGCCGCTGCCGGTCCTGCCCGCGCCGCCGTCCCCCGCCAGGATCGCCGGCAGGGAGCTTGCGAACCGGAGTCCGCCGCGGACCTCCGCGACGTACAACGGCTTGATGCCGAGCCGGTCCCGCGCGAGCACGAGCCGGCCGCTGGCGTGCTCCCAGATCGCGATGGCGAACATGCCGATCAGGTGCTCGACGAAGGCCGCGCCCCACTCGGAGTAGGCGACCGCGATGACCTCGGTGTCCGACGTCGAGAAGAACTCGTGACCCTTGCCGCGCAGCTCGTCACGCAACTGCTCGTAGTTGTAGACCATGCCGTTGTAGGCGATCGTCAGTCCGGCCCGGGGCAGCACCATCGGCTGCGCACCGGCGGTGGACAGGTCGACGATCGACAGCCGTCGGTGCCCGAGCGCGACCGGTCCGCGTGCCCACAGTCCGTCGCCGTCGGGGCCGCGGTGCACCATGCACCCCGTCATCCGTGCCACTGCTCCGACGTCCGGGGCCGTGCCGTCGAACCGGATCTCGCCCGCGAGTCCACACATCAGCGCTCTCCCTCGGCCGCCGCCTTCGCGGCGGATCCCACGATCCACGTGTCCTTCGCGCCGCCACCGCGCGACGAGTTCACGACCATGCTGCCCTCGGGTGCGACCCGGGTCAGCGCGACGTCGGCCAGGTGCGCGTCGTCCGCGCCCGTGCCGGTCAGGTAGACGAACGCGCGCAGGTCGACGTGCCGTGGGTCGAGGCCCGCGGGGCCGATGGTCGGGTGCGACGACAGCTGCACCACTTCCTGTCCGACCCAACCGGCTGGGTCGGCAGCGATCTCGCGCCGTCGTTCGGCGACCTCCGGGGCACTCGCGCTCGGCCCGATCAGGACCCCGCGACCGCCTTCGCCGTCGACCGGCTTCGTCACGAGTTCACCCACGCGGTCGAGGACCGACAGGCGTTCACCCTCGATGCTCGTACGGTACGTCGGCACCGACTCGAGCAACGGCTTCTCGTCCAGGTAGTACCAGATCAGGTCCGGCACGTTGACGTACATCGCCTTGTCGTCGACGAGCGCGTTGCCGGGGGCGTTCGCCAGGTGGACGCGGCCGGCCTCGGCGGCGTCCAGGATCCCCGGCCCCGCGTCGAGGGCGCTGACGTCGCGGTCGATCCGCAGGTACAGCCCGTCGAGCACGTCGCCGGTCGTCGCGTCGACCACGCGTCCGTCACGGACGTCCAGGTCGGACCCGGCCAGGAGGCGCAGCCCGGCTCCGTCGGCCAGCCTGCGGTGCTCGAACCACGCGCCGGCGGCGGGGCCGTCGCTGACGAGCGCGAGCACCGGGTCCGGGTTGCCGGTCACCGCGGTCGCGTTCGTGCGGAGCGTCTCGCGTAGCCGGTCGGTCACGCCGTGCGGGTCGCGCAGGAGTGCCGGACGGGGCGCGTCGGGCACGACGTCGTCCATGAGCTCGCGGAGTGCGATGCCGTACGCCACCCCTGAGGGCGAGCGCACGTTGTCCTCGAGCACACGCCAGCCACCGAACTCGTTGCGCACCAGGTCGAAGCCGAGCACGGGTGCGCGCACCGCGTGACCGGGCAGGCGCGCAGCATCGGGGTCCCAGCCGTTCGCCCCGACGAACTGGTGCTCGTCCATCACCCCGTCGGCCACGATCCGCCGCTCGCCGTACACGTCGCGCAGGAACAGCTCGATCGCCCGTGCTCGCTGCCCGAGGCCGCGCTCCAGCTGCGACCACTCGTACGCGCTGATCGTGCGCGGCACCAGGTCGCACCCGAACGCCTGCACCCCGCCGTCCACGACGAAGCCGACCTCGTGCTCGCGGGTCCAGGCGTCGCGCGCGGCGCAGTGCTCGTTCGTGGTGTCGGCGTCCCAGGCGGTGAAGTACGTCGCCAGGTCGCGGAACGCCGGACGGGGGCGCGCACCGGGTCCCACCGCTTCGTCGCCGGCACGCACGCGGTACCCGGGGACCGCGACCGCAGGGCCCTCGTCCCGGCCGGACGGGGTGCCGGCGGTGTCCTCGACCACCAGGGCGACGACGTCGTCGAGCTCGCCGCGCTCGGCGTACGCGGTGCGCTGCCGATCGGTGGAGTTACCGCGGGCCAGGGTGTCCTCGAGCAGGTCCGTGACGGTGCCCCAGTCGCCGAGCTCCTCGAGTTCCGGTCGGAGCCGCGAGACGAGTTGCCGCACCGCGACCTCGGCGGGCAGGCGGTCCGGGTGCTGCCCGAGGCCGAGCAGTTCGCCGCTCAGCCCGGTGCGCGCCGCCTGCCACATCGCCGCACGGTGCAGGGGTTCGCTGCGGGGGTGCCACTCGGCGCCGGACTCGACGGCGATCTCGGCCTTCCGCACCGCGGCCCGGAACAGGCCGGCGATCAGGACCGCGTCGTCGACGATCGGGGTGGCGTCGCAGACCCGGAGTTCGAGCGTCGGGGCGTGCGACGACGGCCGCACGTCGAAGTACGCCATCTTCTTGTCGGCGATCACCCCCGAGGCGATCAGGTCGTCGAGCACCTTGTCGTACTCGGCCGCGTTCGACACCCGACCGAAGCTGCCGGCCGACGGCCACCGCTGCCAGATGATGCTGCGGAACGACGAGTAGCCGGTGTCCTGCCCGTTCCAGAACGGACTCGACGCGCTGAGGGCCAGCAGCACCGGCAGGACCGGGGCGACGCGCTGCGCGATCTGCACGGCCAGGTCACGGTCGCTCACACCGACGTGCACCTGCAGGCCGCAGATGAGCTGCTCGTCGACGAGCATCCGGTACTGCTCCTGCATCCGGCCGTAGCGCCCGCCGCTGGTCAGTTCGAAGTCGGCGTACTCGGACCGCGGCGCGGTGCCCACCGATGCGATGGTCACCCCGGCCGGTGCGATCGCGGCGCTGAGCTCCCGGCGCAGGTCGACGATCACCCGCCGCAGGTCGTCGAGGGTGCGCACCACGGGGGTGTTCGTCTCGATGGTCGTGCGCTGCAGTTCCGCGCCGAAGCGGTCGGCGGGCAGCTTGGGCAGAAGGCGCGGGGCCTTCGCGGAAAGTCGGCCGGACTCGAGGTCGATGAGGTGCAGCTCTTCCTCGGCGCCGAGCGTCAGCTCTGCACTCATGGCTGGAACCTACGCGCGGTGGCTGTGGTGCGCGCCGCGGCACACCGCCCGACTCGCGTCCGTAACACGCCCGTCAATCGAGCGTCACGAGCACTGGTGGAGCACGACGTCACCCCGTGCGAGGTTGCACACTCCGTGCCTGGTTACGAGCGCGCACCGAGTGGCCAACCTCGCACCAGCCGCGAACCGTCAGCCCCGTGTCCGGGCCAACCGCCGGTTGAGCGCACCGTTCAGCAGCGCCACGAGCAACCCGACCGCGAACACCAGGGTGCCGAAGCACAGCACCTGCGGCGGCATCCCGGCCTTCGCGGCGCCGTAGACGAACAGGGGGAACGTGACCGCGGGCCCGGCGACGAACGAGGTGATGACGTAGTCGTCGATCGACATCGCGAGCGCCAGCAGCCCGGCCGCGAGCATGCCCGGCGCGAGCAACGGCAGCGTCACGAGCCGGAAGGCCTGGAACGGCGTCGCGCCGAGGTCGCTCGCGGCCTCTTCGAGCACCCGCGACGTGCCGGAGATCCGGGCGCGGAGCACCACCACGACGTACGCGACGTCGAACGCCACGTGGGTGATGAGCACGGTCAGGAACCCGGTGCCGAGCCCCACCGACAGGAAGAACGACAGCGACGCCGACCCGACCACGATGGACGGCGCCGCGATGTCCGCGAACACCACGGCGTTCACGGCACCGCGACCGGGGAACCGGTACCGCTCGAGCGCCAGGGCCAGCGGCAGGCCGATCGCGACCGAGATGATCGCGGCCAGGAACGCGACGACGACCGAGGTGACGAACGCGGCGCCGAGCCCGGACACGTTGACCAGGTTCGCGTACCAGTACGTCGTGAAGCCGTTCCACGCGAACGACAGCCGGTTCGTCGGGGCGTCGTTGAACGAGTACACGATCATGTAGACGATCGGCACGAGCGTGATCGCGATGGTGACCCAGTAGACGATCGCGAGCCAGGGCCCGCGGCGGTTCACGCCGTGGCGGTGGACGACGGGCGACGAGGTGGTCACGGTGGACGGACGAGACGGTGCGACGGCGGTCATACGAGGTCCTCGAGGTCGTCGGTGCCGGAGACGCGGGCGTAGATGAACAGGATGATGCCGAGCACGACCATGAGCACGGTCGACAGTGCCGCGGCGACGTTGTACTGCTGGTTGCCGGAGTAGGCGTCCTGGATCGCCTGGCCGATCGTGTACGTGTTCGTGCCGCCGAGCAGCGCCGAGTTCACCGGGTCGCCGACGCTGTCGATGAACACGAGCAGGACGCCGGCGAAGATGCCCGAGCGGGACAGCGGCAGCGTGGTGTGCCAGAACGCCCGGAACTTGCCGGCGTACAGGTCGTTGGCGGCTTCGCCGAGTCGCGGGTCGATGCGTTCGAGTGCGGCGTAGATCGGCAGGACCATGAACGCCAGGTCGTTGTAGGCGTCACCGAAGATCACCGCGCCGCCGGTGCCGAGGATGTGGAAGTCCTTGCCGGCCAGGCCGATCGCCTGCAGGAACGTGACGACCGGCCCCTGCGACGCGAGCACGAACGCCCACATGTCGGTTCGGATGATGAACGACACCAGGAAGCTCACGAACACGAGCATGAGCAGCGGGTTCTTCCACCGCGGCGACACCCGGAACGCGATGAAGTACGCCACCGGGTACCCCACGATGATGGTCACGACGGTGGCAGCGGCGCCGTACCAGAGCGACCGGAGCAGGAACGTCAGGTAGGGCACCTGCGGGTCGATGAACAGGGAGCCGTAGATCCCCCAGTTCCACGTGAAGGTGTACCCGTCGTCCGGGTTGCCCGACATGAGCGAGACGATGAGCCCGGACACGAGCGGGATGACGAAGAACACGCAGAGGTACGCGGTCCCGACCAGCGCGAGCAGGAAGGGCGTACTGCGACGGCGTCCCCGACGGACCGGAGCCGGACCGGCACCCGGTGTCGGTGCGGCGCCCGGGCCGGCGACCCCGACGGCCGTCACGACTGCACCACCGCGTTGAAGATGCCGTTCCACTCTGAGTACTCGTCGTAGTTCTCGAACACCCGGAACTCGTGCGACCGGTCCAGCACGTCGGAGTCCGGGAACACCAGCGGACTGTCCGCCACCGTCGCGTCGTCGAGCTCGTCGCGGACGTAGGCCTCGGCGCCGGGGACCGGGCAGACGTAGTTGACCCAGTCCTCGACGATGCCGGCGATCTTCGGCGTGTAGTAGAAGTCCATCCACTCGAGGGCGGCCACCGGGTTCGCTGCCTGCCGGGGGATCATGAGGTTGTCGTGCCACATCATCTGGCCCTCCTCCGGCGTGACGAACTGCAGGTCCTCGAACCCGGACTGCTGCGCCTGGAAGACGTCGCCGGACCAGGCCTGGGTGATCCAGGTGTCGCCGTTCTCGAGCTTGTTGATGTAGCTCTGGTCGTAGAAGCCGGTCACGCTGGGGCGCAGTTTCCGCAACCAGGCCTGCGCTCTCCGCCAGTCCGCCGGGGTCGACGTCTCCGGGGCGATGCCGTTCGCGAGCAGTCCGAGGGAACCGAGCTCGGTGTTGTCGCTCATCAACCCGACGCGGCCCGCGAACGCCGGGTCGAGCAGGTCCTGGAACGACGTGATCTCGCGGTCGATGTACTTCGGGTTGTAGGCGATCCCGGTGAACCCGGTCTGCCAGACGACGGAGTGCTTGTTGCCGGGGTCGTAGGTCGGGTCCTTCACCGAGTCACCCGCGTTCGCCGCGAAGTTCGGCAGCCGCGAGTGGTCGAGCTCGCACACGAAGCCGTTCTTGATCATCTGCGTCAGTTCGAACCCGTTGGTCATCACGACCAGGTCGTAGCCGGTGGCGCCCTGCGCCCGCAGGATCGGCGAGACGGTCGCGTAGAACGTCGCGTTGTCCTGGATCACCGCCTGGTAGTCGACACTGATGCCGGTGGCCTTCTGGAACAGCGCCAGGGACTCGGACTTGCCGTGGTCGGAGTCGATGTAGAGCGGCCAGTTCGCGAAGTTCAGCTGCTTCGTCGCCTTGGCGTCCTTCCAGAACGCGGTCCAGTCGACGGCGTTCTCGGCGCCGGAGGCGGCTGAGCCCTTGATGCTGCACCCCGTGAGCAGCGCGGCGAGCGCGGCGGCCCCACCGCCGGCCAGCAGGCCGCGTCGGCTGACGCGCGCGGACGTCAGTCCGCGCAGCAGGTCCGGGCCGGGTCCCCCGCCGGTCACGCGAGCGATCCTGCCGTGGCGGGTGCGGACTGGAGGCCCGTGGCGGCGTGGGTGGTGACGGTCCGGTCCGACGCGGGGTGCGCCTCCAGGCCGAAACCGTGGTCGACGCCCCACGTGAGCCAGACCTCGGTGCCGGTCGCGATCCGCGGCCCGCCCTTCGAGTTCTGCGCGAACACCGAGACGCGGCCGGCGCCGGGGACGTCCGCCAGGTACTGCGTGCTGACGCCGGAGAACGAGACGTCGACCACGCGGCCGGGGCCGAGGATGTTGCGGCCGGCCTCCGGAGCCGGCTCCGAGGTGCGGATCTTGAGCTTCTCCGGACGGACGCCGACGACGACGCTGCCCGTGGTCCGGACGGCGCGGTCGGCCGGGACGGCGATGGTGCCCGCCGGGGTCGCGACCACGAGCAGCGGGCCGTCGGTGCCGCGGACCTCGCCCTCGAGCAGGTTCGACTGGCCGAGGAAGTTCGCGACGAACGCGGTGCGGGGCAGTTCGTACAGGTCCTGGGGGCTGCCCATCTGCTCGATCCGACCACCGTTCATGACGGCGACCGTGTCGGCCATCGTCATCGCTTCTTCCTGGTCGTGCGTGACGTGCAGGAACGTGAGCCCGACCTCGGCCTGGATCGTCTTGAGTTCGAGCTGCATCTGGTGCCGGAGCTTCAGGTCCAGCGCACCGAGCGGCTCGTCGAGCAGCAGGAGTGCCGGCCGGTTCACGATCGCGCGGGCCAGGGCGACGCGCTGCTGCATGCCGCCGGACAGGGAAGCAGGGCGTTTGTCGGCCGAGGCATCGAGCTCGACCAGGTGCAGGGCCTCGCGCGCCTTCGTCATCGGGTCCGGGATCCGTCGCCGCTTCAGGCCGAACGCGACGTTGTCGAGCACGCTCATGTGCGGGAACAGCGCGTAGTTCTGGAACACCGTGTTGACGGGCCGCTGGTACGGCTTCGTGTCGGTGACGTCCTCGCCGCCGATCGTGATGGTGCCGCTCGTGGGCTCCTCGAGCCCGGCGACCAGTCGCAGGGTCGTGGTCTTGCCGCAGCCCGAGGGGCCGAGCAGGGCGAAGAACGAGCCGGCCGGCACCGTCAGGTCGAGCGCGTCGACCGCGGTGTGCCCGGGGAACGACTTGGTGATCTGCTCGAGCCGGAGATCGGCTCCGGATTCGGCGAACGTGCCGGTCATTGCCATGGTGCCTCCTGCTGCTTCGGAAGGATCGGGGTCAGCCGATGTAGGACATGACGTGCTTGATGCGGGTGTAGTCGTCGAACCCGTACTGGGACAGGTCCTTGCCGTAGCCGGAGTGCTTGAAGCCGCCGTGCGGCATCTCGGCGACGATCGGGATGTGGGTGTTGATCCACACGCACCCGAAGTCCAGGTCACGGGCGAAGCGCATCGCCCGCGAGTGGTCGGTCGTCCACACCGAGCTCGCGAGCCCGTACTCGACGTCGTTCGCGGCGCGCAGCGCTTCGTCCTCGGTCGTGAAGCGCTGCACGGTCTGCACCGGGCCGAACACCTCCTGCTGCACGATGCGGTCGTCCTGGCGCAGGCCGGACACGATCGTGGCCTGGTGGAAGTAGCCGACGTCGCCCTGCCGCCCGCCGCCGAGCTCGATCGTGGCGTGGTCGGGCAGGGTGTCGACGAAGGACCGGACCTGGGCGAGCTGGTTCGCGTTGTTCACCGGGCCGAAGTACGGGGTGGCCGCGTCGGCGCCGGTGGTCGCGGTCGCACGTGCCGAGGCGGCGAGCGCCGCCACGAACTCGTCGTGGATGCCGTCCTGCACGAGCACCCGGGTGGCCGCGGTGCAGTCCTGCCCGGCGTTGAAGAACCCCGCGGCGACGATGCCGGCGACGGCGGACGGGATGTCGGCGTCGTCGAACACGATCACCGGGGCCTTGCCGCCGAGCTCGAGGTGGGTGCGCTTCAGGTCGCCGGCGGCGGCGCGGGCGACCTCCGTGCCGGCGCGGACGGACCCGGTGATGGACACGAGCTGCGGGGTCGGGTGGTCGATCATCGCGGCGCCGGTGGTGCGGTCCCCGACCACGACGTTGAGCACGCCGGGCGGCAGGAACTCGGCGGCGACCTCGGCGAGCAGCAGGGTGGACAGCGGGGTGGTGTCGCTCGGCTTGAGCACGGTGGTGTTCCCCGCGGCGAGCGCCGGGGCGAACTTCCACACCGCCATGTTGAGCGGGTAGTTCCACGGGGTGACCTGGGCGACGACGCCGATGGGCTCGCGCCGGACGAACGAGGTGTGGTCGGCCATGTACTCGCCGGCGCTGCGGCCCTCGAGGTCGCGGGCGGCGCCGGCGAAGAAGCGGATCTGGTCGACGGAGAGCAGGATCTCGTCCTCGACCAGGGTGGCTCGGGGCTTGCCGGTGTCGAGGGACTCGAGGTCGGCGAACTCCGATGCCCGCTCTTCCATGGCGTCCGCGATCCGGAACAGCGCGAGCTGTCGTTCGCCGGGGGTCGTGCGGCGCCAGGTCGCGAAGGCGGTGCTCGCGCTCGTGAACGCGGCGTCGACGTCGGCAGCCGTGGACACGGGGGACGTGCCGTAGACCTGCTCGGTGGTGGGGTCGATCAGGTCGAACCGGGTGTCCGCGCCCGACTCGACGAAGGACCCACCGACGAAGTTGCGCACCTCGTGCGTCGTGGTCACCGTTTCCGTCGTGTCCAGCATGGCGGTGATCCTGACACGGATTCCGGCGGTTCGGAAGAAGGATCCGGAGGTTGTGGAGAACCGTAACAACGGAAATCGTCGCGAAACACGGTGTTCACAACGGAATCCCTTGCGCGGTCCGGACCTCGCTGCCATGCTGTCCGGCATGGCGGCAGCACCACGACGTCCGGGACCGATCGACGACACCTCGAAGCGGATCATCGAACAACTCCAGGCGGACGGCCGCCGTCCGTACGGCGAGATCGGCAAGGCCGTCGGTCTCAGCGAGGCGGCGGTCCGGCAGCGCGTCCAGAAGCTCACCGAGACCGGCGTCATGCAGATCGTCGCGGTCACCGACCCGATGCAGCTCGGCTTCCACCGGCAGGCGATGATCGGCATCCGGGTCAGCGGCGACACCCGAACCGTCGCCGATGCCCTCGAACAGCTGCCGGCGGTCGACTACCTCGTCATGACCGCCGGCAGCTTCGACCTGATGGTCGAGGTCGTCTGCGAGGACGACGACGACCTGATCGAACTGCTCAACGGCACGATCCGGGCCATCCCGGGCGTCGCCGGCACCGAGACCTTCGTCTACCTGCAACTCCGCAAACAGCTCTACGACTGGGGAACGCGATGACCATCTCCGAAACGACCAGCGGCCAGGCCACCGGCCAGTCCACCCGCCTCGGGTCCTACGACCCGTTCGCCCCGGTCGACGACGCCGACCTGCAGCGGAAGTCCCGGGACCACCTGTGGATGCACTTCGCCCGACACGGTGCGAACCAGGCCGGTGCCGACGTGCCGATCATGGTGCGCGGCGAGGGCCACCACGTCTACGACAGCCACGGCAAGGGCTACATCGACGGGCTCTCCGGCCTGTTCGTCGTCGCCGCCGGCCACGGTCGGAAGCGCCTGGCCGAGATGGCGGCGAAGCAGGCGGAGACGCTGAGCTTCTTCCCGATCTGGTCCTACGCGCACCCGGCGGCCATCGAGCTCGCCGACCGTCTGGCCGAGCACGCCCCCGGCGACCTCAACAAGGTCTTCTACTCGACGGGCGGCGGCGAAGCGGTGGAGACCGCCTTCAAGCTCGCGAAGTACTACTGGAAGCTCCAGGGCAAGCCCATGAAGCACAAGGTCATCTCGCGCGCGGTCGCCTACCACGGCACTCCGCAGGGTGCCCTGGCGATCACCGGCATCCCGGCGATGAAGCAGATGTTCGAGCCCCTGACGCCCGGCGGCTTCCGGGTGCCGAACACGAACTACTACCGCGCCGAGGAGATGGGCTTCCCGGGCGGTACCGAGGAGCAGTTCGGCTTCTGGGCGGCCGAGCGCATCCGCGAGATGATCGAGTTCGAGGGCCCCGACACCGTCGCGGCGGTGTTCCTCGAGCCGGTGCAGAACTCCGGCGGCTGCTTCACCCCGCCGCCCGGGTACTTCCAGCGGGTGCGCGAGATCTGTGACGAGTACGACGTCCTGCTCGTCTCGGACGAGGTGATCTGCGCCTTCGGACGGATCGGCACCATGTTCGCCTGCGACACCTACGACTTCGTGCCGGACATGATCACGTGCGCGAAGGCGATGACCTCGGGCTACTCCCCCATCGGCGCGACCATCATCAGCGACAAGCTCTTCGAGCCGTTCGCCAAGGGCGACACGACCTTCTACCACGGGTACACGTTCGGCGGGCACCCGGTGTCGGCCGCCGTCGCGATGGAGAACCTCGACATCTTCGAGGAAGAGGGCCTGCTCGCGAACGTGCGACAGAACGCGCCGCTGTTCAAGGCCGAGCTCGACACCCTGAAGGACCTGCCGATCGTCGGTGACGTCCGCGGTGACGGCTACTTCTACGGCATCGAGCTCGTCAAGGACAAGGCCACCAAGACGACCTTCGACGACGACGAGTCCGAGCGGCTGCTGCGCGGGTTCCTGTCGAAGGCACTGTTCGACGCCGGGCTGTACTGCCGGGCCGACGACCGTGGCGACCCGGTCGTGCAGCTCGCTCCGCCGCTGACCATCGGGCAGCCGGAGTTCCGCGAGATCACCTCGATCCTGCGGAGCGTCCTGTCCGAGGCCTCGTCGAAGATCTGATCGTGAGCGGCTACCGGGGCGTCTCGTTCTGGCTCGACCAGCTCGCGTCCACCGGACGCGACGACCTGGCGCCCCGGCCGCCGCTCGACGGCGACACGACCGCGGACGTCGCGATCGTCGGCGGTGGACTGACGGGTCTCTGGACCGCCTGGTACCTGCACCAGGCCGACCCGGGCCTCCAGATCGTCGTCCTGGAACGCGAGATCGCCGGGTTCGGCGCCTCCGGTCGCAACGGGGGCTGGTGCTCGGCGCTGTTCCCGCGCTCAGCGGAGTCCGTCGCGCGCGAGCACGGCCGCGACGCCGCACTCGCGCTGCGCCGAGCGATGCGCGACACCGTCGACGAGGTCGGCCGCGCAGCGGCCGAGGCCGGGGTCGACTGCGACTACGTGAAGGGCGGTACCGTCCTCTACGCGCGCTCGGCCGTGCAGGAACGCGCGGCCCACGACGAGGTCGCCTCGTCGGCCGAGTGGGGCGACGCCATGACCTGGCGCGCGGCCCGGCCCGGCGACGCCGCCGGATCCGCGGGGGTCGCGTGGACCCCGGACTGCGCGCGGGTGCAGCCCGCAGCACTGGTGCGTGGCCTGGCGGCCGCCCTGGAGGCCCGGGGCGTCCGGATCGCGGAGCACACGCCCGCCTCGTCGTGGGACCACGGGCGTGTGGTCACGTCGCGTGGGACCGTCACGGCCGGCGCGGTCGTCATCGCGGTCGAGGGGTACGGCGCACAGCTCGAACAGACGAAGCGGCGGATCCTGCCGCTCTACTCCCTCATGATCGCCACGGCTCCGCTGCCCGCGGCGGTGTGGGACCGCATCGGCCTGGAGCACGGGCAGACGTTCTCCGACTACCGGCACCTGCTCGTGTACGGCCAGCGCACGGCGGACGACCGACTGGCGTTCGGTGGACGCGGGGCCCGCTACCACTGGGGGTCCGCGATCACCCCCGGCTACGACCGGGTCCCACGTGTGTTCGAGCACCTGCGGCGGTCCCTGGTGGAGTTGTTCCCCGCCGTCGCCGACGCCCCGGTCACCCACACGTGGGGCGGCCCGCTCGGGGTGCCGCGCGACTGGTGCGCGTCGGTCACCTGGGACGGGCACGTCGGCACCGCCGGCGGCTACGTCGGCGACGGACTCTCCACGACGAACCTCGCCGGGCGGACGCTCGCCGACCTCGTGCGCGGAGTCGCGTCGCCGCTCACCGCGCTGCCGTGGGTGAACCACCGATCGCCCGACTGGGAGCCCGAGCCGCTCCGGTTCCTCGGGGCGAACGCCGGGCTCGTGGCGACCGACCTGGCCGACCGCGAAGAAGCCCTGACCGGACGGCCGAGCCTGGCGGCGAGGCTGATGGCACCCCTGACCGGAGGCCACTGATGGCTGCGCTCGATGCCGACGTCGTCGTCGTCGGGGCCGGGGTCGCCGGGCTCGCCGCTGCCCGGGCGCTCGCACTCGACGGCCAGCGGGTGGTCGTGCTCGAGGCCCGCGACCGGATCGGCGGCCGCACCTGGACCGACACCGAGCTCGGCGTGCCCGTGGACCTCGGCGCCTCGTGGATCCACGGCGTCGACGGCAACCCGCTCTGGGCCCTGGCTCCCCGGTTCGGCATCGAGACCGTCGAGTTCACCGTCGGGAGCTTCCAGTTCGACGGCCGGCCGATCGCGTGGCACGGGCCCTCCGGCGCGCCGCTGTCCGAGGCGTCGGCCTCGGCGTTCGTCGCGGACCTGCACACCGTCGACGTCGCCCTGGACACCGTCGTCGCACACGCTCCACCGCCCTCGACGTACGCGGCCGCCGTCGACACCGTGCTGCGGTCCCTGCAGTGGCAGGGCGACCGGGCCGCGCGGGTCCGCGAGTACACGGCGCACCGCTCCGAGGACCTCTGCGGCGCACCCGTGACCGTCCTCGACGCCCGCGGCCTCGAAGAGGAACACGTCCCCGGCGACGAGGTGGTGTTCCCCGGCGGCTACGCCCAGTACGCCGCCGCCCTGGCCGAGGGGCTGGACGTCCGACTGTCCGCGGTCGTGCGGTCGGTGACGCAGTCCGCGACGGGTGTCGTGGTCGGACTCGCGGACGGTTCGTCGGTCACGGCGGACGACGTCGTCGTGACCGTCCCACTCGGGGTGCTGCAGGCCGGTGACGTGACGTTCGACCCACCGCTCGCCGAGACGGTCACCGGTGCGATGCGCCGGCTCGGGATGGGCGTCTACGACAAGGTGTTCCTGCGGTTCCCGGAGCGGTTCTGGGGCGAGTCGTGGGTGGTCCGCCAGCAGGGGTCGGCCGGTGTCGACTGGCACTCCTGGTACGACATGTCCCGCGTGACCGGAGCGCCCGTACTGGCCGCACTGGTCGGTGGGACCGGGGCCCGACGAATCGAGACCCTGCCGGACGCCATGATCGTGGAAGAGGGCATCGGCGGCCTGCGGCGGATGTTCGGCCCCTCGGTCCCCGAGCCCGAGGCGTTCCGGATCACCCGGTGGGCCGACGACCCGTTCGCACGCGGCTCCTACTCGTACCTGCACGTCGGGGCGTCACCGGACGACCACGACCTGCTCGGCACGGTGTCCGGCCGGGTGCAGCTCGCCGGCGAGGCCACGTGGGGCGACGACCCGGCGACCGTGCACGGCGCGCTGCTGTCCGGCCTGCGGGTGGCCGGGCGGTTGCTCGGCTCCGAGGTCGACCCGCTCGTGCTCGCGACGCCCGTCAGGGGCTGATCGGCTCAGTCGAACGCCGGGGTGTCGACCGAGCACGTCACGGGCTCGCCCGCGGCAGCTGTCTCCGTGGCGATCTCGCGCTTGCCGTCGAGCAGGATCCGGCAGGTCGCCGTCGCACCCCGCGCCGGGGTCGCCCGGACCGAGGCGCGTTGCTCGGCGAGGACGATCGACTCGTGCTCCCATGCCGAGCCGCTCGTCGTCGCGGTACTCGTCTTCTGCGCACCGAGCCGGTGCACCTCCGGGGCGTCGCCGCGCTTCTCGGCACCCTCGACGCGCACGTCGGTGAGCGCGGCCCCGCTCGGCTGGTCGACGCTGACCTCGTAGGTCACGGACCAGGCATCGCCCGTCTGCTGCTGGACGAAGCTGCACCCGGTCGCGAGCACCGCGACGGAACCGGCGACCACAACGGCGGCGAGGAGACGGACGGTGGGACGGTTGCGTTCGGACATGCCACCAGCCTGCGCACGAAGGGCCCGCGGATCGTCCCCCGGGCGACGCGACCCCGTGCGACGACGGATCGATCCCGGGTCCTCCGAGCGGTTGACATCGGCTCCGTCCGCCCTGGCGGTCAGTACCGTCGACCCGGCGTCCGCGCAGGTCCTGTTCAACGTGCTGCTCTTCGTGCCCCTCGGTGCTCTCGCCCGGCGCGCGCCTCGCTCCGCTCGTGGGACTGCTCGCCGGGTCGGGCGGGCCACCGACGCGGACGCCCCGCGCCCGGCCACCGCGGTGTGGGCGACCCGCGGCCGGCGCGGGTTCGCGCTCGCGGTGATCCGGGCGGACGTCGAGGACGACCGGGTGCCGGCGCGCGTCGACTGAGCGGCTCCCGACGGGTGCCCCGCGCCGGCAAGAGCGCGGGACACCCTGGGCTCAACCCTTGCGCCACACGTCGTGCAGGAACCGGGCCAGGGTCACGAGCAACGTCGCGATCCCCAACCACGGCACCTGACGGCGTCGACGCGGTTCGTCGTCGGAGGACATCCGAACCACCTTCCGTGTCAGCGCCGGCGGACACGAAGAGCAGGGGCCGAGGGACGTGCGACCCGACGGTGATCGAGTTACACTGGTTCCGAGTTCAAGCTCGGGACGCGTTCTGTCCCTCGTTCTCCACTCGGAGAGCAAATCGAAGCCCATCGCTGTTGTCCCAGCGGTGGGCTTCATCCTTACTCGGGCCACGCTCCGGCGGTGACGCGGCCCACCACCAGCCTACTGATGTTCCAGGTGCCGGTGAGAGCGTCACGGGTGTCCTACTGACCGGACACTCACGGATCGTACGGGCCCGGAACGACGTTCGAGTGCCACACTCGGAGCCGTGACGACGACGCGGACCGCACCCCGGCACGAGCACCGCGCGCCGGTGGCGATCGCCGTCCTGGTGAACCTCGGGCTCAGCCTGTTCCTGCCGAGCGAGGTGCTGTTCTTCCCGTCGTGGGTGGTCCCGGTGCTCGGCGTCCTGCTGCTGATCCCGCTCGTCGTCTTCAACCCGCGACGCCTGACCCGCGAGACGACCTGGTCGCGGTGGGTGTCCTTCTCGTTGGCGATCCTGATCACCGTCGCGAACCAGCTGACCGTGGTCCGGACGATCGAGGTGCTCCTCGGTGGCCACGCCGACGGCGGTGCCGTCCTGCTCACCGCCCTGCAGGTGTGGGTGAGCACGATCATCGCGTTCGGGCTCGTGTACTGGGAGCTCGACCGGGGCGGACCGGTGGCTCGTCGCCGGCCGGAGCTGTGGACGAGCGACGAGGCCGACTTCCAGTTCCCGCAGGAGACGGACCCGAAGACCGCTGCGTGGCGACCGGTCTACCTCGACTACCTCTACGTCGCGATGACGAACATGGTCGCGTTCAGCCCGACGGACACGATGCCGATGACCGTGCGCGCGAAGATGATCATGGCCTACCAGGCACTCGGCGGGTTCATCCTGCTGGCGCTCGTGATCTCTCGCGCGGTGAACATCATCAGCTGACCGCACTCCCGACGAGTGATTCCGACACGTCCCAGAGGCGAGCGGCGTCGTCACCGCGGAGCAACGGCGCCCACGGCTTCCGACGGCCGGCCGGTCCGCCGAGCTGACCGGGTCCGGTCGGACCGACGAAGCACCCGTCGAGGTCCGTGTCGGTCGCCGCGAGCAGGGCCGGCTCCGCCGCCGAGGCGGGCGTCCCGACGAGGAGCCGGCGCGCCGACAGCCAGCGGATCAGCCGGACGGCCACGGTGTCGCCCGAGCGTCCGATCTCCGGGCGTGCGGCGAGCAGGCTCGTCGGAGCGACACCCGGGTGGCTGACCGCACTCGTGATCCCCCACCCACCGGCCCGGCTCCTCCGACCGAGCTCGAGGGCGAAGAGCGCGCACGCGAGCTTCGACTGCCCGTACGCCCGCGCGACGTCGTAGTCCCGCTCGGACTGCAGGTCGTCCCACCGGATCGAGGCCCGCTGCGCCGCCACGCTCGACTGCATCACGACCCGACCGTCGGCGGCACGGAGCAGGGGGAGCAGGGCGCCGACGGGTGCGACGTGCCCGAGGTGGTTCGTGCCGAACTGCAGCTCGAAGCCGTCCTGGGTCGTCTGCCGCTCCGGCGGGTTCATCACGCCGGCGTTCCCCACGAATACGTCGATCGGCGTGCCCCCGGACCGCAACCGCTCCCCGAGCGTCGACACGGACTCCAACGAGGAGAGGTCCAGGTCCTCGAGCAGCACGGAGGCATCCGGGTGCTGCGCGGTGATCCGGGCGACGGCCGCCGCTCCCTTGTCGCGGTTGCGCACCGGTACGACCACCTCGGCCCCGGCGCCGGCGAAGCGCGCGGCGATCTCCAGTCCGATGCCGTCGCTCGCCCCGGTCACCAGGACCCGGCGTCCGCTGAGGTCCGGGAGGGTGAGTGGTTCGTTCCGTGCCATGGTCGGCCTCTTCCGTCGTGGTGAGCACCCGATCCGGCACCCGAGACGATCGTTGCGGTGCCGTGCACACGGAACCACGGCCTGACGATCCGTGGCTGCGGTCGACGCCCCGGGAGAGGATGGGGCGCATGATCGACCGAGCGTCCCTGGCGGACTTCCTCCGCAGCCGTCGGACGGCCCTGCAGCCGGAGGACGTCGGGCTGCCCCGGGGCCAGCGCCGTCGCACGAGCGGGCTGCGGCGCGAGGAGGCGGCGCTGCTGAGCAACATGTCCGTCGACTACTACGCGCGGTTGGAGCGGGAGCGCGGCCCGCAGCCGTCCGACCAGATGCTCGCGTCCATCGCGCAGGGACTGCGGCTCACGATCGCCGAGCGCGACCACCTCTTCCGCCTCGCCGGACACGAGCCACCGGCGGCCGCCTCCGGCGGGGACCACGTCAGCCCGGGGATGATGCGCATCTTCGACCGGCTGGCCGACAGCCCTGCCGAGATCGTCACCGAGCTGGGCGAGACACTGCAACAGACGCCGCTCGCCGTCGAGCTGACCGGTGACGCCCGCGGCCGACGAGGCGACGACCGGAGCATCGGCCACCGATGGTTCGCCGACCCGGGGTCCCGCGACGTGCACCCGGTCGAGGACCATGCGTTCCTGTCGCGGATGTACGCCTCGGGGCTCCGGGGCGTCCTCGCACGCCGAGGCCCCGGTTCCCGAGCAGCGCGCCTGGCCGACCACCTGCTCGGGACGAGTGCGGAGTTCCGCGACGTCTGGGCACGTCACGAGGTCGGCGTGCGACCCCGTGACGTGAAGCGGTACCGCCACCCGGAGGTCGGCCTGCTCACGCTGCAGTGTCAGGTGCTGAACGACCCCGAGAGTTCCCAGACGCTGCTGGTCCACACCGCGGAGCCCGGCAGCGAGAGCGCGGAGCGGCTCCGGCTGCTCGCCGTGGTCGGCTCGGCGGTCGGTCGCGCCTGACCTCGGAGCTCGTCAGGCGCCGTGTGCCTCCTCCGACACCGGCTGCCACTCGCGCCAGGTCGCCAGGCGGGACTCGTAGTCCCGCTCCGCGATGCCGAGCGGCGCCTTGCCGAAGAAGACGCGCAGGGGCGGCTGCTCGGCGTCGACGACCTTCAGGATCGCCGAGCGGGTCGCTTCGGGCTTGCCGGGGTCGGCGGCCGACGGGCGCTTCGACGCGGCTTCGCGGACGTCTGCGTACGCGGCGATCTGGTCGCTCTTCTTCGACGACGGCCCGGACCAGTCAGTCGAGAAGCCGCCCGGCTCGATGAGCGTCACGTGGATGCCGAAGCCGGCGACCTCCTGCGACAGGGACTGCGACAGCCCCTCGAGCGCCCACTTGGACGCGTGGTAGGCGCCGACCGTCGGGAACGCGCTGATCCCGCCGATGCTCGACACCTGGATGACGTGCCCGGAACCCTGCTCGCGCATGATCGGCAGCGCGGCTTGGGTGACCCAGAGCGCCCCGAACAGGTTCGTCTCGAGCTGGGCGCGGACCTCGTCCTCGGTGAGTTCCTCGACCATGCCGAAGTGGCCGTAGCCGGCGTTGTTCACGACGACGTCGAGCGAGCCGAAGTGCTCCGCCGCACGCTGCACGGCCGCGAAGTCCGCGGCACGGTCGGTCACGTCGAGCTGCAGTCCGAGGAACGTGTCCGGGTACTGGTCGACGAGTGCCTGCACGTCGTCGGTGTTGCGGGCCGTACCGGCGACGGAGTCTCCACGTTCGAGGGCGGCTTCCGCCCACTCGCGGCCGAAGCCCTTCGACGCTCCGGTGATGAACCAGGTCTTGCTCATGCTGTCTCCTCCTGAGATCTGACGCGATCAGGCAACGCTCCCCGCTTCCGTGGCACCTGGAGGTCCGGGTGACGGACGCGGCAAGCGGACACCGGCGCACCGTGCTCAGGGCCGCGGTGCCGCGAACTCCAGGTTGACGTCGTCGGGGTCCTGCACGGACAGGATCACCAGGCCGAACGGCGGCAGGTCGGTGACGTCGCCGTGTTCGATGCCGGCGGCGTCCAGTCGCTCGACGGCGGCGTGCAGGTCGTCGACGGACCCGACGCGGAACGACACGTGGTCGAGGCCGACTCGGTCGGGATCGAACCGGTCCTCGGCGGGGGCGACCGGTCGCAGGCCGAGCGTCTGCCCGCCGAACGTGAACGAACAGCCGCCGTAGGTCCGCCACGGGTCGTCGTGGATCGTCGGGTCGTCGATCTGGTCGCTGAAGTCACTGCCGGGTGGCATGCCGAACAGCTGCTCGTAGAAGGCCTTGCTGCGGCGGATGTCGGTGACCGTGAGGCGCACGTGCGAGAAGCCGAGCGGCGTGACGATGGGTTCGCTCATCACCCCACCCAACTCCCCCTGGGCCTTGCGCTCGTTGACCAGGCGATCAACAATGGCGGGATGGACGTCGTCATCGCTCCCCCGCATCCGTCTCCGCTGCACCAGGACACCGGCACCCCCCGCCGCACGACCCGCGTCGCCCTCGTGCAGATGCGTTGGCTCGAGGACCCCGCTGCCCACCGCGCACAGCTCGCCGACGGCATCGCCACCGCCACGGCCAACGGCGCCACGGCCGTGTTCCTCCCCGAGCTCACCCTGCGCCGCTACCCCGGCGACACCCCTGCCAGTGGTGTCCCGAAGGACCTCGCCGAGTCGCTCGAGGGCGGCCCGACGGTGGCCTTCGCCCGGGCACAGGCGATCGAGCACGGGGTCTTCGTGCACGCATCGCTGTACGAGCGGCCCGCCGACGACGACGAGCCCGACGACCCCCGCGGCTACAACACCGCCGTCCTCGTCGCCCCTGACGGCACCCTGGTCGGCCGGACCCGCAAGACCCACATCCCGATCAGCGCCGGCTACTACGAGGACACCTACTTCCGCCCGGGTACGGACGACGACGCCTTCCCGGTGTACGAGCCGGCGGGACTCGGCGCGCGCCTCGGGCTGCCGACCTGCTGGGACGAGTGGTTCCCCGAGGTCGCCCGGTCCTACGGCCTCGCCGGGTCCGAGGTCCTGGTGTACCCGACGGCGATCGGCTCCGAGCCGACGTTCCCGGACTTCGACACCGCGCCGATCTGGCGGCAGGTCATCGTCGCGAACGGCATCACCGCCGGCCAGTTCATGGTCGTGCCGAACCGGTGGGGTGACGAGGGCGACATCACCTTCTACGGGTCGTCGTTCATCTCGGACCCGTTCGGCCGCGTGCTCGCCGAGGCGCCGCGTGACGCCGACGCCGTGCTCGTGGCGGACCTCGACCTCGACGCCCGGACGGAGTGGCTCCGACTGTTCCCCTTCTACGTGACCCGTCGACCGGACCTCTACGCGAGGCTCGTCGCCCCGGTCGACGAGGACCGCCACGCGTACGGCGCACGAGACGCGATCGACGCGGCCATCGGGGTGGCGGCGACCGACGAGATCGACGCGGCCGAGGCCGTGGCGGCGACCGACGCCGGACCGGAGGCGCGCGCATGACGTGGGTGATGCCTCCCGAGACGGCTCCGCAGGAACGCACCTGGATGGCGTTCCCACGCCCCGGCCTGACGCTCGGCGACGACGCGGCGAGCGCCGAGGCGGCGCGACGGACGTGGGCGGCCACGGCCAACACGATCAGCGAGCACCAGCCCGTCACGATCGTCGTGGACCCGGTCGCGCGAGCCGACGCGCGTCGCCTGCTGTCGACCGCGGTCGAGGTGCTCGAAGCGCCCCTCGACGACTTCTGGATGCGCGACATCGGGCCGACGTTCGTCGTCGACGACGTGACCGGTGAGCTCGGCGCCGTGGACTGGGTCTTCAACGGCTGGGGCGCGAACTCCTGGTCGACGTGGACCCGCGACGCCGAGGTCGCCACCATGGCGGCGGCCGCCGCCGGTGCGCATCGGATCCCCTCGCTGCTCGTGAACGAGGGCGGAGCGATCCACGTCGACGGCACGGGAACGGTCCTGGTGACGGAGACCGTGCAGCTCGATCCGCGACGGAACCCGTACGCCGACCGCGAGCGCGTCGAACTCGAGCTGGCCCGGACGATCGGCGCGACGGACGTGGTCTGGCTGCCCCGCGGCCTGACCCGTGACTACGACGGGTTCGGCACCCGGGGCCACGTCGACATGGTCGCGACGTTCGCGGGCGCGTCGAGTGACACCAGCGACATCAGCGCCATCAGCGACACCAGCGCCACCAGCGCCACCACGACGTCCCGCACGATCCTGCTGCACGCGCAGCCCGACGCCGGCCACCCGGACCACCTGGTGATGCCGCAGATCCGTCGGGCGCTCGAGCAGGCCACTGACGCCACCATCGTCGAACTGCCGGCCCCGTCGACCCTGACCGACGACGACGGCCCGGTCGACTGGAACTACGTCAACCACGTGGTGGTGAACGACGCTGTGATCGCCTGCGCGTTCGGTGACGCCGTTGCCGACGATCGCGCCCGCGGCATCCTCGCCGACGTGTACCCGGGTCGTCAGGTGCGCTCGATCGACGCTCGTCAGGTCTTCGCGCGCGGCGGCGGGCTGCACTGCATCACGCAGCAGCAGCCAGCGGTCTGAGCCATCGCCGCGGTGTACAGCGGCTGCCCGACGCCTGTACACCGCGGCCGGTCCGCACGGCGCCAGAGCGTCGGTATGGTGCTCCGAACCAGCCCGGGCGACGCTGCCCAGCCGAGCTCCGGCGCTGCCCGCCCCCGACCCAGCAGGGAAGTCAACGCACATGGCATCACCGACCGCGGTCCCCGCACCGACAGCCTCAGCAGCACCTGCGCGCGGCGGTTCCCTGAAGCGGAGCCTCGGACTCTGGGCGATCGTCGGCCTGGGCCTCGGCTACATGACCCCGACGGTGGTGTTCGACACCTTCGGCATCGTCTCCGGGCAGACCGACGGCGCCGTGCCGAGCGCGTACCTGATCGCGCTGGTCATCATGGCCCTGACGGCGATCAGCTACGGGAAGATGGTCCGGGTCTACCCGGCGGCCGGCTCCGCGTACACGTACGTGCGGGAGTCGATGCACCCGAACCTCGGGTTCATGGTCGGCTGGGCGTCCCTGCTCGACTACCTGCTCCTGCCGATGGTGAACGCCCTGATCATCCGGCTCTACCTGGAGCAGGTGTTCCCGGCGTTGCCGTCGTGGGTGACGGTCGTCGTCTACACGGTGTTCGTGACGACGGTGATCTGCCTGTCGATGCGCGGCACGTCGAACCTCAACATGGTGCTGCTCATCGGCGCGATCCTGGCGATGATCGCGTTCGTGGTCTTCACCGTCATCGAACTCGTCCACGGTGCCGGAGCGGGCACGATCGCGAGCACCGAGCCGTTCGTGCACGACGGTGTGACGATGTCCGCCCTGCTCACCGGCGCGACGGTGGTCTGCTTCTCGTTCATCGGCTTCGACGCCGTGACGATGTACACCGAAGAGGCGAAGTCGATCCGGATCATGCCGAAGGCGATCATGCTGACGGTGCTGCTCGGCGGCGCGATCTTCCTGGTGTCCGCCTACTTCGCGCAGCTGCGGTTCCCGACGAACACCCCGTTCGGCGAGTTCACCGACGACCCGCTGCCCCAGATCGGCCTGCTCGTCGGTGGCCCGGTGTTCCAGGCGGTCCTGGTGTCGGCCGGGTTCGTCGCAGCGCTGGCGTCGGGGCTCGCATCGCACGCGAGCGTCGCCCGCATGCTCATGGTGATGGGCCGGAACAACGTCCTGCCGAAGCGGGTGTTCGGGTACGTCAACCCGCGCACGCACACCCCGGTCTTCAACGTCGTGTTCGTCGGCGCGGTCACGCTGCTCGCGATGAGCTTCTCGCTCGACACCATCTCGTCGTACATCAACTTCGGCGCCCTCGTCGCCTTCACCTTCGTCAACGCGAGCGTCATCGTGCACTTCGCCGTCCGGCAGGGCCGCCGCCACACCGCGGCTGACCGGTGGAGGTACATCGTCCTGCCCGGCCTCGCGATGGTCCTGACAGGGGTGCTCTGGTCGCAGCTCCACGCCGACGCACTGATCGCAGGAGGAGTGTGGGCTGCGATCGGCTTCGCCTACCTGCTCGTCATCACGAAGGGCTTCCGGGTGCTGCCGAAGAGCTTCGACGAGAACCAGCCGGTCACCGGCGTGAACAAGCAGCTGACCGACCAGGCCTGACCCACCGAGAGAGGACGCCATGTACGCCGTCACCGACCCCACCACGGGCACGACCCTCGAGACGTTCCCGACCATCACCGACGACGAGCTCCGGGCGACGATCGCTGCCGCGGACCGCGCCCACCGCGAGCGCACCAGCTCCGTCGCCGACCGCGCGGCCCTGCTCCACCGCGTCGCGGACCTGTACCGGGAGCGTCACGCCGACCTCGCCGCCACGATCGTGCGCGAGATGGCGAAGCCGATCGACCAGGCCGAGGGCGAGGTGGACTTCTGCGCCGACATCTACGACTACTACGCGGATCACGCCGAGGAGTTCCTCGCCGACCAGCCGATCACCCTGGCCGACGGCTCCGAGGGCAGCGCCTTCATCCGGAAGTCGTCGATCGGCGTGCTGCTCGGCATCATGCCGTGGAACTTCCCCGCCTACCAGATCGCCCGGTTCGCCGGTCCGAACCTGCTCATCGGCAACACGGTCCTGCTCAAGCACGCACCGCAGTGCCCCGAGTCGGCCCTGGCGATCGAGCGGATCTTCCACGACGCCGGGTTCCCCGAGGGCGCGTACACGAACGTCTTCGCGACGAACGACCAGGCCGCCGACGTCATCGCCGACCCGCGCGTGCAGGGCGTCTCGCTGACCGGGTCGGCCCGCGCCGGTGCCGCGGTCGCCGAGATCGCGGGCCGGAACCTCACGAAGGTCGTGCTCGAGCTCGGTGGTTCGGACCCCTTCATCGTGCTGTCCACCGACGACCTCGACTCCGTCGTCGAGTCAGCCGTCACCACTCGCCTCGAGGGGAACGGGCAGGTCTGCAACGCCCCGAAGCGCTTCCTGGTGGTGGACGACCTGTACGACGACTTCCTGGCGAAGTTCACGACGGCCATGTCGGCGGTGTCGCCGACCGACCCGTCCGTGCCCGGCACCGAGCTCGGCCCGTTGTCGTCCCCGGCCGCCGCGGACCGCCTGCAGGAGCAGCTCGCGTCCGCCGTCGCGCAGGGTGCGACCGTCGTCACGGGCGGCGACCGCCAGGGCAACGCCTTCGTGCCGACGATCCTGACCGACGTCACGCCGGACAACGACGCGTACCGCGAGGAGTTCTTCGGCCCCGTCGCCGCCGTGTACCGGGTCGCCGACGAGGACGCCGCCGTCGCACTCGCCAACGACACCCCGTACGGCCTCGGCTCGTACCTGTTCACGACCGACGCCGACCAGGCACTCCGCGTCGCGGACCGGCTCGAGGCCGGCATGGTCTACGTCAACATCGTCGGCGCGGACAGCCCCGAACTGCCGTTCGGTGGCGTCAAGGCGAGCGGCTTCGGCCGTGAGCTCGGCCCCCTGGGGGCCGACGAGTTCGTCAACGAGAAGCTGATCCGCATCGGCTGACGGACGCTCTGGACCCGGCCCCACGACGGACGGGAGGCGCGGTGCCAGCTGGCACCGCGCCTCCCGTCTGCTCGTCGGTCGCCGCTACTGCTGCGGCTCGGCGGGCTCGCCGCCGGAGTCGGTGTCGCTGTCCTGCGCGGGGTCCTTCGTCGCGTCGCCCGTGGGCGACCCGTCCGGCAGGTCCTCGGTGTACTGCGCTTCCGCCTCGCTGGGGTCGCTGGATCCGTTCGCCGTCGTGTCGCTCATGGCCCGGATGCTACGCGCGGTCGGCGCTGCGCTCGTTCAGACGGACGAGGCGGCAGCGCCGGAGCCGGCGGCAACCGGGGTCACGGCCAGGATCTCGTCGGCGACCTCGCGCCCGATCCGCACCGCACCGTCGACGTGCTGGTACCCCTGCCCGGCCAGGTCGCTCGACGCGAACCGGATCGGACCGACGGCTGCGCGCTGGTCGGCGCCGTACCGGACGAGACCGCCCAGGTCGAAGCTCGCCGCGTAGGCGCCGCGGGTCCACTCCTCGGTGCCCCAGTCGCTCTCGTAGTACACGACCGGGCGCAGGGCCTCGTCGCCGTAGTAGTGGGCGAGCGAAGCGAGCACGCGGGCCTTCCGTTCCTCGGCCGACAGCGCGAACAGGTCGTCGGCGTGCTGGTCGGAGACGAACCCGACCAACGTGCCCTGCTCCGATCCGTGCTCGGTGTTGTCGTACGCCTCGTGCACGACCTCGTACGGGCTGAACGCGGTGCCGGAGAGCCCGGCACCGCGCCAGAACGGCCGGTCGTAGACGGCGTGCACCTTGATGACGAAGCCCATCGACAGGTGCTGGTGCAGCTGGTGCTGGCGACGGGGCAGCGGGGGTTCGTACGAGATCCGCGAGTACAGGGGCGGCGGCACGGCGACGAGCGCCTGCCGGGCGTGCACCTCGTAGCCGCCGTCGGCGAGCGCGACGACCCCGTCGTCGGTCCAGCGCAGGGTGCGCACCGGCGCGTTCAGGTGCACGGCGTCACCGAGGCGCTCGGCGAGCCGCTCCGACACCTGCTGCATCCCGCCGACGACGCGCTTGTCCAGGATGAAGTCGGCGTCGACCAGGTTCGTGAAGCTCCCCGCCGAGGCGGCCATCAGCAGGGCCTGCAGGGCCGAGAACGCGTGTGCCGGCTTCGTGAGCATGGCGCCGGCGATGAACAGTTCGACGTTGTCGGTGGCGACGCGGTCGTCGCTCAGCGTGTGGAGCCAGGCGCGGAAGGAGACCTCGTCGAGTGCCGCCGCGTGCGGGGACTCCCAGGGGCGGGCGGGATCGACCGCCGCGACGTACTCGTCGACGACCGACACGAGTCGCTCGATCTCGTTCGCCGTCGCCTCGGGCAGCGGGAAGATGTCGCCGGTGTACTCGGTGCGGGTGCCCTCGGCGTCGACGTAGACGCTGGAGCCCTCGCGGTACCGGTCGTACGTGTCGAGTCCGAGTTCGTCGAGGGTCTCGAGCAGTGCGGTCTGGTCGGGCGAGACCCACTGGCCACCGATCTCGAGGGTGACCCCGTCGACGTCGTTCGTCCAGGTGCGGCCGCCCACGCGGTCGCGCGCCTCGAGCACCGTGACGGTCAGTCCCGCGGCGCGCAGGCGGTTCGCGGCGGTCAGGCCGGTGACACCGGCTCCGATGACGACGACGTCGCTCTCGATCATCATGCTGCTCCTTCGGTGGTGGTGCTCCGGAACGGGTCCGGGGTCAGCGTGTACATGGTCTCGAGGTACTCGGCGATGCCCTCGCCGCCGCCCTCGCGGCCGAGGCCGGACTGCTTCACCCCGCCGAACGGGGCCGACGCGTTCGAGACGACCCCGGTGTTGAGTCCGAGCATGCCGGTCTCGAGCCGCTCCATCAGGCGCTGCCCGCGGGCCGGGTCCTCGGTGAACGCGTAGCCGACCAGACCGTACTCGGTGTCGTTGGCGGCGGCCACGGCCTCGTCCTCGGTCCGGAACGTCCGGATCGCCAGGACGGGTCCGAAGATCTCGTCGCGGAGCAGGTCGCTGCCGGGCTGCACGTCGGTCAGGACCGTGGGTGCGTAGAAGGTGCCGGGGCCGTCGACCGGGTGTCCGCCGGTGCGGAGCGTCGCCCCGCGGTCGAGCGCGTCGGTGACCAGGCGGTGCGCCTTGTCGACGGCGCGGTCGTCGATGAGCGGTCCGATGGCGACGTCGTCCTCCGTGCCGCGTCCGACCCGCATGGCCTCGACGCGTGCGGTGACCCGGCGCGTGAACTCGTCGACGATGTCCTCGTGCACCAGGAACCGGTTCGCGGCGGTGCAGGCCTGCCCGGTGTTGCGGAACTTGGCGGCGAGCGCACCCTCCACGGCCAGGTCGAGGTCGGCGTCGGCGAACACCAGGAACGGGGCGTTGCCGCCGAGCTCCATGCTCGTCCGGAGCACGTTCTGCGCCGCCTGGGCGAGCAGCGTGCGTCCGACCGGCGTCGAGCCCGTGAAGGACAGCTTCCGGAGCCGGGGGTCGGCGATCACGGGCGCGGAGACGTCGGCGGCCCGCGTGGTCGGGACCACGTTGACCACGCCGGCGGGCAGTCCGACCTCGCGCAGCAGGTCGACGAACAGCAGGGTCGTGAGCGGCGTCAGTTCGGCCGGCTTCACGACGACCGTGCACCCGGCGGCGAGCGCCGGTGCGATCTTCCGGGTCGCCATCGCCAGCGGGAAGTTCCACGGCGTGATGAGGAACGCGGGACCGACGGGCTTGTGCGAGACGGTGGCACGGCCGGTGCCCTCCGGGTTGGTGCCGTACGAGCCGCCGATCCGGACCGCTTCCTCCGAGAACCAGCGCAGGAACTCCCCGCCGTACGCGACCTCGCCGCGGGCCTCGGCGAGCGGCTTGCCCATCTCGAGCGTCATGAGCAGCGCGAAGTCCTCGCGTCGTTCCTGCAGCAGGTCGAACGCGCGGCGGAGCAGCTCGGCGCGGTGCCGCGGCGGCGTGGTCGCCCAGCCCGTCTTCGCTGCTTCGGCGGCGTCGAGGGCTCGGACACCGTCCTCGGCGGTTGCGTCGGCGATGTCGAGCAGCGTCTCGCCGGTGGCGGGGTCGACGACGGCGAAGGTACGGCCGTCGGCCGACGGCTGCCAGGCACCGTCGACCAGGAGGCCCGTGGGGACGCGGGCGAGCAGCTCGCGTTCGGCGTCGGTGCGGTCGGCCGCAGGGGCGGTGGTGGTGGCGTTGGTCTCGGTGGTCATGCTGTTGCGAGTCCTTCCAGGACGACGTCGAGTCCCTCGTGGAGCAGGGCGTCGTCGATCGACAGTGGGGGCAGGAACCGGACGACGTTGCCGTACGTGCCGGCGGTCAGCGCGATGACGCCGTGCTCGAACGCGGACCGCACCACCTTCCCGGTCAGTGCTGCGTCCGGTTCGCCGGTCGCGGGGTCCACGAGTTCCATCGCGACCATCGCGCCGCGTCCGCGGACGTCGCCGATCCGCGGGTCGGTCGTCTGCGCGGCACGGAGTCGTCCGAGCAGCACGTCCCCGAGCTCGCGGGCTCGGTCGATCAGCCCGTCGTGCTCGAACGCGTCGATCGCGGCGAGGGCGGCGGCGCAGGCGATCGGGTTGCCGCCGTAGGTGCCGCCGAGCCCGCCGACGTGTGCGGAGTCCATGATCTCGGCGCGACCGGTCACGGCGGAGAGGGGCAGACCGCCGGCCATGCCCTTCGCGGTCGTGACGACGTCCGGCACGATCCCCTCGTGCTCGCTCGCGAACATCGACCCGGTGCGCGCGAAGCCGGTCTGGACCTCGTCGGCGATGAGCACGACGCCGTTCGCCGTGGTCCACTCGGACAGCGCGGCGAGGAACCCGGGCGCTGGCACGACGAAACCGCCCTCCCCCTGGATCGGCTCGATGAGCAGCGCCGCGGTGTTCGCCGCGCCGACCTGCTTCTCGATCTGGCTGATCGCGCGCTTCGCCGCCTCGGGTCCGGAGAGTCCGTCGTGGAACGGGTAGGACATCGGCACCCGGTAGACCTCGGGGGCGAACGGGCCGAAGCCGTCCTTGTACGGCTGGTTCTTCGCGGTGAGCGCCATCGTGAGGTTCGTCCGGCCGTGGTACGCGTGGTCGAACACCACGACGGCCTGCCGACCGGTGTGCTTGCGCGCGATCTTCACCGCGTTCTCGACGGCTTCTGCGCCGGAGTTGAACAGTGCCGTGCGCTTGTCGTGGTCACCGGGGGTCAGCCGGTTGAGCGCCTCGGCGACCGCGACGTACCCGTCGTAGGCGGCGATCGTGAAGCACGTGTGGGTGAAGGCAGCGACCTGCTCGGTGACCGCGGCGACGACGGCGGGGTGCGCGTTGCCGACGCTGGTCACGGCGATCCCGGACCCCAGGTCGACGAACGAGTTGTCGTCCGCGTCCACGACGACCCCGCCACCGGCCGCGACGACGGCGATCGGCACGGCGACCCCGACCCCGGCCGCGACGGCTCCGGCCTTCCGCGCCATGAGCTCGCGTGATCGCGGGCCGGGGACGGCCGTGACGAGCCGTCGTTCTTGGGGCAGCGAGGGGCCGCCGGTGGGCGCACTGATCGAGGGTGCTGCGGTGGAGGACATGCGGCGATGGTAGGAGCCTGCGGCGACCACGGCGGCTGTCCACCGTGTACATCGAGGCCCGGTCCGATCGCCCCGGTGGATAAGGTGCTCGCATGCCCGCGACGCTGCGTTCCCTGTTGCACCGTGCCGACCTCCGCCTCCGCCCACTGACCGGCGCGGACACGGGCGCCCTCGACGCCCCGCTGTCGTGGCTGCACAGCTCCGACCTCGAGGACCCGACGCCGTTCCTGGCCGACGGGCAGGGACTGCTGACGACGGGCACGCAGTTCGGTGCCGAGGCCGAGGTCCCGGAGGACGTCGCCGGCCCCTACGTCCGCCGACTCGTCGAGCGGGGCGTCGTCGCACTCGGGTTCGGCACGGAGGTCGTCCGCGCCGGCACCCCGGACGCCCTCGTCGCCGCCTGCGAGCAGTACGGACTCCCCTTGTTCGAGGTGCCCTACGAGACCTCGTTCATCGCGGTCGCGCAGGCGAACGCCGAAGCGGTCGCCCGCGACGCGAACGCCCGGAACGCCTGGGCCCTCGCCGCACAGCGGGCGATCTCGCTCGCGGCGATGCGCCCGGACGGGCTCGGGGCCACGATCGCGGAGCTCTCCGGGCAGCTCGACGGCTGGGTCGGGCTCTTCGACGTGTCCGGGCGGCTGGACCGCGGGCACCCGACGGACGGCGTGCCCGCCCAGGACCTCGAGCTGCTCCGGACCGAGGCGCTGCGCCTGCTGCGGGCCGGACAGCGGGCGAGCCTGCCGGTGACCACCGAGCACCACACCGGGTTCACCCTGCAGACCCTCGGCAGCGGGGGCCACCTGAGCGGTGTGCTCGCGATCGCGAACGGCGGTGCGCTCGACCGCGCCGGCCGCGAGGTGGTGACGTCCGTCATCGCCCTCGCCGGACTCGCGTTGCAGCAGAACCGTGAGCTGGCCAGAGCGCGCGGGCTCCTGCGCACCGGCCTGCTCACCATGCTCTCGGTCGGCGATCCGGAGGTGGTCCAGTCGACGTCGCGCGAGGTGTGGGGGCCCCTGCCCGCCGAACCCGTCCGGATCGCGGCCCTCGAGGTCGACGACCACGACGTCGACACCGTCGTCGACCTGCTCGAACTGTGGGTGCAGGACCGGCCCGGACAGCTCTTCTTCGCCGTCGACGACGCCCTCTTCCTGTGCGTGAGCGCCGACGACACCGCGATCGTCGAGGAACTGGTCGGACGCTTCGACCTGCGGGCCGGCCTGTCGGACGGTGCCGCGTACCGGTCGTTCGGCCGTGCCCGCACCGAGGCCGTGCAGGCCCTCGACCGTCGGCGGGAAGGGCGACCGGGCACCACCGAGTTCGGCGACCTCGCCCGCGAAGGCGTCCTCGCACACCTGGCCCACGTGGACGTCGACGCCGGAGCCGTCGCCCGCGCGTTCCTCGCTCCCCTGCTCGAACACGACCGGTCGGCGGGCACCGAGCTCACCCGCACCGTCCGCGCCTGGCTCGAGCAGAACTGCGAGTACGACCGCGCCGCCCAGGTGCTCGGCATCCACCGTCACACCGCACGCTCCCGGGTCGAGCACGCCGGCCGGCTCCTCGACCGCGACCTCGCCGTCTTCGCGACCCGTGCCGACCTGTGGGCGGCCTTCGTCGTCGAGGGCGCGTGACGCGCGGATACGGTGGGACGATGCCGACGACACCGGCCCGCCGGCGCCTGAGCCCGGCCGAACGCGGATCCCAGATCACGGCGGCCGCCGTCGACCTGGCGCGTGCCGAGGGCCTCGCGGCGGTGACGCTCCGCGGGATCGCCGCCGTGATCGGGGTCGCGCCGTCGCTCGTCGCCCACTACCGCCCGAACATGGAGGACCTGGTCGGCGAGACGTTCCGCACCGTCGCGGCAGCCGAGGTCGCCGAGGTCCGCGCGATCGTCGCCGCTGCGCCCGACCCGGTCTCGGGTCTCCGCACCCTGCTCGGCTGCATCGCCGATCCCGCGCGCGACGACGTCGCCACCCTGTGGGCCGACGCGTGGAGCATCGGCCGCACGAACGCGGCACTGGCGACCGCGGCACGGGACGTCATGGACGACTGGCAGCTCCTCGCGACCACGGTCGTCGTCGACGGGGTGCGCGGGGGCGTGCTGCGGACCGACGACCCGGACGGCGTGGGACGCCTGCTCTTCGCGCTCGTCGACGCCACCAACGGGTACGCCCTGGTCGACTACCTCGACCGACCGACCCGCGAGGGCCTGGTGCGCACGACGATCGCCCGAGCGGTGGGCCTGGACGGGTCAGCCCTGTCGGGGTGACACCCGCCGCAGTGCCACCCACTGCAGCAGCATGATCGTCTTGCCGTCGGCGATCCGGCCGTCCTCGACCATCGCGAGCGCCTCGTCGAGTGCCAGCTCGAGCACCTCGATGTCCTCGCCCTCGTCCTCGACCCCGCCGCCCGCCTCGACCCGGTCCGCCGGTGTGTACGCACCGACGTAGAAGTGGACGCGTTCGGTCACCGAACCGGGGCTCATGAAGACGTCGCCGACGCGCACCAGGTCGCCCAGCCGGATGCCGAGCTCCTCGGCGGCCTCGCGTCGGACGGCGGTCTCGGGGTCGTCCTCGTCGAGCAGCCCCGCCGCCGCCTCGATCAGCATCCCGTCCGGATGCCCGTTCACGTACGCCGGCCACCGGAACTGCCGCGTGAGCAGGACGGTACGGCGCTCGGCGTCGTACGGCAGCACGGTTGCACCGTTCCCGCGGTCGTAGGTCTCGCGCTGCTGCCGGTCCCACCGGCCGTCCCGGCGCCGGACGTCGAGCGTGGTGCGACGGAGCACGTGCCACCCGTCCGACACGACCTCGACGTCCCGCACGACGACGTCGGGGTTGCGGTCGAGGTCACGGCCGACGGCGTCGAGTCCGGTCCGCCCACGGGCATCGGGGACGTCGACGCCGGGACGAGGGGCTGCTGCACGATCATCGGTCACCTGGTCACGCTAGCGGGGCGGCCGCTTGCACGACCCGACCGCCCGGTACCGTGCAGCCATGACCAGGACACCGTTCACCCGTCGCCCGGATCGACCGCAGGTCGTCACGGTGTCGATCGTGCTCTGGCTCCTCTGGGTCGCGGTCTGCCTGGTGGCGACCGTCCTGCAGTTCGTGGCGGGCGCGGACGGGAACGCCCTCGGCACGGTCCTGACGGTGCTCGTCGCGGTCGCGGTCTGGGGACTCGTCGGGTGGGCGGTCGTCCGCACGGCCACCGGATCGCGGGTGGCACGCATCGTGCTGGTCGTCGTCGCCGTGGCCCGTGCCGTGCTCAGCATCACGAGCGGCGAAGTCGGACTCCTGACGATCGCGCTGTCGGTCGTCGCCGCGGTCCTCCTCTTCCTGCCCAGCGCGCGCCCGTTCTTCGCCCGCAGCGATGCGGGAAGAACCGACCACGGGTTCTCCGGACCCGGCGTGTCGGGGTCGAGCCGGGCCTCCTGGCCGGATCCCGACCACCCGACGGACGCCGATCGGACCTGATCCGCCATCCGGCGACGGCCGCTCCGGGACGCCCCGGAAGAACACGAAAGGCCCCGGATTGCTCCGGGGCCTTTCGCTGTTTCGCCTGGTGCGCGAGGGGGGACTTGAACCCCCACGCCGTTTCCAGCACACGGACCTGAACCGTGCGCGTCTACCAATTCCGCCACTCGCGCCAGCCCCAAAACACTACCACGCACAGACTGCCCCCTGCGCCAACCACTACCATGCAGTGGTTGACGACCGACGACTCTGGAGACACATGGGCCTGCTGGACAACTTCGAGCGAGGGCTGGAGCGCGCCGTGAACGGCGCGTTCGCGAAGACCTTCCGCTCCGGTGTGCAGCCGGTCGAGATCTCCAGCGCCCTGCGCCGTGAGCTCGACACGAAGGCCGCCGTGGTGTCGCGAGAGCGCATCCTGGTGCCGAACGAGTTCACCGTGCGCCTCGCGCCGCCGGACTTCACGCGCATGAACGACGTCGGCCGTCCGCTCATCGACGAACTCACGCAGATGGCCCACCAGCACGCCGTCGCGCAGAACTACTCGTTCTCCGGTCCGGTCACCATCCGGCTGCAGCAGGACGGCACGTTGTCGACGGGCATCCTGCAGATCGACTCCACCACGGTGCAGCGCGACGTCGCGTGGATCGCCGTGCTCGACATCGGCTCGCAGCGGCACCGCCTGCAGCGCGGACGCACCGTGATCGGCCGTGGCAGCGACGCCGACATCACCATCGCGGACACCGGGACGAGCCGGAAGCACGTCGAGGTCCTGTGGGACGGCAAGCACGCCCAGGCCACGGATCTGGGCTCGACGAACGGCTCGAAGCTGAACGGACAGCACTTCCAACAGGCGATCGTGGAGCCGGACTCCACCATCGAGATCGGTCGTACCCGTATGGTGTTCCGGGTGATCCCGGAGAACGACGGAGGTGCTCGATGACCACAGGCCTGACCCTGCTCGTCCTGCGCTTCGCGTTCCTCGCGGTGCTCTGGCTGTTCGTCTTCGTGATCGTCTTCGCCCTGCGCAGTGATCTCTTCGGCCAGCGCGTGCGCACGATCCCCACGGATTCCAAGTCGGCTCCCTCCGGACCGACGACCCCGACGATCCCCGCAGCGGCGGCGCCGGCAGCGGCCTCGGGTGGCGCGTTCACCGACCTGATCGGGCAACCGACCCAGGCGACGCAGTCCGCATCGCCAGCCGCGACCCGCCTCGTGATCACCGAGGGCGCGCGTGAGGGCATGGAGATGCCGCTCGGCGGAGGACCGATCACGATCGGTCGCTCCAGCGAGTCCAACGTCGTGATCCGCGACGACTACACCTCGACCAACCACGCCCGGCTCGACCTGCGCGCCGACGGCTGGCTCCTCACCGACCTCGAGTCCACGAACGGCACCTTCGTCAACGGTCAGAAGGTGAGCGCTCCCCTGATCGTCGCGGAGCGCACGCCGATCACGATCGGGACGACGACGTTCGAGCTGCGGCGGTAACCCGGCATGACCGCTCGCACGTTGAGCGCCGCTGTGTCCCACGTGGGCCGCATCCGCGCGAACAACCAGGACTCCGGCTACGCCGGGGCGCACCTGTTCGCGGTCGCGGACGGCATGGGTGGGCACGCTGGCGGCGACGTCGCCTCGGCGATCGCGATCCGGCGCATCAGGGAGGTGGACCGCGAGTTCCCCTCGGCCCACGACGCCGAGTTCGCGTTGCAGTCGGCCCTGATCGCCGCGAACCAGCTCATCACCGAGACGGTCTTCGAGCACCAGGAACTGACCGGTATGGGCACCACGGTGTCCGCGATGATCCGGGTCGGCGAGCAGATCGCGATCGCGCACATCGGTGACTCGCGCATCTACCGCCACCGTGACGGCGAGCTGCAGCAGATAACGTCGGACCACACCTTCGTGCAGCGCCTGGTCGACAGCGGCCGGATCACCCCGGAGGAAGCCGCGGTCCACCCCCGTCGCTCGGTGCTCATGCGGGTGCTCGGCGACGTCGATGCCGCACCCGAGGTCGACACCGCGATCATGGACATCCAGCCGGGCGACCGCTGGCTGCTGTGCTCCGACGGCCTGTCGTCGTACCTGGCCGAAGAGCGCATCCGGCACGCCCTGGCGTCGAACATGGACGCCAACCAGGTCACGCAGCGCCTGGTCAAGGAGACCCTCGACCACGGCGCCCCCGACAACGTCACCGTCGTCGTCATGGACGTCACCGCGGACGAGGTCGACGACGACGATGACGCGGCCACCACCGTCGGGTCCGCGGCCGCTCCCCTGACCTTCGAGGCGTCGACCGGTCGCAAGCCGATCCGCCTCCCCACGATCCTGCTGCACCCCCTCAAGGTCACCACGGCTCCGGAGGACTCGCACTTCGAGCCCGAGTCCGACCAGTTCTTCGCGGAGCTCATCGCCGAGGACCGCCGACGCCGCATCCGACGTCGGGTCTCGTGGACGGTCGCGCTCGTGGTGGCCGTCGCCGCCCTGGTGGGGGCCGTGTTCCTCGGCTGGCGGATCACCCAGGACCACTACTACGTCGGCACCGACCGCGGCACGGTCGCCATCTACAAGGGCGTGCAGCAGTCGATCGGACCACTGGCGCTGTCGGACGTCTACGAGGACACCGACATCACGGTGTCGATGCTGCCGGACTACACCCGCGAGAACGTCCGCTCGACGATCAACGCGCAGTCGCTCGGTGACGCGCGCGACATCGTCGACCGACTGCGCAAGGCCGCCGAGACCGGGCAGGACCAAGCCGGTACCGGCGGTGACGGCGGATCCACCTCGTCACCCTCGCCGTCGCCGACCCGGTCGTCGACGCCCACGCCGACCCCGACCCGGGGCTCGCGATGAGCAACGCCACCGCCCAGTCGTTCACGCAGGCGATCACGATCAAGCTCCGTGAACCCGCACGTGCTCGGAACCTCGAGCTCGTGCTGCTCGTCATCGCCTGCGGCATCTGCGCCGGCGCGATGGTCCTCGTGCAGCTCGGCACCAAGGGGCGGCTGTTCGACACCTCGGTGCTGTGGGTCGGCGCGGGCATCCTCGGGCTCGGGCTCGTGATGCACGTCGTGCTGCGGGTCGTCGCGAAGAACGCCGACCCCTTCGTCCTGCCGATCGCACTCGTGCTGAACGGCATCGGCATCGCGGAGATCTACCGCATCGACGTCCACAACGGCCTGACCGGCTGGGACGCCATCGGTGTGAAGCAGATCGTCTGGACGATGCTCGCGATGGTCCTGGCGATCACCACGCTGCTGCTGGTGCGGAACCACCGGTTCCTGCAGCGGTACCGCTACATCTTCATGTTCCTGACGATCGCGCTGCTGCTGTTGCCGATCCTGCCCGGCATCGGCCAGAACATCGGTGGCGCACGCGTCTGGATCAAGATCGGGCCGTTCTCCTTCCAGCCCGGTGAGCTCGCGAAGATCACCATGGCCCTGTTCTTCGCCGGCTACCTGGTGACCGCCCGCGACTCCCTGTCGATCGTCGGCAAGAAGTTCCTCGGCATGACGTTCCCGCGCGCCCGTGACCTCGGCCCGATCCTGGTGATGTGGGGCGCCGCGATGGCGGTCCTCGTCTTCCAGCGCGACCTCGGCACGGCGCTGCTGTACTTCGGCCTGTTCCTCGTGATGATCTACGTCGCGACCGCGCGCATCAGCTGGGTCGTCATCGGCCTCGCGCTGTTCGTCGGCGGCGCCCTCGTCGCGCAGAGCGCCCTCGAGTACGTGCACGGCCGGTTCGAGCAGTGGCTCGACCCGTTCAACCAAGAGGTCTTCAGCCGCGACACCCAGGCCAGCTACCAGCTCGTGCAGGGGCTCTTCGGCTTCGCGAACGGCGGCATCACCGGCACCGGCCTCGGCCAGGGGCGCCCGTACATCACACCGGTCGCCAACGCGGACTACATCATCGCCTCGCTCGGTGAAGAACTCGGCCTGATCGGCGTCTTCGCGATCCTGGCGCTGTTCATCGTGCTGGCCTCGCGCGGCATCCGCGTCGGGTTCATGGCGCAGGACGACTTCGGCAAGCTGCTCGGCGTCGGCTTCGGCTTCGTGATCGCCCTGCAGGTGTTCGTCGTCGTCGGCGGCATCACCCGCGTGATCCCGGTGACCGGCCTGACCACACCGTTCATGGCCGCGGGTGGTTCCTCGCTCATCGCCAACTGGATCATCGCCGCGATGCTGCTGCGACTCACCGATTCCATCCCCGCCGAACAACGCGTCCAGCAGGGCGCGATCCCCGCCGCGAGCGGGCGGTCTGCGCGCGCGACCAGGAAGGAGCGTCGTCGATGAACCGACAGCTCCGCGGTGTCTCGACCGTCATCGTGCTCATGTTCGTCGCACTCTTCGTGTCGACGACGTCCATCCAGTTCTTCTCGGCGGACTCCCTCCGCGCCGACTCCCGCAATTCACGCACCATCTTGGACAGTTACTCGACCAAGCGCGGTGCGATCCTGGTCGGCGGCAGCCCGATCGCCGAGTCGACCCCGGTGGACGACCAGTACGAGTACCAGCGCAAGTACACCAACGGCGAGCTGTACTCCGCCGTCACCGGGTACTTCACCATCGGCCAGGGCAACACCGGCATCGAGAGCGCGGAGAACACCGTGCTGTCCGGCAACTCGGACGCCTCGTTCTTCCAGAACCTCAACTCGATCCTCACCGGCCAGGACGTCCAGGGCGACAACGTCAACCTGACGATCGACCCCGCCGTGCAGCAGGCCGCGTACGAAGCCCTCGGCACGAACAGCGGCGCCGTCGTCGCCATCCAGCCGAAGACCGGCAAGATCCTCGCGATGGTCTCGAAGCCGAGCTACGACCCGAACACCCTCACCTCGCACGACACCGCGAAGGTCAAGGAGCAGTACGACGCCCTGCTCGGCGCCTCGTCGTCCCCGCTGCAGAACCGCGCGATCGGCGGCGACCTGTACACGCCCGGATCCGTCTTCAAGCTGGTCGTGGCATCCGCGGCGCTCGAGGGCGGCAAGTACAACCTCGACTCGACGTTCCCGAACCCGTCGCGCCTGCAGCTCCCCGGCACGAGCTCGTACATCAACAACGCCGAGGGCGGCACGTGCGGCGGCGGCGACAAGGTCAAGCTCCGCACGGCCATCCAGTACTCGTGCAACATCCCGTTCGCCGAGCTCGGACAGAAGCTCGGGTACGACGCGATCAAGAGCATGGCCGACAAGTACGGCTTCGGTGACGCCATCGAGGTCCCGATGTCCGCGACCGCCAGCCAGTACCCCGAGGTCGACTCCACCGCGCAGCTCATGCTCAGCGCCTTCGGCCAGGCGAGCGTCCGGGTGTCCCCGCTGCAGATGGCCATGGTGTCGGCCGGCATCGCGAACGGCGGCAAGGTCATGCAGCCCTCGCTCGTCGACTCGATCACCACGAGCGACCTGAAGACGGTCGAGTCCTTCTCCCCGAAGCAGTACAGTGATCCGCTGTCCTCCTCCGAGTCCGCTGACCTCACCGAGGCCATGCAGAGCGTCGTGAACGCCGGGACCGGAACGAATGCCAAGATCGACGGTGTCGACGTCGCAGGGAAGACGGGCACGGCCGAGGGCGGAACAGGCGATCCCTACACGCTCTGGTTCACCGGGTTCGCGCCCGCGAAGGACCCGGAGGTCGCCGTGGCGGTCGTCGTCGGAGACGGCGGCGGGCTCGGTCAGTCGGGAGTCGGCAACACGGTCGCGGCCCCGGTCGCGAAGAAAGTCATGGAGGCGGTGCTGAACAAATGAGACCCACCAGCGGACTCACCTTCGGTGGGCGGTACCAGCTCTCGTCCCGGGTCGCCATCGGCGGCATGGGAGAGGTGTGGCAGGCCACCGACCTCGTCATCGGCCGAACCGTCGCACTCAAGATCCTCAAGGACGAGTACCTCGGCGATCCCGGGTTCCTCGAGCGCTTCCGCGCCGAGGCCCGGCACGCTGCGCTCGTCAACCACGAGGGCATCGCCAACGTCTTCGACTACGGCGAAGAGGACGGCAGCGCCTACCTCGTGATGGAGCTCGTCCCCGGCGAAGCGCTGTCGACCATGATCGAGCGCGAGCACACGCTGCCCGTCGACAAGGTCCTGGACATCGTCGCGCAGACCGCGAACGCCCTGCAGGCCGCACACGCGGTCGGCCTGGTGCACCGTGACATCAAGCCCGGCAACCTGCTCATCACGCCGGATGGCCGGGTCAAGATCACCGACTTCGGCATCGCGCGCATCGCCGACCAGGTCCCGCTCACCGCGACCGGGCAGGTCATGGGCACCGTGCAGTACCTCTCGCCCGAGCAGGCGAGCGGGCATCCGGCGTCGCCGTCGACCGACATCTACTCGCTCGGCATCGTCGCGTACGAGGCCCTCGCAGGTCGTCGTCCCTTCACGGGCGAGTCGCAGGTCGCGATCGCGATGGCGCACATCAACGAGCAGCCGCCGGCGTTGCCCGGGGACATCCCCGAGCCCGTCGCCGCCCTCGTGATCTCGTGCATCGCGAAGAAGCCCGCCGACCGTCCCGCCACCGCCGCCAACCTGGCGCGCGCCGCGCAGGCGCTCCGCCGTGGTGACGTCGCAGCGGCCACCGTCGCCGTCCCCGCCATCGCGCAGGGCGGCACCGTCGCGTTCAACCCGCCGCAGGGTCAGGGCAACGACGCCGCCACGGCACTGCTCGGCACCCAGTCCGGCGCGGCAGCCGCGGGCGCCGGCGGACCCGGCGCACCGGTGTCCCCGGCGGACGACGCGGCCGAGGAACCGAAGAAGAAGCGCGCCTGGATCTGGTGGGTCGTGGGTGTCGTCGTGGTGCTCGCGATCGCCGCCGTCATCGGCGCGTTCGCGCTGAACGGGTCCCCCGATCCGAGTCCGTCGCCGTCCAGGTCCGTCTCGAAGAGCCCCCGCCCCTCGCAGACGCCGACCCCGACTCCGACGCCCTCGCCCACCGAGACCCGCGTCACGCTGAGCAACGACGAGTACGTCGGCATGTCCACCGCCGAGGCCGAGTCACAGCTCCAGAACCTCGGCTTCCAGACGGCGGTCGAGGACGGCGACGCCGCACCGAACGCCGACCAGGCGAACACGGTGCAGTCGATCACGCCGACGGGCAGCGTCCTGCAGGGCTCGCTGGTGACCATCCGGCAGTACACGACGCCGCCGTCGGTGGCCAAGCCCGCCGCGGCGAAGGCCGGCACCGTGTCGTCCGACGGCTCGGTCCTGTTCAGCTGGCAGGCGTCCGAGTGCCCCGTCGGGTACACGGTCTCGACGTACACCTGGGTCGCGAAGAACGGCAAGGACGCGTCCGGTGCGACCTCGGGCACGATCTCGTCGACGGCGGTGACCATCCAGGCAGACGCCGTGGACACCCCGGTCACCTTCGTGTACTCGGTCACGTGCGGCTCCAACGGCAACACCCTGCCGAAGTCGCCCGGCTCGGACGCTGCGACGGCGACCTGGACCGCGGACGAGACGGATCCGGGCGACACCACGGACCCCACCGACGGGACCAACCCCACCGAGACCCCGATGGACGGCAACTGAACGACCCCCGGACGGGGACTGTCGACACCGTTCGGTAACGGTTCGGTCGACCCCTCGCTGACCAGCGTCTCACCAGGTGGTGCTGCCGTACACTAGCCCGGACGGACAGACGGAGGAGTACGTGCCAGAAGGTGTGACCGCGGGGATCACCCTCCTCGCCAACCGTTACGAGATCGGTGATGTCATCGGCCGAGGCGGCATGGCAACCGTGCACCTCGGCAACGACACCCGTCTCGGTCGCAAGGTCGCGGTGAAGCTCCTGAAGCCGAGCCTGGCCAACGACCCGGCGTTCCGCACCCGGTTCCGGCAGGAAGCCCAGGCCGCTGCACGCATGGCCCACCCGACGGTCGTCCGGGTGTACGACGCCGGCGAGGAGACCGTGACCGAGACCTCGGGCGCCGAGGTGCAGGTCCCCTTCATCGTGATGGAGTACGTCGAGGGCCGTCCGCTCTCCGACATCATCGCCGAGGGTGCCGTCGCTCCGGCCGAGGCCGTCCGCATCACCGAGGGCATCCTCACCGCGCTCGAATACTCGCACCGCGCCGGCGTCGTGCACCGCGACATCAAGCCCGCCAACGTCATGGTCACGCACAACGGCCAGGTCAAGGTCATGGACTTCGGCATCGCCCGCGCCATCACCGACACCTCCGCCACGGTCGCGCAGACCACGTCGATCCTCGGTACTGCGTCGTACTTCTCGCCGGAGCAGGCCCGCGGCGAGACCGTCGACGCCCGCACGGACATCTACTCCACCGGTGTCGTGCTGTTCGAGCTCCTCACCGGCCGTGCGCCCTTCCTCGGCGACACCCCGGTGGCAGTGGCCTACCAGCACGTCAGCGAACAGCCCGTCGCCCCGTCCTCGATCACGCCCGAGGTCTCTCCGGCACTCGACGCCGTGACCCTGCACGCCCTGGTCAAGGACCGCACGCGCCGCTTCCAGAACGCCGCCGAGTTCCGCTCGGACCTGCAGCAAGCCGCTTCGGGCCGGGTTCCGGCGTCCACCAAGAAGATCCAGCAGAACGCGGCGAACGACGCCTCGACGGTGCTGTTCGGGGTCGACCCGCGCACCACGTCGAACCCCGCCGCGGCCTTCCGTGAGCTCGACGACGACACCGCCGAGCACCGCCCGCAGCGCACCCAGAACCGTCCACCGGTGGCGTGGATCTGGGTCGGCATCCTGCTGACGGTGGCGGTCATCGTCGGGGTCGTGTTCTTCGTCGCCAACCTGCAGCCGGGCAAGCCGCCGGTCTCGTCGTCCGTGAGCGTGCCGAACGTGACCGGGTCGACCTACAGCGCAGCGGTCAGCGCCCTCGAGAAGAAGGACCTCACACCGGTCAAGGTCGAGGAGAACTCCGACGACGTCGACAAGGGCATGGTCATCCGCACCGACCCGGGCTCCGGGATCAACGTGGGCCGGAAGTCCAACGTCGACGTGGTCGTGTCCCTCGGCCCCCAGCGGCTCCCGGTCCCCGAGTTGAACGGGCAGTCCCAGGCAGCCGCGCAGCAGACGCTGGAAGACGCCGGCTTCCGCGTCGGCGCGATCAGTTCCGACTACTCGTCCGACCTGCCAGAGGGCACCGTGATGAGTTCCGACCCCGAGTCCGGTTCGCTCCACACCAAGGGCATCGTGATCAACCTGACGGTCTCCAACGGCAAGGTGCAGCTGCCGAACGTCACGAACCAGCAGTTCGCCGATGCCAAGGCGTCGCTCGAGCAGCTCGGTCTCACCGTGACACCGTCACCGTCGGACTCGTGCACGGGTGGCCTCGTCACGCAGCAGGACACCCCCCAGGGCGACGTCGCCCAGGGAAGCGCGGTCGCCCTGACCTACTGCGCCGCGTCGAGCCAGCCGACCAAGGCCCCGTCCTCCGACGACGGGAACGACAAGGGTGACAACGGGGACAACGGCGGCGACAACGGCGACGGTCGCTGAACGTCCCGATCCGGAACGACGCCACTGCGGCCGTCGAGCAGGCCACACGGACACGCGTGCGGCCTGACGGACCGGTGACGGGCCTCCCGTCGGCACGCTGACGGCCAGGAGGCCCGGCGCCTCCCCGCCACGCGTCCGTGCGCCCGTCGGGTCGTCTCGTCCACTGCTCCAGGTGCGTCGCCGCGAGACACCGCCGGCCGCGCCCTCCTGACGCGTCAGGCGCGGTGCGTCGCGATGAGCGGGCCGAGCCCGTCGGCGCGCTCGGCAGCACCGGACAGGCCGGTGGTCTCGAGCCAGTTGCCGACCATGCGGTAGCCGCCCTCGGTCAGGACCGACTCGGGGTGGAACTGCACGCCGTAGAGGGGGTGGTCGCGGTGCTGGACGCCCATGATGACGCCACCGCCGGTCCGGGCCGTCACGGTCAGTTCGTCGGGGACCGTACCGTCGACGATCGCGAGGGAGTGGTACCGCGTCGCCGTGAAGGGGTGCGGGACTCCGGCGAAGAGCGTGCTGTCGTCGTGGTCGACCTGCGAGGTCTTGCCGTGCATGAGCTCGTCGGCGTGCGTGACCGTGGCGCCGAGGGCTTCTGCGATCGCCTGGTGGCCGAGGCACACCCCGAGCAGCGGGGTGCCGGACGCGATCGCCGAGTGCACCGTCGGGATCGAGACCCCGGCGTCGGCCGGGGTGCCCGGGCCGGGCGACAGCAGCACGCCGTCGTAGTCGGCGATGCGGTCGGCGATCTCCGACTCGGGGAAGGCGTCGTTGCGCACCACGTCCGTGTCGGCCCCGAGCTGCTGGACGTACCCGTTCAGCGTGTAGACGAAGCTGTCGTAGTTGTCGACGACGAGGATCCTGGTCATGGCGGTTCACCGTACTCGTGGGGGATGTGTGCAGCGGTCTGCGGGCCGATCCACACACGTGGTCACGGTAGGATACCGGCCATGGCCAGTGACAAGGACCGCACCAAGCCCGCCCGGACGACCCGAGCCGACTCGGTCGACACCGCGGGGGACGCCCCGAACCCGGTGTGGTTCAAGCCGGTCATGTTCGGCTTCATGATCATCGGCCTCGTCTGGGTGATCGTCTTCTACATCTCGAACGCGACCCTGCCGGTGCCGAGCCTCGGCTCGTGGAACATCCTGGTCGGCTTCGGCATCATGTTCATCGGCTTCCTCATGACCACCCGCTGGCGCTGATCCGCAGCCTCGAGACACTCCGACGCCCGTCGCACCACTTGGTGCGGCGGGCGTTGTCGTTCTCCACAGGACTTGCTGCCGCTGATCCCCAGATCATCGAGGATCCGGCCGGTTCTCCACACTTCTCCACACTCTCCACATCGTCATCCACACCCCGACCCCGGAGTTATCCACAGCCGAGTCCACAATGGGGATAATCACACGCGTGTAACTCACTGGTTTCTCCACACCTGTGGATAACTCGGCAGACGCCTTGTGGACGAGGACTTGTCGAGCCCGGGTCGCGCCACGAGGGGACGGTGGGACGACGAACGCCCCGCCGCGGATGCGACGGGGCGTTCGGTGACGTGTGTCCGGATCGGGTCAGCTGATGGTGACCGCGTACCCGACTGCGGTGAGGACGATGCCCACCAGCGCAGAGGCGACGAGCAGGCCGATCTGCAGCGGCCGCTGCCGGATGTTCCGGGTCTTGGCGAACACGAAGCCCACCAAGAAGCCGCCGATGATCCCGCCGACGTGCGCCTGCCACGAGATGTTCGTCCCCGGGAGGAACCCGACGACCAGGTTGAGGCCCATGATCACGAGGAGCTGTACGGCGTTCTGCCCGAGGCTCCGCTGCAGCACGAAGAACGCCGCGAAGAGCCCGAAGATCGCACCGGACGCCCCGACCACCCAGGTACCGGGGGCGAGGAACGTGACGAGCATCGAACCGAAGATCCCGGTGATGAAGTACAGCGCCACGAATCGCCAGGCACCGAGCATGTTCTCGAGCATCCGGCCGAAGATCCACAGCGCCCACATGTTGAACAGGATGTGGAGGATGCCCGAGTGGACGAAGAGCACGGTCACGACCCGCCACGGCTGCGTGGGCAGCAGCAGCGAGTTGTAGGCGAGCAGGCTGGTGAAGAAGCCCCCACTGACCTGGTCGAGCAGCCAGACGGCGACCGTGATCGCCACGATGACGACCGTCGCCTTCTGGTCGAGCATCGCGAAACGCCGCCGCGCGACCGTCAGCCCGCTGGGGGCTCCGGACGCACGGCGGTTCGCGGCGAACTGCGCGCGCTGTTCACGCACGCACTCCGGGCAGTGCACCCCGACTGCCGCCGGCGTCTGGCACTCCGGGCAGATCGTCCGCCCACAGCGCTGGCAGAGCACGAAGCTCTGCCGGTCCGGATGCCGGTAGCAGGTGTTGTTCGGGTTGTACGCCTGGTCGGTCACGTGAGGATCAGACGCCTTCGACGTCGATGCTCTGGATGACCACGTCCTCGACGGGCTTGTCACGGCCGTCGGTGGGGACACCCTCGATGGCGTCGACGACGGCACGCGACTCGTCGTCGGCGACCTCACCGAAGATGGTGTGCTTGCCCTGCAGCCACGGCGTCGCCACCGTGGTGATGAAGAACTGCGAGCCGTTGGTGCCACGGCCACCCTGGATGCCGGCGTTGGCCATGGCGAAGATGTAGGGGTTCTGGAACGTGAGCTCGGGGGAGATCTCGTCGTCGAAGCGGTACCCCGGGCCACCGATGCCCTGGCCGAGCGGGTCACCGCCCTGGATCATGAAGTCCTTGATGATGCGGTGGAACACGACGCCGTCGTAGAGCTTGTCGGTGGAGACCTTGCCCGTACCCGGGTGGGTCCACTCCTGCTTGCCCGTGGCGAGGTCGACAAAGTTCTTGACGGTCTTCGGTGCGTGGTTGCCGAACAGGTTGACGCGGATGTCGCCCTTGTTGGTGTGGATCGTTGCGACAGCGGTGTGCAGAGACATGTTCCGATTCTCGCATGCACCGGCTGCGTACGGACCGGACCCACAGGTGAGGCTCCGTGACCTGTCAGGGACTCTGGTGGCAGGATGGGGTCACGCCGATCCGATGGAGGTACCAGATGACGACGATCGAGATCCCGCGCAAGCGTCGGAAGCAGATCAAGAAGCTCAAGGGCCAGACCGCCTCGCTCCTCGGAGAGCAGCGCAAGGTCCTCGAGCACGCGAACGCGATCCTGGCGGAAGCCCGGTCGAACGCAGCCGACGCAGCCCGCAAGGACATCGCCCCTCGTGTGCAGAACGCGATCGACAACGGGATCCGTCCCGCGGTCGCGACCGGGGTCCACGCTGCGACGTCCGCAGCACAGAACGCTTCGCACAAGTTCCAGTCCGAGGTCATCCCCGGACTGGTGTCGACCGCCGGCTCCGTGCTGAGCGTGACCGACCTCGCGAAGGACCCCCGGGTGAAGAAGATCGTGAAGAACGCCCAGAAGAAGGGCAAGAAGGCCAAGAAGGCTGCTGTGAAGTACGTGCCGTCACAGCAGAAGAAGGGCATCGGCTTCGGTGGTGTCGCACTCATCATCGTCGGCGTCGTCGCCGTTGCTGGTGCTGCGTACGCCGCGTACCAGACGCTCCGCGCCGACGACGACCTGTGGGTTGCCGACGACGCTGACACGGCGGAGAAGCCTGCCGCCTGACCTCCACGGTTCGTACGAAGGGCCCCGGCACTCCGCCGGGGCCCTTCGTCGTTCCGGGCGCGGCGCTGCGAGGACGCGCTCGTGTTCCCGGGTCCGGCGCTGCGAAGACACGCCCGTCGGCCGGCGCCGAGGACGCGCCCGTCGCCGAGGTTCCACAACACGCCGCCCGTTGCCCGCCGAGGTTCCACGGAAGGCCTCAGGAGCGCTCGAGATCCCAAGATCTCGGAACCTCGGCGCACCAGCACCCGCCCGACCCGAGCACGCACGACGACGCGCCGCAGGGGCGGCGGCGCGGATGAGCAGAGAACGAAGCCCCTGGGCAGACGACGAAGTCGTCAACCAGGGGCTTCCGCGAGTGGAGCCTGGGAGAATCGAACTCCCGACATCCTGCTTGCAAAGCAGGCGCTCTACCAACTGAGCTAAGGCCCCGAGTGCCACCGAGGTGATCGGCGGCGGGATGGAATTGTCGTGTGTTCCGAAGAACTGGTGGGGCTACAAGGACTTGAACCTTGGACCTCTTCGTTATCAGCGAAGCGCTCTAACCGCCTGAGCTATAGCCCCTCAGACCGGATGAAAGCCTACCCCACGGATCTCGCAGAACGAAATCGAGCGATCAGCTCACCCGGCCCGGGTGTGTCAGTTGTTCGTGAAGCCGACGAGCAAGCCGCCGGTGATGCGGACACTGAGGTTGTAGAGGACGCTCACGATGGCGCCGAGCACGGTGCCGACGACCACGTTGAGGATGCCCACGACGATGGAGAACCCGAGCACCTGACCCAGTGAGAACTGGTCCATGATCGAGTAACTGTTCTGACCGGTGACATCCTTCAACAAGGCGTCCACCTGCGTGAACACGCCCGTCTGGTTGAGGATGACCCACACCAGCGCCGTGGCGACCACGAGCACGATGCTGCCGGCCAGGGCGATGAGGAAGCTGAGCTTCACCATCGACCAGAAGTCGACGTAGACCAGCCGCAGCCGCACTTGGCGGGTGCCGACGGGTCGCTTCGCCTTCTTCTGGAGCTTCTCGGCGACACTACTCATTGCTTGACTGGTCCTCTCCGGCCTCGTCCGCGACGGGCTCGGTGTCGATGGGATCAGTGGAGTCCGGGGCCGCTTCGGAAGGGCTGACCGTCTCCACCGGGCCCGCTGGCTCGATCTCGGCGTCGTCCTGGTCGACCAGGTTCCGCTCGGTGTTCTGGGCCACTGCGATGATCTTGTCGTTCGCCGCGAACCTGGCGAAGACGACACCCATGGTGTCGCGACCCTTGGCAGGGACCTCGGCCACGGCAGACCTTACCACCTTGCCCGATTGCAGCACGACGAGCACTTCGTCGTCCTCACCGACGATGAGAGCACCCACAAGGTCGCCTCGGTCGGTCGCCAACTTCGCCACCTTGATGCCGAGACCACCGCGTCCCTGGATGCGGTACTGGTCGACGGCGGTGCGCTTGGCGTACCCGCCCTCGGTCATCACCCAGACGAAACCGTCGTCCGCCACCACGCGTGCGGCCAGGAGCGAGTCGCCGTCGCGGAAGGACATGCCCTTCACACCCGAGGTCGACCGACCCATCGGCCGCAGGGTGTCGTTCGTCGCGGTGAACCGGAGCGACATGCCCTGTCGGGAGACGAGCAGCAGGTCGTCGTGCTCGTCGACGAGCAGCGCCTGGCGGAGCTTGTCGCCGTCGCGCAGGTTGATCGCGATGATGCCACCGGTGCGGTTGGTGTCGTACTCGGTGAGCGCGGTCTTCTTCACCAGCCCGTGCTCGGTCGCGAGGACGAGGTACTGCGCGACCTCGTAGTCACGGATGTCGAGCACCTGCTGGATCTGCTCGTCCGGCTGCATCGCGAGCAGGTTCGCCACGTGCTGGCCCTTGGCGTCGCGGCCGGCTTCCTGCAGCTCGTACGCCTTGGCACGGTAGACCCGGCCCTGGTCGGTCAGGAAGAGCAGCCAGTGGTGCGTCGTCGTGACGAAGAAGTGCTCGACGATGTCGTCCGCACGGAGCTGGGCGCCACGGACACCCCTGCCGCCGCGGTGCTGCGAGCGGTACTGGTCGCTGCGCGTGCGCTTGACGTACCCGCCGCGGGTGATGGTGACGACCATCTCCTCTTCGGGGATGAGGTCTTCCATCGACATGTCGCCGTCGTAACCGAGCATGATCTCGGTGCGGCGGTCGTCGCCGAAGCGGTCGACGATCTCCTCGAGCTCGTCGCGGATGATCGTGCGCTGCCGGGTCTCCGACGCCAGGATGTCCTGGAAGTCGGCGATCTTGCGCTCGAGCTCTTCGGCCTCGTCGTGGATCTTCTGTCGCTCGAGGGCGGCCAGTCGACGGAGCTGGAGTTCGAGGATCGCGCGTGCCTGGATCTCGTCGACGGACAGCAGGTCCATCAGGCCGGAGCGGGCCTCTTCGACGTCGGGCGACCGACGGATGAGCGCGATGACCTCGTCGAGGGCGTCGAGCGCTGCGAGGTAGCCGCGCAGGATGTGCGCGCGCTTCTCGGCCTCGCGCAGGCGGAACTGGGTGCGGCGGACGATGACGTCGACCTGGTGCGCGACCCACGCCGAGATGAACCCGTCGAGCGGCAGGGTGCGGGGCACACCGTCGACGATCGCGAGCATGTTCGCGCCGAAGTTCTCCTGCAGCTGCGTGTGCTTGTACAGGTTGTTCAGCACGACCTTGGCCACGGCGTCGCGCTTGAGCACGATCACCAGGCGCTGGCCGGTGCGACCCGAGGTCTCGTCGCGGATGTCCGCGACGCCGGCGAGCTTGCCGTCCTTGACCAGGTCGGCGATCTTGATCGCGAGGTTGTCCGGGTTGACCTGGTACGGCAGCTCGGTGACCACGAGGCAGGTGCGACCCTGGATCTCCTCGACGTTGACGACGGCACGCATCGTGATCGAACCACGACCGGTGAGGTAGGCGTCCTGGATGCCCTTGGTGCCCAGGATCTGCGCACCGGTCGGGAAGTCCGGCCCCTTGATGCGCTGCATGAGCGCGGCGAGGAGCTCTTCGCGCGTCGCCTCGGGGTTGTCGAGGGCCCACTTCGCTCCCTCGGCGACCTCGCGCAGGTTGTGCGGCGGGATGTTCGTCGCCATGCCGACGGCGATGCCGACGGAGCCGTTGACCAGCAGGTTCGGGAACCGGGCCGGCAGGATCGCGGGCTCCTGCGTGCGACCGTCGTAGTTGTCCTGGAAGTCGACGGTGTCCTCGTCGATGTCCCGGACCATCTCCATGGCGAGCGGCGCCATCTTGGTCTCGGTGTACCGCGGCGCTGCTGCACCGTCGTTGCCCGGCGAGCCGAAGTTGCCCTGACCGAGGGCGAGCGGGTACCGGAGCGACCACGGCTGCACCAGTCGGACGAGCGCGTCGTAGATCGCCGAGTCGCCGTGCGGGTGGAACTGCCCCATGACGTCACCGACGACGCGGGAGCACTTCGAGAACGCGCGGTCCGGGCGGTAGCCGCCGTCGAACATCGCGTAGATCACGCGACGGTGCACCGGCTTCAGGCCGTCGCGGACCTCGGGCAGCGCACGGCCGACGATGACCGACATCGCGTAGTCGAGGTAGGAACGCTGCATCTCGAGCTGCAGGTCGACCTGCGAGATGCGGTCACCGGAGACGACGATGTCCCCGCTGTCGCCGTGGACGATCTCGGGCTGCTCGTCGGGGGCGTTCTCGTTGTCGTCAGCCATTGGCTTGCGTTACCTTTCTGACGGCCGGGAGGCCGTGGTGACGTTCGTCGCGGTGGACGCGACCACAGGTGGTCCGGACCAGAGCGCGCGGCTGGCACCGCGCCTCCAGGCCAGGGTCTAGATGTCCAAGAAGCGGACGTCCTTCGCGTTCTGCTGGATGAACTGGCGACGTGCGTCGACGTCTTCACCCATCAGCGTCGAGAAGGTGCTGTCCACTGCGGCCGCGTCCTCGAGCGTGACCTGCAGGAGCGTGCGGGTGTCCGGGTTCATCGTGGTGTCCCAGAGCTCCTTGTAGTCCATCTCGCCGAGGCCCTTGTAGCGCTGGATGCCGTTGTCCTTCGGGATCCGCTTGCCGGCGGCGATGCCCGACTGCATCAGGGCGTCGCGCTCCCGGTCGCTGAACACGTACTCGTGTGCGGCGTTCGACCACTTCAGCCGGTACAGCGGCGGCTGCGCGAGGTACACGTAGCCGCGCTCGATGAGCGGACGCATGTAGCGGAACAGCAGGGTCAGCAGCAGCGTGGTGATGTGCTGGCCGTCGACGTCGGCATCGGCCATCAGCACGATCTTGTGGTACCGGGCCTTGTCCGGGTCGAAGTCCTCACCGATGCCGGCGCCGAACGCCGTGATCATCGACTGGATCTCCTGGTTGGCGAGCGCCCGGTCGAGGCGTGCCTTCTCGACGTTCAGGATCTTGCCGCGCAGGGGCAGGATCGCCTGGGTCATCGGGTTGCGACCCTGCACGGCGGAACCGCCGGCGGAGTCGCCCTCGACCATGAAGATCTCCGACAGGGTCGGGTCCTTGGACTGGCAGTCCTTCAGCTTGCCGGGCATGCCACCCGACTCGAGCAGCCCCTTGCGGCGGGTGGTCTCGCGGGCCTTACGGGCCGCGAGTCGCGCCTGCGACGCCTGGATCGCCTTGCGGACGACATCGCGGGCCTGGGTCGGGTTGCTCTCGAACCAGTGCGTGAGCTCGGCGCCGACGACACGCTGCACGAAGCCCTTCGCCTCGGTGTTGCCGAGCTTCGTCTTCGTCTGGCCCTCGAACTGCGGTTCGCCGAGCTTCACGGAGATGACGGCCGTCAGCCCTTCACGGATGTCGTCACCCGTCAGGTTGTCGTCCTTCTCCTTGATGATCTTCGTCTCGCGCGCGTACTTGTTCACCAGGTACGTGAGCGCCGCGCGGAAGCCCTCTTCGTGGGTGCCGCCCTCGTGCGTGTTGATCGTGTTCGCGAAGGTGTGGACGCTCTCCTGGTACGAGGTGTTCCACTGCATCGCGACCTCGAGCGCGATCTTGCGCTCGGTGTCCTCGGACTCGAAGCCGATGACGTCCGGGTGGACGAGGTCGGCCTTCTTCTGCGCGTTGATGTACTCGACGTAGTCGGCGAGACCGCGCTCGTACATGAAGGAGTCGTTCCGCGCCTCTTCCCCGTCTTCCGGGGTGCGCTCGTCGCGCAGGTTGATCCGCAGGCCCTTGTTGAGGAAGGCCATCTGCTGGAACCGGGTGCGCAGGGTCTCGTAGTCGAAGACGACGGTCTCGAAGATCTCGGCGTTCGGCCAGAAGGTGATCGTGGTGCCGTGCTCGTCGGACGGTTCGTCCTTGGTCAGCGGTGCGACCGGGACGCCGTCGGTGTAGCTCTGGCGCCAGACGTGGCCCTGCTGTCGGACCTCGACGTCGAGCTCGGAGCTCAGCGCGTTCACGACGGAGGAACCGACGCCGTGCAGACCACCGGACACCGCGTACGCGCCGCCGCCGAACTTGCCGCCGGCGTGCAGGACGGTCAGGACGACCTGGACGGTCGAGACGCCCTCGGCCGCGTGGATGCCGACCGGGATGCCACGGCCGTTGTCGACCACGCGGACGCCGCCGTCTTCACGGATGGTGACGTCGATGGTGTCGCAGTACCCGGCGAGGGCTTCGTCGACGGAGTTGTCGACGATCTCCTGGACCAGGTGGTGCAGACCGCGGGGCCCCGTCGAACCGATGTACATACCGGGACGCTTGCGGACCGCCTCGAGCCCCTCGAGCACCTGAATCTGGTCTGCTCCGTAGGACGGTTCGCTCTGCGGGGTCTCCGCGTCGAGCGGGTTCTGCGGGTCGTCTTCAGATTCTGATGCCATGTCGAGCGTGCTCCTGCCTGCGCGCGGAACGCCCGCGCACTGCACCTCCCAGTCTACCGCAGAGGCCCCTGTTTCGAGGGCTCATCCGGCCCACAGGCGGGCTTTTTTGGCACCACAGGATGATTTCGTCGGCTCAACCGTAGGTGTCGCGAGGACCGCGCCCCTGGACCGTCCTGGGGCCGCGTTTCCAGGTGGGGACGTCCGGCCCCGAAACCCGGATCGACTCGACCCCGGCTTCCGGGTGCCGCTCGGCGATGGTCGTCGTGACGCTGGCACGCATGAGTCGGAGCTGTGTCGCCCAGGCCGTCGAGTCGCACCGGATGACCAGCGCACCGTCGTCGATGGTGACCGGGGTGGAGTGCTTGGCGAGTTCCTCACCGACGACGCTCGGCCAGTCCACGAAGAGCTCCGAGCGGGCCAGGGGTTCGGTCCACCCGAGCTCGTTGGCCAGCGATCCGACGACGTCGCCGAGCCCTCGGGGTTCACGGCCTCGGCCGTAGGGGACGGTGTCGGCGTCGAACTCGCGGGAGCGCCGCCGGCGGGCGTCGACCCCGCGCTTCGACGGGTCGCCGAAGACGGCTCGGAGGTGTCGGTAGAGTCGCGACGGCTCGGTCGGCTTCCACGGGCGGGGCATCAGGCGTCGGCTTCCGGCGGGGTCGCATCGGTCACGATCCTGCCCGCCTCGATCCGCACCGTGTGCGCGGCCAGCTGCGCGGGCACGTCCCCGAACACCGCTGCCGTGATGAGCACCTGCTCGTAGTCGGCCACGGCGTTCCCGAGGCGTTCCCGCCGGGATTCGTCGAGCTCGGCGAACACGTCGTCGAGGATGATGATCGGGTCGCCGAGGTTGGACTCCGCCCGCAGGATCGACGCGCTCGCCAGCTGGATCGCCAGCGCGAAGGACCAGGACTCGCCGTGACTGGCGTACCCGCGGGCAGGTAACCCGTTGAGCTGGAACAAGACGTCGTCCCGGTGCGGCCCGACGAGGGTCAGCCCGCGGTCGAGCTCGTCGCGACGACGCCGCTCGAGGGCAGCTGCGAACGCCTCGGCCGCAGCGGTCACGCTCACCGGTTCGTCGGGGGTGCCGAGGACCGGGTCCGTCGCAGCTGCGGCCTCCGGGTCACCGCCACGGATCGAGAGCACACCGGCGATCGAGGCATCGTGGTCCTCGCCGGCGACGGTGGCGTACGCCTCGGCGACGAACGGTGCGAGCCGGCGGGTCAGGTGGTCGCGCGCGGCGACGATCTCGGCACCGAGTCCGACCAGCCGGTCGTCCCAGACGTCGAGCGTCGACAGCGCGTTCGCCTTGGCGCCGGTGGAACGGGCCGACTTGAGCAGGGTGTTCCGCTGGCGGAGCGTGCGGTCGTAGTCGGCCAGGACCCCCTGCATCCGCGGTGCGATCTGGCCGAGCAGTTCGTCGAGCATGCGGCGGCGACCGGCCGGCTCGCCACGGACCAGGGCGAGGTCCTCGGGAGCGAAGAGGACGGAGGTGCAGTAGCGCGGGAGTTCACGGGGCTTGATCGCCGACCGGTTCACCTGCGCACGGTTCGCCCCGGTGCGGTTGATCTGCACCTCGGCGAGGATGCTGCGGTCCTCGTGCGCCAGGCGGGCGCGGACGATCGCGGCGTCGCAACCCTGGCGAACGAGCGCGGCATCCGTCGGGACCCGGTGGGACCCGAGCGTCGACAGGTAGCCGATCGCCTCGACCAGGTTGGTCTTGCCCTGCCCGTTCCGCCCGACGAACAGGTTCGGCCCGCGTGCGAGATCGACGTCCGCCTCCCGGTAGTTCCGGAAGTCGGTGAGTTGGAGATGGTCGACGTGCACGCGGGCCGAGTCCGGGTTTCCCCGGGTGGTCCTAGGACTTCTTGACGGCGTGACCGCCGAACTGGTTGCGGAGCGCCGCGACGGCCTTCATCGTCGGGGACGCGCTGCCCTGACGCGAGACGAAGCGCGCGAAGATCGACGCCGACAGCGCCGGCATCGGAACGGCGAGCTCGATGCCCTCTTCCAGCGTCCAGCGACCCTCGCCCGAGTCCTCGACGTAGCCCTCGAGCTCGTCGAGCTTCGGGTCTTCGTTCAGGGCCAGGACCATGAGGTCGAGCAGCCAGGAACGGACGACCGTCCCGCGCTGCCACCCGGCGAACACGGCGGGGACGTCGGTGATCAGGTCCTTGGCCTCGAGGAGCTCGTAGCCCTCGCCGTAGGCCTGCATGATCGCGTACTCGATGCCGTTGTGGACCATCTTGGCGTAGTGACCCGCGCCGATCGGACCGGCGTGCGAGAAGCCCTCTTCGCGCGGGCCCTCGGGGCGCAGTGCGTCGAAGACCGGCATGGCGAACTCGACGTCCTTGACGTCACCGCCGACCATGAGGCCGTAGCCGTTGTCCTTGCCCCACACGCCGCCGGAGACCCCGACGTCCATGTAGCGGATGCCGCGCGCACCGAGCTGCTCGGCGTGCGTGGTGTCGTCGAGCCACTTCGAGTTGCCACCGTCGATGACGAGGTCGCCCTCGTTCAGGACGCCGGCGAGCTCGGTGATGACGTCGTCGGTGATCTTGCCGTGCGGCACCATCACCCAGACGAGTCGCTGACCCTCGGGCAGGGCGCCCGCCAGGTCTGCGAGGCTCGCGACGTCGGAGACGGCGGGGTTCGCGTCGTAACCGGTGACCTCGATCCCTGCGTTGCGGAGACGGGCACGCATGTTGTTGCCCATGCGACCAAGGCCGACAAGACCGATGTGCATGATTTCCTCTTCTGTTTCGTCGTCGCGCTGAGTCCGCAGGTGGTGCGTCAGCGCAGTGTTCCTGTTGCGCCTATCGCAGCAGCAGGTTGGGCTGCAGCAGGTACCGGTATCCATCGGTCGCGGCAGCCTCTTGCGAAGTCTGGCCGGTGATCAGCACCGGGCCCGGCTTGTTGGGGTTCTCCGTCTTGGTGAAGGAGATGCGGACGAACTCGGAGTGCACCGCGTTCAGTCCGTCGAGGAGGAAGGCGGGCTTCAGCGAGACCACCGTTTCCTCTCCGGTCAGCAACGCACTGATCGACTCTGACGCCTGCGCTTGTTCGGATCCGATCGCCTCGAGCGTGAGCCCGTCGACCGTGAAGGAGAACCGGAGCGCTGCTTCGCGCTCCAGGACGAGTGAGACCCGTCGGACGGCTTCGACCAGCTCGGCGGTGTTGATCACCGCGTGGTCGTTGACGTTCTCGGGGAAGAGCCGGCGGACCGGCGGGTAGTTGCCCTTGATGAGCAGGGAGGTCACCGTCTTGTCGTCGGCGTGGAACGCGATGAGCTCACGGTCCGAGTTGCCGCTGATCGAGACCGAGACGGTGGACGCCGACCCGAAGGTGCGACCGACCTCCTGCAGGGTGCGGGCGGGGACGAGCGCGTGCAACGGGTCCGAGCCGACGCGGCCGGAGTCCCACGCGATGGTGCGGACGGCCACGCGGTACCGGTCCGTGGCGATGAGCGACAGGTCGTTGTCACCGACCTCGAGCTGGACACCGGTGATGACGGGGGTGACGTCGTCGCGGCTCGCTGCGACGGCGACCTGCGACACCGCCTCGGAGAAGGCGTCGCCGGGGATGACACCGGTCTGCGGACCGATCTCGGGCAGCGTCGGGTACTCCTCGACCGGCATGGACAGCAGCGTGAAGTGCGCCGATCCGCAGGAGACCGAGATCTTGGAGTCCTCGGTCGTGAAGGTCACCGGAGCGTTCGGCAGTCGGCTCGCGATGTCGTTCAGCAGGCGACCACTGACCAGGACCGTGCCCGGGTCGTCGATCTGCGCCGAGATGGACGTCTGCGCGGAGACCTCGTAGTCGAACGACGAGAGCGTCAGACGATCGCCGTCGGCGTGGATCAGGACGCCCGACAGGATCGGGAGGGTCGTGCGCTGTGGGAGGAGTTTCACCGCGAAGGAGACGGCTTCGGAGAAGACGTCCCGGTTGACCTCGAACTTCACAGCTGGAACCCCTGTCGATCGGCTTGGACTGTCCGGCCGCCCCATTCTGGCACAGGCGGACGTGGGCCGGATTTCTTGTCATGCCGCCGTCCACAAGGTTGTCCCGCGGAGATGGATCGTTAACCAGGAGTAATGGTGTTAACGCCTGTGCACACTGTGGATAACCCTGTGCATGCCGGTCGGCCGTAGGGAACTACACGGTTGTGACTTGTGGGCGGTCTGTGGGCGACGTCGGGATGAATGAATCTCATCTATCCACTTCCACCCCCAGTTTCCACAGGAGGCCCCCTCGCTGTGAACAACCGGGCGGCGTGTCCTCCACAGTTATCCACAGGCTATCCACACTGTGAGAACTCCGGCCCATGGAACCGTCTCAGATGGTGGATGCGCCCGGGGACGTACCGATCTCAGCGGTAGCGGCGGTCCTGCTTGATGCGACTCGTGAGCTCGGTGACCTGGTTGTAGATCGACCGCCGCTCCTTCATGAGCTCGGTGATCTTCTTGTTCGCGTACATGACCGTGGTGTGGTCGCGGTTGCCGAACAGCTGCCCGATCTTCGGGAGCGACAGGCTCGTGAGCTCGCGGCACAGGTACATCGCGATCTGCCGGGCGGTGGCGATCGCCTGCGAGCGGGACGAGCCGTACAGGTCGTCGACGGAGAGCTTGAAGTACTCCGCGGTGTGGTTGATGATGTCCGTCGGCGCGACGACGTTGTCCTCGTCGAGGGTGATCAGGTCCTTGAGGACGGTCTGCACCAGGGCCATGTCGACGGCCGTCCGGTTCAGGCTCGCGAACGCCGTGACGCGGATGAGCGTCCCCTCGAGCTCGCGGATGTTGCTCGACACCTTCGAGGCCATGAACTCGAGGATGTCGTCCGGCACCTGCAGGTGGTCGGACTGCGCCTTCTTGCGGAGGATCGCGATGCGCGTCTCGAGCTCGGGCGCCTGGACGTCTGTGATCAGACCCCACTCGAAGCGGGAGCGCATGCGGTCCTCGAAGCCGGTCAGGTGCTTCGGTGCGACGTCGGACGTGATGACGACCTGCTTGTTGTGGTCGTGCAGCGTGTTGAACGTGTGGAAGAAGGCCTCCTGCGTGGAGTCCTTCCCCTGCAGGAACTGGATGTCGTCGATCAGCAGGATGTCGATGTCGCGGTAGCGCTGCTGGAACTGGTTCGAGCGGTTGTTCGCGATCGAGTTGATGAAGTCGTTGGTGAACTCCTCGCTCGACACGTACCGGACGCGGATCCCCGGGTAGAGGCTCTCGGCGTAGTGCCCGATGGCGTGGAGCAGGTGGGTCTTGCCCAGTCCGGAGTCGCCGTAGATGAAGAGCGGGTTGTAGGCCTTCGCCGGAGCCTCGGCCACCGCGACCGCTGCGGCGTGGGCGAAGCGGTTCGACGAGCCGATGACGAAGTTGTCGAAGTTGTACTTCGGGTTGAGCCGCGACTCGGGCCGGCCGCTCGTGCCCGGGGAGTCGATCTGGCTCGGCACGAAGGGTGCCTCGATGTACTGGCGGGGTGCGGCGCTCTGCTCCACCGCTTCCTGGACGGGCTCGGCGTACTCCGGCACGTTCGGGTCGACGCGCGGCTCGGACGCCATGTCGGGGTTCACCGTGATGGCGAAGTTCGCGACCGAGTCGTCACCGATGCGGGCGACGGCCTCGGTGATCGGGATGCGGATCCGCTGCTCGAGCATGCCGCGGGTCAGGTCGTTGGGGACCTCGAGGTACAGGGTGCCGGCGAGGACGCCCTTCGGTTCGACCAGGTTGAGGAACCCGTGGAGCTGCGGCGTGATGCGGGGGTCTTCGCTGAGGATTCCGAGTACGGATGACCAGAGGTCCTCGACGGGGTCGGCCGGCATCGTCATGTCGCGCTCGTCTCCAGGTGTGTGTCGTGCGTTCGGTGCCGGACCGGGGTGCGTCCTGCTGGGTCGGACGTGCCGGAGTGCCGCGGGGTGTGGCGCTCAGCGGACCGTGTCGTGCGCCGGCGGTTCGACGGGGTCTCGGGGGCTTCGTCGACGCCTCGTACCGCGCGTGTTCCCACAGGGTTGTCCACAGTGTTGTCCACGACCGCCCGGATCCGTCGGACAGGAGTACTTCCCTGTCGTACCGGGGCGCGGGGCCGATCGATGACCCCACTGTAAAGGACCGGGCCGGGTCGCACCGAACGGAAGTTGTCCCCAATGTGGAGAATGGACTGCAGCGGTGTCCTCGACGCCTCCGGCACCGAGGCCGGCCTGATCGGCGTTTGACCTGCTCGCTGCTGTCACGTACCGTTAACCAGTTGACTGCGGCCGATTGGTCGCGCCCATCTGCGTCGTTCGACACCGAGCGATGACACATACATACGTGACGGCTCGCCGCGAGCAGCCGTGTGGAGAGATCATGAGCAAGCGCACCTTCCAGCCGAACAACCGTCGCCGCGCCAAGAAGCACGGCTTCCGCCTCCGCATGCGGACGCGTGCCGGCCGCGCCATCCTGTCGGCGCGTCGCGCCAAGGGCCGCACCGAGCTCTCGGCCTGATCAGGCTCACCGCCTGATCCGGTCCTCGGTCTGACCCCGGCATCGCAGTGTTGGCCAGCGCCAACCGCATCGTCCGCGGGGACGACTACCGGAACGTCGTGCGTCGTGGTCGCAAGAGCGCCACGGCGCACGTCGTCGTGTCCGTGGTCCGTCGCTCGACGGACCCCACCGGACCGTCGCGGTTCGGGTTCATCGTCGCCAAGACGGTGGGCAACGCCGTGACCCGGAACCTGATCAGGCGGCGGCTCAAGGCGATCGCGCACGGCATCCTCGCCGACTCCCCCGTGGGGTACGACGTGGTGGTGCGCGCACTGCCAGCCGCATCGCAGGCCGGATGGCCTACCCTGCTCGAAGACGTCGTGCGCTCCTTCGCGCGCGGGGTGGAGAAGGCAGCATGAACCGCACTCTGTGGACCCGGCTGGCCTGGGTCGCCGCGTTGCTCCCACGCAACGCGTGCGTCGTCGTGCTCCGCGCCTACCGTGCAGTGATCTCCCCGCTGTACGGCAACGTCTGCCGGTACCACCCGTCGTGCTCCCGGTACGCCCTCGAAGCGATCCAGCAGTACGGCGTCGTCCGCGGATCCGCGATGGGCGCCTGGCGCATCGCTCGCTGCAACCCCTGGGCTGCAGGCGGGATCGACGACGTCACGGAACGTCGTCGCCCGTTCGTCGTCAACCGGTTCGGGTTCGTCCTCGCGCCGATCCCGCAGCAGCCGCACCCCGCGGTCGGAACGGCCCGGCCGGTCCTGCTCCCCCAGCGCACTCGAAAGGCGTAGTCGTCCCCATGGACATCATCGGTACGATCCTCTGGCCGCTCAAATGGGTGGTCTCCGCCATCCTCGTCGGCTTCCACTGGATCTTCGAGAGCATCGGCATGGACCCGGGCGCGGGTATCACCTGGGTCCTCTCCATCATCTTCCTGACCTTCGTGGTCCGCGCCGCGCTGATCCCGATCTTCGTGCGGCAGATCAAGTCGCAGCGCCGTATGCTCGAGGTCGCGCCGCAGCTGAAGAAGATCCAGGACAAGTACAAGGGCAAGAAGGACCAGTTCTCGCGTGAGGCCATGAGCCGCGAGACCATGGCGCTCTACAAGGAGACGGGCACCAACCCGCTGAGCTCCTGCCTGCCGCTGCTGCTGCAGATGCCGATCTTCTTCTCGCTGTACTCCGTGCTGCACGAAGCGCAGATCAACAAGACGGGCATCGGCCTGCTCACGAACGACCTCGCGGCATCGTTCGGCAACGCGGCCCTGTTCGGTGCTCCTCTGCACGAGACGTTCACGAACGCCTCCGGGTGGGAGGTCCGTGCGATCGCCGGCTTCATGATCGTGGTCATGACGGCCTCGCAGTTCATCACGCAGCTGCAGCTCGTCGCCAAGAACATGTCGCCGGAGACCAAGGCGTCGCCGATGTACCGCCAGCAGAAGATGATGCTGTACATCCTCCCGCTGGTCTTCGTGATCTCGGGTCTGAGCTTCCCGCTCGGCGTCATGTTCTACTGGCTCGCCTCGAACGTCTGGACGATGGCGCAGCAGTACTTCGTCATCCGCAGCATGCCGACGCCCGGTTCCGAGGCGGCCCTGGCACGAGAGGCACGCCTGGCCAAGAAGGCCCAGCGTCGCGGGATCGCGAACCCGGTGCTCGCCGAGGCCGGTGCCGGTGCTGGCGCCGCCGAGATCGAGGCCGTGCGCGTCACCACCCAGCGTTCGCAGCCGGTCGGCAAGCAGCGCTCGAAGAAGAACGGGAAGAAGTAAGTGACCGAGCAGGACACCGCCGCAGCCGTCGACACCACCGCGGTCCCGGACGAGGACGGCCGTGACGAGGCCGACATCGCGGCGGACTACATCGAGGAACTCCTCGACATCTGCGACCTCGACGGAGACATCGAGATCGAGGAGCGCGCCGGTCGCGTCTACCTGTCGGTCACCGACGACGGCGAGGCGCTCCGAGTCCTCTCGAAGCCGGACACCGTCACGGCCCTGCAGGAACTCACCCGCATCGCCGTCCAGGCCGAGACGGGCGAGTTCAGTCGGCTCATCCTCGACGTGGGCGGTTCCCGTGATGCTCGTGCCGACGAGCTGCAGCGACTGGTCGACACCGCCGTCGAGCGCATCGAAGCCGGATCGTCGTCCGCAGCACTCCCCCCGATGTCATCGTACGAGCGCAAGCTGGTCCACGACCTCGTCGCTGAGAAGGGCTTCCACTCGGAGTCCGAGGGTGAGGGTCGGGACCGCCACACGGTCGTCACCCGATGACGGACGAGTCGGTGTCCTCGGCCTCCGTTCCCGCACCTTCGGACGCTGCTCCGGTGCTCGAGGCTGAGCCTGCAGCTGCGTCCGCGCTCTTCGGCGATCAGATCGAGACGGCTCGGTCGTTCACGAACGAGCTGGCTCGCCGGGGCGAGGAGCTGGGCCTGATCGGCCCGCTCGAGTTGCCTCGACTCTGGACTCGACATATCCTCAACTCTGCATTGCTTGCGCCCCTCCTGGAGGCCCGTGGCCGGGTTGCCGACGTCGGCTCGGGTGCAGGACTGCCCGGTCTCGTGCTCGCGATCGCCCGTCCGGACGTGCACTTCACGCTCATCGAGCCGATGGAGCGTCGAGTGGACTGGCTCACCCGTGAGGCGAGCCGGCTCGGACTGTCGAACGTGACGGTGGTCCGCGGCCGCGCCGAGGACGTGTCTGACGACATCGTGGTCGATCAGGTCACGGCGCGCGCCGTCAGTGCATTGTCGAAGCTCGTCCCGATGACGGTTCCACTCGTCCGCTCGGGCGGGCAGCTCATCCTGATGAAGGGTGCGCGAGTCGACGACGAGATCGACAAGGCACGCAAGGTCATCCTGCGCCAGCACCTCTCGGACGTCGAGGTCCTCGAGCTCGGGGACGGTGTGGTCGCAGAGACCACGCGCGTCTTCCGGGCTACAGTTGACTGACCCTGCGGCTCGGATCGGGACGACTGATCCCTTGCTGCTCCACGTTTCACGTGAAACATCGAACCGGGGAAGAGGCACTCGTTGAGCTCATCGACCGATTACGACGCGTCGACTCCGCTTGCTCGCGAGATCGCCGATCTCAACCGCCGGCGCCGTGCGATCGCGACGCAGCAGTTCCCGTTGCCCCCGAAGACGCGGATCATCACCGTGTCGAACCAGAAAGGCGGCGTCGGGAAGACCACGACGACTGTCAACTTGGCCGCCGGGCTCGCCCACGGTGGCGCACGGGTGCTCGTGATCGACCTCGACCCACAGGGCAACGCGTCGACGGCCCTGGGCGTCGACCACCAGGCTGAAGTCGCGAGCATCTACGACGTCATCGTCGACGAGGCTGCGATGGCCGACACCGTTCAGCGGTCCCCCGAGTCCGACACCCTCTGGTGCGTCCCGGCGACGATCCACCTGGCGGGTGCTGAGATCGAGCTCGTCTCCTTGGTCGCGCGAGAGCAGCGGCTGCGTACGGCGCTCGACCTGTACCTCCAGTCGCTGGACGAGCCGTACCACTACGTCTTCATCGACTGCCCGCCGTCCCTTGGTCTCCTGACGATCAACGCGTTCGTGGCGGCGCAGGAAGTCCTGATCCCCATCCAGTGCGAGTACTACGCGCTCGAGGGACTCAGCCAGCTGTTGCGCAACATCGAGCTCATCGAGCGGCATCTCAACCCGAACCTCCGGGTCTCGACGATCCTGCTCACCATGTACGACGGTCGGACCAACCTGGCGAACCAGGTGGCGAACGACGTGCGTGAGCACTTCGGTGACCAGGTCTTGAAGGCGATGATCCCCCGGTCCGTTCGGGTGAGTGAAGCGCCGAGTTACGGACAGAGCGTCGTCGCGTACGACGTGAACTCCACCGGGTCGCTCTCCTACTTGGAAGCGGCCGCCGAGATCGCAGCACGAGGAGCGCAAGACTGATGGCACCCAAGCGAACCGGACTCGGCCGCGGCATCGGCGCGCTCATCCCCACGGCGACGGACCAGCAGGACCGCCCCGTCGATGTGTTCTTCCCGACCGGTGGGTCGCCGGCGTCGGTACCCACCGCGGACGAACTCGTCGCCGTTCCGGGAGCCCGACTCGCGAACCTCAACCCGCTGGACGTGATCCCGAACGGGCAGCAGCCCCGCAAGGAGTTCCGCGAAGAAGAGTTGCAGGAGCTCGTCCACTCTATCCGTGAGATCGGTGTGCTGCAGCCCATCGTGGTCCGCCCGATCCCCGGGGCTGTGGGGACGGAGCCGCAGTACGAGCTCATCATGGGTGAGCGGCGCCTCCGGGCGACCAAGGAGCTCGGGCTCACAACGATTCCGGCGATCGTCAAGGAGACGCCGGACGACGCGATGCTCCGGGACGCCCTGCTCGAGAACCTGCACCGGGCGCAGCTCAACCCGCTCGAAGAAGCTTCGGCGTACCAGCAGCTCCTGGCGGACTTCGGGATCACGCAGGAACAGCTCGGTCAGCGCATCGGCCGATCGCGTCCCCAGATCACCAACACCATCCGTCTGCTGCGGCTCCCCTCCCCCGTGCAGCGACGAGTCGCCGCCGGCGTACTCTCGGCCGGTCACGCCCGCGCGATCCTTGCTGCGCCCGACGCCGAGGCGATGGAGTACCTCGCCGAGAAGATCGTCAACGAGGACCTGTCCGTTCGTGCTGCCGAAGCGATCGCGCAGCAGTTGGCCACGAAGACTCCGCCGAAGACCGCGCCGCAGCCCTCCAAGAACCAGGCGCACTTCAACGACCTTGCTGAGCGCATCGGTGACCGCCTGAACACACGGGTCAAGATCGCTGTGGGTGCCCGGAAGAGCTCCGTGACCATCGACTTCGCGAACGGCGACGACCTCAATCGCATCCTGTCGGAGCTCGGGATCAGCGACGTCTCGTCCTGACGGCTCGCCGACGGCGCTGTGCGGCCCGTAGGGGGCTTCGCAGGCCCGGTACGGGTGTCGGTGCCACCGAGGGAGAATTCGACCCGATACGGGGCGCGGAGCGGTTCGACTGATCGAAGTTCACGAGCAGCGAACGGGAAGGCCGGACGTTTCACGTGGAACACTGCAAAGCTCAAATCATGAGATTCCGGAATCCCGAGCCGCTCTGGCGTGACGTCGTCGGTCAAGAACTCCGCGCTCGTCGCCGTGGCCGCGGGGACACCCTGCACGACGTCGCTCGCCGTGCAGGGGTGTCGCCGCAGTACTTGTCGGAGATGGAACGGGGGCGGAAGGAGCCTTCGAGCGAGATGCTGGCAGCCGTGGCGGGCGCACTCGAGAGCTCGTTGCTGGACTTGACCGCATCGGCAGCAGAACAGCTTCGCGAGCGAGCACGTTCGGCAGGTACCGGTGGCGAACAAGTGCGGAGCGCGTTCGTTCTCGCAGCGTGACGCTTCGCCAGTCAGCGTCGAGTGATCACGTGGTCCACGAGCCCGTACTGCTGGGCCTGACGGGCCGTGAAGACGCGATCGTGATCCGTGTCGGCTCGGAGTCGGTCGACACTCTGGCCGCTGTGCTGGGTGAGTAAGTCCTCGATCTCGGCCCGGATCCGGACGACCTCGTCGGCCTGCAGGATGAGCTCGGGAATTGCCCCCTGTCCCTGAGCAGCGGGCTGGTGGAGCACCACCCGAGCGTGCGGCAGGGCCGATCGCTTTCCTTCGGCGCCCGCGGCGAGCAGGACGGCTCCGACACCGATTGCCTGTCCGACGCAGGTGGTCGCGACGGCGGGGCGGATGAACCGCATGGTGTCGTAGACGGCGAGCATGGCACTCGGGTCGCCGCCGTCGCAGTTGACGTAGAGCTGGACGTCCGAGTCCGGGTTGTCTGACTCGAGGAACAGGAGTTGCGCGATGAGGGCATTGGCGACGCCAGCATCGATCGCGGTACCGACGTAGATGATCCGCTCGGTGAGCAGGTGCGAGTAGACGTCCAGGACCCGGTCGCCGCGAGCATCCCGCGCGATGACGTTCGGGATCGTGTACGCGCTCAACGGTCTCCCTCCCCTGCCGCGGATCCGCCGAAGCCCGTCACCGTGGAGCGGGGCTGCTGGGGCCGGATCACCGAGAAGTCCTCGACGATCACGTCGACGAACCCGTAGTCGAGGGCTTCCTGCGCGGAGTACCAGTGGTCGTGCAGCGAGTCCTCGAAGATGCGGTCGACCGTCTGCCCGGTGTCCGCTGCGATGAGTCCCAGCACGGTGTCGCGGGTGTCACGGAGGTGGTCTGCCTGCAGCGCCACGTCCACCGCACTCCCCCCGATCCCCGCTGATCCTTGGTGCATCAGGATCCGGCTGTGTGGCAGTGCTCGCCGTTTGCCAGGAGTACCCGAGGACAGCAGGAACTGGCCCGCACTGCAGGCGATCCCGAACGCGAGCGTGCTGACGTCGTTGGGGATCACTCTCATGAGGTCCCGCAGTGCGAGCATCGCCGGGACCGAGCCTCCGGGCGAATGGATCCAGAGCGCGATGTCGTTCCAGGGGTCCGCCGTCGCGAGCTGTACCAGCTGCGTCATGAGGACGGTGCCGTTGTCGTCGTCGAGTGGGCCGTCGAGTACGAGCACGCGTTGGTCGAGAAGGGCACGCCGGTGCTCGGTCGTGAAGGCTGCGGGGGGTGGTGTATCGGTCATGCGTCCACCGTGCGCCGGCAGATGATCAGACGCATCCGATGCTGCTCAGAGCAGATCAGCTCTCAGCAGCGAAGCGCGGGTGTCGACGTTCCACGTGGAACATCGACGCTTGCGAACGCACGTGTTCCACGTGGAACACGGAACGTGGGAGCGTACGGATCAGGCGTGGTGGTCGCGGATCGCCTGTTCGGCGAGCTCTGCGTACGTCCACCCGAGATCGAAACCGGATGCGGAGAGTGCCTGCGGCAGCAGGGATGTCTCGGTCAGACCCGGGAGCACGTTGGCTTCGAGGAACCACGGCGTTCCGGCGCCGTCGATGATGAGGTCCACACGGGACAGGTGGCGGAGGCCGAGGGCTGCGTGTGCCGCAACGGCGGCGTCGGCTGCAGCGGTCGCGAACTTGTCAGACAGTCGAGCGGGCGTGTAGAACGTCGTCTCCCCCGCGTTGTACCGCGCCTCGAACCCGTAGATGCCGTTCCGCGGAACGATCTCGACGGCGGAGAGCGCCACCGGCCCGTCGCCCGTGTCGATGATGCCGACAGCGACCTCGGTACCGCGGATGAGCTGCTCGACCACAACGTCGTCGCAGTACGTGTAGGCCGTGACCATGGCACGCGGCAGGTCGTTGACGTCATCGACGAGTGTCACGCCCTGCGCGCTGCCGCCGCGTGCCGGCTTCACGGCGAGCGGGACCGGGTGCTCCCCCGCGATGGCCTTGAGCACCCCGACGGCGCCGAGTTCACGGAACACGTCGTGGGACAGCGTGACGGATCGAGGAGTGCGGACGCCTGCCCGCGCGACCAGCGCTGACGCCGTGGGCTTGTCCCATGCCAACCGGGCCGACGTGGAACGTGAGCCGACGAACGGGATGTCCACCGCCTCCAGGATGCCCCGCAGGGCCCCGTCTTCACCGGAGGCGCCGTGCAGAGCCGGCCACACGACATCCGGGCGGGACTCGGCGAGGGCCGGCAGCAGCAGCGCGTCGGCGTCGCGGAGGTCGACCTGCCAGCCGTACCCGGTCAGCGAGTCGGCGACTCGTCGCCCGGAGCGCAGGGAGACGTCACGTTCGTGTGAGATCCCTCCGGCGACGACGACGACGTGACGACGAGTGAGCTCAGCCATGGGGATCCTCCGGTGTGGAACGACGGTGCTGGTAGGCCACGCACCGCGGAAAAGCGCTGATCAGGAGATGTTCGGCGGCGGAGCGCTGACCGAGGACGTCTCGCGGACGACGCTGTTCGGCCGAGTCGTCGGGCCGAACGTCTCGATCAGCTCGAGTTCGTCGTTGACGACGTTGGCGAGCCGCTTCACGCCGACGCGGATCTGCTCGGGGGTCGGGTAGCAGAACGACAGACGGATGTGCCCGCCGCCACGGCCGTCCGCGTAGAAGGCCGTCCCCGGCGTGTAGGCGACGAGCTCCTTCACGGCGCGTGGCAGCATGCCCTTCGAGTCGAGGGACTCAGGGAGCGTCAGCCAGACGAAGAAGCCACCGTTCGGCTTCGTCCAGGACAGGTCCGGCAGGAACTCCCCCAGTGCGGACAGCATGGCGTCACGGCGCTCTGCGTAGATGCCCCGGAAGGTGTCGACCTGACCCTTCCAGTCCGCGGCGTCCAGGTAGGCGTTCACGACGTACTGCCCGAAGGAGTTCGGGGCGAGGACGGCGGACTCGTTGGCGAGCACGAGCTTCTCGCGGATCGCGTGCGGTGCGAGCGCCCAACCGACGCGGAAGCCGGGTGCGAGGGTCTTCGAGAAGGACCCCAGGTACACGACACCCTCTTCGTCGATGGAACGGATCGCCTGCGGTGCCGGCTCGTCGAACCAGAGGAGCCCGTACGGGTTGTCCTCGAGCACCAGGATGTTGTTGGACCGGCAGATGTCGAGCACCTCGATGCGGCGCTCCCGACTCATGGTGACGCCGGCGGGGTTGTGGAAGTTCGGGATCGTGTAGAGGAACTTGATCCGCTTCCCTTGCGTGCGCAGGTTCGCGATCGCCTCGCGCAGCGCCTCGGGCACCAGCCCGAGTTCGTCGGTCGTCACGTGGACGGTCTCGGCCTGGTACGACCGGAACACACCGATCGCACCGACGTAGGACGGGGACTCGGCGAGGACGACGTCGCCCGGATCGATGAACAGCCGCGTGACGAGGTCCAGCGCGTGCTGCGAACCCGTCGTCACGACGACGTCCTCGGCACTGGCACGGATGCCCTCGAGGCTCATGACGTCCACGATGTGCTCCCGGAGGGACCGCAGACCCTGTCCGCCGCCGTACTGCAGCGCCATGGCCGCGTGCTCGTTCATCACGCGGTCCAGGGAGCCCGTGACGAGCTCTCTCGGCAGCGCGGAGACGAACGGCATGCCGCCGGCCAGCGAGACCACCTCGGGGCGCGAGGCGACGGCGAACAGGGCTCGGACCTCGGAGGCGCTCAGCCCGGCGGTGCGCTGAGCGTAGGAGTCGTACCAGGGGTCGAGGCTGTTGCCGTTCGTCATACCGTGCTCCGATCAGTGAGACATTCCCGCCACACTACGACATCGACCCCGGAAACCCGGGCTCCGCGGCGGGGGCCGATCCGCAACGGGTGGCATGCGAACGCCCCGCCCGCGTCTGCTGAGCAGGACGAGGACGGGGCGTTCGGTGGTGCTGGTGCGACCTACGCGAGGAACTCGGCGAGGTCGGCCTCGAGCGCGGGCTTCGGCTTGGCGCCGATGACGGTCTTGACGACCTCGCCGCCCTTGAAGACCTTCATCGCCGGGATCGACGTGATCTGGTAGTTCATGGCCGACTGGGGGTTGTCGTCCACGTTGAGCTTCACGATCTCGATCTTGCCGGCGTGCTCTTCGGCGATCTGGTCGAGGATCGGCGAGACGGCGCGACACGGGCCGCACCACTCGGCCCAGAAGTCGACCAGGATCGTCTTGTCGGACTTGAGGACCTCGTCCGAGAAGGTGGCGTCGGTGACAGCCTTTGCGTTGGACATGGGTGTCCTTTCGTGAGAAGTCGGTACTGGGTGTGGAACCGCGGACGGGCCCCCGGCATTCCGGGGCCGTACGGGTCAGGCGGAGATGGTGACCGGCTCGACCGGGGTCTCGCCCGCAGCAGCGTCGGTCAGCGTGTCCTCGAGGTCGGCGAGGTACTTCTCGGCGTCGAGCGCGGCGACCGCACCGGAACCGGCGGCCGTGATGGCCTGGCGGTAGGTGTGGTCGAGCACGTCACCGGCGACGAAGACCCCGGGGACGCCGACGGCCTTGGACGTTCGGCCCTCGACGGCGATGGTGCCCTCGGGAGCGAGCTCGAGCTGACCGTGCACGAGGTGCACGCGGGGGTCGTTGCCGATCGCGATGAACAGGCCGTCGAGGGCGAGTTCGCTCTCGGTGCCGTCCACGGTGTCCTTGAGGGTCACGCCCGTCACAGCGGAGTCACCCTGGATGCCGATGACCTCCTTGTTCCACGCGAACTCGATCTTCGGGTCGTTGTGGGCACGGTCCTGCATGATCTTCGACGCACGGAGGGTGTCCTTGCGGTGGATCACGGTGACCTTGTCAGCGAAGCGGGTGAGGAACGTCGCTTCTTCCATCGCGGAGTCGCCACCGCCGACCACGGCGATGTTCTTCTGACGGAAGAAGAAGCCGTCGCAGGTCGCGCACCACGAGACACCGTGGCCCGAGAGGCGCTCCTCGTCGGCGATGCCGAGGTGGCGGTACGCCGAACCGGTCGCGTAGATGACCGCGAGGGCTTCGTAGGTCTCGCCGGAGCCGACGGTGACCTTCTTCACGTCGCCGGTGAGGTCGACGGAAACAGCGTCGTCGTACAGGACCTCAGCGCCGAACTTCTCGGCCTGCTCCTGCATCTTGATCATGAGGTCGGGTCCCTGGATCCCCTCGGGGAAGCCCGGGAAGTTCTCGACCTCGGTCGTCTTGGTGAGTTCCCCGCCCGTCTCGACGCTGGACGCGACGATGAGCGGCTTGAGCTCTGCGCGCGCGGCGTAGATGCCGGCGGTGAACCCGGCCGGACCGGAACCGATGATGATGAGCTGGCGCATGCCTGACTGCCCTTCCGTTGCGTGCTGACCGGGTCAACACATCGTACCGGCGCGGCATTCCGCGACGTCCGGGAAGCGTGCGGTCAGCGACCGAGCTTGCTCTTCACCATGCCGACGGCGTTCTTGATCTCGCCGTTCTTGGCGACGACGAGCGCCCCGAAGTACACGAGGACCATGACGGCGCCGGTCAGGACGATGGTGATGAGTGCCCCGGTGCGGTCGGACATCGCGAACCCGGCTGCGGAGAACGCCCCGAAGAAGTTCACGACCAACAGGCCGACCACGCCGGCGATCAGCGCCGCGATGACGAACTGCACGTGCGAGCGGGTCACGACCGGTCCCTCGATGCTGCCGAGCTTGCGGCGCACCAGGACGAGGGCGACGATCGTCTGCGCGGTCCCGGCGAGGGTCGTGCACGCGGCCACACCGATGCCGATCACGGAGGTCGGGAACGTCGACACCGCGAGGGCACCGATGACGAACAGGACGGACTGGATGCACTGCATCAGGAACGGGGTCCGGTGGTCGTGCATGGCCCAGAACACGCGCTGGATGATGAACAACATGCTGAACAGCACCAGGCCCGGCATGTAGGCGACCAGGACGGCGCCGACCTGCAGCGCGCTCTCGAACGTGCCCTCGTACAGCCGGCCGAACGGCACCGCGACGACGACCAGCGCCACCGACGCGAAGACCGTGAAGAGTCCGACGATGCGCAGGGACAGCGACAGGTTGCGACGGACCGATGCCAGGTCGCCGCGTGCAGCATCGTGGCTCATCCGGGTGAAGTACGCCGTCGCGATGGAGACCGTGATGATCGAGTGCGGCAGCATGAAGATGAGCCACGCGTTGCCGAGCACCGCGTTGCCGGGTCCGTCGCCCTGACCCTTCCACGCGACCGATGACTGCACGATGCCGGCGACCTGCGTCACCAGGATCATCGCGAAGAGCCATCCGGCAGCGGTGCCCGTGGACTTCAGGCCGACGCCGCGCCACCGGAAGTCCGGTCGGAACGACAGCCCTGCACGCTTCCAGAACAGCGGGAGGAACGCCGCCTGGGCGAACACACCGAGCGAGGCGCTGCCGGCGAGGAGCGCGATCTTCGCCGGCGTCCAGTCGTCGACGGCGCTGCCGCCGCTGCCGTAGAGGGCGATGAACACCACGAGCCCGGCGATGGCGATGACGTTGTTGAGCAGCGGCGCCCAGGTGAACGGTCCGAAGACCTGCTTGGCGTTGAGCACCTCCCCCAGCAGCGAGTACATCGCGTAGAAGAGGATCTGCGGCAGGCACCAGAACGCGAAGGCGACGGCGAGGTCGGTCGCAGCAGGACCCCTGGTGTCCGAGGACGTCGTGTACAGGCGGACCAGGAGCGGTGCCAGTGCGGTCGCGACGATCGTGATGACGATGAAGACCGACCCGCCGAGCGTCACGATCTTGTTGACGTAGGCCTGCCCGCCGTCGGTGCCGTTCTTCATGGCGCGGACGATCTGCGGGATGAGCACGGCCGACAGCAGGCCACCCGCGATGAGCGCGTAGATGTTGTTCGGCAGCTGGTTCGCGACGGCGAACGCGTTCGCAGAGGGACTCGCGTTCTGCCCGATGGCGTAGGCGAGCACGAAGGTCTTGGCGAAACCGAGGATCCGGCTCACCATCGTCCCCGCCGCGAGCATCGCACTCGCACGCCCCAGGTTGCGCTCGGCGACCGGTTCCGCGTCGACGTCGGGCTGGGGCTGGGTGGCGCTGATGGTCGGCTCCTCGGGGTCGCGGGCGTCCGCGACGCGGCTGGTACGGGCGTCGGACGGGAGGCCCGGTTCGGCCCCGGCACGGGCGATCGCGTCCTGCAGGCGGTCGCCACCAGGAGCCGCGACAGCGGCCGTGCCGGAGCCGGCCACGGCGAACGCGGTGGGTGCCTCGGCGCGGTGATCCGTGCCTCCCGGTCCGGCGACCGATCCCGCGGGCGAGGCGGGCGCGCCGGGCGCACCCGGCTGCACGGCGAGCGGGCGGTTGGGGTCGTCGTCGTCCTCGTCGTCGAGTTCGCCGTTGCGACGACGGATGCGCTTCCGGATGCTGCGGAAGATGCCGAAGCCGAAGATCGCGATCAGCGCGACCGCTGCGGCGGCGGTGATGACCGTCTCCCACTGCGCCTGGACGTTGAGCTCGACGGTGGCCGGCTGGGCGATCGCGACGCCGGTCGGGCTCGACAGGGACATGGTCAGCTCGACGTTGCCGTTCGCGACCGACTGCACGGGGACGGTCGCTCGGGTCGACGAGTCCGGTTGGATCTCGACGACGATGTCGTTGCGGACGACCCGGAGGGCGGAGTTCGACGGCTGGACGGCCAGGTGCACCGTCACCGGGTAGTCGGAGCTGTTGCGGATGGAGACCGGCAGCGAGGACCGGTCGCCGAGCAGGGTCAGGCTGCTCGAGTCGACGATCCCGACCTCGGTGGTCTGCTTCGCCCAGGCGGCCGTGCGGGCGTCGACGGCGGCCGTCAGCCCGTCGTTGTCCCCCCGCCACGCGTTCGACGCGATGGCGAGCAGCCGGAGGCGTGCGGGTGCGGTCAGTTCGGCGGGGGTGTCGAGGATCGTGGCGAACGCGGAGAGCCCCTGTTCACCCTGCACCAGGCGCTTGAGCTGTGCGATGCGGCCGGCCCCGGTGGACGCGCTGTTGAGCGTGAGTGACCCGGCGACGGCGTTCGACGCCGTGGAGAGGTCGGAGGGCGCCACCCAGGCGGTGCCCTCGAGGGCGTCGAGGGTCTGGCTGAGGCGTGCGGAGTCCGAGGGCCAGTCGCGACCGAGGGTCAGCAGGATCGGCCCCGTGGCGGTGCCGTCGCGCGCCGAAGTGGCGAGCGTCGCCGTGAGTTCGGACATCGCCGACGACCAGCTCTGGCGGTCCGGTGCGGTCGCGGCCTTACGCAGGAGGGACGACATCGACTGGTCGGACACCAGGACGTGGTCGTCACCGATCTTCTCCGACGCCGAGACCGTGGCGTTCGCGCCGGCGGAGGTGTTCCCGCTCGAGACGATGGTGGTGTCCTTGTCGGCCCGCTGCAGTGCCGTGAGGTCGGCCGCGGTCACGGTGCCCTCTGCCGGCCATGCGATGGAGTCCATCGAGTACGGGAAGTCCAGCAGCTGCTCGGTCGTCGGCAGCGTCTCCGTGGTCTCGCCCGAGCCGGCGTCGGTGGTGGCGTCGTCGCTCGGGGACGCGGTGCTGCTCGGGGTCGTCGTCTGGCCGGGCGTCGCGGTCGGGGTCGGTGCGGGAGTCTCGGCGCCGGGGAAGTTCTCGGTCTTCACGGACTGGTCGAGCGAGATCGGAGCGAGGATGCCATCGGACCCGGCCTGGCGCAGCCCGGTGACGTCGGCGTCGGCGTACGACAGCGCGAAGGTCTCGTTGCGCAGGGACTCGAGGCGCTGGAGCCATGCGGTCGCCGCGGACGGCGCGTTCTCGCCGAGGATCCGGATCGAGGCGATGATGCGGGGGTCGACCGCGACGGCGACGTTGTGGTCCTCGGCGGCGTCGAGCTGCTGCGTGAGGGTGCCGTCCACCGAGGTCGCGGCGGCCAGGACGGCCGCGCTGAGGATGCCGTCGGTGGACTTCGGGACCGTCACCGGCATCGCCACCGAGACGCTGACCGGCACCTGCTCGAAGTCCGGGTACCAGGTGATCGCGGAGCGGGCGACGGCGAAGGTCTCACCGGCCGTGTACTCGGCCGCGATGCGTCGCGCACCGAACGAGGAGTACCCGCCGAGTGCCACGTTGCCCGAGACGATCTCGACCGAGTCGATGGTGACCGATCGGTGCGCCGGGACCTCCGGGATGTCCACCGAGTCCATCGGGGCGCCGAGGTAACCGGTCGTGGTGGTGTCGGCAAGCCAGTCGGCGAGGACGTCCCGCGTGCTCACGGAACGGAAGATGTCGAACTCGGCGGTGCCGGCGGGCAGCGCGGTGTCGGTGTCGTTCGTGACGGTCACCGAAAGGGTGAGGTCTTGGTCGCGCTGCACGATCCCACGGTTGGCGGGGGCGACCGAGATCGTGGCCTTGCCCGCATCGGCAGCAGCCGGATCAGCGAGGTGGGTCTTGGCCGACGAGACCGTCGCAGCATCGGCGTGCGGGGCGCTGACGGGCGCGACGACCAGGCCGAGCGCGACGAGGGTCGACGCGGCTGCGGCGAGCGTGGTGCGGAGGATGTGCATACGGAAGCGGGCCACGGGGTCGGTTCGGGCCGAGCACGAGTGTATGAGGCGTGACCATGAACAGGTCCCGTGCGCGCGGGGTTGTGGAGAACTCGGGGCCTCGATCTGGGAGGATGAGCACCGTCATGCAGTCCGTTGCCCAGGCCGTCGAACGACTCGACGCACTCGCCACCACCGAGCCCGTCGACCTCCTCGCTCGGGCCTTCGCCGACGCCGGACACGAGCTGGCCCTGGTCGGCGGACCCGTGCGGGACGCCTTCCTCGGTCGCCCCGTCACCGATCTCGACTTCACGACGAGCGCCCGTCCGGACGACATCCTGCGCATCGTCGAACCGATCGCGAGCGCCACGTGGGACGTCGGCCGCCAGTTCGGCACCATCGCCGCGCGGGTCGGTGGCGAGCAGGTCGAGATCACCACCTACCGCAGCGACGTGTACGACGGCGAGACCCGCAAGCCCGAGGTCGCGTTCGGCGACACCATCGAGGACGATCTGCTCCGCCGCGACTTCACCGTCAACGCGATGGCGCTCCGGCTGCCGGCGCGCGAGCTCGTCGACGTGCACGGCGGTGTCGAGGACCTGCTGGCCGCCCGCCTCCGCACCCCGCAGGCCGCCGTGGTGTCGTTCCGCGACGACCCGCTCCGGATGATGCGGGCAGCGCGGTTCACCTCGCAGCTCGGGTTCACCGTCGACGACGACGTCCGCGCCGCGATGGAGGACCTCGTCGACTCCATCGACATCGTGTCCGCCGAGCGGGTGCGCGACGAGCTCGTCAAGCTGCTCAACACGAGCGACCCCGTGCCGGGCATCCGACTGCTCGTGGACACCGGCCTCGCCGAGCGGTTCCTTCCCGAACTGCCCGAGATGCGGCTCGAGATCGACGAGCACCACCACCACAAGGACGTCTACGAGCACTCCTTGACGGTGCTCGAACAGGCGATCGGGTACGAGGCCGAGCGGCACGCGGGCGAGGCCCCGGACACCGTGCTGCGGCTCGCGGCACTGCTGCACGACATCGGCAAGCCGGCCACGCGCAAGCTCGAGCCCGGCGGCGCCGTCAGCTTCCACCACCACGACCTGGTCGGCTCGAAGCTCGCGAAGAAGCGGCTCCGGGCCCTGCGCTTCGACAACGACACGATCGCCGCGGTGTCCCGCCTGATCGAGCTGCACCTGCGGTTCTTCGGGTACACCGAGGGCGCCTGGACCGACTCGGCCGTCCGCCGCTACGTCCGCGACGCCGGCCCGCAGCTCGAGCGGCTGCACGAGCTGACCCGCTCGGACGTCACCACCCGGAACCGGCGCAAGGCCGACCGGTTGGCGTTCGCGTACGACGACCTGGAGGACCGCATCAAGGTCCTCGCCGAGCAAGAGGAGCTGGAGTCGATCCGGCCCGACCTGACCGGCGACGACATCATGCGGATCCTCGACATCCCGCCGGGGCGCGCCGTGGGTGAGGCCTACCGTTTCCTGCTCGAGGCGCGGATGGACGACGGGCCGCTCGGGGCCGACGCAGCCGAGGCGCGCCTGCGCGACTGGTGGGCCGCGCGGGGCGCGACCGGCTCCTGAGGCGACGCCGGCGCACTGGACGCGACCGCCGGACGGACGCGACGGTTCTGCACAGACCGGTGGCGCGCCTCCAGGCCGTCGGGTAGTCTGTGCAGGTTGCCCGGCGCGTGTCTGCGCGCTGTGGCACATGCATCAACCCTCCTGCCCCGGGAACTGCCCGGGGCCGCTGAGACCAGAGGAGGTGGGTTCCGCATGCACCAGTACGAACTGATGGCGATCCTCGACCCCGAGATCGATGAGCGCACCGTCGCTCCCAGCCTGGACAAGTTCCTCGCTGTCATCCGCAACGACGGTGGCACCGTCGACAACGTGGACGTCTGGGGCCGTCGCCGGCTCGCTTACGAGATCGCCAAGAAGTCCGAGGGCATCTACGCCGTCGTCGACTTCACGTCCTCGCCCGAGGCCGCCAAGGAGCTCGACCGTCAGCTCGGTCTCTCCGAGGCCGTGCTCCGCACGAAGGTCCTCCGCGCCGAAGAGGGCATCGCGCAGGTCGCCGCCCAGAAGCAGCGCGACGAGGCACGCGCAGCCCGCAAGGCTGCCAACGCCTCCGCAACCGCGACCGCGAGCGCCGAGTAACCCGTGGCCGGCGAAACCGTCATCACGGTGGTGGGCAACCTCACCGCGGACCCCGAGCTGCGCTACACGCAGAACGGGCTCGCAGTGGCGAACTTCACCATCGCCTCCACGCCTCGCACGTTCGACCGTCAGGCGAACGAGTGGAAGGACGGCGACGCGCTGTTCCTCCGCGCGAGTGTGTGGCGGGAGTTCGCCGAGCACGTGGCGGGGTCGCTGACGAAGGGCTCGCGCGTCATCGCGCAGGGCCGTCTGCGTCAGCGTTCCTACCAGGACCGTGAGGGTCAGCAGCGCACGAGCATCGAGCTCGAGGTCGACGAGATCGGCCCGTCGCTCCGGTACGCGACCGCACAGATCACCCGCGCAGCGGGTGGCGGCGGCGGTCGTGGCCAGGTCGGCGGCGGCAACGGCGGCGGTCAGCAGGGCGGCGGCAACGGCGGCTGGAACAACAACGGTGGCGGCAACGCCTCCGCTGGTGGCCAGTCCGACGAGCCGTGGTCCCCGCAGGGTGGCCAGCAGGGCGGCGGCAACGCACAGTCGAACGACGTGTGGAGCACCCCCGGCGGCAACTTCGACGACGAGACCCCGTTCTGATCCTCCTGGTCCCGACGGACACACAACTCTTCTTCTAAGGACAAATCACTATGGCTGGAAAGAGCACCGGCGACCGCCGGAAGCCTCGCGGCAAGGGCGGCAAGAACGCCGCCCCCGCGAAGTCGATCAAGGTCGGCGTCATCGACTACAAGGACGTTGCGACCCTTCGCAAGTTCATCTCGGAGCGTGGAAAGATCCGCGCCCGTCGCATCACCGGCGTCTCCGTCCAGGAGCAGCGCCTCATCGCCCGTGCCGTGAAGAACGCCCGTGAGATGGCGCTCCTCCCCTACGCCGGCTCCGGCCGCTGATCGGAGGTCGACACATGTCGAAGCTCATCCTCACCCACGAGGTCTCCGGCCTCGGTTCCGCTGGTGACGTCGTCGACGTCAAGAACGGCTACGCCCGCAACTACCTCATCCCCCAGGGCTTCGCTGTCGCGTGGTCCAAGGGCGGCGAGAAGCAGGTCGAGTCGATCCGTGCCGCGCGCACCGCGCGTGAGCTCGCCACCATCGAAGAGGCACAGGACCTCAAGATGAAGCTCGAGAACGCGACCATCTCCCTGGCGGTCAAGGCCGGCAAGGACGGTCGTCTGTTCGGCTCCGTCCGTCCGGGCGACGTCGCTGACGCCGTCCAGGCGCAGGGCGTCGGCTCGCTCGACAAGCGCAAGGTCGAGGTCCCCGCGACCATCAAGACCGTTGGTGACCACGAGGCCACCGTGCGTCTGCGCGAGGACATCACTGCCGTGATCTCGCTCAAGGTCGTCGCTGCCAAGTAGCACTGACGTTCCGCTCCACGACGGGCGGGTCTCCTTCGGGAGGCCCGCCCGTCGTTGCGTTGGCGGGCTCGGCTTGGCTGGCTGGTTACCTCTCAGGCGCGGTCCGGCTTGCTGGGAACGAACCGAGAACACTTCCCACAGGAGGGGCTCTTGTCAAGTCGTTTTACACAGTGGAAACGTGTCAAATCGGAACCTTCAAGGCGTACTTGAACCCCACTTTTCCACACACGGTGTGAACGAGAAAACCCCTGGTCAAGCGGTCGAAAGTGTGTTCCCATGCCTCGCTTTCCACAGGTTCATCCACACTTCTCCACACAGCATCCCGGCGTGTTCCGCAGTTCGTCCACAGAGTTATCCACAGGTCCGTTTGTTGGGGATAACTCTGCGGCCGTAGCTTGGCCCAGCGACTCGGGGATGTCGGTCGCTGGGGGTAAAAAGTCGTTGCGGGTGTCGGACCATCGTGTCCGGCCCTGCGTCGTTCAACAGAGGAGAGAGTGTGTCGATCGCGCATCTTGAGCCCGCACCGCAGGAGTACGCGGAGCGCGGCATGGAACGCACCCCGCCGCACGACCTGTTGGCTGAGCAGTCGACCATCGGCGGCATGCTGCTGTCGAAGGACGCCGTCGCCGACGTCATCGAGACCGCTCGTGGTGTGGACTTCTACGTCCCCAAGCACGAGGTCATCTTCGACGCGATCCTGTCGCTCTACTCGCACGGCGAGCCCACCGACGTCATCGCGGTCACCGACGAGCTGACCAAGACCGGTCTGCTCTCCCGTGGCGGTGGCGCCGAGTACCTGCACAGCGTGACGAGCATGGTGCCGACCGCGGCGAACGCCGGGTACTACGCCGGCATCGTCGCCGAGAAGGCAGTCCTCCGTCGCCTCGTCGACGCCGGTACCCGCATCGTGCAGATGGGCTACGCGTCCGAGGGTGAGGTCACCGACCTCGTCAACAGCGCCCAGGCCGAGGTCTACAACGTCGCCGGCGGCGTGCAGACCGAGGACTACGTCCCCCTGACCGATGCCATCTCCGCCGCCCTCGACGAGATCGAGGCCGCCAAGGGGCGCGACGGCCAGATGACCGGTGTTCCGACCGGGTTCGCACAGCTCGACGGCCTGACGAATGGCTTCCACCCCGGACAGCTGATCATCGTCGCCGCTCGACCCGCCCTCGGGAAGTCCACGCTCGCGCTCGACCTGTGCCGCGCCGCCGCGATCAAGCACGACCAGACCGCCGCCTTCTTCTCGCTCGAGATGGGTCGCGCCGAGATCGCCATGCGTCTGTTGTCCGCCGAGACCAGCGTGCCGCTGCAGAACATGCGCAAGGGCACCGTGGACTCGCGCGACTGGACCACCATCGCGCAGACCCGTGGGCGCATCAACGACGCCCCGTTCTTCATCGACGACTCCCCCAACATGACGCTGGTCGAGATCCGCGCCAAGTGCCGTCGACTCAAGCAGCAACACAACCTCAAGCTCGTCGTCATCGACTACCTGCAGCTGATGACGTCGGGCAAGAAGGTCGAGAGCCGCCAGCAAGAGGTCTCCGAGTTCTCGCGTGCACTGAAGCTCATGGCGAAGGAACTCCAGGTCCCCGTCATCGCGCTGTCCCAGCTGAACCGTGGTCCCGAGCAGCGTGCCGACAAGAAGCCGGCGATCTCCGACCTGCGTGAGTCCGGGTCGATCGAGCAGGACGCCGACATGGTCATCCTGCTGCACCGTGAGTCGGCGTACGAGAAGGACAACCCGCGGCAGGGTGAGGCCGACCTCATCGTCGCCAAGCACCGCAACGGGCCGACGGACACGATCACCGTGGCGTTCCACGGGATGTTCTCGCGGTTCGTGGACATGCCGCAGTAGGGTCTTGTGTCGCTGTGACTGTTCACGGAGGCCGTCGCGTGCTCACGGAATCTGTCGCTGAGGCCGTTGGGCGACAAGATCAATGAGCAACGCGCTGTGTACGACGGGGCGCTCCTGGCGTGGGTCCGAGACGCCCTTTGGTCACCTGACCATCCTCGTCGCGGCAGTGGGCTGGGCAGGACTGCGCCTTTTGCGTAGATACGGGCGCAGGCCGAATCTGCGGGCGCGGATGTGAACGACAGATCCCCCGAAGACGCCTAGCGCGCCAAGCGGCCTGACGACAGGCCGCGGACCGCTTCCTGAAGACAACAACCCTCGCCGATTGAGGGCGTGGGTGGGGGAGCTCTTTCGGTGCCGACCACTGCGGGGCAGCCCTGGGTCAGGAGTGCTAGCGATCAGGCGCCAGTTGCCGAGCCGGCGTCGTTCCGCACGCGCGCAACGGCACGTTCAGCGGTGACTCTCGTTGGGAATGCGGTGCCTGAACGCGCAAGGTTGATTTGGGAACGGCATGCCCGCCAACGCCACTCGCCGACTGCGTTGACGTAGACCACGAACCGCACGCTTGAAGAGATGGCTTTGAAAGCCGACGCTGCTCGCTGAGCGCTGAGAAACGTCTCGAACCCGGTCCCTGCCCGAGCGACGAGCTCGTTCTCCGATGAGTGCAAACGCCAGATGAACTGTCCGTTTTGCATCGGGACCGAGGTGAATCGAAGGGACATCGTGTCCCTGCTTCCGTTGCGGTGAGGCTGACTGCCTCGCGTTTTTTGTCCTGTCGCGGCGGACAGACGAGGGACGTCGCGATGGGCGGCGAGGAGCACAGCAGGAGCAAGCAGCTCGAGGCGATGCCGCAGGTGGTTCCGGACGCATTCAACCACTGGTTCCCGTCTTCCGCTCTGTGATGGAACCTGGCCAGACCCTGTCGCCCGCGGTCGGGACTCTCGCGACCAATGCGGAAGGTCCTACAACTGTGTGGGGGTGTTCTGTGGAGCACCCGTTCGCCGCTGCGATGGTTGAAGGCGGGACAGGCCCAGGGCACTACGCTCTTCGCCGACATCGAGCGAGCAGCCCGCGAACGAGTTGCCTTCCTCGCCGCCGGAGACTTGCACATCGACTGGGCCCGCGGAAGGTCAGCGTCCTCCTCCAGCGCACGATCGAGCCCATCTCCCTGCAGGATCCTCCGCTGTAGCGGGGCCTGAGCCTCGGAATGATTCGGAGGAGAACCGCGGGCGATGGTCGGCAGCGCGTTCCACCTGTCGAGTCCGAAGCCGCAGCCACTGCGGGTCGGGCTGCTCTCGACGCCTTTCGCGCCCCAGCGAACTCCTCGTGCACGTCCTCGACGTCAGCGAAGACTCGCACGCGTAGTACGTCCGCCCAAAGACTCCGAGGGAGCTCGAGATCCACCCGTCGGTCGAACCAGCCGAGGGTCAGGTCGTGCGGGCACCGAAGGCGCTTGTAGGGCTGTCGGGGCTGGTGACCTCTCTGATCAACCTGCCGCGCCACGATGGTCGCCGGTGTCCTGGCGCGACGCATTGACGCCAAGTCGGTCTGCCAACCAGTCCAACGCTCGACGCATGTACTCCCGGGCGACCGGTGCGTTCGGCACGACCGACTCGAACGCATGCGGTGCGCCCGCGACGGCCTCGAACGTCGTCTCGACTCCAGCCGACTCCAGAGCAGCGGCGTACGCCTTGTCCTCGGCGAAGAACAACTCGATGTCGCCCGCGCCGATCCAGGCCGGGGGAAGCCCGCTGAGGTCCGTGCGTCGCGCGGGTGATGCGTACGGCGGGAGGTCCTGTCGACCGGGGTGCTTCCCGAGGTAGGCGCTCCAGCCGATCCGGTTCGACCGGTTGTTCCAGAGGAAGTGGCCGAGCGCGTCCAGGCTGCGATCGGCCGCGGTCCGGTCGTCGAGCATCGGGCAGAAGAGCCACTGCGCTGCAGGCTGCACGGGCAGTTCGTCGCGGATGCGCTGGGCGAGCGACGCGGCGAGGCCGCCGCCGGCGCTCTGCCCGCCGACGGCGACACGCTCGGGGTCGATGCCCCGGTCGGCCGCATGCTGCTGCACCCACTGCCACGCCTCGAAGCAGTCGTCGAGGTGCGCCGGGAACCGGTGCTCCGGCGCGAGCCGGTGTTCGACCGAGACGGTGACGATGCCGAGGTCTTGTGCGATGCCAGCGAGACGCGCGTCTTCCTGCGCGGCGTTCCCGATCACCATGCCACCCCCGTGGATGAACAGGAGCGCTGCGCCGGTGCCGCCGCCTGCCGGCGTGAAGACCCGCACTCCCCCGCCTGCTGAGAAGTCGAAGCGCTCGCGAGTCACGCCGTCCGGGAGCTTCGCCTCCGGCAACGCGGCCAGCATCCTCCGGACCAGCCGGATCCGCCACGGTCGCCCGATGGGCGGGTTCGGAGCGAACCGGAACACCGAGCGGAGCTGCGGGTTCAGCGCGGAAGCCTTCATGGTCGTGGTCCTCTCGAGCGGTCACGACGCGGCGTCGTGATCTTCCCGAGCGTACCGCCGCCAACCGAGACGGTCGCGAGCGATCACACGGTGCTCGGGCTGGGATCGACCGCGAGCGCACGGAGGGCGTTCGCGACCTCCGTCGGCGCCTCGTGCATCGCCGAGTGGCCGGCGTCGACCACGGTGAGGCGGGCAGCGGGGATCAGTGCTGCGAGCTCGCGAGCGTCGGCGATTGAGCGGGCCCGGTCGTGGACACCGTGCACCACGTGCGTGGGGACGGCGAGGTCTGTGAGACGGGGCCGGAAGTCGACCGCGGCCTGGCTGGCGAGCACGGCCGCGACGGCGTCCTGACGAACCGCGTCCGACCATGTGAGCCAACGGCGACGCAGTTCCGGCGGAAGCGGCTCCGCGAACGAGCGGTCCAGGACGTCGGCACGCAGGGACGCTCCCCAGTCGACGTCGACCCGACGGATGATCGCGTCGACATCGCCGTGTCCGGTCATGCTCGCACCCGTTCCGGTGAGCAGGAGCCCCGCCACGAGATCGGGACGCTCGAGCGCGAGTTCGAGGGCGATCGCGCCCCCGGTGGAGTGCCCGCACAGGCACACCGGACCGAGGGATCGGGATTCGATCCGGCCGGCGACCGTCCGGGCAATGTCCGACACCGTCCACGGGCCGGGACCGGTCAGCCACGGAACGACGTCGACCTCGACCGCATCGCCGAGTTCACGGTCGAGCAGATCGAAGATCTCCGGCGGGCAGAGCGTTCCGGGCAGCGCGACGACGGTGGCGACCATTCCTCCATCTTCGCTGATGTCCCGATCCGGGGAACCGGTGTTCAGCTCCTCACCGCTCCATGGCACGCTCGACTGCGCGCATTCCCTGGTCGAGCGCGCGGAGGTCGTCGAGCGCGAGTCGTTCGATGACGGCGACGCCGTACTCGGGGCGGCGGGCCATCAGTCGCTGCACGGCCTCCCGGCCACGACCGGTCGCGCGGAGCCGTCGTACGCGCTGGTCGTCGGTGTCCGTCACCCGCTCGGTGACGCCCTGCGCGACGAGGCGGTCGACGATGCCCGACATCGATGCGAGCGACACGTCGAACGACGACGCCAGCGCCGTCAGCGTCGTGCCGGTGTCAGCGGTGACGAGGACGGTGAGGACCTTGAGCTGCTGGATCGTCAGCTCGAGCGACAGCAGCGGCTCGACGATCGCAGCGAGGGCACCGTTCTCGAACCGGGACGTCATCGTCGCGATCCGTCGCTCGAGCACCGCGCGCTCGTCGTCCGTCTGGGCCACCTCCTCAGGGTACGGCGGACGCTGCCAGGTTTCACCGAGCGCGGGTACTTAGCGTTGGGTTAAGTAATCGAGAGGACTCCATGACCGACTCCACCACCGCTGTCCAGACCGAAGCCGACCGGCTCGCCGAGCAGATCGACGTCGACGCGCTCCGAGCGAAGTATCGCCGGGAGCGCGATCGTCGCATCCGCCCGGACGGCGCTTCGCAGTACCGCCGGGCGGCCGGCTCGTTCGGCTACTACGCCAAGGACCCCTACACGGCGCGCGTCGACCGTGTGCCGATCACCACCGACGTCGAGGTGCTCGTCATCGGTGGTGGCTTCGGTGGGCTCGTCACCGCGGCACGGCTCCGCGAGTCCGGCGTCGAGGACATCCGGATCATGGACGAGGCCGGCGACTTCGGCGGCACCTGGTACTGGAACCGCTACCCCGGCATCCACTGCGACATCGAATCCTACGTGTACATGCCGCTGCTCGAGGAGGTCGGCACCGTCCCGAAGTGGCGGTACGCCCCGGGAGAGGAGATCCGCCAGCACGCGATGGCGATCGGACGCACGTTCGACCTCTACCGCGACACCCTGTTCCAGACCCGCGCGACCGAGCTCCGCTGGGACGAGGAGACGTCGGTCTGGGACGTCTCGACGGACCGCGGCGACCGGTTCCGCGCGCGCTTCGTGATCACCTCCTCGGGCACGCTGACCGAGCCGAAGCTCCCCGGCATCCCCGGGATCGAGACGTTCCAGGGGCACACCTTCCACACCAGCCGCTGGGACTACGGCTACACGGGCGGGAACGCCGACGGCGGACTCAGCGGGCTCGCCGACAAGCGGGTCGCCGTGGTCGGCACCGGTGCGACGGGCATCCAGGTCGTCCCGCACGTCGCGCGCGACGCGGAGCACCTGTTCGTGTTCCAGCGCACCCCGTCGACGATCGGCGTCCGCGACAACCGGCCGACCGACCCGGAGTGGGCGGCCTCGCTGCGCCCCGGGTGGCAGCGGGAACGCCAGGAGAACTTCATCCGCACGATCTCCGGCGCCCCGGTCGACGAGGACCTCACCCAGGACGGCTGGACCGAGACGGCACGCATCCAGCGCACCATGATCACGGGCACGGTCGACGAGTCCGTCGAACCGGCCGAGCGAGAGCGTCTGGACGAGCTGCTCGACTTCCAGAAGATGAACGAGCTCCGTGCGCGCGTCGACGAGGTCGTCGAGGACCCGGCGACCGCCGAGGCCCTCAAGCCCTGGTACCGGTACATGTGCAAGCGGCCCGGGTTCAGCGACCTGTACCTGCAGGCGTTCAATGAACCGAACGTCACGCTCGTCGACACCGCCGACGCCGGCGGCATCACGCGCATGACCGAGACGGGCGTCGTGGTCGGCGACACCGAGTACGCCGTCGACTGCGTCGTCTTCGCGACCGGGTTCGAGGTCGGCGTCTCCGGCGTGCTGTCCGGCACGCTCCCGGTGTACGGGCGGGACGGCACGACGCTGCTTGAGGCGTGGGCGCGCGGCCCTCGGACGCTGCACGGCTTCACGACACACGGGTTCCCGAACCTGTTCCAGCTCGGTCCCCTGCAGAACGCCAACTCGGTCAACTTCGTGCACATCCTGCAGGACCAGGCCGAACACATCGCGGAACTCGTCCGCATCGCCCGTGCCGAGGGCGCCCGGTACGTCGAACCGACGGAAGCGGCGCAGGAGGCGTGGGTCCGGGTGATCGCCGACCGCGCGATCGACAACGACGACTTCCGCGCCGAGTGCACGCCCGGCTACTACAACCGCGAGGGCAGCGCGACGTCCGGCAACACCTCCTTCGGTCCCGGCCCCGTCGTCTTCCGGGACGTCCTCCAGCAGTGGCGCGCGCGCCACGTCGACGAGGTGATGGTCGCCTGACGACGTGACCAGCTGACGGACTGGAGGCGCGGTGCGGCCTGGCACCGCGCCTCCAGTGCGTCCTTCATGCATTCCTGCATCACGGCCGGTTCCCGATTCCAGCTGCTGCTGGCAGCATGGCGACGTGCCTACTTACCAGCTCATCGCCGCCCTCGGCAGCTCGTTCGCAGCCGGTCCGAACATCGAACCGGTCGTCGACCGAGCGGCCATGCGATCCGGGAACAACTACGCGCACCAGCTCGCGGATCTCTTGGACGCGGAACTGGTGGACCTCACGGTGTCCGGCGCGACGACCGCGAACGTCATCGACACCCCGCAGCAGGTCGCGAAGGGCGTCTCGTTCCCGCCGCAGATCGACGGGGTGCCCGCAGATGCGGACGTCGTCACCATCACCGCAGGGGGGAACGACCTGCAGTTCGCCGGGGCCATGCTGTACAGCGCGTGGTCGCACGCCGAGCCCGACGGCCAGATGGCCTCGCTGCTCGGGCAGATGTTCACCGACGGGATCCCTGCTCCGACTCCGGCGGCCGTCGAGCAGGCCACCTCGGGCCTCGTGTCGGTCATCGAGCGTGTCCGTCAGGCGGCCCCGGCCGCGCGGATCGTCCTCGTGGACTACCTCACCGTCCTCGACCGAGACGTCACCCCCGCCGCCACGACGTTCACCGCCGACGAGCTGGACCGGTTCTTCGAGATCCAGGACGCGATCGTCCGGGTGTTCGCCGACGCCGCGGCCAGGACCGGCGCGGAGCTCGTCCGCGCGTCGGCGATCAGCACCGCGCACGCCCTCGGGTCGGTCGCACCGTGGGTGCAGCCATTCCACCAGGACATGCAGCGCACCGGCGGGTCGTTCCACCCGAACGGCGCGGGGATGGCTGCGATCGCGGTCGAGATCGAGCGGCTCCTCAACGCCTGAGGACTCGTCAGCCGAGGACGTCTGCCCATCCCGGGTACTTCGCCGACACCGTCTCCGCGTGCCGGATGAGGTCCCGCCCGTCGTCGGGGAGCCGGTGCGGGTCCCATGCCAACCCGAACGACCGCGACGCGTCATCGGATCGGATCAGCACCGACTTCGTCCGCGCACTCGGCGTCGCATCGGCGGGGAGCACGGCGATGCCCATGCCGGCTGCGACGTAGTCGCGGACAGTGAGCAGGTTGTCTGCCTCGAGCACGATGCGCGCTGCGAACCCCGCCGATGCGCAGAGTGCGTCGGCTCGGCGACGGGCATCGAACCGACGGTCGAGCGCGAGGAATGCCTCACCGCGCACGTCGGCGAGGGCGACGTCCTCCCGCCCCGCTGCCCAGTGACCGGCGGGCACGACGAGCACCAGGGCCTGCCGACCGAGCGGCATCCACCCGAGGCGTTCCGGCGGCCGGGGCGCTGTGATGGTGATGTCCATCCGACCCTCCGCCAGCGCGTCGGCGAGTTCCGCACTGGAGCCCTCCCGGTGGACGACGACCACGTCGGGTCGGCCACGCAGGAAGGACGTGATGAGCTCGCCGGCGACCGTGGGACCGAGCGATCGGAGGAACCCCACGGTCAACGTCGGCCGGGCCGACTCGCCGCGCACCTGTCGCAGGGCATCGTCGATGGTGTCCAGCGCGTCAGCTGCAGCGGCGGCGAGCACCCGGCCCTGCTCGCTGAGCGCGACACGCCGGCCGGACCGTGTGACGATCGGGAACCCCAGATCGCGTTCCCACGCCGCGATCGCCCGGCTCAGCGTGGGCTGACTCGTGCCGCTGCGCGCGGCTGCGTTCGTCACCGTGCCCTCGGCGGCCAGCGCAGCCAGCTGCGCCAGTGCCGGGGCGAGCGAGCTGGCTCGTCCTTCATGCATGAATGAATGAGACATCCTTACCGGGGGTGGACGCAACCCGGCCTCCACCCCAGGCTGGGTCCATGACCGATTCGCGCCCTCAGTGGTCCACCCGCCGGGCAGAGAAGCAGCTCCGACTCGCGCAGCTCGGACTCGGCGCCGGGACGAAGTTCGTCGATGCCGACAGGATCGACGACGTCCTGACGACCCTGATCCGGCCGCACGACCGGGTGTCGCTCGAAGGCGACAACCAGAAGCAGGCCGACTTCCTCGCGCAGTCACTCGCCGAGGTGGACCCTGCTCGCCTCCACGACCTGCACCTGCTGATCTCGTCGGTGAGCCTCCCCGCCCACCTGGACGTCTTCGAGCGCGGCATCGCGTCTCGGCTCGACCTCGCCTTCGCCGGACCACAGAGCCTCCGGCTCGCGCAGCTCGTCGAGGACCGTGTGGTCTCGATCGGTGCGATCCACACGTACGTCGAGCTGTACGCGCGCATGTTCGTCGACCTGGCGCCGCGGGTCGCGCTCATCTGCGCAGAAGCGGCCGACGCAGCGGGCAACCTCTACACCGGCGCCAACACCGAGGACACCCCGACGATCGTCGAGGCCACCGCGTTCCACGACGGCATCGTCATCGTGCAGGTCAACCGCATCGTCGACGAGCTCCCCCGGGTGGACATCCCGGGCGGCTGGATCGACGTCGTCATCGAGAGCCCTCGGCCGTACAAGCTCGAGCCGCTGTTCACGCGGGACCCGGCGAAGATCGGACGCGTCGAGATCCTCAAGGCGATGATCGCGATCCGCGGCGTCTACGAGCGGCACGAGGTCGCATCCCTGAACCACGGCATCGGCTTCGACACGGCGGCGATCGAACTCGTGCTCCCGACGTACGGCGAGGAACTCGGCCTCCGTGGGCGGATCGCGAAGCACTGGGTCCTGAACCCGCACCCCACGTTGATCCCGGCGATCGAGAGCGGATGGGTCGAATCCGTCCACTGCTTCGGTGGCGAACCCGGGATGGAGCGCTACGTCGCGGCACGACCCGACGTGTTCTACACCGGCAGCGACGGCAGCCTCCGCTCGAACCGGGTGCTCGCCCAACTCGCCGGCCAGTACGCGATCGACATGTTCATCGGCTCGTCGCTCCAGATCGACGGCGACGGGAACTCGTCGACGGTGACGGCGGGTCGGCTCGCCGGGTTCGGCGGTGCGCCGAACATGGGTCACGACCCGCACGGGCGACGCCACGGCAGCGCCGCATGGCTGGACCTCGCGTCGGGCGACGGTGCGAACCGCCGAGGGCAGAAGCTCGTCGTGCAGCTGGTCGAGACCTTCAAGGCCGGCGGCACCCCGACGTTCGTCGATCGTCTCGACGCCGTCGACGTGGGCGCGCAGGCGGGCATGCCGCTGGCACCGGTGATGATCTACGGCGACGACGTCAGCCACGTCGTGACCGAGGAGGGGGTCGCGTACCTCTACAAGGCGGCGAGCGTCGCCGAACGTCGCGAGGCGATCTCCGCAGTGGCCGGTGCTACGCCGATCGGACTCCGGGCCGATCCGGACGTCACGGAACGTCTCCGCCGTGACGGCGTCGTCGCGTTCCCGGAGGACCTCGACGTCGACGTCCGCCGAGCCGACCGGTCGCTCCTCGCCGCGAAGAGCATCGGCGACCTCGAGGCGTGGTCCGGTGGACTGTACGATCCGCCCGCCCGCTTCCGGAACTTCTGAACCGATGACCCGACCGTTGACGCCGACGATGATCGCGACCGCCGCAGTCGAAGCGATCATGACCGAAGCGCTCCTGACACCGAAGCCCGGACTCGTGGACCGCAGAGGAACCGGCGGTCACACCGACATGGACCTGGCGATGCTCCTGCGCTCCGCCGAGAGTCTGTTCGACACGTTCGAGGCCCTGGCCCACGCCGGATCTAGTTCGGCGCCCGGGCAGCTGCTCCGCGACGAGGTTGGCGCGCTCGGACGGGAGGGCGAGCACGTGATGCTCGAGACCACCGGGGGCGTGAACACGCACCGCGGCGCACTCTGGACGATCGGCCTGCTGGCCACCGGCGCGGGCGCCACCGGTTCGGCGTCGGGCGCAGTCGCGTTCGCCGCGGAGCTCGCTCGACGCCCCGACAGTGCCGGCCCTCCACGAGCCTCGTCGCACGGGCAACGAGCGGTCCGACGGTACGGGGTGAGCGGTGCCGTTGGTGAAGCCGTCGCGGGGTTCCCGCACATCGTCCACGTCGCGCTCCCGATGCTCCGCGGTGCTCGCGCAGGCGGTGCCACCGACGAGACCGCACGGCTGCGCGCGCTGCTCGCGCTCATCGCCACGGTCGATGACACCTGCATCCTCCACCGGGGCGGTGCCGACGGTCTGCGGTGGATGCAACGTCTCGCGCGACGCACGCTCGACGCACCACGGTTCGGCGTCGCGTTGCACCGCTTCGCCGACGAAGCAGATCGTCGACGCCTCTCACCGGGCGGGAGCGCAGACCTGCTCGCCGGGGCCCTGTTCGTCGATTCCCTGTCCCGCTCGTCCGTCTCGACTTCGTCCGCCAACCTGGAGCTCGCTCATGCGCACCTTTGAATTCGAATTCCCCGGCGACCGCCCGGCGACCCGTCGGGCCCATGCCGGCGTCGTCGGCTCCGGAGACCTCGAGGTACTCGTCGTCCCGGGCCCCACGGCGGCCGCAACGGTGCAGGTGCGCACCAGCGTCGACGGATTCGACGACGTCTGGCGCAACGTGCTGCACCGGTTCTTCGCCCGCTACCGGTTGACGGGCACCATCGAGATCAACGACTTCGGGGCCACTCCGGCGATGGTCTCGATCCGCCTCCTGCAGGCGCTCGACCAAGCCACCGGTGACCAGGAGGCCGACGCATGAACGACGTCATGCAGTACGTGCAGCGCGACAGTTTCATCGAACGGGATGCCCGATCGCGGGCCTTCGCCCTCCTCGATCGAGGATCTGCACGCGAGATGCTCGACCCCTTCGACCACCTCGAGTCTCCGTGGTTGGAACGGCAAGGAGTCGTCCCCGCCGCCGACGACGGCGTCGTCGTCGCCCTCGGGACGCTCGAGGGATCCCGCACGGTCGTCATCGCCATCGAGCAGGCGTTCCAGGGTGGGGGCATCGGCGAGGTCTCCGGGGCGAAGATCACCGCCGCGCTCACGAAGGCCGCGTCGGAGAGCCGCGCGGGCCGACCGACAGCAGCCGTGCTGCTCCTCGAGACCGGCGGCGTCCGCCTGCAGGAGGCGAACCTCGGTCTCGCCGCGGTCGCCGAGGCCTGCGCCGCGGTGCTCGAGCTCCGCGCTGAACAGCCGGTGGTGGCGGTCATCGCCGGCGGCCTCGGGAGCTTCGGCGGGATGAGCATCGTCGGCGGCCTGTGCTCCACCGTCATCATGACGCGTGAAGCCCGGCTCGGACTGAACGGCCCCGAGGTCATCGAATCCGAGGGCGGGATCGCAGAGTTCGATGCGTCCGACCGCGCTCTCGTGTGGTCCATCGACGGTGGCGCGCAGCGACATGCGCTCGGCCAAGCCGACGACCTCATCGCCGACGACACGGAGACGATCCGCCGGGCAGTGGCCGCGGCGATCGACGCGGGACCCGTCGACGTCCCCGCTTCGCGCGCCCTCGACGTCCTCCGCGACCGCCTGGCCGCCGTGGACCCGACGGACCCGCCGTCCCCGGCCGCGCTTCCCGACCGCTTCCGGGACGCCCCGAGGGCGAAGCGTCCGTCCGCGGCGCCGGACGGGGAACCTGTTGAGCACCGGAGTCGTGGACACCGCTGGCTCGCGGCCCTGGCCACGAGCGCGCCGGACCGGATCGCACCGACGGTCCTCGAAGCGCAGGCCCGCTTCGGCGGAGGCGATGCGACCCTCCTGTCCGTGGTGCCCGACCCGACGAGCCCCTTCCTCCGAGCGCGTCACGGCGAGGTCGGCCTCGTCGAGAGCCTCGCCCTCGCCGAGCGGGTCACGTCGATCGTCGCAGCGGCGGGAGCGCTCCCCGCTACGCAGAAGCGGCCGATCATCGCGGTCGTCGACCTCCCGAGTCAGGCCTACGGCCGACTGGAGGAGATGGTCGGGCTCCACCTGCACCTCGCCGCGGCCGTCGACGCGTACGCCACGGCGAGAGCTGCGGGCCATCCCGTCGTCGCGCTCGTCGTCGGGACCGCACTCTCCGGCGGGTTCCTCGCGCACGGTCTGCAGGCCAACCAGATCCTCGCCCTCGACGATCCCGGCGTCGAGATCCATGCCATGCACAAGCCGGCGGCAGCGCGGATCACCCGACGGAGCATCGAGGAACTGGACGCGCTCGCCCTCGACGTACCGCCGCTGTCGTACGACGTCCGGGACTGGGCGACGCTGGGGCTCTGCGACGACCTGATCGCGGTCGCTGATGCCGACGACCCTTCGGACGACGACGTGACGGTCGTCCGGGCACGCCTGGACAACGCCGTCGAGCGCGCACGCGACGGAAACCGTTCGCTGGAGGCCCGCTGGTCGGTGCAGCAGGCGGGTGACCGACGCGCAGCGACCCGCGCCGTGTGGGCGGCGATGACCGAGCAATGGCGCTGAGCACGGGACCCGACCTGCGGACGCACGACCTCGTCCTGTTCCGTGCGGACGACCACCGGCTCCCCGCCTGGGCCGACCGCAGCGACGGGCATGCGTGGGGCGTCGTACGGCGAGCGGACACACCGCCGGGGACGATCCCGCTGGGGGTGCGCGGTCGGACACGAGACGAACGACGAGCGCTCGACATCCGGTCGTCCGACGTCGTCCGGAGCGTGGCGCCGGAGACGCTCATCGACGGCGCACCGCTCATGGCGACCAACCCAGCCCTCGCACAGACGATCTCCGCCGTCGCCCGGGCCGCGCAGACCCTGCTTGATCACCGCGCATGGGGTCCCACCGGGTCCGCGGGGTTCGAACTCGCCACCGGCGTGCCCGTCGTTCACCGGACCAGTGACCTGGACATGGTCGTTCGCACCCCGGACCCGATGCCCCGCGCCGAAGCAGTGGAGATCGCCGCTTTCCTCACCGCGCTCCCGTCCCGAGTGGACTGCCTCCTCGAGACAGGAGCCGGCGCCGTCGCACTCACCGAATGGGCGGACAGGAGCCTCGCACAGGTGGTCGTCCGGACCCCGGCGGGCCCGATCCTGACCGCGGACCCGTGGTCTCCGGCGAGGTCGGCATGATCGCCTTCCTGTTCCCAGGCCAAGGGTCGCAGCGGGCAGGCATGATCGCTGCGCTCCCCGACGAACCGGTCGTCCGCTCGACACTCGACACGATCAGCGACACGATCGGCCAAGACGTCCACGACCTCGACTCGGCCCAGGCGCTGACGTCGACGTACGCGGCACAGGTCGGGCTGTTCGCCGTCGGTGTCGCCACCGATCGGTTGCTCGACCAAGCGGGCATCCGAGCCGACGTCGTGGCAGGTCACTCGATCGGCGCATTCGGCGCAGCCGTCAGCAGCGGCGTCCTGACTGTGTCGGAAGGTGCCCGCGCGGTTGCCGTCCGAGCGCGCCGGATGCAGGAGCTCCACCCGTCCGGGTACGGGCTCATGGCGGTCATCGGACTCACACGCCGGAGCGCGGACGACCTGGTCGCGGCGGTCCGTGCCGAGGATGCACTGTTCGTCGCGATGGAGAACTCCGCCGACCAGATCGTCCTCGCGGGCAGCGACGAGGCACTCGCCCGTGCGGCGACGCGGGCACCGGGGTTCGGCGCGCGCGAAGCACGCCGGCTCGACGTCGCGGTGCCGTCCCACTGCGCCCTCATGCATCCGGTGTCGGAAGCCGTCGCCGCCGTCCTCGGGACCGTCCCTGATCGGCGGCCCCGGTCGCGCTACATCGCGGCATCGACCGCCCGGGTCGCTGTCTCCGGCGCTCGAGTCCGTGCGGACCTCGCCGCCGGTGTCGCCGAGATGGTGCTGTGGCGGGACTCGACCGACCTGCTCGCCGAACTCGGGACGACGCTGACCCTGCAACTCCCGCCGGGGCACACGACCGGCGCGCTCTTCGCGGCGGCGCACCCAGACATCCCGACGGTCTCGCTCGACGACTCGACCTTCGACGACGCGGTCCTGCGCGTGCGACGCTTCCGCGAACGCGGTCCGGAGTGAACCGACCGGAAGGCACCCCGACGGGGTGTGTCTGCCAGGATCGCAGTCATGGCAGTCGGTCGCGCACGGAGCGAAGCATCTCGGAGAGCCATCCTGCTGGCCACGAGGGACGATCTCACCGAGCACGGCTACGACCGACTCTCGATCGATCGCATCGCGACGGCGGCCGGCGTGGGGAAGCAGACGATCTACCGGTGGTACCCGTCGAAGAGCGAACTCGTCGCGGACTGCCTCGTCGAGGGCTACATCGTCCGCCCGATCCTCACCACCTCCGACACCGGTGACGTCCGTCGCGACATCACCGCATGGATCCGAGCGTTCGCCGAGCAGAGCCGGGTGCCGGCCGCAGCGTCGCTGACGCGGGCGATCACGGCCGCGGCGGCGGAGAACACCGCCGTCGCCGCGCACTACCAGGAGCAGGCCCGAGCGACCCAGGAAGCGCTCGTCGGACGGCTGGAGGCAGCCGTCCGGGCCGGTCAGGTCCGACCCGGCTCCGGTGTCGAGACCGTCGCGGAGACGATCGTCGGCGGCTTGCTGTACCGGATCCTGACGCGGCAGGAACTGGACGACACCTTCGTCGTCGAACTCGCAGAGCTCGTGTTCCGCGGAGTGCTCGAGCCAGCGGACTGACGAGGGAACACTCGCGCCGTGGACCACAGTGGACTACCAGCCAATTTCGAGACTTTTTGTCTCGTTGAGTGCGAGACTCGATGCGCGATCGCACCGCTCGAGGACGGCATCCGCGGGCACAGGGCGATCGCACCGGGCCGGCAACCTCCGACCCCCGATCGAACGAAGGAACAGGTCATGACCCCTCGACTCGCAGGACGAACCGCACTCGTCACCGGTAGCGGGAACGGCATCGGCAAGGAAGTCGCGCTCCGCTTGGCAGCCGAGGGGGCGAACGTCGTCGTGAACGACCTCGGTACGAGCGCCTTCGGTGAGGGCGTCAGCTCGCAGGCCGCTGACGACACCGTCGCCCAGATCCTCGCCGCCGGCGGGTCAGCCGTCGCCAACTACGACTCCATCGCCGATCCGCAGGGATGCGAACAGGCCGTGGCCACCGCGGTCGACACGTTCGGCGCCTGCGACATCGTCGTCGCGAACGCGGGCGCGCTCGTCAAGGGAGCACTGTCGGGCATCCAGGCTGACGACGCGTCGTGGCGCAAGATGGTCGACCTCTACCTCGGTCAGAAGTTCTGGTTGGCCCGTGCGGCTGTCCCGGCGATGGTCGAGCGCGGCTGGGGGCGCATGCTCTTCGCGACGTCGGAGATCGCGCGCGGGACCCAGACGAGCCCGCTCGGTGCCGTCGTCATGAACGGCAGCATCGGCTTCTCGCACGACCTGGCGAACACGTACCGCGGCACCGGCGTGACGTTCAACTCGTACGCGCCGTCGGCGGGGACGCGCACGTTCGACCTGTACAAGGACGACATGGAGGACGCGCTCCGGGCTCAGGGGGTCCCGGAGGACGAGATGGGTAGCTTCCACCTCCCGCCGGCCGAGCTCATCGCGCCGATGCTCGCATGGCTCTGCTCGGACGCCGCGGCGGACGTCACCGGTGAGGTCTTCGGTGTCACGGGGTCGAAGGTGACCCGGTGGACCGACCCGGTGGACGGTGCGTCGATCCTGAAGGACGACGACCTCCGTGCGCTGTGGACGCTCGACGAGCTCGACCAGGCCGTGCCGGCGGGACTGCTCACCGAGGGCTGAGGCAGGTCCGGACGCCACGACGACGGCCGGGCGGCGAGGAACGGTTCGTTCCTCGCCGCCCGGCCGTCTTCTGTCAGTCCAGACGCAGGACGTCGGTTCAGACGTTGAACAGATGCCCAGCGGCCGACTCCATGGCGCCGAAGCCGCCGTCGACGACGAGGTCGGTGCCGTTGACGTAGGAGGCAGCCGAGCTGTTGAGGAAGAGCAACGGCGGGACCTGCTCCTCGGCGGTCGACTCACGACCGATCGGCTGCGCCGTCGCGGCCGACAGCTCCTTCGGGTAGGTCTCCTCGATGACGTCGAGCATGGGTGTTCGGACGGCGCCCGGGGTGGTGGTGTTCACCCGGATCCCGCGAGCGATGAGCGTCGTCGACTGCTGCATCGACCAGAGGTTGAGCGCTTCCTTCCCGAAGGCGTACGCGTGGCCGGCTCGTTCCTCGTGTTCCGTGTACCAGGCCGCGCCGGCTTCGAACGAGTCGATCGCGACGAACTCCGAGAGCAACGGCAGCCGCTTCCGCCACGCGGCGCCGCCGTCGGAAGAGGTGCTGACGACGGCGGATCCCGCAGGCATCCGCTCGACGACGAGTTCGGTGAGGAGTCGTGTCCCGAGGAAGTTGACCCGCAGCACGTCGTGCGCTGGGAACATCGGCGCGAGTCCGGCGCAGTTGAAGAGTGCGTCGACCGGCGCGTCCTGGTCCGCGAAGGCCCTCCGGATCGCGTCCGGGTCGCCGAGGTCCACCGAGTCGAACGCGGCAAGTTCGAGGTCGGGCTTCCGGCGGCTCACGCCGTGCACCTCTGCGCCCAGTCCGACGAGCGCTCGCGCCGTTGCCAGACCGATGCCGGACGAGCAGCCCGTGACGATGACCCGTTTGCCGTTGTACTCCGAGAAGTCCATCTGTATTCCTCTTCGAATTCGAGCGACGAGACGGTCGTCTCGCCGACGTGGGTGTCGCGTGCGCTGTGGGGCGAGCCGCCCATGACGGGGTCCGTCGACCCGGATCGGCCGACGGGCCCCGGCGTGTCAGTGCTGTGCGGTGTGGCGTGTCAGGAACCGCTGGAGTTCCGCGTCGAGTTCCTGGTCTTCCGGCGCGCCGCCGAACCCACCGTGTGGCATCGCTTCGCCGACGTGCAGCTCTGCTTCGACGCCCGCGTTGCGGAGCTTGCGGTGCATGCGGACCGTGTTCGAGAGGAACAGGTCGCGGGTACCGGTCTTGAGGAACGTGGGCGGGAAGCCGGTGACGTCGCCGAAGAGCGGGGAGAGGTACGGCTCGTCGAGCGCCTGCCCGGCCGCGTAGAGCTCGTTCACCTCGCGGAGTGAACTGAGCAGGTTGTCGTACGCCGCATTGGTGACGAAGGAGTCACCGGACTCGGTCAGGTCGAGCTCCGGGGTGTTGAGCACGAGCGCTGCCGGCATGGGGAGGCCCTCGTCCTTGGCGCGGAGCAGGAGCGCGGCGGCGATGTTCCCGCCGGCGGACCCACCCGCGACGACGATCTCGTGCGGCTCCCGGATCTCGAGCGCCGCACGGTAGACGGCCATCGCGTCGTCGAGGGCGGCGGGGAACGGGTGCAGGGGCGGCATTCGGTAGTCGACACCCCACGTGCGCAGGCCGGCTGAGAGTGCGGAGATCCCGGTCATCGCACGGCAGACGGCGCCACCACCCATGATCAGTCCGCCGCCGTGGAAGTTGATGTGGATCCGACGGTCGTCATCAGCGACGCCGGGGCCGGTGACGACGAAGACCGGCACGCCGGCGATCGTCTCGTCCTCGGTGGACACGGGCAGTGGCTGACTGGTGAACTGCGTTGCGATGGCGGAGTCGGCCTGCTCGATCATCGCGAGCCACCCTGCGGTGTCGTCCTGCGCCGGGTAGGTGGACTCCGCCTTCGGGATCGAGAGCCACTGCTGTGCGTGCGGGCTCACCGAGGCGGGGACGGGGACTGCTTGACCCGTGGTCATCTGTTCTTCTCCTTGTTCGCGTGGTCGTGGAGCGCTGCGGCGGCTCGCGTCACCGGAGCGCGCTGATCGCATCGATCAGCATCGACGGCGGGTTGGTCGTCACGGCACCGATGACGCCGCCGTCGACGAGGAGGTCCGTCCCGGAGACGTACGACGCCTCCGGGCTCAGCAGGAAGGCCACCGCGTTCGAGATGTCCGTCGGGGTCCCGATCCGGCCGGTGCCGGAGGCGTCGATCATCGCCCGCATGTACAGGCCGGATTCACCGTCGAGCTCCTGCTGGCCCATCGCGGTCGAGATCACGCCGGGGCTGACGCTGTTGACACGTCCGCCGCGTGCACCCCACGCCTGGCTCGCATGCCGCACACGCAGCTGGTTCGCCCGCTTGGCGAGTCCGTACGCCGCGCCCGGGTCCGGAACGGCATCGCCGGACGTGAACGGCAGCTGCAGCAGCTCGTCCGCGCCGACCGTCGCCAGTGCGTACTCCTGCTCGGGGGTCAGCCCTGGGTAGGTGAAGCCGGCCATGCTCGCGATCACCACACCGGCGCCCCCGTCCGCGATGACCGACCCGAATTCCTCGAGGACGAGTGCGACACCGAGGAGGTCCACCGCGAGGATCGCGCCGATCGGGGCCTGCGTGGGCGAGAGCCCGGCGGTGTGGATGACCTGGGTCACCGGCCCGAGGGCGCTGATCGCGGCGGCGAGCTCGTGGACGGACGCACGGGACGAGACATCGACCGTGAGCCCGCGGACGTCGAACCCGTCGCTCTGGAGTGCTGCGACCTTGCTGTTGAGGAGTTCCTCGTTGAAGTCAGCGAGGACGAGGGTCTTGCCCGCTCCCTGACGTCGGGCGATCGACTCGCCCATCCCACCGGCACCGATGACGGCGACAACCTGCTTGGACATGCTTGTGTGCTCCAAAGGAATCTGAATGAGACGAGACGGTCCGTCTCGTCAGTTGAACGATACGCTTCCCGTACCGTGAGTCAAGCGACAGAACCCGAACCCCGCCGACGCAGCGAGCGCGCTCGCTCCGCGATCTTGATGGCCACCCGGGACCTGCTGGCCGAGGGAGGTTGGGAGCGCGTCACCGTCGAGGGGATCGCCGGCCGCGCGCACGTCGGGAAACAGACGGTGTACCGCTGGTGGCGCTCCAAGAGCGCGATCCTCGCGGACTGCCTGCTCGAAGGGTTGATCCTGCCGCCCCAGACCGCACTGCCGCCGAGCGGGGACATCCGCGTCGTGATGACTGCGTGGTTGCGGGGAGCCCTGGCGTACATCGGTGACTCCGAACACGAGGGTCTGGTTCGTGGTCTCATCTCGGCGGCGGCGGATGATCCTGAGCTCGCGGCGACCCTGTACTCCCGGCTCACCGGTCCCTACGAGTCCGGGATCGCAGCACGTCTGGACGAAGCCCGCGACGCTGGCGAACTCCGCCCCGACCTGTCCTCGGCCGAGATCATCGAGATGCTCTTCGGCATGATCGTGTACCGATTGCTGAGTCGCCTCGACGTTCGCCCACGTCTTGCCGACGACCTGGTGAGCGCCCTGTTCGACGGCATCGAGCCGAACTGAGCCGCGGAGCGACTCGGTTGATCACACCGCGTCGCCGCCGTCGTCACGAGACCGGAGCGGGCGTTCGTTCAGCACGCGCGACGCGGACCTTCTGCCCCTGTCGGCGCATCACAGCCGTTCGCACACGCGCCAGGAACCGGTTGGACGGCACGAACACCTGCCCCTTGATGTGGGCCCCGAACTGGTGCTTCTTGATGAATGGTCGAAGGCCGGCTTCCCACTCCGTGAGGGCGGATTCGATCGACGCCGGGTTCGCCTCCAGTGCGGCGCCGAGCGCATCCGCTCCCATCAGGCCCGCCGTTGCCCCCATGCCCGAGTAGAGCGTGAGACACCAGGCGGAATCACCGAGCAGGACGACTCGCCCTTGGTGCCAACTCGGCATCTTGACCTGGTGTACCGAGTCGAAGAGGAAGTCTGGCGCGCTCTCGAGCTCGTCGAGCACATGCGCCACGGCTCCGTCACCATCGACACCCGCATACCGCGCACGAAGCGTCTCGATGGGAGGTCGACGGAACTCGGCGTCCTCGTCCGTGGTCCGGTACGTGAGCAGGGCGGTGGGAGTCCTGTCCCCGAACGGGAACACCCAGAGCGACCGACCGGGCTCGGCGAGGACGAGGCCGTCCCGCTCCGCGAACTGCGGGACCTGGCTGTCGAGTGCGAAGGCGCAGATGATCGCGTTGAACGGCTTCATGAACTGCTCGTTCGGACCGAACACGAGCTGTCGAACGGTCGAACGGAGGCCGTCTGCCCCGATCACCAGGTCGTACGACTCCTCGGTGAGCGTCCCGTCCTGCATGTTGCGGAGGACCACGTATGCGCGGTCGGACATGGAACGGATCGCCTCCGGCGTCACGGAGTAGCGCACCTCGATCTCATCGCGGACCCGTTCCCACAGCGCCGCCTCGATGTCGCCGCGCAGCACCCCCCGAGGATGCCCCGGCTGATCCAGGAACCCGATGCTGAGCGTGCGGTCCCCGTCGGAGTCGACCTCCCACGTCTTGCTCCCTGCAGGGTTCTCGCGCGTGATGTTGCCGAGCACGCCCAAACGCTCGGCAGCCTCGCGCCCCTCGGCGAAGAGGCCGATGAAGTACCCGCCTGACCGACGCTCCGGCGCCCGCTCGATGATCACGGGCTCCCATCCCGCGTCCTTCAATCGGACTGCGGTGGCCATCCCTGCGATGCCCAGACCGACGACGAGGACCCGCTTGCTCGACTGCATGATCAAACCCTTCATGTTTGCGACGTTGTGTCGTGAAAACTTTACGACGCCGCGTCGCGAAAAGGTTGAGAGTTCGCTGCTAACCGATGGATACTGGGGAACATGCCCAAGATCCTCGCCGGCAACCTGGCCGACCACCGCAGGAAGGTGCACGACGGGTTGCTGGATGCACTCGATGCCCTGCTCGACGAGCGTGACTACGACCGGATCACGCTCAAGGACATCGCGAGCAGGGCCGGAGTCGCGCGGAACACCGTCTACAACTACGCCCCCGACAAGGCGACCCTGCTGCTCGCTGCAGTCCGCCGATCGACCGTCGGCGTCAGCGACGCCGTCGACGAGCTGGTCAACTCGACCGACCTCGATGCCCCGCAGCGCCTCGCCGCCGTGATCGACTTCCTGCTCACGTCGTTCACCCGCGGCACCCATCGCGTCTTCGTGCTCCAGGCGCAGGTCGGCTCGCTCGAGGTCGAGGACCAGGCGATCGCGGCGGAGTCCATCGACGCCGTGCAGTCGAGCATCGGACGCGTCCTCGAAGCTGGCGCACGTTCCGGCGAGTTCGCGCCGGTGGCGAGCATCGAACGGACGCTCGCGTTCATCAGCGGCGTCATGGCTGCTGCGGTGCGGCAGATCGCGCACGAAGAGTCCGCACCCGGCCCAATCGTCGACGAGGCCACGACCTTCATCCTGCGCGCCGTCGGCGCGCACCAGCCGCACATCGCCGTCGATATCCAGCCAGGTCGACCCGCAGTGGTTGAAGAGGCCGCCGAGCCGTGACATAGTGCGCCTCTGGGTTGTCCGTCGACACGACGTGGCTTCCATCCTCCGGGTCCACAGACCGGGACCATCTGCTCGCGAAGTGCCTCCACCCGGCGCTTGAGTGTTCCAGATCCCTCCCCGACCCGAAGGCGACCACCTTGGCGCAACTCCGTTTTCGCGACTTCCATCCCGACGACATCGACGGCATCCTGCACCTGTGGGAAGAGCTCCGGGCGACTGGCGTCGAGCCGGTGTACGGGCTCTCGGAAGTACTCGCTTCCTGCCAGCAGGACCACGCCGTCGTCGCGGTTCTCGACGATGTCGTCATCGGCGCGGCGGTCGGACGCGCCGCACATGCCCAGGGCTGGATCGTGTTCCTCTCCACGGCGTCAGCACACCAGCACCAGGGCATCGGCGGCCGTATGCTGGCTGCCCTCGAGAAGCGCATGGCGCCGATCGGGCTCTCGAAGTTGTCCGTGCTCCTCCCGGACACCGCACTGCGGGTCGACGCGTTCAAGAACCAGGGATTCGAGGCGAAGAAGAACCTCGTCTACTTCGAACGGCAGATCCCCGTCCAGCGCAACGAACTGTCAGCCCTGCGCGAGCTGGGCGGACGCCTCATGCCCCGAGGTCTCTGGGACTCCATCGGCGGAATGCAGCACGAGAAGGACCTCCTCGAACGCCGGTTGGTCATGCCCCTGGCGCGCCCCGACCTCGCGGAACGGTTTGGAGTCGTCCCACCCAGCGCAGTTGTCCTGTTCGGCCCTCCCGGGACCGGTAAGACGACCTTCGCTCGCGCCATCGCCTCACGATTGGAGTGGTCGTTCGTGGAGGTGTTCCCCTCGCGACTCGCCTCGGATCCAGCCGGTCTCGCCGGCGCGCTTCGCGAGACCTTCACGAAGATCGCCGATCTGGAGCACGCGGTCGTGTTCATCGACGAGGTCGAGGAGATCGCGGTCCAGCGCGGTGGAGAGCCGCCGTCGGCAATGCAGGGGGTGACCAACGAGCTCCTCAAGATCATCCCCATGTTCCGCGATCAGCCCAACCGGCTCCTCGTCTGCGCGACGAACTTCATCCGCGCTCTCGACACAGCCTTCTTGCGCCATGGCCGCTTCGACTACGTGATCCCCATCGGCCTCCCCGATTCCGACGCGCGGACATCGATCTGGTCGCGGTACATCCCTCCGCACGTCCTCGCGGACATCGACGTGGATGCGCTCGTCTCCAGCACCGATGGTTTCTCACCAGCCGACATCGAATACGCCGCGCAGAAGGCCTCCCAGGGGGCTTTGGAGCGTGCCCTGTCGAGTGATGCCGGTGTGGACGGCGCAGCCGGACCGAGTTCCTCCGACTACCTGGACGCCGTTGCCGACACGCGCGCAACCGTCTCTCGGGAAGTGGCAGACGCGTTCCTCGAGGACATCGAGTCCATCGCGAGAGTATGACCTCGAGCCTCACGCGGTGGGTTGAGGAAGGACCCACGAGAGTCACGCGGGCGCCGCAGCGAGCATGGATCAGGCCACCGAGGTTGACTCCGGACGGCCTGTTCGTTAGACGGCAGAGGCGCCGCTCACATGTTCCGGACGATGTCTGTCTGGAAGCTATGAACTACACCCGGCCGCGTAGCCTGTCTCAGTTACCGATGGACTACCGGACACGGCTATCAGTCGCTCATATTCACTTAGTTCACTCACGCTCGGTTCGGGCGGACCCGTGTCGGGCGAAGCCGATCGCACCAACGATTGCCGCCAGCAGTCCCATCGCAGCGATGACCAGCCCGCCGGCTACGAGCCCGACGTAACCGACGCCGGCGCCGGCGCCGAGGACGGCCATGACGAGTCCCGCAACCAGAGCCCCGACGCCGATCGCAAGGCCGAGCACGCGAGGCTGAATACGGGACAACATGCGTGCATTCAACTCTCCACTAGCGGCGTCCGGTGACTCATCGATCACTGGACAGCAACTGTTCCGACGGGTCTGAGCGCGTCCAGACTGCTGTCCAGTGATCGATCCATGTCCGGTCGCGGCTACGTTGTCGGCATGGTCGATTCGGAGCGCCGTCGCATCAACATGTTCTGCGACTACGAAGCCCGGTGGCCGCTCTGGGACGACGGCATGCTCACCCCGTCATCGCTCGGGCTGTCGCCCGGGCTCACCTCGAAGCTCCGCGCTTGGACCGACTACTACCTCGACCACGCGCGAATGAATCAGCCGTGGCTCGTCTCGAAGGAACGTGATGCGGAGTGGTATGCCGAGGGACAACGCTTGAGCGAACACCTCGCTAGGGAGCTCGGCGGCAAGGTCGAGGTCCACTACCCAGGCACATGACTCTTGGCGTCCGTTAGCCGGTCGCCCGATCAACGGTCTACCGAGCCATCCACGGTCGGGCCTCTGACTACGGCGCTCACCTCGCAGACACACTGCGCAGCGCCGCTATGTCTGTGGTTACCGACATACTTCAACCGAGCGCATCCGATGAACGCGTGCGTTCTAGGTATCGAGGATCGGGTGGAGTGAATAGACCGATGAGGATCTCACGGCCGCCAGCCGCCAGCCACCACCTGCTCGCCCAGGTTCGCGAGGCCTTTGGAAGAGTCGCGTACTCTCACAAGACTCAGGAGAAGCAAGCGGACATCTGCTTCACTAAGCATCGTTGGCAGCAGGGCGAACTCATCGCTCTGACCGCGGTCAGCTCTGGCACGTTCTTGGTCGCCGTGGTGAGTCCGTTCGCCAGCACCACGGTTACCAGCCTCGCGACGTCTACCATCGCTGTCCTGGTGACCTGGGTCTCGCTGGGATCGAAAACATTTCGTTTCCATGAAGAGGCTGAAGCCCACCGGGACACTGCGTCGCGACTGTGGGACGTACGCGAGTCATATGTTTCGCTCATCGCCGACCTAATGTCTCACGAGATCACGGACCCCCAAGCACGGGTCCGCCGCGATGAGCTGCAGGAAGCTTCGCGCGATGTCTACTCCTCTGCTCCCCGTACCACCTCGAAGGCGTACGAGCGCGCGCAGGACGGCCTCAAGAACAACGAGGAGCTGACGTTCTCCTCCCGCGAGCTCGACCTTTTGCTTCCCGAGGCGTTGCGGCTTAACGAAAGCCAGGTCTGAGGATGGAAACCGATCAGATTTTTGACGGCTTGCTGGCGAACCTCAAGGTGGGGGAAAAGGCTAAGACGGTCCGATCGCGCCGGGACGAGATCACGAAGGCCTTAAATAAGAACTTTCGAGATAAGGACGCCTCGGTCGAGTACAAGTTGATGATCGGCTCGTTCGGACGCCACACTGCGATCAGGTCTATCTCCGACCTCGACATGATCTTCATCCTGCCGTCGAGCCTGCGTGGTGACTACAGCGAGGCCAACGGCCCTCGCCGGATGCTCGAGCGCGTGCGCGACGTCCTCACGGCGCGGTACACGAACACGGATATCCGCGTCGACCAGTGCGTTGTTCGCGTGCAGTTCGTGTCTGACGCGTTCAAGTTTGAGGTTCAGCCAGCGTTCGAGAACGAAGATGGCAGCTTTGACTACCCCGACACCAAAGCGGAGTCCTGGAAGACGACAAAACCGCGCGCGGAAATTGCCGAGACGAAGGAATGCAACGATCGCACTTCGACGAACATGCGTCATCTCGCGCGGATGACACGGGCCTGGAAAAACACAAACGGTGTCAATCTCGGTGGCCTTGTCATCGACACCTTGGTCAACAACTTCTTCGCGCAAACCAGCGAGTTCGATTTTGCCAAGACCGGCTCTTTTGATGTCATGTCCAGAGACTTCTTCGAGTTCCTCATGCATGAGCCGGAGAAGGACTACTACCTGGCGCTCGGAAGCCGCCAGCGTGTCCACGTCAAGGCCAAGTTTCAGGCCAAGGCAAAGAAGGCTTACAACCGCTGCGTCTCTGCCATCGAACTCGAGGGTAAGACCGCGGCAGTCAAGAAGTGGCGTGAGGTCTTCGGTACCGGTGTGCCCCTAACAGCACCCGGAGGCACCCTCAAGGCATCTGCCAGTGCCACGTATATCGGCGCCGAAGAGTTCATCGAGGATCACTACCCGGTAGACATCACCGCGAGCGTGTACATCGACTGCGAGGTAACTCAGAAGGGTTGGCGCCCGACGTGGCTGCGCTCGATGAGACGGGTCGGAGACCCGCTTTTGGCTGGCAAGCGCATGAAGTTTCAGGTCAAGAGCTGCTCGGCTTCGGAGCCTTATGTGCTGAAGTGGAAGGTGCTCAACCAGGGTTCGGAAGCGGAGAAACGCCGAATGATCCGCGGCGACATCATTGACTCGACAGAGCCCGGTATTCGGAAAGAAAGTTCAAGCTTCCGTGGCGAACACATCGTGGAGTGCTACGTCGTCAAGGATGGAATCGTGGTGGCTCGCGACCGCATCGACGTTCCAATCAGTACGACTGTGGACGTCTGAGACCATCCGGCCATCAGCGCTACTTCCTAAACCGAGCCGCGGCCCGATAGCCAATTGTCTACCGGACGGGCTGTCTGCTCCACCGTGACGATCTGGTCGAGATCACGGTAAGTCGCGAGGCCCTCTGAGCTGACCCCACCCGAGTTCGCTCTCCGCAATGAAGTCTTGGAGATCGCTCTGCACATTGCGAACGAGGGCGTCAGGGCCGTCCTCGACCCATAAGCCGCCGGACCAACCGCGTTCGTGCAGGATGCGCCAGCGGACCACGGCACTGTTCTGCTCGACGAGATCGTCCCCGTCCAGCGCTGGGCCGGTGACGTCGTCGATCGACACGATCTCCACCGTGAGCGTTGCGAGTTCGGGGGTCGTGAGCATGAAGTGGAACATCGGCCGCAGCAGGGCGATGACTTCTGACACTTCCAAGATCTCGTCCACCACTCGAAGCTAGCGCCCGAGATCATCGGGACGCTCGCCCGCACCGAGCGTCGCTCCTGTCCGTTGATCGATGGCCTACCGGTCGATGCGTGCGAGCCAGTCGCGTACCAGGGCGGCCGTGACTTCGGGTTGCTCGAGGTGCACGTTGTGTCCAGCGGCGTCGAGGACGACGAAGCTCCCTCGCGGGTAGTGGTCTCCGAGTGCGAGCCCGTCCTCGTACCCGACGACGTCGTCCTGCCGACCGAACACATGCAGCGCCGGCGCGATGAACGGCTCCCGATGGCGTTCCTCCGGGACGGCCTCCAGCGCGTAGTCAGTGGCGATGCGGTCCATCACCGCCGTGTCGGAGCCGCGGAGCCCGGGCAGTACGTACCGCTCGAACGCCGCGAACGCGGCCGCGTCCTGGATGACGCTGACCTCCTCGAACGCTTCTCGAGCGTCACCGGCATCTTCGAGGACGGACGGGTCGATGTGCAGCACGGTGCGTGGGGGGACGGCACGGTCTGCGTGCACCGGATGCACGACACCTGCCAGGGTCGCGACGCCGAGCACGTGGTCTCGGCGTTCGTGCGCGACGTGTCGGGCGATCATGCCGCCGAACGAGTTCCCGATGACGGCGAAGGGCTCGTCGCCGAGGTGGTGGTCGATCTCGGCGAGTACCTCGTCGGCCACGTCGACCGCGCTCTTCGCGGTCGCGGTCGCCGCGGCGGCTTCGGCCCATGGCAGGTCGAGGAACACCATCCGCCAGGGCAGGTCCTGCACCGCGTCCGCCAGTGGCAGCATGATGCGGTGGTCCACACCGAACCCGTGGAGGGCGACGAGCGGACGACCAGAACCGAGAACGCGCGTGATCACCTGGTAAGCCTATGAGTCGCCCATATCGACAGCCGGTCGTTCTCCGGGCACTTCGCTGCCGATTTCGAGCCATACTTCACTCGCCATGGTCGCACTGCACAGCGATCGCGGATCTCAGCCCCGAGCCCGCCCCGCGTACGCCCGCGCCTTCATCCGGTTCCCGCAGGTCGCCATGGAACACCACTTCGCGGTGCCGGGGCGGCTGTGGTCGACGAGGAACAGGTTGCACGCATCGTTCGCGCAGGCGCGGAGCCGCCCGGGTAGGCGAGCGCTGACGGCCGACCAGGCGAGCACGACCCGTACCGGCAACCGGTGGTCCGGGTCGTCGGTCCGGAGCTCCCAGGCGACGCCGTCGCGGGAGACGTGCGGGGTCCGCACGGTTCCGTCGACGATGCGCGTGAGCTCGTCGACGGCCGCGGCCGTGTCGCCACGGACGACGGACTGAACGGCATCACGTGCACGACGGAGCTGTTCGCGTTCCGTAGCGGTGCCGGTCCCACCCCAGTCCCGTGCCAGCGCCGCTGCGCCCGACCCCTCCAGGGAGTCGGTCTGGCGTCCGTCGACCACGGGTGCGCTGTTCAGCACCTCGAGCAGCAGTGCTTCGTCGTGGTCCACCGGTCCATGCCTTCCCGTGCACCGTCCGGTGCGCAGTGGCCATGCTACCGTCGTGGTAACCAGTAAAACAATCCAAAGGGGTTAGTCATGGTCGCTGTTCATCACCGCACCGTGTCCGTCGACGGACTCGACGTCTTCTGGCGCGAGGCTGAGCCGTCGGATGCACCCGTCCTCCTGCTGCTGCACGGGTACCCGTCGAGTTCGCACATGTTCCGGCACCTGATCCCGGCGATGGCTGATCGGTACCGCGTCATCGCGCCGGACCACATCGGTTTCGGGCGCTCCTCGGCACCGTCCGTCGACGACTTCGACTACTCGTTCGCGGCCCTCGCCGAGACGACCCGGCGGTTCCTCGAAACGATCGGAGTCGACCGGTACACGATCTACGTGCAGGACTACGGCGCTCCCGTCGGATGGCGCCTCGCTCTCGCCGACCCCGACGCGGTCACGGGGGTCATCTCGCAGAACGGCAACGCCTACGAGGACGGCTTCGTCCCCGACTTCTGGGATCCGATCTGGGCCGACGCCGCCCAGCGCACCGACGCGACGCGCGACGCGCTCCGTCCGGCCCTCGGGCGAGCGGCAGTCGAATGGCAGTACACCCACGGGGTTCCGGATCCGACGACGGTCGACCCGGACGCCTGGGAGCACGACCTCGCCCTGCTCGCGCGACCGGGGCAGGACGACGTGCAGCTGGCGTTGTTCCGCGACTACGCGACGAACCGCGCGCTCTACCCCGACGTACACGCCTGGCTGCGGGAGTCCAGGGTTCCCGTGCTCGCGATCTGGGGCAGGAACGACGAGATCTTCGCCGCAGCGGGTGCCCGGGCGTTCCGACAGGACGTGCCCACTGCGCGGATCGACCTGCTGGACGGCGGACACTTCCTGCTCGAGTCGGACCTCGATCGCGTCGTGACCACGATCCGGCAGTGGCTCGCCGACGAATGACCGGGCGCCGAGCCTGACGATCGACCGTCAGACTTGGCCACCTGGCCAAGTACGGCGGTACGGTCGGATCATGACCCTCCAGCAGGAGCACCGCAGCGTCGAGGAACGACGCGAGCAGCTCGTCGACGCCGCGATCGCCGTCCTGCGCGACGGCGGCATCAGCGCCGTGACCACCCGCGCGGTCACCGCCCGCGCCGGCCTGCCGCACGGCGCCTTCCACTACTGCTTCGCATCGAAGGCGCCGCTCTTCCGAGCAGTGCTCGAACGCCAGCTCCGCACGGCCATGGCGGTCGCGTTCGCACCGCCGGTCACGCGGCTCGACCTGGAGGCCCGGATCGCCTCCGGCCTGTCGGCCCACCTCGCGCAGACGCGCGACGATCCAGCGACCGCACTCGCCGTCGTCGAGCTGGTCACCCACTCACGACGCGACCCCGACCTGCAGGACCTGGCCGCGTGGGAGCAGCACGCGTACCTCGACGCCGTCCGCGAGCAGGTCGACGAGTGGACCGCCGAGGACGGCATCCGCTGGGCAGTGCCGGTCGAGCACGTCGTCCGGCTGCTCATCGCGACCGCCGACGGCATCAGCTCGACGTGGCTCGCCGACCGGGACGACACAGCCGCACAGGCCACCGTCCGGGTCGCGGCACGGGCGATCGCGGCCCTGGCGGACGGGAGCGACGCATGAAGTGGCTGTTCCTCGGGACCGCGATCGCCGCCGAGGTCACGGCGGCGCTCTCCATGCAGGCTGCCGTCGACCAGCCCGGGTGGTACGCACTCGTCGTCGTGGGCTACCTCGCCGCGTTCGCGATGCTGATCCTGGTGCTGCGCGCTGGCATGGCGGTGGGGGTCGCCTACGGCATCTGGGGAGCCTCCGGCGTCGCCCTGACCGCGGTGCTCGCCGCCGTGCTGTTCGGGCAGGCACTCACGCTCACCATGGTCGTCGGCGTCGTGCTGATCGCCGCCGGGGTGCTCCTGGTCGAGATCGGCTCGCAGCGAGCCCTCGCCGCACGGAAGCGCGCGACGCTGGAGCGGGGGGCGATCTGATGGCGTGGGTCCTGCTCGCCGTCGCGATCGTCTCGGAGGTCGGCGCGACGATCAGCCTCAAGCTCGCCACCGACGGCAAGAAAGTGTTCTTCGTGCCCGTCGTCGCGGGGTACCTCGTCGCGTTCAGCCTGCTCGCCGTCGCCCTGACGCTCGGCCTGCCGATCGGGGTCGCCTACGGGATCTGGGCCGCGACCGGTGTCGCGCTGACCGCGATCCTGGGCCGGGTGCTCTCCCGCGAACCCTTGACGGCGCTCATGCTCGGTGGGATCGCACTGATCATCGCCGGGGTCTTCCTCGTCGAACTCGGACACTGACCGGGGGCTGCGTCGAAACCGAACCTGCGCCAGAATCGCACCATGACCGACAACCGTGACGAGCAGCCGCGTGTGATCGCCGTGAGCCGCGACAGCGTCCATCGGTTCAGCAAGCCCGTCGTCGACGAGGTGACCCTGGTCGAGGGCTGGGGCATCGAGGGCGATGCCCACGCCGGCACGACCGTGCAGCACCGCTCCCGCGTGGCACGTGATCCCTCGCAGCCGAACCTGCGGCAGGTCCACCTGCTCCACGCCGAGGTGTTCGACGAGGTCGCTCAGGCCGGGTACCAGCTCGAGCCGGGCCAGATGGGCGAGAACGTCACGACCCGCGGTGTCGATCTGCTCGGCCTGCCGACCGGGACGGTGCTGCACCTCGGCAACGAGGCGTGCGTCCGGGTGACGGGCCTGCGGAACCCGTGCCAGCAGATCAACGGGTTCGAACCGGGTCTGTTGCGCGAGGTGCTCGGGCGGGACGAGGACGGTGCGGTGGTGCGGAAGGGCGGCGTGATGAGCGTCGTCGTGACCGGCGGTGTCGTCCGGACGGGTGACCGCATCCGCGTCGAGCTCCCCGCCGGCGAGCAGCAGGCGCTGCAGCCGGTCTGACGAGCACCCGAGCGCCCAGGCTCGGCCCCTACTCCCCCGCCGCCGCGGCCTGCTGGTACAGACTCGTCGCCAGGTCGTTGAGCACTTCGTGCAGCTCGCCGCCGTGCGCGCCGTCGACCGCCCGGAGCATGGCGGCGTAGCGCTGCCGGTAGTCCGCGACGACGTCGTCGCCGGCCGGCAGCAGCCGCAGCAACGACCCACGCCGGTCGTTCGGGTTCGGCGCGCGCTCGAGCAGTCCGGCGGTGCTCATCCGGTCGATCATGTTCGTCACCGCGCCTGAGGTCAGGCCGAGGTACCCGGCGACCTCCGTCGGCGTGGAGTAGCCGGTGTCGCTGATGAGCACGAGTGCTCGGAGGGCGTTCTCGTGCACCCCGGCCCGTGCACTGAGCTGGTTCACCAGGCTCGCGTTCGCGCGCACGACGGCGGTGAACGCGGCCATGAGGTCGGCGGCGTCGTCGGGTGCGGCGGGGGTCACGGGGGGAATCCTTGCATGTCGGGAACCCGGGGGACAGGAGCGTCCCCCGCACTGGGGTAGTTGTGCGAGTGGCTAACTTGGTCAAGCAATGACTATCTTAATGATTGAAGCAAATCAGCCCGAGTGACTTGCTTCCCCCAACCACTGCGAACCACCGAACCGATGAGGTACACCGTGTCCACCAAGCTCCGCACCTCCGCGCTGAAGCGGATCCGTTTCGCCCCCGTGGCGCTCCTCGCCGGCATCTTCGCCGCCGTGCTCCTCTCCCTCTCGCTCACCGGCACCCTGTCCGGGTTCGCGGCGAGCATCACGAACAGCAGCAACACCGCCGGCAGCGGCACGCTGATCATGCAGGAGCAGAACGCCGGCGCGACCGTCACCTGCCTCAGCACCGACGGCGGCTCGGTCTCGACGAACTCCGCGACCTGCTCGACGATCAACAAGTTCGGTGGCAGCACGACGATGACGCCGGGCAACACGGTGAACACCGCGATCTCGATCAAGAACACCGGAACCGCGGCCGCCAGCACCTTCACGCTGAACCCGGGCGCCACCTGCACCCAGTCGGCGAACGGCTCGGCCAACGGCACCGCGACCGACCTCTGCGCCAAGATGAACCTCGTCATCACCTCGGGTTCGACCACGGTCTTCAGCGGCACCCTCGCCAGCTTCAAGGGCGCGGCGGCCTCGGCCTTCACGATGCCGGCCGCTCCGGCAGCCGGTGTGAGCGTCCCGTTCAACTTCGCGGTGACCCTCGACTCCTCGGCGGGCAACACCTACCAGGGCCTCGCGGCCTCGGTCCCCATGACCTGGACGTTCACGGCCTGATCCCGCCCCGGGTCGGTGCCCCCAGCCGCCCCGTGACGAGCCCGTGACCCCAGACCGGCGACGCTCGACCGACCCCCCTCCGGCCGAGCGTCGCCACCCCCGTTCCACCAAGCGCAGCGAGCGCTGAGCCGAACCCCCCGAGCCGCAGGAGCAGCACATGAGCCAGACCGCAGCGATCCCGCTCAGCGGCACGCTCGACCGTCCGGTCCTCCGGGGCCGCGCGGTCACTCGCTCCGAGACCGCCCTCGCCTGGCTGCTGGCGCTGGTGGCCGCCGTGTTGCTCACCGCCGCCGTCCTCTTCCTTTCCGCCGGCGGCCGCTGGTTCGTCGTCGAGACGCCCTCGATGGGTGAAGCAGCCCCGGTCGGCACCCTCGTGCTCGACCTGCCGGTCGACGTCAGCACCCTGCACGTCGGCGACGTCGTCTCGTTCGAGACCTCCGCGAACCCCGACGTCGTCTACACGCACCGCATCATCGCGATCGACGCCGACGGCGGCCTGCACACCCGCGGCGACGTGAACGGCGCGGTCGACCCGTGGACGCTGTCGCAGGCCGACGTGATCGGCACCCCGGCGCTCCTGGTCCCGCACCTCGGCTGGTTGTTCCGCGCCGCGCCGATCCTGCTCATCGGCACGTTGCTGATCCTCACCCTGACCAGTGCCTTCACCGACCGGGTGACCCGCACCTGCCTCCGGATCGCCGGCTCCGCCCTGACGGTCTCCTATGCGGCGTTCGTCCTGAAGCCCTTCGTCAACGTGACGACCATCACGAACACCTCGAGCCCGACGGGCGTCGAGGCCACCGTCATCTCGTCCGGCATCTTCCCGGTGCGCATCGACGCCCACGGCGGCAACACCGTGCACCTGGTCGACGGTGAGGTCGGCCGCGTGGTCATCCACGAACTCACGAAGAACGGGCACTACCAGCTGACCTCGAACATCGACCTCGACCCGCTCGGGTGGGTGGCGCTGATCGCCGTGTGCCTGGTGCCGCTCGTCGCCTGCCTGGCCGTCGGTCGCGTCGAGGCGGTGCGCGCATCGTGATCCTCCGTCGCCTGCGTGACGGCCGTGTCGTCGCCCTCCTGCTCGTGGTCGCCCTGGCCGTCGTCGTCCTGCTGAACCAGTTCGCCCCGACGCGCTCCGCCTACAGCGCCACCGTGCGGAACGACACGAACACCGCCGCGACCGCGCCGTACTTCACCTGCACCGGTGCCGTCACCGCCGATGCCGCCAACGCGCTCTTCGCCTACCGGCTCACCGAGTCGACGAACGCGAAGACCGCGACCGACTCGTCGGGCCGCGGTGCGAACGGCACGTACCAGGGCTCGATGACCACGGCCACGACGACCCCGATCGCCTGCCCGCGGGACAGCGGCAGCGCCTACGTCCTGAACGGTTCGACGAGCTACGTCTCGACCCCGACCTCGTACGCCAACCCGACGACCTTCAGCGAAGAGGTCTGGTTCAAGACCACGGTCGCCGGTGGACAGCTCATCGGCTTCGGCAGCAGCCAGACCGGCGGATCAGGGCAGCACGACCGGAAGCTCTACCTCAACACGAGCGGACAGCTCGTCTTCGGGACCTACAACGGCACGACCCAGGTCGTCACCTCGCCCAAGGTGTACACCGACGGCACGTGGCACCACGCCGTGACGACGATGTCGCCGACCAACGGCATGCGCCTGTACGTCGACGGCACGCTGGTCGCCTCGAACACGACGTACAAGACGCCGGAGAACTACACCGGCTGGTTCCGGATCGGCTACGACACCATCGGCGGGTGGCCGGGTTCGCCCGCCAACGCCTACTTCACCGGGTCCATGCGGTACGCGGCCGTCTACGGGACGGAACTGTCCGCGAGCCAGGTCGCCGCGCACGCAGCAGCCGGTCGCTGACGCGCCGCAGGGCGGACGGGAGGCCCGTGGCGGGCCCGCCACGGGCCTCCCGTCTGCCCGCGGACGCGCCCACCCCGCCGGTGAGGTTCCGAGATCTCGGAACCTCACCGGCGTGCAGCGCCCCGATCGGAACCTCGGCGGAACGCGGGCGGGGTGTCGTGGAACCCCACGCTGTCCGGCACCGCCGCGGGCCTTCCGTCAGGAACCGGGGCGGGCGCACCAACCCCCGGATTCGGCGCGACGAATACCGCTGATCAGGCCTTTTCGTGTTGAGTACCGTGCCAGTATCGACAGGTCCTGAGACGTCGGCGTCTCCGTCCGACCGTCTCGAAAGGCGCCGCCCCCATGTCGTTCTGGGCCCTCTTCCTCATCGCGCTCGGCGTCTCCGCAGACGCCTTCGCCGTCGCCCTCGGCAAGGGCCTGCACATGAAGCGCTTCGACGTGCGGCACGCCCTCGTCATCGCGCTGACGTTCGGTGCGTTCCAGGCGCTCATGCCCCTGCTCGGCTGGTTGCTCGGGTCGGCGTTCGCCCGCTCCATCGCGTCCTTCGACCACTGGATCGCGTTCGGGCTGCTCGCGCTGATCGGCGGCAAGATGCTGTGGGAGGCGTTCTCGAAGCACGAGGACACCGAGCAGGACACCGACAGCCTGCCGATCCGTGAGCTCCTGGTCCTGGCGGTCGCCACGAGCATCGACGCCCTCGCGGTCGGGGTCACGCTGGCGTTCCTGCCGGTGTCGATCGGCGGCGCGGTGCTGCTCATCGGTGTGACGACGGCGGTGCTGTCCTTCGCCGGCGTGGTCGTCGGGCGCCGTGTCGGAGCCCGGTTCGGCAAGCCGGCAGAGATCGCCGGCGGTGTGGTCCTCATCCTGATCGGAGTGAACATCGTGCTCGAGCACACGGGCGTCATCGGCTGAGGTCGCGGACGGGCGCGATTCGTCAGATGTCGAGGACGCCGTCCACGGCGGCGTCACGCGCAGGGATGTCCCGGGTCGCGATGTCCTCCTCGAGGTACACCGTCACGTACGTCCAGTCCTCGACGTGGCCGGCCTCGTCGAACACCCGGTAGCGCCGACGGAGCCGCAGGTACGGCACGTCGCTGTGCTCGAACGACACGACCAACTCGGTCGCGGGCCACTCCCCGTCGACGACGACCTCGACGTTCCGGTAGGCGCTCGCCGCACGGCGGGGCTCCGGGTGTTCGCGGGTCCACAGGATCCCCGGCTCGGCCAGCGACTCGAACACCCCGACGAGTGCGGCGACCGCCTGCTCCTTCGTCGACTCGTCCGTGTCGTGCAGGGGCCACCGCGCGCCCTCGACCCCGGTGATGTCGAGCCGCTCGATCCACGGGGCGCGAGCCGCTTCGAGCCGTGCTTCCTCGGCCTCCCACGACGACTCGTCCTCGTCGTCGACCACCGTTCGTGCCGGCAGGTCATCGGTGGTGATGGTGGTCGGCAGACCGTCGGAGAGGTCGACGTCGACCTCGCGGTACTGGTACGTGTACAGCAGCCCGCCCGTGGTGTCCGGGATCCGCCGGGGCCCGGTGGGCGCGTACCGGACGGTCAGCACCGAGCCCTCGCGACCGACGCCCTCGACCAGGTGGTCGACAGCGATCGTCGCGCGGGTGCCGTCCGGTCGCACGAGCACGAGGTCGGTCGCCGGGGTGGGCAGCGGCGGACCCGGGTCCGCGACGGGCTCCATCGACGGGACGAAGCCCTCGGACTCGTCACCGAAGCCGATGCTCCAGGTGTACGGACCACCGTCGTCCTCGTCGTCGAGCAGTTCCGGGTCGTCGTGATCGTGCTCGGCGGCCGCCTCGGCCTCGAGCGTCGCCGTCCACTCCTCCGGTGTCGGCCAGAACGGCTCGGCCGGCGCCCACGGCAGGGCCTCCGGGTCGACGCCGTCGAGCGGATCGTCGGCGTCGGAGTCGTCGGAGCCGTCGGCATCCGCATCGACGTCCACGTCCTCGTCCTCGTCGTCTCCGTCCTACATCGACGCGGGTCGTGGATCACCGATCCACAACCCGTCCACGTCGGCACCGAGCGGCTGGCGATCCCCGAGGTCGACCGCGGTCGTCACACCGGTCGGCGTGACGTGCACGGCGGACCGGGACACCGCGTCGCCACCGTCACCGTTCGACTCGTAGACGACCCACGCACCCTCGGTGGTCGCCAGGACGCGCACGTCGTCGACCGCACCGTCGGGCAACGGGGCGTCGGGCCACGTCACCCACCGCACGTCCTCGCCCGTGACGACCGCTGCGACCGGACGTGTCGCGTCCGGCACGATCGTCGCGTCGCTGACGGCGACGGCGTCCGCGGGGTCGAGGAAGCTGCTCATGCTGCGACCGTACTGCAGCCGTGTGGCCGGGCCGAGAACGGACGGGAGGCACGCGGCGGGCCCGCACCGCGCCTCCCGTCCGCCTGCTGCTGGTCCACCGGCCGCACACGCCTCCGCCACCCGGCGCATGATGGCCACATGTCCCGCATCCTCGTCACCGGCTCGACCGACGGCCTCGGGCGGGCGACCGCCGACACCCTGCTCCGCGACGGGCACGACGTCGTCGTGCACGCCCGGAGCACGGCACGTGCGGAGGCGATCGCCGACCTGCTCGACCGTGGCGCCACCCTCGTCGTCGCCGACCTGTCCGACCGCGACGCCGTGATCGCCGCCGCGCGCGACCTCGACGCCGGCGACCCGATCGACGCGGTCGTGCACAACGCCGGCGTGATCTCCGGCCGTGCGTTGGTGCCGGTCAACGTCGTCGCCCCGTACCTGTTCACCGCGCTGCTCCACGCGCCGACCCGGCACGTGTACCTGAGCAGTGGGATGCACCGCGGCGGCCGCCCCCGACTGGACGGCGTCGACTGGGACGGCACCGCGGAGACGAACACGTACTCGGACACCAAGCTCTTCGTGACCGCGCTCGCCGCCGAGGTGGCAGGGCGCCGGCCCGGCGTCCTGAGCAACGCCGTCGATCCGGGCTGGGTGCCGACCAAGATGGGCGGCGCGGGGGCGTCGGACGACCTCGAGCTCGGGCACCGCACGCAGGAGGCCCTCGTGACCGACCCCGACGCAACCGTCAGCGGCGGTTACTGGTTCCACGGAGAGCGGCAGGAGCCGCACCAGGCGGTCGCTGACCCGCAGTTCCGCCGCCAGCTCGTCGACGCCCTGGCAGCGGCGACGGGCATCACCCTCTGAAGCAGGACTGGAGCAGCATGTCGACGGTCAGGGTCCACAACTTCGCGATCTCGCTCGACGGGTACGGCGCCGGAGCCGACCAGTCGGTCGACCGGCCGTTCGGGCACGCCGACGGTCGACTCATGGGGTGGTTCGCCGCCACCGCGACCTTCCGCGCGATGCAGGGGGCGTCCGGCGGGACCACCGATGTCGACGACGAGTTCGCCCGCGCCTGGGGACCGGAGATCGGTGTCGAGATCATGGGGCGGAACAAGTTCGGACCCCAGCGCGGACCGTGGCCCGATGACGGCTGGACCGGGTGGTGGGGCGACGAACCGCCGTTCCACACGCCCGTGTTCGTGCTCACGCACCATCCGCGCGAGCCCCTCGAGATGGCGGGCGGGACGACCTTCCACTTCGTCGACGCGACCCCGGCGGAGGCGCTCGCGCTCGCCCGCCAGGTCGCACCGGGCCGGGACGTCCGGATCGGTGGCGGGGTCGAGACCGTCCGCGAGTTCCTGCAGGCCGATCTGGTCGACCACATGCACCTGGTCGAGGTGCCGATCGTGCTCGGCCGGGGCGAGCGGCTCTGGGACGGACTCGAGGGGATCGAGGAGCGCTTCGCCGTCGAGACGGTCGCGTCGCCGTCGGCGGTCGTGCACCGCACGTTCACGCGGGTGGCGCGCTGATCGCACGGGCCGGCGGACGAACCTGAGCCGTCGTGTCGGCCGGGGACTACCGTCGACCGCAGGTGACCCAGGCCCCCGGCTGCCGGCACGATCCCTTCGTCCGATGCCGACCGGAAACGCCATGTCCTCCTCGCAGACCGATCTCCCACACCAGCACGACCCGACGAGCTGGACCGCGCTCGAAGTCGGCCGGTGGGAAGCCCGCTCCGGCCGGTCCCACATCGGGACCGTCGTCTTCACGAACCGGTACGAGGTCCGTGGGTGGTCGGGCGAGGTCTTCGGCGACCACACGAGCCTGGAGAGTGCGAAGGCACAGGTCGAGGCGACGGCGCGGTGGAGCCTCGGTGAGCGACCGTGGTCACCCGACGGAGTCGACTGATCAGTCCATCGCGTCGTCGTAGATCCCGATCAGGCGGTCCAGGAACGCCAGCACCGTGGCGCGTTCACTGTCGTCCATGTCGGCGACGACGTCCTCGATCCCCTCGATCAGTGGCAGCACCAGGTCGTACGCACGGTCGGAGGACCGCTCGGCCGCGATGACGACGAGCTTGCGGCCGTCGCTGGGGTGCCGCTCGCGCGTGACGTGGCCGGCGGACTCGAGTCGGTTGAGCACGAGGGTCATGGCAGCGGTCGAGATCTCCAACCGTCGCGCGAGCTCGGTCGGGGTGGACTGGCCGTGGCTGATGAGGTGGTCCATCGCCTCGAGCCCGGCCGCGTCGACGGCGAGCGCCCGGGCGAGGTGTCGCTCGAACCGCTGCTGGCGGACCCCGACCTGTTGGACCCGAGCGCGGATGTCGTCGTCGGGCAGCGGTCGTCCGTCACGGCGGGCCGCTTCGCGGTCGCGTCGGTCGTCGCGGTCGCTCCGGGCGTCGCGGTCTCGTCTTCCGTCGGTGGGCGCTGTCGGTTCGTCGTGCGGCACGAGGTCGATGGTAGTCGTGTACATTGCCAATCTCATTGGTAATCAAGATTCGAGGCAACATGTCGACCGACCGCAAGCGCGTCCTCATCTCCGGTGCGAGCATCGCCGGGCCCGCCCTGGCCTACTGGCTGCACCGCTACGGCTACCAGACGACGATCGTCGAGCGCGCCCCGGAACTCCGGACCGGCGGCCAGAACGTCGACGTGCGGGGTGCCGGGCGCGAGGTCTCGCGGCGGATGGGCATCGAGGACGACATCCGTGCCGCCACGACGGGTGAGGTCGGCACGCGGTTCATCGGCCGCTCCGGTTCGGTCATCGCGGAGTTCCCGGCGGGCACCACGGATTCGGGCGGCGCCACCGCGGAGCTCGAGATCCTGCGCGGTGACCTGGCGCAACTGCTGGTCAGCCGGACCACCGACACCACCGAGTACCGGTTCGGCGACCGCATCACCGGCATCGCGGACAACGACGGCGGCGCCGGCGACGGCGTGACCGTGCAGTTCGAGCACGCCGCGGACGAGCGGTTCGACCTGGTGGTGGCAGCAGACGGCATCGGGTCGAGCACCAGGCGTCTGGTCTTCGGCGACGAGCCCGAGATCCGGTCCCTCGGCCTCGAGACGTCCTACGCGACGATCCCCCGGACCGACGCGGACGACGACTGGTGGCGCTGGTACAACGCGCCAGGTGGGCGGTCCGTCACGCTCCGGCCGGACCCGCACGGCACGATCCGCGCGACGCTGTCGTTCGTGACCGACCGGACGCGGGAGCGCGCCGGCTCCGAACGACGGACGATCGAGGAACAGCGCCGACGCCTGCGCACCGTGTTCGCGGACGCCGGGTGGGAGGCGGGTCGTGTGCTCGAGGGCATCGACGCCGCCGGCGACCTGTACTCCGAGTCGATCGGGCAGGTCCGTGCGCCGCGGTGGTCCGAGGGTCGGGTCGCGCTCGTGGGCGACGCCGCCTACTGCGCCTCACCGGTCAGTGGCATGGGCACGAGTCTGTCGCTCACCGGGGCGTACGTGTTGGCCGGTGAACTCGCCGCCCACGTCGACCACCGCGACGCCTTCCGTGGCTACGAGCGCATCATGCGGCCGTACGTCGCGCAGGCGCAGCAGCTCCCGCCAGGGGTCCCGCGGGTCGCGAACCCGAAGAGCCGACTCGGGATCGCTGCGTTCGGTGCTGCGGTCCGGGTCGCCTCGACGCCGTTCATCGGTCGGCTCGGCGATCGGTTCTTCACACCTCCGGCGGACGCCATCGACCTGCCGGACTACGCGCACCTGGAGTAGCGCTCCGATCGCCGCGCGATCCGCGTCGCGGATCGGACCGTCAGGAGCCTGACCGGGCCGACTGCGGCTGGTGGACGGTCGACGTGAGGGACGGGAGGCCCGTGGCGGACCCGCCACGGGCCTCCCGTCCGTCCCGCACCACGTCTCAGGCCGCGACCGCTCCGTCTGCCGGCTCGCGCAGCGCCGGGCAGTGCTCGGCAGTCGGGTGCTCGCTGATGGCGATGACCTCGTCGAGCCGGCCGCGCGCGGCCTCGAGCTCCGCCATCTGCGCCGTGATCCGGTCGCGCTCGGCGACGAGCAGCGCGAACGACTCCGGCGTCGCGTGCCCGCTGTCCACGCACGGCAACAGCTGCACGATGGTGCGGCTCGGCAGACCGGCGGCGAACAGCTGCTGCACGAGCTGCACGCGTTCGACCGCCGGGGTGTCGTAGACGCGCTGCCCGCTGGTGGTCCGCGACGCCGTGAGCAGTCCTTGCTCTTCGTAGTAGCGCAGTGAGCGCACGCTGGCGCCCGTCTCTGCGGCGAGGTCGCCGATCCGCATGCGGTCTCCGATCCGGGGCTTGCCCCTGACATGGATGTGAGGTCTTAGCGTAACCGAGCCGCTGCGGGAGACACCCGCGCGGCAGGAGGAGACACCATGGACATCGCTGGATCGGTCGCACTCGTCACGGGCTCGAACCGGGGAATCGGACGCCGCTTCGCCCTGCAGCTGCTGGAGCGCGGCGCCACCAAGGTCTACGCGACCGCACGCCGACCCGAGCTCGTGGACATCGAGGGCGTCGTGGCGCTGCCGCTCGACATCACCGACCAGGCGTCGGTCGAGGCGGCGGCCGCAGCCGCCGGCGACGTCACCCTGCTCGTGAACAACGCGGGCATCTCGACGACGGGCTCGCTGCTCACCGACGACCTGACCGATGCACGCCGCGAGATGGACACGCACTACTGGGGGAACCTCGCGATGATCCGGGCGTTCGCGCCCGTGATCGAGCGGAACGGCGGCGGCGGCATCGTGAACGTCCTGTCCGCACTGTCCTGGTTCGTCTACCCGGGATCCGGCGCGTACGCGGCGGCGAAGGCCGCCGAGTGGAACCTGACGAACGCGGTGCGGCTGGAGCTCGCCGGCAAGGGGATCAGCGTGCAGGGGCTGCACCTCGGGGCGGCGGACACGGACATGATGGCCGGCTACGAGGGGCCGAAGGTCGACCCGGCCGACGTGGCGCGGGCCGCGCTGGACGGCGTCGAGCGGGGGGTGGCCGAGGTCGTCGTCGACGAGTGGAGCCGCGGGGTGAAGGCGTCGCTGTCGCAGGACCCGTCGGCGTTCTACGCGCAGTTCGCCTGAGTGGCGTGGCGCCGGGGCGTGGTGGAGCCCCGGCGCCGGGTCGCGGCGCCGGGTCGCGGCTGGGAGTGCGCACATCCGCGGGCCCCAGACTGGCGCTCGGTGTCGCCGTACCGAGTCCGAGATCCTCTCGAGCTCCCGCGGGGAGCCGCCGAGGGAGTCATCATGACGGACCAGTCGGAGGCGGCCTCGACGCTGCTCGCGCTCACGAATGTGGTGGCCTCCGGCCTGCCCACCGAGCTCGGCAAGCCCACGGCGGCGGCGAAGTACGACGACGTCCCCGCGGAGCCGAGCCACTCCGTGCCGGAGCCGTCGCGCGTCAGCGCGGTCTGACCGTGACCGCGCGATTCGGCGTGCCCGGCGGGCGACGCCCGCGCGGCACTGCGCTAGCGTTGCAGCACGCGGGGACCGGATCAGCCCCGCCCACACGGACCCGGACGGTTTCCTCGCGATGAACGACTTCACGACGGCAGTCTCCGCACTGCAGGCCGCACCCGACGGCACCGACATGTGCCCGCCGTTCCTGACGACGCTGCCCGTGACCGGGGTCGGCATCTCCACCCTCGGCAACCCACTCGGGTCGGCGACGGTGTGCGCGAGCGATGCGCGCGCCGAGCGGATCGACGAGATCCAGTTCGACCTCGGGGAGGGACCCTGCTGGGAGGCCCTCACCAACCAGCGGCCTGTGCTCGAGCCGGACCTGTCCCGCACGCTGAACCCGGCGTGGCCGGTCGCGCGCGAGGAACTCCTGCGGGCAGGGGTCGGCGCCGTCTTCTCGTTCCCGATGCGCATCGGGACGATCCCGGTCGGGGCGGTCGACCTGTCCGTGGACCGCGAACGCACCCTGACCGTGGGACAGATCCGCGGCGCGGTGGAGCTCACCGAGGTCGCGGCCCGTCGGGTGCTCCGTGATGCGCTGCTCGCCGCGGCCGCAGACGGCCGCGCCGACATGGACACGAGCCGTTACTCCCGACGAGAGGTGCACCAGGCGACCGGCATGGTCGCAGCACAGCTCGGGGTGGACGTCACCGACGCCCTCCTCGTGCTGCAGGCGCACGCCTTCGCCACCGAACGCACCGTCCGCGACGTCTCGAACGACGTCATCGCTCGCCGCATCGACCTCGCCCGGCCGTACGGTTCCGAGAACTGAGGAGCACGCACCATGGCACCGACCCGCGAGCGCCGGCTCATCGACACCTTCGTCACGCTGACCGACACCCTCGTCGACGAGTACGACGTCGTCGACCTCCTGCAGAACCTGGTCGACAGCGTCGTCGACATCTTCGACGCCTCGGCGGCCGGCATCCTGCTGGCCAACCAGCACCAGGAACTCGAGGTCGTGGCGTCGACCAGTGAGCGGTCCAGCTTCGTCGGACTCCTGCAGCTCGACGCCGGCGAAGGACCGTGCGTGGAGTGCTTCGCGACCGGGCGTCCGGTGTCCGTGAGCGACCAGGCGGAGATGCAACGCCGGTGGCCGACGTTCGCCGCCGCGTCCGCCGAGTCGGGGTACGCGTCGGTGCACGCGATCCCGATGCGGTTGCGGGACACCACGCTCGGGTCGCTCAACCTGTTCCGCGAGACCGAGGGGACGCTGAACCGCGACGACGCCCTGGCAGCACAGGCCCTGACCGACGTCGCGACCATCAGCATCCTGCAGCAGCGGACGCTGCAACACGCGGCGCTGACGCAGGCGCAGTTGCAGCGAGCCCTCGACAGCCGGGTCGTGATCGAGCAGGCCAAGGGCTTCGTGGCGTACACGCACTCGGTCGACACCGAAACGGCCTTCGTGCTGTTGCGACAGTACGCCAGGGCCCACCAGGAGCGGCTCGCCGACGTCGCCCGAGCCATCGTCGATCGCCGACTGGTCCTGCCCGCTTAGCTCGGAGCGCACCCGGCGAGGCGGCGTACCGTCAGCGACAACTCGTAGCCCGGGACCCCGGTTGCAGCAGGACCGCTGAGACCAGGAGGACACCATGGCCGACGAACTCGTCGTACCGACCGGCTACCGGAAGACCGAACGCCGGTCACCCCGCAGCGACACCACCTCGACGTACACCGCGCTGCTGGCGCAGGTCCGTTCCGCCGGGCTGCTCGGACGCCGTACGGGCTGGTACTGGGGCCTCATCGCCGTGCTCGCCGTGCTGCTCGGCGTCACCGGCGGGGCGTTCGCCGTGCTGGGCGGCTCCTGGTACCAGCTGATCGTGGCCGGCGTGCTCGGCGCGCTGTTCACGCAGTTCGCCTTCCTGTCGCACGAGGCCGCCCACCGACAGGTGTTCGCATCGCACCACTGGAACGACCGAGCGGCCCGGTACGCGGGCACGTTCCTGACCGGTATCAGCTACGCGTGGTGGATGAACAAGCACACCCGCCACCACGCCAACCCGAACACCGTCGGCAAGGACCCCGACATCTCGTTCGACGCGATCTCGTTCCGGCCCGAGGACGCTGCCAGGCGAACCGGGTTCCTGCGCGTGCTCGTACGCGTGCAGGGGTACGCGTTCTTCCCGATGCTCCTGGTCGAGGGTGTGAACCTGCACTGGCAGTCGATCCGCACGTACACCAGCCGTGGCCCGGTGAAGCGGCGGTGGGCCGAGGGATCCGTCTTCGTCGGGCGGTTCGTGCTCTACCTGGGCGTCGTGTTCTGGTTCCTGCCGGTCGGCATGGCCTTCGCGTTCCTCGGCGTGCAGCTCGCCGTGTTCGGGTTCCTCATGGGCATCGCGTTCGCACCGAACCACAAGGGCATGCCCGTCATCGAACCCGGCCGCCGCGTGGACTTCTTCTCACGCCAGGTCCTGACCTCGCGCGACATCGGCGGCGGCGCGTGGGTCGAGTACTTCATGGGCGGCCTGAACCACCAGGTCGAGCACCACCTGTTCCCGAGCATGGCCCGACCGAACCTGCGCGCGGCCCGGGACATGGTCCGCAGGTACTGCGCCGACCAGGGCGTGCCGTACACCGAGACCACCCTGGTGCACTCCTACGTCATCGTGGTCCGCTACCTCAACGAGGTCGGTCTGGCGGCGCGCGACCCGTTCGCGTGTCCGATGGTCGAACGGCTGCGCTGACCCACCGCGACGGCGGAGCCCGGCCTGTCCTGTTGGCGCAGCCCTGGACCTGACGGGTACCCATCGGCGAGCATGGACCCGATCAGGGACGGCGGGCACAGGTGCTCGCCGCGGGAAGGGCAACCATGCGTCCTGTCAGGAACACACTCACCACCGGGGCGGTCATCGCACTCGTCGTCGGCCTCACCGCCACGGCGGCACCCGCGCAGGCGGCGGCGCCGAGCGCGTCGGCGGCCGGCAGCCGTTGCGCCGCGGGGACGCTCTCGGTGCAGACGCTCCGGACGGGGTGCACGGTGGCGTCCGGCACGGTCGTGTTGCCGGACGGCCGCACGTTCGCCGTGCCGGCCCCCGGTGAGAGCGTGATGGCGAGCAGCTCCGCGGCGCCGGGTGCTCCCGAGCTGGCGGAGGTCGTCATCGCGAACACCGGTACCGGGGGTGTCGCGGTCCGCATCGACGAGGCGTGGAGCGGTTCGGCACCGGCGGTGCGCCGCGAACAGGCGAGGAGCGCAGCAGCCAACGCCGCGGCCAGCCAGGCGGCTGCCGCGCCGGCCGCCACGACCGCGGCCAGCACCAAGTGCACCAGCACGGCCAACGCACGGAACGGGTACCGCTGGCCGAGCACGGTGCAGTGGTACTACAACGAGTCCGGCCAGAAGTCGTCGTACGCGAAGGACGCCCTGCGCAAGGCGGCGAACACCTGGACCGGCACGATCACGTCGTGCGGCCGCACCGTGACCTCGTCGGCGCGGAACTCCTACGTCCGCCTCGCGACCCAGGCCCCTGGACTGACCGACAAGGGCGGCTGCACGGCGAGCAACGGCTACAGCGTCGTCGGCTGGGGCAAGCTGCCCGCCGGCACCCTCGGAGTGACGTGCGTCTGGTACGACGGCAACGGCATCGCGAAGGAGTCCGACCAGCGGTACGCCACGAGCTACAACTGGAGCTCGACGGCGACCTGTTCGGGCACCCGGTTCGACACCCAGGCCGTCGCCACCCACGAGTGGGGACACCTGTACGGACTCGGCCACGTGCAGACCGGCACCGATCAGGTCATGGAGCCGTCCGGCGGGTACTGCGACACCGGTTCACGCACGCTCGGGTTCGGCGACATGACCGGCATCGCGGCGATCTACTGAGCCGCGGCTGCTCGCTGCGGCCCGTCGTCAGACCGCGTCGGCGCGCAGGAAGTCCGCGATCGGGGTCGAGCCCGAGTTGAACCGGATGGTGTTGCCGGCCGTGCCCGGGTTCTCGAGCACGTCGGCGATCACGTGCGCGACGTCGCCGCGCGGCACGTCGCTCGACGAGCCCGCCCAGTCGACCGAGCCCGTGGCGTCGTCGTCCGTCAGGGTGCTCGGCGCCACGATGGTCCACTGCAGACCGGAGTCGCGCACCACGGCGTCGGCGATCGCCTTCGACTGGGCGTAGGCGAAGAAGTCGTCGTCCTGCGGCACCCCGTGGTCAAGCTGCGACCCGGACCACGACACCATCACGTAGCGGTCGACCCCGGCCTGCTTCGCACCCTGCACCGACAGGATCGCGGCGTCGCGGTCGATCGCCCACGTGCGGTCGACCGAGCCGCCGCCGGCACCGGCGGACCAGACGACGGCGTCGTGACCGTGGACGAGCTCCGCGAAGTCGGTCAGGGACTGCTGCTGGATGTCCGCGACCAACGGCTCACCGCCGTGGGCACGGATCTCGTCGGACTGGTCCGCGTCGCGGATGACCGAGGTGACCGAGTGGCCGCGGTCGCTGAGGATGCGGGTGGTGAGGAGTGCGACCTTGCCGTGGCCGCCGAAGACGATGACGTTGCTCATGCGCCGGACGCTACTCGGGCCGGCTCAGTACCCGCAGTCCGTGAGGACCCTCGGAGCGCTCGCGGCCCGCGTGCGTACGGTCGGACCTGATCACGACTGGAGACACGATGAGCACGCAGCACGAGCAGCACACCCTGGTCCGCACCCTGGTGCTCGGCATCCTGAGCGGTGGCCGCAGCGCCACCCCACTCGCGGTGCTGGCGCTGAACCACGACCGGTCCTCGCTGAAGGGGTCGTGGCAGGACTGGAAGGTCTTCAGCACCCCGCTCGGCCGCGGACTCCTCGTCGCCTCGGCCGTCGGTGAACTCATCGGTGACAAGTTGCCGATGACCCCGAACCGCATCTCCCCCGCCGGCCTGATCGGCCGCATCGGGTCCGGTGCGCTCGTCGGCGCAGCGCTCGGCACGACCGGCAAGCGCGACCTGCGCATCGAGGGCGCGATCCTCGGTGGCGTCGGTGCGATCGTCGGGTCGTTCGTCGGCTGGGGTGCCCGCAAGCTCGTCGGCGCCACCACCCGCCTGCCCGACCCGGTCGTGGCGCTCGCCGAGGACGCCGCGACCATCGCCGGCTCCGTGAAGGTCATCACCGCCGACTGATGCGCATCGTCGTCATCGGAGCCACCGGTCACATCGGCACGTTCCTCGTCCCCCGCCTCGTCCGCGCCGGTCACGAGGTCGTGGCCATCAGTCGCGGCACCAGCACCCCCTACGCCGACTCCCCCGAGTGGCAGCAGGTCGAACGCATCACCGCGGACCGCGAGCAGGAGGACCGCGACGGCACGTTCGGAGCGCGGATCGCCGCGCTCGGCGCCGCCGCCGTCGTCGACCTCGTCTGCTTCACCGAGTCGTCCGCCGCCGCCCTCGTCGAAGCGCTCCGCGACACGGGAACGCACCTCGTGCACTGCGGATCGATCTGGCGCGCGGGTGCATCCCGTGTGCTGCCGATCACCGAGGACGACTTCACGCCGCCCTTCGGTGACTACGGCGTGCAGAAAGACGCGATCGCCCGGATGCTCAAGAAAGAAACCGCGTCAGGGGGTTTGGCGACGACGACGCTGCACCCGGGTCACATCAGCGGTCCGGGCTGGATGCCGATCGGTGCGCTCGGCAACCTCGACCCGTCGGTGCTGACGAGGTTGTCCGCCGGCGAGGCGATCGAGGTCCCCGGCCTCGGCGCCGAGACCATGGCCCACGTGCACGCGGACGACGTCGCGCAGGCCTTCCAACTCGCCGTCGAACACCGCGAGGCGGCGGCCGGCGAGGACTTCTTCATCACGGCCCCGACGGCGCTCACCGCGCGTGGGTACGCCCACCTGGCAGCGTCGTGGTTCGGCCAGGAGGCCCGGCTCGACCCCGTCAGCTGGAACCGGTTCCGTGAGACCACGACTCCAGAGCACGCTGGCGCGAGCTGGGAGCACCTGTCACGCAGCCAGGTGTTCAGCGTCGAGAAGGCCCGCCGTCTGCTCGGTTACGCGCCCGGGTTCACCGCTGAACAGACGGTGCTCGACGCCGTCCGCTGGCAGGTCGAGCACGACCAGCTCGAGGTCGCCGGGCCCCTCGTCGTCTGAGGAGCACACCTCTCCACGACGTTGCCCTTGCGCTTGATATTAGTTGCAGGTATTATCAGTCGCAGGTAATGTCGCCGCATGCAGATCGACTGGCCGCGAGAGTTCAACGACCAGCTCGATCGTCTTGAGACCGACACGACCGAGCGTGGGCGAAAACGTCTGCAGTTGCTGACGTTCATGCTCAAGCGGTTGCGGGACCTGGACTCCACTCCGGTCCAGGACACCGCGATGATCAAGCGTGTTCGGCAGTCCAAGCAGCATCCGGTCTGGCGTGTGTCGCACCCCTACGTCGCGGGAGTGGCGCTGCGCTTGATCTGTTGGTTCCCGCCGGACGAGGACCGAGTCGTGGTGGCACTGTTCTCCGGCGACAAAGCGTCGATGGGTGACGTGTTCTACGACACGGTCGGCGTCCGAGCTGATCGCCTGGTCAATCGATGGCGGAACGAGACCGAGGAAGCATGATGGGCAAGAAAGACTTCGTACGCGGGAACGACCGCCTCGAACAGATGATGCAGCGGCCGGGCGTCGCAGACGCGGTGGCCGCACTCGAGGTCGAAGCGGACGAACTCGACCGCATCTACGCGATGAGCCTCGCGATGGTCCGCGAAGCGGGCAAGCGCACCCAAGCCGAGATCGCGCACGAGCTCGGCATCAGTCAGGGCGCGGTGTCCCAGATGGAGCGGCGCGAAGACATGCTGCTCTCCACGCTCCGCAGCTACATCACCGCGACCGGTGCCGAGAACCCACGCATCATCGTGACCGTCAACGGTCACGACGTCGAGCTCGCGATCTGAGTTTCAGTCGGCAGGCGCACCCTCGTTCACGGCGGCGAGTCCGTTGAGCGTCCGAGGGTAGCCGATCACCGGCACCAGGACGGTGAGCACGGCGAGCAGCTGCTGCCGGGTGTTCCCGACGTGCAGGTTGCCCGCGACGTGTCCCGTGACCTGCGCGTCGGCACCGCCCAGCGCGACGAGGACCGCGAACGTCAGCAGCTCACGCGTCGGCAGGTCGAGCCCGTCACGTCCGACGGTGTCACCGAAGCAGTTGCCGGACAGGAAGCGCTGGAAGTGCACGGTGTCGTCGGCCGCGTTCTCGTACATCGCGTCGACTCGTCCGGCGCCGACGACGGCGCTCTGGACCGCACGGCCCCGTTCGAGTCGGTCGCCGGGGGTGGTCGTCGACTGACCCGGCAACGGCAGCTCGACACCGCGCGCGGTCAGCACGTCGTTCGTGATCGTGAGGAAGTCCGAGGCGCGCGCGGACCCGACGTAGGCGACGGCCTGGTAGCCGATCTCCTTCGCCTCGACCGGGGTCAGTGACCCGTCGAGCGCGGTGCCGAGCAGCTGTCGGAAGGCGGCCTGCGCGCCGGCGGCGATCATCGCGCCGAGCTGCACGACCGCGCGGTCGTGGCTGCTGAGCGACGCGTGCTGCAGCGTCTCGTCCACGAAGTCGGCGTGGAACTGGGCGAACTCGGGGTCGGTCTCGGCGAACGTCATGCCCCCGACGCTACGACCGCCCCGCCAGCCGAGGGAGGTACGGGCCTCCCCCCTTTCGTCGGGGACGACCCGCCTAGCGTGGCAGCCGTGCCCGGCGAGACCCGCGGGCACGGAGAGGAAACCATGGAGTACCGCCAGCTCGGACGCACCGGCGTCGAGGTGAGCCCGCTCGCTCTGGGCACCATGATGTTCGGTCCGTGGGCGAACGCCGACGTCGACGACTCGATCCGGATCATCCACCGCGCCCTCGACGCGGGCATCAACTTCGTCGACACCGCCGACGCCTACTCGGACGGCGTCTCCGAGGAGATCGTCGGCAAGGCCATCAAGGACCGCCGTGACGACGTCGTGCTCGCCACCAAGTTCTTCATGCCGATGGGCCAGGGTTCGAACCGCTCCGGGGGCTCGCGCCGCTGGATCATGCAGGAGGTCGAGAACTCCCTGCGCCGCCTCGGCACCGACCACATCGACCTGTACCAGGTGCACCGTCCGTCCCCGACGACGGACGTCGAGGAGACCCTGGGCGCCCTGACCGACCTGGTCCGCCAGGGCAAGGTCCGGAACATCGGATCGTCGTCGTACTCGGGTGCCGAGATCGTCGAGGCCCAGTGGACCTCGGAGCGCCGTGGCCTGGAGCGCTTCCGCACCGAGCAGCCGCCGTACTCGATCCTGGTGCGCGGCATCGAGGAGGACGTCCTGCCGACCACGCAGCGCTACGGCATGGGCACCCTCGTCTACAGCCCGCTCGCCGGCGGCTGGCTCAGCGGCCGCTGGCGCAAGGACGCTCCCGGGACCCCGACGGCGAAGCACCGCCCCGCGGCCCGGTTCGACATGTCGACGCCCGCGAATCAGCGGAAGCTCGACATCGTCGAGGAACTCGCACTCCTGGCCGAGTCGCAGGACATGTCCCTCATCGAGATGTCGCTGGCGTGGGTGATCCGGCACCCCGGCGTCACGAGCGCGATCATCGGCCCGCGCACCATGGAGCAGCTCGAGTCGCAGCTCCCCGCCGCCGACCGCGTGCTCAGCGACGAGGTCCTGGACCGCATCGACGAGCTCGTCGCACCGGGCGTCACGATCAACCCCGACGACAACAGCTACGGGCAGCACACCCTGGTACCCGCCGCACGTCGCCGGTGAACGCGGCCGACTGACGGACGGGAGGCCCGTGGCGGCATCGCCACGTCCCTCCCGTCACGGCCGGCGCGCCGCTGGCGCGTCACGCCGGAACCGGCGGGTGGGGCCCACCTCCCGTCCGCACGGTTGTTGCGTCAGCGACGTCGGAACAGCTCGCCGAGGTGCCACGGGCCGGGCGCGAGCCGCACGGCGGCCTCGGCACGCACGCGCTCCTCGAGCGCACGGTCGCGGGTCAGGTCGTGGATCTCCTGCTCAGCGCGCCAGCGGAACCGCAACCGGCCGAGGAACCCGAGCGGTGCGAGGGGCGCGGTGGTCGGGACGGACTCGGTCTCGCTCATGCGTCCTCCGGTTCCGGGACGGCTGCGGCCGTCGTGGCGACGAGGTTCGCGAGCAGCTGCAGACGCTCCTCGGACGGTGAGCCCGGCTCGGTGCCGTAGGCGATGAGCGTCAGACCGGTGTCGGTCGCGAGCTCCATGGTCTCGTACGTCAGGTCGAGGTCGCCGACCTCGGGGTGGTGCACCCGCTTCGAGCCGTTCAGGTGCCGCATGACGCCGTGTGCGGCCCAGCGCTGCCGGAACTCCTCGCTGCGGGTCGAGAGTTCGCCGATCAGGTCGGTCAGCCCCTTGTCGTAGGGCGACCGGGCCGCCTCGGCACGGAGCACTGCCACCATGTCGCTCGCGACGACGTCCCAGTCGCGCCAGAACTCCTGACCGCGTGGGTCGAGGAACGCGAAGCGGGCGGTGTTCGGGGTGCCGGCGGGGTCGAGGAAGAGCGGGGAGTACAGCGCACGTGCCAGGGCGTTGCCGGCCAGGAAGTCCGAGCGGCCGTTGCGCACCCACGCGGGCATCGTCATGCCGTCGAGCATGCGCTGCACGTTCGGTCGGACCTTCGACGTCGGGGGCTTCCGCCGCGTGGTCGCCGAGGCGTTCTGCACGCGGGCCAGGTCGAACAGGTGCGCGTGCTCGGCGTCGTCGAGGCGCAACGCACGCGACAGCGACTCGAGCACGCTCTCCGAGACGCCGGTGAGGTTCCCGCGCTCGAGGCGGATGTAGTAGTCGACGCTCATGCCCGCGACGAGCGCGAGCTCCTCGCGGCGGAGACCCTTGACCCGTCGGGCGCCACCGAAGTCGGGCAGGCCGACCTGCTGCGGCGTGACGCGCTCGCGGCGGGTGCGGAGGAAGTCGCGCACTTCGCTCTTGGTGTCCATGCGTCCACGGTAGGACGGTGCCGGGCGGGGAAGAAGGGGTTGCTGGTACCCGTCAGGCGGATTCGCGAGCGCGTTCCGCGATCTGCTCCGTCGCCGCCCACGAGGCGAGCAGGCGGAGCGCGTCGGCGGTCGGGCTGCCCGGGGTCGCCGGGTAGATCGTGAGCGCGAGCCCGGGGTCCTCGGCGAGTTCGAGCGTCTGGAAGTGCAGCTCGAGCGGGCCGACGACGGCGTGCCGGAAGGACTTCACGCCGGCGTAGTGGCGGCGGACGTCGTGCGCCGCCCAGAGCGCGCGGAAGTCGTCGCTCCGCATCGACAGCTCGCCGATGAGGGCTGCGAGGTCGCGGTCGTTCGGCGTGCGGCCGGCCTCGCGCCGCAGGATCGCGACGTTCGTGTGCGCCGCCCGCTGCCAGTCCTGGTAGAAGTTCCGGGCCTGCGGGTCGAGGAAGATGAAGCGCGAGAAGTTCATCGGCCGGGCCGGTGCCGCCACCAGGTCCGCGTGCATCGCGTAGCCGAGCGCGTTCGCGGCGACGATGTCCTGCCGGTTGTTGATGATCATCGCCGGCGCATCGGTGATGACGTCGAGCAGGTACTGCAGCTCCGGGCGGACGGCGGCCACCGGCACGACCTTGCCCGCGCGCCGCGGTGTCGCGTTCTGGTGCCGGGACAGATCGCGCAGGTGCTCGAGCTCGGCGGCGTCGAGCTGCAGTGCGCCGGCGATGGCCTCGAGCACGCTGTCCGAGACGCCCTGCAGGTTCCCCCGCTCGAGCCGTGTGTAGTAGTCGATGCTGACCCCTGCCAGCCGCGCGACCTCTTCGCGCCGGAGCCCGGTGACCCGACGGCGGGTGCCGAAGGTCTCGACCCCGGCCTGCTCGGGGGTGATGCGGGCGCGACGGCTGGACAGGAAGTCGCGGGCTTCGTCGCGGTGGTTCATGTCGTCACGGTAACGGGCCGGGGAGCGTGCGAGCGAGGGGCTGCCGGAACCCCCGTGGGGCGAGGTCGCTGGCTCAGCCCGCCGCCCGGGTGATCGGCACGGACACGATGCGGTCGTCCCCCGCTGCGGGGTCACCTCGGCCGTCGGTGTTGTTCGTGACGAACCAGAGCGTGTCCGCCGGCCCCTCGAGCACGGTCCGGATCCGGCCGAAGTCGCCCGGGAAATACTCGGTCGACGTCCCCGGGTCGTCCGCCGGGATCGCCCGGAGCACCTCGCCGCGCAGGTTGGCCACGAACACGGTGTCGTCGACGACCGTCAGGCCGCTCGGGGACGCCTCGTCCGTCGACCACTGCTGCACCGGGTCGACGAAGCCCTGGTCCTCGCCGCCCTCCCCCTCGACCTCGGGCCAGCCGTAGTTCTCCCCCGCTTCGATGACGTTCAACTCGTCGAGGGTGTTCTCGCCGAACTCCGACGCGAACATCGTGCCGTCCGACGACCAGCCCATGCCCTGCACGTTGCGGTGCCCGAGGCTCCACACCGGGGACCCGTCGACGGGGTTGTCGTCCGGCACGTCGCCGTCCGGGGTGAGCCGCAGGATCTTGCCGGCGAGCGAGTCCTCGTCCTGCGCGTCGCTGCTCGCGCCGGCGTCCCCGACGCTGGCGTAGAGCATGTCGTCCGGGCCGAACGCGATGCGGCCACCGTCGTGGAACGTGTTCGACGGCAGCCCGTCGATGATCGTCGTGACGTCACCGAGCGCCCACGACCCGGCGCTGCCCGTCAGTTCGAACCGTTGGATCCGGTTGCCGTCGTCGGCCGTCGAGTACACGAACAGGTCGTCGTCGTGCAGGGCCAGGCCGAGCAGTCCGCCCTCGCCGCCGTGGCTGACGCCGTCGACGGTGCCCACCTCGCGCGTCGTGCCGTCGTCCTGCAGCTCGAGGACCCGGGCGGAGTCGCGCTCGCTGATCAGGGCGTCGCCGTCGTCGCCGGTGCGGACGACGGACCACGGTGCCTCGAGCCCCGTGACGACATCGGTGGTGTCGCCGTCGGGCGCGGTCTGCCCGGTCGGCAGGTCGGCCGGGGCGGTCGCCCGGGCGCTCGCCGACGAGCCGCGGTCGTCGTCCGGCGCGGCGTCGGCACAGCCGCCCAGGGCGAGTGCGGCCACCGCGGCGATGCCCGCAGCGGACCAGCCGCGTCGGGTGCGGGTCGGGCTCGGCTGCTGGGTCGGGTGTTCGCTGCTGTCCACGGTGGTCCTCCCGGATCGTGCGTCGATCACACACGCCGTGTTCGGGAAACGGCTGAGGGGTACGGCCGGCACCTCCCTCCGATGCGCACATCGGCCTACCGTCGGGGCCATGGAGATCCAACCGAAGCAGCCGACCGTCAAGAACCCGGCCGCGCAGTTCACCGGCGACGTGTACCTCGACGCCATCGCCAGCCCGAGGGAAGCAGGCCAGTCGATGACCGTCGCGAAGGTCCGGTTCCTGCCCGGCGCCCGCACCGCCTGGCACTCGCACGCCAACGGCCAGACCCTGCACGTCACCGAGGGCGTCGCGCGCATGGGCACGCGTGACGGCGGCGTGATCGAGGTCCAGCCGGGCCAGACCGTCTACACGCCTGCGGGTGAGGAGCACTGGCACGGTGCGACCCCGACGGACTCCATGGAGCACCTCGCGATGCTCGACCTCGCCGACGACCCGGCGACCACCACCACCTGGCTCGAGCACGTCACCGACGAGGAGTACTCCGCATGACCACCATCGCCATCATCGGGGCCGGCAAGGGCCTCGGTCTCGCCGTTGCCGAACGCTTCGGCCGCGAGGGCTTCTCGATCGCCCTCGTCTCCCGCAACCAGGACCGCCTGGACGGCCTCGCCGCGTCGCTGCGCGAGCAGGGCATCACGGCCGCCGGGTTCGCCGCGAACGTCCGTGACGGCGATTCGCTCCGCAGCGCCCTCGAGCGTGCGACCGAGCAGCTCGGCCCCATCGAGGTGCTGCAGTACAGCCCGCTCCCCGCCAAAGAGTACATGCGTCCGGTGCTCGAGACCACCGCGGACGACCTGGTCGGCCCGATCGAGTTCTCGGTCTACGGCTCGGTCAACGCGGTGCGCCAGGTGCTGCCCGGCATGCGCGCGATCGGCCACGGCACGATCCTGTTCGTGAACGGCGGCAGTGCGGTCCGTCCCGGCGCCCGGGTCACCGGCACCTCGGTCGCCTTCGCGGCCGAGAGCGCCTACGCCCAGCTCCTGCACGACGCCGTGCGCGACGAGCAGGTCCACGTCGGTCAGCTCATCATCCCGTTCGGCATCGACGACGGGCAGCCGGAGCACTCCGGCGAGTCCATCGCGGATCGTCTGTGGGCCATCCACGCCGAACGCGGCGAGTTCCGCACCTACGCCGAGGCGCTGCCCGACCCCGCCTGAGCGCGGTTCGCGCCGCGCGCCGCTTCGTGAGCAGAAATGGTCGGGTCCACTGACGGCCACCCGACCATTTCTGCTCACGATGTCGCGGACGGACGGACGGACGGACGGACGGGAGGCCCGTGGTCACGCCGCCACGGGCCTCCCGTCCGCCACGGGGTCAGGTCGAGAGCACCGCGACGGCACGCGCGGCGCGTGCGGCGACGTCCGCCGCCGTCGGCGCCGGAGCCAAGCCGAGCAGGCGCTGGCGGTGGAGCTCGCCGAGCAGCAGCGTGAAGAGCTCGGCGGCGGTCTCCGGAGTCGCTCCGGCGCGGACCAGGGCCTGCTGGGCGGCGAGCGGTCCGGCCTCGTGGAACTCGCGGGCGAGCCCGGGTGACCGCGTCGACTCCGCGATCACGAGCCGGTGCAGGGCGACCGCGCGGTCCGAGAGCAACGCGCTGCCGATCGCCGTGGCCGTGGACACGAGGTCCCCGGTGGGCTGGTCGGCGTACGGGTGCTGCCGGCGGACGACCGCGCGCAGGATCGCGGGCTTGTCGCCGAACGCCGTGTAGAGCGTGCGCTTGGTGACCCCGGACTCGGCGGCGACGCGGTCGAGCGCGACGCCCGCGAACCCGTGCTCGAGGAACAGGTCGGTCGCGACGTCGAGGATCCGCTCGTCACGGGCGATCCGCTCGTCGGCGGTCGGACGTCCACGCTTGTTCACGGACCCATCCTAGCCGTAATGATACGCTCACGTTTCATTACCGAGGAGGGTCCATGACCAATGTGGTCTGTCACGTGGCGATCGCCGATGACTGGGAGATGAGCCGCGGGTTCGGCGAGTACGAGGTGTCGACCCGAGGGGTGCCGCTCGAGCCAGGCGGGTACGTCCGCGTCACCACACCCGACCGGGTGTCCGGGGTCGTCGCCGAGCGGTACGGCGACCTCGCGCTGCCCCTGCTCCGGATCGACCTGAGCGTCGCAGGGCTCGCGGCCGCGGGGGTGACGGTCGAGTGGGTCGACGGGGTCCCCCGGGTGCGCGGTCCGATCCCGATGGACGACGAGGTCGTGCTGGCCGAGGTGCCCATCGCCCGGCGGTGAGCGATCGGTGCGAACGACGACCACTTCGTGAGCAGGAACGGTCGAGTCCGCCAACAGCGACCCGACCATTTCTGCTCACGAAGTACCGCGCCCTAGGCTGGAAGCGATGTCCAGCGTCCTCCTCACCGTGCACGTCGTGGCGGCGCTGCTCACCCTCGGGCCCGTCGCGGTCGCCGGGAGCATGTTCCCGAAGCCGGCCCGCGCGCTCGTCGCCGATCCGGACGACCAGGGGGCCCGAGCGGTCGCCAGGGTCCTGCACCGGATCTGCCACGTGTACTCGATCATCTCGCTCGCCGTTCCGACGTTCGGCACCGCCCTGGCGTTCGAGATCGGGGCGCTCGACGAGGCCTGGCTGCTCGTCTCGATCGGTCTGACCGCAGTGGCTGCGGGGATCCTCGCGTTCGGGGTCCTGCCGGAGCAGCGCGAGGTCCTGCGCGGCAACGGGACCGAGCGCTCGCCGCGGAAGCTCGCCGCCCTGGTCGGCCTGTTCAACCTGGTCTGGGTCGTCGTCGCCGTCCTCATGGTCGTGCAGCCCGGCGTCTGACCCGGGCTGCATCGGGGCGGCGCCTCGTGCGGCGCCGCCCCACACCTCAGTGCGCCCGCCGCACCGCCACCCGCCGCCGACCCCGCGACGTGAGCCACGCCCCCGCGGTCACCACGACCGGCAGCCCGATCGCGAGCAGGGCCAGCGTCGTCCAGTCCGGCGCGAACGGCAGGTGGTTCGTCCCGGACACGGGGGTCGTGAACCGCAGGGTCAGCGCCCGGATGGGCAGGAGTCCCAGCAGGGTGCCGATCACCGCGCCCACCGAGGCCAGGATCGCCGCCTGCCAGGTGGACACCCCGCGGCGCAGTCGTGGTGCGGCCCCGATCGCGTCGAGCACCTCGTCGTCACGGCGCCCATCGGACCGCGCGAGTCCGATCGCCACGGCGGTCGCCCCGATCGTGACGGCGGCGGCGAGGGCCAGCACGATCGCCCGGATCAGCGCACCGTTGTCGACCGGGCCGGCCTCGTAGGTGAACTGCGGGCCGCTCCACCGCGCACGGTCGTCACCGCCGTAGCTCTGCCACGCCGAGCTCAGTTCGTCCCACTGCGCCGGCTGGATGTCGTGCGGCAGCGTCGTGACGAGCATGCCGTCGACGACGGGGACGCCGTACTGCTCGGCAGTGGCCTTCGTCATGAAGACGCCGACCTTGACCCGCGGGCTCTGCACGTCGAGCACCGCGGGGATCGAGACGCTGGCAGCGGGCCGGGTGCGCTCCGTGATCGCCTGGCTCTCCCATGTCCGGTCGTGGAACGTGTCGATGCGGACCGCACCGTCGTGGGCGTACTCGGGCCAGAGGGACACGGCCTTGCCGCCCTCGAGCGCCTCACGGACGGCGGCGGACGGTCGGTGTCCGGTGAGCACCGCGTAGTCGTCCACGGTGCCGGCCCAGATGTGCGGGCTCGACACGGCCGAGGTGTCGAGGTAGTACGAGCACGAGGTCGTGTCGTTGACGGGGCAGTCGTACGGCGTCCACCGGTGCGGGACGGTGATCGTCGACGGCGTCTCACCCGGCACCTCCTGGGGCACTCCGAGCACCCGAACGCGGTCCTGGTCGAGCACGCCGGACACGACCTCGGCCGCGTGGGCGGTCAGTGCCGCGTCGTGGTGGCCGGTGGCACCGCCCTGCTCCGTCTCGGTCTGGACCTCGGTCGTTGCGACCCCGAGCGCCGTCGAGTACTCGTACCCGCGGACGAGCTGGGTGTGGCTCGACGCGTTCCACGTGATCACGACCGACGCGACGAACACGACGCTCATCACGCTCGCGAGCACCGGGACGGTGCGGAGGGGGTTCCGTCGGGCGTCGCGGGCAGCGAGTCGGGCCGACAGCCCCGCCCGAGCGGTGAGCCGGGTGACGAGTGCGAGCAGCCACGGGGAGCAGATCGCGATGCCGAGCTGCATCAGGCACGGGCCGATCGCGACCCCGGCGCCGACGACGAAGGCCCAGCGGTCCTCTTGCACCGGACGGTCGTTCAGCATGAGCACGCCCACGCCGCACACCAGGGTCATCACGGCACCGGCGACCACGAGCGTCGGACCCCAGATGCGCCGGCGACGACGAGCCGGACGGCTGACGGGGACCGGTCGGAGCGACCCGCGCAGCGCTGCGAGCACGTTGATGCGGGTGGCGGACCGTGCGGCGACGAGCGCTGAGACGAGACCGGCGAGTACCCCGGCCGCGGTGATGGACAGCAGCATGAGCGGTGGCACGTGCATACCGGGGAACGACACGACGTTGCCGTTGTCGATCAGCCGGAACACCGCCACCCCGAGGCCGGTGCCCACCGCGACGCCGAGGACGGCACCGACGAGCCCGAGCACCAGGCCGGAGCCGGCGACGATCGTCCGGACGATCCGCTTGTCGCCGCCGACGCTCGTGACGATGGCGTACGAACGGGTGTCGGCGCGGGTGCCGACCAGGAACGCGGCCCCGGCGAGCAGGGCCACTTCGAACATCGCGAAGGCGCCGAACAGTGCCATCGCGCCGAGGTACCAGCCGAGCGACGAGGTGACCTGGCCACCGGAGAGCCCAGCGTCCGGCGGGTCGAGCACGACGGGGCGCGACTGCACGACGATGCCGTGCGCGTTGAGCTGCTGGATCTCGGACCACGTCGGGGCGTCCGACGGCAGGTACACGGTGACGTCGGCCAGTCCGGCGTCGTCGGTGGTGTCCGTGGTCGACAGCGTGGTCCCCCACGGCAGCAACACGCCCTGCGACGCGGGGTCCCTGCCGAGGTCGATCATGGTGCCGGCGATCGTGAAGCGCTTCGTGACCGGGTCCGTCAGGTCGACGGTGTCACCGATGTGCGCGCCGAGTCGCTCGAGCGTCGCCGGGGTGACCATCAGTTCGCTGCGCGTGGTGGGCACGGCACCGTCGAGCACGTGCCAGTGGCCCTCGAGCGACGGGTCCCACACGCTGCCCTCGTCGGCGGAGAGCCCCACCGGACCCCGCGGTCCCTGCAGGACAACCGGCGTGCTGCCGACCGGGATCGCCAGCGCGCCGTCGGGCACGTGGGCGAGGACGTTCGTGAACGGTGTGTCCTCGTCGGCCTTCGAAGCCGGGCTGTTCCGCTTCGTGTCGGTGTACTGCCATTCCACCGGGTCCTGCCGCATGCCGGGCACGTCCGGGCCGGACACCCGCATCTGCGCGGACGCCTGCCCCAGGTCGTAGTCGAGCCGTTCGGTGACCGTGGCCTGCGTCGACTGCACGACGACCGCCACCGCGGCGAACCCGGCGGTGGGGATGCCGATGAGCGCGATGATGAGCGCCGCCCGACCGGCCTTCGCGAAGGCCAGTCGACGCCCCAGGCGGAGCGCCGGTCGGAGGGCGAACGGCGTCCGGCCGGTACCGGGACGCCGACGCCGGCTCACGACGCGGTCCGGTCCGACAAGGTGAGCTCGACGCCCGAGTACACGGTCTCGTCGACCACGCGACCGTCGCGCAGGAAGACGATCCGGTCCGCCCAGGCAGCGTGCCGGGCGTCGTGGGTGACGAGCAGTGCGCCGGCTCCGGCATCGACGTGCCGCCGGAGCATGCGGAGCACGACCTCGCCGGTCTGCGAGTCGAGGGCGCCGGTCGGTTCGTCCGCCAGCACGAGCCGACGTTCGCCGACGACGCCCCTGGCGATCGCGACGCGCTGCTGCTGCCCACCGGACAGGTCGTCGGGGTAGGAGTCGGCGCGGTGTGCGAGTTCGACGTTGTCGAGTGCCAGTTCCGCGGCGCGGCGGGCCTGCGAGGCCTTCCAGCCGTCGAGCTCGAGCGGCAGCGCCACGTTCTCGACCGCGGTGAGCGAGGGGATCAGGTTGAAGTCCTGGAACACGAACCCGATGAGGCGACGGCGGAGGGCCGCGAGTTCCTTGGCTGGCCGGTCGGACACGAAGTCGCCGTCGATCAGCACCTCGCCGCTCGTCGGCGGCAGCAGGGTGCCGGCGCAGGCGAGCAGCGTCGACTTGCCGGAGCCCGAGGTCCCCATGACGGCGACCATCTCACCGCGCTGGACGGTCAGGTCGATGCCGGCCAGCGCCGTGACGGCCTTCGCGCCGGAGCCGTAGTGCACGCTGACGGCGTCGAGCTGCAGGAGCGGTGCGGCGCTCACCGTGCACTCCGCGCGGTGTCGGCGGTGGTCGGGGACGAGGAGCCAGCGTCAGCCGCCGGGTGCTCGTCCGGCCGGTACCGCGCCACGGTCGACTCCACGTGGTCGAGCCACCGCACCTCGGCCTCGGCCTGGAACACCATCGACTCGAGCACGAGCGACCACGCCAGGTCCGTCGCGGGATCGGTCGTGCGCTTGAGCCGGGTCAGGTCCTGCAGGTTCCGGATCGCGGCACCGCGCTGCACCTGCACCAGGCGCTCGACGTCGACGCCGGGCACCGTCACGGCGAGCGCGAACTTGATCGCGAGTTCGTCACGACCACGCTTGGCGGGCACCGGCTCGCTGAACCAGCGCGCCACTTCCCCGCGACCCGCGTCGGTCACCGTGTAGACGACGTGGCCGTCGTCGTCGGTGTCGCCGCGGGCCACGAGGCCGTCGCGTTCCAGGCGGTCGAGCGTCGTGTAGACCTGGCCGATGTTCAGCGGCCAGCTCCCGCCGGTGCGGTGCTCGAACTCCCCCCGGAGCTGGTACCCGTACCCGGGTCCCCCCACCAGCAGCGCGAGTACGCCCATCCGTACGCTCATGACACTTCCCCGTCTCTCGTCCACCATGGACATACCGAGTATGCCCATACCGCGTATGCATCCGCAACCACGAAACGGACTGGAGGCCCGTGGCGGTCTCGCCACGGGCCTCCAGTCCGCCGTTTGGTCGCGTCCGCGACCGACGTGTCAGGAACCCAGCTTCGACAGCTCCTCGAACTCGTCGTCGGTCAGCTCGATGGTCGCGCCCTGCAGGTTGTCCTCCAGGTGCGAGACGCTCGACGTGCCGGGGATCGGGAGCACGACGGGCGAGCGCTTGAGCAGCCAGGCGAGCGCGAGCTGCGCCGGCGACGCACCCTTGCGCGACGCGATCTCGGTGAGCGGGGAGTCCTCGCCGGTCAGCCCGCCGGTCGCGAGCGGGAACCACGGGATGAACGCGATGCCCTGCTCGGTCGACCAGTCGAGGAGCTCCTCGGCGTCGCGCTTCTGCAGGTTGTACAGGTTCTGGACGGAGACGATCGTCGCGATCTCCTGGGCTGCCTTGACGTCGTCGACCGACACCTCGGACAGGCCGATGTGCCGGATCTTGCCCTCGTCCTGCAGCTTCTTCAGCTCGCCGACCTGGTCCTCGAGCGGGACCTTCGGGTCGATGCGGTGCAGCTGGAACAGGTCGATGCGCTCGAGGCCCAGACGACGGAGGCTCATCTCGGCCTCCTGTCGCAGGTACTCCGGACGGCCGACCGGCGGCCACTCGTTCGGGCCGGTCCGGGTGAGGCCGGCCTTCGTCGCGATGACGACGTCGTCGCCGTAGGGGTGGAGCGCCTCGTGCAGGAGCTCCTCGGCGACGTAGGGGCCGTACGAGTCGGCGGTGTCGAAGAAGTCCACGCCGAGCTCGACGGCGCGCTTGAGGACGCGGACGGCCTCGTCGTGGTCCTTCGGCGGCCCCCAGACTCCGGGGCCGGTGAGCTGCATGGTGCCGTAGCCGAGGCGGTGGACCTCGAGGTCGCCCCCGATGCGGAAGGTGCCGGAGGCGGTGGCCGGACGGTTCGTGGTGTCGGTGCCTGTGGTCATGTCCCCGGTCTACGCCGGAGGCGTTGCCGGTCCCTGAGTCGGTGTCCCCCGGCCCTCCGACCGGTCCGGACGCGGGTACGGCGTCTCGCCACGTTCCAGCCCGGCGACGAGCTTCGTCAGCCGGCTCGTCCGCGAGGGCGCACTCGGCGCCGTCGTGATCCGGTGCAGCACGGCGTACCGGTTCGTCGCGTCGAGCTCGGCGAACAGGGCGGCTGCCGTGGGCGCGGCGTCGAGTGCCGCCCGCAGGTCCTCGGGGACGGTGGCGCTCGCCGCTCCGGCGTAGGCACGGTCCCACCGGCCGTCCTCCTTCGCCCGGTCGATCTCGGCCTGCCCTCGCTCGCGCATCCGGCCGTCGGCGATCAGCGTCGCGACGAGCCCGAGGTTGCGCTGCGACCAGAGTGAGGCCTTCCGTCGCGGGGTGAACCGCTGCCGGAACGTCGCGTCGTCGCGCCCGCGCTTCTGCCCGTCGATCCACCCGGAGCACAGCGCCTCGTCGAGGGCGGTGTCGTAGGTCAGGGTCGTCGGCTCCGTGAAGCCCTTCTTCGCGAGCACGAGCCACACCCCGTCGGCGTCGTCCTCGTGCTCGTCGAGCCACACGCGCCAGGCAGCGGCGTCCGGCAGCACCAGGTCGACGATGTCCATGCGGTCATCGTAGGGCGCGGTCGGTCGGCCGGCCTGGTCCGAGACTCGGTGAGGGCGACAGTTCTCGCGGTGCGCGCCACGAGAACTGTCGCTCACACCGAGACTCGCGTGCGTCGGGCCGAGACTCGTGCGGCGTCAGACCCAGTTCGGCTGGTCGAGCACGCCCGTCGGATCGGCCTGTTCCGCGATCCGGTGCAGGCGCGAGGTGTTGTCCCCGAAGTAGGCCGACGGGTCCGTGATGGCCGCGTCGCAGTAGTTCGCGTACGCCGCGTCGCCCCACGCCGGCCGCATGGCCTTCCGGAACCCCCGCGCGTACGCGTCGAAGGGGGCCGGGTCCGCGCCGTCGGCGAAGACCGCGGTGTACTGCACGGTCATGAGCGCGGACCGCCACGGGAACGCCGAGTCGGTCCGCCCGACGTCCGCCACGACGCCGCCGAGGGCATCGAGCGCGACCCCGCCCTCGAGGTTGCCGTCGACGTCGCCCGCCGCCGCCGCCCGGGTGACGAGCACGTCGATCTGCGCGTCGGTGAGCTTCGCCGATCCGATCGACGACGTCGCTGCCTCGGACACCCGCTGCGGCTTCCCCGCCAGCGCGGACATCGCGGCGCCGTAGGTGAGCACCCGCCCGGTGTGGGCGAGCGGCTTCGCGCCGGTGGCGGCGATGAAACCGTCGACGGAGGTGTCGGCGCCGGTCTTCGATCCGGTCCACACGCCGGTCACGGTGACCGTCGGGGCGGTGTGCCGACTGCCGTTCAGCAGCTTGAGCGTCGACCACAGCTTCGGGTCGGCGGTGGGCGCCCAGTCCTGCCAGGCGCGCACCACGGCAGCGGCGGCCGACCACGCGAACGTGATGCTGAAGAGCAGGACGGGAGGCGCGGCCTGCGTCCGGTACGTCAGTGCGGTCACGACGCCGACGGTTCCACCGCCCCCACCGCGGCAGGCCCAGAACAGGTCCGGTTCGCTGGACGTCGAGACCTCGTGCACGGTGCCGTCCGGGGTGACGAGCGTGACGCCGGTGAGCTGGTCGCAGGTCAGCCCGAACGAGCGGACGAGCACGCCGACCCCACCGCCGAGGGTGAGCCCGCCGATGCCGACGGTCGGGCAGGAGCCGGCGCCGATCGCCCGTCCGGCCGTCGCGAGCGCGGCGTAGACGTCACCGAGCTGCGCACCCGGGCCGATCGTGACGGTGTCGTCGTCGTGCAGTTCGATGCCGTCGAGGTCCTGCGTGCTGATCACGAGCGACCGCGGGACGTCGGTGCCTGGGGCGCCGCCGGCCGACCAGCCCGTGTACGAGTGTCCGCCCGCGCGCAGTGCGACGGGGGTGCGGGTGTTCCGCGCGAACGCGAGACCGGCCTGCACGTCGGCCACGCCGGCAGCGCGCAGGATGCCCTGCGGGTCGGCGTCGTCGTAGCGCGGGTTCTCGAGCACGCGGGCGCTGTCCCAGCCGTTCGATCCGGACCGGAGCACCGTGCCCGAGACGGCGGCGGCGAGGGCGTCCCACGAGTCGGGGCCGCCGGGCGTCGGCGTGCTCGACGGCGTCCTGGTCGGCTGTGCGGAGCCGCTCGAGGTCGGTCGCGGCGAACCCGACGGAGCGGGGCTCGGCCGGCTGCACGCTGCCAGGACCCCGGCGAGCCCGAGTCCGACGCCCCCGGCGAGCAGGATCCGCCTGGTCGGGCGGTGCGTCACGACCCGGCGAGTCCGCCGCCGGCACCGGTGATGCCGGGGTGTGCGGACTTCGCGAGGCCCTCGGTCATCGAGTGCGCCGCTTCGGCGTCGGCGAGGGATCGGGCTCCGAGGGTCGGGTCGACGGGTTCGAGGTGGGCGAGGCGCTTCGCACGACGACGGTTCTGCACCTCGAGCACGGTGAGCAGCGCGGCGATGGCCACGACCACTCCGATGACGATCCACACCACGACCATGACGTTCCCCTTCCGTCCCGGGGTGTCCACCCCGTCCCCGAGCGTACCGCCGCCGTGACTACGCCGCGCTGCTGATCCGGACGGCGCCAGCCCACCCGTGCACCCACTCGGGCAGGTCGCGGTCGGCCGGTGCTCCGCCCACGGCGTCGAGCAGGTCCGTCATCGGGACGGTCCCGCCGGAGCGTCGCAGGAACCGCGCCTGCACGACGGCACGGGCGACGACGGCTCCGCGACGGACGAAGGTCTGCTCCAGGTACACGGCCCGGTCGTCGACGCCGAGCACCCGGGTCACGAGCTCGAACCGCTGCCCGAGCGTCAGGGACCGCTTGTACGTGATGGTCTGCGCCGAGACGACCGGGTACCAGCCGCGCTCCGCGATCGCGCCCCAGAACCCCGACCGCAGCATCAGGTCGAGCCGCCCGAGGTCGAGCATCGACAGGTACTTCCCGTTGTTGACGTGCCGCAGCGGGTCGAGGTCGGTCAGGGTCACGCGGAACGGGGTGCGGACCTCGTCCCAGAGCGACGGCCGCCGTCCACCGATCGTCGGGCGGAGCCGGACACGCAGGCGCAGCAGGAACAGCCGGAAGTACAGGTTCACGCCCCGATCACACCAGAAGGCCGCGCTGCCCCGCGTGGACCTTGGAGGATCCACACGAAGGGCGCCCGTGTCTGACCGGCACCGGCAGTGCCTTCCTCCGAGCGGCGCACCCGGAGTAGACCTGCACCATGCAGACACGCAAGCTCGCAGACCTCGAGGTCGGACCCGTCGGCCTCGGCACCATGGGCATGAGCGCCTTCTACACGGGCGCCGGCACCGACGACGCGGGGTCGATCCGCACGATCCACCGCGCGATCGACCTCGGCGTCACCCTGTTCGACACGGCCGAGGCGTACGGCCCCTACACGAACGAGGACCTGCTCCGCCGGGCCCTCGCCGACCGCCGCGACGACGTCGTGATCGCGACGAAGTTCGGCCTCATCACTCACACCATCGGTGAGGAGACGCCCGCCACCGGCCGCGGCATCAGCTCCGCACCCGAGTCCGTGCGCGAGGCGCTCGAGGGGTCCCTCCGTCGGCTCGGCACCGACCACATCGACCTGTACTACCAGCACCGCGTCGACCCGGCCGTCCCGATCGAGGACGTCATCGGGCAGCTCGCCGGCTTCGTGCAGGAGGGCAAGATCCGGCACATCGGCCTGTCCGAGGCCGGTCCGGAGACGATCCGCAAGGCCCACGCCGTGCACCCGATCACGGCCCTGCAGAGCGAGTACTCGCTGTGGACGCGCGACCCCGAGGGTGCGGTGCTCGACACCCTGCGCGAGCTCGGCATCGGACTGGTGCCGTACTCGCCGCTCGGCCGCGGGTTCCTGACCGGTGCGATCACGAAGCCGTCCGACCTGGACTCCGACGACTTCCGCCTGGCGAACCCCCGGTTCCAGGAGGAGGCGTTCGCGCAGAACATGCGCATCGTCGACGCCGTCAAGGAGATCGCCGCCGAGGCCGAGGCGACCCCGGCACAGATCTCCCTCGCCTGGCTGCTCGCCCAGGGCGACGACATCGTGCCGATCCCGGGCACGAAGCGTGTGTCGCGCCTCGAGGAGAACGTCGGAGCCGCCGACCTGACCCTCACCGCGGACCAGGTCGCGCGCCTGTCGGCGCTCCCGGTCCCGACCGGCGACCGCTACCCCGACATGTCGACCATCGGTCGCTGACACAACCGGATGACGGCCGGGAGGCCCGTGGCGGATCCGCCACGGGCCTCCCGTCTCGTCTCGGCGTGCGTTTCGGGCCGGAGCCCGGTGACCGACGCGACCCACGCCCGTCATCCCGGGGAAACACGGGCTGCATAGCGTCCGGAGCACAGGGAAACCACCGCTCGAAGGGGACGCCATGACGACCGAGAAGACACCGCGCACGACCCGGAGTGACGACGGCGTCGACTCCGTCCCACCGCTCGCCAGGCTCCTGCCGCTCGGACTGCAGCACGTGCTCGCGATGTACGCGGGCGCGATCGCCGTCCCGCTCATCGTCGGCGGAGCCCTCGGCTTCGACAGCGCCGACCTGGCCTTCCTCATCAGCGCCGACCTGTTCGTCGCGGGCCTCGCCACGATCGTGCAGTCCGTCGGCTTCTGGCGGTTCGGGGTCCGGCTGCCGCTCGTGCAGGGCGTCACGTTCGCCGCGGTCGGCCCGATGATCGCGATCGGCACCGAGCACGGCATCACCGCCGTCTACGGGGCGACGATCGCGTGCGGGGTCTTCATGGTGGTGGTCGCGCCGTGGTTCGCGCAGCTCGTCCGGCTGTTCCCGCCGATCGTCACCGGCACGGTCATCCTCATCATCGGTCTGTCGCTCATGAGCGTCGCGGCCGGCTGGGTCACCGACGGTGGGAAGGACGGTGCTGCGGACCCGCTCGACGTGGCGTTCGCGGCCGGGGTGCTGCTCGCGATCGTCCTGGTCGAACGGTTCGCACCGCGCGGCCTCGCGCGGGTGTCGGTGCTGTTCGGGCTGCTGCTCGGTACCGTCGTGGCGCTGTTCGTCCCCGGCATGGTCGACGGGTCGGGCATCGGCGACGCGGGCTGGTTCGCCTTCGTCACGCCGTTCCACTTCGGGCTGCCGACGTTCGACCTCGCCTCGATCGTGTCGATGCTCGTCGTCGGGCTCGTGATCATGACCGAGACCACCGGCGACATGATCGCGGTCGGCGAGGTCACCGGGCGTCCCGTGTCGAAGCGCACGCTCGCCGACGGCCTGCGGGCGGACGGACTCGGCACCGTCGTCGGCGGGGTGTTCAACACGTTCCCGTACACGGCGTTCGCGCAGAACGTCGGGCTCGTCGCACTGACCGGCGTGCGCTCCCGGTACGTGGCGACGGCGGCCGGCGGCATCCTCGTCGTGCTCGGCCTGGTGCCGAAGGTGGCCGCGGTGGTCGAGGCGATCCCGCACGCGGTGCTCGGCGGCGCCGGCGTCGCCCTGTTCGGCATGGTGGCGGCGTCGGGCATCAGGACGCTGTCGAAGGTGCGGTTCGACAACCGGAACGTGCTCGTCGTGGCGCTGCCCCTCGGTATCGCGCTGCTGCCGACCGTCGCCCCGGAGATCTACGGGCAGTTCCCGACCTGGTTCACCCTGGTGTTCGACTCGGGGATCTCGGCCGGTGCCGTCGCGGCGATCCTGCTCAACCTGCTGCTCGGCTCGCGTTCCGTGGCCGAGCGGTACGGCGAGGACCCGGCGGTCGGTTCGTACGACGGGGTGCGGTCGACGGCGCCGATCGCACTGCCCGACCCGCACGGATCGCGCGAGCCGAGCAGCGAGCCCTCGGCCTAGACGAAGGCGGGCAGGTGCTCCCACGCACCGGGCGCCTCGGCCACGCCGTCGCGGACGACCGTCCCCTCGATCAGCCCGTAGGGACGGTCGGCCGCGATGAACACCTCGTTCTCGTTCGTCAGGTCGAACGGCGACAGGTCCACGACGAAGTGGTGCTTGTTCGGCATCGCGAACCGCACCTCGGCGAGCTCCGGCCGCAGCTCGATCGCCGCGCGGCCCATCTCCCACAGCGTCTGCTGCAGGGCGAGTGAGTGCACGGTGGCGAACTGCTCGAGCATCACCGCGACGACCTCCTCGTACAGGGCGTCGTAGGCGATCCCGGCCTCGACGGCGGACGGCAGGTACCGCCACCGCGCCGTGACCTCGGTCGCCATGATCCGGTCGGTCGTCTCCGGCAGGGTCGTGAACCGCGACCGCGGGAAGCCGTGGAACTCGGAGCCGGTCGACTTCAGGACGACCAGGTCCTTCACGCCGCCGGTGACGTGGCGCTCGCCGGCCTCGACGTGCACCGTCGCCAGGCGGGTGCCGGTGCCGGTGCGGCGGAACGAGTGGTCGTGCGGCTGCCCGTCGACCGTGATGCGTTCCCACGGGTGCACCTCGGCCTGCCAGAGCCCGCCCTCGACCCAGTCGAACTCGCTCGTGAACTGGTCGGCGAGCAGTGCGAGGAAGTCCTCCGGGGCGCCGACCCCGTGCTCCTTCGCCAGGGCGAACACGGTGTTCTTCTGGGTGTCCGTCGCGACGATCCGGGAGTTGTCGCCGCTGGTGAACGACCCGGCGAACGCCTCGCCGATGAGCTGCGACGTCACGGTCAGGTCGGCGATCTCGTGCCGGTCACCGTGCCGGGTCACCCGCACCAGGCGGTTCTCGGCCTTGCCGTACTTGTTCGGTCCCAGGTGGACGGTGGTCTCCGACATGGCGGGTCAACTCCCTCGGTAGGTGCTGTAGGCGAAGGGGCTCAGCAGCAGTGGGACGTGCAGGTGCTCGGTTCCCGTGACGCGGAACGCCACGGTCACGAACGGGTGGAAGGTCGGCACCCCGGCAGCGGCGAAGTACGCCCCGGTGTCGAAGCGCAGCACGTGGTCGGTGCGCGCGAGCACGTCGGGGCCGAGTGCCGCACGGCCGTCGGCGTCGGTCGAGCCGGTCGCGACGACGTCACCGTCGACGGTGCTGAGGGTCAGGCCGACGCCGACCGCCGGGGTCCCGGTGGTGGCGTCGAGCACGTGCGTGGTCAGGTGCGGCACGGCGAAGGTCGCACGGATGCGGTGCAGGGCGATGTCGGACAGGGCAGCGGCGGCCTCGCGCGTCTCGACCGCCGGGTCGCCCGCGAGGCGCCGGTCGAGCTCGGCCAGCAGCTCCTCGGGGGTCCGGCCGGCGGCCCGCACCAGGAACACCCGCCCGAACCGCTGCTCGTACGCGGCGTTGCCGTCGGCGATCCGACCGGTCACCGCGTCGTCGGCGCTGCGCATCGACGACTGTTCGCGGGCCGACGAGGCATCGGTCGTCCGTTCGCCGATCCGCGGGTGCTGCGCGAGGGCGTGGTCGAGCTCGGGCACACCCCACGACGCCGACTCGGCACGCGCCCGGTCGAGCAGCGCCGGCACCGTGCCGAACGGGCGCGCGGCCACCAGGGCGTCGACCCACGCGGGCACGTCGGCCCAGCGCCGGATCACCGCGGCAGCGTCGGGGGCGGTCGCGTCGTCGAGGTCGCCGAGATCCATGTGCCGAGGCTATGGAACGCCCGTTTCACCCGCGTTACCGGGCGGTTTCCCCCGCAACGCGACCGGCGGCCCTGAAACGCCCCCGGGGAGACGTTCCGCGCGTACGAGGACGGAAGAAACGTCCTCCGACGCGCGGAACGTCCTCCGACGCGCGGAACGGCCCCGGCTCAGACCTCCGTGGCGAAGGACGCTGCGCGCAGCTGCAGGTCCTCGATGCGCCGCAGGCGCGCGGCCTCGACGTCGTAGCCCTCGTAGGCGGGCGGCGGCAGCTTCCGGACGTTCCGCGAGCACTGGAAGTCCTGGCAGACGAGCGTGCCGACGGTGTCGCCGTTCCGTCCCGCCTTGCCGGACCGCTTCGCGCTGTAGAACACGACGTCGTTCGGCAGCTTGACGTCCTGGCACCACGAGCACTGGGCCCGTGAGCGCGACGAGGCCTCGGCCTGCCGGAACACGATGCCGACGAGCGTTCCGTCGAGCGTCGGCAGGACGGCGTACGCACGCCGACCGATCTTCGGGTCGCGCCAGCCGAGGAAGTCGAGCGCGTCCCAGTCGATCGTCTCGAAGTCGGCGGGCAGCGTGATGTCGGTCGTCTCCTTGCGGGAGGCGTTGACGAAGGACGTGCGGAGGGTCTTCTCCGTGATGGGGAGCATGGTGCATCGCTTTCGAGCGGGCCCGGGGCGTGCGGAAGCACACCGCACCGGGCGGAAGGAGGTCAGGGTTCGACGAGGGCGGCCGTGCCTGCGGCACGACCGGGGGCCTCACGCCCTGATGCCGGCGTCACGGGCGCCGACCACCTCCTGGAAGCTCACCCGACCAGCCTACGTCGACGTGTCAAGCGGCGGGGACGGCCGTCACGAGGACGAGGGCGCCCTCGTAGGTCGGCCGGATCCGCAGCGCCCCGTGGCGCCGGTCCCACTCGCCGGAGTCGAGCGCGGTGCGGAGGGCGGCCACCGATCGCCGTGCGGTGAGCTCGTCGACGAAGCTCCACGCCGAGTTCGCCTTCCGGGCGCCCGGGTCGAGCAGGCGCTCCGGTCGGGCGTAGTACGCCTCGGAGAAGCCGTCGACGCACGTGAACGGGATCGGCAGCGGGGTGGTCGTGACGGTGTCGTCGCCAAGTGCGGCGGCGATGCGGTCGAGCGCGGGGTAGCGCCGGGCCTCGGTCGCCATCACCTCTGGTGCGTACTCCGCGAGCCAGAAGTCCTCGACGCGGGCCGGGTCGCACGTCAGGATCACGATCGGACCCCGGGTCACCCGGCGCAGCTCGGCGAGCCCGCGTTCGAGGTCGCCCCACTGGTGCACCGAGAACGTCGTCATCGCCGCGTCGAACGAGTCGTCGTCGAAGGGCAGGTCATCGGCGGTCGCGTCGATCGCCGTCGACAGGGTGTCCGGTCGTTGGGCGCGCATCGACGCCGAGGGTTCGACGGCCGTGACCTGTCGGTCGGTCGGCTCGTAGGACCCGGCACCGGCCCCCACGTTGAGCACGGTGCGAGCGTCGCCGAGGGCCTTCGCGATCGCCCGTGCGAACGTCGGTTCGGGACGGCGGTACTGCCGGTAATCCTGGCCGATGCGGGAGTAGTCGGCGTCCCCCGCTGATCCGTCCGTCGTCCTGGTCACGTCCCCAGCCTACGAACCCCGCACCGGGCCGACCAGCGGTTCAGTCGACCGACTCGGACTCGGACTCCGCCGCGCGCAGGGCCGCGTACTGCTCGGCCCGTTCCGTCGCGGCCCAGGTGCCGAGCAGGGCCAGTGACCGCTCGGACTCGCTGCCCGGCTCGGCCGAGTACGTGAACAGGGTCAGGCCGGGGTCGGCGACCAGGTCAAGCGCCTCGTACGACAACCGGAGCTCGCCGACGATCGGGTGGTCGATGCGCTTCCCGCCGGCGCGCTGCAGCCGGACGTCGTGCGCGGCCCACCAGCCGCGGAACTCCTCGCTGCGCGTGGAGAGCTCTCCGACCAGGGTGATGAGTCCGGGCTCGCACGGGTTCGACACCGCGGCTGCCCGGAGCACGGCGACGGCGTCCTTCGCGGTCTGCGCCCAGTCCGGGAAGAAGTCGCGGGCCGCGGGGTCGAGGAACGTGAAGCGTGCGGTGTTCACGGGGCGCCCCGGGCCGGCGAACATCGGCGAGTACAGCGCGCGACCGAGCTCGTTCGTCGCGACGACGTCACCGCGTTCGTTCCGCACCCAGGCAGGCGCTCCGGTGATGGCGTCGAGCAGGCGCTGGACGCCGGGGCGGACCCGGGTGGGGACGGTGCGGTGCATCGTCTTGGCGCCGGAGTTCGCCAGTCGGGTGAGGTCCCACAGGTGGACGCGCTCGTCCTCGTCGAGCTGCAGGGCGCTCGCGAGGCCCTCGAGCACGCTGTCCGAGACCCCCTTGAGCGATCCGCGCTCGAGGCGTGTGTAGTAGTCGACGCTCACACCGGCGAGCATCGCGACCTCGTGCCGCCGCAGCCCGGGGACGCGTCGGACCCCGCCGCCGAACGACGGCATGCCGACCTGCTCGGGGGTGAGCCGCGCTCGCCGGGAGGACAGGAAGTCGCGGATCTCGTTGCGCACGTCGATACCCATGGGGAGAGCGTACGTGGCAGTGCTGTCCGTCCGGCAGGCCCTGGCGGTACCCGCCGGGCGGACGGGAGGCCCGTGGCGGCGCCGCCACGGGCCTCCCGGTCAGCTGCGCGGAGTTCAGAGCGTGACGTCGGCCGTGATCCGCACGCGCGCCACCCGGTGACCGTCCATGGCGGTCACCTCGAGGCGGTGTCCGCCGGCGGCGACCACGTCGCCGACCTCCGGCACGCGGTCCAGGTGGACCTGGACGAGCCCGCCGACGGTCTCGTAGTCGCCGTCGGGCAGTGCCGGGCCGCCGTCGGCGACGAGGTCCTCGAGCACCGTGGACCCGTCCACGCCGTCGTGCTCGGCCGTCGGTTCGTCGTACTCGTCGCGAATGCGGCCGACGAGGTCCTCGAGCAGCGCCTCGAGCGTGACCATGCCCGCGCTGCCGCCGTACTCGTCCACGACCAGGGCGATCTGGTGCCCGTCGGTCCGCATGTCCGCGATCGCGCTCGACAACGACTTCGTCTCCGGCAGTGCGAGCACCGGGCGCACCAGGGTCGACACCGGTGCGGACGGGTCGCTCGGCCGGAGCAGGTCGCGGAGGTGCACGAAGCCGTCGACCTCGTCGCGTCCGCCGGAGGTCACGAGGTACCGGGTGTGTCCGACCTCGATCGCGTGGTCGGTGGCCTCGGCGATGGTCAGTGCGGCGTCGATCGTGGACACGTCGTACCAGGGGCGCATCGACTCGCGCAGGATCCGGTCACCGGCGTCCAGCGCGCTCCGGGCGATCCGGCGGCCCTGCTCGTCGACACCCGTGTGCTCGTCGACGAGGCCGCGGAGCTCCTCGGTGCTCATCGACTCGCTGCGGGCGTTCGGGTCGCCGCCGAGTGCGCGGACGACGAGGTTCGTCGAGGCCGACAGCACCCAGATCACGGGGCGCATCAGGGTCGCGAAGCGGTCGAGGGTCGGCGCGACGAGCATCGAGAAGCCCTCGGCCCGCTGCAGGGCGAGTCGCTTCGGCACCAGCTCGCCGAACACGAGCGACAGGTAGGCGATGACGAGGGTCATCAGCACGAGGGCGACCGTCTCGGCGGCTCCCTGGCCGAGTCCGAGCCCGGTGAACAGGGGCGCGACGTCGGGCGCGATCGACGAGGCGCCGTACGCGGCGGAGAAGAACCCGGCGACGGTCACACCGATCTGCACGGCCGCGAGGAACCGGTTCGGGTCACGCCCGAGTTCGGCGACCCGCAGGCCACGGGAGCCCCGGCGTTCGAGCTGCTGCAGCTGCGACTCACGGAGCGAGACGAGCGCGATCTCGGCGGCGGCGAAGACCCCGCCGACGAGCACGAAGAGGATGACGAGCCCGAAGGCGATCCAGGTGTCGGCGCCCATCAGCGGGCAGCTTCCTCGGATCGACGACGGGCGGGCGGTCTGTGGTGATCGTCCATGCCTGTGAGTCTGCACAGGGCGGCTGGGACGTCACCCCACCAGCGCTCGACGTCTGCTGTGCATCCGGGGTGCGTGCGGGGTGGGTGGTGTCGGGGGCTACGTCGTCAGCGAGCGGCCGATGCGAGCTTCGAGCCACGCCTCGGGGTCGATCGGGGTCACGCCGTCCATCAGGACCTCGAGGTGCAGGTGCGCGCCGGTCGAGACGCCGGAGGAACCCACGAGTCCGATGAACTCACCGGCCTCGACCTGGTCGCCGACCTTGAGCGGTGACGACCCCGGGATCATGTGCCCGTAGAGCGTCGACACCTGGCGGCCGTCGATCTCGTGGTCGATGATCACGGCGTTGCCGTACGAGAAGTACGTGCCCGAGATCCGGACGGTGCCCGCGGCGACGGCACCGATGGCCGTGCCCATACCGGGCGTGAAGTCGAGGCCCTGGTGCAGCGAGGAGCACGCGCCGCACGGTGCCGAGCGGTAGCCGAAGCCCGAGCTCATCTGCACCGGGCCGGGGAACGGGGAGCGGACCGCGCCGCCGTACGAGACGGCTTCGCCGGCGATGCCACTCGTGTCGGCCGTGCCGCCGGTGGTGACGACCCGGCGCGGAGTGCCGCCGCCGACGGTGAACCCGTCGCGGTCGAGCCCGGTCGCGGTGACCGCCTGGGTGACCGCGTAGTCCTGGGTGCGCACGATCGGCGCGATGGTCGAGGTCGCCATCGAGGTGCCGGCGCTGGCGTGGGCGGGCATCGCCGAGGCGGCGAACATCGCGATCGCAGCGGCCGCGCTGGTCAGGGTGATCCGTCCGGCACGACCGGACCGGGAGGCCCGTGGGGCCTTCGCGACGCTCGTCACGGCGGCAGCGGGGCGGCGGACCACGCGCGTGATGCGGGTGTCGACGTGCTCGGTCGTCGCGCGGGCTGCGGTGGCGCGGCGGCCGACGGACTTCGCGACCGTTGCTGCCTTGGCGGGCTTCGCGACCTGCACTGCCTTGGCCGGCTTCGCGACCTTGGCGGGCTTCTCCGGCTTGTCCGCTCGGCGCTGGGGCTTCCGGGCTGCAGCGCGCTCGGCCTCGAGGGCAGCGCGACGGGACAGGTGCACCACCGGGGTCTCCGGGTGCTGGTCGAGTTCGGGTGCAGTCGTCATGGCCGCCCACCATTCTGCACGACTCTGTCGCTTTGTACAGGCCCCACCGTGATCTTTTCGTTACCGCGGGGCTGGGAGGCACCTGATCACCGAGAGCTCGGACGTCCCCCGACCGTCCGCCATCGGTACCGTCGTGGGAAAGCGACGGAAGGACCCGCACCATGGCCCGATCGCCGCGAGAGCGGCCCGCGCAGGTCGACCTCGGCACCGCCGACGTCGTGCTCGCCGGCACCCAGGAACTCCTGCCCGTGCTCCGCGCCGCCGCGGTGCGCGCGGGCATCGACGCCGCCCGCATGCGGGTCATCGGTGTCGACGACCTGCCGGATCCCGAGGAGACCTGGGACGCCGAACTCGCGGTCATCGCGATCCGGCGCCCCGGTGACGACCCCGCGTTCCACCGTGCGCAGGCAGCCGCTGAGCTCATCGATCCGCTGCTCGTGCCGCACGCCGTCCGGATCGTGGTGACGGTCTCGGGGCTGACACGGTTGGCACCCAAGGTCGAGCGCACCCTGACGTCCGAGGTGCTCCACCAGATCGACGCCGCATCGGCGCCGTCGGGGTTCGAGCGGCCGTTCCGCAGCATGCGCATGCGGCTCGGGCTCGCAGCACTCCGGGCCGCCGGCGTCCGGGTGTTCCGGGTGTCGATCGGTACCTGATCGGCCAGACGGGGCCTGATCGGCTGGCCGTCGTCAGCGGGCAGGCGCCCCGCGGAGCTCGAGGGCGATCTGCTCGGCGTCGAGGTTCTGCAGCATCGACTCGAGCACCTCGGCGTCGAAGGAACCGTCGTCGCGGGCGTCGAGGATCGCCGCGCGCTGCGCCTCGAGCACCGCGAGTCGTCGGGCCTTCTCGCGTCCCATCCACGCCCGGAGCTCGGCCGGGTCGGCTGCCTCGAGTTCTTCGCGTGCCCGAGGGCCGGCCTCGCGGGTCCCGGGGACGTCCTCTGCCGCCGTCCGCATGAGCTCGAGCAGCCGCTTGCGCTCCTCGGTGTCCTGCGCCGATGTGTCGGGTGCGGGGGCGGCGATCCGACGGAGCAGTGGGCCGATCGTGCCGCCCTGGACCACGAGCGAGAGCAGTGCCACCGCGAACGCGATGAACACCAGGAGCGATCGTTGCGGCGTCCCCTCGGGCAGGGTCTGCGCGGCGGCGACGGTCACCGCCCCGCGCATGCCGGCCCAGACCACGGCGGTGCCCTCGCGCCAGCCCAGTGGCGCCTTCGTGTAGTACGCGATGTCCGCCAGGGTGCGGCGGACGCGCGTCGTGAACCGGTCGAGTTCCCGCTCCGAGGGTGCTCGGTTGCCCGGCCGGTGCTCGCGGATCACCTCGCTCATCGCGTCGCGGTCGCCGGCGTGCATCTCGGCGAAGCGTTCCTGCATCCGCTCGCCGCGCTTGGCGGCCGCCGACAGCGCGAACAGCAGCGGGACGACGTACGCGGCCCGTACCAGCACGGTGAGCACGAGGGCCCCGACGGCGATGAGCAGCGCGGGACCGATGCCCGCGTGCTCCCGCTGCACGTCGCCGAGGATCCTCGCGAGTTCGAGCCCCATCGTCAGGAACACCGCGCCCTCGAGCACGAGCTCGATGGTCTGCCAGTTCTGCGCGTCCGACAGGCGGTGCCCCGGCGGGAGCCTGCGCGGCCCGACGATCCCGGTGAACAGGCCGGCGACGACCGCGGCCACGAGCCCGGACCCACCGAAGTGCTCGGTCGGCAGGGCGGCGACGAACGGCACCGCGAAGGACAGTGCCGTGTTCACCGCGGCGTTCGGCACCCGGGCACGGACGAACACGTTCACCCAACCGACGAACCAGCCGATGACCACGGCGATGGCGACGGCCTTGGCGAAGTCGCCGAGCGCACCCCAGAACGAGAACGATGCACCAGCGGTGAAGACGGCCGTGCGCAGGAGGACCAGGGCGGTGGCGTCGTTGAGCAGCGATTCGCCGTCGAGGATCGAGATCGCCCGGCGCGACACCGAGGTCTGCTTGACGATCGAGGTGGCGACGGCGTCGGTGGGACTGACGATCGCACCGAGGGCGATCCCCCACCAGAACCCGAGGTCCGGCACCACCCAGGCGAAGAACAGGCCGAGCACCAGGCTCGACGCGATGACGAGCAGCACCGACAGGCCACTGATGGCGCCGAACTCGCGCCGGAAGTTCATCGACGGCATCGACACCGCCGACGAGTACAACAACGGCGGCAGGACCCCGGCGAGGATCCACTCCGGCTCGATCTCTGCGTCCGGGATGAACGGCAGCAGGCTCGCGATGATCCCGACGACGACGAGCACCAACGGTGCCGCGACCCCGATGCGGGGCCCGAGCACGGCGGCACCGGCGATGGCGATCAGGGCGATGACGCCCACGACGAGGAGTTCGGTCACCGGTCCAGCGTGGCACCGTGCGCGCGATCAGGTCCCGTCGGGTCCGGCGCTGTGGACTGCCCCCGCCTGGACGGACGGGTGTGGAGGGGCGGCGTGGGCGACGACCGCGACGCTGCCGACCGCGAGCACGAGCGCCAGGGCCCCGGCGCTCACCGCTGTGCCGATGCGGCGGAGTCGGGAGCGTCCACCGCGGTCGCGTGGGGCGAACCGGGCCAGCCCGCGGCGGGGTTCCGGCCCGACGAGCCACGGACCGGATCCGTCGACGTCGTACGAGAACGGCCCGCTGCCGTCCGGCGCGTACCGGAACGGACCGCTGCCGTCCGAGGCGTAGGCCGAGCGGAGGTCCTCCGCGGTCCACCCGAAGTCCTCCGGTGTCGCACGTGTCGTCGCCATGATCGCCCTCCTGCGGCTCTGGAACTGCGGAAGACCAGTCCACCGAGCGTTCCTATGAATCGACAGTGCGCCTCCAGGACGTCTGCCGTGTCCCTGCCGGACGCAGGCCGGACCATGTATCTTGATGTCGAGACATCCCGCACCACGAGTAGCGTGGACGTACCGACGGTCGAACAAGGGAGTACCCGCCAGCATGGCCAAGATCATCTACACCCTCACGGACGAGGCGCCGTTCCTCGCCACCCACTCCTTCCTCCCGGTCATCCAGGCCTTCGCCGGCACCGCTGGTGTCGACGTCGAGACCCGCGACATCTCGCTCGCCGGCCGGATCATCGCCCAGTTCCCGGAGCGGCTCACCGACGAGCAGCGCGTGGACGATGCCCTGGCCGAGCTCGGCGAGCTCGCGAAGACCCCCGAGGCGAACATCATCAAGCTGCCGAACATCTCGGCGTCGATCCCGCAGCTCAAGGTCGCGATCAAGGAACTGCAGTCGCAGGGCTACGACCTGCCCGACTACCCCGACGAGCCGAAGACGGACGAGGAGCGCGACGCCCGCGCCCGTTACGGCCGCGTCCAGGGCAGCGCCGTCAACCCCGTGCTGCGCGAGGGCAACTCCGACCGCCGCGCTCCCCTGTCCGTCAAGAACTACGCCCGGAAGCACCCGCACCGCATGGGTGCGTGGAGCGGCGACTCGAAGACGAACGTCGTCACGATGGGCGTCGACGACTTCCGCTCGAACGAGAAGTCCTGGATCGCCCCCGCCGACGACGTCCTGACGATCACGTTCGTCGCCGAGGGTGGCGAGACCCAGGTCCTCAAGCAGTCGATCCCCGTCGTGCAGGGCGAGGTCGTCGACGGCACCGTGCTGCACGTCGCGGCGCTCGAGGCCTTCCTGCAGGACCAGATCCAGCGCGCCGCGGCCGAGGACATCCTGTTCTCCGTGCACCTCAAGGCGACGATGATGAAGGTCTCCGACCCGATCATCTTCGGCCACGTCATCAAGGCGTTCTTCCCGTCGGTGTTCGAGCGCTTCGGTGCCGACCTCGCCGCCGCCGGGCTCACCCCGAACGACGGTCTCGGCTCGATCCTCGCCGGGCTCGACGCCCTGCCGAACGGCGCGGAGATCAAGCAGGCCTTCACCGACGGCATCGCCGCGGGCCCCGAGCTCGCGATGGTCGACTCGGACAAGGGCATCACGAACCTGCACGTCCCGAGCGACGTCATCGTGGACGCCTCGATGCCCGCGATGATCCGCACCTCCGGCCACATGTGGGGCCCGGACGGCGACGAGCACGACACCCTCGCCGTGATCCCGGACTCGAGCTACGCCGGCATCTACCAGACCGTGATCGACGACTGCCGCGTCAACGGTGCCTTCGACCCGGCGACGATGGGCTCCGTGCCCAACGTCGGGCTCATGGCGCTGAAGGCCGAGGAGTACGGCTCGCACGACAAGACCTTCGAGGTCCCCGGCGCGGGCGCCGTCCGCGTGACGAACGCTGCCGGTGACGTCGTCATCGAGCACGACGTCGAGCCCGGTGACATCTGGCGTGCCTGCCAGACCAAGGACGTCGCCATCCGCGACTGGGTCAAGCTCGCCGTCACCCGTGCCCGCGCCTCGGAGACCCCGGCCGTCTTCTGGCTCGACGAGACCCGTGCGCACGACGCGAACCTGATCGGTCTGGTCCGCCAGTACCTGGGCGAGCTCGACACCGAGGGCCTGCAGATCGAGATCCTCTCGCCGGAGGACGCCATGCGCTTCTCGCTCGAGCGCATCCGCCGCGGCGAGGACACCATCTCCGTCACGGGCAACGTCCTGCGCGACTACCTGACCGACCTGTTCCCGATCATGGAGCTCGGCACCTCGGCGAAGATGCTCTCCGTCGTCCCGCTGCTCGGCGGTGGTGGCCTGTTCGAGACCGGTGCCGGTGGTTCGGCGCCGAAGCACGTGCAGCAGCTCGTGCAGCAGAACTACCTGCGCTGGGACAGCCTCGGCGAGTTCCTGGCCCTGGCGGTCAGCCTCGAGCACCTCGCCGGTGTGACGGGCAACGACCGGGCGAAGATCCTCGGTGAGACGCTCGACCGTGCCACCGGGACCTTCCTCGAACAGGACAAGTCGCCGGGCCGCAAGCTCGGCTCGATCGACAACCGCGGCAGCCACTTCTACCTCGCCAAGTACTGGGCGGAAGAGCTCGCAGCGCAGACGACGGACACCGAGCTCGCCGCGTCGTTCGCCGAGATCGCGGGCAAGCTCGACGCGCAGGAGCAGCAGATCGTCGAGGAGCTGAACGGCGTGCAGGGCCACCCGGCCGACATCGGCGGCTACTACCGTCCCGACGACGCCAAGACGAGCGCGGTCATGCGCCCGTCCGCCACGTTGAACGCGACGCTCGCCGCGCTCTAGACGCACGCACCTGACGGACGGGAGGCCCGGTGCCAGCCGGCACCGGGCCTCCCGTCCGTCGTCGCGCGCGTCCACCGCGACCGCCCCGCCCCGTCCCCGCCCCGTCCCCGCCCGTCGTCCCGCGCAGCGCCCCTCGAGGTTCCGAAATCTCGGCATCTCGCGCCGCGAACGGGCCGTCTCTGGAACCTCGGCGAACCTGAGCGGCGTGTTGTGGAACCTCGCGACGGCGCGACCTCGCGGCCGCACGAACTCGGGGCAGCGCGACCTCGCGACGGCGCGCCCTCGCGACGCCAGAGCCAGAACGAGGCTCAGGAGCGCGGGACGGGCGGCCCCGCCGCCAGCAGCACCACGAAGACCAGGACGACCGCCACGACCCCGATGACGACCGCGATCGCGGGGCGACGCACCACGAAGAACAACAGACGGTCCCAGAAGCCCGAGCGCGCGTCGGGTGAGCGGCGCCACGGGCCCTCGAGCATGCCTCGGCGGGCGACCGCGACCTCGAACGGCACCGTGGCGTACGGCACGACGGCACTCGCCCAGCCGAGCACGAGCGCCCCGAACGACCACCGCTGGTTGACCGCGACGACGGTCGTCACGACGAGGTAGGCCAGGAACACGAAGCCGTGCACCCCACCGCCGATCCGGACGCCCCAGTCGCCGGCGTCCAGGCCGTACTTGAGCACCATCCCGGCGATGAGCATGGTCCAGGTCACGAGTTCGGCGACCGCGGCGGCACGGAACAGGGAGCGGGGAGTCATGCCCACATCGTCGCGGACGCGTCCCGGGAAACCCCCGACACTCCGGTGGTCGTATCGATTCGACGCCCGGGGAGGCTAGCGTTGGAGCCATGTCAGTGCCGACCGAGAACCGTCCCCTGAACATCGTCGTCTGGAACGAGAACGTGCACGAGACCCGCGGTGACGCGACGGTCATCGGGCACTACCCCGACGGCATGCACACCGTGATCGCGGCAGCGCTCCGTGAGCACCACCCCGACGCCACCGTGAGCACCGCGACGCTGCAGGAGCCCGACCACGGCATCACCGCCGAGCGCCTGGCCACGACCGACGTCCTGTTCTGGTGGGGCCACGCCGCCCACGACGAGGTCAGCGACGCCGTGGTCGACCTGGTCGTCGACGCCGTGCACGCCGGCATGGGCCTGGTGGTGCTGCACTCCGGGCACTACTCGAAGCCGTTCAAGCGCCTGATGGGCACCACCTGCTCGCTGAAGTGGCGCAACGACGGTGAGCGCGAACTCGTCTGGACGATCGCGCCGGAGCACCCGATCGCCGCCGGGGTGCCGCACCCGATCGTGATCGAGCGCCAGGAGATGTACGGCGAGTACTTCGACATCCCGCGCCCCGACGAAGAGGTCTTCCTGTCGACCTTCGCCGGCGGCGAGGTCTTCCGGTCCGGGGTCGCCTACCGCCGCGGTCTGGGCAAGGTCTTCTACTTCTCCCCCGGCGACCAGGAGTACCCCGTCTACCACCACCCGGACATCCAGCGGGTGCTGTCGAACGCGGCGGCGTGGGCGGCCCCGGTCTCCGAGCGGCGCACGCTCAGCGCCGACCCCCACCCGCGGGACTGGTTCCTGACGGACCGAGCGGGTAGACAGGGCGTGTGACCAACCATCTCGACGGTGCGGACCGACGCACCGCGGTGATCGAGGCGCTCGAGGTCTTGGGGGCAGGCCCCGAGGAGCGTTTCGACCGCATCACCCGCATGACCCACGAGGCGTTCGGCGTGCCGCTGACCTTCCTCAACCTCGTCCACAGTGACGTCGTCACGTCGCAGTCGACGTTCGGCTGGCACCAGGGCTCGAGCGTGCCCGCGAGCGAGCAGTTCTGCGCGACGACGGTGCTCAGTCCGGAGCCGATGGTGATCCCCGACACCTCGCTCGACGCCCGGTTCGCGCACACCGCGGCGGTGGTGGAGCACGGGATCCGCTTCTACGCGGGGGCGCCGCTGACGATGCACGACGGCACCAGGGTCGGCACGCTCTGCATCATGGACGCGACCCCGCGCGAGCTGTCGGTCGAGGACCTCGAGCTGCTCCGTGACCTCGCCCGCTGGGCCGAACGGGAGCTCGGGCACGCGATCGACCGCAGTCGGGTCAACCGTGTGCTCGAGGGCCTGGTGTCCGAACCGGTCGACGTCCCCGGGTACGACCTGGACACCCTCGCGATCCGGCGTGAGCCGGGCGGCGGGGACGTCGCCGACTGGCGGCTCGCCACCGACGGTGTGCTGCACGTCACCGTGGGCGGCGTGTCGGCAGCGGGACGAGCGTCGGGTCTCCTCGCCTCGGCAGTGCGCGGTGCCGTGGTGGCGCGCACCGAGACCGCCTTGCAGGACGCGATCGGCGGCCTGGAGGCCCAGATCACCGCCGACCTGTCCGCTGCGGACGCCGTCGGCTCGCTCTTCCACCTGCGGCTCGACCCGACGTCGGGGCACGTCGACTTCGGGGACGCCGGGCACGGCCTCGCGGTGCTCGTCCGCGCCGACGGCACCAGCCGGGCGCTGCACTCGCTCGACCTGCCGCTCGGCCTGCAGCCGGAGTCCGTGCCGCGGTCCCCCGCAACGCTCGACCTGGCGGCGGGCGACCGGCTGGTGCTGTGCACCGAGGGCGTCCTGGCGCTCGAGGGCATCCGGCACCTCGACGACCTGGCCGACCTGGTGCGGTCCGAGCCGACCGGTACCGCGGCGGTCGAGCGTATCCGCGCGCTCGTGCCGGCGGACAGCCGCCGGGACGTCACCGTCGTGCTGCTGCGCCGCCGCTGAACGACGTGCCGCTGCGCCGCCGTCAGGAGCGGAAGCGGTCCTGCCGTGATCGCGGTGCGCCCGTCAGCGCGACGACGAGCAACGTGGCCAGCATGCCGAAGCCCGCGAGCTCGATGCCGAGGCCGGCGAGCTGCCAGTAGGCACTGCCGACCACCTGCGGTTGCGTGATCGACTCGGGCCACCACGCGTCGATCAGCGGGAACGAGCCGGGGAACGGGTCGAGGCCGAACACCACGAGCCCGCCGAGCAGCAGCACGACACCGAGCAGCGCCATCGCACCGCGGGAGCGCCCGAGCATGTGCACGACGAGCGCGGCTGCCATCCCGGCGAGCCCGACGACGGCGATCAGGAACGCGAGCACGACGATGGTCTGCGGCGCGAGGGCCACCCAGTCCAGCACCGCGATCGGCAGCAGTAGCCACCGTCCGGTCCGCGCCCACCGCGCGGGGTTCCGCCATCCGTCCATGGCGGCCAACCGTAGGGCACCCGCCCGGACGCGGGCCGTGCGCAGCCTCGGAGCGGACTACGATCGGCAGGTGATGGCCCAGGACGGACGCACCCGGCAGCAGCGGGCGCTCGAGACCCGCGCGGCGATCATCGGGGCCGCGGCCGCCGAGTTCGACGAGCGCGGGTACCTCGGTGCGTCGATGGACGGCGTCGCCGAGCGGATCGGGCTGACCAAGGGCGCGCTGTACTTCCACTTCGCGTCGAAGGCCGACCTCGCCGGTGCCGTGATCGCGCAGCAGCACGAGGTCTCGCGGCGCTACGGCGAAGCCGCGGTCGCCCGGAGCCGGACGCCGCTCGAAGCCCTCATGTGGATGTCACAGGGACTGGCGACCCAGATGGTCACCGAGGTGGTCGTGAGCGCCGGCATCCGTCTGTCGACCGAGGTCGCGACGCACGACGTCCCCCGTCAGGACCCGTACACCGACTGGATGTCGCTCATCGCACAGACCGTGCGCCAGGCGATCGACGCCGGCGAGGTCGACCCGCGGTGGGACCCGGAGTTGGTCGGACGCGTCGTCATCCCCGCGTACACGGGCGTGCAGACGGTGTCGGACGTGCTCGCCGACCGCACCGACCTGTACGAACGCCTGCGGGAACTCTGGACGGTGCTGCTCGCCGCGCTCGTCACCGAACGCCTCCGGCCAGAGGTCCCGCGACTCGTCGCCATCATCGCGCCGGAATGACGCGGGTCCCCCCAGGGAAACACCCACGTCACCGCTCCACGAGGATACCCAGCGGTCGGTTTCCGCACCCGCCCCCGTTCGCGGGCATGTGTCCACCGGCCCACTAGCCTGAGCCGGTGCCCACACCACCGGCAGAGGTCGACGTCGACGTCCCACTCGTCCGGGCCCTGCTGCGAGACCAGCACCCCGACCTGGCGGACCTGCCGCTCGTGGTCGTCGCGAACGGCTGGGACAACGTCATCGTGCGGCTCGGCGACGAGTACGCCGTGCGCTTGCCGCGTCGGGAGCTCGCGGCACGCCTGGTCGAGCACGAGCAGCGGTGGCTTCCGGAGACCGCGGCCCGCGTCGCACCGGTCGTCCCGGTGCCGGCTCCGGTGCGCGTGGGCCGTCCGGCGCTCGGGTACCCCTGGTCGTGGAGCATCGTCCCGTGGCTCCCGGGAGCACCCGTCGGTGAGCGTGCTGCCGGTGTCCGGGTCGCCGGGGCCCTCGCGGAGTTCGTGCGACTGCTGCACGTGCCGGCGCCGGCTGATGCTCCGGCGAACCCGTTCCGTGCGGTGCCGTTGGCGACGCGCAGCGACGCCGTCCTGACGCGACTCGCCACGCAGGACGTGCCCCGGGCCGTGGAGCTGGCAGCGGTCTGGCGGACCGCGGCGGCGCTGCCGACGCACACCGGGCCTCCCGTCTGGGTGCACGGCGACCTGCACCCGTTCAACCTGCTCGTGGACCGCACGCCGGACGGCGACGAACGCCTGTCGGCGGTCGTCGACTTCGGCGACGTGACCTCGGGGGACCCCGCCGTCGACCTCGCCACCGCCTGGCTGACGCTCGACCGGGAGGCCCGCCACGCGTTCCGGACGTTGGTCGCCGCTCCGGACGTCACCTGGGGACGCGCGCGCGGGTGGGCGATCGCGCTCGCCTCCGCGCTCGCGTCGTCCGACGAACGCGCCTTCCGGAGCGTCGCGCGGCGCAGCATCGACGCGGTGCTGGACGGCTGAGACCCCGCGGGGCTATCGTGACCGCACCATCCGTGCACAGCCGATCGGAGGGGCCCTCATGACCCTCGAGTTCCGCGTCCAGCACGACGTCGCCACCGACGCCTCTCCCGCCCCCACCCGATCCGAGCGAACCGGCCTCCGCGGGTTCCTCGACCGCCTCGCCGAGCGCCGCGCCGCCGCACGCGTCCGACGGGTCGAAGCCCGGCTGCAGGAACTCGGCGAGCTCGAGCACCTGCTGTCCGACGCGCGCGGCGTCGTCGAACGCGGCTGGATCCAGCACGCCTGGTTCGCGTACCTCGACGAGCACGGCCGGATGCGGAAGGCCACGAGTGCCGCCGCGATGGACGTGCAGGGGCGGCCGCTCGTCGCCGCCTGCCTGGTCGGCGCGGTCGTCTCGGCCGCTGGCGGGCCGCACGCCGTGCACTCGCCGCGGGTCCAGCACTCGCTCGACCTGGTCTGGCACGCGCTCGCCGCGGACGAGGGTGCGCCGGTGCTCTGGTGTCCGGCGCCCGACGTCCGGATGGGCCGCGTGCGTGACCTGACGAGCTGGAACGACGCCCCTGCGCGCACCTCGGCCGAGGTCGCCGGGCTGCTGCTCACCGCGGAGCGTGTGGCCGTGCAGGAATCGGCACGCCTGCAGGACGTCGTGGTGGCACGATCGAGGGCATGAGCAGCACCGACGCCGTCCCCGAGGTCCACCCCGCGACGACCACCGGTCTCGCGTCCAGCGGGAACTCGGTCCTGTCGGACGAGGGTGCGTCATCGGCCACCGATCCCCTGGCCTCGGCTGCTGCGGTGAAGCGGACGCTGCACCGGTACCTGCAGAAGCACCGTGCCGCACTGCTCGGCAAGCTCGACGGTCTGGCCGAACGGCAAGCCCGCTGGCCGGTGACCCCGACCGGCACGAACGTGCTCGGGTTGGTGAAGCACGTCGCCGGTGTGCAGGCCGGGTACTTCGGCGAGGTCTTCGGCCGGCCGCTGCCCGACCCGCCCGCCTGGCTCGAATCAGAGGACGGCGAGGACATGTACGCGACGCTCGACGAGACCCTCGACGACGTCGTGGCCTTCCACCACCGCAGCGCTGCACACGCCGACGCGACCATCGAAGCGCTCGACCTCGACGCCCGCGGCACCGTCCCCTGGTGGCCGGAGGAGCACCGCGAGGTCACGCTCCACCGCATCCTGGTGCACATGGCGTACGAGACGGCCCGGCACGCGGGGCACGCCGACATCGTCCGCGAGATGCTCGACGGACTGGCGGGCGACGGGGACGGCAACCTGGCCGACAAGAGCCCGGAAGCGTGGGTCCTCTGGCGCGAGCAGCTCGTCGACATCGCCGAGCGGTCCGGCCTGCGGGGCCTGGCCACGTAGCCGATGGCCCCTCACGATCGTTACCGTTCTCTCAGGCTCGACGCTCGAACTGCCCGTTGACCAGGGGTTCTCGCTCGGCTGTCTGCACAGGAATCGGTCGTCTCCGCTGCGCTTCGTCGTGCGACCGGTCCGTGCCCTGCGTAGCTTTGGCGCAGCTTGTGCCCCGACCCGTGGGCAGTTCGGCCGACCGGAAGGGGAGCGCCCACCCGTGTTCCAGTACGTCGTGGAGCGATGGAGCCAGATCTGGTTCTCGTCGTGGCAGCACTTCTCACTGGTGGTCCAGTGCACGGTGCTCGCCACGGTCATCGCCGTGGTGCTCGCCACACTCGTCTACCGCAGTCCCCGCCTGACCTCCGTCGCGAACGGGGTGTCCGCCATCGGCCTCACCCTGCCGTCCTTCGCGGTCATCGGCCTGCTCATCGTCCCGCTCGGCTTCGGCGTGCTGCCGTCCGTCGTGACGGTCGTCTTCTTCGCCGCGCTCCCCATCCTGCGCAACGCGGTCGTCGGCCTCGCCGAGATCCCGCCGAGCGTGGTGGAGTCCGCGCGCGGCATCGGCATGAGCCGGTTCCGGACCCTTGTGCAGGTCGAACTGCCGATGGCCTGGCCGATCATCCTGAGCGGCGTCCGCGTGTCCGCCCAGATGGTGATGGGCATCGCAGCCATCGCCGCCTACGCGCTCGGCCCCGGGCTCGGCGGCTTCATCTTCTCCGGACTCTCGCGCCTCGGCGGCGCGAACGCCCTGTACTCCGTGGTCGTCGGGGTGGTCGGCGTCGTCCTGCTCGCCCTCATCCTCGACCTGCTCCTCCTCGGCCTCGGCCGCCTGACCATCTCGAGAGGTATCCGTGTCCAGCACTGACTCCGCCACCACCACCGCGCCCGACGGGGACGTCACCGGCCGCAGCATCCTGCTCGACGAGGTCACCAAGCGGTACCCCGGGCAGTCGAAGCCCGCCGTCGACGGCATCACCCTCGAGATCCCGGCCGGCAAGATCGTCATGCTCGTCGGCCCGTCCGGCTGCGGCAAGACGACGACCCTCAAGATGATCAACCGTCTGATCGAGCCCACCGAGGGCCGCATCGTCGTCGGTGACGACGACGTGACCGGCATCGACGCCGACGAGCTCCGCCGCCGGATGGGCTACGTGATCCAGGCCGGCGGGCTCTTCCCGCACATGACCGTCGCCGCGAACATCGCGATCGTGCCGAAGATGCTCGGCTGGTCGAAGGAGAAGATCGCGGCGCGCGTCGACGAGCTGCTCGACCTCGTCTCGCTCGACCCCGACACCTACCGTGACCGCTACCCCCGCGAACTCTCCGGCGGCCAGCAGCAGCGCGTCGGTGTCGCTCGTGCGCTCGCCGCGGACCCGCCCGTCCTGCTGATGGACGAGCCGTTCGGTGCGGTCGACCCGATCACCCGGCAGCGGCTGCAGGACGAGCTCCTGCGGATCCAGGAAGAACTGCACAAGACGATCGTCATCGTCAGCCACGACTTCGACGAGGCCGTGAAGCTCGGCGACTGGATCGTCATCTTCACCGAGGGTGCACACATCGTGCAGTACGACACCCCGGAGCGGATCCTGGCGGAGCCGGCGAACGAGTTCGTCGAGAACTTCATCGGCTCGGGCGCCGGCTTGAAGCAGCTCACCCTGAACCGCGTCCGCGACGTCGAGGTCGTCTCCGCGGTGACCTGCTCCCCCGGCGAGGAGGCGAAGGCCGTCCTGCAGCGCATGCAGGAGGCAGGAGGTCACGGGCACGCCGTCGTGGTCGACCGTCGGCAGCGGCCGATCGGCTGGCCGTCGCGCCGGCAGCTCGAGCGTCTCGACCGGATCCCGGACGGCGTCGACCCGGAGCTGCCCATCGTGGGCGAGGCCTCGACGCTCAACGACGCGCTCGACACCATGCTCGTCTCGAGCGCCGGGGCCGCACTGGTCACCGGTCGGGGCGAGGCGTTCCGCGGTGTCATCACGGTCGAGGTCGTCATGGAGGCCATCACCCGGTCGCGTGCGGCAGCCGCCGACGACCGTGCGTACACGCCGGTCGGCACGAACACCAACCAGATCGAGACGCTGCCGTCCTCGCCGGCCGCGCCCGTGATCGCGCCCTCCGGGGAAGACCTGTGAGTGCTGTCGCCGCCGGACCCGCCACCGGCGCCAGCACGTCCTGGAAGGGCCTGTTGTTCCAGCCGATCGCGATCCTCGTCGTGCTCGCCGGGTTCGCGATCTGGCTCGCCACGGCGGACCTGACCCCGACCGAGCGCACGACGCTCAACCCGTCGGACATCCTCGCGCTCACCGGGCAGCACCTGGTGCTCACGCTGCAGTCGACGGTGCTCGTGCTCGTGATCGGCATCCCGCTCGGCATCGTCCTCACGCGCGGACCGCTGCGTCGGGCGAGCCCGTACGTCCTCGCCGTCGCGAACTTCGGGCAGGCCGCCCCCGCTGTCGGCCTGATCGTGCTGCTCGCCGCGTGGCTCGGCCTGAACAGCTGGTCCGCCGTGGTCGCACTCGTGCTCTACGCGATCCTGCCGGTCCTCCGGAACACCATGATCGGCGTGCAGAGCGTCGACTCGCGGCTCGTCGAGGCCGGCCGTGGCATGGGCATGAGCGCGTTCAGCGTGCTGATGCGCGTCGAGCTGCCCCTCGCCGTGCCGGTCATGCTCTCCGGCATCCGGACGGCGCTCGTGCTGCTCGTCGGCACCGCGAGCCTAGCCACCTTCGTCGGCGCTGGTGGCCTCGGTCTCCTCATCACCACGGGCGTGACGCTCTTCCTGCCGAAGGTGCTCGTCGCCGGGGCGCTGCTCGTGGCGCTCCTCGCCCTCTCCATCGACTGGCTCGGCCGCGTGGTCGAGACCGTCGCACGTCCGAAGGGACTCCGATGAACCGCCGTACCCGCCGCCTCCGCCGCGGGGCCGCCGTCGCGCTCGCCGGCACCACTGCGCTCGTCCTGGCCGGCTGTGGCCTGCAGCCCGCGACGTCCTTCGTCCCCGAGGCCGGTCCCGGCACCATCGAGCGCATCGACGACCTGCCGGACGGTGCCCACATCACCGTGACGTCGAAGAACTTCACCGAGCAGCTCGTGCTCGGCAAGATCGCCGTGCTCGCCGCGAAGGCCGCCGGGTTCGACGTCACCGACGAGACCAACGTGCCGGGCAGCGTCGCGGTCCGCGAGTTGATGACCTCGCACGGTGCGGACTTCACGTACGAGTACACCGGCACCGCCTGGCTGACCTTCATGGGCCACACCGAGGGGATCCCGGACAAGACCGAGCAGTGGGAAGCGGTCAAGAAGGAGGACGCCGGCAACGGGCTCACGTGGCTCGACCCGGCGCCGATGAACAACACCTACGCGTTCGCGGTGCGGGACGAGGCGGTCAAGGAGCTCGGCGACGTCACGACCCTGTCCGACATAGCGAAGCTGCCGGTCGACGAACGCACCTTCTGCGTGGAGTCGGAGTTCAACTCGCGTGCCGACGGGTTCAAGCCGATGCTGAAGAAGTACGGCCTGGAGCTCGGCGGTTCGGGCGACAACGGGATCCCGAGCGACAACGTCAGCATCCTCGACACCGGCACGGTCTACACGGCCACCGACCGCGGCAAGTGCAACTTCGGCGAGGTCTTCACCACCGACGGCCGCATCAAGTCGCTCGGCCTGACCGTGCTCGAGGACGACAAGGGCTTCTTCCCGGCGTACAACGTCGCCCCGGTGCTCGACTCGGCCACCCTGAAGGAGTACCCGCAGCTCGCGGACGTCTACGACCAGATCTCGCCGAAGCTCACCGACGCCGTGCTGCAGGAGTTGAACCGTCAGGTCGACGTCGAGGGGCGCGAGCCGGCCGACGTCGCGTTCGACTGGATGGTGAAGGAGGGCTTCATCACGAAGCCGTGACCCGCGCAGCCGTGTCGCGGATCGACGCGACGACGCGGGCGCGGACCTCTTCCGGGTCGGAACCCTCGTGCCGCGCCGAACTCCGCAGGCCGGTCATGCACATGCCGAGCAGCATCTCGGCGGCCTGCGGGGTCGCGGCGTCCGGTCCCCACGCCGGATCGCGTTCGAGGATCGTGCGCACCGCACCCGTCATCGCCTCGGCCACGGTCGTCATCCGGCTGACCTGGCGGCGCATGAGCTGCGGGAAGCGCACGATGACCTCCTTCCGGGCGAGCCGCTCGTGCTCGTCGCCGAACGACGAGCCGAACACCAGGAACGCCAGGTCGACCACGGCCTGCGCAGCCGGCTCCCCCGCGACGGTCTCGAGGTGCGCTGCCAGGGTCTCGGCATCCAGGTCGAGCTCGGTGTGCCCGAGGACCGCGTCCTCCTTGCTCTCGAAGTAGTTGAAGAACGTGCGGGGCGACACCTCGGCGCGTGCGGCGATCTGTTCGATCGTGGTGCGGTCGATGTCCTGCTCGAGCGCGAGCGACCGAGCCGCCTCCGCGATGCGGTGGCGTGTCTCGATGCGCTTGCGGTCGCGCAGACCCATCTCGGTGGCGGGCGCGGTGTCGGGCATGGCCCGACTGTAACCGGAACGTCACATGATCTACAGCAAACGCAAACTTGCAGTCGTGCAGCGGACACTACGGTGGGGCCATGACCCCTCCCGTGCTCGAGGCCCGTGACCTCGCCAGGACCTACGGCCGAGGCCCGACGCGGTTCGACGCGCTCAAGGGGGTGTCACTCCAGGTGCACCAGGGCGAGAGCCTGGCGATCGTCGGCAAGTCCGGCTCGGGCAAGTCGACGCTCATGCACCTGCTCGCACTGCTCGACAAGCCGTCGACCGGGCAGGTCCTGCTCGACGGCACCGACGCGGCGACGCTCGGCGCCCGCCAGGTGAACCGCACGCGCAACAGCACCTTCGGGTTCGTGTTCCAGCAGTTCTTCCTGACCCCCAAGACCTCGGTCCTCGACAACGTCGTGCTGCCGCTCAAGATCGCGGGCGTCTCCGGGGCCGAACGGAAGCGCCGCGGCATGGCGGCGCTCGACTCCCTCGGTCTGGCCGACAAGGCGAAGAACGACGCCAACGACCTGTCCGGCGGGCAGAAGCAGCGCGTGGTCATCGCACGCGCGCTGGTCGGCGAGCCGAGCGTCATCTTCGCCGACGAGCCGACCGGCAACCTCGACACGAACACCGGGCAGGTGGTCGAGGACATGCTCTTCGGCCTGCAGCGCGAACGCGGGATCACGCTCGTCGTGGTCACGCACGACGAAGAACTCGCCGCCCGCTGCGACCGCAGCGTCAACGTCCGCGACGGACTCATCGTCGGGGGATCGGACGGCACGCCCACCGCCGGTGCCGCCGTCGACCAGCAGGCCACGCACGGAAGGCACTCCGCATGAACTTCCTCGACCTGCTCCGCACCGCGGTCTCGAACACCTTCCGGTCGAAGCTGCGCACGACCCTGACCGTCATCGCGATCTTCATCGGCGCCTTCACGATCACACTGACCTCGGCGATCGGCACGGGGGTCAGCAACTACATCGACACCCAGGTCTCGTCGATCGGCGACACCGGTTCCCTGACCATCACGAAGGCCGTCGACGCCACGTCGACGGACAGCGGGCCGGCGGAGTACGACCCCGACGAGTCCGGCCAGAGCGTCGACCGCGGTCCGGCGTCGTTCTCGTACCTGTCGCAGTCCGACGTCGACGACATCCGCGCGATCGACGGCATCAAGAGCATCCGTCCAGCGGTCGCCCTGGCGCCGAAGTACGCCGAGCACGGCGACGACGGCAAGTACGTCGTCTCCCTGACCGCCAACGCGGGGGAGCTCGACGCCGACCTGGCGAGCGGGAAGCAGCTCGACGACGACACCGACGCGAACCAGGTGATCCTGCCGACGAACTACCTGGAGAACCTCGGTCTCGGCAGCGCGAAGGCCGCCGTCGGCGAGGAGCTCACCTTCGCGGTGGACGACTACCAGGGCAAGGAGCACACCCTCACCGCGACGGTGGTCGGTGTGCAGAACGAGTCGCTGTTCGGCGGCGGTGCCGGGGCGAACGCCGCACTCACCGACGCGATGCAGGCCGCGCAGGAGATCGGCAAGCCGGACTCGATCGCGACCTCGTACGCCAGCGCCACCGCGACGCTCGACTCCGGGGCCTCCGCGACCACGGTCAAGAAGGCGCTGTCGGACGACGGGTTCCTCGGGCAGACCATCCAGGACCAGCTCGGACAGTTCCAGACCGTCATCAGCGGCATCGTCGGGGTCCTGAACGCCTTCGCCGTCATCGCCCTGGTGGCTGCGGGCTTCGGCATCATCAACACGCTGCTGATGAGCGTGCAGGAACGCACCCGCGAGATCGGCCTGATGAAGGCGATGGGCATGGGCGGCGGCAAGGTCTACACGCTGTTCTCGCTCGAGGCGGTCTTCATCGGCTTCCTCGGCAGCGCCATCGGAGCCGGTGTCGCGATCCTGCTCGGGACGGGCATCTCGAACGTGCTCGCGGGCACGCTGCTCAAGGACCTGCCTGGCCTGCAGATCATGCAGTTCGCGCCGAGCTCGGTGGCGACGATCATCCTCGTCGTGATGTTCATCGCGTTCCTCGCCGGCACCCTCCCCGCACGCCGCGCCGCACGGCAGAACCCGATCGAGGCGCTCCGGTACGAGTAGGCCCGGGCGTGCATAGTCTCTGACGGGTGGCGGCATTCGGGCGGGACCTCGGCGACGGGTACACGCTGACGCTGCGCGACCTGACGACGGTCGACCCGGTGCTGGAACTCGTGCGCGCGAACCTGGACCGGCTGCGTGCGGCCGAACCGTGGGCGTGGGATCCGCAGGACCGCGACACGATCGGCCTGCACACCGAACGGCTGCTCGGCCAGTTCGCGATGGACCGCGCGCTCCCCTGCGTCATCCGCTCCGACGACCGCATCGTCGGGGTGGCGTCGCTGACCTTCGACCCGTACCTGGGCCAGGCGTCACTCGGCTACTGGGTGGACGCCGGACACGAGGGTCGTGGTGTCGCGGGGCGGGCCGCCCGGGTCCTGGTCGAGGTCGCGCGGACACGCGGCACGGCACGGCTCGAGATCCGGACCGGGGTCGACAACGTCCGTAGCCGCGCGCTCGCCGAACGGCTCGGGTTCGCCCACGAGGGGACCTTGCGGGGTGCGCTGCCGCTCGGCCCCGTCCGCGCCGACGTCGCCGTCTACGGCCTGCTGCTCTAGGTGAGACCCCCCGCCTCCGCCGTGCGTGCGCGTCAGGAGCTGTGCGTCGCGCCCTGCCAGACCGCGAACACCCCGCCGACGACCGCCAGCACGAGCAGCAGGATCCAGACGGCGAGCGCGATGAGGTTCAGGAAGATCCCCCAGCCCGCGCGACCACGGGCGAGCGGCTCCCGGCTGCGCGACGCGACGCCCAGGCACAGCCCGACGATCGGCGCGACGAACGTCCAACCGGCGAGCAGCGAACAGATCCCGAGGACGAGGCTCGCGGTGCCGAGACCGGTGCGGGGGGACTCCGTGTACGTGACCATGCACCCGACGCTACGGAACCACTCGGGGCGTGTCGTCCCTCCAGGGCGTGATGCGGGTCCACCTGCCGACGGATGGTCACCGGACGCCGGTATCGTCGGAGCATGGCCTTGTTCGGACGACGCAACCACGACGTGCGCGATCGACCCATCAGCCAGGTCGAACTGAAGCGTGCCGTCGACGAGGGGTTCCTCATCGCGAAGGCCGCGGTCACGATCGCGGTCGGCAACCGGATCATCACCAATGCGCTGCGCGACCAGGGGTACTTCGACCACGCGCTGATCGCCGAGGCCGCGCGCGAGGAGCTCCACCGCATGGCCGAGGAGCAGCGTGGCGACGCCGCGCGCATGCGGGAGATCCGGTCGACGTCGAGCAAGTCGAAGGGCCGCTCACGGCACCAGCACGACTACCGCCGGGGTGACGACCTCAAGCTGCGCACGCGTGAGGCGACGTACGAGCAACTCGCGACGATGCTCGACAAGCGCCGTGACGACCAGCACTTCGTCGACGGCATCGTGCTCGCCGCCCGTGCCCGAGCCTGGGACGACATCGGCACCACGGTGGTCGGGCGCCTCGGCTGGGCGCAGCGTCCAGCCGACGACTACGAGATCGGCCGCGACGACCGCCTGCAGCAGATGCTCGACGAGGACTTCGCGACGTTGCTCGCCGAGCACCCCGTGGGCTCGACGCCGGTCGACGCCGACGAGCCGGACGACGCCGACGGCGACGAGGACGGTTCCGACCCCGCAGACCCCGACGTCGCCCGCCCCTGAACCGGGACCACGCGCAGACACGAGTCCCTAGGCTCGGACCATGGTTGATGCGGTCGTGGTCGGTGCCGGTCCGAACGGACTCGCGGCGGCGGTGACACTCGCCCGCGCGGGCCTGTCCGTCGAGGTGGTCGAACGGAACGACACCATCGGCGGCGGCGCCCGCACCGAGGAACTCACGCTGCCGGGGTTCCTGCACGACGTCTGCTCGGCCGTGCACCCGATGGCACTGCAGTCCGAGTTCTTCCGACTGTTCCGCATGGAGGAGCGCATCGAGCTCCGTCTGCCCGAGGTGCAGTACGGGCACCCGCTCGACGGCGGTCGCGCGGGCATCGCGTACCAGGACCTCGAACGGACGGCCGCCGAGCTCGGCGTGGACGGCCCGGCCTTCCGGAACCTGATGGGGCCGCTCGCCCGCGCGGCCGACCAGGTCGCCGACTTCGCCACCGACGCCCTCCTGCACGTGCCGCGACACCCGCTCACGGTGCTGCGGTTCGGCCTCCGCGCTTTCGAGCAGGGCAGCAGTGCCTGGAACGCCCGCTTCCGGCAGGACGCCGCGCCGGCGATGGTGTCCGGCGTCGCCGCGCACTCCATCCAGCACATGCCCTCGCTGTCGACGGCCGCCGCGGCGCTGTCGCTCGGCGCCTACGCGCACGCCCGCGGCTGGCCCGTGCCGATCGGCGGCAGCCAGGCGATCGTCGACGCGCTCGCCGACGACCTCGTCGCGCACGGCGGACGGATCGTCACCGGGCACGAGGTCCGGTCGCTCGGCGACCTCACCCCGGCGAAGGCGGTGCTGTTCGACACGAGTGTCCCCGGCATGCTGCGGATCGCCGGGTCGCAGATCCCCACGCCGAAGCGCGGTGCGCTCCGCCGGTTCCGGTTCGGCAACGCGGCCGCGAAGGTCGACTTCGCACTGTCCGACCCGGTGCCGTGGACGAACGAGGCGCTGCGCCGGGCCGGCACCGTGCACATCGGTGGGACACGAGCAGAGATCGCGGCGGCGGAGGGCTCCGTCGCGCGCGGTCAGCACGCCGAACGGCCGTACGTGCTCGGCTCCGAGCCGACCGTCGTCGACCGGACCCGTGCGCCGGAGGGGAAGCACGTCTTCTGGGCCTACGCGCACGTGCCGTCGGGGTCCGACGTCGACCAGACCGAGGCGATCACGCGCCAGGTCGAACGGTTCGCGCCGGGCTTCCGCGACACGATCCTGCACACGTCGAGCCGCACGGCTGCGCACATGTCGGACCACAACCCGAACTACGTCGGCGGTGACATCGCCGCCGGGGCCGCGAGCTTCTGGCAGCTCGTGAAGCGCCCGGTGCTGTCCAGTGACCCGTGGCGGATGGGCGGTGGCATGTACCTGTGCTCCGAGTCGTCCGCCCCCGGCCCCGGCGTGCACGGCATGGCTGGTTGGCGTGCCGCGAAGAGTGCGCTCCGGCACACCTTCGGGCTGCCCGACGACGTCGACCTCACCCCGGAAGGCTGATCACCATGGCGAAGAACGTCCGCATCCTGCACTGCGCTCCCGAGGACGTCTTCGACGTGCTCGGCGACGGCTGGCTCTACACGACCTGGGTGGTCGGTGCCTCGCGTATGCGTGGTGAGGAACCCGGTTGGCCAGCGGTCGGCACGCACCTGCACCACTCGTTCGGTGCGTGGCCGATCGTCATCGACGACGTCACGACGTCCTTGGTGTGGGACCCGCCCCACCGCATGGTGATCCAGCCGAAGGGGTGGCCGATCGGCGAGGCCCGTGTGGAAATCACCGTGGAGCCGCACCGCAAGGGCTGCAAGGTCACGATCGTCGAGAACGCCGTCGCCGGTCCGGGCGCCCACGTCCCCGACTTCCTCATGCAGCCGCTCATCTGGGTGCGCAACCACGAGACGCTGCGCCGGCTCGGGTGGGTGGCCGTCGGACGCGCGGCGAACGCCTGAGACGTCCCACGAGACGGACGGGAGGCCCGTGGCGGCGCCGCCACGGGCCTCCCGTCCGTCTTCTGGTCGCGTCGACTACTCGGCGCGCGAGAACTCGCTGGCGCGCGCCACCTGGTCGTCGGTCAGGGCGACGCCCGTGTAGCGCTCGAACTGGCGGGCCGCCTGCAGCGCGATGACCTCCGCTCCGGTGATGACGTGCTTGCCGGCATCCCGCCCCGCACGGACCAACGGGGTCTCCGACGGGAACGCGACCACGTCGAAGACCGTGTGGGCCGCCTCGATCCGGCCCTGCGCGAAGGCGAGCGCGTCCTGCTGGTCGCCCCGCATGCCGAGGGGCGTGACGTTGACCACCAGGTCGGACTCCCCCGCCTCGCGCTCCTCGGCGACCCACTCGTAGCCGTACTGCGACGCGAGCGCCGAACCGGTCTGCTCGTTGCGGGCGACGACCGTCAGGCGGTCGAAGCCGGCGCCGCGGAAGGCAGCGGTCACGGCCTTCGCCATGCCGCCGGAGCCGCGGAGCAGCACGCGGGACGCGGTGTCGACGTCGTGCGAGGCGAGCAGCGCGGCGATCGCCTCGTAGTCGGTGTTCGACGCGGTGAGCACGCCGTCGTCGTTCACGACCGTGTTCACCGACTGGATGGCGGCGGCGGACTCCTCGATGTGGTCGACCAGCGGGATGATCGCCTCCTTGAAGGGCATCGACACCGAGCAGCCGCGGATGCCGAGGGCGCGGATGCCGGCCACGGCGCCGGGCAGGTCGGTCGTGGTGAACGCCTTGTACAAGAAGTTGAGCCCGAGCTCGTCGTACAGGAAGTTGTGGAACCGGGTGCCGATGTTGCTCGGCCGGGCCGCGAGCGACATGCAGACCTGCATGTCCTTGTTGAGGATGGGCATGGGGTCAGTCTCCCACCGTTGTCGCGATGGAGCGGTCCACGCGGACTGTTCGTGGGGCTCGGGGTACCGTCGGACGCGATGACTGAGATCCCGGAGACCATGCGCGCTGTCCGCTTCGACGAGTGGGGTGACCGCTCCGTGCTGCACGTCGCCGAGGTCCCTGTCCCCGAGGCCACCGCCGGTCGGGTGCTCGTGCGCGTCCGTGCCGCCGGCATCAACCCGGGCGAGTCGGCGATCCGCCAGGGGCTGTTCGACGGCGGGTCCTCCGACGCGCTGCCGTCCGGTCAGGGCACCGACTTCGCCGGCATCGTCGTGGCCGTCGGCGAGGGCGTCGACGGCGTCGACGAGGGCGAAGAGGTCCTCGGGTGGTCGTGGGACCGCGCGAGCCAGGCCGAGTACGTCTCGGTGCCGGCCGAACAGGTCGTGCAGAAGCCGCGACTGCTCGACTGGACCGTCGCCGGCGGGCTCGACATCGTCGCCACCACCGCTGCCGCAGCCGTCCGAGCCGTCGACCCCCGACCCGGCGAGACCGTCGTCGTGTCCGGTGCCGCCGGTGGTGTCGGCGGGTTCGTCACGCAGCTGCTGACGAACGAGGGCATCGACGTGATCGCGATCGCGTCCGAGGCGAACCACGAGTGGCTCCGGTCGAAGCATGCACGGCCCGTTGCCTACGGCGAGGGCCTGCACGAGCGGATCACCGAGCTCGCCACCAACGGCATCGACGCCCTCATCGACACGTACGGTCCGGAGTACCTGCACCTCGGGATCGCCCTGGGTGTGCCGGTCGACCGCATCGAGACGATCATCGCCTTCGAGGCTGCCGCCGAGGTCGGTGCGAAGGCCTCCGGCAGCGCGGACACGGCCGACCCGGAGATCCTCGGCGCCCTGGCGATGCAGGTGGCGAACGGCGAGGTCGAGGTGCCGATCGCGGCGACCTACCCGCTCGACCGGGTGCAGGACGCCTACGAGCAGCTGGAGCAGCGGCACACCCGCGGGAAGATCGTGCTGATCCCCTGACGGCTGTCCGGGCCGTTCGGGGGTTGTCCCCACCGTGCTCCGGGGTACTGCCCGGATGCCCTCGCTCGTCGCCGGTGCGTAACGTCGTCCCCATGAGCACACTCTCCCGGCCCCGCAACGGCCGCATCCTCGCCGGTGTCTGCGCCGGCCTCGCCGATCGCTTCGGCCTGTCCCGGACCCTCGTCCGGATCGGCTGGGTGATCCTGAGCCTGTTCCCCGGGCCGCTGTGGATCGCCTACGTCGTCCTGTGGTTCGTGGTGCCGGCGGAGGGCAACACCCGCCGCTGATCCTGGAGGCCGAGTCTCGCGGTGAGCGACAGTTCTCGTGCTCGTGAGCCCGTGAGTTGTCGCTCAGCCCGAGACTCGGCGCGGCCAGCTCGAGACCCGGTCCGTCCGGACGGGTTAGTGTGGCGGCGTGCCGGTCTCCGTCTTCGATCTGTTCAGCGTGGGTGTCGGTCCCTCGAGCTCGCACACCGTCGGGCCGATGCGGGCCGGCGCCGAGTTCGCGTCCCTGATCGCCGGGCTGCCCGTCGCTTCCGTGGCCGTCGACCTGTACGGCTCACTGGCGTCGACCGGGCAGGGCCACGGCACCCTCGGCGCCGTGGTCGCCGGCCTGATGGGGTCCCACCCCGAGACGGTCGACCCGGACGCGATGTCGTCGGCGCTCGACGCCCTCGAACGCGACGGCCTGCTCCGGCTCGACGGTGGGGCGACCGTGCCGTTCCGGATCGCCGACATCGTGCTGCACCCCCTCACGATGCTGCCCCGGCACCCGAACGCCATGCGGCTGCGAGCCCGTGACGCGTCCGGTGCCGACCTGGCTGACGAGACGTACTACTCGATCGGTGGCGGCTTCATCGCGCGCGACGGCGTTGACGACGGTGCCGAGGACGACGGCGCCGTGGTCGCGGGGGCGGCGATCCCGGTCGACGACCGCGTCCCGTTCGCGTTCTCGAGCGGTGCCGAGCTGCTGGCCGCCTGCGCTTCCTCCGGTCTGCCGATCAGCGGGGTGGCGCTCGCCAACGAGTCGGTCACCCGGTCCGACGCCGACGTCCGCACCGGGCTGCTCGACATCCACACCGTCATGGACTCGTGCGTCGAACGCTCCGTCCGCCGTGACGGGTGCCTGCCCGGCGGGCTCGACGTCCGGCGTCGTGCAGCCACGTGGTACGAGCAGCTCACGCGCGAGGACCCCGACCACGACCCGCTGTTCGCCATGGAGTGGGTGAACCTCGTCGCCATGGCGGTGAACGAGGAGAACGCCACCGGCGGCCGGGTCGTCACCGCACCCACCAACGGCGCCGCCGGCATCATCCCCGCGGTGCTGTACTACGCGCTCACCTACGTCCCCGCGATCACCGCTGCCGACCGGGACGACGCAGTCGTGCGGTTCCTGCTCACAGCCGGCGCCGTCGGGTCGATCTACAAGGAGCGCGCATCGATCTCCGGTGCCGAGGTCGGTTGCCAGGGCGAGGTCGGCTCGGCCGCGTCGATGGCGGCCGCCGGACTCGCCGAGGTCCTCGGGGGCACCCCGGAACAGGTCGAGAACGCCGCGGAGATCGCGATGGAGCACAACCTCGGGCTCACCTGCGACCCGATCGGTGGCCTGGTGCAGATCCCGTGCATCGAGCGGAACGCGATCGCGGCGAACAAGGCGATCAACGCCGCACGGATGGCCCTGCGCGGGGACGGCGTGCACCACGTGTCGCTCGACCAGGTCGTCGAGACGATGCGGCAGACCGGGGCGGACATGTCGACGAAGTACAAGGAGACCGCCATGGGCGGGCTCGCGGTGAACGTCCCGCTCTGCTGAGGACTGCGGCTGCCCGGGCCACCACCGCTCAGCCGTGCAGGAGCATCAGCAGCCGTGCGGTCTCGCTGGAGATCGCCTCGCGCCCCGCCGACACGTACTTCCGGGGGTCGACCAGGTCGGGCCGCTCATCGAGCACGGTGCGCAGGGCACGGGTGAACAGGCCGTTCAGATGGGTCGAGATGTTGATCTTCGTCATGCCGGCCTGCACCGCGCCGCGCAGTTCGTCGTCGGACAGCCCGGACGAACCGTGCAGGACCAGCGGGACCGGCACCGCGTCACGCAGGCGTTCCACCAGGTCGCGGTCGACCGAGGCCTCGCGGGTCTGCATCGCGTGCGAGGTCCCGACGGCGACGGCCAGGGCGTCCACCCCGGTGTCGGCCACGAACGCGGCGGCGTCGGTGGGGTCGGTGCGGACACCCGGAGCGTGCACGCCGTCCTTGCCGCCCACCTCGCCGAGTTCGGCCTCGATGGCGACGCCGGCGGCGTGACACCGGACCGCGAGGTCACGGGTGGCAGCGACGTTCGCCGCGAAGTCCAGGTGCGAGCCGTCGTACATGACGGAGTCCACGCCCAGGTCGATGCCGGCGGTGACCAGGTCCGGGTCCTCGATGTGGTCGAGGTGGACCAGGACGTCGACGTCGGCGGCCCGGGCGATCGCCTGGGTGGCGGTCGTGATCGGTGCGAGACCGCCGTGGTACCGGACGCAGTTCTCGCTGATCTGCAGGATGACGGGCAGTCCGGCCCGCTCGGCCCCGGTGACGATGGCCTCGGCGTGCTCGAGCAGGACGACGTTGAACGCGCCGACGCCGCGGTGTGCCGTCCGGGCGGTGTCGAGCAGGCCCGTCAGGGCGAGGTCGGTGATCATGCTGGGGTCCTCGTTCGGTCGGGGTGGGTCAGGAAGCGGTGGACGTCGGCGGGGTCGACCTCGCCGGCCACCGGGCGCAGGACGGCGGCGGCCCCGTGGGCGGCGGCGGACCGGAGCGCCCGGAGCAGGGTGTCGTCGGCGAACGGGGCACCGGTCCCCGCGTCGACCAGGGCACCGACCAGACCGGCGGTCGCTGCGTCGCCCGCCCCGGTCGGGTTGCCCGAGACGCCGGGCACCGCTGGGACCTCGAGCACGCGGTCCGTGGTGTGGGCGGCGATGCCGTGCGCTCCGCGGGAGACCACGACGACGCCGGCGCCGCGTTCCAGCAGCCGGAGGGCGGCGGTGCGTTCGTCCGCGGCGCCGGTGGCTTCGAGCAGTTCCTCGCGGTTGGGCTTGCAGACGGTGGCACCCGCGCTCGCCGCCGCCAGCAGCGCGGCACCGGAGCAGTCCACGACGCTCAGCACGCCGTGCTCGTGGGCCGTGGCGACCCAGCGTGCGACGACATCGGGTGCGGCACCGCCGGGCAGCGAACCGGACACCACGAGGGCGGTGGCGTCGTGGCGGCCGAGCAGTCCGTCGACCGCTGCGGCGACGGCGTCCCACTCGGAGCCGGTGAGCACCGGGCCGGGCTCACCGAACATCGTCGGGTGGGCGACGTCGTCGACCACGGTGACGGTCGTGCGGGTCGTACCGGACACCACGACGTCGGTGTGGTCGAGGCCGAGGTCGTCGAGCGCATCCGAGATCCATTGGCCGGGCGTCTCCCCGAGGGGCAGGACGGCGTGCGTCGCGACACCCGTCGCCGCCAGGACCCGGCCGACGTTCAGGCCCTTGCCGCCCGGGTGCCGTGCGACGTCGAGGACCCGCTGGGTCTCGCCGATGCGCTGTTCGGCGACCCGGTACGTCACGTCGACGGCCGGGTTCGGGGTGACGACGACGATCACGAGGCCACCGCCGTCGGGAGGGGGTCCCGCACCGCACCGGTGTCGGGGTCGAGGACGAGGAGGTCGGCGGGTGCGCCGACCGTGAGCGGCGCCGGCCGACCGAGCAGCCGAGCCGCACGCGTGGCGGAGGCGGCGACGACCTCGGGCACCGTGACCCCGCTCGTCAGCAGCCCGCGGACGGCGTCGGCGACGGTGATCGTGCTGCCCGCCAACGACGACCCGTCGGCGAGCACGGCGACCCCGCCGCGGACCGTGACCGCGGACCCGGCGATGGTGTGGTCACCGTCGGGGCAGCCCGTCGCCGACATCGCGTCGGACACGAGCACCAGGCGGCCTGGCGCACTCCGCTGGACGAGCCCGATCGTGGTCGGGTCGAGGTGGTGTCCGTCGACGATGCACTCGAGCAGGACGCGGTCGTCGGTCAGGGCAGCCCCGACCGGCCCCGGCGTGCGGTGGTGGAGCGGTGGCATGCCGTTGAACAGGTGCGTGACGAGCGTGGCGCCGGCGTCGATGGCGCGGCGGGTCTGCTCGGCGGTGGCGTCGGTGTGCCCGATCGCCACGACGACCCCGGCGGCGACGAACCGCGCCACGGTGTCGAGGGCGCCGGGGAGCTCGGGGGCGAGTGTCACGACCCGCAGCGCGCCGTCGGCGGCCGCCAGGTACGCGTCGACCTCGAGCGGGTCCGGGGCGTGGAGCAGGTCCACCCGGTGGGCTCCGCGGCGGGCCGGGGACAACCACGGCCCTTCGAGGTGCAGGCCCGCCAGCGTGCCGTCCGAGGTGAGCGGGCGCAGGCGCGTGAGCGCTGCGACGGTGTCGTCGTGACGCCCGGTCGCGATCGAGGCGACGAGGGTCGTGGTCCCCCGTGACCGGTGGTGCGCGGCCGCCGCTCGGGCGTCCGCTGCGGAACACGTGGCGAAGTCGTGGCCGAGTGCGCCGTGGGCGTGCAGGTCGACGAGGCCCGGCACGACGGTGCCCTCGACGGTGACCGCGGAGTCCGCGCGCGGCGGTGTGCCGGCACCGACCGCGAGCACGGTGTCGTCGTCGAGGACGAGCCACCCGTCGTGCAGGTCGTGGGCGGCGGTCACGATGCGTGGCGCGCGGACGAGCGTGGTCACAGCAGGACCCCGGTCTCGAGCACCCGCCGTGCGAGCAGACCCGCGCCGATGGCTCCGGCGGCGTCGCCGTGGGCGGCCGGCAGGATCTCCGGTGCGCGGACCCCGACGAGTCGCTCGGCCACCGCCGTGCGGAGCGGCCCGAACAGCAGCGGGCCGGACTCGGCGAGTCCCCCGCCGACGATGACGGTGTGGCAGCCGGCGACCGCGGTCGTCCAGGCGAGGGCGTCCGCGAGCACGGCGACGCAGTCGTCCCAGACGGCGGTCGCCACGGGGTCGCCGTCGCGCACTCGGAGCATGGCTGCGTGCGCCGATGCCGACCCGAAGCGGCGTGCGACTCCCCCGGCCGATGCGATCTCCTCGACCCGGAGCCCCGCGTGCGGTCCGGACGGGATCAGCACCTGGCCGATCTCCCCCGCCCATCCGCCGCCGGACACGACCTGGCCGTCGACGACCAGCGCGCTGGCCAGGCCGGTACCGACGGGCACGAACGCGACCGATCCGCGGGACAGTGCCGAGTCGCCGGTGTGGGTCTCGGCGAGGGCACCGGCGCGGACGTCGTGGCCGAAGGCGATCGGGACGTCGACACCGCGCCGGATGAGCTCGGCCCGCACGAGGTCGCGGACCGGCACGTCCCGCCACCCGAGGTTCACCGCGAGGACGACGGTGCCGGCGGATTCGTCGACGACACCCGGCGTGACGAGCCCGACGGCGTCGAGCCGACCGCGGTCGAGTGCCCGCACTGCCAGGTCGGCGACGGCGACGGCCAGTCGGAGCCCCGACGGATCGTCGCGCGGCGTCGGGACCCGGGTGTCGTCCAGGACGCGTCCGTCGGCGTCGGTCAGTCGGGCCTTGGTGCCCGTGCCGCCGACGTCGACCCCGAGCACCGCGCCTGCGCCCGCCATCAGGTGAGGATGACCGACCGCGTCAGCGAACGGGGGTTGTCCGGGTCCAGCCCACGGCCCTCGGCCAGGGCGACGGCGAACCGGTGCACGACGACGAGGCCGGCGATCGGGTCGAGGTCGTGCTGCACGAAGCGCGCACCGGTGGCGGCGACCTCGTCGGCCAGCCCCTGCGGTGCGGCACCGAGCGACCAGACGAGCCGGCCGGGCTGTGCGATGGCGATCGGCCCGTGCCGGTAGTCCATCGCCGGGTAGGACTCGGCCCAGAACTGCGCGGCCTCCCGCGTCTTGAGTGCGGCCTCGAACGTCAGGCCGACGGCGGCACCGCGGCCCACGAACGAGACCTGCTCGGCGTCGAGCAGGTCGTCGATCGGCAGGGTCAGCGCGATCTCGGCCTGGGCGGCGAGGGCCTCGACGTCGTCGCCGATCGACCCGCGCAGCAGGGCGAGCGCCGTGGTGGCGAACCGCGTCTGCACGACGGAGCGCTCGTCGGCGAAGGGCAGTGCGACCACGTCGTCGGCGACGGCCGCGGCGGGACTGTCCGCGACGGCCGTGATCAGGACGGTGCGCTGCGACGGCAGGGCCTGCAGCAGGTCGACGATCTCGGTCGTGGTGCCCGAGCGGCTGATGGTGAGCACGCGGTCGTACTCGCGCGATGCGGGGTACTCGGAGCCGGCGAAGGCGTCGGTGACCCCGAGGCCGGCCTGCTCACGGGCGACGGCGTAGCTCATCGCGATGAACCAGCTCGTGCCGCAGCCGATCACGGCGACGCGTTCACCGGGCTGGGGGAGCGCGTCCGAGAAGGTCGGCAGGAGTGCTGCGGCAGCGCGCCAGGTCTCCGGCTGGGAGGCCAGTTCGGCGCTCACGAAGGTGTCGGTCATGGGAGCCTTCCGGTCCGGTTCGATCCGGGTGATCGATGATCAGGAAGCGTAGCGAGCGATCGTGCGCGATGGAAGCCCAAAGCGTCAATTCCGAGCACCGGGCAGTCGCGATGGCCACGTAGGATGGCCGTCATGACCCCCCAACAGCGGCTGAACGCCCTGCTCGAACTGGTGAGCGAACGCGGCAACGTGTCGATCGCCGAGATCGGGGAGCTGCTGGGGATCTCGGCCGCCACGGCCCGACGCGACCTCACGACGCTCGCCGACCAGCGGCTCGTCACGCGCACGCACGGCGGCGCCGCGGCGCTCGGTGCCGGCTACGAACTGCCCCTGCAGTACAAGATCGCGCGCCAGGCGGAGGCGAAGACCGCCATCGCCCGCGCCGCCGCGCGACTGGTGCAGCCGGGTGAGACCGTCGGGTTGAACGGTGGGACCACCACGACCGAGGTCGCTCGTGAACTCGGCAAGAGCGAGCGGTTCATCCGTGCCGACGGCGAGTTCGGGATCACCATCGTGACGAACGCGCTCAACGTCGGGTACGAACTGTCCGTCCGCGCCAACGTCAAGATCGTGGTCACGGGCGGGGTGGCGCGTCGGCAGTCGTACGAGCTCGTCGGCCCGCTCGTCCGCGACACCCTCGACGAGTTCGCACTCGACCTCGTGGTCCTCGGGGTGGACGGGCTCACCGGGCAGTACGGCGCCACGACCATGCACGAGGGCGAGGCCGAGGTCAGCCGGCACTTCGCCTCGGTCGGCCGACGGGTCATCGTGGTCGCCGACTCGACCAAGATCGAGCGATCGACGTTCGCCAGGATCTGTCCGCTGGACCGCATCGACGTCCTGGTCACCGACCAGCCCGTCCCGCCGGCCTTCGCAGCCGACCTCGCCAGCGCCGGCGTGGAGCTCGTCGTCGCCGACTGAGCCGACCGACGAGCGCCCGGATCCCGGGCGCGACGTTTCGATCGTGTAAAACCCTCCCGCCGTGGACCCATGAGCGATCCGTGAGCGCCTATTGTGCATTCATGATCGATTCGGCATCATGGGCGTCACAATCACGCAAGGGAGCGAGATGAGCATGGGCGTTGACAACGGGATCCTCCGCGTCGCGGTGATCGGCATGGGCCAGCGGTCCGCCATCGCGCGGCACGTCGCCGAGGCGGTCGCCGCGGACCCGGCACTGCGGGCGCAGGTCGTCGCCGTGGCGGACGTCACCGCAGCGGGCCGCGAGCGCGGGCGGGCCGAGTACCCCGATGCGCTGGTGGTCGAGCACCACCGGGACCTCACCGGCCAGGTCGACGCCGCGATCGTGACCACTCCGGACCGGACGCACGCCGAGATCGCGATCGAGCTGCTCCGCGCGGGCATCGCCGTCTACCTCGAGAAGCCCCTCGCCATCACGGTCGAGGACGCCGACGCGGTGCTCAACACCGCGGCCGAGACGGGCACCCCGCTCTACGTCGGCCACAACTTCCGCCACGCGGCCGTCGTCCGCCTGATGCGCGAGATCGTCGACCGCGGCGAGATCGGTGCGGTCAAGGCCGTCTGGTGCCGCCACTTCGTCGGCAACGGCGGGGACTACTACTTCAAGGACTGGCACGCCGACCGTGCGAACGTCAACTCCCTGCTCCTGCAGAAGGCCAGCCACGACCTGGACGTCATCCACGCGCTCGGCGGCGGGGACACCAGCCGCGTCGTCGGCATGGGGTCGCTGTCGGTCTACGGCGACGTCACCGACCGACGGGACCGCAGCGGCGAGCTGATGGGGGACTGGTTCTCCCACGACAACTGGCCGCCGCTCGCCCAGACCGGGCTGAACCCCGTCGTCGACGTCGAGGACGTCTCGATGGTGATGATGACGCTCGACAACGGCGTGCAGGCCAGCTACGAGCAGTGCCACTTCACCCCGGACTACTGGCGGAACTACACGGTCATCGGCACCGAGGGCCGCCTCGAGAACATCGGCGACACCGGCGGTGGCGTCGTGAAGGTCTGGACGCACCGTCGTGGCTGGGACACCGCGGGGGACCGCGAGTACCCGATCGACGGCGTCGAGGACGGCCACGCCGACGCCGACCTGATCACCATGACCGAGTTCCTGCGGTCCGTCGCCCTCGGCGAACCGACGGAGCTGTCCCCGATCGCGGCGCGCGCCGCGGTCGCCGCCGGTGCCCTGGCGACCCGCTCGCTGCGCACCGGTTCCGTCCCCATCGACGTCCCGCCGCTGCCGGCCGAGACGATCGCGCACTTCAGCCGGCCCGCCACACCCGCCACACGACCCGCTCCGCACCCCACCCACCCCGCCCAGACCGTCGGTTCCTGACGGCCGTGCGAAAGGACCTCCCGATGACCGCACACATCCCCGCCCGAGGAGCCGGCGTCCGCCGACTCCTCGTCGGCGCCGTCGCCGCCCTCGGCGCGGCCGCACTCCTCACCGGGTGCTCCACGTCCTCCGGGGCGTCGAGCTCCGGCGGCGACTACACCGCCGCCGCGAAGGACACCAAGGCGAACCTGACGTACGCCGTCTGGGACGAGAACCAGGTCAAGGCGATCAAGGCCAACCTCGAGGGCTTCAACGAGGAGTACCCGGACATCAAGGTCAGCGTCGACGTCACGCCGTTCGCCAACTACTGGACGAAGCTGCAGACCCAGGGCTCGAGCAACACGCTTCCCGACCTGTTCTGGATGAACGGCCCGAACTTCCAGCTGTACGCGGCCAACGGCAAGCTCGCGCCGATCACCGGCGAGGTCGAGGCCGGCGACATCGACCCCGCGAAGTACTCGAGCGCGCTGAACGACCTGTACACGTACGACGACACCCAGTACGGCGTGCCGAAGGACTTCGACACCATCGGCGTCTGGGTCAACAAGGCCCTGTTCGCGAAGGCCGGCATGGACCTGCCGTCGAAGGACTGGACCTGGGACGACTTCCAGAAGACCGGCGCCGAGCTCAGCGAGAAGCTCGAGGCCGACGGCGCGTACGGCGCGGCCGGCGGCATGGACGGCCAGACGACCTACTACGACACGATCTTCCAGGCCGGGGGATCCGTCGTGAACGCGGACGGCACGAAGTCCGAGTACGACTCGAAGGCATCGGAAGCGGGCCTGCAGTTCTGGACGGACCTGATCGACTCGGGCGCTTCGCCGTCGATCAAGCAGCTCACCGACACCACCGCCGACCAGTGGTTCACCTCGGGCAAGCTCGCGATGTACCAGGGCGGCAGCTGGTTCCGCTCGGCCCTGACCGGCACCGCGATGGAGAAGGACATCGTCGTGTACCCGCTGCCGAAGGGCAAGGAGCAGGCGACCGTCATCCACGGTGTCTCGAACGTCGTGTCCGAGGCGAGCAAGAACAAGGCCGCGGCGCAGGCGCTCCAGGTCTACCTCGCCGGCAAGACCGCCCAGCAGCAGCAGGGCGACATGGGCGCCGTCATCCCCGCCTACGAGGGCACGCAGTCCGCCTTCACGAAGACGATGCCGGACGCCGACCTGCAGGTGTTCCTCGACGCCGTCGACTACGCCAAGCCCCTGCCGGTGTCGAAGAACACCGCCGCGTGGAACACCCTCGAGACCAACCTCCTGCCGAACGCCTTCGACGGTTCGACCCCGGTCGACGACGTCGCGAAGCAGCTCGCGCAGAAGATGGACGCCGCCCTCGCCAAGGAACAGTGAGTCCCGAGCCGATGACGATCAACACCGAGCGGCCGCCGGCCGCCTCCACCCCCGCCCGGACGACGCGTTCGTCCGGGCGGGGCGCCCCCGGCCCGACGGCCGGCGGCAAGCGCGCACCCCGACGGACCGACGGCTGGTGGCCGTGGCTGTTCGTCCTCCCGCTGCTCATCGGCGTCGGCACCTTCTACATCTGGCCGATCATCCAGACGTTCTGGTACTCCTTCACCAGCTGGGGCGTGTTCGGCGGTGCGACGTTCAGCGGTGTCGCGAACTACGTCCGCCTCGCCGGTGACCCGCAGCTGTACCAGTCGCTGCTCAACACGATCGTCTACACGGTCATCGTGCTGGCCGGCATCCCGATCGCGGTGTGGCTCGCCAGCCTGCTGAACACCCCGGGCCTGCGGTTCGCGCAGTTCTACCGGGTGCTCTTCTTCCTGCCCTACGTCGCCATGCCTGCCGCGATCGCCCTCGTCTGGCGCATCATGTTCAACGGCGACTACGGCATCGTGAACTGGTTCATCGGACTGTTCGGCATCGACGGTCCGTACTGGATCTCGACGCCCGGGTTCGCGCTCGTCGCGGTGAGCTTCGTCGGCCTGTGGTCGTCCCTCGGGTTCTCGATGATCATCCTCGGCGCGGGCCTCAAGGACATCCCCCCGGAGCTGTACGAGGCCGCCGAACTCGACGGCGCGAGCCGCTGGCGGCAGTTCCGCTCCGTCACGGTCCCGCTGCTCAGCCCGAGCATCTTCTTCGTGGTCATCGTCACGACGATCTCGAGCTTCCAGCTGTTCGACCTGCTCTACGCCATCCTCGGCAGCACCAACCCGGTGATCCCGAAGACGATGTCGCTCGTCTTCTACTTCTACAGCGCTGGGTTCATCGACAACGACAAGGGCTTCGCGGCTGCGATCGCCATGGTGATCTTCCTGCTCATCGGCATCGTCACGCTCGTGCAGTTCCGCGTCCAACGGAAGTGGGTGCAGGCATGACCGCAACCGTCACACCGCCACGGGCAGCACGACGGCCCGGTCGTCGTGGCGGCAGCCACTGGTGGATCCACGTCGTCCTCGGCGTCGGCGGCTTCGCGATGGCGTTCCCGTTCGTGTGGCAGATCATCATGTCGCTGTCCACGAACGCCCAGGTGCAGTCCGTCACGCCGACGTTCTGGCCGGGGGAGCTGCAGTGGCAGAACTACGCGCAGGTGTTCGAGCGTCTGCCGTTCCTCAGCCAGCTCGGCACGTCCGTGTACGTCACGATCATCCGCACCCTCGCGCAGATCGTGCTCTGTACGCTCGCCGGCTACGCCTTCGCCCGCATGCGGTTCCGCGGCCGGGCGATCCTGCTCGCGATCGTGTTGTCGATCCTGCTCGTGCCGTCGCAGGTCTACCTGATCTCGCAGTACCAGATCGTGCAGGGGCTCGGATGGCTCGACACCCTGATGGGGATCGTCGCGCCGGGCCTGTTCAGCGCGTTCGGCACCTTCCTGATGCGGACGGCGTTCCTGAACATGCCGCCCGAGCTCGAAGAGGCTGCGCGCATGGACGGCGCGAACCCGTTCCAGACCTTCTGGCGGATCATGCTGCCGCTCGCACGTCCCTCGATCAGCGTGCTCGCGATCACGACGGTGCTGTGGTCGTGGAACGAGCTGCTCTGGCCGCTCGTCGTCTCGACCCGGGCCGAGGACATGCCCCTCGCCGCAGGACTCGCGACGCTGTCGAGCGACCGGACGATCGACTACCCGGTGCTCATGGCCGCGAGCCTGATGGCCATGGCCCCGGTGCTCATCATGTTCATCGTCCTGCAGCGGCGGGTGATGGACGGGCTCGCCTCGTCCGGTCTGAAGTGACCGCCGACACCCCCGGCCAGGAGGCCCGTCCCGCCTCCGTCGCGGTCCTCGCCGCCGCCGTGGGGTCGCCGGACGACTCCGCCACGGTGGCGGCCGCACTGGCCGCCACCGTGGTCGACGCGGAGCCCGCCCAGCGGGACGCCCTGCTGATCGCCGCGTTCCGCGCGTCCGTGCCCGGCAACGCCGCGGCGCTCGAGGCGCGGGGACTCCCGCGCAGCCTGGCTGAGGCGTCCGTCGCCGACGTCGACCGGAAACTCGACCGGTACGGCCTGCGTGGCACGGGGGTGGACTGGCTCGTCGCGGTGGCGACCGGTCGCGTGGTGGCCGTGGGGCGCCTCCAGTACGAACTCGGCGACCACCTGCCGGACGGCCAGCCGGCCTACGGTGTCCACGTCCCGGAGACCGGGCCGCTCGATCCGGACGCCTGCGACCGGTCATTCGCCCGCGCGCCGGAGGTCCTGCGGGCTCTCGCACCGGCGCACGCCGCCGAACGGTGGCAGTGCCGCTCGTGGATCCTCGACCCCGGTCTGGCCACGGTGCTCGGTCCCGACGCGAACCTGGTGCGCTTCGCGCGACGGTTCCGGCTCGCGCCACCCGGCCCGCACGACGCCGCCGAGGGGGACGAGAGCGTGGCGAAGTTCGTGTTCGGTGTGCCGTTGGCCACCGCGCGGGCCTCGAACGCGTCCGGTCGTCTGGCCCGGGCGGTGCTCGACCGGTGGGCGGCGGGCGCGCACTGGACCGAACGGACCGGCACCGCGCCCGTCGTCTGATCGCGCGCAGCGGTCAGCGCGTACCGTGCAGCGCATGACGAAGCCCGACCACGACCACCTCGACGACGGCGTGGACATGACGTTCGAGGAACGACGCCAGGACACCTTCCGACGCATGTCCGGGTCCGACGCGCACGACGCCGACCCCCGGGTCGAGGTGTCCCGTGCCGAGGACGGCGACGTCCGCATCGACGTCGCCGACACCGCAGCCGTGCGCCCCGGCGGTCCGAAGCGCGCCTGATCCGTCACCCCGTCAGCCGGTGACGGTGGGGCACGGCATGATCGTTCCGTGCACCTCGTCCTCCGCCGCGTCGACGGCGGCGTCCTCGCGACGCCCCTGACCGACGCGGGGACCGCTGCCGGCGAGCCGATGCGCGTGGACGAGTCGGGCCTCCCGACCTTCGTCGCAGCGCACGACGCACCGGGCGTGCGCTGGGTGTGGGACGACACCGCACGCTGGTACCCGGCCGTGCTCGCCGCCGGCGGACGCGTGGGCCGCTGCGTCGACCTGCGGTTGTGTCGGCGGATCCTGCGTGCAGCGCTGGCCGCGCGCGGGTCCGCACTCGCTGCGGCACCGGCGGACGCGCTCGACGCTCCGGTGGCGGAGGCTCGGGTCCTCCGGCCGACGCAGGCCCAGCTCTTCGACGACGCCCTGTTCACCGCGTCGGTGCCGGACGACGACGTCGACCCGGTTGCCGAGTTCCGGGCACAGCTCGCCGCGGTCGCGGGGTCGACGTCGCCCGGTGCCCTCCGCCTGCTGACGACGGCGGAGTCCGCCGGAGCCCTCGTCGCGGCGGAGATGCTGCACGCCGGGCTGCCGTGGCGTGCCGACGTGCACGAGCGACTGCTCGAGGAGACGCTCGGGCCGCGCGTCCCCTACGGCGTGCGGCCGCGGCGGCTCGAGGAGATCGCCGCCGTCGTGCGCGAGCGCCTCGACGACCCGACGCTCAACCCGGACTCACCGGCCGACGTCCTGCGCTCGCTGCGCCGTGCGGGGCTCATGGTGACGAGTACCCGCAAGTGGGAGCTGCAGGAGATCGAGCACCCCGTCATCGAACCGCTGCTCGAGTACAAGCGACTCGCGCGGCTCCTGACGGCGAACGGCTGGACGTGGCTCGACGACTGGGTGCGCGACGGCCGGTTCCACCCGAAGTACGTGGTCGGCGGCGTCGTCACCGGACGCTGGGCGGCCGACGGCGGGGGAGCGATGCAGCTGCCGAAGGGGATCCGCGGGGCGGTCATCGCCGACCCGGGCTGGAAGCTCGTCGTGGCCGACGCTGCGCAGCTGGAGCCACGCGTGCTCGCCGCGATGGCCGGTGACCGGGCGATGGCCTCGGCGGGCGACGGACGTGACCTGTACGACGGCGTCGTGGCCTCGGGCGCCGTCGAGACCCGGCAGCAGGCGAAGGTGGCCATGCTCGGCGCGATGTACGGCGCCACCCAGGGTGAGGGCGGTCGGCTCGTCCCGCGCCTGGTGCGGGCGTTCCCGCGCGCGCTCGACCTGGTCGAACGCGCCGCTCGCGCGGGGGAGCGGGGCGAACCCGTCACGACGTTGCTCGGACGGACGTCGCCCGTGCCGGAGTCGTCGTGGTTCGAGGCCAGGAACCAGGCCTACACGGTCGAGGGGACCCCGGCGATGCAGCGTGCCGTCGAGTCCCGGGCGCGGAGCTGGGGACGGTTCACCCGGAACTTCGTGGTGCAGGGGACCGCGGCCGAGTGGGCGCTCGCGTGGATGGGGGCGTTGCGGTCCCGGCTCACCGCGCGGTTCCCCGGGGCCGTGACGGACGGCCCGCACCTGGTGTTCTTCGTGCACGACGAGATCGTGGTGCACGCGCCGGAGGAGCACGCCGAGTGGGTGGCGACGCAGATCCGTGAAGCCGCGGTCGATGCTGGTCGGCTGTTGTTCCAGGACTTCCCGGTGACGTTCCCGCTGTCAGTCGCGGTGGTGGGGGCGTACTCCGAGGCGAAGGACTGACCGGTACCTGCCTCGGCGGTTCCCGGGCGCTTCGGGCAGGGTGGACGGATGGACACCGAACGCGGGGACGCCGCCGACCGCACCGTCGGCGAGGTCGACCTCACCCGCTGGCGCACCCGCGCGGGTCGGGCGACCGCGCAGGGGTGGACCACGCTCGGCCACCGGTACGGCGCGATGCCGCTCCTGCTGCTCACGCTGGCCGTCGGGATCGGCATCGCCGTCGTCGCGACCTGGCTCGCGTCTGAGGTCTACGACGCCGTCCGCGAAGCCGACGACGTCGCGGTGCTCGACCGTCCGGTGCTCGACTGGGCACTCACCCTCCGGTCGCCTGTGGGGGATCGCCTGGTCACGTGGTGGACCGACATCGCCGGCACGATCGGCATGCCCATCGTCGCCCTCGGCTTCCTGGTCGGGTTCACCGTCCAGCGTCGGGCGTGGACCCCGTTGGTGCTGCTCGTCGCGGCGAGTGGCGGCTCGCTGCTGATGACGATCGCGGGCAAGGACCTCATCGGTCGGGCGCGTCCGCCGCTCTCCGACGCGGTGCCGCCGTACGAGCACTCGCCGTCGTTCCCGTCCGGCCACACCCTCAACGCGACGGTGATCGTGGGGACGATCGTGTACCTGCTGCTCCTGCGGCAGTCGCGGGTCGTCACGCGGGTGTGGACGATCGTCGTGGGGACCCTGTTCGTGCTGTCGGTCGGGGCCTCGAGGGTGTTCCTCGGGCACCACTGGCTCACCGACGTGCTGGCGGCGTGGGCGCTGGGGCTCGCCTGGCTCGCCCTCGTGATCACGGCGCACCGGCTGTACCTGACGGCGCTCCGCCACGGCGCCGAGCCCACCCCGGACTGAGCCGGGTGCGGGACCCCGCCCCGGACTGAGCCGGGTGGGGGACCGGCGGCAGAGGCCCGTCAGCCGCTACCGGTAGGTTGCCCCGCATGGGAGAACGGGTCTTCGGCGGCAGGTACCGCGTCACGGGCACGCTCGGACACGGTGGCATGGCGTCCGTGTACCGAGCGGTCGACGAGCAACTCGGCCGCGAGGTCGCCGTCAAGGTGTTCCGCATCGGACCGGTCGACCACGGTGAACGCGCCCGAGCCGAGTCGGAGATCCAGACCCTCGCGACACTGCGGAGCCCGGCCCTCGTCACCCTGTACGACGCCGCGCTCGACGACGAGGACGGGGACTCGTACCTCGTCATGGAGCTCGTCCCCGGCAGCGACCTCGCCACCCGACTGCGCGAGGGACCGCTCGACCCCACGACCGCGGCCCGTGTCGGCTCGCAGGTGGCCGACGGGCTGAGCGCCGTGCACGCGCAGGGCATCGTCCACCGCGACGTGAAGCCCGCCAACGTGCTGCTCGAACGCGACGGCACCCACGTCAAGCTCGCCGACTTCGGCATCGCCCTGCTCCGTGACGCCTCGCGCGTGACCGGCACCGGCACCGTGATGGGGACGGCCGCGTACCTGGCGCCGGAGCAGGTCCTCGCGCAGGAGATCACCGGCAAGGCCGACGTCTACGCGCTCGGGCTGGTGCTGCTCGAGTGCATGACCGGCAAGACGCCGTTCCCGGGCAGCGCGATCGAGTCCGCGACCGCGCGGCTGACCCGCAGCCCGGAGATCGACCAGCACCTGCCGACGGCCTGGCGCACGCTCCTGCACGTGATGACCGCGCAGGACGCGTCCGAGCGCCCGAGCGCGGCCGAGGCAGCCGAACGACTGCGCGCCCTGGGCCGCGACGAGCCGTCCACCGCCACGCAGCTCCTGCCCGGCGGGCCCGGAACACTCACGCCGGCCGCCGCGGCCGCGGCCGCGGCCGGCGCGGCCGCGGCCGGTGCCGCCGCCGCAGCCACGGCTCCGATGGCCGCGCACGCGGACGACGCGACCCGCGTGATGCCGGCGAGCGGCGCCTCCCGTCCGGGTGGACAGCCTGGTGCGGACGACGCGACCCGCGTGATGGACGCCCAGCAGCCGAACGTCGCGGACGACGTGTCGACCACCGTCCTCGGTGCCCAGCGTGGCACCGGCGGCCCGACCGGCGGTGGTGGTGGCGTGCCACCCGCGGCCCCGCCCGTCCGCCCGGGCGCCGGTGACGACCCGGCGCAGCGCGAGAAGCGGCGCAAGGGGCCGATCATCACGGCGATCGTCGTGGTCGTCCTGGTGCTGATCGGCATCGGCGTCGCGGTCTTCGCCCTGAACGGTGACGGCGACAGCACGCCCGCACCGACGGACTCGACCTCGACCGCACCGCCCGAGGACCAGCCGAGCGAGGACCAACAGCCGAGCGACGAGCAGCAACAGCCGAGCGAACCGGCCGAGCAGCAGCCGTCCGAACCGGCCGAACAGCCGTCCGAGCCCGCTGAGCAGCCGAGCGAGGAACCGAGCGAACCGGCGCAACCGACGCAGGACCCGCCGGTCGGTCCCGAGCCGAGCAGCCCGGCGTCCAACCCGGTGCAGCAACCCCAGGACGGCACCGGCGCGGCGGACACCGCGGTCGACTCCGGGCCCGGCAAGTCCGAGAACGCCCCCGGGCAGAACAAGGGCTGACACGCCGAGCGTTTTCGTCCAGACACTGGACCAAATACGCTGGTCCCGTGCGAGAACTGCAACGGAGCGGTGGGCCGACGACGGCCGTCGCGGCGCGGAACGGTGTCGGCTTCGGATCGTCGGAGGGGTGGCTGGTCGAACGACCCGCGGGCGACGGCGCCGTCGTGGCGATCGTCCCCGGCTCCGGAGGCCGGGTGGTCGCACCCGGCGACGAACTGTCGTGGGTCTGGTTCCCGGAACGCACGCTGCCGCAGGGCGCAGCCGAGCCCACCGAGGCGGACCTGCCGCACTTCTGGGACGCCACGGCCTTCGCCGTCGACGTCGTCTTCACCGACGGCACACGACTGAGCGAGCACGCGGCCGCGCACGGCGGACAGGCTCGCGACCAGTACGGCGACGCGCTCACGCCCGAGGCGCAGGACGCGGCCCGCAAGCAGTGGGTCGACCAGTGGAACCGTCGCGCGGTGGACCTCACGCCGTTCGCGGGGCTGGTCGTCGACCGACTGGAGGCCCGGCTCGGCTCCGACACGCAGCCGTCGGGCGCCGCCGGGGAGCGTCCAGCCCTGCGCGGCTGGCTCGACGACGTCCGGATCGCCCCGGCGCGCCCGGCACCGACCACGCCGCTCGACCACGTCCGCACGACCCGTGGCACCCAGGCGTCGTCCCGGTTCTCCCGCGGCAACAACGCGCCGCTCGTCGGCATCCCCCACGGCGGGGTCTTCGGCCTGCCGATGACCGACGCGTCGAGCAACCGGTGGCCGTACGCCTACCAGCAGCACGCGCGCACCGACGCCGACGGACGGGTCCGACCGGCGATCCAGGCCTTCGCGACGAGTCACATCCCGTCGCCGTGGATGGGGGACCGCGGGGTGTTCCAGGTCATGCCGTCGCCGCTCGACGCCCCCGACGTCGACCGGGCAGCCCGCGCGCTCGGCTTCGACCACGACGACGAGATCGACGCTCCGCACCGGTACCGGGTCGCCCTCGACCAGGGTGTGACGGCCGAGGTGACCGCGGGGGAGTTCGCCCTCGGCTTCCGGTTCACCGGTACCCGCAGCATCGTGCTCGACCACCACGGGTGGGTCTCCGACGTCTCCGTGACCGTGACCGACGGCACCGCCGTGGTGGAGGCCCTGCTCGACGACCGCCCCGGCACCCCGCCGCACCACGTGCACGTCCGGGTCCCGCACGTGACCGCGGACCACACGAGCACCGGCGAGCACGAGCTGCGCGGCTGGCTGGCCGTGGACGGCACCGGTGTCGTCGACGTCCTGCTCGGCATCTCGACCGTCTCCATCGAGGACGCCCGCGCGAACCTCGACGACGCCGGCTCCTTCGACGCCATGTGCACCCGCGCCGAGGCGCTCTGGACGGAGAAGCTCGCGACCCTCTCCTTCGACGGAGCCACCCCGGACCAGCTGACGAGCCTGTACTCCGGCCTGTACCGGCTGTTCCTCTACCCGAACCGTGCCGGCGAGACCGCCCTGACCGGGGCACCGCACCACCGCTCCCCGTACGGGGCCGTCCTCGCCGACCCGATCCGCGACGAGCCCGGCCCGGAGGTCGTCGTGGGGCCGTTCACCACCACGAACGGGTTCTGGGACACCTACCGCACCGCGTGGCCGCTCCTCGGGCTCCTCACCCCGGAGACCGCCGGCGAGCTCGCGCAGGGCTTCGTCGAGCACCACCACGACGGCGGGTGGACCCCGCGCTGGAGCGCCCCCGGCGCCGAGGACTGCATGACGGGCACCACGAGCGACACCGTCTTCGCCGACCTCGCGGCGAAGGGCGTCACCGGGTTCGACCTCGCCGAGGCGTACCGGAGCGCGGTGCGGAACGCGACCGTCCCGCCGCGCGACGAGCGCGTCGGACGCAAGGGGAGCCTCCCGGGCGCCTTCCGCGGCCACGTCGACACCGCGACGTCCGAGGGGATGTCCTGGACCCTGGACGCCGCCATCAACGACTGGGGACTCGCGGTGATGGCGGGGCTGCTCGCATCGCGGGCGGCGACGCCCGCCGACCTGTCCCGGTACGAGGCCGAGGCGGAGTGGTTCGCCCGGCGGTCCCTGCAGTACCGGCACGTGTTCGACTCCGAGCGGGGCTTCTTCATCGGGCGCGACCCCGACGGCTCGTGGCGGGTCGGCACCGAGTTCGACCCGCGCGACTGGGGCGACGACTACACCGAGACGAACGCGTGGGGCACGGCCTTCACCGCTCCCCACGACGGTGCCGGCATCGTGGACCTGCACGGCGGACCAGCCCGGTTCGACGCCGCACTCGACGCCTTCTTCGCGACACCCGAGACCGGCGCGACCGTCCGATCCGGCGCGTACGGCTTCCCCATCCACGAGATGACCGAGGCCCGCGACGTCCGGATGGGCATGCTCGGCCTGTCCAACCAGCCGGCGCACCACATCCCGTTCTTCCCGATGTTCACCGGTCGGCACGACGACGCGCACCGCATCGTCCGCGAATCGCTGGAGCGGCTGTTCGTCGGCTCCGACCTCGGCCAGGGCTACCCCGGCGACGAGGACAACGGCGAGATGAGCGCCTGGTACGTCTTCGCGACGATCGGCCTGTACCCCCTGGCGCCGTCCACGGGCACCTACGTGCTCGTGCCGCCGTCGGTCCGCAGGACGGCGCTGCACCAGCCGGGAGGAACGCCCACCGTCATCGAGGTCGCCGACGGTTCCGCAGGCGCGTACGTGGCGTCGGTGACGGTCGACGGCTCGCCCTGGACATCGGTGAGCATCCCGCACCACGTGGTGGTGTCGGCGTCGCACATCGTCTTCACGCTGTCCTCCGAACCGCAGGGCTGGGCATCGGACACCCGCCCCGTCTCGGCGTCCGAGGTGCACGGCTACCGGGACGCCCCGGTCGACCTGCTGCCCGTCGGGGCGTCGCCGCTCACGGATGACACCGGGCGCACGGTCACGGCGCTCGCCGCGGGGGAGTCGGTGTCGTTCGACGTGGACTGCCCCGCAGCGTCGTTGTACACGGTGACGGTGGCGACCCCGGGTTCGTACTCGTGGCAGGTGTCCCTCGGCGAGACGGTCACGGCGGTCGACGGTGCCGAGTTCACGTGGGCCGGGCAGACCCGGGTGTTCCGGATCATCGGCGGCGGTTCGTCGTTCGTCTTCACCGCTGGCACCGACGTCGCCCTGACGCAGCTCGAGCTGATCGCGGCGGACGGTGCCTGACCTCGACCGCTGATCGGAGCTTCTGCGGCGGTTCAGAGGCGTCACTCAAGGTCGCCCGGCATGCTCGTCGGCATGTCGATCGCGAACTCGTGGGACCCGTCTGGTGGCCGTGCAATCCCGGAGGACCAGGTCCGCGAGGACGGGCTGGAGCTCGACGAGGACCCGGCGATGCTCGGGATCTCCTTCGACGTCGTCGGTGGCGCCTCCGCCGACCCCGCCGCGGTGTCCCCGGTCGACGTGCGCGTCCCGACGGCGCGGTCTGCTGACTCCGCCGACTGAGGCGTACCTGGTCGAATCGGGCGTACCTGGTCGGAAGTTTCGACCAGGTACGCCCGAAACCGTCTTCCATCGCGCGCGTTCTGGGAAAGAACGTCAGCGCGCGGAAGAGTCTGGGACGCGGTACTTGAAGCCGACGTGCGATCCGGTGAACCCGAGGCGCTCGTAGAACCGGTGCGCGTCCGTGCGGGCGGCGTCCGATGTGAGCTGCACGAGCGGGGTTCCGAGCTCCGGTGCTGCGACGTCGGTCACCCACCGCATCATCGCGCTGCCGATGCCGCCGGAGCCGAGCGCGCTGCTCACGCGGACGGCCTCGACGAGCAGCCGGGTTGCTCCTCGACGAGCCATGCCCGGGATCCGGGTGAGCTGCAGCGTGCCGACGAGCCGACCGGACTCGTCCTCGGCGACCAGCAGCGCGTTCGCTGGGTCGTCGGTGATCGCTCGGAGGGCCGCGGCGTACTGCGGACGGTCCTCCGGGGCGGCGACGTCCCCGCGGGCCGCACTGATCGGGTCGTCGGACAGCAACGCCATCAGTGCGTCGAGGTCGTCGTCGGCCGCGTTCCGCACCACCACCGAACCGGCGCGGGCGGACAGGCGGACGGGCAGGGTGAGGTCGGGGAGCACGGCCCCACCCTGCCCGATGGGCTCACGGAACGGTGTGCCCCGCAGCGGTGAAGATCCGGTACCACTCCTCACGCGACAGCTCGACGTCCGAGCCGGCCGCTGAGTCGCGGACACGCTGCGGGTTCGTCGTGCCGAGGACGACCTGGAAGTGTGCGGGGTGGCGGGTGATCCAGGCGACGGCGATGCCCGTCGGGGTGACCCCGTGCGCGGCGGCGATCTCCTCGAGGGCGTCGTTCAGGTCGGCGTACTGCTCGCGGTCGCCGAGGAAGACGCCGTCGAAGAAGCCCTTCTGGAACGGCGACCATGCCTGCAGCGTGATGTCGTTGATCCGCGAGTAGTTGAGGATGTCGTTGTCGCGGGAGATCGACTGGTCGAGGCCACCCATGTTCGCCGTGAGGCCCTGCGAGATGACGTTGGCGTGCGTGATGCTGAGCTGCACTTGGTTGAAGGCGAGCGGCTGCTGGACGTGCTTCTTGAGCAGGTCCACCTGACCGGGGGTGTGGTTCGAGACCCCGAAGTAGTGCACCTTGCCGGCGGCGTGCAGCTCGTCGAAGGCCTTCGCGACCTCTTCCGGCTCCACCAGGGCGTCGGGGCGGTGCAGGAGCAGGACGTCGACGTAGTCGGTCTGCAGCGCGGTGAGCGATTCCTCGACCGACTCGAGGATGTGCTCGTACGAGAAGTCGAAGTACGCGCCGTTCGGGGTCGGACGGATGCCGACCTTGGTCTGCAGCACGATCTCGGCACGCTCCGTCGGCGACAGCGTCACGGCGGAACCGAACCGCTCTTCGCAGCCGTGCCACTCGCCGTACACCGCGGCGTGGTCGAACATGTTCACGCCCGCGTCGCGCGAGGCGCTGTAGAGCGCGCGGATGTCCTCGTCGCTCATGTCGTTGATCCGCATCAGTCCGACGACGACGTCGGATGCGGTGAGGTCCGTCTGTGGCAACTCCAGTGTCTTCACACCGTCGATCCTGCCAGCCGGACCCCGGCGCAGGCAGGCCCTGCCAGTACCCCAGGCCGGCGCATCAGACACCCTCAGTGGACGGAGAACCCGCCGTCGACCGCGATCGACTGCCCGGTGACGTAGGCCGACCCGGGGCCGGCGAGGAACACCGCCGCCGCGGCGAAGTCCGACGCCAGGCCGTTCCGGCCGACCAGCGTCCGCGCCGCGAGGGCGGACACCGCCGCCGGGTCGGAACCGAGCCGCTCGTTGAGCGGGGTGCGCACGAAACCGGGGACGAGGACGTTGGAGGTGACCCCCTGCGCGGACCAGGCCTCCGCTTGGGACCGGGCCAGTGCCTCTCCCCACCGGCACGGCCGGCCCGCCGCTGGCGCGTCGGTCCGGAACCGGCGGCGGGGCCCCGACCGGCCTTGGAGACCCCGTACGCGCCACTCGCGGCGAACGGACGGTGCGCCTGCTGCGAGCTGATGCTGATGATCCGGCCGTGGCCACGCGCTGCCATGCCGGGCGCGAGCCGCTGCCCGAGCACGAAGGGTGCGTCGAGGTTCACGGCCATCGTGGCGTCCCAGGTGTCCTCGTCGAGATCGGCCATCGGCGGCCGGAGGTTGATCCCGGCGGAGTTCACGAGGACGTCGACGTCCCAACCGCGTCGGCGAGTGCGTGGGCTCCGGCGCGCGAGGACAGGTCCGCGACGACGCCGTCGGCCGAGCCACCCGCCTGCCGGATCGCGGCGACGGTGGAGTCGATGGTCGCACCCGTCCGAGCCGCTACCAGCACGTGTGCTCCGGCGTCCGCCAGGGCGACCGCGATGGCCTGCCCGATACCAGAACTGCCTCCCGTCACCAGGGCGGTGCGTCCGTCGAGACCGAAGAGCTGCTGCAGCGACATCCGGCCAGGCGAGCGAGGCCCCGTACGCTGGGCCGGTGCGTGACGACCTGCTGCCGATGCTCGCCTGCCCCGTGTGCGCCGAGCCCCTCGGCCGGGTCGACGGCCAGGTCGGCTGCGCGACCGGACACCGGTTCGACGAGGCCAGGCAGGGGCACCTGACGCTCCTGCCGGCGAAGCGTCGCGCGCTCACGGCGGACACCCCGGAGATGGTCGACGCCCGGCTGCGGTTCCTGGGGCGCGGGCACTACGCGCCCGTCGAGCGGGCGCTCGCCGAGGTCGTCGCCGAGGCGACGGCACCCGGCATCGTGCTCGACGTCGGCTCCGGTCCGGGGACCTACCTGGCGCATGCGCTGCGCGCGGCGGACGGGAGGCTCGGGGTTGCGCTGGACCTGTCGGCGATTGCGATCCGACGGGCGGCCCGCGTCCACGAACGGGCCGGAGCCGTCGTCGGGGACGTGACCGAGCGCCTCCCGGTCGTCGACGACGCTGCCGCCGTCGTCCTCGACGTCTTCGCACCGCGCAACCAGACCGAGTACGCGCGCGTCCTGCACCCCGACGGGGTGCTGGTCGTCGTGACCCCGCGCACCGGACACCTGGCGGAGCTGGCCGAGGCGACGATCTCAGTCGATCCGGAGAAGGAGCGGCGGCTGCACGACTCGCTCACGCCGTCGTTCGTCCTGCGGTCCTCCGAGGACCTGACGTGGACGATGGACCTCTCCGCCGAGGACGTCCACGACGTCGTGCACATGGGGCCGAGCCACCACCACGTCGCTCCGGAGCAGGTGTTCGCGCCGACGAGCGTGACCGCGACCGTGACGGTCAGCACCTGGAGCCGCTCGGGCTGATCCTCCGACCGGGTCAGCGCTCGCCCAGGTCCCGCGGACTGTCCTGTTCGGCCCGCCGACGGGCGGTGTGGGCTCGCCCGCGAACACGGTCGACGGCCATCCCGGTCCGGGCGAGCAGGAGGACGGCGCCCACGCTCCCGGCTCCGATCGGCGTCACGAACAGCCCGAGGTCGATCCCGGGCATCCGCCACCAGTCGATCGACCACGCGGCGACGAGTGCGAACCCGAGCAGGAGCGCGCCCGTCCACCACCACCGCCCGGGGACCCGGACGGTACCGAGCCCGGCGAGCACGAGGAGCGCCCAGCACCCCTCCGGCGCGAAGGACCGCGGGTCGTTCGTGCCGCAGGTGGACACCGCGCACTCCCACTCGACCTGGTCGGCCACGCCCGCGTACCAGCGGAACAGCAGGACGGCCGCGACGGCGGCGAGGAGCGCGACCGGCGGGCCGACCCAGCGCCACACGCGGCCGAACCGGGAGCGGCGTCGGCGGGCGGCCACCCATCCTTCGCCGAGCTCGTAGCCGGGCATCGGACGGAACTCGGGCATGCCAGCACGCTAGCGGCGGCCGGTTTCCGTGGGGAAGTGGTTCACAAACGTCCGAGCGTCGGTGCGGCGCAGGCCCTTCCCGGCCGCACCGCCGCGTCACTCGGTCGGAGCCGCGACGTCGAGCTGCCAGACCACACCGAAGCGGTCACGCAGCTGCCCGGCCAATGGTGCCCAGGCCGAGGGTTCCAGGGGCTGTCGAACCTCGGCGTCCTCGGACAGTGCGGCCCAGTACCGTTCGATCTCGGCGGAGTCGTCGCCGTGCACGAACACGTAGAAGGCGTTCGATCCCTGGTCGTAGGGCTGTCCGGGCCAGACGTCGAACGCCATGACCCGGAACCCGGCGTCGGTGGAGACCTGGCCGAAGACGACGCGGTCCGTCCAGGCGGGATCGTCCAGGGCGCCCATCTGCCCGTAGGTGGCGGCGGTGACATCGCCGCCGAAGACCGTTGCGTAGAAGTCGAGGGCCTCGCGGGCGTTGCCGTCGAAGTTGAGGTGGGTTGTCGTTTCGATGCTCATGGAACGAGGATGACCGTCGATGCGGTCAGATCGTGTCCGCTTCTTCGGCGAGGATGATCGACATGTCCGGACCCTCCTCGCGCATGCTCACGCTGCTGTCGCTGTTGCAGGTGCACCGCGACTGGCCGGGCGACGAGCTCGCCGGACGCCTCGAGGTCAGCCCTCGCACGGTCCGCCGCGACGTCGACCGCCTCCGCGAGTTCGGGTACCGGGTCGAGGCACTGCGCGGTCCCGCCGGTGGGTACCGGCTCGCAGCGGGTTCGGACCTGCCGCCCCTGCTGTTCGACGACGACCAGGCCGTGGCGATCGCCCTGGCACTCGCCGTCGCGCCCGCGTCGGGCGCGGACATCGCCGAGTCGGCTGCCCGAGCACTGGCGACGGTCCGGCAGGTGATGCCCGCGCGGCTCCGGTCACGGGTCGACGCGGTGCAGGCCGTGACCGCGACGAGCCGGACCACGACCGACCCGGACGTCCTGGTGGCGGTGAGCGAGGTCGTCCACCTGCGCGAGGTGTTCCGCTTCGGGTACGGCGAGAACGAGACCCCGCACCGCGTCGAACCCCACGCCGTGATCGCGCGGAACGGCCGCTGGTACCTGCTCGACTGGGACCTCGACCGCGACGACTGGAGCACCCACCGCATCGACCGGATCACGCCGCGGATGCGCACGCGCGTGCCGTTCACGCCCCGACCGGTGCCCGGTGGCGACCCCGTGGCCTTCGTGTCGGCGCGGTTCAAGGGATCGGCGCGGGCCGACGTGTGGCCGTGCGTCGGTTCGGTCACCATGACGGCCGCCGACGCACGGACGATCGGGCCCTACCTGCCCGAGGACGCCGTCGTCGAACCCCTGTCCGACGAGCGGAGCCGGGTGGCGCTCGGCTCGTGGTCCTGGCCGGGTCTCGCCGGAGCGTTCGCCGCGTTCGCGGTGGACTTCGTCGTCGAGGGCCCCGAGGACCTCGCCTGCTCGGTCCGCGCGCTGTCCGCACGACTCAGCGCCTCGGCCGCGGACTGAGCACGGACCCGTTCGGGCCTCAGACCGAGGTGTCGACGAGCGCGCTACCCGGCCCGAACAGCATCGCGATCGGTGCCAGCAGGACGACCACGGCGCAGCAGACGGCCAACGCCGCGCGCTTCCGCCCGCGCCCGCGCGACCACCCCACCAGTGCGAGGACGAGCGCCGCGATCGCGGCCAGCCACGGCACGAACGCCAGGGGAACGGCCCAGAACCACAGCAGGAGTTGTCGCTGCTCGCCGAAGAGCCAGAGCGGCCCGAAGACGACCGCCCACAGCGCGCCGATCGACACCACGGCTGTGGCGAGCAGGCTCCCGGCGACGGTGGACGCCCTCGTGCCCGGGCGGGTCGGGGGAGCGGGGATCACCATGGTCCGATCGTAGGACGGCGAGCGCGTGTTAGCGGGGCGCATGCGTCCGCCAGGGCGGCGTGAGGAAACCGTTAGGAGCGGCCTGGAGGCCCGGTGCAGGACCCAGCATCGGTCTCGGCACCACACGTGGTGCCGTCCGCGTCGCCCGGCGCGGACACCGCAGACCTTCTGGAGTCCCTCGTGTTCGACGTGTTCGTCGTCGCCGGTGTCCTCGCCGTGTTCGGCGTGGTGGCACTGATCGCCAAGGGGGTGGAACGGCTGTGATCGGCATCACCATCGCGGCCGCCGTCCTCGGCATCGCCGCAGTCGTGTACCTCGTCTGGGCGCTCGTGCGTCCGGAGCGGTTCTGATGGGCGCGGGCACCGCGGACGTCTGGGCGGGGATCGTCCAGGTCGCCACGCTGGTCCTGCTGCTCGTCGTCGCCTACCGGCCGCTCGGCGACTGGATGGCCCGGGTCTTCACACCCGTCCGGCACAACCGGGTCGAGCGTGGGGTCTACCGGCTGATCGGGGTCGACCCGGACGCCGAACAGTCGTGGCCCGTGTACCTGCGCGGCGTGCTGCTCTTCAGCGTCGTCGGCCTCCTGCTCGTCTACCTGCTGCAGCGCATCCAGGTCGTCCTGCCCGGCGACCTCGGGCTGCCCGCCGTGGGCCCGTCGCTCGCGTTCAACACCGCGGCGTCGTTCGTCGCGAACACGAACTGGCAGTCGTACTCACCCGAGGTCACCGTCGGGTACAGCGTGCAGATGGCCGGCCTCGCGGTGCAGAACTTCCTGTCCGCAGCCGTCGGCCTCGCCGTCGCCGTGGCACTGGTGCGCGGGTTCGCCCGGCGCAAGTCCGGCACGCTCGGCAACGTGTGGGTCGACGTCGTCCGCGGCGTCGGTCGACTGCTGCTGCCCGGTGCGTTCGTCTTCGCGATCGTGCTCGTCGCCGGCGGCGTCATCCAGTCGTGGGGGAGCGGCACCGACGTCACCACGCTGGTCGGCGGCACGCAGCACCTGCCCGACGGGTTCGTGGCGTCGCAGGAGGCGATCAAGGAACTCGGCACGAACGGCGGCGGCTACTTCAACGCCAACTCGGCGCACCCGTTCGAGAACCCGCAGGCGTGGACGAACCTGGTCGAGGTCTTCCTGATGCTCGTCATCCCGTTCTCCCTGCCGCGCACCTTCGGCCGGATGGTCGGCGACGACCGCCAGGGCTACGCGATCCTCGCCGTGATGGGCGCGATCTTCCTCGTGTCCCTGTCGGTGATGTCGATCGCCGAGCTCGGTGGCGGCGGACTCGCCACGCACGCAGCCGGCGCCGCGATGGAGGGCAAGGAGACCCGGTTCGGGATCCTCGGCACCACGTTGTTCGGCACGACGTCGACCGCGACGTCGACCGGTGCGGTGAACGGCATGTTCGACAGCTTCACCCCGATCGGCGGGATGATGGCGATGCTCAACATGATGCTCGGCGAGGTCACCCCGGGCGGCGTCGGTTCCGGCCTGTACGGCATGCTCGTGCTCGCCGTCATCACGGTGTTCATCGGCGGCCTGCTCGTCGGCCGGACCCCGGAGTACCTCGGCAAGAAGATCCGCGCGAAGGAGATGACCTTCGCGGCGCTGTACATCCTGGTCACGCCGACTCTCGTGCTCCTCGCCACCGGACTGTCCCTGGTCATCCCCGGCGTCCGCGAACAGGTGCTCGGCACGTCGATCTTCAACCCCGGCAACCACGGGCTGTCCGAGTTGCTCTACGCCTTCACCTCGGGTGCGAACAACAACGGGTCGGCCTTCGGCGGGCTCACCGCGAACACCACGTGGATGAACTCCGCGCTCGGCGTCGTGATGCTGCTCGGCCGCTTCGTGCCGATGGTGTTCGTCCTGGCGCTCGCCGGGTCGCTCGCCGCCCAGGACCGCGTGCCCGAGACCGCCGGCACCCTGCCCACCCACCGCCCGCTGTTCATCGGGCTGCTCGGCGGCGTCGCCGTCATCGTCACCGCACTCACCTACTTCCCGGTGCTCGCACTGGGCCCGCTCGCAGAAGGACTGTCATGACCGTGACCACCGAGCCGGAACCGCGCACCGCAGTGGAGCCGGCCACCCGCTCGTCCGCATTCGGGCCCCGCCAACTGGTGGCGGGCCTCCCGGGAGCCCTGCGGAAACTCGATCCGCGACTGATGTGGCGGAACCCCGTCATGTTCATCGTCGAGGTCGGCGCAGCGCTGACGACGGCCGCCGCCGTCGTCGAACCGTCCGCGTTCACCATCGCCATCGCGGTGTGGCTCTGGCTCACCGTCGTCTTCGCGAACCTGGCGGAGTCGGTCGCCGAGGGGCGGGGCAAGGCGCAGGCCGACACGCTGCGGAAGACCCGCTCGACCACGAGCGCCCGCCGGGTGCTCGGCTACGACCCGGTCGACGCAGCGGCGACCGGCAACGTGACCGAGGAGGTCGCGTCGGTCGACCTGGCCAAGGGTGACGTGGTCGTGGTCGTCGCAGGCGAGGTGATCCCGGGCGACGGCGACGTCGTCGACGGCATCGCGTCGGTCGACGAGTCAGCCGTCACCGGTGAGTCCGCGCCCGTCATCCGCGAGTCCGGCGGCGACCGCAGTGCCGTCACCGGCGGCACCCGGGTGCTGTCCGACCGGATCATCGTGCGCATCACCTCGACCCCTGGTGAGACCTTCATCGACCGGATGATCCGTCTGGTCGAGGGTGCTGCCCGGCAGAAGACGCCGAACGAGATCGCGCTGAACATCCTGCTCGCCTCGCTGTCGATCGTCTTCGTGATCGTCTGCCTGACGATGCAGCCCATCGCGGGACTCGTCGGTGCGACCGTCAGCGTGCCGGTGCTCATCGCCCTGCTCGTCTGCCTCATCCCGACCACCATCGGCGCCCTGCTCTCCGCGATCGGCATCGCCGGCATGGACCGGCTCGTGCAGCACAACGTGCTGGCGATGTCGGGTCGCGCGGTCGAGGCCGCCGGTGACATCACCACCCTGCTGCTCGACAAGACCGGCACCATCACGTACGGCAACCGCCGGGCCTCCCGCGTGGTGCCGGTGCCGGGTGTGAGCGAGGCCTCGCTGATGGAGGCAGCAGCCCTGTCGAGCGCTGCGGACTCGACGCCCGAAGGTCGTTCGATCGTGTCGCTCGCTGCTGACGCCGGGGTGACGCCGGCCCTGCCGGACGGGGCCGTCGAGGTGCCGTTCACGGCGCAGACGCGCATGTCGGGTCTCGACCTGCCGGACGGGTCGCAGATCCGGAAGGGCGCCGCTGCTGCAGTGCTCGCCTGGGCCGACACCCCCGACGCCGGTTTGGTCGCCGCGATCGACTCCACCGTCGCCGAGATCTCCGACCAGGGCGGGACCCCGCTCGTCGTCGGTCGCCGCTCCTCGGACGGCGCGGTCACGTTGCTCGGCGTCGTGCACCTGAAGGACGTCGTCAAGGACGGCATGGCGTCACGGTTCGCCGAGCTCCGGTCGATGGGCATCCGCACGGTGATGATCACCGGCGACAACCCCCGGACCGCGGCCGCGATCGCGCACGAGGCCGGCGTCGACGACTTCCTCGCCGAGGCCACCCCGGAGGACAAGCTCGCGTACATCAAGCGCGAGCAGGAGGGCGGCAACCTCGTCGCGATGACCGGTGACGGCACCAACGACGCCCCGGCCCTGGCGCAGGCGGACGTCGGCGTCGCGATGAACACCGGCACGACGGCGGCGAAGGAGGCGGGCAACATGGTCGACCTCGACTCCGACCCGACCAAGCTCATCGACGTCGTCCGCATCGGCAAGCAGCTGCTCATCACCCGCGGGGCCCTGACCACCTTCTCCATCGCCAACGACGTCGCGAAGTACTTCGCGATCATCCCGGCGATGTTCCAGGCGGCGTTCCCCGGGCTCGCGGCCCTGAACATCATGGGGCTGCACAGCCCGTCGTCCGCGATCCTGTCGGCCGTCGTCTTCAACGCGCTCGTCATCGTGGCGCTCATCCCGCTGTCCCTGCGCGGCGTCAAGTACCGCGCCGCCGCAGCGTCGTCGATCCTCGGCCGCAACCTGCTCGTCTACGGGCTCGGCGGCGTGATCGTCCCCTTCATCGGCATCAAACTGATCGACCTCGTGGTCGGTCTCATCCCGGGGTTCTAGTCATGGCATCTGCACGTTCCACCGTCCGTTCCGCTGGTGTGGCCATCCGCCTCACCCTGCTCGCCACCGTCGTGCTCGGCGTCGGCTACCCGCTCGCCGTCTGGGGGGTCGGCCAGGGGGTGTTCCACGAGCAGGCCAACGGTTCTATGGTCACCTCGTCCGACGGCAAGGTCGTCGGGTCGTCGCTGGTCGGGCAGTCGTTCGACGGGAAGTCCGCCGACGAGTGGTTCCAGTCGCGGCCGAGCGCCGCGGGTGAGAAGGGCTACGACGCGAACGCGTCCAGTGGCTCGAACCTCGGCCCGAACAACCCCGACTTGCTCAAGGCCGTCAAGGAGCGGCAGCAGGCGGTCGCGAAGGCCGACGGCGTGCCCGTGTCCGAGGTCCCGGCCGACGCCGTGACGGCCTCGGGCTCGGGTCTCGACCCGGACATCAGCCCCGAGTACGCGCTGCAGCAAGTGCAGCGGGTGGCCTCGGCGCGGGGCATGTCGGCCGACGACGTGCGGGCGCTCGTGACGGAGCACACCGAGTCGCGGCAGCTCGGGTTCCTCGGGGAACCCGTGGTGAACGTGCTCGAGCTGAACCTGGCCCTGGCGAAGTCGTCCTCGTGATCGATCGCACCCCGCGGTGGTCATCGCGCCCCGACTCACCGGGGCGCGATGACCACACGAGGGCGCGATCCCGCCCTGCGCCCGGCTTCGCACCTGCTGCGGAACTCGACGCGAGAGGATGAGCACGTGAAGCGCGGCAAGCTACGGGTCCTGCTCGGTGCCGCACCGGGTGTCGGCAAGACGTTCACCATGCTCGAGGAGGGCCGCCGGCTGCTCGACGAGGGCCGGGACGTCGTCGTCGCCGTGGTCGAGACGCACGAACGCGCCGCCACCGCCGCGCTCGTCGACGGCCTCGAGGTCATCCCGCGCCGCACCGTCTCGCACCGCGGTGTCGACCTGGACGACCTCGATCTCGACGCCGTCATCGCCCGGGCACCCGAGGTCGCCCTCGTCGACGAACTCGCGCACACGAACGCTCCCGGCAGTGCGAACGAGAAGCGCTGGCAGGACGTCGAAGCGCTGCGCGACGCCGGGATCGACGTCATCTCGACGGTGAACGTGCAGCACATGCAGTCCCTCGGCGACGTGGTCCGCGAGATCACCGGCACCGTGCAGCGCGAGACCGTCCCCGACGCCGTCGTGCGTGCGGCCGACCAGATCGAGGTCGTCGACCTGGCGCCGGCTGCCCTGCGCGAGCGGCTCTCCGACGGACTCGTGTACCCAGCGGCCCGCATCGACGCGGCGCTGTCCAACTACTTCCGGCTCGGCAACCTCACCGCGCTGCGCGAGATCGCCCTGCTCTGGTTGGCCGACGAGGTCGACGACGCGCTCAAGGCCTACCGTGCCGAGCACGGCATCGAGCACCGCTGGGAGACGCGCGAGCGGGTGCTCGTCGCCCTGACCGGCGGGCCCGAGGGCGAGACCCTGCTGCGCCGCGGGGCCCGCATCGCTGCCCGCAGTGCCGGGGGCGAACTCGCGGCCGTGCACGTGACGACGAACGACGGCCTGCGCGAGCGGCACCCGGGGGCGCTCGGTGCCCAGCGCACCCTGCTCGAACAGCTCGGCGGGACGTACCACCAGGTGGTCGGCGACGACGTGCCGTCGACCCTCGTGCGGTTCGCGCGGTCGATCGACGCGACCCAGATCGTCATCGGCGTCAGCCGTCGCAGTCGGCTCGCCGCGGCCCTGACCGGCCCGGGCATCGGCAACACCGTGATCCGTGAGTCCGGCGACATCGACGTGCACGTCGTCACGCACGAGCGCGCCGGTGGTGGCTTCGCCCTGCCGAAGCTCGGCGGCAGTCTGTCCCGCGGACGGGTCCTCGCCGCGTTCGTACTCTCGGTCCTGGTCGGGCCCCTGCTCACCTGGGTCCTGTCGATCGGCAGCGACCCCGACGCCATCACCGTGGACGTCCTGGCGTACCAGTTGCTGGTGCTCGTCGTGGCGCTCGTCGGCGGGATGTGGCCAGCGGTGTTCACCGCGGTGCTGTCCGGACTGAGCCTCGACTTCTTCTTCGTCCAACCCCTGCACATGGTCACGGTGCAGCAGCCGTGGCACCTCTTCGCCCTCGTCATGTACGTCATCAGCGCCGTGCTCGTCAGCTTCGTGGTCGACCGGTCCGCCAGACGTTCGCGTGCTGCCCGTCGCGCCGCGGCGGAGTCCGGCCTGTTGATGGGGATCGCCGGCAGCGTCCTCCGTGGCGACGACGCCCTGCAGGCCCTGCTCGACCGCACCCGCGAGGCCTTCGGGTTTGCCGGCGTCCGGATCCGGCAGGGGAACGAGGAACCCGCCACGTCGGGGACGTTCGGCGAGACGCCGGACGCGGCCACGAGCCTCCCGTCCGGCGCCGTGCTCGAGTTCGCGGGCGCTGCGGACGACCCGACCCAGCGCCGGTTGCTGCGTGTCGTCGAGCAGCAGCTCGACGCCGCGGTCGAACACCGCTCGTTGACGCGCACCGCGTTGGACGCGGAGCGGATCGCGGCGGCGGACCGCGTCCGCAGCGCGATCCTCGCGGCCGTCGGCCACGACGTGCGTCGGCCGATCGCGGCCGCCTCGGCCGCCGTCCAGTCGTTGCGTGCGCTGGACGTCGACCTGTCCAGGGCCGACCGGGAGGCACTGCTCGCGACCGCCGACGAGAGCCTCGGTCAGCTGGCGGTGCTGTTGGCTGACCTGTTGGACGTCAGCCGGGTGCAGGCGGGTGTGCTCGCGGTCGCGTCCGGGCCGCTGGCCCTCGACACGGTGGTCGCCCCCGCGCTCGACGAGCTCGAGCTCGGGCCCGACGACGTCGACCTCGACCTGCCGGCCGACCTGCCGCCGGTGCTCGCCGACCCGGTCCTGCTGCAGCGGGTCGTCGTGAACCTGCTCGCGAACGCCGTCCGCTACGCTCCCGACGGCACCCGTGTGCGCGTCGCGGCGAGCGCCTTCGGCGGCGGGGTCGAGCTCCGGATCGCCGACCACGGTCCGGGTATCCCGTCGGACCGGGTCGACGAGGTCTTCCAGCCGTTCCAGCGCCTCGGCGACACCGACAACGAGACGGGCCTCGGGCTCGGTCTCGCACTCGCGCGGGGCTTCACCGAGGGCATGGGCGGCACGATCGAGGTCGATGACACCCCGGGTGGTGGGCTCACCGTCGTGGTGCGGCTGCCGATCGCCGGGCACGTGGGAGTGGAGCTCCGGTGAAGGTCCTGATCGCGGACGACGACGCGCAACTGGTCCGGGCCCTCTCCGTCACGCTCGCCGCCCGCGGGTACGAGGTCGTGACGGCGAAGGACGGCCGTGCGGCGATCGACGCCGTCATCACCGAACGGCCCGACCTGGTGCTGCTCGACCTGGGCATGCCCCGGCTCGACGGCATCGGGGTGCTCGAGGGCATCCGGGGGTGGTCGCAGGTCCCGGTGCTCGTGCTGTCCGGACGGACCGACTCGTCCGACAAGGTCGACGCACTCGACGCCGGCGCGGACGACTACGTGACGAAGCCGTTCCAGATGGACGAGCTGCTGGCGCGGTTGCGGGCTCTCGGGCGACGCCGTGCCCCGGCCGGTGTCGACAGCGCGCCGACGATCCGGATCGGCGACCTCGTCGTGGACCTCGTCGCGAAGCAGGTCACCCCGGCCAGCGGTCCCGCGATCCGGCTGACCCCGACCGAGTGGCGCCTGCTCGAGGTGCTCGTCACGAACCCCGACCGGCTGATGACCCGCGAGATGCTCCTGACCGAGGTGTGGGGGCCTTCACACGGCAACGACTCCGGGTACCTGCGGCTGTACATGGCGCAGCTGCGGCGGAAGCTCGAACCGGACCCGGCGCATCCGCGCTACCTGCTCACCGAGTCCGGCATGGGCTACCGCTTCGCGCCGTGAGGGCGATGCCCGCTGAGCTGCTCTCGCAGTTCGTGATGGTCAGCGTCGTCGAGCCATCGCTCGACCGTCGGTACCCGTTGTCGCGGTCGCGCCGGGTCACGCCCGCGAAGTGAACGGAGCGAGTTCCGAGCAGACCTTGGCGGTCGCAATGTGTTGCGTGTGAGATATCGCACTCATATGATCCTGAGCGGGGGCTGATCTGCTCCCTCGAATCGGCAGCCGATTCCGGCGTCGACGAAGACTTGGAGTCACATGCGATCCCGCAGTCCTGCACGCACGGCCCTCGCGATGTCGGCCGCACTCGGCATCGTCCCCGGACTCGTGTTCGCCGCAGTCCCGGCCCAGGCGGTCGGAGGGGACAGCACGGCCGCCGCCGAACGCCCCGCGGGCACGGTCGACAGCACCGTCGCCGTCGCCGTCGACGTCCTCACGGACGGGAACGGCCCCTTCACACCGGACGCGGTGCCGGGTGGTGACACCGGTTCGAAGAACGGAACCGTCCGGACGATGGACGCGATCACCTACCGCGTCTCCTTGAACTCGAACGACGGCAGCAGCACCAACGAGCGGTTCACCGCCACCGCACCGAGCGGGACGACCTGGGCCGGCGTGCCGAGCCGCTGCACGGGTGCCGGCTCGGCGATCGCCGGCGCGGAGCTGCTCTGCAACATCGGGACACTCACCGAGGGCAACACCGTCTTCGTGCCCATCGTCCTCAACGTCTCCGGCGACATGCGGAACGGGGACGCGATCAGCGTGCCCGTCACGGCCACCGCCGACGGCGCTGAGAACGGCTCCGTCGGCGCCACGTCCGACACCGTCACCGTCTCGGCCGCGGCCCGCTACAACCTGAGCAAGGACGTCCACGCAAGTCGGCTCATCACCGACGCCGTCGGCCCGGACGGCTCGCCGGGCCTGCAGGTCACGTACCCGATCGCCGTCGACTGGCAGCCCCTGGTCGCTGGTCAGGGCCTGCTCGGGTTCGAGAAGAGCGCAGGGCCGATGACGTTCACGGACGACCTGTCGAAGATCCTGGGCGATCTGCCCTCCGGTGCCGTGCTCTGGAACGCGGGGCGCCCGGTCTGCGGACACAACACGAGCGGACCCGGCGTCCTGCCGGGCCTGCCCGCAGGAGCCGGCGGGGGCGCGACCGGGGTCGTCGACTCCGGCCGCATCACCTGCGTGCAGGACGCCCCGGGGAGCGCTGTGGAGGTCACGATCACCGGGACCATCACCGACCCGACCCAGTTCCCGACCAAGAACGTCGACGGCGGCCCCGTCGTGGGCGGCGACAGGAACTACGTCGTGTCCGGCTACATCAGCCTGTGGATGCCGAACCCACCGACCGGCACGAGCGTCGATTCCGTGAACACCTTCACGCCGCTCCGGACGACCTCGATCAGCGGTGCGCAGAACTACCCCGGCGGCACCGAACCCACCTCGGACAACAGTGCAGCGCGCACCATCACGGAGTACGGCTCCGGAGGGATCTCCAAGCAGCTCTACCGCGTGACGAACGACACGGGCGACGTCATCCCTGGTTCGGCCAAGGCCGGTGAGCCCTGGCACACCCCTGGTGACGCGGTACGCAGCGACATCGGCATGTGGAACGACGGTCTCACCCCGTACGAGAACGCGATCCTGTGCGACACGTTCGACCGCAGCACCCAGCGCCTCACGCAGGTGGACGGGCAGTACAGCTGGGTCTCCGGCATGACGGGTGACGTGAAGGTGCAGTACGCGGCGTACGAGATGTCGAGCCCGGCGGCCGGGCAGCGCCAGGCGACCTGTGAGGACGATGCGGGCCCGTGGTTCGAGGATCCGGCTGACGTTCCCGGCGGCATCGACGCGATCGGCGCCGTCCGTGCCGTCGGCGACGTGCCCGGCGGGAGCACCGGGGCGCTCTACAGCTTCACGGAACTCCAGGACGCTGCGGACGGCACACGGGCGTACGACTTCGGTCACGGGTGGTTCGGCGATCGAGATCCGCGCTGGCAGCACGACACCTGGTCCGACGCCGACCTCGGGGCCGGCCCCCTGTCGGACAGTGTGCTGATCACCGAGAACCTGGCGCGCATCCAGAAGAAGGTCGTCGATCCCGGGCACGACGCCGGCGACACCCCCAACGAGACCAGCTTCGCCCTCGCCGGCGACACCGTCGACTACGCCCTGTACCCGTCGCTCACGAACGGGAAGGCCAGCGGCAGAGCGTCCACGGTCACCGTCCGCGATGTCCTGCCGCACCTCACGCGCTACGTGCCCGACAGCGCGTCCGTCACCCCGGAGATCGACACCACGACGGACGAGCGCGGCAGGGACGTCCAGCGACTCACCTGGACGTTCGACACGGAGCCGAACCAGCAGGTCGCGCCGATCACCTACCGGGTCCAGATCTCCGAGCTCTTCCCCCCGGGCGCGATCACGAACGTCGCCGGCATCGACTCGCCGACCGACAGGTCTCCGACCGATCTCCGCACCGCCGCGCGTGCCCTCCAGATCGTCAACACCGGCGGCGTCGGGGTCGAGAAGACCGCCGTCGAGCCGGTCGTCATCACCGGCGACCGCCTCGAGTGGACCCTCGGGTACACGAACATCGACGCCACCCCGATCGACGGCATCGACGTCATCGACGTCATCCCCCACCGCGGGGATGCCGGCCGCTCGACCTTCCACGGAACGTCCGGCCTCGCCGAGGTCGTCACGGTGGACGCTGCTGCCGGCGAGCGGGCGCTGTACACCAGCCGTGCCCCGCGGGACGTCGTCAACGACGCCGCCGACCCGTCCAACGCACCCGGTGGCGCGACCAGGTGGTGCACGGAGGCCGAGCTCGGTGCCGTCGGCTGCCCGACCGACCTGGCTGACGTGACCGCCTTCCGCATCCAACGCTCGGCCCCGGTCGGTGTCGGCGAGACGGTGACGCACGAGGTCGCGGTCGCCACCGACGGCCAGCAGGACGGCGACACGCACACCAACCGCTTCGGCCTCCGCGCGTCGAACCTGGCGCTCCCCGTGCAGTCCAACCCGGCCACCATCACCGTCGTCGCTGGCTCGATCGGCGATCTGGTGTGGTCCGACGATGACCGCGACGGCCTGCAGGACGACGACGAACCCGGTGTCCCCGGTGCGACTGTCCACCTCGCCGGCATCGACGACACGGGCGCCGCCGTGGACCAGCGCACCACCACGAACGCTGCGGGCGCGTACGCGTTCGACGGGCTGCGCCCGGGCACCTACACCGTGCGCTGGACCGCGGTCGACGGCCGCGACTTCACGACGGCGCTGGTCGGCGACGACCGGTCGGTCGACTCCGATGCTGCCGGTGACGGCACCACCCGCGCGATCACGATCGCGACGTCGGAGTCCGCCGAGGGCAGGATCGAGGGGGTCGAGCAGGACCGCACCATCGACGCCGGACTCCTGCCGGCTCCGGAGGGACCGGTGGAACCGCCGGTGGGCCCGGAGGAACCCGAGGGGCCGGGGGTTCCCGGAGACCCGGAGGGCCCCGGGGACACGGGAGGCGATGCTGCTCCCGAGGTGCCGCCAGGTCCTGCGGACTCGGGGAGCCCCGTGGGTGCGGATCGTGGGGCGGCAGCCTCCGCGACGGGCTCGGAGGGTGCGCTCGCGTTCACCGGAGCCGCGGGGCTCAGCCTGATCGCCGGTGCCGCCGCCCTGCTCCTCGTCCTGGGGGCAGCGGTGCTGGGGTTCCGCCGTCATCGCGCAGACCACGTGCCCGAGGAATGAGCATCAGCGTGCGTGACCGAGGGCCGCGAGCTCGGCGCGGGTCCGGGCGCCGTGCTTCCGGAGCAGGTTCGCCACGTGGTACTTCACGGTGTTCACACTGATGCCCAGGCCCTCGGCGATCTCGCGGTTGCCGACGCCCGTCGCCACAAGGCGCAGGACGTCGCGCTCCCGCGGGGTGAGGTCGTCGTCCGCGACCGAGTCCACCTCGGTCGGCGACGGGTCGAGGGGCAACGAGATGTCGAGCACCGAGCCCCAGTCCGGCGTGCTCGAGACCTGCACCCGGCCGTCGAGCGTGACGACCCGCTCCGCGATCGGCCGCATGGCGTCGTCGTGCACGTCGAGGGTGCCGGAGCCGTCGTCGCGGAGCTGCATGAGCAGGTTCCGGCCGTCGCAGTCCCACTGGATGCGGACCCGCTTGGCCGCACCACCGTCGACCAGGGCGAGCACGGCGGTCCGGACGATGGCCCGGGCCGCGTGGGCGACGTCGCCGGGCAGCGCGCGGCCGGTGGTCGGCGGCTCGACGAACTGCACGTCGAGGTCGCCGAACCGGACGAGCGGGCGCAGGTCGGCTCGGAGGCGCGAGAACGCCCCGGTGACCGGCTCGAGCAGGGTGCTGCGCTGGTGGTCGGTCTCGGTGCGCAGGTCGACGAGTGCTGCCGACGCGATCTCGACGGCCTCGGCCCGCGCGGCGGCATCGGACACCCGCGGCGACCGGAGCACGGCGAGCACGGACTCGAGGGTGAGCGCCTGACGGTCCGCCTGCTCGGCGACGGTCCGGGCGTGCTCCGAGGCGGCGAGCCGACTGGCGGGCTCGCCGCGGGCCTCCCGGTCGGGTGCGATGGCGTCCATGGGTGCCGAACCTACCTGTCCCACCCGTGCGGACGGGGCCACCCGATCGGGTGGGATGCCTGCCGACGCGGGTAGCGGTGCGGCGGGCCGCGTGACGGCATGATCGTGGACATGGCAGAACCCACCGTCCCCGCAGCGTTCGACGTGATCGTGCGTGAGGTCACCGACCTCGCCGCGAACGTCGACGACGCGTCGGCTGAGCGCGCCCTCGACCTGATCGACCGCTCCGACCGTGTCTTCGTGCACGGCGCCGGCCGTTCCGGACTCGCACTGCGCATGACCGCGATGCGGCTCATGCACCTCGGTCGCGACGTCCACGTCGTCGGCGAGGTCACCACGCCCGCGATCCGGCCCGGGGACGTGCTCCTCGTCGCGAGCGGGTCCGGCACGACCACCGGCATCGTGCAGGCGGCCCGCACCGCGCACGACGTCGGCGCGTCCGTCGTCGCCCTGTCGACCACCGACGACTCCCCGTTGTCCGAGGTCGCGGACACCACCCTCGTGCTGCCGGCAGCGACGAAGACCGACCGCTCCGGCACGGCCTCGGCGCAGTACGCCGGCAGCCTCTTCGAACAGGCCGTCGCCCTGGTCGGCGACGCCCTGTTCCACACGCTCTGGTCCCGCGGCGGGCAGTCCGCCGACGACCTCTGGCCCCGACACGCAAACCTCGAATGAAAGGCATCCACATGCAGCTCCAGTTCGCCATGGACACCCTGACCACCGAAGCCGCCCTCGAACTCGCCGCAGCGGCCGCGCCCCACGTCGACGTCCTCGAGCTCGGCACGCCCCTGATCAAGAGCGCCGGCCTGTCCGCCGTCACCGCGATCAAGGAAGCCCACCCGGACAAGATCGTCTTCGCCGACCTCAAGACGATGGACGCCGGCGAGCTCGAGGCCGACATCGCGTTCTCGGCGGGTGCCGACCTCGTCACCGTCCTCGGTGTCGCCGGCGACTCGACGATCGTCGGCGCCGTCAAGGCCGCGAAGAAGCACGGCAAGGGCATCGTCGTCGACCTGATCGGCGTCCACGACAAGGCCGCCCGTGCCCGCGAGGTCGTCGCGCTCGGTGCCGAGTTCGTCGAGGTCCACGCCGGGCTCGACGAGCAGGCGGAAGAGGGCTTCACGTTCTCCACGCTGCTCGACGCCGGCAAGGAGTCGGGTGTGCCGTTCTCGATCGCCGGTGGCGTGAACGCGTCGTCCGTCGCCTCGGTGCAGGAGGCCGGTGCCCGCATCGCCGTCGCCGGCAGCGCGATCTACAGCGCGTCGGACGTCGGCGCAGCAGCCGCCGAGATCCGCGCCGCGATCAAGTAGCGGGTCACGGTCGCCCATCTCGGGCGACATCGTGAGCAGGAATGGTCGGGTGTGCACGCCGCACCCGACCATTCCTGCTCACGAAGCGAACGCCGCCGTGCCGATGCGCCGTACGGTGGTCGCATGAACCGAGCACTGCGGTGGACCGCGTGGATCGTCGCCGTGCTGCTGCTGGTCGTGGTGGTGTTCCTCGTCTGGGCGCACATCGTCATGCAGGGCACCCGGAGCGCTGCGCTGCAGGTCTGGCGCGACGACCGTGTGTCGGTCCAGGACGCCGGTGACTCCGTGGTGATGACGCCGACGGGGCAGGCCGACGGCAAGGGCATCGTGTTCATCCCGGGTGCCAAGGTCGATCCGTACGCGTACATGGCGACCTTCCGGCAGGTGGTCGCGAACGGCACGACCGTCGTCATCACGAAGCCGACGCTCAACCTCGCGTTCTTCGACACCCGGCCGCTCTCGACCTTCGAGGCGCACGCGCCGGACGTCGCGACCTGGGCAGTCGGCGGGCACTCGCTGGGCGGGGTCCGCGCCTGCCAGCTCGCGCAGGACGCGGACGGCCTGCTGCTGCTCGGCAGCTACTGCGCGAACGACATCAGCAGCTCGTACATCGACGTGCTGAGCGTCTCGGGCTCGCGTGACGGGCTCTCGACGCCCGACAAGGTCGACGCAGCCCGGCACCTGCTGCCGTCGACCGCGACGATGACCGAGGTCCAGGGGTCGAACCACGCCGACTTCGGCGCCTACGGGGACCAGCCGGGCGACCGCACGGCGACCATCAGCCGCGAGGCCGCCCGCGAGCAGATCTCCTCGGCGATCGAGGAGTGGGCGCGCGACCTGCCGCCGGCCCCTGGCCTGCGCTGACGGCGCGGCCTGAGCACCCGTGCTGGAGCGGTCCTAGACTCGACGAGAGCAACGTCCACGAACCCGGTTCCCTGAAGGGCTGCAGATGACGACGCCGACCCGGCGCACACCCGCGCGACTCGCGGACACGCGAGCGCTCCTGTTCGACCTGGACGGTGTCCTCACCCCCACCGCCGACGTGCACATGCGCGCCTGGAGCCGGCTCTTCACGCCGTACCTCGACGCGCACGGGGTCGCGCCGTACACGCAGGCCGACTACTTCGCGTACATCGACGGCAAGCCGCGGTACGACGGCGTGCGGTCGCTCCTCGAGTCACGGGGCATCGACCTGCCGCAGGGCACCCCGGACGACGGTGCGGACGACGACACCGTGTGTGGTCTCGGCAACCGGAAGAACGCCGAGTTCACCGCCGAGCTCGACGAGCACGGCGTCGAGCCGTACCCCGGCTCGCTCCGGTTCCTCACCGCCGCGATCGACGCCGGCTTCCACGTCGCGGTCGTCTCGAGTTCCGCGAACGCCGTCTCGGTGCTGCGGACCGCCGGCATCCTCGACCGGTTCACCGTCGTGGTCGACGGGCTCGTCGCCCGCCAGGACGGCCTCGCCGGCAAGCCCGCTCCCGACACCTACCTGGACGCCGCCGGGCGCTTCGGACTGACCGCCGCCGAGTGCGTCGTGGTCGAGGACGCCACCAGTGGTGTCGAAGCCGGCCGGAACGGGGCCTTCGGGCTCGTCGTCGGGGTCGACCGCGGAGCGGGCGCCGATGCGCTGCGTGAACACGGTGCCGACGTCGTCGTGACGGACCTCGCCGACCTGGTCGCTGACCTTCCCCGGGCGACCACCAGCACCACGTAGGCCAGCGGACCGGAGGCGATCCGCGCCTCCCGGTCGAACCGACGTCCCCACGCCACTCTCCCTTCCCACGGAGCACCATGAACCCCATCACCTCGGACCCGCTCGACCGCGTCCGGTACCCGGTCGACGAGTGGGCACTCGTCGAGACCGAGTACACCCCCGACCAGCAGGGCGTCGCCGAGACGAACTTCGCCGTCGGCAACGGGTACCTCGGCCTGCGCGGCAACCTTGACGAGGGCCGTGGCGGTGTGCAGTACGGCACGTACATCAACGGGTTCCACGAGACCTGGCCGATCCGGCACGCCGAAGACGCCTTCGGGTTCGCCAAGACCGGCCAGACCATCATCAACGCGCCCGACGCCAAGGTGATCCGCCTCTACGTCGACGACGAACCCCTGGTGCTGGCCGAGGCCGACATCCTCCGCCACACGCGGCGCCTCGAGTTCCGCGGCGGCTACCTGTTCCGCGAGACCGAGTGGTCGACGCCGTCCGGCAAGCGCGTGCTCATCCGGTCCCGCCGCCTGGTGTCGTTCACCGATCGACACCTCGCCGTCATCGACTACGAGGTCACCGTGCTCGACGCGGACGCCTCGATCCTGCTGTCCAGCCAGATCCTCAACCGCCAGGACGTGCAGGACGAGTACCACGCGGGGATGCGGGCAGCCGCGAACGCCTTCGACCCGCGCAAGGCCGAGGCCTTCACCGACCGGGTGCTCGAACCGAAGCTCAAGCGCAGCACCGGCGCCCGTTCCCTGCTCGGGTACCAGGCGTCGAGCTCCGGCATGACGATCTGCGTCGGTGTGGAACACCACCTCGAGACGGAGAACAGCTGGGACGAGTCGTCGTCGATCGACGACGACCTGGCGAAGCACGTCTACCGCGTCCAGGCGCGCGCCGGGCAGCCGATCCGACTCGTCAAGCACGTGGTGTACCACACCTCCCGCGGTGTCCCGGTGCGCGAACTCGCCGACCGCTGCGACCGCACGCTCGACCGGGCGCACGCCGAGAACATCGACGAGACGTTCGAGAAGCAGCGCGTCTGGCTCGACGACTACTGGGCCCGGAGCGACGTCGAGATCGCCGGGCAGCCGGAGATCCAGCAGGCGGTCCGGTGGAACCTGTTCATGCTCGCGCAGGCCACGGCCCGCACCGACGGGCACGGCATCGCCGCCAAGGGCGTCACCGGCTCTGGCTACGGCGGGCACTACTTCTGGGACATGGAGATCTACGTCCTGCCGTTCCTGTCGTACACGGCGCCGATCGTCGCCCGGAACGCGCTGCGGTTCCGCTACAACATGCTCGACGCCGCACGCTCGCGGGCACGCGAGCTGAACCAGCGGGGGGCCCTGTTCCCCTGGCGAACGATCAACGGTGAGGAGTCGAGCGCGTACTACGCCGCCGGCACCGCGCAGTACCACATCGACGCCGACATCGCCCATGCCCTGATGCAGTACGTGCGGGCCTCCGGTGACACCGAGTTCCTGAAGCGCGGGGCGATCGACGTGCTCGTCGAGACCGCTCGGCTGTGGGCGGACCTCGGCTTCTGGCGCTCCAACGGCGACAAGAAGTTCCACATCGACGGCGTCACCGGACCCGACGAGTACACGACCGTCGTCGACGACAACCTCTACACGAACGTCATGGCGCGGGCGAACCTGTGGTTCGCGGTCAACGCGTGCCGCGAACTCGCGGCAGACGACGTCGAAGAGTACGACCGGATGATCCGGCGCACCGGTCTGCGCCCCGACGAGCTCGTCGAGTGGGAGCACGCCGCCGAGTCGATGGAGATCCCCTTCGACCCGCACCGTGGCATCCACCCGCAGGACGCCCAGTTCCTCGACAAGGAACTCTGGGACCTCGAGAACACCCCCGAGTCCAAGCGCCCGCTGCTGCTGCACTACCACCCGCTGGTCATCTACCGGTTCCAGGTGCTCAAGCAGGCCGACGTCGTGCTCGCGCTGTTCCTGCAGGGGCACGAGTTCACCGCGGCCGAGAAGCGCCGCGACTTCGACTACTACGACGCGCTCACCACGGGCGACTCGACGCTGTCGGCGGTCGTGCAGTCGATCATGGCGGCCGAGGTCGGCTACCACGACCTTGCCGACCAGTACTTCCAGACGGCGCTCTACGTCGACCTGGCCGACCTGCACGGCAACACCTCGGACGGCGTGCACATCGCGTCGACCGGTGGCATCTGGGGTGCGCTCGTCAACGGGTTCGGCGGCATGCGCGACCACGGCGGCCGGATGACGTTCAACCCGCGACTGCCGCGGCACTGGGACTCGCTGACCTACCGACTGACCGTGCGCGGGTCGCGGGTCCGGGTCGACCTCGGGCAGGACGCCATGACCTTCACGGTCGAGACGGGTTCGGGCTTCACCGCGTGGGTGCACAACCAGCAGTGGGACATCGAGGCCGGCGAGCCGACCGTGGTCCCGCTCCCGCACCAGGGGCCGCGGATGTCCGGGCACGCACCGACCACGAGCGACATCCAGGGCACGCTCCGCGCCGACGGCTCCGTGATCACGGCGTCGATCCCGACGATCTCGCTCCAGCGCGACTTCGACGTGGACGAGACGACCGCGTAGGGCGTCACGTCGGCTGTCGGCTGGGGCCCGCTCGACCCGGTCAGCTCGCGACGAGCTCGACCTTGAAGCGTTCGGTGTCCTCCAAGAAGGCTGCACGGTGGTCCGGTCCGCCGGCGAACGGGTGCCGGTCCTCGTACAGGCGGGTCCACCCGTGCCTCGGCGCGTCCGTCCACAGTTGCTCGACCTGCTCGGCATCGCCGGCGTGGAACGCGAGGTGGCTCAGTCCGGGCCGTCGACGGTCGTGCGTGCCGTCGAGCGGCGCGGTCTCGAGCACGACGTAGACGTCTCCGAGTCGCCAGCTCCGGCCCGCTGGCCACTCCTGGAACGGCGTGTACCCGAGCTCGCCGAGCAGCCAGCCCCACGCGCTGCTCGCCGTGTCGAGGTGGGCGGTGCGGAGCTCGACGTGGTGCAGGGCGCCTCGGGTCACAGGAGCTTCCGGAGCGTGTTCGTGTTGCGCGTCGTGGTCGTGCGCTTGAAGCGTGCTGCTCCGGCCCGTTTCGCGAACACGGTGTCCGTGCTCGACCCCTTCGGGCAGGACCAGTACACGACCCCGCCACCCCGGGCGACCTGCTCGACCGTGGTGTCCAGCGCGAGGTCGGCGAGCAGCGCGTCGAGGGCGTCGTCGTCGGAGCCGAACACCACGTAGTCGTGCCGATCGTCGGCCCGGTCGAACGGGAACCGTTCGACGATGCCTTCGAGGTCGTCGTGCGGGACGAGCACGATCCACGCGTCGTAGCCGAAGCGCTCGCGGAGCGCCTGTTCGATCGTGGCCTTCAGGGTCCGCGCGTCGGCGTCCGCGCCGAACACCACGTTGCCGGACGCGAGCACCGTGCGGACGTCGTCGAAGCCGAGTCCGCGGAGCAGTTCCGCGAGGTCGGCGTTCTTGATCGTGATGCCGTTGACGTTCACTCCGCGCAGCAGCGCGATCCACTTCGCCATGCCGGAACCGTAGCGCGGTGGCGGCGGTCCCAGTCGATCAACTGCACAAGAAGCATTGCGCAAGAGTTCTTGTGCATATATTCTCAGAGCATGACCGTGCGCAGACTCGACGACGCCGCCCACATGCGCGCCCTCGCCCACCCGACCCGACTGCGGATCGTCGGGCTCCTGCGATCCGGTGGACCGCAGACCGCCGCGATGCTCGGCGACGAGATCGACGAGGCGCCCGGCACGATCAGCTACCACTGCAAGCGTCTGGCCGACGCGGACTTCATCGAGCCGGCGCCGGAGCTCGGCTCCGACCGGCGGGAGCGGTGGTGGCGTGCCACTGCGGACCACACGTCGTGGGACCTCGCCGATGCGTTCGACGACCCGGAACGGATGCTCGCCACGACGGCACTCGACCACACCGTCGCCGATGCGTACGCGGCCGAGTACGGGCGGTTCATCGACCAGGCGCCCGTGCTCGGCCGCGAGTGGGTCGCGGCGTCGACCAGTTCCGACGAGGTGCTGCGACTGACCGCCGACGAACTCACCGGGCTCGGCGCCGAACTGCGCGCCGTCGTCGAGCGATGGACGGCCGTGAGCGACGCGCACACACCGGGCGACGGGTCGGAGCGCGTCATCGCCGTCACCCAGAGCTACCGGATGGGGCGACCGTGAACGCCCGGGCACGGTTGCGTGCACTGCTCGCGGTCCAGGTCGTCTCGCGGACCGGCAACGTCGTCACGACCGTGGCCGTGCCGTTCGCCGTGCTGGCCCGGGGTGGCTCGGCGACGGACGTCGGGATCGCCGCCTTCGCCGCGACGGTCCCCATCGTCCTCGGCGGCCCGTTCGGCGGGGCGCTCGTCGAGCGGGTCGGGTTCGTCCGTTCGAGCGTGGCGTCGGACCTCGTCAGCGGTGCGACCCTGCTGGCGATGCCGGTCCTCGCCTGGACGGTGGGTCTGCCGTTCTGGGCGCTCCTGGCCCTCGTGTTCGTGAGCGGCCTGTTCGACCTGCCCGGGGAGTCCGCACGTCGAGTCCTGCTCCCGGGTCTCGCACGATCGGCCGGCGTGCCGCTGGAGCGCGCGGTCGGTCACTTCGAGGCGTCCCAGCGACTCTCGGTGCTCATCGGCGCGCCGCTCGGCGGGGTGCTCGTCGCGGCTGCGGGACCGATGGCCGCGCTCGTCTGCACCGCGGTGGCGTTCGGCACCGCAGCCCTGCTCGCTGCGGTGCTGGTCCGGCCGGCGGGCGACGACGCTGCGGCCGCGAGCGCTGAGGCGGCTCCGACCAGCGGGTACTGGCGGGACATCGCCGAGGGCTTCCGGTTCTGCGTCCGCGACCCGTTCTTCCGGCTCGTGATCGCCCTCGTGCTGATCACGAACCTGCTCGACGCGGCCCGATCGACGACGTTGCTCCCGCTCTACGCCGCCGACACCCTCGGTGGGGCGCAGGCGCTGGGCTTCGTGACGGGGACCTTCGGGGGTGCGGCGTTCCTCGGGTCGGTGGCCTTCGGGTACGTCGCACACCGCGTGCCCCGTCGGATCACGTTCGTCGTGTGCTTCGTGCTCGCGGGTGGGCCCTCGCTCCTGGTGCCGGCGCTCGGCCTCGGGCTGCCGTGGATGCTCGCGGCTTCGGCGGTGTCGGGCCTCGCCGCCGGGTCACTCAACCCGATCCTCGGAGCCGTCGAGCTCGAGCGCATCCCGGAGCACATGCGCGCTCGGGTGTTCGGGCTGCTCGGAGCCGGGTCGTGGGCGGGGATCCCGCTCGGCGGACTGCTCGCCGGGTTCGCGGCCGAGGGTGTCGGTGTGCAGGCGACGTTCGGGGTGGTCGTCGTGCTCTACACCGTCGTGACGCTCGCGCCGCTGACGGGTGGCGCCTGGCGTCTCATGGAACGACCGGCGCCGGAGCGGGCGCCGGTCGACCGCGTGACGACGTAGTCCGCATCCGGGGCGGCGCTCACGTCCACGTCCGCGCGACGCCCCAGCCGCTGCCCTCGGGCACGATGTCGACCACCAGCGTGTCCCCGTCGTCGGCCGTGGCCTGGAACCGCCAGCCGACCGTGCGCTCGGGGGCGTGGGTGATTGCGGTCGGCAGCTCGGCCCGCGTCACGGTCAGACGGGTCGGGGTGTCGCTCACCCGCCAACGGCGCCCGCCCCAGACCAGCCGGCTCGGTGCGCCCTCGGACCACCACACCGTGGCAGCCGTCTCCGTGATCATCATCGGGCCTCCTCGTTCGAACGTGTGTTCGAATGCTAGGTCGCCGGGCGAGACCCCGCAAGCGCTCGCCGACGTGACGGCGGGTCGCGGACGACACCGTCCGCGGTCGCAGACGCCCTCGTGTAGACGGGGAGCATGACGAACGATGATCACGGCCCCGACGCGCAGCACCAGGTCCCAGAGGGAGTGTCCGAGGCCACGGTCGAGGCGCTCGGCACACTGTCGGCCGCGGTCGAGGTCATCGAGCACGCCCGCGGCCTGCTCTACGGCTTCCACCGTCTGACGGGCACCGCCGACCTGAACCTCGGCGAAGCCGTCGAGCAGCTCCGGAAGGCAGGCCACACCGAACTGGCCGACCGCGTCGACACGGAGCTCGTGGGCCGCAACGTCATCGCCGGCCGCTGGACGTTCCAGGTCGTCGAGGACTACGACGACGGGTACTACGCCCTGGCGAAGGAGCTCGAGCGCACTGCGCGGGACGAGCTCGTGCAGGGGCGCCGCCACCTGTTCGAGGCGGGCATGAAGGAGGACCGGCGGTCCGGCGGTCGACGTCACCACGAGGCGACGCCGAGCGACCTGCCGGACTGAGCACGGGCCTCCCGGCCGAACGTCGGCACTCCCTGCACGACGGAAATCGGCTCGCACCACGGAATTCCGTGGCGCGAGCCGATTTCGGTTGTGCGGGAGGCAAGCGCACCGTAGGAGCGGACCGCGCGCGGTCCGCCCGGCCTCAGCCGACGCCGAGCAGCGCCTCGAGCGGCCCCCGCGCGAAGTACAGCAGGAAGCCCGCAGCGACGACGTAGAGCAGCCACGACACCTCGCGACCCCGGCCGGACAGCAGCTTGATGAGGACCCAGCTGATGAAGCCCACGCCGATGCCGTTCGCGATCGAGTAGGTGAGCGGCATGACGACGATCGTCAGGAACGCGGGCAGGGCCGACCCGAAGTCCGTCCAGGAGATGTCTGCCACCTGCGCCACCATCAGGGCGCCGACGACGACGAGCCCGGCAGCGGCGACCTCGAGCGGCACGACCTGTGTGAGCGGGGTGAGGAACATCGACGCCAGGAACAGCAGGCCGGTGACGACCGACGCCATGCCGGTGCGTGCGCCCTCGCCGATGCCGGCGGCGGAGTCGATGAAGACGGTGTTCGACGACACCGAGGCGCCGCCGCCGGCGATCGCGCCGACGCCTTCGACGACGAGCGCCGACTTCAGGCGGGGGAACGTGCCGTCGGGCTTCGCGACGCCGGCAGCCTTCGCCAGGCCGGTCATGGTGCCCATCGCGTCGAAGAAGTTCGTGAACACGAGGGTGAAGACGAGCATCGACGCGGCCAACGGCCCGATGCGGCTGAACGCGCCGAACAGGTCGGCGTGGCCGACGAGCGAGAGGTCGGGGAACGCGAACAGCGCGCTCGGCAGACCGGGGGCGTTGAGGTTCCAGCCCGTCTTCGAGTCGACCGACGTCGGCACCTGGAAGATTGCCTGCAGGATGATCGCGATGATCGTCGTGGCGACGATCCCGATGAGCAGGGCGCCCTTGACCTTGCGGGCCATGAGTGTGCCGATGATGACGAGGCCGATCAGGAACACGATGGTCGGCAGGGCGCCGACGGAGCCGTCCTCACCGAGCTGCAGTGGCGGCGACGCGAGCCCGGACGAGCGCACGAAGCCCGAGTCGACGAGGCCGATGAAGGCGATGAACAGGCCGATGCCGACGGTGATCGCGGCCTTCAGCTGCGCCGGGACGGCGGTGAAGATCATCGTCCGGATCCCCGTCAACGCCAGGATCACGATGATCACGCCGTTGATGACGACGAGTCCCATCGCCTCGGCCCAGGTGACCTGCTGCACGACGCTGACGGCCAGGAACGAGTTGATCCCGAGGCCCGCGGCGATGCCGAACGGCAGGTTCGCGATGACGCCCATGGCGATCGTCATCAGGCCGGCGACGAGGCCGGTCGCGGCGGCGACCTGCGCGTTCTCGAGCCAGCCGCCGGAGACGTCCTTGGCGGCCTGGTCGGCGCTGAACCCGCCGAGGATCAGCGGGTTGAGGATGACGATGTACGCCATCGTCACGAACGAGACGACTCCGCCTCGCACCTCGCGCGGGATCGTGGATCCGCGCTTCGTGATGGAGAAGTATCGATCGAGGCCGGTCGCGAAGCGGTTCCGGGGTGGGGTGTCGGTCTGCGGGGCGCTCACCGAGCAAGTTTAAAGCCTGCTGGGTTTCCGGCATGTCACAGGATCCTCACAGAGCGCGAGCTTCAGCGCGATATACGAACTCTTGGGCGCTGGTGCAGGACGCTCCTTAGCCTGTGTGGATGCACAGCAACCAGTCGAGTCACCGGCCCGCGATGCCCCGCCGTCGCACGCTCCTCCAAGCGGCGGGGGCCACCCTGCTCGGCGGATCGCTCGCTTCCGGGGGACCGCGATCGGCCGCGGGCGCGTCCGGCACGGCGGGACCGAGAGCGCGCGGGATGCCGTTGCGGTTCGGCGTCGGAGCACACCACCCCTGGATCGACGGCTTCTCCTACCCGGCAGCCGACGTGGTGCAGCAACTCCAACTCGCCAAGGTGTTCGGGTGCGACTCCTACCGGGTGGACTGGTTCGTGCCGCAGGCCATGTCCAGCCGATGGGACTGGCAGTGGTACGACACCGTCGTCGACACCGCCGAGCAGCTCGACCTCGAGCTGCTCTGCGTCCTCACGCCCGAGGGCGGGTACCGACGGTCGTACGAGTCGCTCCTCGACAACTGCGTGCCCGTGGTGGAGCGCTACGCGGGCCGGATCCCCTGGTTCCAGTTGGCGAACGAACTCGACAACGTGGCGATCAGGAAGGGGGTGGACGGATCCCGGCCCGAGCACTTCGACACCGAGGCGTTACCGATGGTCCGCAACGTGCAGTCGGCGCTCCGGGACGGCGTCCGGCTCGGTGACCCGGCTGCGCGCACCGTGGCGAACGTGGCCTGGAAGCACACCGGATTCCTCGAACGCCTCCACGAGGACGGCGTCCTCTGGGACGTCAACTCACTCAACTGGTACGTCCAGCGGGAGCAGAACGAGCTGACCGGCGACGACCAACTGCTCGCTGTGATCGAGCGGCTGGGGGCGCTGCCGCAGGAGCAGGTGCTCATCACCGAACTCAACCTCGAGGGCGGTGCCGGGACGGACCGCTCCCGGCTCGCCGCCCAGTCGGGCCGACTCGAGGAGGTCATCGTCGCCCTCCGCGACCGAGCCCCCAGCGCACTGACGCACGTGTTCCTCTACGAGCTCCTCGACCAGCCCACCGCCGCCCCCGGACAGGACGTCTACGGCTTGGTGCCCGTCGATCGTGACACCGGCCTGTGGGGTGCGCAGAAGCCGGTCGCGACGACCTTCGCCCGGCACACCGCGTCCGACTGACGAAGTCGTCGTCCGACCGGGAGGCCCGCCCCGCGCGATCGGGGGACGTCACGGTGTGCGTCGGCTCGCGTTCTCCGGCTACGGCTGGTGTTGGATGGTCGGGTGACGTCACGCATGGACCGTGCCCGCGTCGAGGCCGCGGTGCGCGAACTCCTGCTCGGCATCGGCGAGGATCCCGACCGCCCCGAACTCGAACGCACCCCCGCTCGGGTCGCCGACTCGTACGCCGAGTTCTTCGCCGGCATCGGCACGGACGCCGTGGCCATCGCCCGCGACGGCACCGTGCACGCCGAGGACGGCGAACGCGGTCGGCTCGTCATCGTCCGCGACGTGAAGTTCCGGTCCGTCTGCGAGCACCACCTGCTGCCGCTCCTCGGGGTCGCGCACCTGGCCTACGCGCCGGGCGACCGGCTGATCGGGCTCGGCACCCTCTCGCGTGTGCTCGACGCCGTGGCCTCGCGTCCGCAGCTGCAGGAACGACTGGGCGAGCAGGTCGCCGCGACGATCGCCGAGGGGCTCGGCGCCGAGGGGGTCCTCGTGGTCCTCGACGCGCAGCACCAGTGCGTGACGACGCGTGGGGAGCGCCAGACCGGGTCGACGACCGTCACCGTCGCGGCGAACGGTTCGCTGGCCGACGCCGCGGGCCGGGCCGAGGCGATCGCGCTCATCGGTGCGGGGCGTGTGACGGACACCGGGGCGGACGCATGACGACCGACGGGCGCGCCACGGGCCTCCCCGACGGCACGGCTGGACACGGCTGGGTGGTGCCCGACCTGCGCGACCCGGTCCGCACGATCGGACGCCGTTCGTTCGACTTCGACCACCGCATCGCCGTGATGGCGATCGTGAACCGCACGCCCGACTCGTTCCACGACCGCGGTGCCACCTTCGAGCTCGACCGCGCCGTCGTCGCCGCCGTCCGGGCTGCCGAACAGGGCGCCGACTGGGTCGACATCGGCGGCGTGAAGTTCGCTCCGGGGCCCGAGCTCCCCGCTGCGGACGAGGTCGACCGCGTCGTGCCCGTCGTCGAGCAGCTCGCCCAGGAGTCCGACGTCACCGTCAGCGTCGACACGTTCCGCCCCGAGGTCGCCGCAGCGGCGATCGCGGCCGGTGCGAGTGTCATCAACGACACCACCGGCCTGTCGGACCCCCGGATGGCTGCCGTCGTCGCGGATTCCGAAGCCACGATCGTCATCACGCACTCCACCGCCCCGCCGCGCCAGCAGCTGCCGGAGCCGCCCCGGTACGACGACGTCACGGCGTCCGTCGTCGGGTTCCTTCGGGAGCGCGTCGACCGGGCGCTCACCGCGGGGATCCCGGAGTCGCGGATCGTCGTCGACCCCGGCCACGACCTCAACAAGAACACCGTGCACACGCTCGAGGTGACCCGGCGCCTGCCCGAGGTCGTGGCGCTCGGGTACCCGGTGCTCGCGGCGGTGTCGAACAAGGACTTCGTGGGGGAGTCGCTCGGACGCCCGCGCGGCGAACGCCTGGCGGGGTCGCTCGCCGTCGCGACCGTGAGCGCGATGCTCGGGGCGCGGATCGTCCGGATGCACGACGTCGTCGAGAGCGTCGACGCGATGCGCATGGTCGAGGCGACGCTCGGTTGGCGCGCGCCGGTGGAAGCGCGGCACAACACGTGAACCTCCTGCCCCCGTCGATCGCTGACCTGTCCGACGACGACTTGATCGACCTGTACACCGCGGGTGCGTCGGCGTCGTGGCTGCGGGTGAACTTCGTGGCGACGCTCGACGGGTCCGCCTCGGCCGCCGGGGTCTCGGGGTCGCTCGGCGGTCCGGACGACCTGCGCGTGTTCGACCTGCTCCGCCGGGTGGCCGACGTGGTGCTCGTCGCCGCGGGCACCGTGCGCGACGAGGGCTACGGGCCGATGGTCCTGCACGACGCCGACGTGGCCTGGCGTCGGGCGCACGGCATGCCCGACCACCCGGTGTTCGCGATCGTCTCACGGTCGCTGTCGCTCGATCCTGCTTCGCGGGTGTTCACCGAGGCCCCGGTCCGGCCCGTCGTCCTGACCTCCGCGGCTGCGGCGCCGTCGGACGCCGGGGTCGCGCTGTCGTCCGTCGCCGACGTCGTGCCGTGCAGCTCCGCGGCCGATCCCGAGTCGGTCGACGTGTCGCTCGTCCGCGACGCAGTGGTGGCGCGGGGGCTCGGCACGATCCACTGCGAGGGCGGCCCGACGTTCCTCGGGTCGCTCATCGCCGCGGACGCCGTCGACGAGCTGACCCTGACGATCGACCCGTCGCTCGAGGGCGGCACCGGGCCGCGGATCGCCCGCGGCGGTTCCCCGGAGCTGCGGCGGATGCGCCCCGCGCACGTGCTCCGCGGTGCGGGTGACGTGCTGCTGACCCGGTACGTCCGGGCGGTGCCGTCTGCCCGAGTCTCGGCCTGAGCGACACTCCTCGCGCTCCGGAGGCCGCGAAGTGTCGCCGGGGACGAGTCTCGGGGCCGACCACCCGAGTCTCGGAGCCGCCCGCCCGAGTCTCGGGGCCGACCGCCCGAGTCTCGGTACCGGTCGACCGCGTCGGCTAGGGTCGGGCGCGTGATCGACATCGTGGCGTCCGGGGTCCTCTTCGACATGGACGGGACCCTCGTCGACTCGACCGCGGTGGTCGAGGCGACCTGGACCCGCTTCGGTCAGGACCGCGGCATCGACCCGGCCGACATCCTCGCCTTCTCGCACGGCCGTCAGGCGATCAGCACGATCGAGCACTTCCTGCCCGACCTGGACCGCGACGAGCAGCTCCGCATCGCCGCCGGACTGGTCGCCGAGGAGAGCGCGAGCAGCGAGGGCATCTTCGAGATCCCCGGGGCCGCCGCCTTCGTGGACCGGCTCCTGGACGCCGGGGTCCCGGTGGCGCTCGTGACGAGTGCACCGCGCGACCTGGCCGCCGGCCGGATGGCGGCAGCGGGCCTGACCATGCCGACGGCGTTCGTGCCGTCCGAGGACGTCGAGCACGGCAAGCCGCACCCCGACGGGTACCTGCGCGGTGCTGCGCTGCTCGGTGTCGCGGCCACCGACTGCGTCGCGTTCGAGGACGCCCCCGCCGGCCTCGAGTCGGCCATCGCCTCGGGAGCGACCACGGTCGTCGTCGGCCCGCACGAGTCGGACGTCACGGCCGGGCTCTACCGGGTGTCGGGGTACGACGGCATCACCGTCGAGCCCGAAGGGTCCGCTTTCCGCATCCGCGGCTGAGGACCCGCTGCGTCCTTCGGGCACGCCCAGCGCTCCCCGACGACCCTCGGGTGTGCGGCCGGAACAACCGGGCCGCAGGTGCGGCCGGAACCACCGGGCCGCGGAAGGAGCGACCATGGCAACCCTGGACGGCAAGAAGGTCCTCGTCATCGCGACGAACTACGGCGTGGAGCAGGACGAGATCGTCGTGCCCGTCGACCAGCTCCGCGAGCGCGGCGCGACGGTGACCGTGGCGGCGCAGGACTCCGGTTCGATCGCGACCCTCGTCGGCGACAAGGACCCCGGCAAGTCCCTCGACCCCGACACCACCATCGCCGGTGTCAACGTGACCGGGTACGACGCGCTCGTGGTCCCCGGAGGCACCATCAACGCGGACACCATGCGACAGGACAACTCGGCGGTCTCCCTGGTGACGGCCTTCGTCGAGGCGAACAAGCCCGTCGCGGCGATCTGCCACGGCCCGTGGACCCTCATCGAGGCCGGTGTGCTGCGCGGACGGACGATCACCTCGTTCCCGTCGCTGCAGACCGATGTCCGGAACGCCGGCGCCGAGTGGGTCGACCAGGAGGTCCAGGTCGACGGCGGCATCATCACCTCGCGGAATCCCGACGACCTGCCGGCCTTCGTCGATGCGATCGAGAGCGCGCTGACCGCGTGAGCGCAGGGCGCTGCCGCTGACGGCGCTGCCGCTGTCAGCGCAGCGCGACGGGGCGGGTCGTCCGGAGCACCGCGGGTCCGAGGGCGAGCACGCCGTCGGACTCGGGGTCGCACCGCACCCCGCCCCGTCCACGCATCGCCCGGAACGCCCCCGGCGCGACCTCGTGGTCCATCCAGGCGCACGGGTTCGCCGGCCGGTACCCGCGGAACAGCACGGCACCGCTGCCGGGGTTCTGCAGCGAGAACGGCTCGCCCCGGAGCGCCTCGACGTCGGCGCCCCGCAGGAACACATTCCGCCGGGTCGCCACGGGATCGACCGGCACGCCGAGTGATCGTCCGACCTCCTCGAGGCCCTCGAGCCCGATGACCGTCACCGAGGCGTGCACGTGCGCCCGCGCCGCGAAGTACCGGTCGCCGACGATGCCGAGCCCGGTGCGGAGTTCGACGCGGTCCCGCAGCTCGTCCGGCTCGTCCGGCAGCACCGGCAAGGCGCCGTCGGCCGGCCTGCCCTCGTAGCGGTGGCGGCGCGACACGAGCAGCAGTGCGATCTCGACCTCGGTCCGGAACGGCAGGTCGACGGAGTCGGCGAGCACGTCGGAGCCGACCCGGTGGTCAGACCCGGCCACGTCGTCTCCGGAGGTCACCCGCCCAACGCTAGCCGGGCCTCCCGGTCGACGCCGTGCCGTCGTCGGTACCGCGGCGCCAAGGTTCCGCAACACGCCGTCGGTGCCGCGCCGAGGTTCCACGGGCGGGCGCACGGAGCGCCGACATGCCGAGATCTCGGAACCTCGGGCCCGCCCGCCCACGCGACGCGCCACGGAGGCCCGCCCGCACGCGTCCGCCGCGGCGTCCGATTTCCGCCAGTCGCGGTCGGTGGCGCGTGTCAGGCTGGGCCCGTGACCATCCCCGGAACCGACCAACTGCACGCCGAGCGCTACCGCGTCGTCGCCTCGCGCGACGCGCGCTTCGACGGCCAGTTCGTCACCGCCGTGCACTCCACGGGCATCTACTGCCGACCGAGCTGCCCGGCACGCACGCCCCGCGAGACCGGCGTCACCTTCTACCGCACGAGCGCGGCGGCGCACCTGGCCGGCTTCCGCGCCTGCAAGCGCTGCCTGCCCGAGGCGACCCCCGGCAGCCCCGAGTGGGACCTGCGCGAGGACGTCGCCGGTCGCGCCATGCGCCTCGTCCTCGACGGCGTCGTCGAGCGCGACGGCGTCCCGGGGCTCGCCGCACGGGTCGGCTACTCCGAACGCCAGCTCAACCGCATCATGACGGCCGAACTCGGCGCCGGTCCGAAGGCGCTCAGTCGCGCGCACCGCGCCCAGACGGCACGCACGCTGCTGACGTCGTCGGACCTGCCCATCGCGGACGTCGCCTTCGCCGCCGGGTTCGCGAGCGTCCGCCAGTTCAACGAGACCGTCCGCGAGGTCTTCGCCGTCACCCCGTCCGAGCTGCGCGCCCGTCGGACGCTCCGTCCCGCGTCCGACGGCGCACTGCACGTGCACCTGCCCGCGCGGCCGCCGTTCGACGCGCAGGGGCTGCTCGACTGGCACGCGCTGCACGCCCTGCCGGGCCTGGAGCAGGTGGACACCGACGAATCCGGTCGGGTCACCTCGTACGGGCGGTTGCTCGACCTGCCGGGAGGCCCGGGCTGGTTCAGCGCATCGGCCGCGGTCGCTGGGGCCCCCGGCTCCACCGCAGCCGGTCGCGGCACCGGGATCGACCTGCGGGTGCGCGTCACCGACCTGTCCGACCTGCCGACGCTCGTCGCCCGCGTCCGGTCGTACTTCGACCTCGATGCCGACCCGGTCGCCGTCGACGCGGTGCTCGGTTCCGTGCCCGAGCTCGCCGCGGCCGTGCAGTGGGTCCCCGGGCTGCGGCTGCCCGGTGCCGTCGACGCGCACGAGATCGTGTTCCGCACACTCATCGGGCAGCAGGTCTCCGTCGCCGCGGCCCGGACGGCCCAGACGCGGCTCGTGGCGGCGCTCGGTCCCGCCGTGCCGTCGGCGATCCTGCCGGACGGCCTGCTGTTCCCGTCCGCCGAGGTCATCGCCGCCCGCGGCCACGAGGTGCTGCGCGGTCCGGCCGCCCGCGTCGACACGATCCTGCGGGTCGCCGCGGCGCTCGCCGACGGGTCGCTCGTGGTCGACGGTGGACAGTCCCTCGACGAGCTGCGCGAGCGGTTGCTGGCGGTGAAGGGCATCGGGCCGTGGACCGCTGACTACGTGGCGCTCCGGGTCCGGCACCACCCCGACGTGTTCCTCCACAGCGACCTCGCGGTGCGCAACGGTGCACAGGAACTCGGACTGCCCGGTACGGCGCGCGAGCTCTCCCTATGGTCGGAGCAGGTGGCGCCCTGGCGGAGCTACCTGACGATGCACTGCTGGCGACCGATCATCGACCGCGCGATCACGACGGCCGCCGGCGCACGGGCGCACGGCACCGGCCGTGCGCGGCACGCAGACGAGAACCCTCGGAAGGACGAACGATGACCGACGCAACCATCCAGACCCTGGACACCCCCGACGGGGCCTTCACCGTGCTCGAGGACGCCGAGGGCCGTGTCCTCGCCTCGGGCTGGACCGACTCCGTCGACCGGATCCTCGGGCGGCTCGCCGACCGGTACCGACCCACCCGCATCGTCGACGGCACGGTCGCCGCCGCCGATGCCGTGGACGCCTTCTACTCGGGCGAGGTCGAGCACGCCATGCAGGTGCCGGTGCGGCAGTTCGGCACCGACCTGTTCACCGAGGGGTGGCGGCAGCTCCGCCGCATCCCCGCCGGCGGCACCCTGACCTACACCGAGTTCGCCGGGGCGATGGGTCGTCCGGACGCCGTGCGGGCCGCCGCCAGCGTGTGCGCACGGAACGCTCCCGCACTGTTCGTGCCGTGCCACCGGGTGCTGCGATCCGACGGCACACTCGGGGGCTTCGCATGGGGGCTCGACGTCAAGCGATCGTTGCTCGAGCGGGAATCAGTCGGCACCACGGCGCTCGTCTGAGTTGTACAAAACGCTCTAGAATGTACAGGTGAGCGAAGTGTCGATCTCCGAAGCGCGTGGCCGCCTGGCGTCGATCATCGACGACGCCCGGAACGAACCCGTCTACCTGACCCGGCGCAACAAGCGCGTCGCGGCGGTGGTGGACGCGGATGTCCTGGACCGCCTGCTCGAGGCGGCCGAGGACCTCGACGACCTGATCGCGTACGACGCTGCCATCGCGGAGAGCAAGCGCATCGGCGGCGAGAACGTGCAGTGGGACGATCTCAAGCGCGAGCTCGGGCTCGGATGACCTGGTCGGTCGAGGTCATCCCGTCCGCGCAACGCGTCATCCGCAAGCTCCCGCCCGACGGTCGTCGGCGGATCGAGGGCCTCCTCGCGATCCTCGCCGACCACCCGCGGCCCCCGGCAGCTCGGAAGCTCGTGAACCGACCCGGTTGGCGGGTCCGATCGGGCGACTACCGCCTGATCTACGAGATCGACGACGGCCGACTCATCGTGGTGGTCGTCGATGCCGGCCACCGCCGAGCGATCTACCGCGACCGCTGAGCGTGGCACGAGCAGGAGTCGGACCGGTCGTCTCCCCCTGGTTGTGGGTGTCGACGTGGGAGCGCTCCGATGCCATGCTTCGAGGACCGACCCGCCCGGTCCCTCCCGAGGACCCGACGCAGCGCCGTCGAACCACCCTCGGAAGGCCCCCAATGGACCAGCACGTCGACCGCACGGTCGTCTCCGCCGACGGCACGGTGATCGCCGTGTCCGACGCGGGCACCGGTCCGGCGCTCGTCGTGGTCGGTGGCGCCTTCGACCACCACGGCACCCCCACCGTCGAGCGCCTGACCGAAGCGCTGCAGGACCGCTACCGGGTCATCACGTACGACCGGCGGGGCCGCGGTGCGAGCGGCGACACCACCCCGTGGATGATCGAGCGCGAGGTCGAGGACCTCGCGGCCGTCGTCGGGAGCGTGGACGGACCCGTCGCCGCGCTCGGCCTCTGCGTCGGCGCGGGGGTGGTCCTCCGGGGCCTCGCCGCCGGTGTCCCGCTCGGGGCCGCCGTGCTGTGGGAGCCGCCGTACCGCGCGACCGTCGACCCGCACGCCGACGACGTCGTCTTCGCCGACCTGCTCGACGAGCACGTCGCCGCCGGCCGCCGTGCCCAGGCCGTCCGGGCGTTCCTCGCGCACGTCCTGGGGGTGCCGATGGGGCAGATCTCGGCGCTGCGGCTGCGGGGTGCGCTCTGGCGGTCCCTCGTCGTCGACGCCCACGTGCTCAGCCGCGACGTGCGGGTGCTCAACGGTCTGGCGATCCCGGAGCGGGTCGCCGCAGCGGTCGGTGTCCCGGTGCTCGTCGCCGCGGGCAGCGACGGCCACGAGTGGATGCGGCAGGCGTCCCGTGCGGTCGTCGAGGCCGTGCCGGGGTCGGACTACGTCGAGGTCCCCGGGCAGGGCCACGTGCCCGACCCGGCTGCGATCGGCGCCGTGCTCGACGGGTTCACCGCGAGGGCGGTCACGCGGGGCTGAGAGGATGGCGTGGTGAACCCAGCTCGTGCTGGGGAGTTCAGCTCTCCTGCGAAGATGGTGGCGTGAACGCACCTCGTCTCGGTCTCCTGCTCGACGTCGACGGGCCCATCGCCAGCCCCGTCTCCCGTACCATCGCGATCCCGAGCATCATCGAGGACCTCGTCGCCCTCGCCGCCGAGGGCGTCCCCGTCGTCTTCAACACCGGCCGGAGCGACGCCTTCATCCGGAGCGAGGTGGTCGGTCCGCTGCTGGCGGGTGGTCTCGCCGAGGGTGGCCGCGTGCACGCCGTCTGCGAGAAGGGCGCCGTCTGGTGCTCGATCGGCCCGCAGTACGAGGGTGGCATGAGCGAGCTCACCGTCGCCGACGACCTGGCGCTCCCGCGCGACTACGCCGACGAGATGCGCGAGCTCGTCCGCTCCGAGTACGCCGACCTGGTGTTCTTCGACGAGACGAAGCGCGCCATGGTGTCGATCGAGCAGCGGGTGGAGGTGCCGAACGCCACGTACCTGGCTCGGCAGCCCGAGGTCGACGCGAAGGCGATGGCGGCCCTCGAGCGCCGCGGCCTGGGCGTGCGCCGTCTCGCCGACGTCCGACCCGACGCCGACGGCGCCGTGCAGTGGCGGATCGACCCGACGATCATCTCGACTGACGTCGAGTCCGACCGCAGCGGCAAGGACATGGGCGCCGAGCGGTCGCTCGAGCTCCTGGCGCAGGACGGCGAGCTGCCGACGGCCTGGCGCACGATGGGCGACTCGCGCAGCGACTACGCGATGGCGGACTGGCTGCACGCGAACGGCCACGAGGTCGCGCACGTCGACGTCCGTCCCTCGGACGGCGTCCCGGTGACGCCGTACCCGGTGCTCACCGCACCCGACGGGGTGATCCACGACGAAGCCGGAGCGCGGTTCCTGCGCAACTGGCGCCGATCCGCCTGAGCCGAGCCGGGCCTCCCGGTCGACCCGCCCTGCGCACGGAACCTGGTTCCGGACACGGCACCGCGCCGTTCCCTGGTTCCACGTCCGGAACCTGGTTCCCGCGCGCCCAGCGGCTCCGCTGTTTGCGTGTCGGGGTGGTACACCAGTAATGTCACGGGGTCCGCCGCCCAGCCGATGACGGGATCCACCCCATGGCAACGAAGCTCCGCATCAAGTCGATCGAGGCCTCACTGGCCGACTCCGAGGAGCAGGGGCGATCCCTGAAACGCTCCCTGAAGACGTTCGACATCGCCGCGATGGGCATCGCGGTCGCGGTCGGCGCCGGCATCTTCTCGGTCGGCGCGAACGCCGCCGCGAACTTCGCCGGGCCCGGCGTCATCATCTCGTTCCTGCTCGCCGCCGTCACGTGCGGCCTGGCGATCATGTGCTACGCCGAGTTCGCCTCGACGATCCCCGTCGCCGGCTCGGCCTACACGTTCACCTACGCCACGATGGGCGAGCTGCTCGCCTGGATCGTCGGCTGGGACCTCATCCTCGAGACCCTCACGGCGAGTGCCGTCATCGCGAAGTACTGGGGCATCTACCTCAGCACCGCGTTCGACGTGTTCGGGGTGAGCCTGCCGAGCACGATCCAGCTCGGCCCGATCCCGTTCACCTGGGGCCCGGTCCTGATCGTCGGCATCTTCACGGTGCTGCTCGCTTTCGGCACCCGCCTGTCGTCGCGGGTCTCGGCGGTCATCACCATCATCAAGGTCGCCATCGTGGTGTTCGTCATCGTCGCCGGTGCGTTCTTCGTCAAGGCCGCGAACTTCACCCCCTTCATCCCGCCGTCGGAGCCCGCAAAGGGCGCCGAGGGCAGCGTCTGGACCCAGTCGCTCGTGTCCTGGTTCACCGGTTCCGAGCCCGCGCAGTACGGCGTCTTCGGGCTGCTCGCCGCGGCGTCGCTCGTGTTCTTCGCGTTCATCGGCTTCGACGTCGTCGCGACCAGCGCGGAGGAGACCGAGAACCCGCAGAAGACGCTGCCCCGCGGCATCTTCATCGGCCTGGGCATCGTGACGCTGCTGTACGTCGGCGTCAGCATCGTCATCACCGGCATGGTCTCCTACCAGCGCCTGGCGCAGGAGGACGCGCCGTCCCTGGCCTCGGCCTTCGACATCGTCGGGCTGCCGTGGGCGGCCGGCATCATCGCCATCGGCTCCCTGATCGGTCTGACGACCGTCGTCATGGTGCTGCTGCTCGGTCTGTCCCGCATCGTCTTCGCGATGAGCCGTGACGGTCTGCTGCCGCGCTGGTTCTCGAAGACGAACCCGAAGACGCAGACGCCGGTGCGCGTCCAGGTCGTCGCGGGGGTCGTCGTCGCGCTGCTCGCCGGGTTCACGGCGGTCGACAAGCTCGAGGGCATGATCAACATCGGCACGCTGTCGGCCTTCGTGCTCGTGTCGATCGGCATCATCGTGCTCCGCAAGTCGCGCCCGGACGCCCCGCGCTCGTTCCGGGTGCCGTGGTCGCCGGTGATCCCGATCCTGTCGGCCGTGCTGTGCTTCTGGCTGATGCTGAACCTCGAGGTCGAGACCTGGCTGCGGTTCGTCGTCTGGCTCGTCATCGGCTTCGCGATCTACTTCGGCTACAGCCGCCGCAACAGCCGGGTCGGCAAGGGCCAGCAGTAGCGGGCTCCGGCCTCCTAGGCGCCGACGACCAGCAGCAAGCCGAAGCCCAGCATCACGACGGCGACCAGGCCGTCGAACACCCGCCACGTCACCGGCTTCGCGAACAGCGGCCGGAGCAGTCGCCCGCCGAACCCGAGCGCGCCGAACCACAGGCAGCTCGCCGCGACGGCGCCGACGGTCCACAGCCAGCGGTCGTCCGGCCCCTGCTGGTTCGCGACGGAACCGAGGAACACCAGCGTGTCCAGGTACACGTGCGGGTTGGCCCACGTGAAGACGAGCATGGTCGCCACCGCCGTGCGCATGGTCACCGCCTGGCCGGGAGGCACGGTGCGCGTCCGCCCGGCCACCACCGTCGCGGTGCGGTCGGGTCCACTGCCCGCGGCCGACTCCGGCACGCCGTCGTCCGTCGCCTCGTCGGCCACTCGCATGGCGTCGCTCGACGGCCGCAGCGCCCGTCGCGCGGCGAGCACGCCGTAGGTCACGAGGAACGCGGCCCCGACGAACCGTACGACGACGAGCGCCACCGGGAACCGCTCGACCACGGCCCCGACGCCGAGCACCCCGGCGACGATGAGCACGGCGTCCGACACCGCGCACACGACGACCGCCGCCGTCACCACCCGCAGCCCTGAGCTGACCGCCAACCGGAGCAGGTAGGTGTTCTGCACACCGATCGCGACGATCAGGGCGAGTCCGGTGCCGAGGCCGGCGAGCAGGGGGAGGAGTGCGGTCACGTCCACGACGCTAGGTGCGCCGTGGTCTGTAGACCAGCTCACGTTCCTTCAGCACCGTAAGCTGCACTGCATGGTCCGGTTCCAGCGCGAGCACCTCGAGACCCTGTTGGCCGCCGTCGACCACGGCACGCTCGACGCGGCCGCCCGGGCCCTGGCGATCACCCCGTCGGCGGTCTCGCAGCGCATCAAGTCGATGGAGCAGCAGGTCGGTCGGGTCCTGCTGCAACGGACGACCCCGGTCACCCCGACGGCCGACGGCGCGGTCGTGCTCCGGCACGCACGTCAGGTGCGGTTGCTCGACGACGAGACCGCCCGCGCCCTCGGCGAGACCGATGCCCGGGGTGCGGGGTCCGCGGTGCCGTCGATCCCGCTCGCCGTCAACGCCGACTCGCTCGGCACGTGGTTCCTCGATGCGCTCGCACTCGTCCGTGTCGACACCGAGGTGGTCTTCGACCTGCACCGCGAGGACCAGGACCGCACCGCCGAGCTCTTGCGCGCCGGCACGGTGATGGGTGCCGTGACGGCCGAGGCGGACCCCGTGCAGGGCTGCTCGTCGGTGCCGCTCGGCATCGACCGGTACCGGGCGGTGGCATCGCCGGCGTTCGTGGACCGCTACCTGTCCGACGCCGACACCGAGCGGCGGATGCTGAGCCGCCTCGACCGGGTGCCGCTCGTCGACTACGACCGTGATGACGACCTGCAGCAGGGCTACCTCCGCCGGGTGCTCGGCCACGCGCCCTCCGGCCCACGCCACTTCGTCCCGACGTCGGCCGACTTCGCACGGGCGGTCTCGCTCGGCTTCGGGTGGGGGATGCTGCCCGAGGCGCAGTGCCTCGATGCCCTGACACGGGGCGAGCTGCTCGAGCTCACCCCGACGCGCCGGGCCGACGTCGCCCTGTGGTGGCAACGGTGGAACCTGGCGTCGCCGCTGCTCGAGCGGGTGACGGACGCCGTGCGGACGACTGCCGCCGAGCGGCTGCACCCCGTCGCCCGGTGAGCACGCCGGTGCTCGTCCCTGCGCCCGTGGCTCAGGTCTGGCAGCGCGGGCACCAGTAGGTGTCCCGCAGGGTGAGCTCCGAATCGCCGAGGTCTCCTCGTCGGATCCGGGTGCCGCACCGCAGACACGGCTTGTCCGCTCGTCCGTAGACCCAGAACCGACGCCCCGGGCGGTCGATCCCCGTCGTCACCCGGTGGCTGCGGTCCCGGTTCGCCAGGATGAGTCGGCTCGCCAGGGCGATCGTGCGGCCGGCGTCGTGCACCTCGGCCACCGGGCGGGTCGGCAGGACCCCGCGCAGGAAGCAGAGCTCGTTGCGGTAGACGTTGCCGAGGCCGGCGAGCACCCGCTGGTCGAGCAGGGCGAGTCCGACCGGACGTGCAGGATCCCGCGTCAGGTTCTCGAGTGCCAGGTCGGCGTCCCAGTCGGGCCCGAGCAGGTCCGGGCCGAGGTGCCCGACGACCTCGGACTCCTGGTCGCGGGGGATCACCTCGAGCACCCCGAGCGTGAAGCCGACGGTCGAGACGTCCTCGGCGTCGAGGATCGCGCGCGCCTGGTGCGCCGGGCGTCGCCAGCGCTCTCCGGGGGCGTAGACGTCCCACCGCCCCTCCATCTTGAGGTGCGAGTGCACGGTCAGGTCCCCGATCCGGTGCAGCAGGTGCTTGCCGCGGGGCACGACCTCGTCGACGGTGCGGCCGACCAGGTCGACGGTCGCGAACGCGGGCACCCGGAAGTCGCTCCGGGTCAGGACCTTGCCCGCGAGCGCCGTGTGCAACCGATGTGCCGCTCGGTAGACGGTGTCGCCCTCAGGCACGGAGCCGGAGTCCCTGCGGTGTGGCGGTGAACCCGGCGTCGCCCAGTGCGGTGCCGAGCGGGGTGCCGAGCACGAACTCGCCGTCGACGCGCTCGACCGCGAGCTTCCGCAGCCCGGTGCGCACGATGCCCGCGATCGACGCCGCTGCGACGGCAAGGTCGGCGGGGTCGTCGGTGAAGGTCAGCACCGACTTGCCGCCCCGCTCGACGTACACCGCGAGCCGGCCGTCGACCGTGGTGACGAGCGCTCCGGCCTTGCGCCCGGGCCGGTGCCCGCGCACGCCCGTGGCAGTCGGTGCCGGGGCCTTCTGCGCAGCCGCACCCGCAGGGGTGGCGTCGGCGGAAGTGTCGTCCGGATCGGCGGCCGCGCGGTCGTCGGACGGCCAGGGCAGCGATGCTCCGTACGGGTTCGCGGGGTCGGTCGCAGCCAGGGTCAGTGCTTCGCGCTTCCGGTCCGGATCGACACGTTCGTCGTCGTCGAGTTCACGGGCGTAGGTGCGGAGCCGGTCGATCGTCGGGCCGGTGGCGAACTGTGCTGCCCCGAGCCCCTCGATGAAGTACCCGCGTCGCGCCCGCCCGGACTCCTCGAACCGCGACAGCACCCGGTACACGCCCGCGAACCCACCCCGGACCCCCTCGACCTGGACGGCACCGCGCGTCACGACCCCGTACCGCTCGAGCAGCTGTTCGGCGGTCGCCGCAGCCCGCACGGTCGAGTCGGACTCGGCGAGCGGCAGCAGGGACCAGCGACCGCCGACGGACGGCGGACCGGACTGCGTCGGCATCGTCGGACGGCGGCGCCCGCGGTAGGCGCGGGCCCGAGGCGCACTGGTGCTCTTCGCCTTGCCGCCGAGCATCGATCGCAGCGGGGCGAACGTGTCGTTCGTGATCTGTCCGGCCCAGACCAGGTCCCACAGCGCCGTCGTCATGGCCGGGTCGTCGGTGCTGCCGACGGCCTGCCCGAGCTGGCGGAAGAAGTACGCGCCACCGCCGGCCAGGGCCCCGAGCACGTCGCGCTGCAGCTCGGTGGTCTCGTCGCCGGAGGGCTCCGCGAGGGTCGTCGAGGCGGTCTCGGCCAGGTGCAGGCGCACCCAGCCGTCGTTGCCGGGCAGGGTCCCGCCGCCGGACCACAGGACCTCGCCGGTGGCGGTGAGCTCGTCGAGCATGTTCGTCGAGTAGTCGGTCACGCGCGCGGGCAGCACCAGGGTCTCCCAGGCGCTGGCGGGCAGGGCGACACCGGCGAGCTGGTCGATCACCTGCAGGACTCCGTCGACCCCGCGCAGGCCGCCGCGGGTGCCGGGGGTCTGCACGTGCTGCCAGGCGGGCAGGAAGCGCGCGAGCGTGTCCGGTGACACCGGCTCGACCTCGTGGCGGAGCGCGGCGAGCGACTTCGTGCGGATCCGCCGCAGGACTTCGGCGTCACACCACTCGGCGCCCTGCCGATCCGGGCGGAACTCGCCCTCGACCACACGCCGGTCGGCGACCAGACGGCGAAGGGTGTCCTGCACGACGGCGACCCCGAGGCCGAGGCGCCCCGCGGCCTCCTGCGCCGAGAACGGCCCGTGCGACCGGGCGTACCGGCCGACCAGGTCACCGAGCGGGTCGGCGACGGGTTCGACGAACGCGGTCGGTACACCGATCGGCAGCGGGACCCCGAGGGCGTCACGCAGGCGCGAGGCGTCCTCGATGACGGCCCAACGGGTGGACCCGGCGTGCGAGAACGACAGGACGCGGCGGTCCCGTTCGAGCGCGGTGAGCACGGTCTGCACCTCGGTCGTAGCGGCGGTGCGGTCGTCCGACGCCGCCAGCCAGCTGCGGTCGACGGCTTCGTCGACGTCGAGCGCGCCGACGAGCCGCAGCACGTCGACCAGCCCCTCGGCGTCGCGGGCGCGGCGGTCCGGCGAGAGCCGCTGCAGGTCCTGTTCGACCGAGGCGATGACCGCCGGGTCCAGCAGCTCCCGCAGCTCGGCCCGACCGAGTAGTTCGCCGAGCAGCGTCGAGTCGAGCGAGAGCGCCGCAGCCCGACGCTCGGCGAGCGGGGAGTCGCCCTCGTACATGAACGCGGCGACGTACCCGAACAGGATCGACCGTGCGAAGGGGGACGGCGTCTCGGTCTCGGTCTCGACCAGGCGGACGCGGCGGCCGGCGATCTGGTCGGCGATGCCGAGCAGGGCGGGCACGTCGTAGACGTCCTGCAGCACCTCGCGCACGGTCTCGAGCACGATCGGGAACGACGGGTACTTCCTGGCCACCTCGAGCAGCTGCGAGGCCCGTTGCCGCTGCTGCCACAGGGGCGACCGCTGCCCGGGGTTCCGACGGGGCAGCAGCAGGGCGCGCGCCGCACACTCGCGGAACCGCGCGGCGAACAGCGCCGACCCACCGACCTCGTCCGTGACGAGTGCCTCGAGGTCGTCGCGCTCGAACACGAACAGGTCGGCACCCGGCGGTTCGGCGTCGGTCTCGGGGATGCGCACCACGATGCCGTCGTCGGCGGCCATCGCGTCGCCGTCGATGCCGTGGCGTTCCCGCAGACGCGCCGCGACGGCCAGGGCCCACGGCGCGTGCACCTGCATGCCGTACGGCGAGTGCAGGATGAGCCGCCAGTCGCCGAGTTCGTCGCGGAAGCGCTCGACCACGAGCGTGGTGTCGTTGGGGACGTGACCGGTGGCCGCGCGCTGGTCGCGCAGGAAGGTCAGCAGGTTCGTGACGGCACGCTCGTCGAGGCCGCCGGCGGCGACCCGGGCCCGGGCGTCGTCGTCCGAGGCGCCCTCGACCTCGCGCACGAACGCCCCTGTCGCGCGACCGAGTTCGGCGGGGCGGCCGATGCCGTCGCCCTTCCAGAACGGCACCCGACCGGGCTGTCCGAACGCCGGGCTCACGATGACCCGGTCGTGGGTGATCTCCTCGATCCGCCAGCTCGTGGCACCGAGGGCGAAGACGTCGCCGACGCGGGACTCGTAGACCATCTCCTCGTCGAGCTCGCCGACCCGGGACGCCTTCTCGCCGACCATGAACACGCCGAACATGCCGCGGTCCGGGATCGTGCCACCGCTCGTCACCGCGAGCCGCTGGGCACCGGGGCGTCCGGTCAGGGTGCCGTGCACGCGGTCCCACACCAGCCGCGGGCGGAGTTCGGCGAACTCGTCGCTCGGGTACCGCCCGGTCACCAGGTCGAGCGTGGCGTCGAACGCCGACCGGGGCAGGCCGCTGAACGGAGCGCTGCGCCGGACCAGGTCGAACCACTGCTCGACGTCGACGGTGTCGATCGCCCCGGCGGCGACGGTGTGCTGCGCCAGGACGTCGAGGGGGTTCGCCGGCACCGAGATCGACTCGATCTGCCCCGAGACCATCCGTTCCACCGTGACCGCACTGTTGACGAGGTCGGCGCGGTGCTTCGGGAACAGCACCCCGCGGGAGATCTCGCCCACCTGGTGCCCGGCACGCCCGACGCGCTGCAGGCCGCTCGCGACCGAGGGCGGCGCCTCGACCTGGACGACGAGGTCGACCTCGCCCATGTCGATCCCGAGCTCGAGCGAACTGGTCGCGACCACGCACCGCAGTCGACCGGACTTCAGGTCGTCCTCGATGATGGCGCGCTGGTCCTTCGACACCGAGCCGTGGTGGGCGCGGGCGAGCACGGGCACTGCGGTGTCGGAGCCGCCGCCACCGGTCTGCCCGGATGCGCCGATCACCTGCGCCGGCGGTCGCTTCGTGCCCTGGGGTGCGACCGCGTGTGCCGAGGTCCGCGCGGGCGACTGCGGGCGACCCCGCGCCACCGGCAGCCCGTCGTCGGCCGGCGAGACACCTGCCGGCACCAGCGCATCGCCCATCGCGGCCGAAGCCGGAGCCGCCGCAGCGAGGACGCGCTCTTCGTGGATCTCGTTCAGCCGCGCGGTGAGTCGCTCGGCCAGTCGCCGCGAGTTCGCGAACACGATCGTCGACCGGTGCTCCTCGACGAGGTCGACCACACGTTCTTCGACGTGCGGCCAGATCGAGCCGTTCGAGGGTGCGTCGGACGCGTCCGCACCGACCGGCGGAGCACCGAGCTCGGCCATGTCGTCGACCGGCACGACGACGCGCAGGTCGAAGGTCTTCTGCGCCGGCGGCGCGATGATCGTCACCGGTGCCCGACCCCCGAGGAACCGGGCGACCTCTTCCGGCGGCCGGACCGTGGCGGACAGCCCGATGCGCTGCACCGGCTTGTCGAGCAGGTCGTCGAGCCGTTCGAGCGAGACGGCCAGGTGCGCCCCGCGCTTGGTCGACGCGACGGCGTGGACCTCGTCGACGATGACGGTGTCGACGTTCACCAGGGTCTCGCGCGCTTGCGAGGTGAGCATGAGGTACAGCGACTCGGGCGTGGTGATGAGGATGTCCGGCGGCTGGCGGAGCAGCTTCTGCCGGTCCGACGACGGGGTGTCGCCACTGCGCACCCCGACGGTGACCTCGGGTGGTTCGGTGCCGAGCCGCCGGGCCGTCTGCGTGATGCCGACGAGCGGGCTGCGCAGGTTCCGCTCGACGTCGACGCCGAGGGCCTTGAGCGGCGAGACGTACAGGACCCGCGTGCGCTGCTTGGCCGGGGGCCGTTCGGTCGCGCTGATGAGCCGGTCGATCGACCACAGGAACGAGGCCAGGGTCTTGCCGGAACCGGTCGGCGCGATGACGAGTGCGTGCTGCCCCGTCGAGATGGCGTCCCACGCGCCCGCCTGTGCAGGAGTGGGGGCGTCGAACGCACCACGGAACCACTCCGCGGTCGCGGGGGAGAAGCGCTCGAAGACGTCCGTCATGGTCCGTCCCATCCTGCCCGTCACCACCGACAGCAGCCCGAGCGGGGAGTACCCCTTGACAAGACGACAGTTAGCGATCTATCGTAAACACATCGCGATACGACGAAGACGAAACCAGTCAGACCGATCGCGAGCCGACTCAGCAACAAGGAAGGACGCACCATGCGCCCCATGCACAACGACAACGACAGCAACCACCACCCGCGCGGCCCCCGTTTCGGCGGCGCGCGGCAGCACCACGGCGCCGGCTTCCCCGGCCGCGACCGCGGTGACCACGAGCACGGCGGCCGAGGTGGCCGTGGCTTCGGCCCGGGCTTCGGGCCGGGCATGGGCTTCGGCCCCGGCTTCGGTGGCTTCGGCGGACCCGGCTTCGGTCGCGAACGCCGCCGCCGCGGTGACGTCCGCCTCGCGATCCTCGGCCTGCTGGCCGAGGGGCCGCAAAACGGCTACGCCGTGATCAAGACCATCGCCGAGCGCACCGGCGGCGCCTGGAAGCCGAGCCCCGGCTCGGTCTACCCGACGCTCCAGCAGCTCGTCGACGAAGACCTCGTGGTCTCGTCGGGCGACGGCCGCAAGACGCTCTTCGAGCTCACCGACGCCGGCAAGGCCGAGGCCGAGGCGAAGGCCGACGAGATCGCAGCGGCGCTCGACGCGGCCCCCGGGATCCCGGGCGCGCAGCGCGAGTTCTTCGAGGCGCTCCGGAAGACCATGGGCGTCCTGCAGATGTACCGGACGACCGCGACGGAGGACCAGGCCAAGGCCGCCACCGCCAAGGTCGACCAGCTCCGCAAGGACCTCCTGCAGATCCTCGCCGACTGACGGACAGGAGGCACGGCGCCAGCCCGCACCGTGCCTCCCGTCGATCGTCTGGTCCCGCCCACCGCGAGACTCGGCCTGAGCGGCATCACTCGCGCTCGCGAGCGCGAGTGACGCCGCCGAGCCCGAGTCTCGGGGCTCCTACGCGCCGTCCATGAAGGCCGCGACGTCCGACAGCTCCGCTGCCGACACCGCGTGCGGCAGGCCCTCGTACGTCCGATCGGTCACGGTGGTGTTCGCCGCCGCCCACGCCTGCGTCCGCGCAGTGGCCTCCGCCGGGATCACCGGGTCGAGGTCACCGTGCCCCAGGAAGACCCGCGGGCGGACGGCGGCGACGGCCTCGTCACGCGGGTCCGTCACCCCCGGCACGACGAACCCGGACAGCGACACCGCGAACGCGAACGCAGCCGGTCGTGCACGCAGCAGCTGCAGCGCCATCGACCCGCCCTGCGAGAACCCGAGCAACCCGATCCGCTGGTGGTCGGCGGCGACGGAGTCGACCCACGCGAGCACCTCGGCGACCGCGGCGTCGACGGGCTCGAGTGCGGGGGAGCCCGGCGTCCCGAGCGGGTACCAGCTGAACCCCTGGCCCCACGGCATCGGTGCCCGCAGTGACGCCATCGTCCAGGCCGCCGGCAGCGCGGGGGCGAGTCCGAGCAGGTCGCGTTCGTTCGACCCCACCCCGTGCATGGTCACGAGCAGCGGTGTCCCTGCGCGTTCTTCCTCGGGACGGGTCCACTGCACCAGGTCTGCATCGATCATGTGGACAACGCTAACCATCCCCAAGTCCCGCGCCTTCCGCCGAACTCGACGCCGTCCCTGGTAGACACGGTGCATGGCCTCGTTGCAAACCCCCGACCCCGACTCCGGCTGGCTGTCCGACGAGGAACTCGCCAACGCGCGTCGTCGACTCCCCATCTGCTACGTCGAGGCGATCCCCGTCCGCACCGACGGGCTCGGCGTCGTGACCGAGGTCGGGGTGCTCCTGCGCGTGGCCCCGAGCGGCTCGATCGTCCGCACCCTGGTGTCCGGTCGTGTGATGTTCGGCGAGTCCATCCGCACGGCGCTCTTCCGTCACCTCGAGAAGGACCTCGGCCCGATGGCGTTCCCGCAGCTGCCGTCGAGTCCGACGCCGTTCACGGTGGCCGAGTACTTCCCGCTGCCCGGCGCCTCGGTGTACACCGATGAGCGGCAGCACGCGATCTCGCTGGCCTACGTCGTCCCGGTCACCGGCACGTGCGAGCCCCGGCAGGACGCCCTCGAGCTCACCTGGATGACCCCGTCGGAAGCGGCGTCGGACGGCGTCGCCGACGACATGGAGGGTGGCCGCGGCGCCCTCCTGCGCGCGGGCCTCGCGTCGGTCGGCGCGCTCATGTAGCGACCCGCCCCGTTCCCGTACACGACGGAGCACCCGCACACGACGAAGCCCCCGGATCCGATCGGATCCGGGGGCTTCGCAGCGCGGTACTGGACCGGCTTGTTACTTCGTGTCGCGGTCGCTCTTGAGGCTGTCGGCGACGCCGGAAGCGGCGTCCTTGACGTTCGTACCCGCCTGCTTGGTGTCGGCCTTGACCTGATCGGTCTTGCCCTCGGCCTTGAGGTGGTCGTTGTCCGTCGCGTTCCCGACGGCCTCCTTGACCTTGCCTGCCGCCTTCTCAGCGGCGTTCTTGATGTCTTCGATCCCAGCCATAGGCACTCCTTCCAACAGCGGACGTTTCCCCGTCAGCCGCTCGCGCGGCATCCGGTGAAGGAGAACCTACGCCTCGGGGGCGTCCGCTTCGCAGGCGCCGCCAAGGTTGTCCCCCGCTGGTCAGCGCGGCCGGGTCGACAGGTCAGTGGCGGTCGGCAGCGCCGGCCGGACGGGAGGCACGGCGCGACGAGCCACGACGGCCCCCGCCCGACTCCTGGCCGGCTCCACGGCCCGCGGCGTAGCCACCGTCCGAGGACCAGACGGCAGAGGACCCACCGCGCACGGTGTCGCTGCCGGCGCGACGGCTGCCGCCGCTGCGGCGACCACCCGTCGAGCCCGCGCCCGCGGCGGCGGAGCGCCCGGTGCCCTCGGAACGTGCGCCGCGAGCCGGACGGCCCTGACGGCCCCCGGCCGAACCGGCGGACTCGGAAGCCGAGCCGGCACGCGCGGGCTGGCCCGAGCCTCCCGGACGGCCGCCGCGACCACGACGACCACGGTCACCGGCGGAATCGGCGGAACGCTGCTTCGGCTGACGCTGCTGCTGCGCGGGCTGGTCCTCGGCGACGTGGCGGATCGGGGCGACCTCGCCGACGAGCGTGGTGACCGCCGGGGAGGTCGCGGTGACCTGCTGCGGGGTGACCTTGATCGCTGCGGCACGCATCATCTGCGCGACGTCGCGACGCTCGGCGGGCATCGTCACCGTGACGACGTCACCGGACGAACCGGCACGGGCGGTACGGCCCGAGCGGTGCAGGTACGCCTTGTGCTCGGTGGGCGGGTCGACGTGCACGACGAGCTCGACGTTGTCGACGTGCACACCACGGGCGGCGACGTCGGTGGCGACGAGGACGAGGGCCTCGCCGGACGAGAACTTCGCCAGGTTCCGCTCACGGGCGCCCTGCGACAGGTTGCCCTGCAGGTCGACGGCCGGGATCCCCTGGCTGCTGAGCTGCTTTGCGAGGCGCTTGGCGTGGTGCTTCGTGCGCATGAAGAGGATGCGGCGACCGTTGCCCGAGGCGAGGGTGCTCACGAGGTGCTTCTTCGCGTCGGCGTCGGCGACCTCGAACAGGTGGTGGGTCATCGCCTCGACGGGGCTGTTCGCCTCGTCGACGGAGTGCATCACCGGGTTGTGCAGGAACTTCTTGACGAGCTTGTCCACGCCGTTGTCGAGCGTGGCGGAGAACAGCAGACGCTGCCCCTGCTCGGGCGTCGCCTGCATGATCTTGGTCACGCCAGGCAGGAAGCCCATGTCGGCCATGTGGTCGGCCTCGTCGAGGACGGTCACCTCGATGTCACCGAGGTTGACGTGGCCCTGCTGCATGAGGTCGGCGAGACGGCCAGGGCACGCCACGACGACGTCCACGCCGCCGCGCAGGGCGTCGACCTGACGGCCCTGTCCGACGCCACCGAAGATGGTCGTGGTGTTGAGGCCCATGGCCTTCGCGAGCGGGGCGAGGGCGACGTCGATCTGGGTCGCGAGCTCACGGGTGGGGGCGAGCACCAGGGCGCGCGGGCGGCCGGCGCGGCGCTTGCGGCCACTGGCGGCGAGGCGGGCCACGAGCGGGATCGCGAACGCGATCGTCTTGCCGGAGCCGGTGCGGCCACGGCCGAGGACGTCCTTGCCCTGCAGGGAGTCGGGGAGCGTGTCCTCCTGGATCGGGAACGCGGTCTCCTTGCCCTGGTCGGCGAGGACGGCGACCATCGGCGCGGGGACGCCCAGGTCGGAGAAACGGAGGTCATTGGTGGTCATGGTGACCTTTCGAGCCGGATGAGACCGGCTGTGGGCGCGCTCTGAGGCAGCGCGCGGGCGGGATGCGCGCCAACAGAGGTGGCTGGCGCAGTCGCCGCAGCAGAGAAGCCTGGGCACCTTCGGGAGGTGCTCGATCATCGACCAGAGGATCAGTGGAACGTGGTCGGGAGTTCGGGGCGTCCGTACGACGCACGAGACGATCGGCGTCTCGAGTACCACCAGCATAGCGTGTGGACCCCGCAGAACCCAGGACCGGCCCGTTCGCCGTGCGCATGCGAGGATTCCCGGGTGCGTACGCGAACCGTCCTGATCACCACCGCGATGGCCCTGGTGGCCGTCCTCGGCACGGCCGGCTGCGCCGAGGCTGCTCCGACCAGCGCTGCGGCGAGCTACCGCAACCTGCCGACCTCGGGGCGCCCGGACTACCAGCTCGGCGGCTCCTACACGCCGCCGTCCGGTGTGACGATCGTCGAGCGGGACAGCACCGCGAAGCCCGCGAAGGGCAAGTACGACATCTGCTACGTCAACGGGTTCCAGACGCAGCCCGAGTCCGCCCGCACGTGGACGAAGTCGTACCCGTCGGCGATCCTGCGCGACCGGGCCGGCAAGCCGGTGTCCGACCCGGGCTGGCCGGACGAGATGCTCCTCGACACCCGGACGGCGGCGAAGCGCGCGCTCATCACGAAGGTGCTCGCGAAGTCCATCGCCCGCTGCGGCGACCGCGGGTTCGACGCGGTCGAGTTCGACAACCTCGACTCGTGGACCCGGAGCGGGAAGCGGCTGACGCGCGCCGGCAACCTGGCGCTCGCGAAGTCACTCGTCGACACCGGGCACCGCCACGGCCTGGCCGTCGGGCAGAAGAACACGCCGCAGCTCGGGGCCTCCGGCCGGAAGCAGACCGGGTTCGACTTCGTCGTCGCCGAGGAGTGCGTGCAGTACCGGGAGTGCTCGGCGTACACGAAGGCCTACGGCAAGCGGGTCATCGACATCGAGTACGCGGACACCCTCGAGCGCTCGTGGGCATCGGTGTGCGGGCTGGAGGACCGGCCCGCGATGACGATCCTCCGCGACCGCGACCTGGTGACACCGACGGACGACGCCTACGTCTTCGAGCACTGCTGAGCGCGGGTGTTCCTTCCCAGAACGCCCGCGATGGAACGTCGAATCGGGCGTACTGGGTCGGAACTTCGGACCAGGTACGCCCGGAAGCACCAGGTACGCCCCCGAAGCCCCGCGCCTACGCGGGCCAGGCGTCCTTGAGCGCCGTCGCTGCCTGGTCGGCGGACAGCCCCGCAGCGCGGGCAGCGGCTGCCAGCGCGCGGGCCGCATCGGCCACGGCGTCCGGCACCTCGGCCGGCCGCACCACCCGGGTGCCGGCACCACGCGCGGTGTGCACGAGCCCGGCCTCCTCGAGCAGCTGGTAGGCCTTCGCGACCGTCCCGGCCGCCAGCCCGAGCTCGTCGGCCAGCCCTCGCACGCTCGGCAGCCGTTCGCCGTCGACGAGGTACCCCGCGCCGATCTGCGCCGCGATCTGCGAGCGGACCTGCTCGAAGGGCGGTACGCGTCCGCCGGCGTCGAGTGCGACCAGTCCTGCCATGCGTTCCACCCTAGAAGTCGTACTGCTCGCCGACCGGGATCGGCACCGGCACGGTGTTGCCGGGAGGCGCGAGCGGGCACGCCCACGCCGGGTCGTACGCGCACGACGGGTTGTACGCGAAGTTGAAGTCCAGCACGAGCGAGTCGGCGTCGTCGCCGCCCAGGTCCGAGCCCTTGATCGTGTCGAGCAGGTAGCGTCCGCCGCCGTACGTGCCACGGGCCTTGCCGGCGCTGGAGTCCTTCACCGGGACGAACAGCCCGCCCGCGTAGCCGCCGTGCGACCAGACGTCGAGCGTCCCGACGCCCGGGACCGTCACGACGCCGAGGCGGTCGAAGTGCACGGTGCCGTCGGTTCCGGTCTCGTAGTCGAACGCGGCGGCCTCGGCCGGTTCGATGCGCACCTGGAACCGCCAGGCGGGGTCGTAGTCCGGAACGGGCAGGGACTCGAAGTCGCGGGCGTCCTCGTCCAGGAGCGGCGACGCGGGGTGTTCGGCGAACATCGCGTCGCGGGTCTCCCGCCACAGTGCGTGCGCCGTCTGGGGGTCCGGCGTCGCGCGGATACGGCGGTACAGGTCGAACGTCATGCGCCGCCAGTCCACGGTCGCCAGCGTGCTGCGCACACGGTCGTCGGTCGTCGGCTCCTGGGGGCGCGTCTGGCTCACGTGGTCGAGGCTACGCCCGCTCCGCGGTGGACGGGAGGCCCGACTCGCCTCGGTCAGGCGGCATCCGTCCGCCAGGTGGGCGCGAGCGCACGCATCCGGTACGCCCGCCACTGCCAGATGACCCACATCCCCGGCCACAGCAGTGCGCCGAGGGCCCACGGCCGCATCCGGTAGGTCAGGCGGTCGATGAGCAGCGTCCGGTCGCCAGGAGCCGGCACGACCGCCATCCGGTGGCGCATCGTCATCCGGCCGAACAGCCCGCTCGTGCCACCGCCGTTGTCACGCTGCACGGGGACGCCGTCGATCTCGTACAGGTCGAGGTCGACGTGCGTGTCGCCGCTGGGCACGAGGCCGAACGCACTCGCGGTGATCGGGTGCGGGTGCCCCGGTTCCCACCGCTCGGGGAACCCCTCGGGGCTGCGCGAGCGGTACACCAGGAACGGCTTCGTCACCGCGACCATCACGGACGGGGACAGCAGGGCATCGCGCACGGCGTCGACCGGCGCATCGAGGACGATCCGGATACCGACGTGCATGCCCAGGACCCTACGCTCGCGGCCGACGACCACTCTCGGCAAATGTGAAATACGAGTATGTGAGTGTGGACAGCATGCGATCCACTCACCCCCGCCTCCCCTTGCTCGTCGCCCCAGCAGTCCTCCTCGCCCTCGCCGGCTGCGCGGCCGAGACGCCTCCCGAGGCCGACGCACACGACGCCGGCACGTCGTGGTCGTACGAGGGAGCGAGTGCCCCGCAGCACTGGGGTGGTCTCACCGACGAGTACGGCACGTGCGGCGCCGGCGACCAGCAGTCACCGATCGACCTCCCGGCGGCCCGAGGTGGCGCCGACCTCGACCTCGTGGGCTCGGGCGCTGTCCGGGGGCTGACGGCGGACAACGGGCACACCGTGCAGTTCACCGCTGACGACGGCGCCTCGACGACCGTCGCCGGCGAGGAACTCGACCTGGTGCAGATGCACTTCCACGCGGGCTCGGAGCACACCGTCGACGGCGATCCGGCCGACGCGGAGTTCCACTTCGTGCACGCCGACGACCGCGGAGCCCTGACCGTCGTCGGGGTCCTCGCCGAGCGGGGCGCGCACAACCCCGCGTACGAGAGCTACCTCGCCGGGGCGACGGCAGGGGCGGGTCGCGAGAGCACCGTGGACGTCGAGGCGATGCTGCCCGCGTCGCGCTCCTTCGTGACCTACGAGGGCTCGCTCACCACGCCGCCGTGCACCGAGGGGGTGCGGTGGATCGTGCTCGAGGACCCGATCGAGCTCGGCGCCGACCAGCTCGCCGACCTCGAGGCAGCGCACGTCGAGAACGCGCGTCCGGTCCAGCCACTGGGCGACCGGACGGTCCGTCACACGCTCTGACGGTCAGGCGTGCCGGGCGGACCGGCGGCGCGACCCCTCGGCGCGGTCGTGCCGCCGGAGCCGCTCGGCCAAGGACAATCGGACCGCCGGCCACTCCGAGGCGATGATCGAGAACACCACGGTGTCGCGGAGCGTGCCGTCGCGACCGATCGAGTGGCTCCGCAGCACGCCGTCCTGCTTGGCGCCCAGACCGGCGATCGCGGCGCGGGACTGGTGGTTGTGCCAGTGCGTGCGGAACTCCACCGCGATGCACTGCCAGGCCTCGAACGCGTGGGACAGCATCAGCAGCTTCGCCTCGGTGTTGATGCCCGATCGTTGCGCCGACTTCGCCAGGAAGGTGCTGCCGATCTCGACGTGCCGGTTGCCCGGGTCGATGTTCATGAAGGTCGTCGAACCCACGACGCGGCCGGTCGGACGGTCACGCACCGCGAAGGGCACCATGCGGCCGGCCTCGTGCTCGGCGAGGCGGCGGTCGATCTCGTCCTCGACCTGGGCCGGCGCGGGCACCGAGGTGTACCAGGTGCGCCACAGATCGCCGTCGGTCACCGCTGCCCGCAGGTCGTCCGCGTGCTCCTGCGACAGGGGCTCGAGCGTCACACGGTCGCCGGTCAGGGTGGGCGCGGGGGCGATCTCCATGGAAGTGCATCCTACGGTCGTCGACCATGGTGGAGCCTGTCGGGACGGCCACCCTGTGGAGAGGGACAGCATCGTCCGGGCGGCTATCGTGACGGACGTGGCAGAACGCACCCAGGAGCAGTACCAGGTCCGGTTCGCGTGGGGCGCCGGTGGTGCGGCACGCATCGTCCACGGCGCACACCTCGTCGTCTGGGTGGACGTCCTGCCGGCCTCGCCGGACGCGGCGGCGCAGCGCCGCGCGTTGCGGAACGCGACCGCCCAGCTGCCGGACGGTCCGGAGGTCGTGCTCGGCCACCTCGGCAACGCGAGTGCGATCGCCGAACGGGTGACGGGCCTCCAGGCCGATCGCGGCGACCGGTGCGTCGTCGCGGTCGTCGCCGCCGGACTGCACCATCCCGGAGCGCTGGACGACGCGGCCGAGGCCGCGGGCGAGACCGTCGACGTGCCCGACGCACCGGACTTCGCCGTCGAGGACCTGCTCGCCGCCGGCGCCGTCGTCGACGCACTCGCCGCGGTCGGGATCGACCACACCTCGCCGGAGGCCGCCGCGGCCTGCGCGGCGTACACCGGGCTCCGGCGCGCGGTGAAGCACCTGGTCACGGCGTCCGAGAGCGCGGCCGTCCTCGGTCGCGAGCAGTCGCACGCGGCGCTCGCCGTCGGACCGGACCTCGTCGTCCTGCGGGAATCGCGGGGCCGGGCGTAGCGTTCGGGCGGACAGGGACCGGAGCGCCGTCCAGGCCGTCCGGCACCAGCGAGCGAAGGAGCAACGCATGAAGGCAGTCGTCGGCGACACGGTGATCGCGGAGGCCCCCGAAGAGGACCTCATCAAGATCGAGGGCAACTGGTACTTCCCGCCGTCGAGCGTGAAGTCCGAGCTGTTCACCGAGAGCCCCACCCAGTACCACTGCCCGTGGAAGGGCGACACCCAGTACTTCACGGTGAACGTCGACGGACAGGCGCTGCAGGACCGCGCGTGGTCCTACCCGACGCCGATCCCGTCGTCGTTCGACCGCGTCGGCAAGGACTACTCGGGCTACGTCGCGTTCTGGAAGGACGTCACGGTCGTCGAGTGACGACCGACGTCATGGCGCTCACTGCGTCACCGTCAGCACGATCAGCGCGACGTTGAGCGCCACGATGACCGCCGCGATCACCCACGCCACCACGCGGGTGGTCGCGGCGTTCACGTCCGTGCCCATGATGCTGCGGCGCGACGTGTAGACGACCAGCGGGACGATCGCGAACGCGATCCCGAAGCTCAGCACCACCTGGCTCACCACCAGCAGCATCGTCGCGTCGGCACCGATCGCGAGCAGCACGATCGCCGGCGCCAGGGTGATCACGCGCCGCGCCACGAGCGGGATCCGGACGTGCAGCAACCCCTTCATGATCTCGGCGCCGGCCATGCAGCCGACCGAGGTCGAGGCCAGTCCGGACGCCAGCAGCCCCACCGCGAACAGCACTCCGACGACGGGCCCGACGTGGTCGGCGATCGCCCGCTGGGCACCGGGGATCGAGTCGGTGCCGGCGACGCCGGGCAGCGTCGCCGCGGCGAGGACGAGCATGCAGATGTTGACGCCGCCGGCGACGACGAGCGCGAGACCGACGTCCCACCGGGTCGCGACGAGCACGCGGCGGCGCTCGGGGCCGGCGGGCACGTCGCCGTGCCGGTCGCGGGCGAGCGCCGAGTGCAGGTAGACCGCGTGCGGCATGACCGTCGCACCGAGCATCGACGCCGCGAGCATCACCGACTCGGAGCCCTCGAACCGCGGCACCAGGCCGCTGACGAGCTCGGCGGGGGAGACCCGCGCGAAGAGCAGTCCGGCGCAGAACCCGACGGTCAGGATCGCGAGCATCGCCGTGACGACGGCCTCGAAGGTGCGGGTCCCGCGGCGGCTGTGCAGGGTCAGCAGGAGCATCGAGACCACGCCCGTGATGAGCCCGCCAGCGACGAGCGGCAGGCCGAAGAGCAGGTGCAGGGCGAGTGCGCCGCCGATCACCTCGGCGATGTCGGTCGCGGCCGCGACGATCTCGGCCTGCCCCCAGAACAGCAGTCTCGGGGTGCGACGCATCCGCAGGCCGAGGTGCTCCGGCAGGGACTTGCCCGTGACGACGCCGAGCTTGGCGGACAGGTACTGCACGACCACGGCGCTGGCGTTCGCGGCGACCAGGACCCAGAGCAGCAGGTAGCCGTACTTCGCACCGGCGGTGAGGTTGGCGGCGACGTTGCCGGGGTCGACGTAGGCGATGGCCGCGACGAACGCCGGGCCGAGCAGGGTCAGGCTCGTGGCGCGGCGGCGCGGCGTACCGGAGGGCTGCTCGGTGGTCCTGGCGGCGGCGGTGTCGGTCACGGGACCAGCATGCCAGAGAATTCGGCATGCCGAATCTTTATCTTCGATACGGCGTTGCGCTGGCCGGTCGCCACTTGCGCGTGAGTGTGTCGGGTGGTCACAACTCATCGCTTGCCTTACGTCGGCTGGTCGCAATCTGTCGGCTGCGCCGCTGTCGGGCGACGGTTGGTGACCGCTCGGCGGAGGTGAGCGGGGTGTCGTGACCGCTCACGAAGGGCGGACAGGAGGCCCGTGGCGGCGCGGCCACGCGCCTCCTGTGCGGTCGGGTGGTCGCGACTCGTCGCTTGCTTTTCGTCGGCTGGTCGCAATCTGTCGGCTGCGCCGCTGTCGGGCGACGGTCGGTGGCCGCTCGGCGGAGGTGAGCGGGGTGTCGTGACCGCTCACGAAGGGCGGACGGGAGGCCCGTGGCGTCGCGGCCACCAGAGGCGGTCACGCCGTGCTCACTCCGCGGTCAGGCCGCCGCGCGCCGAGCGCGGTGTGCACGGACCTTGGCGCGGTTCCCGCAGCGCTGCATCGAGCACCAGCGACGCGTCCCGCCCCGCGAGGAGTCGTAGAAGACCAGCGCGCAGTCGTCCGCCGAGCAGCGGCTCAGACGCGTCGGCCGGCCGTCGGCCTCGACGTCGTCGAAGCCGACCTCGGTGAACAGCGCGACGGCGTCGCGCGCGACGCTGGACAGCGCCTGGGCCAGTCGGACGCGGTTGGCTCCGGCACGGCGTCGGCCACCCGGGAGGCTCGGGGGCACGTCCGGCAGGGCGGCGAACAGGTTGACGGTGTCGATGTCGTCGGGCGCGGGGCGCGTGCGGCCGGTCCCGGCACGCAGGCCCGCCGCGACGGCGGTGCGCTCGGCCGCGGTGGTCGCCGGGCCGGGGGCCGCGGCGACGGCGAGTCGGGCGATCGCCGCGCGGAGCGCGCGGGCGTCCTGCAGCTCGCGCGCACTCGCCCCGACGTCGATCGGCTCGGTGTGGTCGCTGAGCCACTCGTCCAGGTCCGCCGGGCTCGCGAGCAGCTCACCGAGTTGCGATCGGGGACGCCGGCCGTCCGGGTCGTCGGCGAACCCACCCGTGTGCGCGAAGTCCAGGGCGATCCGACCGGCGTCGAAGAACCAGGTGGATCCGGCGTCCGTGCGGATGTGCTGCCCCGTGTGCATCCGTCCAGGCTAACGGGTTACCGGCGCGCCTCCGAGCGCGGACGGACTCATGCGGTAGTCGAGGCCACCGTCGACGGGGTGTCAGCGTCGCTCCGGCGCCGCCAGACGATGGCGTTGCGGGCGTCGAACCGGCGGGAGCACCGCGCACAGGCGAGCTGGCGGGTGGGCGTTCGGTACCGGAAGTGCTCGTGTCCGGCGGGACAGGTCCCGATCCACGGTGCGAGCTCGCTGGCGATCGGGCCGTCGTGCAGCCGCGAACCCGTGTACCCGATGGCGGCCGCGGTCCGCTTCCACTTCGGGCCGTGGCCCGCACGTGCCCCGGCGAGGGCGTGGGCGACCTCGTGCAGCAGGACCTGCTCGACGTCGTCGTCCGAGAACCGTGCGGCCAGGTGTCGGCTGACGGTGATGCGTTTCCGGGCGAAGTCGCACTGTCCCGCGCGGGTCTTCGCGTGGTCGAAGCCGAAGGCCCACGAACCAGCGCCGAGGTGCTCGGTGATGAGTGCCTCGGCCCGGGAGCGGACCGTCTCGAGTGCGGTCACTGGTCGGCGCGGGGGTCGGCCTGGCCCTTCTTGGCTGCCCGGGCGGCGATCCGTCCCCAGATGTCGTCGGCCTCGGTGCGCGCGGCGTCCGGCGCCCCGAGCACCCGGCGGCGGATCGGCGGGACCTGCTTGACCGGCTCGGCGACGCGCATGGTCGGTTCGTCGTCCTCGGCACGGCGGGCGGCGACCTCACGGGCCGTCCGCGGCTTGTCGGCGGGTTCGGCGGGGCGCGTGATCGAGGCCCGCATCGCCGCCTCGACCGCGGTGCGCAGGGCGTCGGTGCGCTCGGACGGGGCTCCGGCCTGACGGAACGCCTGGTAGGCGCGGGACAGTGCGGCGCGGGCCTCTTCGAAACGGTCGTTCTCGAACAGCGACCAGCCCTCGATCTCGGCGGCGGCACCCTCGAGCTCCGGCCACTCCTCGGTCGCCGCGGTGTCGCGGGCCAGGGCGGCCTCGGTCGCGGCACGGTCGTGCCGACCGAGGTCGTGCAGGATGTGTGCGCGCCGGATCCGGGCGGCGACCTTGTCCTGGCGTTCGCCCGTGAACATCGCGAGGCGGAAGACCTCCTCCGCGACGACGAGTGACTCGTCGAGGCGGCCGAGCAGGCGGAGGAGCTCGGCGCGTTCCGCGAGCGCCTCGGTGCTGCGGCTCTGACCGAGGTCACGCAGACGCTGGTGCACGGCGTCGACGTCGACCGCCGGCCGCAGGCTGATGGGCGCGAAGGTGCTGCCCGGGCTGACCCCGGCCGTCACGGGAGCCGCGTGGCGCGGTTCACGGGACTGGTCGGACGGGTCGGGCTGCTGGCGGTCGTCGGGCGGGAGGGACATCGGTTCGAGGGTAGCCGCGCTCTGCCGGGAGCGGCCGGTGCGACGCGCTCGGGCTTCGCGTCGGTGGACGCGGAACGGCCCGCCGTGCCGGAGCACGACGGGCCGTTCCGGACCGGTTCAGCGGGTCAGGACATCCCACTCGCCGCAACCGCAGCGACGCCGACCGCGACGACGAAGACGATGAGCGCGACGACGGCGAGGACGATCGCGAAGACGCCCCAACCGCGGCCACGCTTGGTGACGGCAGCGATGATGCCCTGCACGATCGCCCACAGGCCGAGCGCCGTGCCCAGGTAGAACATGAGGGACCCGGTGATGACGTTCGACGAGGTCATCAGCTCGGTGATCTGCGCATCGCTCGGCGTCGCCCCGCTGTTCTGCATCGATTCGCGGAAGGCGTCGGAAGCGCCGAACGACTGCCCGAACAGGTACCCGCCGATGGCTCCCACGACCAGGGCAGCGAGGCCGACCACGAACGCGATGACGCCGACGGTCTTCTTCTTGGCCTTCGGCTCCTCGTAGCTCTGCCACGCGGGGGAGCCCGAGCTCGCGGGCGCCGCAGCGTACGGCTGCTGGCCGTACCGCTGCTGGCCGTACTGGTTCTGCTGCTGCCCGTACTGGTCCTGCTGCTCGCCGTACTGCGGGGCGGACTGCCCGTACTGCGGCGTCGGGTCGCTCCGCTCGCCGTACCGCGGTGTGTCGGCGGCGGGCTGCTGCTGCGGGGCTCCGCCCCAGCTCGGCGCCTGGCCGTCGCCCGTCCGGTCCTGGTTGCTCCGGTCGTCGTTCGTCATCAGGGGATCCCATCGCTCGGTCGCGCACCTGCGCGGTCGTTCAGACCATCCTGACAGCCGCACCCGCCGAGTGCCCGGGAACGGCCCCCCGCGCCGCCCCGTCGTCGTCGCGGGGTCAGGCGCCGAACACGCTCCGGTTCGGCTCCGGTGACGCCACGGCCGTCGCGTCGGTGACGATCGGCGCCCCGGCGATGAACGCCCGCAACTCGGCCCCGTGGACCACCTTCGCCGGCATCGGGTCCGACGAGTACCGCCGCGGCATCTCGGCGATCGGCAGGTCGCTCGGCGAGCCGAGCAGCACGATGTTCCCGAACCGCCGCCCCTTGAGCATGCCGGTGTCCGCCACCGCTGCCACCGACGGCAGCACGGCCTGCAGCGTCGACGCCTGCCCCCGCGCGAACGCGAGGCCCGCGCCGTCGGCCACGTTCACGGCGACGATGCCGGTCGGTGACAGGAACGCGGCGACCTCGCGGTAGAACTCGATGCTCGTCACGTGCGCCGGGATCTGCGACCCGCCGAAGACGTCCACCACCGCCAGGTCCACCGTTCCGCGCAGCCCGGAGGGGAGCTTGCCGAGCACCTCGCGCGCGTCGCCGTACCGCACCCGGATCGACGCACCGCGGGGGAACGGCAGGACCTCGCGGACGTGGTCCACCAGGTCGCGCTCGAGCTCGATGACCTGTTGGCGCGAGCCCGGCCGGGTCACCGCGACGTACCGGGGGAGCGTCAGGGCGCCGGCGCCGAGGTGCAACGCCGTGACCGGGCCGGACGGCAGCAGGTCGATGGCGTGGCCGATCCGCCGGATGTACTCGAACGCCAGGTGGGTCGGGTCCTCGAGGTCGACGTGCGACTGCGGCGTGCCGTCCACCACGAGCGTGAAGGACCCGGGGCGGTGCCGGTCCGGCTCGACCACCGAGTACCCCGCACCGATCCGGAACCCGTCGAACGCATCAGCCATGCCGTCAATCGAACACCACCCGACCGGCACCGCGATCACCACCCGGGCCCCCACCCCTGGTTGGTGTGCCCGCGGACCCGCCGGAACGAGGCTGGATCCATCGGTCGGGGACGTCCCGCCGGGTCACCTCGAAAGGCACACCATGTCGGTCCAGCTCCTCGTCAACGTCCTGATCGGCGTCGCACTCGTCGGCTTCCTCGGGTACCGCCAGGCCACCTGGCAGTACCTCGACCCGGCGCGCATCTGGCGCACGCCCATGATCATGGCGATCGTCGGCGTGGTGGTCCTGGCGCAGTCGGGGGCGACGATCACCACGACCGACGTCGTGTTCCTCGGCATCGAGGCCCTGATCACGATCGGCGTGGGCCTGACGATGGGCACCATCACCCGGTTCCGTACCGCCGCCACCCCGGACAGCAAAGGTCGGACGATCCAGTCCCGCACGGGGTGGCTCGGGGCGTCGCTCTGGATCGTGCTCATCGCCGTGCGCGTCGGCCTCGACGTCCTCGGCGGCCACCTCGGTGCGCACCTGCTCACCTCGACCGGGGCGATCCTGCTCGTGCTCGCCCTGAACCGCGCCGCACGCGCCGTGGTCATCGACCAGCGCATCCCGCGCGGGCACGGCGGAGACCGAAGCGACCGCGGAGACCAGTGCGACCGCGGAGACCAGAGCGACCGCGGAGACCGGACCGCCAGCCGCCGCACCACCCGCGGCATGATGGTCCGGTGACCCTGCTGAGCGGACAGGACCCGACCGACCTCCCCGGGGGGCGGTCCCGTTCAGCAACCGCCTGGGGACTCAACGCCCTCGGCATCGTGATCGTCGGGTTCTGGTTCGTGAAGAACGGACTCGAGCTGCAGCTCCCCGCGTGGGTGTGGGTGCTCGGTGCGGTGGCGCTCGCCGCGTGGGCACTCCGTGAGTTCGGCCGGACGCCGCAGCTGCTCGTCGTCGCGGGCGCGGTGATGATCGTCGCCGGTTCCCTGACCGTGGTGGCGACCGACTCGCTCATGATCGTCCCCGTGATCGTCGGGCTCGTCCTGCTCGGCGCGAACCTCCGGGTGCCGGTCTGGGGCGCAGCGGTCGCCGCGGTGGGGGCGGTGGTGGTCATCGCCGTCTGCGCGAGGATCGAGCACGCCTCGGTCCAGTTCGTCCTCGGCACGAGCGGCGGGCTGCTGCTCGGCGTGCTCATCGGGTTCAGCCGCCGGCAGTTCCGGGTCGCGGCGCAGCGTACGCGGCAGGCCGAGCGGGAACAGCAGCGGGCACAGCTCCTCGCCGACCGGTCCCGGGCCTCGCGGGACATTCACGACGTCCTCGCGCACTCGTTGGGCGGTCTCGTCCTGCAACTCGACGCGGTCGAGGCCCTGCTCGAGGCCGGCCGGGTCGACGACGCGACGAAGCGCGCCGGCGAGGCCAGGACCCTGGCGGCGGACGGCCTTGCCGAGGCCCGCCGAGCCGTGCACGCGCTGCGCGACGACGCGGACGCCGAGCCCGACGCCACCCCGGACCGCGCCACCACCCCGGACCGCGCCACCGCCCCGGGCGCCTCCACCCCGGACCCGGCCACAGCACTGCAGCCGGCCACGCGGACGCGCGGCGCCGACCTGACGGACGCGGGCCGGGCCTCCCGGCCGTCCGACGACGACAAGCCGGGCCGCACCGACAGTGCCCGCACCGACCGCACCGATCTGACCGCCCTCGTCGACGCCCACCGCTCGTTCGGCGGCACCATCGTGGTGCAGGGCGACGCGACCCTGGCCGCACTCGACGAGGCGCACCGCGCCGCCGTCGTCCAGGTCGTCCGCGAGGCCCTCAGCAACGCCCGCAGGCACGCCCCCGGCCGACCCGTGTCGCTGTCCGTCATCCGCGACGGCGACGCCGTGGACGTCGTCGTGGCCAACCCGCTCACCGGCGGCGGCCAGGGCCTGCTCGGGATGCGCGAGCGCGTCGAGGAGCTCGGCAGCGGCGCGACGGTCGAGGCCGAGCGGTCCGACGACGAGTTCGTCGTCGCGCTGCACCTGCCGGTGGACGCCCTGGTCACCACCGAGGGGGACGCCTCGTGACCATCCGTGTCCTCGTCGTCGACGACCAGGCGATCGTCCGCGACGGCCTGGTGACGGTGCTGTCGCTCGTGCCGGACCTGCAGGTGACGGGTGAGGCCGCCGACGGCGCCGCGGCGATCGCGGCGGTGGACGGTGACGCCCCCGACGTCGTGCTGATGGACCTGCGCATGCCCGGTACCGACGGACCGACGGCGACCGCGCGCATCGTGGCCGACCACCCGCAGGTGGCGGTGCTCGTGCTGACGACCTACGCAGACGACGAGTCGATCGTGACCGCGCTCCGGGCGGGCGCCCGCGGCTACCTGACGAAGGACGCCGGACGGACCGAGATCGCGACGGCGATCCGGGCGGTCGCGTCGGGGCAGTCGACGTTCGACGCGACGGTGGGGGCGCGGCTGGTGGCGCAGCTCGCCGGCGGCGGGGCGACGGCGTCCGTGCCCGCTGTGCCGGCGCTGCGTGAGCGGTTCCCGGACCTCACCCCGCGCGAGGCGGACGTGCTCGAGCACATCGCGGCGGGCCGGACGAACCCGCAGATCGCGGCGGAGTTGTTCCTGACGGTGCCGACGGTGAAGTCGTACGTGAACCAGGTGTTCGCGAAGCTCGGGGTCGCCACACGCGCCGAGGCGGTCGCGCGCGTCCTGCGCTGACGCCACCGGGCGCGGCTCGCGCTGACGCGGCCGCGCGCGTCTCGCGCTGACCGGCCCCGCCCGGCACATGAATGCGTACACATGGACGGCCAGCGGACGCCAAGACTCATTCCGTACTGTTCATCCGGTCGTCACGCGGGACCGCGTCGATGCGTGCAGTGCCCCACACCTCGCGCGTCCGTCCTCCCGACGTGACCACGACGTGCCGTCGAGCGCCCCCACCGCGCGAGCGTGCGCGCCGTCGGCGCGCGTCCGCGTGCCCCTTCCGGTCACCCGCGCGCGCTGGCCGTGATCACATCGCATCCGTCATGTAAAATACGGGATGCAACACTCCGCCGAGCCGCAGGAGACCCGACATGACCGCCGACACGATGAGCGTGCCCACCGCACGCCTGGCCGCACCGACGGCACGCGCCACCGTGCGCACGACCGCGAGCCGGTCGATCCGGGTGCCCCGCGCCTCCCGTCCAGCCCACGCCGACCACGAGACGGCGCCCACCTGGATGCGTGTCGTCGGTGCGGTCCTGCTCCTCGGCGGGCTCGGCCTGACCGCCGCGGTGACCGCATGGCCCGGCGACGCGCCGGAGACCGCGCTCATCGTGCCGGCGCTGGTCGCCGTCGTGGCGGGCGTGCTCCTGTTGCTCGCGCGAGCCGGGTTCGCCGTCACCGACACGCACGTCACCCTGCACTTCCGGCCGCTGCCGCCACGGCGCATCGCGCGTCAGCGCATCACCGGCGTCCGACTCGTCGAGGCGGACGCCCGCACCTACGGCGGCGTCGGCCTGCGGATCGGTCGCGGCGTGCGCGCACTGATCCTCACCCCCGGACTCGGGATCGAGCTCACCGACGACCGCGGCCGCGTCACCTTCGTGCGCACCCGCCGGCCCGAAGACGCCTTGCGTGCGCTGGCGGGACGGCAGGTCCGGCCGGGAGGCTCGGGGCACGTCGAGCGCGAGCGCCTCGGCTGAGCGCACGGCCGGGTCCACTGCGCGGGCCGGGTGCGCAGGCCCGTTGCGGGCCGTCGCGGGCCGGGCGCCGGCCGTCGCGGGCCGGGCGCGGGCCGGGCGCGGGCCGGGAATTCTGCGGGCACGCGGCGGCTTATACACGCCACTGCCGAATCTGGTCAAGCCAGGACTGGACAGCACGACTCGGCGCGAACTATGATGGCAGTTCGCGCTCCCTGGCATCCGTGTCGTCATATTGCGGTCGACGCAGAGTTCTGAGTTGGACAAGCTCAACTCGCCCTGGTGCAGCCGGACCCGTATATGGCGGCGGGTCCCGCTCACGGAGATCATCCCACACGTGCACCGACGTTCCGCGTCAGGCACGCGTCGGCGTGGTCGCAGGGCATGAACTCGCGGGGATCGCCGAGCGATCATCTACTCACCTACATGCTGCTCGTCAGTATCGGCCCGACGGGGCCTACGGAGGTCACACCCTTGGCTGCTGCGCCCAACGCATCCACCAACCCCAAGAACGGTCGCAACCACTCGCGACTCTCGTTCGCCAAGATCACGGACACCCTCACGGTTCCTGATCTGCTCGCACTCCAGACGGAGAGCTTCGACTGGCTCGTCGGCAACGACGTCTGGAAGGCCCGTCTCGCAGAGGGACAGGAGCAGGGTCGCACCGACCTCGCCCTGCACTCCGGGTTGGAGGAGATCTTCGAGGAGATCTCCCCGATCGAGGACCTCGGCGAGACCATGCAGCTCTCGTTCACGGCGCCCGAGCTCGAGGACCCCAAGTACTCGATCGACGACTGCAAGGAGCGCGGCAAGACCTACGCCGCTCCGCTGTACGTCAACGCCGAGTTCATGAACCACATGACGGGTGAGATCAAGACGCAGACGGTCTTCATGGGCGACTTCCCGCTCATGACCGAACGCGGCACGTTCATCATCAACGGCACCGAGCGCGTCGTCGTGTCGCAGCTCGTCCGTTCGCCCGGCGTGTACTTCGAGCGCCAGCAGGAGAAGACGTCCGACAAGGACATCTACTCCGCTCGCGTCATCCCCTCGCGTGGTGCGTGGCTCGAGTTCGAGATCGACAAGCGCGACCAGGTGGGCGTGCGCATCGACCGCAAGCGCAAGCAGTCGGTCACGGTCTTCCTCAAGGCGCTGGGTCTGACCAGCGAGGAGATCATGGAGGAGTTCCAGGGCTTCGCCTCGATCGAGTCGACCCTCGAGAAGGACGCCATCCTCACGAAGGAAGAGGCGCTCAAGGACATCTACCGCAAGCTGCGCCCGGGCGAGCAGGTCGCTGCCGAGGCCGCGCGTGCGCTGCTCGACAACTTCTACTTCAACTCGAAGCGTTACGACCTGGCGAAGGTGGGCCGTTACAAGGTCAACCGCAAGCTCGGGATCGACGCCCCGCTGTCCGACTCGGTGCTGACCGTCAAGGACATCGTCGCGACGATCAAGTACCTCGTGTCCCTGCACGCCGAGAAGACCACGCTGAACGGCGTGCGTGACGGCGAGCCGGTGCAGCTGCGCCTCGACGTGGACGACATCGACCACTTCGGCAACCGTCGCATCCGCGCCGTCGGCGAGCTCATCCAGAACCAGGTCCGCACGGGTCTGTCCCGCATGGAGCGCGTCGTCCGCGAGCGCATGACCACGCAGGACATCGAGGCGATCACGCCCCAGACGCTCATCAACGTGCGCCCGGTCGTCGCCGCGATCAAGGAGTTCTTCGGAACGTCCCAGCTGTCGCAGTTCATGGACCAGAACAACCCGCTCGCGGGCCTGACGCACAAGCGTCGTCTCTCGGCCCTCGGCCCGGGTGGTCTGTCCCGTGAGCGTGCCGGCGTCGAGGTCCGTGACGTCCACCCGTCGCACTACGGCCGCATGTGCCCGATCGAGACCCCGGAAGGCCCGAACATCGGCCTGATCGGCTCGCTCGCGTCGTTCGGTCGGATCAACTCGTTCGGCTTCATCGAGACCCCGTACCGTCGCGTCGTGGGCGGCGAGGTCACGAAGACCATCGACTACCTGACCGCCTCGGAAGAGGACGAGTTCGTCGTCGCGCAGGCCAACGCCCCGCTGACCGACTCGTTCCACTTCGCCGACGACAAGGTCCTCGTCCGCAAGAAGGGTGGCGAGGTCGAACTCGTCGCCAAGGGCGAGGTCGACTACATGGACGTCTCGCCGCGCCAGATGGTGTCGGTCGCGACGTCGCTCATCCCGTTCCTCGAGCACGACGACGCGAACCGCGCCCTCATGGGTGCGAACATGCAGCGTCAGGCCGTCCCGCTGCTCCGTTCCGAGTCGCCGCTCGTCGGCACCGGCATGGAGGGCTACACCGCGATCGACGCCGGTGACGTCGTCACCGCCGACAAGGCCGGTGTCGTCTCCGAGGTCTCGGCCGACGCCGTGACCCTGCAGCTCGACGAGGGTGGCACGCAGACCTTCTACCTGCGCAAGTTCGACCGCTCCAACCAGGGCACGAGCTACAACCACCGCGTGGTCGTCTCGGCCGGCGAGCGTGTGGAGCAGGGCGAGGTCATCGCCGACGGTCCCGCGACGGAGAACGGCGAGCTCGCGCTCGGCAAGAACCTCCTCGTCGCGTTCATGCCGTGGGAGGGCTACAACTACGAGGACGCGATGATCCTGTCGCAGAACCTCATCAAGGACGACACGCTCTCCTCGATCCACATCGAGGAGTACGAGGTCGACGCCCGCGACACGAAGCTCGGCAAGGAGGAGATCACCCGTGACCTCCCCAACGTCAGCCCGGACCTGCTGGCCGACCTCGACGAGCGCGGCATCATCCGTATCGGTGCCGAGGTCCGCCCCGGCGACATCCTGGTCGGCAAGGTCACGCCGAAGGGCGAGACCGAGCTCTCCGCTGAAGAGCGCCTCCTCCGCGCCATCTTCAACGAGAAGTCGCGCGAAGTCCGCGACACCTCGCTGAAGGTGCCCCACGGTGAAGAGGGCACGATCATCGGCGTCAAGGTGTTCGACTCGCAGGACGGCGACGACGAACTCGGCTCTGGTGTCAACCAGCGCGTGGTCGTCTACATCGCCCAGAAGCGCAAGATCACCGCGGGTGACAAGCTCGCCGGTCGTCACGGCAACAAGGGCGTCATCTCGACCATCCTCCCGGTCGAGGACATGCCCTTCCTCGCCGACGGCACCCCGGTCGACATCGTCCTGAACCCGCTCGGCGTCCCCGGCCGCATGAACTTCGGCCAGGTCCTCGAGATCCACCTCGGTTGGCTCGCCAAGCAGGGCTGGAACGTCGAGGGCATCCAGGAGTGGGCATCGGCCCTCCCCGAGGCAGCGCACAGCGCCGCTCCGGGCACGAAGGTCGCCACCCCGGTGTTCGACGGTGCGTACGAGCGCGAGATCGAGGGCCTCCTCGACTCGACCCTCCCGAACCGCGACGGCGAGCGCCTGATCGGCTCGTCCGGCAAGGCGCAGCTCTTCGACGGACGCTCCGGCGAGCCGTTCCCCGAGCCCGTCTCGGTCGGCTACATGTACATCCTCAAGCTGCACCACCTGGTCGACGACAAGATCCACGCTCGTTCGACGGGGCCGTACTCGATGATCACGCAGCAGCCGCTGGGTGGTAAGGCGCAGTTCGGTGGCCAGCGATTCGGTGAGATGGAGGTGTGGGCGCTCGAGGCGTACGGCGCCGCCTACGCCCTCCAGGAGCTCCTGACGATCAAGTCCGACGACATCCTCGGCCGCGTGAAGGTCTACGAGGCGATCGTCAAGGGCGAGAACATCCAGGAACCCGGCATCCCCGAGTCCTTCAAGGTCCTCATGAAGGAGATGCAGTCGCTCTGCCTGAACGTCGAGGTCCTCTCGGCCGACGGCCAGGCGGTCAGCCTGCGCGACAACGATGACGAGGTCTTCCGCGCTGCGGAGGAGCTGGGCATCAACATCTCCTCGCGGTTCGAGTCGTCGTCCGTCGACGACATCTGATCCCGCCCGTACATCGAAGCCTGAATCAAGCAAGAGAGAAGAACATTGCTCGAAGCAACTTCCTTTGACGCCATTCGGATCGGCCTCGCGACCGCCGAGGACATCCGTCAGTGGTCGTACGGCGAGGTCAAGAAGCCGGAGACCATCAACTACCGCACCCTGAAGCCCGAGAAGGACGGTCTGTTCGGCGAGCAGATCTTCGGTCCTTCCCGTGACTGGGAGTGCGCATGCGGCAAGTACAAGCGTGTCCGGTTCAAGGGCATCGTCTGCGAGCGCTGCGGCGTCGAGGTCACCAAGTCCTCGGTCCGTCGTGAGCGCATGGGCCACATCGAGCTCGCTGCCCCCGTCACGCACATCTGGTACTTCAAGGGCGTCCCGTCGCGCCTCGGGTACCTCCTCGACATGGCGCCGAAGGACCTCGAGAAGGTCATCTACTTCGCGGCGTACATGATCATCGACATCGATGAAGAGGGCCGTCACGCGGACATGCCGGGCCTCGAGAACGAGATGCGTCTCGAGATCAAGACCCTCGAGGGCCAGCGCGACTCGATCATCGCCGACCGCCTCAAGAAGCTCGAGGACGACCTCGCAGCGCTTGAGGAAGAGGGTGCGAAGGCCGACGTCAAGCGCCGTACCAAGGACACCGCCGAGAAGGAGATGTCCCAGGTCCGCAAGTCGTTCGACGAGGACATCACCCGTCTCGAGCGTGTGTGGGAGGACTTCCGCAACCTCAAGGTGGGCGACCTCAAGCCCGAGGACGCCGTCTTCCACGAGCTCCAGGACCGGTTCGGGATCTACTTCGACGCCTACATGGGCGCCGAGGCGATCAAGCTCCGGCTCGAGGCGTTCGACCTGGCCGCCGAGGCCGAGGCGCTGCGTCTGCAGATCGCCGAGGGCAAGGGCCAGAAGAAGATCCGCGCGATCAAGCGTCTGCGCGTCGTCAGCTCCTTCCTCGCCACCGGCAACTCGCCGGCAGCGATGGTGCTCGGCGTCGTGCCGGTCATCCCGCCGGAACTGCGCCCGATGGTGCAGCTCGACGGTGGCCGTTTCGCCACGTCGGACCTCAACGACCTCTACCGTCGTGTGATCAACCGCAACAACCGTCTCCGCCGCCTGCTCGACCTCGGTGCCCCCGAGATCATCGTGAACAACGAGAAGCGCATGCTGCAGGAAGCCGTCGACGCGCTGTTCGACAACGGTCGTCGTGGACGTCCTGTCACGGGTACCGGCAACCGCGCCCTGAAGTCCCTGAGCGACATGCTCAAGGGCAAGCAGGGTCGTTTCCGCCAGAACCTGCTCGGCAAGCGCGTCGACTACTCGGGCCGTTCGGTCATCATCGTCGGCCCGCAGCTGAAGCTGCACCAGTGTGGTCTGCCCAAGCAGATGGCGCTCGAGCTCTTCAAGCCGTTCGTGATCAAGCGCCTGATCGACCTGTCGCACGCGCAGAACATCAAGTCGGCCAAGCGCATGGTCGAGCGTTCGCGTCCGCAGGTGTGGGACGTGCTCGAGGAGATCATCCGCGAGCGCCCCGTGCTGCTGAACCGTGCGCCGACGCTGCACCGTCTGGGCATCCAGGCGTTCGAGCCGCAGCTCGTCGAGGGCAAGGCCATCCAGCTCCACCCGCTCGTGTGTGCTGCGTTCAACGCGGACTTCGACGGTGACCAGATGGCCGTGCACCTGCCGCTGTCGGTGGAGGCCCAGGCCGAGGCCCGCATCCTGATGCTCGCCTCGAACAACATCCTGAAGCCGTCCGACGGCCGTCCGGTGACCCTGCCCGCACAGGACATGATCATCGGTCTGCACCACCTGACGACCGTCCGCGAGGGCGCAGTCGGTGAGGGCCGTGCGTTCTCCTCGGTCGCCGAGGCGATCCTGGCCAACGACCAGCACACGCTGCACCTCAACGCCATGGCGAAGATCCGCATGACGGGTGTCCACTTCGCCGAGGGTGAAGCTCCCGAGGGCTACGAGCAGGGCGACACCGTCCTCCTCGAGACGACCCTGGGCCGTGCGCTCTTCAACGAGACCCTCCCGGCGAACTACCCGTTCGTCCAGAAGGTCACCGACAAGGGCGTGCTGTCCGCGATCGTCAACGACCTCGCTGAGCGGTACTCCAAGACCGAGACGGCCGCTGCGCTGGACCGGATCAAGGACGCCGGCTTCTACTGGGGCACGCGCTCCGGTGTGACCGTCGCCCTGTCGGACGTCGTGACGCCTCCTCGCAAGAAGGAGATCATCGCGGGCTACGAGATCCAGGCCGCCAAGGTGCAGGGCGAGTTCGACAAGGGTCTGATCACCGACTCCGAGCGTCGCGCCGACCTGATCAAGATCTGGACCGAGGCCACCAACGAGATCGCGCAGGAGATGCGGGACAACTTCCCCGTCGACAACACGATCAACCGCATGGTGTCGTCGGGTGCTCGTGGTAACTGGCTGCAGGTCCGCAACATCGCGGGTATGCGTGGTCTGGTGAACAACCCGAAGGGCGAGATCATCGCCCGCCCGATCATCAACTCGTACCGCGAGGGCCTGACCGTGGCGGAGTACTTCATCGCCACCCACGGTGCTCGCAAGGGTCTTGCCGACACCGCGCTCCGTACCGCGGACTCCGGGTACCTCACCCGTCGTCTCGTGGACGTCTCGCAGGACGTCATCATCCGCGAGGACGACTGCGGTACGACCCGTGGCCTCGAGCTGCCGATCGCGACCGTGGACGCCGACGGCAAGCTGGTCCGCGACCCGCGCGTCGAGAACACCGTGTACTCGCGCACCCTGGCCACCGAGGCCGTGGACGCCAAGGGCACGGTCGTCGCCGAGGCTCGCGAGGACGTCGGTGACGTGCTCCTCGAGAAGCTGCTCGCAGCCGGTGTCGAGAGCATCAAGGTGCGCTCGGTCCTGACCTGCGAGTCGGCCGTCGGTGTCTGCGCGAAGTGCTACGGCCGTTCGCTCGCCACCGGCAACCTGGTCGACATCGGTGAGGCAGTCGGCATCATCGCCGCACAGTCCATCGGTGAGCCCGGTACCCAGCTGACGATGCGTACCTTCCACACGGGTGGTTCGGCCTCGGCCGACGACATCACCCAGGGTCTGCCGCGTGTCACGGAGCTCTTCGAGGCCCGTACGCCCAAGGGCGCGTCCCCGATCGCCGAGGCCCCCGGCCGCGTCGTCGTCGAGGACACGGACAAGGGCCGTCGGATCATCCTCACGCCGGACAACGGTGACGAGCCGTTCATCTACCCGGTGCTCAAGCGTGCGACGCTCCTCATCGAGGACAACCAGCACGTCGAGCTCGGCGAGCAGTTCATCGCCGGCACCGTCGACCCGAAGGAAGTCCTCCGGGTCAAGGGTGTCCGAGAGGTCCAGAAGCACCTGGTCAACGGTGTGCAGGACGTCTACGGCTCGCAGGGTGTGCCGATCCACGACAAGCACATCGAGGTCATCGTCCGTCAGATGCTCCGCAAGGTCACCGTCGTCGACCACGGCGACACCGACCTGCTGCCGGGTGAGCTCGTCGACCGGTCGCGCTACAACGCGCTGAACCGTGCGGCGCTGCAGGAGGGTCGCAAGACCGCCTCGGCTCGCCAGGAGGTCATGGGCATCACGAAGGCGTCCCTCGCGACCGAGTCGTGGCTGTCCGCCGCTTCCTTCCAGGAGACCACCCGCGTGCTCACGCAGGCGGCCATGGAGGGCAAGCAGGACCACCTCGTCGGCCTCAAGGAGAACGTCATCATCGGTAAGCTCATCCCCGCCGGGACGGGCCTCAGCCGGTACCGCGACGTGGACGTGAACGCGACGGAAGAAGCGAAGGCAGAGCGGTACCCCAACCGCATCTTCGCGGACGACTCGTCGTTCTCGGACGCCGACCTGAGCTTCGTCGACTTCGACAGCTTCTCGTCGGACGACTTCACGCCGGGCACGTACAACTGAGTCTGATGTGATCCCACGAAGGCCCCGTCTCCGCAAGGAGGCGGGGCCTTCGTCGTGTCGTCACCACGTGACGGACAGGAGGCACGGTGCCAGGCCGCCACGGGCCTCCCGGCCTGCGAGCGGTGGCGTCTAGAGCGCGCGGTCCGCGCCGTTGTCGCGTCCCGATCCGCGACCGGTCTCGTCGACGAGCGAGAACAGGCTGAGGACGTTGCCGTCGGGGTCGCGGACGTCGAACCAGTTCACGGCGCCGTCGACGCACTCGACCGGTCCGATGTCGATCCCGAGCGCGCCGATGCGAGCGTGCTGCGCCCCGACGTCGTCGACGCCGAACCGCACGCTCACCGGGTTCTCCTCGGCGGAGTCGTCCTCGTAGAGCTGGATCCAGATCCCGCCGACCTCGTACTCGGCGACACCGTCCTCGGGCTCGAGGTCCGGTTCGGTGCGCTCGAAGACGGCGCCGTACCAGAGGCAGGACGCCTCGATGTCGGTGACGGGCAGCCCCACGGTCACGCTCGTGATGTCCATGACTCATCATGGTCCCGGTCGGGCCTGCTCGTCGAGGGGTTTCCGTGACGCCCCAGCGCCGAGTGGAGCTGGCTGGATCGTGAGATGGCACTGTGGACGGATGGCGACCCTGCGCGAACGGATCACGGCCCCGGCACACCTCTCGTTCCCCACGGCGATCGGCGGGCTGACGTTCCGGGCCGCCGGGCAGGCCGACGTCGGGGCGATGCACGCCGTCGCGGTCGCGTCGGCGGCTGTCGACGACCCGCACGCCCGTCCCTCCACAGCTGACCTCGAACGGTCGTTGTCCACCGAGGGGCTGGACGTCACCAGGGACACCGTGGTGGGCGTCGATGCTGGAGGGCGTGTGCAGGCCTACGGCATCGTCATCGACGTCCCCTCCCGCGTCACCGCTGCGCGCGCCGTGCTCGACGGGGCGGTCCATCCCGACCTGCGCGGGCAGGGGATCGGACGGCAGGTACTCGCATGGCAGGTCGGCCGGGCCCGCCAGCGCCTGGCGACGCTCGACGTCGACCTGCCGGCGACGCTCGACGTCGGTGGGCGGCAGGGGTCCTCGGTGCTCCGGCTGGCGGCGCACCTCGACTTCGCGCCGGTGCGTACCTGGCTCGACATGCAGGTCGTGTTCGACGACCGCGGACCGGACGCCGGTGCCGTACCCGTCCTGGCGGACGGGCTCGTCCTGCGGCCCGTCACGGAAGACGACATCGAGCCGCTCCGGACGGCCAAGAACGACGCCTTCCGCGATCACTGGGGTTCCCAGCCGATGGTCGCGTCGGACTGGCGGGGGTTCCTCACCTCGGACAAGAGCCGGCTGGACCTGTCGCGGGTCGTCCTCGGTGCCGACGGCTCGGTCGTGGCGTTCACGATCGTCGAGGTGGAGCCCGACGGGTTCACTGCCCGGGGCCGTTCGTACGGGTACGTGCACTGGGTCGGCGTCGTGCGTGCCGCACGGGGGACGGGGCTCGCCCCGATCGTCCTCGATGCCACGCTGCAGGCGATCCGCGCCGACGGGTTGTCCGCTGCGGTGCTGCACGTCGACGCCGAGAACCCGAGCGGAGCCGGGCGCATCTACGAGCGACTCGGGTTCGTCGCCGGCGAGGTCCACGTCACCGCGTCGACGTCGCTCTGACCGTCACGTCGGGTGTCCCGGACCCCAGTTCTGGGTGCATCCGGACCCCCTCCGCCCCCTCTTTCTGGGACTGCGGCCGACGACTGCCGCAGAAGTAGCGTGGTCGAGCGCCACATCCCTGGTGGTGCGCAACCCGACCACGTCTCGCCGCGCGCGAGTCCAAGGAGGCACAGGACTCATGGCGACCCTGTCCGAGATCCTCATCCTGAACGGCGCCCTGCCGATCGAGCACCTCGACTCGATGACGGGCGACGAGGACCTGGACGAGCGCGCGATCCGCGGGCTGGTCGACCAGGGCGTCGTGAGCGAGGCGCAGTTCATCACCGCCCGCGCGGCGTCGAACAACTCCCGCACCGTCCCGTTGACCGACTACCCGGTCGACGGCACCGCGGTCTCGATCCTCCCCGCCGCGCTCTGCCGGCGGCACGGCGTCCTCGGCGTCGGGTTCGAGGGCGAGCTGCTCATCCTCGCGATGGTCAACCCCACCAACGTGCTCGCGATCGACGACGCCCGCGCTGCGTCCGGCCGACCGATCAAGCCGCTCCAGGTCGACGAGCGTGACCTGCTCACCGCGCTCGACCGCTACCTGCGTGCCGACGACGAGCTCAACGACCTGACCTCGTCGCTCGAAGAAGAAGCCTCGGTCAGCTCCTCGGCCCAGGTCGACCTGGCCGACGGTGCCCTCGACGACGTCCCGATCGTCCGCTTCGTGAACCTGCTCGTGTCGCAGGCGATCCAGGACCACGCCTCGGACATCCACATCGAGCCCGGTGAGCACGAGGTCCGGATCCGGTACCGCATCGACGGCGTGCTGCACGAGATGGCCCCGGCGCCGAAGAACATCCAGAACGGCGTCATCAGCCGTCTGAAGATCATGAGCGACATCGACATCGCCGAGCGTCGCAAGCCGCAGGACGGCCGCATGTCGGTCCGCCACGGTGGCCGCCAGATCGACCTCCGTGTGGCGACGCTGCCCACCGTGTGGGGCGAGAAGGTCGTCATGCGGATCCTCGACAACACGAACACGTCGCTGACCCTCAAGGACCTCAACCTCCTCGAGCAGAACTTCCAGGCGTACCAGCGCTCGTACTCGAAGCCGTACGGCATGATCCTGGTCACCGGGCCCACCGGCTCGGGCAAGTCCACGACGCTGTACACGACCCTGAACGCGGTCGCGAAGCCCGAGATCAACGTCATCACGGTCGAGGACCCGGTCGAGTACCGGATGGCCGGCATCAACCAGGTGCAGGTCAACCCGAAGGCGGGGCTGACCTTCGCGTCGGCGCTGCGCTCGATCCTGCGATCCGACCCCGACGTCGTGCTGCTCGGTGAGATCCGCGACCACGAGACCGCCCAGATCGCCATCGAGGCGTCCCTCACCGGGCACCTCGTGCTGTCCACCCTGCACACGAACGACGCCCCCTCGGCCGTGACCCGCCTGACCGAGATGGACATCGAGCCCTTCCTGGTCGGCTCCGCCCTGGACTCCGTCGTGGCCCAGCGTCTGGCGCGACGGCTGTGCGACCGCTGCAAGGCACCCGCCGTGTACGAGGCCGACCAGCTCCGCAGCCTCGGGTTCCTGCGACCCGGCGACGAGGTCCCGGCGTTCTTCGCCCCGATCGGCTGCGCGGTCTGCTCGAACACCGGGTACCGCGGCCGCCTCGCCCTGCACGAGGTCATGACCGTCACCGAGGAGATCGAACGCCTCGCCGTCTCGCGCGCCTCGAGCGCCGAGATCAGCCGTGTCGCCCAGGCGCAGGGGATGCTGACGCTCCGCCAGGACGGCTTCGAGAAGGTCAAGCTCGGTCTCACGAGCGTCGACGAGATCCTGCGCGTGGTCGCGTAGCCACGAGAGAGCGCAGCAGATGACCGACTCCGTGTACGACATCACGCACCCCGGCGACGAGCCCGTCGCCGGCTGGCACCCGGGCAACCCCGGCACCGAGGTGGGCTCCCGCCGTGCAGCACGTCTGGCTGCCGCCGCAGCGTCGGCCCCTCCGGAGCAGGTGTACGACCTCGGGGACGACACCGCCGGATGGCCGGCACCGTCCGGATCGCCCGTCGCCGTGCCCGTCGCGCAGCCGCTCGCCGCGCCGGCGACGCCGCCCGCCGGGGTGCCGTCGTCGATCGCGACCTACGGCTACGCCGAGGCGCCGACGCAGCAGCTGCCCGCGCCGCCTGCGGCCCCGGCACCGACCGCCACGATCGGCGGCGACATCGAGTTCTCGCGCCACGCGCGCGAGGTCGCCGACCCCGACCTCATCACCGCACTCGCCCAGGTCGTGTACCAGGGCGCGTCCGACCTGCACGTCACCGCCGACGCGCCGCCCACCGTCCGCGTCGACGGCTCGCTTCGTCCCGCAGTCCCCGGAGGCGCGTGGTCGCGCGGCAAGGTCATCGCCGCCCTCAAGACGATGCTGTCGGTCGAACAGGCCGGACAGTTCGACCAGGAACAGGAACTCGACTTCGCCTACTCGCTGTCGCCGGAGTACCGCTTCCGCGTGAACTTCTACCAGCAGCGCGGCAACTGGGGCGCGGCCTTCCGCATCATCCCCACCAAGATCAAGACGCTCAAGCAACTCGGCATCCCCGAGCACGTCGGCGACTTCGCCGGCCTGCCCCGCGGACTCGTCCTGGTCACCGGCCCGACCGGTTCCGGCAAGTCCACGACACTCGCCGCCCTCATCGACCTGGTGAACGAGAGCCGTGCCGACCACATCGTGACGGTCGAGGACCCGATCGAGTTCATGCACGAGCACAAGAAGGCGATCATCAACCAGCGCGAGGTCGGTGCCGACACGCACTCCTTCGCCGCCGCGCTGAAGCACGTGCTGCGCCAGGACCCCGACGTCATCCTGATCGGCGAGCTCCGCGACCTCGAGACCATCTCGGTCGCGCTCACCGCAGCCGAGACCGGTCACCTGGTGTTCGCCACCCTGCACACGCAGAGCGCCCCCGGCACGATCGACCGTGTCATCGACGTCTTCCCGCCACACCAGCAGGGCCAGATCCGCACGCAGCTCGCGGCGACCCTGCAGGGCGTCGTCTGCCAGACCCTGGTGGCGAAGGCCAACGGTGTCGGCCGGGTCGTCGCCACCGAGATCATGACGATCACCCCCGCCATCGGCAACCTGATCCGCGAGGGCAAGACCTACCAGATCACGTCCGCCATGCAGGCCGGTCGTGACCTGGGCATGCACACCATGGACCAGGACCTCGCCGAACTGGTCAACGTCGGCACGATCTCGCGCAAGGCCGCGATGGACAAGGTGCACGACGAAGAGGGCTTCGACCGGCTGGTGCAGCGCGTCGAGTCCCCGTCCGACTCCTCGGCAGCCGCGATCGCCGCCAGCGGGATCGACTTCGGCGACAAGTTCTCCGGAGGCTACTGATGTCCCTCGCATTCGACTACCGCGGGCGCGACGGTGCCGGCAAGCTCGTCAAGGGCCGTCTCGACGCCTCGTCCGAAGGAGCGGTCGTCCAGCGGCTCCGGGGCATGGGTGTCTCGCCGATCGCGATCACGGAGTCCAAGGCCGGCACGGGGCTGCAGACCGAGATCAAGATCCCGGGCTTCGACAAGGGCGTCGGTCTCAAGGACCTCGCGATCATGTCGCGCCAGGCCTCGACGATGCTCACCTCGGGACTCTCGCTGCTGCGCGCGCTGTCGATCCTCGCCGACCAGACCGAGAGCAAGAAACTCAAGGAGATCCTCGGCAAGGTCCGCGACGACGTCGAGCGCGGCGTCTCGTTCTCCGACGCGGTGGCGAAGTACCCGGTCGAGTTCCCGCCGATCATGATCAACATGATCCGTGCGGGAGAGACCGGCGGGTTCCTCGACGAGGCCATGGACTCCATCGCCACGAACTTCGAGAAGGAGCACAAGCTCCGCTCGACGATCAAGTCGGCGATGACCTACCCCGTGGTCGTGCTGTGCATGTCACTGGCCGCGGTCGTCATCATGCTCGTGTTCATCGTGCCGATCTTCCAGGGCATGTTCGAGTCGCTCGGCGGGCAGCTCCCGTTGCCGACCCTGATGCTCGTCTACCTGTCCCACGCGATGGTGTACGTCGGACCGTTCCTCGCGGTCGCCGTGGCCGTCGGCTGGTTCTGGTGGCGCGCGAACAAGAACACCGACCGTGTGCGTCGGGTGATCGATCCGCTCCGGATGCGCCTTCCGGTGTTCGGTCAACTCAACCGCAAGATCGTGATGGCCCGGTTCGCGCGCAACCTGTCGAACATGATCGGGGCCGGCGTGCCCATTCTCGAGGCATTGCAGATCGCCGGACAGGTGTCGAACAACTTCGTCGTCGAGCAGGCATTGGGGCGCGTTTCTGAAGCGGTTCGGAAGGGGGAATCAATCGCCGCCCCGCTCGAGCGGGAATCGGTCTTCCCGACGATGGTGACGCAGATGATCGCCGTCGGTGAGGACGCCGGTTCGATGGAATTGATGCTCGAGCGGATCGCGGTCTTCTACGACAACGAGGTCGAGGCATCGACAGAAGCGCTGACCTCGCTGATCGAACCGCTGCTCATCGGGTTCCTCGGGGTGGTGGTCGGAGGCATGATCGTCGCGCTCTACCTGCCGATCTTCGAGATATCGTCGCTCGTCAAGTAGCGAACCACCAACACGGGCCACCCTCCGACGGGGGTGGCCCGTGCTGTTCCACCCCCGGTACTGGGGGTATTCCGCACCCCGGATCACCCCCGTTCTCGGGATTCTGCACCGAACCTCGTGTGAATACGCTCGTCACCGGCGGCCGAGCAAGTGCCGGACACTTTCCCCATCACATTCCCGAAAGAATGGAAACACCATGTACTTCGCTCTCATGGGCAAGCTGAACGCTCGCCGCAAGGGTCTTCTCGAAGAGAACGAGAAGGGCTTCACGCTCATCGAACTCCTCGTCGTCGTGATCATCATCGGCATCCTCGCCGCGATCGCCATCCCGGTCTACCTGGGCATCACGAACAACGCTAAGGAATCGAGCACGAAGTCGGACATCACCAACTTCAAGACCGCGGTGATCAGCATCCAGTCGACCAGCGGTTCGTTCCCCGCCGCAGGGACGTACAACGGAACCACCGCGCTCACCACGGCGTTGAAGGGTGCCGGGGCGAGCCTCGGCAGCGACACGTCGTCGATCGTCTACACGATCGGCGGCACCACCGCTGCGCCGACGTTCAAGATCGTCGGCACCAGCTCGACCAACAGCACCTTCTGCACGTCGGACACCTCCGGCGTCGTCAGCGGTTCGACCTGCTGACCTGCCGTCCAGCGACGAGCCGTGACGTCCGTCACGGCTCGTCGCGACCACCGCTCCGACAGAGAGGCAGAACGTGTTGCTGCGCATCGTCGACCGCCTCCGGGCGGCTCGTGAGTCCGACGAGGGCTTCTCGATCATCGAGGTGATGGTCGCGATGACCGTCTTCGCGATGATCGCCGCGGGTGTCGCAGCGGGCATCGTCTCCACGCTCTACCTCACTCAGGACAACCGTTCGCGCGAAGCGGCGCTCAACCTGGCGAACCAGGCGCTGGACGCGGCACGCAGCACGAAGGACGTCTTCACGCTCGACGACGACACGACGCTGCAGTCGGTCGGCAACCAGGCCTACACGATCAAGCAGACCACCAACTGGATCAACTCGGACGGCTCAGACAACTCGTGCGGCGCGGGCTCAGGGGTCCTCGCCTACAAGCGCGTGTCGATCACCGTCTCCTGGACGAGTGGGACGTCGCCGCGCCAGAAGAACGTCGTGCTCGACACCCTGATCTCCCCTTCCGCTGCGGTGTCGAGCGCGAGCGCGTCCACGATCGTGGTCGGGGTCCAGACCGCGACAGGCGGACCGAACTCCGGCGTCGCCGTCACGATCACGCCCGTGTCCGGCGGCGCGACCGGCTTGTCGAACCCGCCAGCGGTGACCGATACGAACGGGTGCAGCTACGCGGTCGGGGTCACTCCGGGAACCTACAAGGTGACGATCGCGAAGGCCGGGAACATCGACAAGGACGGCGCCACCGCCCCGTCGTCGTCGGTGGCGACCACCGCCGGTGGCGTCGGCAACGCGACCTTCCTCTACGACCAGGCGATCACCGTCACGGCCGGTGCGCCGCTGAACCTCAAGGACGGCGTCACAGCGAAGCTGCCGACGTCGCTCCCGATGACCTACCGCTACGACGACACGGTGAAGACGTTCACCACCACGTCCACCGTGCTCTTCCCGTACCAGTGGACCGCGATCGCTGGCGCCTACACCTCGACGTGCAAGGACGTCGACCCGACGGCGTGGCCCACGGCGAGCAACCTGACGACATCGCCGAACATCTTCAACGGGGCCGACGGCTCCACGCCCGGGTACAACCCGACGACCGCGCTCACCGCGACCGCGCGCGCTCCCATGGGGGTGTTCGACGTGAAGATGGGCGGCGTGGACACCGTCCTCGTCGCGACGGTCAAGAACACGGCAGCGGTGACCAACGGCGATCCCGGATGCGCACCGTCGACGACGTACACCTTCACCGGCATGACGCCCTCGGCCGCGACGACGATCGCACTGCCGTTCGGCACGTGGACGCTGCGCGGGACGACCGTACTCGGTGGCGTGCTGAGCAGCAACACGCAGACCATCGCCTCGAACCCGAACGTGACGAACCTCAAGGTCTCCTCGAGCGGCAACGTCGTGACGCTCGACCCCCGAACGGTGCCGACCTCGTGATCGGCCGGATCCGCCGAGTCCTCGACCGCGCCCGTACCGACCAACGGGGCATCACGCTCGTCGAGCTCATCGTGGGCATGAGTCTCTCGCTCCTCGTGCTGACGATCGCGGGCTCCTTCCTCGTCGCGTCCCAGAAGGCCTCCGTGACGGCGAGCTCGATCAGTCAGAACACGCGAGCTGCGTCGACAGCCATGAACGAGATGGGCCGCATGCTCCGGGCGGCGACGGACAACCCGGTGCCGACCGGCGACGACTCGCAGTTCGCCTTCCAGTACGCCAGCGCGACGTCGATCCGGTTCTTCGCGTACGTGAACCTCGACTCGACACTCTCCCAGCCGGTCCAGGTCCAGCTGACGCTCGACCCGGCGACGAAGCGGATCACCGAGACGACGTGGATGGGTACCGCCGTCTCCGGCAACTCCTCGTACTTCTCGTTCCCGCTGGCCCTCGGTGCCACGCTGACGTCGACTCCCACGTCGAAGCGCACGCTGGTGTCCTCCGCGGTGAACGGGGTTGCGTTCTCGTTCACCGATGCGTCGAACAACGTGCTCGGAACGCTGACGTCACCGGTCGCGGTGACGGACCTGCCGAACATCCGTTCGGTCAGCGTGACGCTGACGGTCGGGTCGGGCACGACGGACCCGAACGCCGTGACCCTGACCAACAGGGCCAGCATGCCGAACATCGTGATGGGAGCCTCCTCGTGATCCGACTCCTCCGCGTCATCCGTTCCCGGGACGACGAACGTGGTGTCGCCCTCGTCGCCGTCGTGGGCATCGGCATGGTCGTGATGATCCTGGTCGCGACGATGGTCGCGATCGCGACGTCGGGCGCGAAGGTCACGTCGACGGACCGATCCTGGAACCGAGCCATCGCGGCGGCCTACGCCGGCGTCGCCGATTACCAGTCGCGGCTCAACGCCGACAACACCTACGGCAACTACGGGCAGTCGAGCGCACCGTTCAGCGCCGCGTCGAACAGCACCTTCAGCAAGGGCACCGGCGACAACGCGGCGTTCAACTACCAGACCGGCCAGCAGTGGGTGTCCGTCCCCACCGGCGACGGCTCCGCCAGCGACTCGTCGTACCGGTACGCCGTCGACAACAGCAAGCTCTCGTCGCAGGGCGTGATCCGGGTGCAGTCGACCGGGCGTTCCGGCACGACGACCAGGACCGTCGTCGCCAACGTGCGGCCGGACGGGTTCTCGAACTACCTGTACTTCACCAACTTCGAGTCCGGCGACCCGACCGTCACGAACGAGAAGGGCGTCGGGACGCTGCCGTGCACCTCGGTGTACCGACCGGTCGCGACGTCGTCGACCTGCGACCAGATCCAGTTCGGCGGCGGTGACGTGCTCGAGGGTCCGGTGCGGTCGAACGATCAACTCAAGGTGTGCGGCGCGCAGTTCAAGAGCACGGTCCAGAGCGTCTACGGCGTGAGCAGCAGTGGGTGCACGCTCGGGCGGTACGCCTCGAACCCGACGACGTCCTCGACGTTGACCCCGCCGGCCACGATCGGTGACCTGCGCGACTACACGCGCTCCGATCTGCCCTCGACCACCAGCACCATCGAGGGAGCCGGCTGCATCTACACCGGGCCGACGAAGATCACGTTCAACGGAGACGGCACGATGACGGTGCGCTCGCCGATGACGATCGCGACGCAGGTCACCGGAGCGACCGCGACACCGGGGGCACAGATCACCGGCGTGAACAGTGACACGTCGGCAGCCGCGGCCAAGTGCGGTGCTCCCACCGACCTCCGGAGCGCCAGCGGGGCTCGGGTCACGATCCCGAAGAACAACCTGATCTTCGTGCAGAACGAGCCGAGCGCACGTGCGGCCGGGACGACGCCGGACCCGAACTACTGGAAGGGCAACGCCACCCTCAAGAACGTCGCGACAGCGTGTGATGCGACCTCGGCCGCGAGCACCGCGACCACCCTGAAGCCGAACGGTGTCGGTTTCCCCTTCGTCGGTTCCTCGGCGAACAACTCCGAGACCGACCCCACCGCTGGCGGTGGCACCTCGGTGACGGCGCCGTACGGCTGCGACCGCGGCGACGCGTTCGTGCAGGGCACGGTCGACAAGGCGGTCACCATCGCCGCCGAGAACTACCTCTACGTCACCGGTGACATCCGGTACCCGACGACCCGGTCTGCTTCCACCGTCCTCGGGCTGATCGGCCAGCGTGCGGTCTGGGTGTGGAACCCGGTCAACACGAACAACGCGGCCATCCTGTCGAACGATCGCGAGATCGACGCGGCGATCCTCTCGAACACCGGCACGTTCGTCGTGCAGAACTGGACACGGGGTTCGTCGAACGGCCGGGGGACCCTCACGGTCAAGGGATCGATCGCGCAGAACTTCCGCGGTGCGGTCGGTCTGGCGAGCGGGCAGGGCTACACGAAGGCGTACACGTTCGACTCGAGCTTGGCGACCTACACGCCGCCGAAGTTCCCGCAGCCGACCGTGACGACGTACCGCGTCGCCACCCAGGTCGAGTCGAAGACGGCGTACGACTCGAACGGAGCGCCGATCTCGTGATCAGCGCCGTCCCGGCCCTCGCAGCGTTCGTCGCTGCGTTCGGAGCGGTCTTCGGGCTCGCCGTCGGTTCGTTCCTCAACGTCGTCGTCCATCGGGTCCCCGCCGGCATGTCCGTCGTCGCGCCCGCGTCCGCGTGCCCGAAGTGCGGGCGCGCGATCCGGGGGTTCGACAACGTTCCGTTGGTGTCCTGGCTGGTGCTCCGTGGCCGGTGCCGTGACTGCGCCGAACCCATCTCGGTCCGCTACCCGGTCGTCGAGGCATCGACGGCGGTGCTGTTCGTCGCGGTGATCGTCCGGTTCCTGCCGCGGGTCGGTGCGCCCGGTGCGGTCATCGCAGGCCAGACGGTCCTGCTCGTCGCCCTGCTCTTCGTCATGGCGGTGAGCGTCGCGTTGGCGCTCATCGACATCGACACGCACACGTTGCCGAACCGGATCGTCCTGCCGATGTACCCGGTACTGGTCGTGCTGCTCGCCGCCTCGAGCGTCCTGACCGGCGATTGGGCTGCGATGCTCCGCGGGCTGCTCGGTCTCGTGATCCTCGGTGGCGTGTACCTGGTCCTCGCGATCGCGGCACCGCGGGGGATGGGGTTCGGGGACGTGAAGCTCGCCGGTGCCCTGGGGCTCCAGCTGGCGTACCTCGGATGGGGACCCCTCGCTGTGGGTGCTTTCGGAGCGTTCCTCCTCGGCGGTACCTTCGGGATCGTCCTCCTCCTGACCAGGCGTGCGGGTCGCTCGACGGGGATCCCGTTCGGCCCGTGGATGCTCCTCGGCGCGTGGGTGGGCGCGTTCTCCGGGGCCCCGATCTGGAACGCCTACCTCCGACTCCTCGGTCTCGCCTGACGAGCCGGGCTGACACCCCACCGAGCCCGGCTCGACCGGAAGGAACACGACATGACCAAGAACATCGTCGGCATCGACATCGGTGCCGAGACGATCCGCGCGGTGGAGGTCGCCGACGCCGAGAAGGCGAACCCGACGATCGTCCGTGTCGCCGAGGTGCCGGTCCCGAAGGACGCGACGAAGCAGGGTGAGGTCCTCGAGGCGAACACGGTCGCGGCGGCGTTCCGCGAACTCTGGTCGATCGGCCGCTTCCGGACCAAGGACGTCGTCCTGGGCATGGGGAACCAGCGCGTCCTCTCACGTGACCTCACCGTGCCGAAGGCGCCGCTCGCGCAGATCCGCGAGTCGCTCCCGTTCCAGGTCCAGGACATGCTCCCCGTCCCGGTCGTCGACGCGATCCTCGACTTCTACCCAGTGTCCGAGGGTGTCGGCGAGTCCGGACCGGTCGTGCACGGCTTGCTCGTCGCCGCGATCAAGGACGCGGTCCTCGCGAACGTCCGCGCTGCGGAGCTGGCCGGACTGCGCCCGGTGGGTGTCGACCTGATCCCGTTCGCCCTGTCACGGGTCCTGGCGCCCCGGGTCGACGGCGCCGGAACGGTCGCGATCGTCGACTGCGGCGGCAACACGACGTCGGTCGTGATCGCCAACGACGGGGTGCCCACGTTCGTGCGCATCATCCCGACGGGTGGCGACCACGTGACCAAGACGATCGCCACCCGGCTCGAGGTCACCCTCGCCGAAGCCGAGGCGATCAAGCGGCACTTCGGTCTGGTCGGTCGAGCGAAGACGCCGGACGACGCCCGTGCCGTGGCCGTCACGCGTGAGACCGTCGGCGAACTGCTCACCAGTGTGCGGAACACGGTGACCTACTACGCCAACACCCGGCCTGCCGATGTCGTGCGGGGAATCGTGCTCGTCGGCGGCGGTGCGGCACTCCCCGGCTTCCGGGAGAGCCTCGGCGACGTCTCCGGCCTGCCTGTCGCCGTCGGGGACCCCTTCGTGTCCGCGCGGACGTCGCGGGGCATCACCCCGGAACTCCTCCGGGAGCGGTCGGCTTCCATCTCGGTCGCCTGGAGCCTCGCGGTCGGAGGCCGAGCAGCATGACCAAGATGATCGACACCACCTCGACCGACCGACGGCGCCCCTTCCGGGCGACTCCCGGCCGCAGTGCAGACGCCGCTCCCCACACGGCGAGAGCCGGCGCGAAGTCGCGTGTCCTGGTGGTCGGAGGACCGCCGCGGGTGGACCTGCTCCCCACCGAGGTCCACGTCAGGCGGCGGCAGCGCGCAACGGTCCGGCGCGCGTGGGCGGGCGTGCTGGTCGTCGCGATCGCGGTCGGACTGGCGACGGCGTGGGCGATGACGGACCGCATGTCTGCCGAGCAGGACCTGGCCGCGGCCCAGAGCGAGACGGCGACGCTCGCCAAGCAACAGGGCCAGTACCGGGACGTCCGGGTGACCGAGTCCGAGAGCGCGTTGCTGCAGAGCGCGCAGACGGTCGGCGGGTCGACGGAGATCGACTGGGCGGCGACGCTCGCGTCGGTGCGTTCGAGACTGCCGGCCGGGGTGCAGATCACCGGACTGACGATCGACTCCGCCGGAGCCGAGGAAGCCTACGCGCAGTCGGACGACCCGCTGCAGGGGCAACGCATCGCGACGCTCACCTTCGACGCCACGAGCGACGCCCTGCCCTCGATCCCGGACTGGCTGACCGCAGTCGGCGGGGTCACCGGGTTCGTCGATGCGAACGCCAACTCGGTCGCGCGGTCGCAGGACGGCGGCGGGTACGCGGTCAACATGACCATCCACCTCGACGAGAAGGCGTTCGACGGCCGGTACGCCGCCGACGACGCGAAGAAGGACTGACCATGTCTCGCAACCGCATGAGCCTCTTGCTCGCCGTCCTCGCGATGGCGGTCGTCGCCGTCGGCGGGTTCTTCCTCGCGGTCCAGCCGCAGCTCGCCCAGACGGCTGCGGCGCACACCCAGACGGCGTCCGTCGAGCAGACGAACGACACCAGCCGGAGCGAGCTCGCACGCCTGCGCGAGCAGGCGGCGGACCTGCCAGCCATGAAGCGCGAGCTGTCGACCCGTGCGGCCTCGGTGCCGGACACCGCTCGGCTGTCGGCGTTCATCGACGAGCTCAACACCATCGCCGCGGCTTCCGGGATGCAGGTCTCGTCGTTCACGGCGAGCGATGCGACGGCGTACTCGCCAGCGGTCACGGCGGAGCCCGCGGCTGCGGGGCAGGGCGCTGCAACGCCGTCGGCATCGCCGTCCGCGACGGCCGGAGCGGCGACGTCCGCCCCGCAGGCGCCGAGCCTCGTCACGGACGCGGCGATCACCGGCCAGAACTTCTCGGTGATCCCCGTCACCGTCGCGGTCGACGGCTCGTTCGACCAGGCGCTGCAGTTCGTCAAGGGAGTCCAGGGTGGCGATCGACTGTTCCTCATCACGACGATCTCCTCCGCGGAGAAGAGCGGCGAGGACGGAACCGCCAGCAGCAGCAGCAGTTCGTGGACCTTCGGCGGATCGATCTACGTGCTCGATCGTTCCGCAGACGGGGCCGCCACGACCACGGCGACAACCTCCGCGAACGGCTGATCCGACCCCCTCCCACTGGGGTGTGACGCGCCACGCCGATCCCTCTTCCGCGACATCCGTCGGTGTGCGTACGATGCTCACGACGCCGTGATCGCGGCTGCTCATCTCCCTCTCGAACGGTCGGCCCGAACCGGCCGTTCCCGTCGTGCCCGGAGTCGCGCGTGTTGGTCGGAATCGTGGAGTTCCTTGGTTGGTTCGGCGCTGTAACCGTGCTGGCAGGTTACATTCTCTTCTCGACGGGGAAGCTCCCGAACGGGCCGGTCTACCAGCTCTTCAACCTCGTCGGTGGCCTGGCCGTCGCCGTCAACGTGGCCGCGCACCACGCGGTGCCGTCGACCATCGTCAACGGCATCTGGGCGATCGTCGCCGTGGTCGTCCTGGTGAAGATGGGACGCGCCCGTCGCGCGGCGAAGCGGGGCGAGCCGGCGGCCTCCGAGGCGACCGTCCTGCACGCCGAGCCGGCGTCCACCACCGGCGTCCTGCCGATCATCGGCCCCGCCCTGCGTGACCACGAGCCGGAGGAGCCCTCCGAGGCGGACGCAGCCCCGGGCCTCCAGACCGCACCGACCACCAGCACGACGCAGGTCGCTCCGATGACCGAGACCGTCCCGATCATCACCGCGACGATCGCACTGGCCCTGGTCGCCGCAGCCCAGGGGCACGTGGAGCGTGCGGACAGCGCGGACAGCGCAGACGGCATCGACCACGCGGAGCGGACCGAAGCCATCCGCTGACCGTCCCGTCGGCGATACGATCACCTCATGTCCCGGTGGTTGATCGCGACGATGACGTCCGTCCTCTTCATCGCGCTCGTCGTCGCCGTCGCGGGGTTCGAAGCGCTCCTCGCCGACGTCGAGGCGATCGCGCAGCCGGACGCGACCCCGTACCTCGGCCCGGCCATGGTGGTCGGCGCCGCCGTGGTGGTGTTCCTCGCGACCGCGGTCGGCGCGCGCGAGGGCAACCCCGGTGTCACCGGCCTGGTCGCCGCCGCGACCGCCTACCTGGTGATGCTCGGCGTCGGCGCCGTCGGCTACGCGGCGATCCGCCGCGACCTGACCGAGCTCCTCGTCTTCCCGGCCGGCTACGCACTCGGGCCGTTCGTGGTCGGGTCCGTCGTGGTGGCGCTCCTGTCGGTGATCGGCGGGATCTCCATGGCCCGGCACCAGGCCCGGACGACGGACCGGACGCCCGCTGCCGGGCAGCGGCAGGAGACCACCGTCTCGGGGGACGACACCGTCGGGCGGTAGTCTTCCCGGGCACGACGCACACGCAACGGGGGAACGATGAGCGACCAGCACACGCCGGATCCGGACCAGCAGGACGGCTGGGGAGCCGTGCCGTCGGTGGCGTCGATCCGCGGGACGCAGGAGACGCCCGCCGCCGCGCAGAACGCGCAGGCCGGGTCGAGCGCGCACGGCGCGCAGTACGCACCGTCCGGCTCGCCCGCTCCGCGCCGGAAGCTCCGTCGTGGCCAGCTCATCGGGATCATCTCGGGCGGCACCGCCGTCGTGCTGCTGCTCGTCGCCGGTGTCGTCGGGTTCTCGGTCGGCTCCGCCACCCACTCGGCCGACCGACCCGTGCGGGCCTTCCTCGACGACCTGACCGCGGGCAAGGTCGCCGACGCCCTCGACGCGGCCGGCATCGACCGGACGAAGTCGGACGTGCTCCTGACCGACGACGCGTACGCGAAGGCGACCGCGAAGGTCACCGGTTATCGGGTGGCTGCGACGCGGACGGACGGCGACACCGCCACCGTCCGCGCCTACCTGCGCCAGGCCGGCCGTGACGTCGCGGCGACCTTCACGCTCGACAAGACCGGCACCGACTGGGGCGTGTTCCCGGTGTGGGAGCTGCAGGCGCCGGAGCTCGGCAGCGTCGACGTCAGCGTCCGGGGGCCGTCCGGCGCCGCGGTGCAGGTCGCGGGCACGTCGACGAAGACCTCGAAGGACGGCACGGTCGGTCTCCGCGCGCTCCCCGGCACCTACGCGGTCACGTACGACGGCGGCAAGTGGACGAAGGCCACGGGCGGCAGCGCCGTCGTGGGAGGGTTCGGTGGCAGCGCCTCGACGCCCGTGCAGATCACCGCGACGCTCACGAGCGCGGGGGACCAGGCGGCGAAGCGGGCCGTGGACGCCTGGGTGGACGGCTGCATCGCCTCGGACGACGCCGCACCGGCCGGGTGCAGCTTCTACGCGTACGGCGAGAACCCCGCGTACACGTACACGAACGAGAAGTGGACGCTCGAGTCGCGGCCGACCGTCGCCGTCGGCAGCTGGACCACGAACGGCTGGCTCGTCTCCACCACGACGTTCGGCCGGGCCACCTTCACGGCGGACATCGCCGGCGCCGGCGGCACCGGGACGGCCACCGCCGGGCCGCTCAACGTGAACGCCAGCGGGTACATCACGGGGTTCTCGAGCTCGGGGGCGACGTTCCGGTCGGCGGTCGGCAACGGGTCCTCGGACACCGGCTCATGACGGTGTCCGGCGTGGTGCCGGCCCGGATTGATTTCGTCCCGTTACGCGGGTAGTCTCTTCTGGGTGTGCGCCCTCGGGCGCGCCCGAAAAGTCCGGCGGGCGAGATCGCCCAGTCGGACCACTCCGTCCCCCCGCAGGTTCCTCCGCCGTCAGGCGGTCATCAGCGTGGGACGAGGAAGTCGGCGGATCGCGCCGGCCAGAGAGCACGAGCGAAGAACCAGGAGAACAGTTGCCTACTATTCAGCAGCTGGTTCGCAAGGGTCGTACGCCGAAGGTCACCAAGACCAAGGCGCCCGCCCTGAAGGCGAACCCCCAGCAGCGTGGTGTGTGCACCCGCGTCTACACCACCACCCCGAAGAAGCCGAACTCCGCACTGCGCAAGGTCGCTCGTGTGAAGCTCTCGAACGGCACCGAGGTCACGGCGTACATCCCCGGTGAGGGCCACAACCTCCAGGAGCACTCGATGGTGCTCGTCCGTGGCGGTCGTGTGAAGGACCTCCCCGGTGTGCGCTACAAGATCATCCGTGGCGCCCTGGACACCCAGGCCGTGAAGAACCGTAAGCAGGCTCGTAGCCGCTACGGCGCGAAGAAGGGTTGAGTTAGATGCCTCGTAAGGGTCCCGCCCCCAAGCGTCCCGTCGTCGCCGACCCGGTCTACGGTGCGCCGATCGTCAGCCAGCTCGTCAACAAGATCCTGCTCGACGGCAAGAAGGGCCTCGCTGAGCGCATCGTCTACGGTGCACTCGAGGGCGTCACTGCCAAGAACCAGCAGGATGCTGTCGTCACGCTCAAGAAGGCGCTCGACAACGTCCGTCCGACCCTCGAGGTCCGCAGCCGCCGCGTCGGTGGCTCGACCTACCAGGTCCCGGTCGAGGTCAAGCCGCACCGCGCGAACACCCTCGCGCTCCGCTGGCTGACCTCGTACGCCAAGGCCCGTCGCGAGAAGACGATGACCGAGCGTCTCATGAACGAGATCCTCGACGCGTCGAACGGTCTCGGTGCCGCGGTCAAGCGCCGCGAGGACACGCACAAGATGGCCGAGTCGAACAAGGCCTTCGCCCACTACCGCTGGTAGTCCCGGCACCGTCCGGGCACCGGTGGTCAAGAACCCCGGCGCCCGGACGGCCGCCAACCTCTCCTACAACTCTTCCGGAGGAACCCTGTGGCACAGGACGTGCTCACCGACCTGAACAAGGTCCGCAACATCGGCATCATGGCGCACATCGATGCCGGCAAGACCACGACGACCGAGCGCATCCTGTTCTACACGGGCATCACGCACAAGATCGGTGAGGTCCACGACGGCGCTGCCACGATGGACTGGATGGCGCAGGAGCAGGAGCGCGGCATCACGATCACGTCGGCCGCGACGACCTGCTTCTGGGACAACAACCAGATCAACATCATCGACACCCCCGGTCACGTGGACTTCACGGTCGAGGTGGAGCGTTCGCTCCGCGTCCTCGACGGTGCGGTCGCCGTCTTCGACGGCAAGGAGGGCGTCGAGCCCCAGTCCGAGACCGTGTGGCGTCAGGCCGACAAGTACAACGTCCCGCGCATCTGCTTCGTCAACAAGATGGACAAGCTCGGCGCGGACTTCTACTACACCGTCGACACGATCATCAACCGCCTCGGTGCGGAGCCCCTCGTGCTCCAGCTGCCGATCGGTTCGGAGAGCTCGTTCGAAGGCGTCGTCGACCTCGTCCAGATGCGTGCACTCACCTGGCGCGGCGACGCCAAGGGTGACGTCGCGATGGGTGCGAAGTACGAGATCGAAGAGATCCCGGCCGACCTGCAGGACCGCGCCGCCGAGTACCGCGAGAAGCTCATCGAGCGCGTGGCCGAGGCGGACGACGTCCTCATGGAGCGTTACCTCGAGGGCGACACCGACTTCTCGGTCGACGAGATCAAGGCCGCGATCCGCGCCCTCACCGTGAGCAGCACGCTCTACCCGGTGCTGTGCGGTTCCGCGTTCAAGAACCGCGGTGTCCAGCCGATGCTCGACGCAGTCATCGACTACCTCCCGTCCCCGCTCGACGTGCCGCCGATGATCGGCCACGACGTCAAGGACGAGGAGAAGGAGATCATCCGCAAGCCCGACGCGTCGGAGCCGTTCTCGGCTCTCGCGTTCAAGGTCGCGGTGCACCCCTTCTTCGGTCGCCTCACCTACGTCCGCGTGTACTCCGGCTCGATCGAGTCCGGCGCACAGGTCATCAACTCGACCAAGGGCAAGAAGGAGCGCATCGGCAAGATCTTCCAGATGCACTCCAACAAGGAGAACCCGGTCGCCAACGTGACCGCTGGCCACATCTACGCGGTCATCGGCCTCAAGGACACCACCACCGGTGACACCCTGTGCGACCCGACCAACCAGGTCGTCCTCGAGTCGATGACGTTCCCGGAGCCGGTCATCGAGGTCGCGATCGAGCCGAACACGAAGGCTGACCAGGAGAAGCTCTCCACGGCCATCCAGAAGCTCGCCGAAGAGGACCCGACGTTCCGCGTCGAGCTCAACGCCGAGACCGGTCAGACGACGATCAAGGGCATGGGCGAGCTCCACCTCGACATCCTCGTCGACCGCATGAAGCGCGAGTTCCACGTCGAGGCGAGCGTCGGCAAGCCCCAGGTGGCCTACCGCGAGACCCTCACGAAGATCGTCGAGCGGTACGACTACACCCACAAGAAGCAGACCGGTGGTTCCGGCCAGTTCGCGAAGGTGCAGATCGCCCTCGAGCCGATGGAGGTCACGAGCGAGAAGGTCTACGAGTTCGTCAACGCGACCTCCGGTGGCCGTGTCCCGCGCGAGTACATCCCGTCGGTCGACGCCGGTATCCAGGACGCCATGCAGGTCGGCATCCTCGCGGGCTACCCGACCGTCGGCGTGAAGGCCATCCTCAAGGACGGCGCGGCGCACGACGTCGACTCGTCCGAGATGGCGTTCAAGATCGCCGGTTCCATCGCCTACAAGGAAGCGGCCCGCAAGGCCGGTCCCGCGATCCTCGAGCCGATCATGGCCGTCGAGGTCCGTACTCCTGAGGAGTACATGGGCGACGTCATCGGTGACCTGAACTCCCGTCGTGGCCAGATCGCCTCGATGGAGGACGCCTCGGGCGTCAAGGTGGTCCGCGCGAGCGTGCCGCTGTCCGAGATGTTCGGCTACGTCGGCGACCTGCGGTCGAAGACCTCTGGTCGTGCGGTCTACTCGATGACCTTCGAGACCTACAGCCAGGTCCCGGCCAAGGTCGCCGAGGAGATCATCGCGAAGAACGCGGGGGAGTGACGCTCGAGCGTCTCTCCACAGGCGGGGGTGCCCGGCGACGGGCCCCTCGCCACCAAGTAAAGTAAAGACACACACCGCGCATCAACGGTCGCGAGCCCATCCAGGGCCGGCCGGGGATGACGCTTCCGAGTCCTGAGGAGGACCCACAGTGGCCAAGGCCAAGTTCGAGCGCACCAAGCCGCACGTCAACATCGGAACCATCGGTCACGTCGACCACGGCAAGACCACGCTCACGGCGGCGATCACCAAGGTTCTGCACGACCAGTACCCGGACCTCAACGAGGCCCGTGACTTCGCGCAGATCGACAACGCTCCCGAGGAGCGCCAGCGCGGCATCACGATCAACATCTCGCACGTCGAGTACCAGACCGAGAAGCGTCACTACGCGCACGTCGACGCCCCCGGTCACGCCGACTACGTGAAGAACATGATCACGGGTGCGGCGCAGATGGACGGCGCGATCCTCGTGGTCGCCGCCACCGACGGCCCGATGCCCCAGACGCGTGAGCACGTGCTGCTCGCCCGCCAGGTCGGCGTCCCCTACATCGTCGTCGCGCTGAACAAGTCCGACATGGTGGACGACGAGGAGATCCTGGAGCTCGTCGAGCTCGAGGTCCGCGAGCTCCTCGGCTCGCAGCAGTTCGACGAGGACGCCCCCGTCGTGCAGGTCTCGGCGCTCAAGGCGCTCGAGGGCGACGAGAAGTGGGTCAAGTCGGTCCAGGACCTCATGGCCCAGGTCGACGAGCACGTGCCGGACCCGGTGCGCGCCACCGACCAGCCGTTCCTGATGCCCATCGAGGACGTCTTCACGATCACCGGTCGTGGCACCGTCGTCACCGGTCGCGTCGAGCGTGGCACGCTCAACCTGAACGAGGAGGTCGAGATCGTCGGCATCCGCGCGACGCAGAAGACCACCGTCACGGGCATCGAGATGTTCCGCAAGCTGCTCGACCAGGCGGTCGCCGGTGACAACACCGGTCTGCTCATCCGTGGCCTCAAGCGCGAGGACGTGGAGCGCGGCCAGGTCGTCGTCAAGCCGGGTTCGGTCACGCCGCACACCGAGTTCCAGGCGAACGCGTACATCCTGACCAAGGAAGAGGGCGGGCGTCACAACCCGTTCTACGCGAACTACCGCCCGCAGTTCTACTTCCGCACCACGGACGTCACCGGCGTCATCACGCTGCCCGAGGGCACCGAGATGGTCATGCCCGGCGACACCGTCGCCATGACGGTCGAGCTGATCCAGCCGATCGCCATGGAAGAGGGCCTCCGTTTCGCCATCCGTGAGGGTGGTCGTACGGTCGGCGCCGGTACGGTCGAGAAGATCGTCAAGTAACTCCGGTTACCTGCCTCAGCGGGGTCGAGCCTTCGGGCTCGGCCCCGCTTTGCCGTTGCCCCGACAGGTCGTGGTACCGCCCGCGAGCCGCTGACGGCCGCTCACGGCCCTGGCGGGCGGCGGACGGGAGGCCCGGGGTACGCCCGCCACGACGGCGCCGGTCCGCCCCGTACGGCGTCCCAGGCATCGGGGAGTTGGCTCGGACGGGTGACCCGTCTGCGCCGTTCCACGACCTCCGGTCGTGGCTACCACCGTGTCCGGAGTGGACGCGGCTTCTCGTACCGCGACCCCGACGGCGCGACCGTCACCGATGCCGCGGTGCGTCAGCGGCTCGAGGACCTCGTCATCCCGCCGGCCTGGGACGACGTCTGGATCTCGCCGTACGAGAACGGGCACGTCCTCGCGACCGGGATCGACGGGGCCGGCCGCCGCCAGTACATGTACCACCCGTCGTGGCGCGAGCGGATGGACCGGATCAAGTACGACCGTGCGCTCGCACTCGCGGAGTCGTTGCCGGTCGCACGGCGCGGGGTGACGCAGGACCTCCGGCGACCGGAACCGGATCGCCGCCGAGCGCTGGCCGCGGCGTTCCGGATGCTCGACCAGGGCTCGCTGCGAGTCGGTTCAGAGCGGTACGCCAGCGAGCACGGCAGCCGAGGGCTGTCGACCCTGCTGTGCGCGCACGCCCACGTCTCCGGTGACGACATCGAGCTCGACTTCCCCGGCAAGAGCGGGCAGGAGTGGTCGTCGTCGATCCACGACGCCGACCTCGCGACGGTGATCGCCGGCATGAAGCGCCGCGGGCCGAACGCCCGACTGCTGTCGTTCCGCGAACGCCGCGGTGACGAGTGGGAGCCGTTGTCCGCCGAGGACATCAACGCCTACGTCAAGGAGCGTGCGGGTGACGACTTCACGGCGAAGGACTTCCGCACCCTGCACGGAACGGTGGCGGCAGCCGTCGACCTGGCGCAGACCGGTCCGCTGTCGTCGCAGGCGAAGCGGAAGCATGCGGTGTCCCATGCCGTGAAGGCCGCGAGCGAGGAGCTCGGCAACACCCCGACGGTGTGCCGGCAGAGCTACATCGACCCGCGGCTGCTCGACGCCTACGAACACGGCGAGACCATCGATCCGGCCCGGATCCACGCCGCCGAGTCCGAGGTCCGGGCGCTGCTCTACCGACAATGACCCCGGGAGCGTCCGGATGACGTAGCGTTGGTCGACGTGCCGGACCACCCCACACGGCACGGAAGGACCCACAACAGTCGTGACTGACGAGTGCATCCACGGTTTCCCCACCGAGCTCTGCGACATCTGCGCGCCCCGGCAGCGTGAGGAGTCGGCGATCCCAGCCGCTCCGGCGCCACGGCGGACCCGCATCACCACCAACCTGCGCGTCGACCCGCCGGCCTCCGGCCCCGGGACGTCGCTGCGTTCGCCGACGTCCCTCCGGTCGTCGTCGGCCGACCTGCCCGAGGCTCGGGTGTTCGCGTCGCTGCGTGCGCACCACGTGACCCACATCGACAACCTCGACGGCATCGTCGGCTCCGGTGCGATCCTCGCAGCAGACCAGGCGGAGCCCGCCGTCGACGTGAGCAGCGCCGAGACCCGTGCCGCTCGCGCCGAGGCCGAAGCACCCGACGGCAGCACCATCGCGAGCCACGTGCCGTTCACCCTGTCGCCGGATGCCCTCCGGTGGGACGAGCTCCGCACCGGCGCCGTCGGGGAAAGGTGGTCCGACGCCGCCCGACGCACGCGCGCGGTGGACTACGTCGTGCTCGTCGTCCCGGTCTCGGCGTTCGGTGACTCGGTGGTCGTCGCCGACCAGGACGCCGACGCCGACGACGTCCGCTTCGCCGTCGGCCCCGACGCCGGGACGAACCTGATCCGCCGGACGGACTTCTCCGACCCGGAGATGCTCGGGCTCGAGCTCCTCGCGGGGCCGAGCGTGCCGTTCTCGTCCGTCGCGGTGATCGGCGTCCCGAACGACAAGGCCCGTCAGACGGTCCGTGCGGTGCTCGCCGACCACGGCGGCCACGCGCCGCGCGTGGCGGTCTTCCCGCCGTGGTTCGTCCCCCCGGTGACGGCCGAGTAACCGTCTCCACGAGCGCCCTCCGGACCATCTCCGGAGGGCGCTCCGCGTTGCGGCGGCGACCCGTGCCTCCAGGCCGTCCGATCCCCGTGGATCCGGGGAAGCGAGCCGGTGCCGACACGCCCGGCACATCGCGACACGCCCGGGTTGCACGTGGGCTCGGGACATGCGAGACTTGTCCGGTTCCGAATTCCCCGCGGGTGCGAGTCCGCAGGATCACTGCTCTGGCAGTGCACAACCCCCCTGTTCAGCAGGGCTGGGTTGGGCCGCAGGCAGCAGAACACGACTCCCCGAGGTCATGACGGACGCGACACTGTTGCGCCCGGAGTGCGAGGAAGTCGATTGCCCACGCTGGACGGCCAAGGTCGCCCGCGCGGTTGACAGGTGAACAGCGGTCATCCCCAGCGGATGCGGCCGGTTGGTTCAGGAAAACAGCACGGTCCGCAGCAATGCGGAGCCGAGCGGCGTCAGGCGGCCTGCGGGTGCGCGGCGCAGAGAGAGGACAAGAGACACATGGCGGGACAGAAGATCCGCATCCGGCTCAAGTCGTATGACCACGAGGTCATCGACACGTCGGCCCGGAAGATCGTCGACACGGTGACCCGTGCCGGTGCGACCGTGGTCGGCCCGGTGCCACTCCCCACCGAGAAGAACGTGATCGCAGTGATCCGTTCCCCTCACAAGTACAAGGACTCGCGCGAGCACTTCGAGAAGCGCACGCACAAGCGGGTCATCGACATCGTCGACCCGACGCCGAAGGCCGTCGACTCGCTCATGCGACTCGACCTTCCGGCAGACGTCAACATCGAGATCAAGCTGTAAGGGGGCAGACCAATGGCGAACTCAACCAAGACCGTCAAGGGCCTCCTCGGCAAGAAGCTCGGGATGACCCAGGTGTGGGACGAGAACAACAAGTTCATCCCCGTCACCGTGATCGAGGTCGGCCCGAACGTGGTCACCCAGATCCGCAACGCTGAGCGCGACGGCTACGAGGCGATCCAGATCGCCGCCGGTGCCATCGACCCGCGCAAGGTCAACAAGCCGGCCGCCGGCCACTTCGAGGCCGCTGGCGTGACCCCGCGTCGCACCCTCACCGAGATCCGGACCAACGACTCCGCTGAGTACACGCTCGGCCAGGAGCTCACCGTGGACGGCACGTTCACGGCGGGCCAGAAGGTCGACGTCGTCGGTACCTCCAAGGGCAAGGGCTTCGCCGGTGTCATGAAGCGCCACGGCTTCCACGGCGTCGGCGCCTCGCACGGTGCACACCGCAACCACCGCAAGCCCGGCTCGATCGGTGCTTCCTCGACCCCGTCGCGTGTCTTCAAGGGCATGCGCATGGCCGGTCGTATGGGTGGCGACCGTGTGACCGTCCTCAACCTCACGGTGCACGCCGTCGACGCCGAGAAGGGTCTGCTGCTCGTCAAGGGCGCCGTCCCCGGTGCTCGCGGCCGCTCCGTCTTCGTCCGCACCGCCGTGAAGGGTAAGTGATCATGGCCACCACGACCGCAACCACGATCGACGTCCTCGACGCATCGGGTGTCAAGTCCGGCACCGTCGAGCTGCCCGCAGCTCTCTTCGACGTCGAGACCAACGTCCCGCTGATCCACCAGGTCGTCACCGCGCAGCTCGCAGCCGCGCGTCAGGGCACCCACAAGACCAAGAACCGCGGCGAAGTCCGCGGTGCCGGTCGCAAGCCGTTCAAGCAGAAGGGCACCGGCCGCGCCCGTCAGGGTTCCGTCCGTGCTCCCGAGCACACCGGTGGTGGCGTCGTCCACGGACCGACCCCCCGCGACTACTCGCAGCGCACCCCCAAGAAGATGATCGCCGCAGCGCTGCTCGGCTCGCTCTCGGACCGCGCCCGCGGTGGCCGCATCTCGGCCGTCGACGGCTTCGTCGAGGCCGACGTGCCGTCGACCAAGGTCGCCCGGACGCTCCTCGAGAAGGTCGCGCCCGTCAAGCACGTGCTGATCGTGCTCGAGTCGAACGACGAGCTGACGCTCAAGTCGATCCGCAACCTGCCGAACGTCCACGCGCTCTCGTACGGCCAGCTGAACGCCTACGACGTCCTCAAGTCGGACGCCGTCGTCTTCAGCAAGAGCGCCCTCGACGCCTTCATCGCGTCGAAGACCGCGAAGGAGATCACCGCATGAGCGGCTTCAACAAGGACCCGCGCGACGTCATCATCTCGCCGGTCGTCTCGGAGAAGAGCTACGCGCTCATCGACCAGGGCAAGTACACGTTCATCGTGGACCCCCGCTCGAACAAGACCGAGATCAAGCTCGCCATCGAGAAGATCTTCGAGGTCAAGGTCGCGAGCATCAACACGCTGAACCGCCCGGGCAAGACCCGCCGCACCAAGTTCGGTCTCGGCAAGCGCAAGGACACCAAGCGCGCCATCGTGACGCTCAAGTCCGGTTCGATCGACATCTTCACGGCTGTCGGCTGAGGACCAGAGGGATAAATCATGGCTATTCGTAACTACAAGCCGACGACCCCCGGTCGTCGCGGCTCGTCGGTCGCCGACTTCGCTGAGATCACCCGTTCGACTCCGGAGAAGTCCCTGCTTCGTCCGCTGCCGAAGACCGGTGGTCGCAACAGCTCCGGCCGCATCACCACGCGTCACATCGGTGGTGGCCACAAGCGCCAGTACCGCGTGATCGACTTCCGTCGCTCCGACAAGGACGGCGTGGACGCCAAGGTCGCTCACATCGAGTACGACCCCAACCGCACTGCGCGCATCGCGCTCCTCCACTACGTGGACGGCACGAAGCGGTACATCATCGCGCCGAACAAGCTCAAGCAGGGCGACGTCATCGAGCAGGGCCCCGGTGCCGACATCAAGCCCGGCAACAACCTGCCGCTGCGCAACATCCCCGTGGGTACCGTCGTGCACGCCATCGAGCTCCGCCCCGGTGGCGGCGCGAAGATGGCCCGCTCGGCCGGAGCCTCGGTGCGTCTCGTCGCCAAGGACGGCCCCTACGCGCAGCTCCGTCTGCCGTCGGGCGAGGTCCGCAACGTCGACGCACGCTGCCGCGCCACGATCGGCGAGGTCGGCAACGCCGAGCAGTCGAACATCAACTGGGGCAAGGCCGGCCGCATGCGCTGGAAGGGCGTCCGCCCGACCGTGCGTGGTGTCGCGATGAACCCGGTCGACCACCCCCACGGTGGTGGCGAGGGCAAGACCTCCGGTGGTCGTCACCCGGTCAGCCCCTGGGGCCAGGCCGAGGGTCGCACGCGCAAGCCGAACAAGCCGAGCGACAAGCTCATCGTCCGTCGCCGTAACGCCGGCAAGAAGCGCAAGTAGGAGTTCAGAAGATGCCACGCAGTCTGAAGAAGGGCCCCTTCGTCGACGAGCACCTGCTCCGCAAGGTCGTCACGCAGAACGAGGCCAACACCAAGAACGTGATCCGTACGTGGTCGCGTCGGTCGATGATCGTCCCGAACATGCTCGGGCACACCATCGCCGTGCACGACGGCCGCAAGCACATCCCGGTGTTCGTCACCGAGTCGATGGTCGGTCACAAGCTCGGCGAGTTCGCGCCGACCCGCACCTTCCGTGGTCACGTGAAGGACGACAAGAAGGGCCGTCGCCGCTAACGCGGGGACGCAGAGGAGGAACGAAATGGTGGAGTCGATCGCACGCGTGCGACACATCCGCGTCACGCCTCAGAAGGCCCGTCGCGTCATCGAGCTGATCCGCGGCAAGCAGGCCCACGAGGCGCTCGCCATCCTGAAGTTCGCCCCCCAGGGCGCTTCGGAGCCCGTGTACAAGCTGGTCGCCTCGGCGATCGCGAACGCCCGGGTGAAGGCTGACTCGACGAACAGCTTCCTCGACGAGCGCGACCTCTACGTGAGCCGCGTCTTCGTCGACGAGGGAACGACCCTGAAGCGGTTCCAGCCGCGCGCCCAGGGCCGGGCCTTCCGCATCAACAAGCGCACCAGCCACATCACGGTCGTCCTCGCGACGCCGGAAGAGGCCGAGGCTGCCGCGACGAGCAAGAAGGCGAGCAACTAATGGGCCAGAAGGTCAACCCGTACGGCTTCCGTCTCGGGATCACGACGGACCACGTCTCGCACTGGTTCACCGACAGCAAGAAGGCCGGTCAGCGCTACGCCGACTACGTGGCCGAGGACATCAAGGTGCGCGAGTACCTGAAGAAGACCCTCGACCGCGCCGGTGTCGCCCGCATCGAGCTCGAGCGCACCCGTGACCGTGTCCGCGTGGACATCCACACGGCGCGTCCGGGCATCGTCATCGGTCGCCGCGGCGCCGAGGCGGAGCGCGTTCGCGGTGAGCTCGAGAAGCTCACCAAGAAGCAGATCCAGCTCAACATCCTCGAGGTCAAGAACCCCGAGACCGAGGCCCAGCTCGTCGCGCAGGGCATCGCCGAGCAGCTCTCCGCTCGTGTCGCGTTCCGTCGCGCCATGCGCAAGGGCCTGCAGGGTGCACAGCGCGCCGGCGCCAAGGGTGTCCGCATCCAGGTGTCGGGTCGTCTCGGCGGCGCCGAGATGTCCCGTTCGGAGTTCTACCGCGAAGGCCGTGTGCCGCTGCACACCCTCCGCGCGAACATCGACTACGGCTTCTACGAGGCCCGGACCACGTTCGGCCGCATCGGCGTGAAGGTCTGGATCTACAAGGGCGACATCACGAACAAGGAGCTCGCTCGCGAGCAGGCGAACCAGCGTTCGTCGCGCCCCGAGCGTCGTGGCGGCCCGCGCGGTGAGCGTGGCGACCGTGGCGGCGACCGTCGTGGCGGCGACCGCGGTGACCGCCGCCCGCAGCAGGCCCCGCAGGACGCGCCGGCCGGCGCAGGAGTTGAGGCGTAACCATGCTTATTCCCCGTCGAGTCAAGCACCGTAAGCAGCACCACCCGAAGCGTTCGGGTCAGGCAACCGGTGGTACCAAGGTCAGCTTCGGCGACTACGGCATCCAGGCCCTCACCCCGGCGTACGTGACCAACCGTCAGATCGAGTCCGCTCGTATCGCCATGACGCGTCACATCAAGCGTGGCGGCAAGGTCTGGATCAACATCTACCCGGACCGTCCGCTCACGAAGAAGCCGGCTGAGACCCGCATGGGTTCCGGTAAGGGCTCGCCCGAGTGGTGGGTCGCCAACGTCAAGCCGGGTCGTGTGCTCTTCGAGCTCTCCGGCGTCACCGAGGACATCGCCCGTGAGGCGCTGACCCGTGCAATCCACAAGCTGCCCCTCAAGGCACGCATCATCAAGCGCGAGGAGGGCGACGCATAATGGCGATCGGTTCCAAGGAGCTCCGTCCGACGGAGCTCGACACGTTCGAGAACGAGCGTCTCGCTGACGAGCTGAAGAAGGCCAAGGAGGAACTCTTCAACCTCCGCTTCCAGTCGGCCACCGGCCAGCTGGAGAGCCACGGTCGTCTCCGTGCCGTCAAGCGCGACATCGCTCGCATCTACACCGTCCTCCGCGAGCGCGAGCTCGGCATCCGTGCCACTCCCGCGCCCGTCGAGACCGCCACCAAGGCCAAGAAGACGACGAAGAAGGCTGACAAGCCGGCTGAGTCGACCGAGGCCGAGACCGCCGAGGAGAAGTAATGGCGAACGAAGAGAAGACCTCCGCCGCCCTCACTCGCGGCTACCGCAAGACGCGTCGCGGCTACGTGACCAGCGACAAGATGGACAAGACCATCGTGGTCGAGGTCGAGGACCGCGTGAAGCACGCGCTCTACGGCAAGATCATCCGTCGCACGTCCAAGGTGAAGGCCCACGACGAGCTCGGCACCGCTGGTGTCGGCGACCTCGTCGTGATCAGCGAGACCCGTCCCCTCAGCGCTTCCAAGCGCTGGCGCCTGGTCGAGATCCTCGAGAAGGCCAAGTAGGCCTCGGCCTGCTTCGGAATAGGAGACAGCAGTGATTCAGCAGGAATCCCGCCTGAAGATCGCCGACAACACGGGTGCCAAGGAGATCTTGACCATCCGCGTGCTCGGTGGTTCGGGTCGTCGCTACGCCGGTCTCGGTGACGTCATCGTCGCCACGGTGAAGGACGCCATCCCCGGCGGCAACGTGAAGAAGGGTGACGTCGTCAAGGCGGTCATCGTTCGCACCAAGAAGGAGACCCGTCGTCAGGACGGCTCCTACATCAAGTTCGACGAGAACGCGGCAGTGATCCTCAAGGCCGACGGCGACCCGCGCGGCACGCGCATCTTCGGTCCGGTCGGTCGCGAACTCCGTGACAAGAAGTTCATGAAGATCATCTCGCTCGCGCCGGAGGTGCTGTAAGCCATGGCGAACATCAAGAAGGGTGACCTCGTCCAGGTCATCACGGGCGCGACGCAGGAGCGTGGCGGCGACCGTGGCAAGCAGGGCAAGGTCATCGAGGTCCTCAAGGACAAGCAGCGCGTCGTCGTCGAGGGCGTGAACTTCGTCACGAAGCACGTCCGCGTCGGCCAGACGCAGCGCGGCTCGAAGACGGGTGGCATCGAGAAGCACGAAGCCTCGATCCACGTGTCCAACGTCGCTCTCGTCGACCCGAAGACGAAGAAGCCGACCCGCGTCGGCTTCCGTACCGAAGAGGTGGAGAAGGGCGGGGTCAAGAAGACCGTCCGCGTCCGCTACGCCAAGAAGTCAGGTGAGACGCTCTGATGACCGACACGACTGCAACGACTGAGGCCACCAAGGTCCAGCCGCGCCTCAAGCAGAAGTACAAGGACGAGATCAAGGCCACGCTCACCGAGCAGTTCGGCTACGCGAACGTCAACCAGGTCCCCGGCCTGGTCAAGGTCGTCGTGAACACCGGTGTCGGCGAGGCCGCTCGCGACTCGAAGATCATCGAGGGGGCCATCAAGGACCTCACGGCGATCACGGGACAGAAGCCCCAGGTCAACATCGCTCGCAAGTCCATCGCGCAGTTCAAGCTGCGCGAGGGCCAGGCGATCGGTGCGCACGTCACCCTCCGTGGTGACCGCGCCTGGGAGTTCCTCGACCGCCTGATCTCCCTCGCACTGCCCCGCATCCGCGACTTCCGCGGTCTCAGCGACAAGCAGTTCGACGGGAACGGCAACTACACGTTCGGTCTCTCGGAGCAGTCCGTGTTCCACGAGATCGACCAGGACCGCATCGACCGTGTCCGCGGGTTCGACATCACTGTCGTCACCACCGCGAAGACGGACGACGAGGGACGCGCGCTGCTCCGTCAGCTCGGCTTCCCGTTCCGCTCCAACGAGCAGACGGTCTAAACTACTTCGGGCGGTGCGGGCCGGAGGATTCACGTCCTCCGGCCCGCACGCACGAACACACCGATCCTGGGGAACCGCCCCGGGATCACTCGATCGCTCAGGTCGGCATTCGTGGAACGGGTGTCGAAACCAGGCGAGAAATGGACGAACATCATGACGATGACCGATCCGGTCGCAGACATGCTGACCAGATTGCGGAACGCGAACTCCGCGCACCACGACGCCGTCGCGCTCCCGAGCTCCAAGCTCAAGAAGAACATCGCCGACATCCTCAAGCGTGAGGGCTACATCAGCGAGTGGAAGGTGGAGGACGCCCGAGTCGGGCAGACCCTCACCATCGACCTGAAGTACGGCCCCGAGCGCGAGCGTTCGATCGCCGGCATCAAGCGCGTGTCGAAGCCGGGCCTCCGGGTCTACGCGAAGTCGACGGAGATCCCCCAGGTCCTCGGTGGCCTCGGCGTGGCGATCCTCTCGACCTCGTCCGGGCTGCTGACCGACCGCGAAGCCGAGCAGAAGGGCGTGGGTGGGGAAGTCCTCGCCTACGTGTGGTGATCGACAATGTCACGAATCGGACGTCTTCCCATCGACATCCCCGCCGGCGTGACCGTCTCCGTTGACGGTCAGAGCGTGGCGGTCAAGGGCCCGAAGGGCGAGCTCGCGCTCGTCATCGCGGAGCCCATCCAGGCCAAGGTCGAGGAGAACCAGGTTCTCGTCACCCGTCCGGACGACGAGCGCGAGTCGCGTTCGCTCCACGGCCTGACCCGTACCCTCATCGCCAACAACATCATCGGCGTGACCCAGGGCTACACCAAGGGCCTCGAGGTCGTCGGCACCGGTTACCGCGTGCAGGCGAAGGGCTCGAACCTCGAGTTCGCGCTCGGGTACTCCCACTCGATCACGGTCGAGCCGCCCGCGGGCATCAGCTTCGCGGTCGAGGGCAACAACAAGGTCACGGTCGCCGGCATCGACAAGCAGGCAGTCGGCGAAGTGGCGGCGAACATCCGGAAGCTCCGGAAGCCCGAGCCGTACAAGGGCAAGGGTGTCCGTTACGCCGGCGAGAACGTGCGCCGCAAGGCCGGAAAGTCAGGTAAGTGATCATGGGACTCCTCAAGACACGAGGCAAGAGCAAGGCGGCCGCCAAGGCGCGTCGTCACAACCGTCTCCGCAAGAAGATCACCGGCACCGAGGCTCGTCCCCGTCTCGCCGTCACCCGCTCGTCGCGTCACGTGTTCGTGCAGGTCATCGACGACGCGAAGGGGCACACCCTCGCAAGCGCCTCGACGATGGAGGCAGACCTCCGCTCGTTCGACGGCGACAAGACCGCCAAGGCCCGTCGCGTCGGTGAGCTCCTCGCCGAGCGCGCGAAGTCGGCTGGCGTCGAGGCCGTGGTCTTCGACCGCGGTGGCAGCAAGTACGCCGGTCGCGTCGCCGCGATCGCCGATGGTGCCCGTGAAGGAGGGCTGAACCTGTGAGCGACAACGCGAACACCAACGAAGACGCCAAGACCGAGGCCGTCGAGGCCACGGACGCCGTCGAGACCACCGAGGCGAGCACGGAGGCCACCGAGGCCACCGAGGCAACTGCTGAGGGCACCGACACCGCCGCGAAGGGCAAGGAGGCGGAGGCACCTGCCGTCGCCGAGCGTCCCGTCGAGACCGCTGCCGGTTCCGCATCGAACAACCGTGACTCGGCCGACAACCGTGGCCGTCGTGGTGGCGGTCGTGACCGTCAGCAGGGCCGCGACCGCAACAACCGCGGTGGCGACAGCCAGTTCCTCGAGCGCGTGGTGACCATCAACCGCGTGTCGAAGGTCGTCAAGGGTGGTCGTCGCTTCAGCTTCACGGCGCTCGTCGTCGTGGGTGACGGCAACGGCCTCGTGGGCGTCGGCTACGGCAAGGCCAAGGAGGTCCCCACGGCGATCTCCAAGGGTGTCGAAGAGGCGAAGAAGAACTTCTTCCGCGTCCCCCGCGTCGGCAACACCATCCCGCACCCCGTGCAGGGTGAGGCCGCTGCTGGCGTCGTCCTCCTGCGTCCGGCCGGCCCGGGTACCGGTGTCATCGCCGGTGGTCCCGTCCGCGCCGTGCTCGAGTGCGCCGGCATCCACGACGTCCTGAGCAAGTCGCTCGGTTCGTCGAACACCATCAACATCGTGCACGCGACCGTCGAGGCTCTGAAGCAGCTCGAGGAGCCCCGCGCCGTCGCGAGCCGTCGTGGCCTCGACGTCGAGCGGGTCGTCCCGGCTCGTCTGCTCCAGGCCGAGGCCGCAGCACTGCGTGCCGCGACCGAGAAGGCAGGTGCGTGATGGCGACGCTGAAGATCACGCAGATCAAGTCCGTTATCAGCGAGAAGCAGTACCAGCGCGACACGCTCCGCAGCCTGGGTCTCAAGCGCATCGGCCGTACGGTCGAGCGTGAGGACAACGCCCAGAACCGCGGGTACATCGCAACGGTGGCGCACCTCGTGAAGGTCGAGGAGGTCGACGCATGAGCGACGAGAAGAACGAGCGCGTGCAGGTGCTGAAGCTGCACCACCTCCGCCCCGCAGAGGGCGCCAAGAAGGACCGCACCCGTGTGGGTCGCGGTGAGGGCTCGAAGGGCAAGACCGCTGGGCGTGGTACCAAGGGCACGAAGGCCCGTTACCAGGTCCGGGTCGGCTTCGAGGGTGGGCAGATGCCGCTGCACATGCGCACCCCGAAGCTCCGCGGGTTCAAGAACCCGTTCCGGGTCGAGTACCAGGTCGTGAACCTGGACAAGATCTCGGAGCTCTACCCCGATGGTGGCGACGTCACCGTTGCGGGCCTGGTCGCCAAGGGCGCCGTCCGCAAGAACGAGAAGGTCAAGGTTCTCGGTCAGGGTGACATCACCGTGAAGATCACGGTCACGGTCGACAAGGTCTCGGCGTCCGCCGCCGAGAAGATCGTGGCTGCTGGCGGCACCGTCTCCCAGTAACCCCCGTCGGCGGCCCGTGCGTTTGCGCACGGGCCGCCGTTACGGTTTCCTTGACAGTGGCCGGCATCCGCCAGCCTGGTCGGCCCTGCCGACCGACACCGGAACGGCCGCGATCGACGGCCCCGGTCCCAGAAGTTCGGAGTCCTCGTGTTCAGAGCGGTCGCGCGCATCATGCGCACCCCTGATCTTCGCAAGAAGATCGGCTTCACCCTCGCGATCATCGCGCTGTTCCGGCTCGGGTCGTACATCCCGGCACCGTTCGTCGACTACGCGGCCGTGCAGAGCTGTCTCGCCAGCGCCTCGTCGTCCGGCGGTCTCTACGACCTGATCAACCTGTTCTCCGGCGGCGCGCTGCTGAAGCTCTCGGTCTTCGCGCTCGGCATCATGCCGTACATCACGTCGTCGATCATCGTGCAGCTCCTGCGCGTGGTCATCCCGCACTTCGACTCCCTCTACAAGGAGGGCCAGTCCGGTCAGGCGAAGCTGACGCAGTACACGCGCTACCTCACGATCGCGCTGGGCGTGCTGCAGTCCACCACCCTGATCACGGTCGCCCGCTCGGGTGCCCTCTTCGGCACGAACGCGTCGTCCTCCTGCTCGTCGATCATCTCGAACGACAGCTGGTACGCGATCATGCTCATGGTCGTCACGCTGACCGCCGGTACCGGCCTCATCATGTGGATGGGCGAGCTCGTCACCGAGCGCGGCATCGGCAACGGCATGTCCCTCCTCATCTTCACGTCGATCGCGGCGCAGTTCCCGTCCGCGCTCTGGGCCATCGAGCAGTCGCAGTCGTTCGAGCTCTTCCTGTTCGTCATCCTGGTCGGACTGGTCATCATGATGGCCGTCGTGTTCGTCGAGCAGTCGCAGCGGCGGATCCCGGTCCAGTACGCCAAGCGCATGGTCGGCCGACGCACGTACGGCGGCAACAACACGTACATCCCGATCAAGGTGAACATGGCCGGCGTCGTGCCCGTCATCTTCGCGTCGTCGTTGCTGTACCTGCCGGCCCTGGTCGCGCAGTTCAACAAGCCCTCGGACGGCTCCGAGCCCGCGGCATGGGTCACCTGGATCGAGAACAACCTCGTCTCCGGCGACAACCTGTTCTACATGGTGCTGTACTTCCTGCTCATCGTCGGGTTCACGTACTTCTACGTGGCGATCACCTTCAACCCCGAAGAGGTCGCCGACAACATGAAGAAGTACGGCGGGTTCATCCCCGGCATCCGGGCCGGTCGTCCGACCGCCGAGTACCTCGACTACGTCCTCACCCGGGTGACGCTGCCCGGCTCGCTCTACCTCGGTTTCATCGCGCTCATCCCGCTGGCAGCACTGGCGCTGTTCGGCGCGAACCAGAACTTCCCGTTCGGTGGCGCGAGCATCCTGATCATCGTGGGTGTCGGTCTCGAGACCGTTAAGCAGATCGACTCGCAGCTGCAGCAGCGTCACTACGAAGGGCTTCTCCGTTGAGCGCACGTCTCATCATCGTCGGACCCCCCGGAGCGGGGAAAGGCACCCAGGCCGGCCGGATCGCCGAGTCCTTCGGGATCCCGGCCGTCTCGACGGGCGACATCTTCCGCAAGAACGTCGCGGAGGGCACGCCGCTCGGTGTGCAGGCCAAGGCGATCATGGACGCCGGCGACTACGTGCCGGATTCCCTGACGAACGAGCTCGTGAAGTCGCGCCTGAACGAGGCGGACGCAGCCGAGGGGTTCCTGCTCGACGGGTACCCCCGCACGGTCGGGCAGGTCGAGTACCTCGACGCGCTGCTCGCCGAGCAGGGCACCGGGATCGACGCGGTCGTGCAGCTCGTCGCCGACCAGGACGAGCTCGTCGGCCGGTTGCTCAAGCGTGCCGAGCAGCAGGGCCGCAGTGACGACAACGAGGAGACGATCCGTCGTCGCCAGCAGGTCTACACCGAGCAGACCGCGCCGATCGTCGGCGCCTACGGCGACCGTGGTCTCGTGCTCGACGTCGACGGCCTCGGCGCGATCGACGAGGTCGGCGACCGCATCCAGGCCGCGCTGTCGGCTCGCGGGCTCACCGCGGGCGTCTGACCCGGCGTGGTCCGTTTTCGCAAGCCCTCGATCTACAAGACGCCGGACGAGCTCCGCGCCATGGTGCGCCCCGGGCTGCTGACCGCCGAGGCGCTCGACGCCGTGCGTGCGGCGATCCGTCCGGGCATCACGACGGGTGAGCTCGACGCGATCGCCGAGCGGACGATCCGCGACGGCGGCGGGATCCCGAACTTCCAGCTCGTGCCGGGCTACCGGCACACGCTGTGCGTGTCCGTGAACGACGAGATCGTGCACGGCATCCCCGGTGACCGCGTGCTCGCTCCCGGTGACATCGTGTCGGTGGACGCCGGTGCCGAGGTCGACGGCTGGAACGGCGACAGCGCGTTCACCACGGTCGTCCCCGGTGGCGACGCCGAGGTGTCCGCAGCGCGCCAGACGCTCTGCGACACCACCGAGCGATCGCTCTGGCACGGCATCGCGGCGCTCGCCCACGCGAAGAACCTGCACGAGGTCGGTTCCGCGGTCGAGGACGCCATCGACGAGACCGGTGCCTGGGGCATCGTCGAGGACTACACGGGGCACGGCATCGGTCGCTCCATGCACGAGGACCCGCCGGTCTTCAACTACCGCGTCCGCGGTGCCGGTCCGGCGGTGAAGCCCGGCCTGGTGGTGGCCATCGAGCCGATGGTCACCGCGGGCACGATCGACAGCTCGACGGACGACGACGACTGGACCGTCCGCACGATGGACGGTGGGGACGCCGCGCACTGGGAGCACAGCGTCGCGGTGCACGCCGACGGCGTGTGGGTGCTGACGGCCGCCGACGGCGGCGCTGCGGGCCTGGCCCCGCTGGGCGTGACGCCCGTCCCGATCCCGTAGGACGGGCCTCCAGTCCGCTTCGGTCGCGACGGCCAGGAGGCGCGGGTCGTCCCCGCCTCGTCGCCAGCCGCGCGCAGCCGCGTCTGCCCAGTGCCCGGAGGGCGCCGCGCCGTCAGCCCTGTCCGGCGGTCAGTTGCCGACCGAGCAGGTCTGCTCGGAGGCGCTCTGCCCGGTGATCGACGACGGCAGCGGGGTCGACGTCGCCGTGCTCGTGGCGGACGAGCTCGGTGCGGACGACGTCCCCGACGATGCGCCGCCCGACGCGGGCGACGACGACGTGTCGGACGGCGTGGTGCCGGTCGACGGTGCGGTCGTCGCGGCGCCCCCGGCGGTCGGCGACTCCTCAGACGCGCGCCCCGTGCTCGAGTCGCTCAGCGAGGACTTCACGTCGTTCTGCAGCGCCACGTTGAGCGTGTGGGCGGTCTCCTGGTCGACGATCACCCGCGCGCTGTCGTCGGGGTCGTCGGCGACCGGGTACTGCACGAAGAGCATGTTGGCGGTGCTCATGCCGCGCAGTGCCGAGGCGAGGCCGACGAGGGTGCGGGCCTGTGCCAGGCCGTCCGACAGGGTCATGTTCGACAGTGCCGCGCCAGCGAGCTTGTAGAGCGTGATGGGGTTCGACAGTGTCCCGTCGGAGGTGACCTTGCGGAGCAGCGCCGACAGGAACACCTGCTGCGAGCTGATCCGGGCCAGGTCGCTGCCGTCGCCGACGCCGTGGCGGGTGCGCAGGAACGCGAGGGCGTCGGAGCCCTCGAGGTTGTGGGAGCCGGCGGTGAGGTGCAGACCGGTGAAGGTGTCGTCGATGGGCTCCGCGACGCAGACGTCGACGCCGCCCAGGGCGTTCGACATCTCGATCACGCCGTCGAAGGTGATGAGCCCGGCGTACGGGATGCTCAGGCCGGTGAGGTTCTCGACGGTGTCGACGACGCACGAGACGCCGCCGTTGCCGAGCGCCGTGTTGAACATGGCGGAGGTCGAGGCCGGGTAGGTCGTCCCGCTCGCGGGGTTGGTGCAGGCCGGGATCGGGACCATCAGGTCACGGGGGAAGCTGACCGCGGTGAGCTGCTGGTGGTCCTGCGAGACGTGGATGAGCATCGTGACGTCGTTGCGGGCGCCCTCGACGTCCTCGTCGGAGTCGAACTGGCCGACGCGGGTGTCGCTGCCGATGAGCAGGATGTTCGCACCGCCCTTGATCGCGGTGATGTCGGCGGTCTTCGCGGTGCTCTGGTCGTCGGTGCTGAGCTGCACGGTCTGCGGCGCGGTCGCCAGCTGGGCGCCGGCGATGGCGGCGACGCTCGTCCCGCTCACGAGCACGACGGCCAGCGCTGAGGCCACGACAGCCACGAGCGTGGTCCAGCCGCGACGGCGGGCCTGCTTGCCGTGTGTGGCGAAGGGGCGTCGTGTGGCGTCGGGCACGTGGTCTCCGTTCGGTGGTCCGCGCGAGGTACGTCGGCGGCGGACGTGGCTGCGGAGCAACGCTACGGTCCGGGCAGGGGCGTCGGCCCGGAGCGCGCCGTCAAACCACTGTGGAACACTCAGGCATGCCGCCGGAAGCCCCAGGTGAGGGGGCGTGCCGTGCCTGCACTTGGCAATTGCGGGTTTACCACATAAGATCGATCTTTGGTGTGTCATGCCCTCTCGGGTGTGGCGACCGACCCGCAGACCGGTTCGGGGATCACACCTGTTCCACAACCAAGCGACAGTGAGGCTATGGCCAAGAAAGACGGCGTCATCGAGATCGAAGGCTCGGTGCTCGAAGCTCTGCCCAACGCGATGTTCCGCGTTGAGCTGACGAACGGACACAAGGTCCTCGCGCACATCTCCGGGAAGATGCGCCAGCACTACATCCGCATCCTCCCCGAGGACCGCGTGATCGTGGAGCTGAGCCCGTACGACCTGACCCGCGGCCGGATCGTCTACCGCTACAAGTGATCCGCGAGCTGGAAAGGAACGGCTCGGCAATCCTGCCGCGCACGAAGCCAGCGAGCACGAGGAAAGAACAATGAAGGTCAACCCCAGCGTCAAGCCCATGTGCGAGCACTGCCGAGTGATCCGCCGCAAGGGCCGCGTCATGGTGATCTGCAAGAGCAACCCGCGTCACAAGCAGCGCCAGGGCTAGTCCCCGGCGCGTGACCGGCACCGACGCTGTCCCTCGGACAGCCGGCTGCTCGAGCACGACCCACAACTGAAGATCGACAACGCAGTACCAGAACCCGGTCGCACGACGACCGGGGGACACCTCGGGTCGGAGGCCCGGGCACCGGTACTGCTCCACACCTCCATCGACAACAGGAGCAGCCATCACATGGCACGTCTAGCAGGCGTCGACATCCCGCGCGAGAAGCGCGTGGAGATCGCACTCACGTACATCTACGGCGTCGGCCGTACCCGCGCGGTCCAGGCACTCGCCGAGACCGGTATCTCCGGTGACATCCGCGTCAAGGACCTGACCGACGACCAGCTCGTCGCCCTCCGTGACTTCATCGAGGGCAACTTCAAGGTGGAGGGTGACCTCCGCCGCGAGGTGGCAGCCGACATCCGTCGCAAGGTCGAGATCGGTAGCTACGAGGGTCTTCGCCACCGTCGTGGTCTCCCGGTGCGCGGTCAGCGCACCAAGACCAACGCGCGTACCCGCAAGGGACCGAAGCGCACCGTGGCAGGCAAGAAGAAGGCTCGATAGGAGACCCCGATGGCTACCCCCAAGACTGCCGCGCGCAAGCCGCGCCGCAAGGAGAAGAAGAACGTCGCAGTGGGCCAGGCCCACATCAAGAGCACGTTCAACAACACGATCGTCAGCATCACCGACCCGTCGGGTGCCGTCCTCAGCTGGGCGTCCTCGGGTGCCGTCGGCTTCAAGGGTTCGCGCAAGTCGACGCCGTTCGCGGCGCAGCTCGCTGCCGAGTCCGCTGCGCGTCAGGCGCAGGAGCACGGCGTCAAGAAGGTCGACGTCTTCGTGAAGGGTCCGGGTTCGGGCCGCGAGACCGCGATCCGTTCGCTCCAGGCCGCTGGCCTCGAGGTCGGCTCGATCAACGACGTCACTCCGCAGGCGCACAACGGTTGCCGCCCGCCGAAGCGTCGTCGCGTCTGACGCGAGGAGCAACCGGCCGCGCCCTGCTCGTCCCCTGACGGGGTCGGGCAGGGCCCGCGGCCATTCCTGGTCGTTCGATCGCGCACATCGGTGCGCGTGATCACAACTCAACAGACCCGTCGGGGCCCACGCGGCCCCGTCGTACCGCCAAGTGTCATATAGCGGACACTTCGCCGAAAGGAATCCCACAGTGCTCATTGCACAGCGCCCCACCCTGACCGAGGAGTCGATCTCCGAGCACCGCTCGCGCTTCGTCATCGAGCCGCTCGAGCCGGGCTTCGGTTACACCCTCGGCAACTCGCTGCGCCGCACGCTCCTCTCCTCGATCCCCGGCGCGGCTGTCACCAGCATCCGCATCGACGGTGTCCTCCACGAATTCAGCACCGTTCCCGGTGTGAAGGAAGACGTCACCGAGATCATCCTCAACATCAAGAGCCTTGTCGTCTCCAGCGAGCACGACGAGCCGATCACCGCGTACCTGCGCAAGCAGGGTGCCGGTCAGGTCACCGCAGCGGACATCTCCGCTCCGGCCGGCGTCGAGATCCACAACCCGGAACTCGTCATCGCGACCCTGAACGACACCGCGCGGTTCGAGCTCGAGCTCACGATCGAGCGCGGCCGCGGCTACGTCTCGGCCACGCAGAACCGTTCCGAGTTCTCCGAGGCCGGTCAGATCCCGATCGACTCGATCTACTCGCCGGTCCTCAAGGTCACCTACCGCGTCGAGGCGACGCGTGCCGGTGAGCGCACGGACTTCGACCGCCTGGTCGTCGACGTCGAGTCGAAGCCGGCGATCACGCCGCGCGACGCCATCGCGTCGGCCGGTCGCACGCTGGTCGAGCTGTTCGGGCTCGCTCGCGAGCTCAACACGGCCGCAGAGGGCATCGAGATCGGCCCCGCGCCGGTCGACGCTGTCCTGTCGAACGAGCTGCAGACCCCGATCGAGGACCTCGACCTGTCGGTCCGCAGCTACAACTGCCTGAAGCGCGAGGGCATCAACACGGTGTCCGAGCTCGTCGCCCTGTCGGAGACGCAGCTCATGAACATCCGCAACTTCGGTCAGAAGTCGGTGGACGAGGTCAAGGACAAGCTCACCGAGCTCGGCCTGTCCCTCAAGGACACCGTCCCCGGATTCGACGGCGCCCACTTCTACAGCGGGTACGACGAGGACGAGTCCAACAACTGATCTCGCGCTCACGCGCAAGCGCGCTGACACCGCGCGCACCACTTTCACCACTGGAGAACTGACATGCCGAAGCCCACCAAGGGCCCCCGCCTCGGTGGCGGTCCCGCTCACGAGCGCCTGCTCCTGAGCAACCTCGCCAACGCCCTCTTCACGCACGGTCGCATCACGACCACCGAGACGAAGGCCAAGCGCCTCCGTCCGGTCGCCGAGCGGCTCATCACGTTCGCGAAGCGCGGCGACCTGCACGCTCGTCGTCGGGTCATCGCGACCCTGCGCGACAAGTCCGTCGTGCACACGCTGTTCACGGAGATCGCCCCGCAGGTCGAGGACCGTCAGGGCGGCTACACCCGCATCACGAAGCTCGGCTTCCGCAAGGGCGACAACGCCCCGCTGGCGTCGATCGAGCTCGTCCTCGAGCCGGTGTCGGGCACGCCCGCCCCGGTGAAGCGCACCGCGGCTCCGGCCGCCGCCGCTCCGGTCGAGGAGCCGGCTGCCGACGAGACCACCGAGGAGGCCCCGGTCGATGAGACCGAGACCACCGAGGAGTCCGCGCCGGTCGAGTCGGAGACCGAGACCGAGGCTGCCGCCGAGGTCGAGGCCGACGCCGCCGAGAAGAGCGACGACACCAAGTAGGACCCCGCGTCACCACGACGAAGCCCCCGCGACCCAGGTCGCGGGGGCTTCGTCGCGTTCGGGAGCGATACCCGTGCACCCCGACGTCCGGAGAACGCAGGACCGTCGCCTTCCCAGTGCGTGCCCCGTAGCGTGTCCGCCCGACAGGGAGAGTCACCACATGGAGTTCCAACACATCGCGGGCGTCGGTCGCCGCGCGTGGCGGTGGAGCCGCACGTCCGGCACACAGCCGCGACTGCTGCACGCAGCCAAGGCCGCCGGCGCCGCGGCACTGGCCTGGTTCATCGCCAGGCACGTGCCCGGGGTCGCGTCCGACTACCCGTACTACGCACCGCTCGGGGCGATCGTCGCGATGCAGACGACGGTCTACGCGGGGCTGCGCAACGGCATCCAGACGCTCGTCGGCATCCTGCTCGGCATCGCCGTCGCGGGCTTCACGATGATCGTGGGCGACCCGGGGATCCTCGCCGTGGCCCTCGCGGTCGGCATCGGGGTGCTCGTCGGCGGGTTCCGGGTGCTCGGCGAGGGCAGCACCTGGGTCTCGACGGCGGCGTTGTTCGTGCTCCTCGTCGGCGGGGCGAACGCCGAGGGCTACTCGTTCGGGTACCTGGTGCAGATGGCCGTCGGCGTCGTCGTCGGTCTGCTCGTGAACTTCCTGGTGTTCCCTCCGCTGCACTTCTGGGACGCCGAACGTCGGATCGACGAGGTGAACGCCGTCTTGGCCGAGCACCTCGAAGGCCTCGCCCGGGTACTCGAGAGCGGGGAGCGCGACGAGGACGCCTGGAACCGGCAGCAGGACAAGCTCGACCGCGCGATCGCCGATGTGCGCGCGCGGGTGTCCGTCGCCCACGAGAGCCGGAAGATCAACCCCCGCGGGGCGCTCCGAGGGTCACGGGCCCGGCTCCAGCAGGACGGGGCACGCTTCCGGGCGCTCGAACGGGTCGCCTGGTACACGACGGACCTCACCGAGCTCGTCGCCCGGTCGGGTCCGGTGTCCTCGAACCTCGGTCGTCCGGACCCGGCGTTCACCGAATCGCTCACCGAGGCGATCCGGCAACTCGCCTGTGTGATCCGCGGGGAGTGCCCCGAGGACGAAGGCGACAAGGCGATCGAGCGACTCGAGCAGGCGCTCGACGCCTCGCGCGAGAACCCCTCACACGTCGCGGTGACGGCGTCCGCGCTCGTGGCGCTCCGCGGCATCGTGGAGTCCGAGCGTCGTGCGACGGACAACCTCGACACCCGCACGGGGCCGTCGGCGTTCCACCGTCCGCGCGGCTGACGCGAGGACCCCGTGACACCGGCGCTCCGTAGACTCGCACCGTGACCGTCCCGCCCCGCATCGCCGTCCTCGGACCGGTCACGGTGACGGGTGCGGACGGCCGGCAGTCGCCCGTGCCCGGAGCGCTCGCTCGGGCGTTCCTGACGGCGCTGGTGCTCGCGCGCGGCCACGCCCTGACCACCGAGTCCCTGATCGACGACCTCTGGCCGGACGCGCAGCCGCGGGGTGCGCGTGCGGCGCTGCAGACGCTCGTGTCCCGACTGCGCCGGAGCGTGGCGGACGGCCTCGTGGTGTCGACGAGCACCGGGTACGCGCTGGGCGGCGACCCCGAGGACGTCGACCTCGCCCGTGCCGCGCGTGCGGTGGGCGAGACGGAGCCGGCAGCGGTCCGTGCCGCCCTCGACCTCTGGCGTGGTGACCCGGGCGCCGACGTCGACGGCGACCTGGGCGCGGCGCTCGCGGACCGTGCGGCAGCCCTCCGGCGCACGCTCCGGCGCGCGCTCGGCGGCGCCCTGCTCGACGAGGGCGACGCCGACGAGGCCGCCGCACTCTGGTCGGCAGAGGCCGTCGCCAACCCCTACGACGAGGTCGCGGTCGCCGGTTCGATGCGCGCCCTTGCCGCAGCCGGCCGCACGAGCGAGGCCATCGCCGCCTTCGCGGCGCACCGTGACCGCCTCGCCGACGAACTCGGCGCCGACCCCTCGGCCGACCTGGTCCGCCTCAACGCCGAGTTGCTGCGCCGATCCGGCCCCGCAACGGGCAGCGTCCGCCGCGTCGGCCTGCGTGCTGCGCCGAACACGTTGGTCGGGAGGGAGGCCGACCTCGCCGCCGTCTCGGACCTGCTGTCCGCCGGACGGCTGGTCACGATCCTCGGAGCGGGTGGGCTGGGGAAGACCCGCCTGGCGCAGGCGGTCGCCGCCGGCCTGCCTTCGACACAGGGCGTCGTCGTGGTCGAACTCGCGCCGCTCGCCACGGCCGACGACATCGTGCCGGCCCTCGGCGCGCTGCTCGGCATCGCCGAGTTCCGCTCCACCCGATCGCTCCGGGACGCCGTCGCGGCCGACCTGCGCAGCCGGGTCGTGCGGGCGCTCGCCGACGGGCCGACCGTGCTCGTCCTGGACAACTGCGAGCACCTGGTGGCCGAGGTCGCCGCCTTCGCCGCGGACCTGCTCGCGACCGTGCCCGCCCTGCGGATCCTGACGACGTCGCGCGCGCCGCTCGCCATCGCCGGCGAGGTCGTGGCTCCCCTCGCACCCCTGCCCGTCGAGGCCGACGGGGCGGCCGTCCGGCTCTTCACCGAGCGGGCGCGGGCCGCACGACCCGGAGCCGTGCTGCCGGTGGACACGGTGCGCCGGATCTGCACGCGGCTCGACGGGTCACCGCTGGCCATCGAGCTCGCGGCCGCACGCATCCGGGGGATGAGCGCCGACGAGATCGAGCGCCGGTTGGACGACCGGTTCGCGCTGCTGCGCGGCGGTGACCGGAGCGCCCCGGAGCGGCACCGCACCCTGCTCGCCGTGATCGAGTGGAGCTGGCGTCTGCTCGACGACGGGGCCCAGGACCTGCTGACGCGTCTGGCCCTCTTCCCGGACGGACTCGCGGTCGACGCCGTCGAGGCGGTCGCGGCCCCGGACCGCCGGGCGGACGTGCTCGACGACCTCGCCGAGCTCGTGGAGCAGTCGCTCGTGCAGCTCGTCGAACACGAGGGTGAGCCCGTGCGGTACCGGCTGCTCGAGACCGTGCGGGAGTTCGGTGCGGCCCGGCTGGGGGACCGCGGCGCCACCGAGGCCGTCCGTGCGGCCATGATCGGCTGGGGCCGGGGGTTCGCGGCCGAGCGCAACCTGCTCACGATCACGGGTTCCGCACAGCTCGAGCGGTTCCGCGAGGTCGCCCGTGAATCCGACAACCTCGTCGCGCTGCTCCGCTGGAGCCTCGCTGCCGACGACACCGCGGCGGTCGCGCACCTGTTCGCGGCACTCGGCGGCTACTGGTCGCTGCGCGGGGCCCACGGTGAGGTCGTCGCACTCGGCCCCGAGGTCGTCCCGGTCCTGCGCCGTACCGGACCGGCGGCCGAGGACCGTGCCGCGACGGTGCTCGGACTCGTCGTCACCGGCGGGTCATCCGCGTTCAGCGACAAGCGCACCGCAGCCCTGGCCGTGTCGACCCTGCGCCGCGTGATGCGCGACGGCACCACCGGGTTCGCGGTGCTCGACGCCCAGGCAGCGCTGCTCCTCACCCTGGGGCGACCGGCCGACGGGTACGCCCTGCTCGCCCGCTACCGCGACGACCCGGAGCCCGGTGTCGCCTGCCTGGCGAACATGCTCAGCGCGCCGCTCGCCGAGAACGACGGGGAGTCCGCTGTCGCCCTGCGGTACGCGACCCGCGCCGAGACGCTCTCGCGGTCGAGCGACGACGCCTGGACCACCGGGTCGATCGCCGTCACCATGACCCAGCTCCTGGCGCAGACCGGTCGGCACGCCGACGCCCTGCGGTCCGCCGAGGTCGCCCGCGAGCAACTCGAACGGTTCGGGGCCGACGACGACCTGTACGAGATCGGCTGGACCGTCGGCCTCTGCGCCGCGAGCACCGGCGACGTCGTGCGTGCCCGGCAGGTCGCCGACGACCTGCAGCACCGTCCGGTCGAGGCCCGCGGCGGGTTCGACGAGGACCGGGTGCAGATCGGCGTGCTCGCGATGGCCATCGGTGCGGAGTGCTCGCGCTGGGAAGGAGCCCTCGACGACGCGGCGGCGGAGTACGCCCGCGCCTGGGACTCCGTGCTGCCCCTGCGGAAGCAGACGCCGCACTGGACGCTCATGGCGGGCTCGGCGCGGATCGCGGCGCGGGACGAGGCGGCGGCGCGCCGGTCCGACGGAGCCGCGCCGGGCCTCCCGGTCGACGACGTGGCGGTCGCGAGACGCCTGCGTGTCGGTGCGCTCGTGATGCTGCGCGTCCACCCGTGGTGGCTGGACCTGCCCGTGATCGGGACCGCCCTGCTCGGGCTGGCGCTCGCCGCCGCCCGTGACGGACGGCCGGAGCACGCCGCTCGCTGCTGGGGGCTGGCGACCCGACTCGGTTCGCGGCAGGACTTCGGCGTGCTCGCGCACACGCGGATGCGGTCGGTGCTGGCCGACGCCCTCGGCGACGCGGTGCTGGCCGACGCCGAGACGGCCTCGGCCGGATCGAACCGGACCGAGGCCGTCTCGCAGGCGCGGCTCCTGCTCGAGGAGCTGCGGTTCCGCGTGCGCTGACCGGCGCCCGTCAGGCCTTCCGCATGTACGCGCGGACCGTCAGCGGCGCGAACACCGCGACCACGACCGCTGCGCCGAGCAGGCTGATCCAGAGATCGACGCCCACCGTGCCGTGGTTCACGAGCTCGCGGACCGCCGTGATGAGGTGCGAGATCGGGTTCACCTCGGAGAACCAGCGCAGCCAGTCCGGCAGGGTGTCCGCCGGCACGAACGCGTTCGACAGGAACGTCAGCGGGAACAGCACCATGTTGGAGATGCCGGAGACGCTCGACGCCGTCCGAGCGACGACGCCGAAGTAGGCGAAGATCCAGCTGATCGCCCACGCGACGACGATGACCAGCAACCCGGCCAGGACGACCGCACCGAAACCGCCGGCCGGACGCAGACCCATGATGATGCCGACCGTGAAGGTGATCGTCGTGGCGATCGCGTACCGGACGGTGTCGGCGAGCAGCGCACCCGCGAGCGGGGCGATCCGGGCGATGGGCAGGGACTTGAAGCGGTCGAAGACGCCCTTGTCCATGTCCTCGCGCAGCTGCACGCCCGTGACGATCGACGACGTGATGTTCGTCTGCACCAGGATGCCGGGGATGATGATCGGCAGGTAGCTCGCGACGTCACCCGCGATCGCACCACCGAAGATGTACGTGAACATCACGGTGAAGATGATCGGCATCAGGGTGACGTCGAACAGCTGCTCCGGGGTGCGCCGGACCTTGATCAGGCCGCGGTACGCCATCGTGAGCGACTGCCGGACGGTGGCGCCGAGCCCGGTCGCACCGACGCCGGGGCGCGGGGTGATCCGGGGCGCAGCGGTGCCCGTGGTGGTGGTGATGGTGGTCATGCGATGCTCCCTGCGAGTTCGCGGTCGGTGCTGTCGTTGTCGTCGTCGGTGGTCGCCGGTGCGCCGGTGATCGTCAGGAAGACCTCGTCGAGGGTGGGCTTCTGCACGCTCATCTCGGCGAGGGTGATGCCGGCCTCGCGGAACGACACCAGCAGGTCCGTCACGCGGTCGGGGTCCGACATCGGTGCGGTGAGACGCGAGCCCTCGGGGCTGGCCACCGCGTCGACACCGAGGGTGTTCCGGACGATCGTGCGCGCGGCGTCGAGCCGGAGCGCATCGGTCAGGCGGAGCTGCAGCGACGAACTGCCGATCGAGGCCTTCAGTTCGTCGCTCGTGCCCTCGGCGACGACCCGGCCGTGGTCGATCACGGCGATGCGGTCGGCGAGCTGGTCGGCCTCGTCCAGGTACTGCGTCGTCAGCAGGACCGTCGAGCCCGTCGCCACGAGCTCGCGGATGGTGTCCCACATCTGCGCACGGGTCCGGGGGTCGAGCCCCGTGGTCGGCTCGTCGAGGAAGATCAGCGGCGGCTGCGCGATCAGGCTCGCAGCCAGGTCGAGCCGGCGACGCATGCCACCGGAGAAGGCCTTGAGCGGGCGCGACGCGGCTCCGGTCAGCCCGAAGCGCTCGAGCAGCTCGACCGCCTTGCGCTTCGAGTCGGCGCGGGACAGCCCGAGCAGACGGGCGAAGATCACCAGGTTCTCGGTCGCGCTGAGGGTCTCGTCGACGCTGGCGTACTGACCGGTCACCCCGATCAGGGTGCGGACCGTCTGCGCCTCACGTCGGACGTCGTGCCCGAAGATCCGGGCCTCGCCGCCGTCCGCCTTGAGCAGGGTCGCGAGCATGGAGATGGTGGTGGTCTTGCCGGCGCCGTTGGGACCGAGCACGCCGTAGACCGTGCCGGCCTCCACACGGAGGTCGACACCGTCCACTGCGCGGTTCGTCCCGAAGGTCTTCACGAGGCCGGAGGCCTCCACCGCGAGCGGTGTCGTGTTCATCGAAGGGTCCTTTCGTCGATGTCGAGGACGATGGTGCCGCGGGGCGCTCACGCGGCACTGACGTGGCGCTGACATCGGTGGACAGCGCGCGTCAGCCGGGTGCTGTGCAGGACGGACGGGAGGCGCGGTGCAGCCCCGGTACGGTGGTCGCGTGGACGAGACGGCGGGCCTGCAGGGCGGCGGCGAGGCTGCCGGGATCCGGCTGCGGCTGGACATCGCGTACGACGGGGCCGCGTTCTCCGGGTGGGCACGGCAGCCCGGGCTGCGGACGGTGCAGGGCGCGCTCGAGGCCGCCCTCGCCACCGTCTTCACCCGGTGGGGCGAACCGCCACTGCTCACCGTCGCCGGACGCACCGACGCCGGCGTGCACGCCACCGGACAGGTCGCCCACCTCGACCTGTCCGCCGAACAGTGGGACGCGCTCAGCGCCAAGCGTGGCTCGGGGCGCTCGCCGCTGGACGGCCTCGTCAAACGCGTGAACGGCATCGCGGCACCAGAGGGCGACGTCGTCGTCACCCGGGCCTCGGTCGCGCCGGACGGGTTCGACGCCCGGTTCTCGCCGCTCTGGCGACGGTACGAGTACCGGATCGCGGACGCCGACGCCCCGCGCGATCCACGTCGGCGCGGGTACACGGTCTGGCACGGGGCGAGCCTCGACCCGGCAGCGATGGAGCGCGGTGCGCTGACGCTGTTGGGGCTGCACGACTTCGCGACGTTCTGCAAGCCGCGCGAGGGCGCGACGACCATCCGGACGTTGCAGGAGTTCCGCTGGGACCGCGAGCCGGACGGGGTGCTGGTGGCGCGCCTCCAGGCCGATGCGTTCTGCCACTCCATGGTGCGCGCGATGGTGGGGGCGACCATCGCCGTCGGCGAGGGGCGGTTCGGGCCGGAACGGCTCGAGGAGCTCCGCGTCGCCGAGACGCGGACGAGCGCGTTCAAGACGGCGCCGGCGAAGGGGCTGACGCTGACCGAGGTGGGGTACCCGGCTGATGGGGAGCTCGCGGGGCGGGCGGAGCAGACGCGGGCGCGGCGGGAGTGAACGCCCGGTCCTGATGTTGCCGAACGCAATCATTTACCTCGACGCAACCTGAGGGACTCCGCAGGTCGGTAGCGTGCGGGCATGCCCAACTCCCTCGGGCGCACTCTGCTGTGCGCCACGGCTGCTGCGACACTCCTCGCGGCCCCGCTCGTCACCGTCACCGCAGCGACCGCGAACCCCGAGGGGAGTGGCCTCGTCATCGAGGAGGCCTACCTGAAGGCCGGCAGCAACGGTGCTTTCTACAACCAGAAGTTCATCGAGATCGGCAACCCGACCGACGCCCCGGTGTCGCTCGACGGCTGGTCGCTGCAGTACCGCTCGGCGACGAGCACCGGCGCCTTCTCGACGAGTGCGCTCGAGGGCACGGTGCCGGCCGAGGGCACGTTCCTGGTGTCGATGGCCGGCAACGGCGGGGCCACCCCGGTCGGAGCGGACCTGCCGACGGCGGACGACACCGCCTCGCTGAACCCGTCCGGCACCACGGGCACGCTCGTGCTGTCCGACACCGCCACACCGGTGGCGCTCGCCGCCGGCCCGGTGCCGACCGGCACCGCGGGCGTCGTCGACCTGCTCGGCTACGGCGCCTCGAACACCTTCGAGGGCACCGTGCGCACCGTCGAGGGTGCGAACGCCGTGCCGAACGGCCTGGTCCGCCAGGGCACGGCGGACACCGACGACAACGGCGCGGACTTCTCGGTGACGACGACCCTGACGCCGCGGAACGCCGCGGGCGAGACGGCTGCGCCGACCGATCCGACCGATCCGACGGAGTCGACCGACCCGACGGAGCCGACGGACCCCGGTGCCCCCGCCGAGGCCGTGACCATCGCGCAACTGCAGGGCACCACGGACACCTCGCCCTACGCCGGCAAGACCGTCACCACCGACGGTGTCGTCACCGCGGTCTACGCGTCCGGCGGCTTCAACGGCTACACGATCCAGACCCCGGGGACCGGCGGCGCGATCGACCTCGGCACCCACACCGCGTCCGACGCCGTCTTCGTCTTCTCGTCCGCGACCGCCGGGCTGGTGGCCGAGGGCGACCACGTGCGCGTCACCGGTGGGGTCTCCGAGTACTTCGGCCTGACCGAGCTCACGGTGTCGGACACGGCATCGTTCGAGAAGCTCACCGACACCGTCGTCGCCCCGCAGCCCGCAGCGGTCGCGTTCCCGTCGTCGGACGCGCAGCGTGAGTCGCTCGAGAGCATGCTCATCGCCCCGCAGGGCTCCTTCACGGTCGCCGACAACTACACGACGAACCAGTACGGCGAGGTCGTGCTCGCCAGCGGCGCCGGCCGGCTCGTCCAGCCGACCGAGGTCGGCCGCCCGGGCAGCGCCGAGGCGAAGGCCGTCGAGGCGTCCAACGCCGCGCGCAAGGTCACGCTCGACGACGGCGCCAGCACCAACTTCCTGACGAAGGCCAACCAGGGCATCCCGGTGTCGTGGCTCACCCAGGGGCCGGTCACCGTCGGGGCGACCGCCACGTTCGAGGCTCCGGTCGTCCTCGACTACCGCAACAGCGGGTGGAAGTTCCAGCCGACCACGCCGATCACCGGTGCGACCCCGGCGGCCGACCTGCCCGCGTCGTTCTCGAACGTGCGACAGGCGAAGCCGCAGGACGTCGGCGGCGACCTCAAGCTCGCCGGGTTCAACGTGCTGAACTACTTCCCGACCACGGGCGACCAGCTCACCGGCTGCTCGTACTACACCGACCGCGCGGGCGACCCCGTCACGGTGAACTCCGGCTGTGACGCGCGCGGTGCCGCTGAGGAAGAGGACTTCCTGCGCCAGCAGGTCAAGATCGTCAAGGCGATCAACGGCCTCGGCGCAGACGTCGTCTCGCTCGAGGAGATCGAGAACTCGGCACGCTTCGGCCAGGACCGCGACGCCGCCGTGGCGACGCTCGTCGACGCCCTCAACGCTGCCACCGGCGAGGACACCTGGGCCTACGCGAAGTCCCCCGCGACCGTGCCGGCGAGCGAGGACGTCATCCGGCTCGCGCTCATCTACAAGAAGGACCGCGTCGAACCCGTCGGCGACTCGACGATCCTGCTCGACGCCGCCTTCACCAACGCCCGGCAGCCCGTCGCGGACGCGTTCCGCCCCGTCGGCGGCACCTCCGAGGACGACTTCCTCGTGATCGCGAACCACTTCAAGTCGAAGGGCTCCGGCACCGGCGAGAACGCCGACCAGGGTGACGGCCAGGGCGCCTCGAACGCCGACCGGGTGCGGCAGGCGAAGGCCCTCGTGACCTTCTCCACCGACATGCAGGCGCAGTACGGCACCGACAAGGTGTTCATGCTCGGTGACTTCAACGCCTACAGCAAGGAGGACCCGGTGGTCGTCCTCGACGACGCCGGCTACACCGACCTCGGCCCGGCGCTCGACGCCACCGAGTACTCGTACGTGTTCTCCGGCCTGAGCGGGTCGCTCGACCACGTGTTCGCGTCCCCGGCCGCCACCGAGACGGTCACGGGCGTGGACATCTGGAACATCAACTCGGTCGAGTCGGTGGGCCTGGAGTACAGCCGCTACAACTACAACGCGTCGGACCTGTACAGCGAGTACGTGTTCCGGGCGAGCGACCACGACCCGATCCTGGTCGGGTTCGACCTGGACGCTGCCGGCACCGACCCGGGCACGGACCCCGGGACCGACCCGACTCCGGTGCCGACCCCGACCCCGACGCCGGGTGACGGCGGCACGACCCCGACCCCGACCCCGACGCCCACGTCGAAGCCGACCCCTGCCCCGACACCGTCGGCTCCGGGCGCGGTGACGCCGGTTGCCCCGTCGGAGACCGGCCTGACCGACACGAACCGTGGGAGCGTCTCGGCGCCGTCGTCGGCTCGCGCGGGGGAGACCATCACCGTGACCGTCGGCACGCAGTACGCGGGGGACGTCGTGAACGTCTGGCTGTACTCGACCCCGACGCTGCTCGGCACCGTGACGGTGGCCGCCGACGGGACGGTCCGGGTGACGATCCCGTCGGACACCCCCGCTGGCGCACACCGCCTCGCGGTGACGGCCGCGGACGGGAGCCTGATCGGGTGGACCCCGATCACGATCACCGCTGACGGGCAGCTCGCGTTCACGGGTGCCGAGGGCTTCGGTGCCGGTGCGCTGGTCGCGTTCCTGCTGCTCGCCGCGGGTGCGGGTGTGCTGGTCGTCCGTCGTCGCAAGGCGGCGGCTGCGGAGTAGTCCCCACGCCCCGCGGGGCACTTCGTGAGCAGGAATGGTCGGGTTCGCCGTGCGCGACCCGACCATTCCTGCTCACCAAGCGGGGGAGGCGCGAGTCCACGGCGGACGGGAGGCCCGTGGCCAGGCCGCCACGGGCCTCCCGTCCGGCAGTGGCTGCGTTTGACCGACGCGACCCGCATCGGCTAGGCTCTCACCTTGGTCTGTGCGCCATGCGCGCCGGACAGTCAGATGAGCCCTCCATCCGGGCGTTCCGCCGGCTTCTGCCGCGGGGAACCCCGACCGGAGTGGGATTCACGGACTCCTCACCTCGACACGAAAGCAGCACTCCTGTGACTCGCACGTTCTCACCGAAGCCGGCAGACGTCCAGCACGACTGGATCGTCATCGACGCGACCGACGTCGTCCTCGGCCGTCTCGCCACCCACGCCGCGGCGCTCCTGCGCGGCAAGCACAAGGCCACCTTCGCCCAGCACATGGACATGGGTGACTACGTCATCATCGTGAACGCCGACAAGGTCGCCCTGACCGGTTCGAAGCTCGCGAAGAAGGTCTACTACCGCCACTCGGGGTACCCGGGCGGCCTGACGGCGACCTCCTACCCGGAGATGCTCGAGAAGCACCCCACCCGCGCCGTCGAGAAGGCGATCCGCGGCATGCTGCCGAAGAACACCCTCGGTCGCGAGCAGCTCAAGAAGCTGAAGGTCTACGCCGGCGCGGAGCACCCGCACTCCGCGCAGCAGCCCAAGGCGTACATCTTCGACCAGGTCGCACAGTAGTTCCGGCCACGACGACTTCAAGGACATAGAGAAACTCATGGCTCAGATCGCTGATTCCCTCGACCAGACCCCGGAGAGCTTCACCACGGAGAGCGCACCCGCCGCTGCCGAGGCTGCTCCCCGTCAGATCCTCAACGTCTCCGGCGGTGCCGTCGGGCGCCGCAAGGAGGCCATCGCGCGCGTTCGCCTCGTTCCGGGCTCCGGCACGTTCGTCGTGAACGGTCGCTCGCTCGAGGACTACTTCCCGAACAAGCTGCACCAGCAGCTCATCAACGACCCGTTCAAGGTGCTCGAGCTCCTCGGCTCGTACGACGTCGTCGCCCGCATCACCGGTGGCGGCCCCTCGGGTCAGGCCGGCGCACTCCGCCTCGCCATCGCCCGCACGCTGAACGAGATCGACCGCGAGAACAACCGCGCGACCCTCAAGAAGGCCGGCTTCCTCACCCGTGACGCCCGCGTCATCGAGCGCAAGAAGGCCGGTCTCAAGAAGGCCCGCAAGGCTTCGCAGTTCTCGAAGCGCTAGTCGTCACCGGCTGAAGATCGCAATGCCGCGTCTGTTCGGTACCGACGGGGTTCGTGGTCTCGCCAACGGCGAGCTGACGGCCGCGCTCGCACTGGGTCTTGCCCAGGCGAGCGCGGCCGTCCTCACACACGGACACCATGCGGACGCCCGGCGGGCGTCCGGTCGGCCGCGCCCCCGCGCGGTCCTAGCGCGCGACCCGCGCGTCTCCGGTGAGTTCCTCGGTGCCGCGGTCGCGGCCGGACTCGCTTCTGCCGGCGTCGACGTGCTCGATGCCGGGGTCATCCCCACCCCCGCTGCGGCGTTCCTCGTCGCGGACATCGACGCCGACTTCGGCGTGATGATCTCCGCGTCGCACAACCCCGCCCCGGACAACGGGATCAAGTTCTTCGCCACGGGTGGTCGCAAGCTGCCGGACGAGGTCGAGGACCGCATCGAAGCGGCCATGCACGACCACTCCGCGCCGACCCCCACCGGCATCGACGTCGGTCGGATCACCCGGTTCGCCGACGCCGAGGACCGCTACGTCGTCCACCTGCTCGGCACGCTGCCGCACCGGCTCGACGGGATCCACGTCGTGCTCGACTGCGCCAACGGTGCAGCCGCCGGCGTCTCGCCCGAGGTGTTCGTCAACGCCGGGGCCCGTGTGACGCTCATCGGCGCCGAGCCCGACGGTTGGAACATCAACGACGGCGTCGGCTCGACCCACATCGACAACCTGTCCCGCGCCGTCCTGGCCGCCGGCGCCGACGTCGGCATCGCGCACGACGGCGACGCCGACCGCTGCCTGGCCGTGGACGCCGCCGGCAACGCCATCGACGGTGACCAGATCATGGCGATCCTGGCGCTGTCGCTGCAGGAGCGCGGCCGCCTGAAGGACGACACCCTCGTCGCGACGGTCATGTCCAACCTCGGGCTCAAGCGCGCCATGGCCGACGCGGGCATCACCGTGATCGAGGCCGGCGTCGGCGACCGCTACGTGCTCGAGAAGATGAACGAGGGCGACTACTCCATCGGCGGCGAGCAGTCCGGCCACATCATCTTCAACGAGTACGCCACCACGGGCGACGGCATCCTGACCGGGCTGCACCTGGTCGCCGAGATCGCGCGCACCGGGAAGTCGCTGCAGGAGCTCGCCTCGTGCATGACGGTGTTCCCGCAGGTGCTGCTCAACGTCCGCGGGGTCGATCGGCACGGGCTGGCCGACCAGGGCGTGCAAGACGCGGTCGCCGCGGCTTCAGCAGCGCTCGGGGACACCGGCCGTGTGCTGCTCCGTCCGTCGGGCACCGAGCCGGTCGTGCGCGTGATGGTCGAGGCCGCCTCGCAGGACGACGCCCAGCGCATCGCCGAGGAGCTCGCCGCCGTCGTGCAGGAGCGCCTGGCGCTCGACGCCGCGTAGGGCGGGGCGCCGGGCGCGACTTCGCGCCGCGCGCGCCGCGTTCGCGCCCCGCTGCGGTCGTTGCGCCCCGACTCTTCGGGGCGCGATGACCGTACGGGGGCGCGCACCCGCACCCGCACCCGCGCTCGCGACTGCGTCGCGCTTGCGTTGCGTGCCGCTTCCGTCGCGCGCCCCGCTGCGGTCGTTGCGCCCCGACTCTTCGGGGCGCGATGACCGTACCGGGGTGCAAGCCCGCGCGCACCCGCCCGCCCGCGCTAGATCTTGCGGAGCAGGACCGAGTTCACCTTGTGGTCGGCGGCCTTCTTCAGCACGAGGGTCGCGCGGGACCGGGTCGGCAGGACGTTCTCGAGCAGGTTCGGCTCGTTGATCGCGCGCCACACCTGGGTCGCCGTGTCGATCGCGTCCGAACGCGACAGGCTCGCGAACCGGTGGAAGAACGAGTCCGGGCTCGAGAACGCCTCTTCCTGCAGGGCGAGGAACCGGTCGACGTACCAGGCCTCGATGTCCTTGGTCTTGGCGTCGACGTAGATCGTGAAGTCGAACAGGTCGGACAGCGCGAGCCGCCCGTGCACCGGCGGGGCGAGCACGTTCAGGCCCTCGACGATGAGGATGTCCGGCTGGCGGACGACGATTTCGGCGTCCGGCACGATGTCGTAGACCAGGTGCGAGTAGTACGGCGCCCGGACCTCGGTCGCGCCGCTCTTCACCTGGCTGACGAACCGCAGCAGGGAGCGACGGTCGTAGGACTCCGGGAAGCCCTTGCGGTCCATGATCCCGCGACGCTCGAGCTCGGCGTTCGGGTACAGGAACCCGTCGGTGGTCACCAGCTCGACCCGCGGGGTGTCCGGCCAGCGCTTCGTCAGCTCGCGGAGCAGTCGGGCGACGGTCGACTTGCCGACGGCGACGGAGCCCGCGACCCCGATGACGAACGGCGTGCGACCGGCGCGGTCACCGAGGAACCGGCTCGTCTCGGCGTGCAGGTTCCGTGCCCCGGCGGCGTAGAGCGTCAGCAGCCGCGACAGCGGGAGGTAGACCTCCTGCACCTCCTGCATGTCCAACCGGTCGCCGAGCCCGCGCAGCTGCACGATCTCGGTCTCGGTGAGCGACAGGTGCTCCTTGGGTGCGAGCTGCGACCAGTCGTGCCGCGGGATCTCCACGAACGGTGTCGGGTGCGCGACGGCGGTCTCCGGGATCGGCATGGGGACGAGCGTACAGACGGGAGGCCCGGTGCAGGTGAGCTGACCGGCTCACCTGCACCGGGCCTCCCGTCCAGTGCTCGGTGTACGTCCGCAGGACGCGGTGCATCAGGCGGGCAGGGCGGCCTCGATGGCCGCGATCACCTCGGGGGCGTCCGGCTTCGTGGTCGGACGGAAGCGCGAGACGGTGCCGTCGGGCGCGACGAGGAACTTCTCGAAGTTCCAGCTGACCCGTCCGGCCTTGCCGTCGGCGTCCGGGGTCTCCTTGAGTGCCTGGTAGAGCGGGTGCGCGCTCTTGCCGTTGACCTTGACCTTCTCGGACATCGGGAAGGTGACGCCCCACGTGGTGGAGCAGTACTCGTCGATGGCCTCGGACGAGCCGAGCTCCTGCAGGAACTGGTTGCTCGGGAACCCGAGGACCGTGAAGCCGCGCGGGCCGTACTGCTTCTGGAGGGCCTCGAGCTGCTCGTACTGCGGAGCGAGACCGCACCGCGACGCGACGTTCACGACCAGCACCGCCTTGTCCGCGAACGAGCCGAACGTGGTGTCCTCGCCGTGCAGCGTGGTGATGGCGATGTCGTCGAAGCGTCCCATGGTCGAAACGTTATCCCCAGCCCTGCTGCTTCGCAGGGTCCGCGCTCAGGCAGACCGTAGGATCGCTTCCATGTGTGGAATCGTCGGCTACGTCGGCAGCAACAGCAGCCAGGACGTCCTCCTCGGTGGCCTCCGTCGCCTCGAGTACCGCGGCTACGACTCGGCGGGCATCGCCGTGGTCGACCCCGCGGGGGACCTCGTCTCCGCCAAGAAGGCGGGCAAGCTCCAGGCCCTCGTCGACGAGCTCGAGTCGTCGCCGATCCCGGACGGCACCACGGGCATCGGACACACCCGCTGGGCGACCCACGGTGGCCCGACGGACGGCAACGCCCACCCGCACCTGGCCGACGGCGACAAGCTCGCCCTCATCCACAACGGCATCATCGAGAACTTCTCCGAGCTGCGCGCCGAGCTGCAGGCCGAGGGCATCGAGTTCCGCAGCGAGACCGACTCCGAGGTCGCCGCGCACCTGGTCGGTCGGGCGTTCCGCGAGACCGGTGACCTGACCGCCGCCATGCAGCGGGCCGTGCAGCGACTGGACGGGGCGTTCACGCTCCTCGTCGTGCACGCCGACCAGCCCGGCGTCGTCGTCGGCGCCCGTCGCAACTCCCCGCTCGTGGTGGGCCTGGGCGACGGCGAGAACTTCATGGGCTCGGACGTCGCTGCGTTCGTCGCCTACACGCAGCGTGCGCTCGCGATCGGACAGGACGAGGTCGCCACGATCCGCCCGGACGGCGTCGACGTGATCCACTTCGACGGCACCCCGGCCACCCCGAGCGAGTTCGAGGTGAACTGGGACGCCTCCGCCGCCGACAAGGGCGGCTGGTCCTCGTTCATGGCGAAGGAGATCAGCGAGGAGCCCGAGGCCGTCGCCAAGACGATCCTCGGCCGCGTGCACGACGGTGCCGTCACCCTGACCGACCTCGACCCGATCGCCGAGCGCCTGGCCACGGTCGACCGCGTCATCGTGATCGCCTGCGGCACCGCTGCGTACGCCGGCATCCTCGGCAAGTACGCCATCGAGCAGTGGGCCCGCATCCCGGTCGAGGTCGAGCTCGCCCACGAGTTCCGCTACCGCGACCCGGTGCTGAACGACCGCACGCTCGTCGTCTCGATCAGCCAGTCCGGCGAGACCATGGACACGCTCATGGCCGTCAAGTACGCCCGCGAGCAGGGCGCGCAGGTGCTGTCGATCTGCAACACCCAGGGCGCGACGATCCCGCGCGAGTCCGACGCCGTGATCTACACGCACGCCGGGCCCGAGGTCGCCGTCGCGTCGACGAAGGCCTTCATCGCCCAGGGCGTCGCGCTGTACCTCCTGGGCCTGCACCTGGCCACCCTCCGCGGCACCATGACGGCGGAGCAGATCGCCGAGCAGGTCGCCGAGCTCGAGGGCCTGGCCCCGAAGCTCCAGCAGACCATCGACGACGCCGCCGGCATCAAGGACCTCGCGCGCTGGATGGCGGACACCCGCAGCGTGCTGTTCCTCGGTCGCCACGTCGGCTACCCGATCGCGCTCGAGGGAGCGCTGAAGCTCAAGGAGCTCGCGTACATCCACGCCGAGGGCTTCGCCGCCGGTGAGCTCAAGCACGGCCCGATCGCGCTCATCGAGCCCGGGCAGATCGTCTTCGTCATCGTGCCGTCGCCGCGTGACCCGCGGTCGCTGCACCCGAAGGTCGTCTCGAACATCCAGGAGATCCGCGCCCGCGGTGCCCGCGTGATCGCCATCGCGGAAGAAGGGGACGCCGCCGTGCTGCCCTTCGCCGACGAGGTCCTGCGCATCCCGCTCGCGACCCCGCTGTTCGAGCCGCTGCTGGCCGTGGCGCCGCTGCACATGTTCGGCATGGAGCTCGCCGCGGCCAAGGGCCTCGACGTCGACCAGCCGCGCAACCTCGCGAAGTCGGTCACCGTCGAGTAGTCGCACGATGATCATCGGCATCGGGGTCGACGTGGTGGACCTGGAGCGGTTCGAGCGGGTGCTGTCGCGCACGCCGGCGATGCGTGCGCGGTTGTTCACCCCGGCCGAGCAGGTCCGCGACGGCGAACAACGGCCGATCGCGTCGCTTGCTGCGCGGTTCGCCGCCAAGGAGGCCCTGATCAAGGCGTTCGGCTCCAGCGCAGGGCTCAGCTGGCAGGACCTCGAGGTCGTGTCGGACGACCAGCGCAACCCGTCGCTGACGCTGCACCAACAGGCGCGACAGGTGGCGGATGCGCGTGGCGTGACGAGCGTGCACCTGTCGCTCTCGCATGATGGAGGGATCGCGACCGCGTTCGTGGTCCTGGAGGGAACAACGAAGTGAGTGCGTTCACCGGCATCACGGTCGATCGTGAAGCGCTGATCGAGAACTACGCGACGATCGCCGAGCAGGTCGCACCGGCCGGTGTCATCGCGGTCGTCAAGGCCAACGCCTACGGCCACGGCGCGCTCGACGCCGCACGGGCCTTCGTCGATGCCGGTGCCGAGTGGCTCGGCGTCGCGGACATCGACGAGGCCGTCGCGCTCCGGCAGGGCGGCATCGACGAGGACGTCCGGATCCTCGCGTGGTTGCACGCCCCCGACGAGGACTTCCGCCGGGCAGCGCAGTACGGCGTCACCCCGGCGGTGTCGAGCGTCGAGCAGTTGTCCGCCGCTGCCGACTCCGAGGTCGGCGCCGTGCACATCTGCGTCGACACCGGCCTGAGTCGCAACGGTGCGGTCGAGTCCGAGTGGGCCGAGCTCTTCGCGACCGCCGGCGCTCTCGCCCGTGGTGGCAACCGCACCCGTGTCGAGGGGCTGATGTCGCACCTCTCGAACGCGTCACGCACGGACGACCTCGACCAGGACGCCGCACTGCAGCGCGCACTCGACGGCCTCGCCGCCAACGGCATCGTGCCCGACCTGGTGCACCTCGCCGCGAGCGCCGCGAGCATCGCCGTGCCGGAGACGCGCCGCGACCTGTCCCGCGTCGGACTCGCCCTGTACGGCCTGAGCCCGTTCACCGACCGCACGTCGGCCGACCTCGGCCTCCGCCCCGCCATGCGTGTGACCGCTGCCGTGCTCCGCACCGTCGAGGTCCGCGCCGGCGAGGGCGTGTCCTACGGCTACACCTGGCGGGCGTCGACCGACACCCGCCTCGCGGTCATCGGTCTCGGGTACGCCGACGGCTTCGACCGCGACTTCGGCAACCGGGTCTCCGTCCGCATCGGCGACCGCACGTTCCCCGTGGTCGGCCGGGTCGCGATGAACGCCATGCACGTGGACATCGGCGACGCCGACGTCAGCATCGGCGACGAAGCCGTGCTCTGGGGCGACCCGGCGAACGGCGACCCCGCGGTCGAGGACTGGGCCGCCGCGATCGGCACCATCAACTACGAGGTGGTCGCCCGGGTCGGCCACAGCGTGCACCGGAGGACGACGTGAGCTCCGCACCCCTGCGCCAGGCACGGATCGACCTGGACGCCTACCGCGCGAACCTCGACCTGGTCCGCGAGTGGATGGACCCCGTCGCGGTCATGGCGATCATGAAGGCCGACGCCTACGGCCACGGTCTCGAGCCGATCGCGCTCGCCGCGGTGGACGCCGGCATCCGCTGGATCGGGGTGCTCACGGTCCCCGCGGCCCTGCGGCTGCGGTCGATCGGCGTCGGTGAGGACGTCCACCTCTTCACCTGGCAGCACGACCCCGCACTCGACTTCCGCGACGCCATCGACTCCGCCGTCGACCTCGGTGTCTCGAACGTGCCGGAGCTGCAGCGCGTCATCGACGCCGTCGACCAGCGACCCGCGCGCGTGCACCTCGGCTTCGACTCCGGGCTGCACCGCGACGGAGCGACCCCGGCGGCCTGGCCAGCGCTCGTGTCGCTCGCGCTGGACGCCCAGCGCGCCGGCCGCATCGAGGTCGTGGCGGCGTACACGCACCTGGCGGAGTCCTCGGACCAGGACGACGCCGACGCCGTGGCGCTCTTCGACGCCGCCGTGGAGCAGGCAGACGACCTCGGGCTCGACCTCCCGATGGAACACGTCGCCGCTTCGCTCGCCGGGTTGGAGCGCAAGGAGTTCCGCAAGGACATGGTCCGGATGGGCGCCAACCTGTTCGGCATCCCGGGCGCGGACGGTGTCTCGGCAGCCGACCTCGGGCTCGAACCCGTGATGACCCTGACGGCGTCGGTCGCGAAGACCAAGCGGGTGCCCGTCGACACCGGCGTCTCGTACGACTACACGTACCGCACCGCCTCGGAGACCACCCTCGCGCTCGTGCCCGTCGGGTACGCGGACGGCGTCCCCCGTCTGGCGCAGGGCCGCATCGAGGTCGCGATCGGCGGCAAGCGCTACCCGATCGCCGGCCGTGTGGCCATGGACCAGTTCCTGGTCGACGTCGGCGACGACGACGTCCGCACCGGCGACACCGTGACCCTGTTCGGCACCGGCGAGCACGACGAGATGACCGTCCTCGACTGGGGCCGTTCGCTCGGCACCATCGGCGAGGAGATCGTCTGCCGCATCGGAACCCGCGTGCCACGGTTCTACGAGGGCCACGACATCGAGGGACGCGTCGGGGAGTACCTGCGGGGCGACCAGTCGTGACCGGCACCCCTCGGGTCCTGCTGGACACGGCCGTCGACGGCACCGATGCGATGGGCGAGCTCGGGGCGCGGTTGGCCGCGGTCCTCCGTGCCGGCGACCTGGTCGTGCTGACCGGGCCGCTCGGCGCCGGCAAGACGACGCTGACCCGTGGCCTCGGCGCTGCCCTCGGCGCGCGTGGCCAGGTGTCGAGTCCGACCTTCGTCCTCGCCCGGACGCACCCCACCACCGCCGGACCGGACCTGGTGCACGTCGACGCCTACCGGCTGTCCGACCCCGTCGAGCTGGACGACCTCGACCTCGACTGGGATGCGTCGATCGTCGTGGTCGAGTGGGGCCGCGGCATGGTCGACGGCATCAGCGACAGCGTGCTCGACGTCGAGATCACCCGGGCCACCGGTGCCGACGCCTCCGGCACCACCGAGGCCGATGACCCCGACGACGTCCCCGACGAACCCCGCCGCGTCGTCGTCACCGCCACCGGCCCACGCTGGGCCGACGTCTCGCTCTGACGCGGCCTCGCTGCCACGACGAGCACGCCTACGATGGACGGGTGCTCCTCGCCATCGACACCTCCGCCGGAACGTCCGTGGCCGTCGTCGACCCGACCACCGGCACGCCCGTCGCGACCCGTGACACCGAAGACAGCCGCCGGCACGCCGAGGTGATCGGCCCGTTCCTGGCCGAGGCGCTGGCCGAAGCGGGCATCACCGGCCCGGACGTCACGGGCGTCGTCGCCGGCATGGGCCCCGGCCCGTTCACCGGCCTGCGCGTCGGCATCGCCGCCGCCCGAACCTTCGCCGCCGCGGTCGGCGTGCCCGTCCTTCCGCTCGTCAGCCACGACGCGGTCGCGGCCGACGAGCGCGACGGCCGACGGGACGGACCGTTCGTCGTCCTGACGGACGCCCGCCGGCGCGAGGTCTACTGGAGCGCGTACGACCAGACCGGCACGCGCGTTGCGGGCCCGGGTCTCGCCAGGCCCGCCGATCTCGACGAGGCGATCCGTGCCTCCCGGCCCGGAGCGGTGGGCTGGGACCGCGTGACGGCCCTGTCCATCCCTGCCTGGAGGCTCGGATCACTCGCCGCGGACCGCCTGCGGTCCGGCGCGGGGTTCGACCAGGACACCCCCCTCTACCTGCGGGAACCCGACGTCACGGTGCCGGGTGCGCCGAAACGGGTGAAGCAGTGACGGTGCCGGACGGGCTCCGCTTGCGGCGGGCGCACCCGCAGGACCTCGACGACATCATGTGGCTCGAGCACGTCTCGTTCCCGACGGACGCCTGGTCGGCGTCGCAGATGTCGGGCGAGCTGTACTCGCCGCACGGGTACTACGTCGTGATCGAGACCGTCGACGAACCGGCAGCGCCGTCGGTCGTCGGCTACGCAGGACTGTCCTCGTTGGCGGGCAACCCGGTCGCCGACGTGCAGACCATCGCGGTCGCAGCCGAGCATCGCGGCAAGGGGCTCGGACGGGTGCTCTTCACGGACCTCCTCGACGAGGCCCGTCGCCGCGGTGTGCGCGAGGTGTTCCTCGAGGTGCGCGCCGACAACCCGGTCGCGCAGTCGATGTACACGGCGTTCGGGTTCGAGCACATCGCGACCCGGCCCCGCTACTACCAGCCGGACGGCGTCGACGCGTGGGTGATGCGGGCGGAGCTGCCGGTCGCAGCAGACGCGGCGCCGACGCCGTCGACCGTCGGCCCGATCGGACAGGAGGCGCTCGATGAGCGTGGCTGAACCACTGGTGCTCGGCATCGAGACGAGCTGTGACGAGACGGGCGTGGGCATCGTGCGGGGGAGCACCCTGCTCGCGAACGTCATCGCGTCGAGCATGGACGAGCACGCCCGGTACGGCGGCGTCGTGCCCGAGGTCGCCGCGCGCGCGCACCTCGAGGCGATGACCCCGACGCTGCACGAGGCACTCGAGCGGGCCGGGGTCACCCTCGACGAACTGGACGCCGTCGCGGTCACCGCCGGGCCGGGTCTGGCGGGCGCGCTCATGGTCGGGGTCGGTGCCGCGAAGGCGCTCGCCGTCGCCACCGGCAAGCCCCTGTACGGCGTGAACCACCTGGTCGGGCACGTCGGCGCCGACGTCCTGCGCACGGACGGCAGCGACATCGAGCTGCCGACGATCGCGCTGCTGGTGTCCGGCGGGCACACCTCCCTGCTGCTCGTGAAGGACCTGGTCGGCGACGTCGAACTGCTCGGCGAGACCATCGACGACGCCGCGGGTGAAGCGTTCGACAAGGTCGCACGGCTGCTCGGCCTGCCGTACCCCGGCGGGCCGCAGATCGACAGGGCCGCGGCGGACGGCGACCCGAAGGCCATCCGGTTCCCCCGCGGCCTGACGCTGCCGAAGGACCTGGCCGCGCACCGCTACGACTTCTCGTTCTCCGGACTGAAGACCGCCGTCGCCCGCTGGGTCGAGCGCTGCCGTGACGAAGGGCGCGAGGTGCCCGTGGCCGACGTCGCCGCGAGCTTCCGCGAAGCGGTCGTCGACGTCCTGCTGACCAAGGCCCTGAACGCGTGCCGCGACACCGGCGTGGACCGGCTCCTGCTCGGTGGCGGTGTGGTCGCGAACGCCCGGCTGCGGCAGGTCGCCGAAGAGCGGTGCGCCGCCGCGGGGGTGCAGCTGCGGATCCCGCCGTTCGACCTGTGCACGGACAACGGTGCCATGATCGCGGCCGTCGGCGCACGCTTGGTCGCCGAGGGGCACGCCCCGAGCGACCTCGGGATCGCGGCCGACTCGACGTTGCCGGTGACGACCGTCCAGGTCTGAACCGTCCCGGCGTCGACCCGGTCGGCCCTCGGGCGCCTGTGGGAGGATTCACGTGGCGTCGGAGAGACCGGGCGCCGAGAGGGGTGGACGGTGTCCGATCAGAACGAGTGGCCGAAGCCGGGCGAGACGACGCCGGGCGGCACGACCGGCGGGCAGCCCGAGGGGACGTCCGCTCCGGACGCGCCGCAGGCCCCCGACGCACCCCAGGCCCCGTCGGCTCCCGAGCAACCGCAGAACCCGTACGGGCAGCAGCAGCCGTCGAACCCGTACGCCGCACCGCAGCAGCCGAACCCCTACGGCCAGCCGCAGCAGTCCAACCCGTACGGCCAGCCGCAGCCGTCGAACCCGTACGCGGCTCCGCAGCAGCCGCAGAACCCGTACTCGGCACCACAGGCGCCACAGGACCCGTACGGCGCCGCCCAGAACCGGTACGGCCAGCAGAACCCGTACGCGCAGCAGCAGGGCGGCCAGAACCCGTACGCGCAGCCGCAGCAGCATCCGTACGCGCCCGCGGGTGCCTACGGCGCGACGGGGTACCAGCCCTACGCGCAGCGCCCGAAGACGAACACGCTGGCGATCCTGTCGATCGTGTTCGGTCTCGCCGCCGTCCCGATGTGGTTCATCGCGATCCTGCTCGGCCCGGCCGGCGCGATCCTTGGCCACGTCGCACTCGGCAAGATCAAGCAGAACGGTGAGGCTGGCCGAGGGCTCGCCCTGACCGGCATCATCGCCGGGTGGGTGATGACCGGCGTCTGGCTGATCTGGATCGCCTTCATCATCTTCCTCGCGGCGGTCGGTCAGAGCGGCTACTCCGACTACGGCTACGACTCGGGCACCGGCGCGTTCCTCAGCTGAGCCGCTCGCACAGGATCGCGGTGTGCCGGCCCTCGAGCCGGGTGAGCACGAGCGTGACGCGACCGGTCCCGCGCAGCCGCAGCCGCTTGCGGAACTGTGCGGGATCGACGTCGACGCCGCGCTTCTTGATCTCGACGGTGCCGATGTCGTCGGCGGCGAGTCGCGCTGACAGCCGCTTCACGTCGAGCGGCATGGTGTCGAGCACCCGGAAGCCCTGGGCGAAGGGCATCGACACGGCACGGTCCGAGGTCACGTACGCGATCCCGTCGGAGAGCATGTGGCCGTCCAGGGTGCGGGCCAGGTCGCCGATGAGCCGTGCGCGGATGACGGCGCCGTCCGGCTCGTACAGGTAGGCCCCGAGCGGCCCCACCTCCTCGTCGGGGGTGTCCTCCGGTGCGGTCATCTCGGCGATGCCGTGTGCACCGATCACCGTCGCCGCCCGTCGGATGCCCGGCCGGGCGAGCGGGCCGAACCAGAGCGCGAGCTCGACGACCTCGCGGTCGACGGACGTCCACTGCGCCTCGGCGGTGTCCGGGATCAGGTCGCGGTCGATGCCCGGCCCGAGCTTCACCCCGGTCGGGGTGGTCGTCGCGGTGGCGAACACGGTGTCCAACGAGGGCGACCAGTCGTCCGGGTCGGCGAGGCGACGGGTGTCCGAGTGGCCGGAGGTCCGACGTGCGGGGTCCATCCAGATGCCGTCGACGCGTGCGACGTCGAACGAGGCCGCGTCGCCGAGTTCGACCCGGGCGTTCGGCCACACCGCCAGGTTGTGCGTGGCGACCGCGGCGGTGACCTCGTCGCGGTCGACCGCCGTGACGTCGAGGTCGAGCGCGGCCATCGCCATCGCGTCGCCGCCGATCCCGCACCCGAGGTCGGCAACGCGGGTGAGTCCGGCCGCGGCGAAGCGTCCGGCGTGCTGCGCGGCGACCTGCAGGCGGGTGGCCTGCTCGAGCCCCGCCTCGGTGAAGAGCATGCGGGCGGCGAAGTCGCCGAACTTGGCACGGGCCCTGAGCCGGAGCTTGGCCTGGGTCAGGACCGCCGCGACGAGCTGCGGGTCGTGCCCCTCGGCTCGGAGCCGCGACACCACCCGGACGATCTCGCCGCCGTCCGAGACGCCGGGGGTACGGTCGAGCAGGGCCATCCCGTCAGGGGTCAGCAGTGCGGCGAGTTCGGCGGCTTCCATGTCCCGATCCTCCCAGGTGCTGGATGTTCTCCTGATGTGCTGGCACTCGGATTGACCGAGTGCCAATGGCCCCCTAGAGTTGGCGTTGGCACTCTCCTCTGCGTAGTGCCAACCCGGTTTTCATCTGTACCGAGTCCGTACCGAGAAAGAAGAGGTCACCGTGGCCGTCAGCATCAAGCCGCTCGAGGATCGCATCGTCATCCGCCAGGTCGAGGCAGAGCAGACCACCGCATCCGGTCTGGTCATCCCCGACACCGCGAAGGAGAAGCCCCAGGAGGGCGAGGTCGTCGCCGTGGGTCCGGGTCGCATCGACGACAACGGCAACCGCGTCCCGCTCGACGTCGCCGTGGGTGACAAGGTCATCTACTCCAAGTACGGCGGAACCGAGGTCAAGTACTCGGGCGAGGACCTGCTGGTCCTGTCGGCCCGCGACGTCCTCGCGGTCGTCGTCAACTGAGTCCAGTACTCCACACGAACGCCCCGTTCGGCCTGTCGGCCGGCGGGGCGTTCGTCCGTCTGCGGGCTCCCGGCGGGTCCGTCGCGTGCCCGTGCTCCGACCGGGAGGCCCGTGGCACGCCCGGCCCGTCGGTGGCCGTTCCTAGGATGGTTCCGTGAGTGAACCGAGTCCCGCGCGACCCGTCCGCAGCGAGGCATCCGTCGGCGTGGTGCAGGCGATCATCGCGTACGGGCTCTGGGGCCTCATGCCCCTGCTCTTCGCGGCGATGGCCCCCGCCGGCGCGTTCGAGATCGTCGCCTGGCGCATCGTCTTCGGACTGGTGTTCTGCGCGGTCGCGATCGCCGTCACCCGCTCGTGGCTCCGCACCCGCACCCTGATGGCGCAGCGGCGGGTGATGGCCGTGATGGGTCTGGCCGCCGTCCTCATCCTGGTGAACTGGACCGTGTACGTCCTGGCGACCACGACCGGGCACACCGTCGAGGCCGCGCTCGGGTACTTCATCAACCCCCTGGTCACCATCGCGCTCGGCGTCGTGGTGCTCCGCGAACGCCTGCGGCCGGCGCAGTGGGCCGCGGTCGGCATCAGCGTCGTGGCGGTCGTCGTGATCGCTGTCGGCTACGGCCAGGTGCCGTGGATCTCCTTGGTTCTGGCGTGCTCGTTCGGCCTGTACGGCCTGGTGAAGAAGCGGGTCGGCGGCACCGTCGACGCGTTGAGCGGCCTGACGATCGAGACCGTGTGGCTGCTGCCGATCGCGGTCGTGGCGCTGGTGGTGCTCGGTGCGACGGGGCTCGGGGGCGGCGTGACGTTCACGAGCGAGGGCTGGGTGCACGTCCTCGTCACCGTGCTGACCGGTCCGGCGACGGCGGTCCCGCTCCTGCTGTTCGCGTCGTCGGCGCGGCGGGTGAGCCTGTCGACCCTCGGCCTGACGCAGTACCTCGCCCCCGTGATGCAGCTGCTCGTCGGTGTGGTGGTGCAGCACGAGGCGATGCCGCCCGCGCGCTGGTTCGGCTTCGGGATCGTGTGGTTGGCGCTCGTGGTGCTGACGGCGGACTCGTTCGCCGCCGCGCGGGCGTCCCGTCGCCGAGCGCTCGCACCTGCTCCGGCCGAGCCGACCTGACGGACGCACCCCGGGCCTCCCGTCCTCCCGTCCGCCCGTCCGCGCCGCGCCTGGCCCGAGTCTCGGCGTGTGCGACAGTTCTCGCGTGCGCGACACCGAGAAACGTCGCTGGGCCCGAGTCTCGGCTCCGTGAAGCCGAGACTCGGGCCCAGCGTGGGACCGGTAGTGGTGGTTACTTCTTGACCGCGCCCTGGATGGCGCTCTGGTAGACGGGCTTGTTGTCGCCGTCGAACTTGTAGATGCCGATGTAGGCGCTCGACGGGTCGTTGTTGTCGTCGAACGGACCGATGCCGGACGGGCCGGTGTAGTGGATGTCCTTGCCGTCGTCGAGCAGCGCGACGCACTCCTTGAACGTGGCGCACTCGGTGCCACCGTCCGCTCCGGAGACCGCGGCCATGTTGGCCTGGATCGTGCCCGAGTCGGTGCCCTTGCCCTTCACCGCAGCGAGGGCGGCGAGGACGGTGGCGTCGTAGGACTCCGCCGCGTACGAGTAGTCGGCGAGCGTCTTGTTCGACGACTCCTTGTAGAAGTCGGACAGCTGCTTCTTGAAGTCGTCCTTCGGCGAGGCACCGGGGATGGTGCCCTGGGCGCCGGTCAGGGTGCCCTTGTCGAAGTCCTTCGAGTAGTCCGCCGTGTTGCCGTCGGACATGTAGATCTTCGCCGTGTTCCCCTGCGAGACGAGCTCCGGGATGATCGACTTCGTCTCGTCGAAGGCCAGGACGACGATCGCGTCCGGCTTGGCGGCGAGTGCAGCCGTCACCTCGGACGAGAACGTGGTCTGACCGGGCGGGAACTCCTGGCCCTCGCCCTTGCCGCCGTAGACGACCTGGCCACCGGAGGCCTCGACCGCGGACTGCACCGAGTTGCGGAGGCCCGTGCCGTAGGTGTCGTTGAAGACGAGGAACGCGACCTTGGCGTTGCCGTCACCGGTCACGAGCTGACCGAGCGCCGAACCCTGCACCGAGTCCGGCGGAGCGGTCCGGTAGTAGTACGACGAGTAGCCGGACAGGTCGCTCGCGGTGTTCGCGGGCGAGATCTCGACGATGCAGTTGCTGGTGAGCTGGTCGATGACGTTGAGCGTGACCGACGAGGACTCGGCGCCGATCGCGACCGGGACCTTCGCGTTCACGAGCTTCGTCGCGGCCGAGCTCGACACGGTCATGTCGTTGCTGTCGCCCGAGTCCGTCGCCGGGTCGATGGTGACGTCCTTGTCGAGGACGCCGCCCGCGGCGTTGATGTCCTTCACCGCGAGGCCGACGCCGGACTCGGCCGGCGGGTTCAGGTACGCGAGCGAGCCGGTGAGCGGCAGGATCGTGCCGATCTTCAGCGCGTCGGTGCTGGGGGTGTCGGGGGCCTTGCAACTGGCGGCGGGGTCCTTCTTCGCACCGCTCGACGCCGAGCTGGAAGGCGAGTCGCCGCTGCTGGTGGTGGAACACGCGGCGAGGAGGACGGCTACTGCACCTGCCAACGCCAGTGCCGTGGTGGCACGGGTGGTTCTGATCATCCGTGGAGCCCTTTCTCTGCGCGGAGGCCGTGCCGCTTCGGGTCGAACGCGGCGCCTCCACTGGATGTCGAGAAACGTAGGGTCCTGGTGTTTCGCCCGTGTGACGGGGCGGTACGGAAAGTGTTTCGTTACCGAGCCGTGATCGTTTCTGTGCGGAGGATCAGGGATCGGCGATCCGGGCAGCCCGCGCGTCAGCCGTCGAGTTCAGCCACGGAACGCAGCACGCAGAACTCGTTGCCCTCTGGATCGGCGAACACGACCCACCCGCCGTCGTCGTGGCGGAGGTCCGCGAGTTCGGTCGCACCGATGCCTCGCAGTCGCTCGACCTCGGCATCGCGCGTGCGGTCGGTGGGACGCAGGTCGAAGTGGATCCGGTTCTTCACGGACTTCGCCTCGGGGACCTGGATGAACAGCACCTGGTGCGAGCCGTCGGGTGCCGTGATCATGCACTCCTCGTGCCCGGGGGCGTTCGGGTCGTCGGCGATGTCGACGTAGCCGAGGACCTGCTTCCACCACTCCGACAGGGCGAAGGCGTCACGGCAGTCGATCGTGGTGTGGGAGACGGCGCTGACCATGCCGCGACACTACTGCCGGCAGACGACGAACGCCCCGCTCCGGTGGGGAGCGGGGCGTTCGGGGTGCAGTCGGCTCAGCTGCGGTAGTTCGGCGCCTCGACGACCATCTGGACGTCGTGCGGGTGCGACTCCTTGAGCCCGGCGGCCGTGATGCGGACGAACTTGCCGCGGGCCTTGAGCTCCGGGATCGTGCGGCCGCCGACGTAGAACATCGACTGCCGGAGTCCACCGGTGAGCTGGTACACGACGTTGCCGACCGAGCCGCGGTAGGGCACCTGGCCCTCGATGCCCTCGGGGATCAGCTTGTCGTCGTTCGGGACGTCGGCCTGGAAGTAGCGGTCCTTCGAGTACGAGGTCTTCTTGCCGCGGGTCTGCAGTGCACCCAGGGAGCCCATCCCGCGGTACGCCTTGAACTGCTTGCCGCCCACGAAGACCAGGTCGCCGGGGGACTCGTCGGTGCCGGCCAGCAGCGAACCGAGCATGACGGTGTCGGCGCCGGCCACCAGGGCCTTGGCGATGTCGCCCGAGTACTGCAGGCCTCCGTCGGCGATGATCGGCACACCGGCCTCGCGCGCAGCGAGGGAGGCTTCGTACACCGCGGTGACCTGCGGGACACCGACGCCGGCGACGACGCGGGTGGTGCAGATCGAGCCGGGTCCGACGCCCACCTTGACGGCGTCGACACCGGCGTCGATGAGCGCCTGCGCGCCGGCACGCGTCGCGACGTTGCCGCCGATGACGTCGATGTCCGCGAAGGACGGGTCGGCCTTGAGGCGGCGCACCATGTCGAGCACGCCTTCGCTCTCGCCGTTGGCGGTGTCGACCACGAGCACGTCGACGCCCGCGTCACGCAGGGCCTCGGCACGCTGCCAGGCGTCGCCGAAGAAGCCGATCGCGGCACCGACGCGCAGTCGGCCCTCGTCGTCCTTGGTGGCGTCCGGGTACTGCTCGCTCTTGTCGAAGTCCTTGACGGTGATGAGGCCGCGGAGCTTGCCCTCGGCGTCCACCAGCGGGAGCTTCTCGATCTTGTGCTGCGCGAAGATCGCGATGGCCTCTTCGGGGTCGATGCCCTCCATCGCGGTGATCAGCGGCGCCTTGGTCATGACGTCCCGCACGAAGGTGGTCGACTGCTCGAAGGTCGCCACGAACCGCATGTCGCGGTTGGTGATGATGCCGACGAGGGTGCCGTCCGCTTCGACCACGGGCAGGCCAGAGACGCGGAACTGTCCGCAGATCGCGTCGACCTCGGCCACGGTGGCGTCCGGGGTGGTGGTCACCGGGTTGGTGATCATGCCCGACTCGGAGCGCTTGACCTTGTCGACGTAGGCGGCCTGGTCCTCGATGGAGAGGTTGCGGTGGAGGATCCCGATGCCGCCCTGCCGCGCCATGGCGATGGCCATGCGGGCTTCGGTGACGGTGTCCATCGCTGCGGAGAGCAGCGGGACGTTGACGGAGATCCGCCTGGTGAGCCGGGACGCGGTGGACGCCTCGCTCGGGATGACGTCGGTGTGCCCCGGCAGGAGCATGACGTCGTCGTACGTGAGTCCGATGAATCCGAACGGATCCGGCTGGTCCATGGGTCCCCTTCGTGGGCGAGTGAAGTGGTCGAGACACCGAGAACGCAACGGCGGGTTCCGGATAGGACATGGTAACGCGCGTGGGCCGTCCCGCTATTCCGCGTTCCGCCTGGGAGAACGGATCGCGGCTCTCCTCCACACAGGTCACGGTTGCGCGACGACTCACAGCGGGAACGAGTTGGAAACACGGGTGTCACACAATCCCCATAACGTCACTCGACATCCGAACGAGAGGCTCTTCCGTGGGATCCATCACTCCTCCGGGACGGGCGCAGCCGCGCCTGTTCCGCCTCCGCCAGGCCCGGCGACGACCGGTCCTGGCGGCCGTGCTCGTCGCCGCGTTCCTGGCGACCTTCCTGATCGACTGGGCGGTCACCCTGCCGGCCTTCAGCGCCACGTCGGCACCGGCGACCAGCCAGGCCTGCACCGTCAGCCCGACGAACGGGTGCATCCAGGGCACGATCACCGACTCCGAGCGGGAACCGGCCGTCGACGTCGACGTCGACGTCGCCGGGCCCGGCGGCTTCGCCGAGACCGCCACCACGAACGACGACGGCCGCTGGTCGGTCAGCGTCGACGAGGCCGGCGAGTACACCGTCAGTGTCGACCAGGACACCCTGCCGAAGGGCCAGTACCTGACGAACGCGGCGGATGCGGAGCGCAAGGTCCAGGCGACCCTGAACGCCAACGTCGGACAGATCTTCCAGCTGTCCGACCAGAAGGGTGCCACGACCACGACGGACTCGTCGAGCGTCAGCCCGCAGCGGGCCTGGCAGCAGTTCGCCTCGGGGATCCGCCTCGGCCTGCTCATCGCGCTGGCGTCGATCGGGCTCTCGCTCATCTACGGCACGACGGGGCTGTCGAGCTTCTCGCACGGCGAGCAGGTCACCCTCGGCGGGCTGCTGGCCTACGTGTTCGCGAACCAGCTCGGTTGGAACATCTGGGTGACCGGCATCGTCGTCACGCTGCTGTGCGCGGCGACCGGGTACCTGCAGGACGCCGGAATCTGGCGGCCACTGCGGCGCAAGCGGATCAGCCTCACGCAGCTCATGATCGTGACGATCGGTCTGTCGATCGCCGCCCAGTACGCGTTCCAGTACTTCTTCGGCGCCGCGACCGTCCGGATCCAGCAGGGCAACCCCGAGACCGTCCGGTTCGCCGGGGTCACGCTCACGGTGCAGTCCTACGTGGCGATGGGCATCGCGCTGGTCGTCCTGATCGCCACCGGCCTGTTCCTGGCGAAGACCCGCTTCGGCCGGGCCACCCGCGCGGTGTCGGACAACCCGGCGCTCGCCGCGGCGTCGGGCATCGACGTCGACCGGGTCATCCGGTTCGTGTGGACGCTCGCCGCCGGTCTCGCCGGCCTGTCCGGCGTGATGCTCGGCCTGGTGCTGAACGGCGTGAACTGGCAGACCGGCCTGCAGCTGCTCCTGCTCATGTTCGCCTCGGTGACCCTGGGCGGTCTCGGGACGGCCTACGGCGCGCTGGTGGGGTCGATGATCATCGGCGTCGTCGTCGAGCTCACGAACCTCGTGCTCCCCGGTGACTTCAAGTACGCCACCGCCCTCGTCATCCTCATCCTCATCCTGCTGTTCCGGCCGCAGGGCATCTTCGGCCGCGCCGAGCGGATCGGCTAAGGGAGCACGCGCATGGACTACATCCTCAACCTGCTGTCCTCGCTCACCCAGGAGGCCCTCGCCCCGACCACGGCGGCGTTCGCCCTGGCGGCCATCGGACTGAACGTGCACTTCGGCCTGACCGGGCTCGTGAACATGGGTCAGGCGGCGTTCCTGCTGCTCGGCGCCTACGGCTTCGCGATCTCGATCACGAACGGGCTGCCGTTCGTGATGGCCGTGCTCATCGCCCTGCTCGTCGCCATCGTGTTCGCGATCATCCTCGGCGTCCCGACGTTGCGGCTCCGCGGCGACTACCTGGCGATCGTGACGATCTCCGGCGCCGAGATCATCCGCATGGTCGGCCGCTCCAGCCTGCTGACCACGACGACGGGCGGCTCCAACGGCATCACCGGGTCGAGCTACCGCGACCCGTTCACCGCGCTGAGCCCGCTGCCGGACGGCACCACGACCATCCTCTGGTTCACCTACGCGAACAACGGCGTCAACGGTTGGTGGATCCGCATCGCCGCCTGGGCCCTCGTCGCGTTGTTCACCCTCGTGCTCTTCCTGCTCATGCGCAGCCCCTGGGGCCGTGTCCTGAAGGCGATCCGCGAGGACGAGGACGCCGTCCGCTCCCTCGGCAAGAACGTCTACTCGTACAAGATGCAGGCGCTCGTGTTCGGTGGTGCGCTCGGCGCGATCGCCGGGATCATCTACGTGCTGCCGAGTTCGGTGCAACCGGACGCCATGGGCCGCTCGATGACCTTCTTCATCTGGACGGCACTCATCCTCGGTGGTGCCGCGACGGTGTTCGGTCCGGTGCTCGGTGCGGTGCTGTTCTTCGTCGTCCGGCTCTTCATCCGCACCCTGGCCGGCGACTTCATCCCCGACTCGATCATGAACGCCCAGCAGGCCGAGCAGTTCTCGTACGTGCTCGTCGGCGTCGCGCTCATGCTCCTGATCGTGTTCCGACCACAGGGCCTGCTCGGCAACAAGAAGGAGCTGACGTTCAGTGTCTGAGACCTACGGCTACACGAAGGCCGACCCGATCCTCACGGTCGACGGCGTCACCCGGCACTTCGGCGGCATGACCGCCGTGGACGTCGACCACCTCGAGGTCCAGCGCGGCTCCATCACGGCCCTGATCGGCCCGAACGGCGCCGGCAAGACGACCTTCTTCAACCTGCTGACCGGCTTCGACAAGCCCAGCCCCGGCGCCAGGACGCAGTTCAACGGCGCCACGCTGCAGAAGACCAGCGCGACCCACATCGCCAACCGCGGCATGGTCCGCACCTTCCAGCTGACGAAGGCGCTGTCGCGGCTCACCGTGATGCAGAACATGCTGCTCGGCGCCCGCGACCAGCCCGGCGAGAACTTCTTCGCCGCGCTCGTCAAGCCGGTGTGGGCGAAGCGCGAGCGGGAGATCACCGCGAAGGCCGAGGACCTCCTCGCCCGCTTCAAGCTCGACGACAAGGCGGACGACTACGCCGGTTCGCTGTCCGGCGGCCAGCGGAAGCTCCTCGAGATGGCCAGGGCGCTGATGTCCGACCCGACGATGATCATGCTCGACGAGCCGATGGCGGGCGTGAACCCTGCGCTGACGCAGTCGCTGCTCGGGCACATCCAGTCCCTGCGCGACGACGGCATGACCGTGCTGTTCGTCGAGCACGACATGCACATGGTCCGGCACATCTCGGACTGGGTGGTCGTGATGGCCGAGGGCAAGGTCGTCGCCGAGGGCCCTGCCGACACCGTGATGGACGACCAGGCGGTCATCGACGCGTACCTGGGTGCGCACCACGACACCGACCTGGGTGACGACTCGCTCCTCACCGAGGAGACCTTCGAGGAACTGGCGGAGGAAGTCGCGGAAGAAGACGCGGCGGACGCAGCAGCAGAGGAGAAGACCCGATGACGGACGCAGTCGACCCCACGGACGGGAGCAGCGCCTCCAGTCCGGAAGCGCCGAAGGCGAGCACCGCCACGCTGGAACGCGAGCCGGTGCTGAGCGCGAAGAACCTCGTCGCCGGCTACCTGCCGGGGGTGAACATCCTGAACGGCTGCGACCTGGACTGCTACCCGGGCGAGCTGATCGGGATCATCGGGCCGAACGGTGCGGGCAAGTCCACGCTGCTCAAGGCCCTGTTCGGTCTCGTGTCGATCCGTGAGGGCTCGGTCACGCTGCAGGGCGAGGACATCACGAACCTCAAGGCGAACAAGCTCGTCCAGGCCGGCGTCGGCTTCGTCCCGCAGACGAACAACGTGTTCCCGTCGCTGTCCATCGAGGAGAACCTGCAGATGGGGCTGTACCTGCGGCCCCGCAAGTTCGCCGAGCGCCTCGAGGTCATCTACGACCTGTTCCCGGTGCTCGCGCAGCGCCGCGGCCAGCGGGCGGGATCCCTGTCCGGCGGTGAGCGACAGTCGGTCGCCATGGCACGTGCGCTGATGATGGACCCGAAGGTGCTGCTGCTCGACGAGCCGAGCGCCGGGCTGTCCCCGGTGCGCCAGGACGAGACGTTCCTGCGGACCCGCCGGATCAACAAGGCCGGTGTGTCGATCGTGATGGTGGAGCAGAACGCGCGACGCTGTCTGCAGATCTGCGATCGTGGGTACGTGCTCGACCAGGGGAGGAACGCGTACTCGGGCACGGGGAAGGAACTCGCGGACGACCCGAAGGTCATCGAGCTGTACCTCGGGACGCTCGCAAAGGACGTCGACGCGGGGCGCTAGCGCACTGTGTCGACTGCGGGTACCGCTGTGGGGGTGGTATCCGCGACGGGTGGGGCCGTGCGTGGTCGCTTCGCGCCGCACGGCCCCGCTCCTGCACGTGGGGCCCGTCGGCTCGCGACGGTGCGTGGGGCCCCGTCGGCTCGCGACGGTGCGTGGCCGGTCCGGACCGGACGGGAGGCCCGCCCCGCGTCCGCCGGGTCGGTATCGTTCCGCAGGTGCAGAGACTGTCGGCGGGTGCGATGGACGCCCTGGTGTGGGTGGTCTTCATCGCGCTGTTCGTCGGTGCGGCGCTGCTCGTGAAGGTGGCGGCTGCGCTCCTGGTCGTGCTCGTGGTGCTCGCGCTCCTGCTCGGCTTCGTGCTGCGGGTGCTCCGCAAGCGACGCCGGACCCCGCGCCGTCCCCGCTGACCCCGCGGCCCGCCGCCCCCGCCGCCCCGCGGCCCCTGCCCTGGTCCGCACCGTCCGGTCCGTGCACGCCCCCGGACCTGCCCGGTAGGCTTGCCGGGTGAGCGAAGTCGAGATCGGTGCAGGCAAGCGCGGACGTCGGGCGTACGCGTTCGACGACATCGCGGTGGTCCCCTCCAGGCGCACGCGTGACCCGCGCGACGTCAGCGTGCAGTGGTCGATCGACGCGTTCACCTTCGCGTCGCCGATCCTCTCCGCGCCGATGGACTCCGTGTCCTCGCCGGCCACGGTCATCCAGATGGGCAAGCTCGGGATCCTGGGCGTCCTCGACCTCGAGGGGCTGTGGACCCGCTACGAGGACCCGACGCCCTACTACGACGAGATCAAGTCGCTCACCGACGGCAACGTCACGAAGCGCATGCAGGAGATCTACTCCGAGCCGATCAAGCCGGAGCTGATCACCGCTCGCCTGGCCGAGATCCGCGCCGCCGGGGTGCCGGTCGCCGGCTCGCTCAGCCCGCAGCGCACGCAGGAGTTCTCGAAGACGGTCGTCGACGCCGGTGTCGACCTGTTCGTCATCCGCGGCACGACGGTCTCGGCCGAGCACGTGTCGCAGAACGAAGAGCCCCTCAACCTCAAGAAGTTCATCTACGAGCTCGACGTCCCGGTGATCGTGGGCGGTGCCTCGACCTACACGTCGGCGCTGCACCTCATGCGCACGGGAGCCGCCGGTGTCCTCGTCGGCTTCGGTGGCGGTGCTGCGTCCACCACGCGTGCCGCGCTGGGCATCCACGCGCCGATGGCCACCGCGGTCGCCGACGTCGCGGGTGCGCGACGTGACTACCTCGACGAGTCGGGTGGCCGCTACGTGCACGTCATCGCCGACGGCGGTCTCGACACCGCCGGCGACGTCGTCAAGGCGATCGCGGTCGGTGCGGACGCCGTCATGCTCGGCACCGCGCTCGCCCGTGCCACCGAGGCACCGGGTGGCGGCTTCCACTGGGGTGCCGAGGCGCACCACCCGGAGCTGCCCCGTGGCCGCCGGGTCGAGGTGGGCACGATCGCCCCGCTCGAGAACGTGCTGAACGGCCCGACCCCGACGTTCGACGGCCGCGCCAACCTGGTCGGTGCGCTGCGCCGCTCGATGGCGACGACCGGGTACTCCGACGTCAAGGAGTTCCAGCGAGTAGAAGTGGTCGTGGCGCCGTACCACCAGTGACCACGGTGGCACCCGTGCACCGACGCGGGTGACGCTTCGGCGCCGACCGTGACCCGGAGGCGACGATGGCGAAGTCCAGCACCACGAAGCAGACCAGTTCGGCCGGACGTCCTGGCGACGTCGTGCCGGGGGCGGGGTTCGACCCCGCGGGCAAGCTCGGCCCCGACGAACGCGCGGCAGCGATCGAGACCCTCAAGACGAAGGAGCTCGACGTCCTGGTCGTGGGCGGCGGCATCGTCGGTGCGGGCAGTGCGCTCGACGCCGTCACCCGTGGTCTGACCGTCGGCATCGTCGAGGCCCGTGACTGGGGTTCCGGCACGTCGAGCCGTTCGTCGAAGCTCGTGCACGGTGGCATCCGCTACCTGGAGCAGTTGAACTTCGGGCTCGTGCGCGAGGCCCTCATCGAACGTGGCCTGCTGCTGCAGCGGATCGCCCCGCACCTGGTGAAGCCGGTGCGCTTCCTGTACCCGCTCAACCACCGCGTGTGGGAGCGGTTCTACATCGGCATCGGCATGGCGATGTACGACGCCTTCAGTTGGTCCGGCGGTCGTCCGCCCGGGGTCCCGCACCATCGGCACCTCAGCCGCGCGCAGGTGCTCCGCTCGATGCCGTCGCTCAAGAAGGACGCCTTCGTCGGCGGCATGACCTACTACGACGCCCAGGTCGACGACGCCCGCTACGTGGCCTCGCTCGTCCGCACGGCGGCGTCCTACGGTGCGCACGCCGCGAGCCGGATCCGGATCGAGGGCTTCATCAAGGTGGGGGAGCGCGTGGTCGGCGCGCAGGCCCACGACATCCAGACCGGTGAGCGGTTCGAGATCCGCGCGAAGCAGGTCGTGAACGCCACGGGCGTCTGGACGGACGACACCCAGGCGATGATCGGCACCCGCGGGCAGTTCAAGGTGCGGGCGTCGAAGGGCGTGCACCTGGTCATCCCGCGCGACCGGTTCCAGTCGAACATGGGCATGATCCTGCGCACCGAGAAGAGCGTGCTGTTCGTGATCCCGTGGGGCCGGCACTGGTTGGTGGGCACGACCGACACCGACTGGTACCTCGACAAGGCGCACCCGGCGGCGACCGCGGCCGACATCGACTACATCCTCGAGCACGTCAACAAGGTGCTGCGCGTCCCGCTCACCCGTGAGGACGTCGAGGGCGTCTACGCCGGCCTCCGTCCCCTGCTGGCGGGGGAGTCCGACCAGACCTCGAAGCTCAGCCGCGAGCACGTCGTGGCGCACACGGTGCCCGGACTCGTCGTGGTCGCCGGCGGCAAGTGGACGACCTACCGGGTGATGGGCAAGGACGCCATCGACGAGGCGGTCGCCGCGATGGACGGCAAGATCCCGGCGTCCACGACCGAGGACATCCCCCTGCTCGGGGCCGAGGGCTACCCGGCCGCGTGGAACCGTCGCGCACGGACCGCCCGCAGCTTCAACGTGCACAAGGTCCGCATCGAGCACCTGCTGAACCGCTACGGCACCCTGGCCACCGAGGTGCTGCAGCTCGTCGAGCAGGACCCCGCCCTGGCCGAGCCGCTGCCGGGAGCCGACGACTACATCGGCGCCGAGGTCGTGTACGCCGCCTCGCACGAGGGAGCCCTGCACCTGGAGGACGTCCTCGCCCGCCGCACCCGCATCTCGATCGAGGCCTGGGACCGCGGTGAGTCGGCGGCCCCGGTCGCCGCGAAGCTCATGGCCGACGTGCTCCGCTGGGACCAGGAGGCCACCGAGCACGAGGTGTCGAACTACCTGAAGCGCGTGGCCGCGGAACGCGAGTCGCAGCTGCAGCCCGACGACGAGAGCGCGGACCGGGTGCGGCTCGAGGCACCGGACATCGCGTTCGGCTTCGACGAGGACGACGTCGTCGTGGGCGGCGGCCGCAGCAGCGGCGCCGAGGGCGCGAAGGCGTCCGACGAGCAGGTGGTGGGGGAGAAGACGAGCGAGCCGGAGTAGCGACCCGCGGACGCGGACGCGGCCACAGACCTCTCCCCACCGGCACGGCCGTGACGCCGCTGGCGCGTCGCCCCGGAACCGGCGGCGTGGGCCCAGACCGGGAACACCGGACGGGAGGCCCGTGGCGCGTCCGTCAGATGACGCGCGCCCGCAGGGCGGCGCGGCGCACGTGCACCGCCTGGCCGACGACGAGCACGACCGGCACCGCGATCAGCGCGACGAGACTCGTGACGTACAGCACACCGGCCCAGATGGTGTGGTCCCCGCCGCCGATCCCGTAGCCGTCCGCGACGTCCATGCCGAGTGCGAACCCGCTCCAGAACGACGCCGGAGCACCGAACGCGACGACGGCGAGCAGCACGGCCGCCATCACGTGTGCGGTGGCGCGGGTGATCAGCAGCAGCACGGAGAGTCCGGCGGCGAGCAGGACACCGACTGCGGCGACCACGATGACGATCACCGTGTCGGTCCGCACCGAGAAGCCCTGGCGGGTGAGCTCGGCGTGGATCTGCGCGAGCGACTGCCCGGGCACAGCGCCGAGCGGATCGAGTACGAGCGCGTTGAGCGCCAGCAACCCCGCGTACAGCGTGACGACCAGCGTCCCGACGACCCCGACGACGATCCGAGTTCTCCCCATGCGGTGACGATAGCGGCCCGGCAGGTGTGGAATGGCCGGGCACCACCGGTGGTTATCATCGGGGTACTCGAAAAGGGAGCCATCATGGTCGACGTCCATCGCGTCAAACTCCCCGGAGTCGGCGTGTTGCACACCTTCTACACCGACGACGGTGGCAAGTGCGGTGTCATCACGCACCGGTCGGGTCACTCCGACCTCATCTCGTTCGCCGACGTCTCCGACGGCGCGGACAAGTCCGAGAAGGTCTCGCTGCGCCTCAGCGAGGACGAAGCCCGCACGCTCGCCGAGCTCCTGGGCGGCACCCGGATCACCGAGGGCCTCGACAAGCTCGACGAGATCCCCGGGCTGTCCATCGACTGGTTCTCGGTCGACTACGACGACGCGATCGCCGGCAAGCCACTCGGCGACCTGCACGACTCGGGCTTCATCGGCCTGACCGTGGTCGCCGTGGTCCGTGGCGACAGCGCCAACCCGGCACCCTCGTCGGACTTCGTCGTCTTCCCCGGTGACACCATCGTCGTCGCCGGTTCCCCCGAGAAGGTCGCCAAGGCCTTCTCCTTCTACCGCAGCGGAGAGCTTGCGGCCGCATCGGCCGAGGCCCCGCGGAAGAGCTAGCGCATGCACCTGGGCGGTGAACTGCTCACCATCGGTGTGCTGTTCGTCATCGCCTACGTGCTCGGGCGGCTCGGCAAGACCATCGGTCTGCCGGCGATCCCGATCTACATGATCGTCGGGCTCATCGCGAGTCCGCACACCCCGTGGATCGGGCTCAACGTCGAGTCGCACACGATCGAGCTCATCGCGACGTTCGGGCTCATCCTGCTGCTGTTCAACCTCGGGTTGGAGTTCGACCAAGAGGAGTTCTACGGCAACGCCGGCAAGCTCCTGGTGTCCGGCGGCACCTACGTCGTCATCAACATGGGCGTCGGGTTCGCGTTCGGGTTCTCGCTCGGCTGGGGCACCCGGGAAGCCCTGATCATCGCCGGCATGACGGCCACCTCGTCGAGCGCGATCGTCACGAAGCTCCTCATCGAGCTGCGACGACTCGCGAACGACGAGACCCCGATGATCCTGGGCGTCACGGTCATCGAGGACGTCTTCATCGCCATCTACCTGGCGATCGTCTCGGTCGTGCTGTCCGGCGACACCAACGCCTGGGCCGTCGTCGGCAAGCTCGCGCTCGCGTTCGGCTTCCTCATCGTGATGTTCACGCTCGCCCGGTTCGCCGGCAAGTGGGTCTCGAAGATCTTCGCGACGCGTGACGACGAACTGTTCACGGTGTTGTTCTTCGGGCTCGCCGTGATGTTCGGTGGCATCGGCGACCTGCTCGGCGTGACCGACGCCATCGGCGCGTTCGTCATCGGTCTGCTCTGCGGCGCCACCCGGTACCGCGACCGCATCGAACAGCTCGCCCTGCCGATGCGTGACGTCTTCGCCGCGTTCTTCTTCGTGAACTTCGGCCTCGGTCTCGACCTGTCGACCTTCGGCGAGGTGCTCTGGCCGGTCCTCGGTGCGATCGGCATGACGGTCGTGCTCAACGCGGTCGCCGGGCAGATCGTCGCGCGCATGAACGGCTTCAACGTCCAGCAGGGGATCAACACCGCCGTCATCCTGGTGAACCGTGGCGAGTTCGCGCTGATCCTCGCAACGCTCTCGGCTGCCGCCGGACTGGAATCCCGGATCACCGCGTTCGCGGGCCTCTACGTCCTCGTCATGGCGATCCTCGGGCCGTTGCTCGCTGTGAACTCGGAGCGGATCGGCCGCCTCGTGGTGCGTCCCGCCCGCCTCGCACGCCTGCGCGGGCGACTCGGGGGCCGTCGAGCGGTCGCCGCGGCTGCCGCCGCCGAGTCAGCAGAGGCCGAGGAAGCGTCCGCCGCCGCGGTCCGTCGTGCCGAGCGGGACCGTCAGTTCGCGGAGGAGTTCGCGCTCGTGGAGGCCGCTGGCAGGGACGAGCAGGAGAATGGGTCACCGGAGGCGACCGACGAACCCGTCACGTCGCCCGTCGAGATCCCCACCGAGCGCCCCGAGCGTCCGGTCCGACAGCGCGATCCGGAGTACTGATACAGATGTGGGCCGTTGCCCGACGACCGAGGTGGATCGCGCTGCTGTTGCTGGCGCTCGTGCTCGCGGCGGTGTTCGCCGGGCTGGGCAAGTGGCAGCTGGAGCGGAGCATCGCCAACGGCAAGCCGCTGCCGGCGACCACCGAGACCCGCAAGACGCTCGAGGCGGTCACCGCTCCCGAAGAACCCGCGAGCGAGACCATCGCCGGCCAGAAGGTCACCGTCACCGGCACGTTCGTCGCCGGTGACACCACGATCCTGACCGGCCGCACCGGGGGTGGGACGTACCAGACCGTGGGTCACCTGGTGGACTCGGATGGTGGGGCGAGCCTCCCGGTCGTCATCGGGTGGTCCGACCAGCGGTCGGCCGCCGTCGCCGGTGGTGACCGCCTGGCGGACGGGCAGACGCTCACGGTGCAGGGCCGGTACTACCCCGCCGAGTCGCCCGACCAGGACACCTACAAGCAGGCGGAGTACTCCGCCGTGGCGCCCGCGCGCTTCGTGAACACGTGGAAGGCGTTCGACGACCGGATGTACCTCGGGTACGTCGTCGCCGACGGTGCCACCGCGCAGGCCGCCGACCTCGGCACCATCGCCGACCGGGCACCGTCGCGCGAGGTCCAGTTCGACTGGCTGAACCTGTTCTACGCGATCGAGTGGGTCGTCTTCGCCGGCTTCGCGGTGTTCCTCTGGTACCGGTTCGTGAAGGACGCCTGGGAGCGCGAGGAAGAGGAGCGGCGTGAGGCTGCCCTCAGCGTCGACGGGGCCCTCGCGGACCGACGGTAGGCTGGTCGTCATGGCCTTGACCGTCCGAACCCGCGACATCCCGAAGATCCCGGGTGCGGTGAAGTGGTACCGCGTCTCCGCGTACATCACCGGTGTGCTGCTGCTGGCCCTCGTGATCGAGGTCATCATCAAGTACACGCCGCTCCAGCTCGAGATGCAGCTCGGCAACGGCCCGTTCTTCGTGCCGAACGGCACGGCCGGTGAAGCACCCGGCACGTTCAACCTGTCGATCGCGATCCTCATCGCGCACGGCTGGCTGTACGTCCTCTACCTCTTCACGGACTTCCGTCTGTGGAGCATCATGCGCTGGAAGCCCTCCCGCTTCCTGCTCATCGCCCTCGGTGGCATCATCCCGTTCATGTCCTTCGTGGTCGAACACCGCATGCAGCAGAAGGCCATGGACACCTACCACGAGCTGATCGCTGCCCAGCAGCGTGAGAAGGAGGCCGCTCGGTGAGCGAGACCGAACAGCGTCCCGTCCTCGTCGTCGACTTCGGGGCCCAGTACGCGCAGCTCATCGCGCGCCGGGTCCGTGAAGCGAACGTCTACAGCGAGATCGTCCCGCACTCCATCACGGCGGAGGAGATCCGCGCGAAGGACCCCGCAGCCATCGTGCTGTCCGGTGGTCCGTCGTCCGTGTACGAAGCAGGTGCACCGTCCCTCGACGGCGACATCCTCGACCTCGGCGTCCCCGTGCTCGGCATCTGCTACGGCTTCCAGGCCATGGCGACCGCCCTCGGTGGCGAGGTCGCGAACACCGGCCTGCGTGAGTACGGCGCGACGTCCGTCGACGTCAGCGGGACCGACAGCGTCCTGCTCGGCGGGCAGCCCGGGTCCCAGGTCACGTGGATGTCGCACGGCGACTCCGTGGCGAAGGCCCCCGAGGGCTTCGAGGTCCTCGCGTCGAGCGCGTCGACCCCCGTCGCGGCCTTCGCGTCCGACGAGCGCAAGCTCTACGGCGTGCAGTGGCACCCCGAGGTGAAGCACTCCGAGCACGGCCAGGCCGTCCTCGAGAACTTCCTCCACCGCGCCGCCGGTCTGCCCGGTGACTGGAACTCGAGCAACGTCATCGACGAGCAGGTCGCCCGGATCCAGGCCCAGGTCGGGTCGAACCGTGTGATCGCCGGCCTGTCCGGCGGTGTCGACTCCGCCGTCGCCGCAGCCATCGTGCACAAGGCCGTCGGTGACCAGCTCACCTGCGTCTTCGTCGACCACGGGCTCCTCCGCGCCGACGAGCGCAAGCAGGTGGAAGAGGACTACGTCGCCTCCACCGGTGTCCGGCTCATCACGATCGATGCCGAGCAGCAGTTCCTCGACGCCCTCGCCGGCGTGAGCGACCCCGAGCAGAAGCGCAAGATCATCGGGCGCGAGTTCATCCGCACGTTCGAGGCCGCGGCCGAGGCGCTCGTGCTCGAGGCGCGTGGGGACGGTGACGACGGCGAGGTCAAGTTCCTCGTGCAGGGCACCCTCTACCCCGACGTCGTCGAGTCCGGCGGCGGAGCGGGGACCGCGAACATCAAGTCGCACCACAACGTGGGCGGCCTGCCCGAGGACATGACCTTCGAGCTCGTCGAGCCGCTCCGTGCGCTCTTCAAGGACGAGGTCCGTGCCGTCGGTCGCGAGCTCGGTCTGCCCGAGGTCATCGTCGGCCGCCAGCCGTTCCCCGGACCGGGGCTCGGCATCCGCATCGTGGGTTCGGTCGACAAGCAGCGACTCGAGCTGCTCCGCGCCGCCGACAAGATCGCGCGCGAGGAACTCTCCGCAGCGGGCCTCGACGGGGAGATCTGGCAGTGCCCGGTCGTCCTGCTCGCCGACGTCCGCTCCGTGGGTGTCCAGGGTGACGGCCGCACGTACGGGCACCCGATCGTGCTCCGTCCGGTCTCGTCCGAGGACGCCATGACCGCGGACTGGGCGCGCCTGCCGTACGACGTGCTCGCGAAGATCTCGAACCGCATCACGAACGAGGTACCCGACGTCAACCGGGTCGTGCTCGACGTCACGTCGAAGCCGCCGGGGACGATCGAGTGGGAGTGACGCTCCCCTGAACGACCGGAGGCCCGGCACGCCCTGCGTGCCGGGCCTCCGGTCGTCCGGGCGTGCGTCCGGGGCCGGGCGCGCGTGCGCTGCCAGGGACCGTCGAGTGGCCACAACACCCCGCGGGCCCGTTGCCGAGCGGTCACGAACTGTCGGCTGGCCCCGGCCCGGACGACACTTCGTGACCACTCGCCGGGCGACTGGCGGGATGTTGTGACCGGGCGGCGGAGCGAACGTGGTCGCCCAACGGCCCGGGAACGACGAAGGGCCCCGGCAGCGCCGGGGCCCTTCGTGTACGCGGTGGTACTAGTTGCGCGCGCTGCTCGCGACGATGGCGAGGATGCGCAGGATCTCGAGGTACAGCCAGACGATCGTCATGATCAGGCCGAACGCCGCGGTCCAGGCGTAGATGCGGGGAGCTCCACGACGGACACCGGTCTGGATCTGGTCGAAGTCGAGGATCAGCGAGTACGCCGCCATGACCACGACGAGGATGCCGATGATCACGCCGAGCGGGATGCCGAAGACGGTGATCCCGAGGGCGCCGAACGCGGTGTTCGTCACCCCGGTCCACATCAGGACCAGGTTGATGAGCGAGAACACCATGTACCCGACCATGGCGACGAGGAAGAAGCGCGTGGCCTTCGGTGTGGCCCGGACCTTGCCCGATGCGAACAGCGCGAGCGTCACGGCGAAGACACCGAGCGTCCCGAACACTGCCTGGGTGACGATGCCGCCCCACATCGAGTTGTACGCGCCGGAGATGCCGCCCACGAACAGACCCTGGGCGAACGAGTACGCCAGGACGAGGCCCGGTGAGGGCTTCTTCTTGAACATGTTCACGAGCGCCAGGACGAACCCGACGACGGCGCCGATGATCCAGACGATCGGGGGCAGGTTCCAACCGGCCACTGCACCGACGACGAGCACGCCGAAGGCGAGCAGCGTCTTGACGATGGTGTCCTCGTACGACATGCGGTCGGTGTCGACCGTCGATGCCGCCGGGCGGTCGTACATGTACTGCAGCTGCTCGGGGGTCATCCCGCCCTGTGCCTGCTGCGGGGTCTGTCCCCAGCCGGCCTGCTGCTGACCAGCGCCACGCCCGCCCCAGGTGTTGGCTCCCTGGGCGTTGAAGGCGGGGGACTGGTCGAAACCGGGCTTGAAGGCCATGGTGTCCTCTTCCTAGGAGATATGAGTCCTCTCAGCCTAGGTGCGCTCGGTCGCGGAAGGCTGAGGATTCGCGGCGAGCGGACGCGGGCCCGGAGGCCCTGACGATGGCAGCCTATGGGCGCCCGCTGCACGCACGCCTCGAAGACGTCGAGAGTCCGCTGTCCAACGCGCCGAGCCGGACGGCAGCGCCGGGTGGAGCCAGGTGACGAGCGCCACCGAGATCGTCATGAGCAGGAACCACGCGACGATCTTCGTGGGGGACACCGGGTGCCAGACGGCGAGCTGCGCGGGGTAGCTCCACGCCCCGGCCCAGGTCGCGACGTTCTCGGCGAACCAGATGAACACGGCGACGAGTCCCATGGCGACGAGCACCGGCATGCGCATCGTCGTCCGGTGGATCCGGACGTGCATGGTCGTGCGGGCGAAGAGCAGCACGACGAGTGCGAGCAGGACCCAGCGGGCGTCGGGCAGGAAGTGGTGCCCGAAGAAGTTCAGGTACACGCCGGCAGCGACGACGGCGAGCAGCCACTGCCGCGGGTACCGGTCGAACCGCAGGTCGAACAGGCGGTACACGCGGACCATGTACGACCCGACCGCGCCGTACATGAACCCGGAGAACAGCGGGACCCCGGCGATCACGAACAGCCCGCCGGGTTCGTACGACCACGAGCCCATGTGCGTCTTGAAGACCTCCATGGCGGTGCCGACGACGTGGAAGAGCAGGACGACCCGGAGTTCCCGCACGGTCTCGAGTCCGAACACGAGCATGCCGAGCTGCAGCAGCACCGCCACGACGGTCAGCGCGTCGTTCCGGAACGCCGCCGGCACGGTCAGCGAGGCCACGGCCATCGAACCGAGCAGCAGTGCGCCGAACGCGCACGCCCACGCCTGCTTCGCGCCGAACACCAGGAACTCGGTGACGAACAGCCGGACGGGCCGGTGCGGTTGGTGCCCGGCGTCGAGCAGTCGGCGGGCGGCACGGTCGATCCTGGCCTCGACGGCGGTGGAGAGCGATCGGACGGTCATGCAGCGATGGTCAGCGCCGATGCTGAGATGCACGGGCTCCGGCCGGGTGCGTGTGTCCCGCGACACAGGACGGTCCGCCGTCACCCTGGCCCAGTAGGGTCGCGCCATGACCCTCGTGATCGCCCACCGCGGTGCGTCCGGCTACCGCCCCGAGCACTCGCGGAGCGCGTACGAACTCGCCATCGAGCTCGGTGCCGACGCGATCGAGCCGGACCTGGTGCCCACGAAGGACGGCGTGCTCGTGCTCCGCCACGAGAACGAGGTGTCCGGCACCACCGACGTCGCGGACCACCCGGAGTTCCGGCACCTGCGCACGACGAAGACCGTCGACGGCCAGAGCCTGTCCGGCTGGTTCACCGAGGACTTCACCTGGGCCGAGCTGCAGACGCTCCGCACCCGGGAACGTCTGCCCGCCCTGCGGCCCGGGTCGGCCGAGCACGACGGTGAGGAGCCGATCCTGCGCCTCGAGGACCTGCTCGCGATCCTCGACGCCGCGCCTCGTCCGGTCGGGCTGGTCGCCGAGGTCAAGCACGCGGCGTTCTTCGACCGCGCGGGCTTCCCGATGGGCGAACTCGTCGACCGCACGCTCGGTGACGCCGGGTGGCGCCGTGACGAGCGGCTCACGGTCGAGAGCTTCGAGAAGGGCGTGCTCCGCGACCTGCGCGAGCGGCACACGGGTGGTCGGCTGGTGTACCTCCAGGAGGCCCGTGGCAGCGCCGCCGACGAGGTCGCGTCCCACGGATCGCTCGCCCCCACCTACGCTGCGGAGCGTTCCGAGGACGCGCTCGCGTCGTTCGCGACCGAGTTCCACGGCATCAGCGTCGACCTCGGAACGCTGATGGCCGGGGTGGACAGTGTCGCGCTCGAGGACCCGACGCCGGTCCGGAGCGCGATCGTCGACCGTGCGCACGCCGCGGGCCTCGCGGTGTACACGTGGACGCTCCGTCCGGAGAACCGGTTCCTGCCCGGGCCGCTGCGCCGGGGCGGGGACGTCGCGGCGTTCGGCGACTGGGAGCGCTGGTACACCTCGGTGATCCGGACCGGCCTCGACGGGGTGTTCGCGGACCACACCGACCTGGCGGTCCTCGCCCGGTCGGCTGTCGGGGGTCCCGCTTAGACTGTCCCGAACATGACGATCGTGCTCGACCCCTTCGAATCGACGCCCGAGCCGGGCGCCGGTGCCCGTGCGTACGAAGACCCGTTCACCGCGGGTCTGAACCCCCAGCAGAAGGAAGCCGTCGAGTACCGCGGCGAGTCCCTGCTGATCGTGGCCGGTGCCGGATCCGGCAAGACGAGCGTCCTCACACGCCGCATCGCGCTGCTGCTCGCCAACCGTGAAGCCTGGCCGTCGCAGATCCTCGCGATCACCTTCACGAACAAGGCCGCGGCCGAGATGCGTGAGCGCGTCCGGGCCCTGGTGGGCGGCGAGTCCGACGGCATGTGGATCTCGACGTTCCACTCGGCGTGCGTGCGAATCCTCCGGCGCGAGGCCGAGCGGTTCGGGTTCGCGCAGTCGTTCACGATCTACGACTCCGCCGACTCCAAGGCGCTGCTGAAGCGGATCATCAAGGACCTCGAAGCGGACACGCTCGGGCTCACCGTGGGCGCCGCGGCGTCGAAGATCTCGAAGCTCAAGAACGAGCTGCAGGACATCGACTCGTACGCGCGCAACATCAACGTGAACGACCCGCAGGAAGTCATGTTCACCGAGGTCTTCCGTCGGTACACGAACGACCTGCGCCGGGCGAACGCCTTCGACTTCGACGACCTCATCGGCCAGACCGTCTTCCTGTTCCGGGCGTTCCCCGAGGTCGCTGCGCTCTACCAGCGGCGCTTCCGATTCATCCTGGTCGACGAGTACCAGGACACCAACCACGCGCAGTACTCCCTGATCCGCGAACTCACGCGTCCGGTGCCGGTCGAGCAGGTCGACAAGCTCGAGGACTCCGGCCAGCACGTCGCCCGCATGCGCGAACGCGACGGGTCGATCGCCGGAGCGTCGCTGACCGTCGTCGGCGACTCGGACCAGTCGATCTACGCGTTCCGCGGGGCCGACATCCGCAACATCGTCGAGTTCGAGCGCGACTTCCCGAACTCCAAGGTGATCCTGCTCGAGCAGAACTACCGCTCGACGCAGACCATCCTCGACGCCGCGAACGCCGTCATCGCGAACAACTTCGACCGTCAGGCGAAGAACCTGTTCACGGACGTCGGCGCGGGCGAGAAGATCGTCGGCTTCACCGGGTACACCGGCCACGACGAGGCCCAGTTCGTCGCCGACGAGATCCAGCGCCTGCGCGAGGACGGCATGGACTACCGCGACATGGCGGTGTTCTACCGGACCAACTCGCAGACCCGTGCGCTCGAGGAGATCTTCATCCGCGCCGCGATCCCGTACCGGGTGCTCGGCGGCACGAAGTTCTACGAGCGCGCCGAGATCAAGGACGCCATGGCGTACCTGATCACCGTGGCGAACCCCGCCGACCCGATGGCGCTCCGTCGCGTGCTCAACGTGCCGAAGCGCGGCATCGGCTCCGTCACCGAGACGACCCTGCAGCGCTACGCCGACGAGCACGAGACCACGATGCGCGATGCCCTGCGGCACGCGGGCGAGCTCGGCTTCGGGCCGAAGGTGCGGAACGCCATCACCGAGTTCGCGGCGCTGCTGGACTCCGTGTCCGAGAAGGCCCCGACGCAGCCGGTCGTCGACACCCTGACCCAGCTGCTCGACGGCTCCCACCTGCTCGAGAACCTACGGAAGTCGCCCGACGCGCAGGACGCCGCCCGGGCCGACAACATCGACGAGCTCGTGGCGGTGACGCGCGAGTTCCAGAAGAACAACCCCGAGGGCACGCTGACGGACTTCCTGACCGAGGTGTCGTTGGTCGCGGCGGCGGATGAGCTCGACGACTCGTCCGGCACGGTGTCGCTCATGACGCTGCACACGGCCAAGGGGTTGGAGTACGAGGCCGTGTTCCTGACCGGGGTCGAGGAAGACCTGCTGCCGCACCGGATGTCCGCGAACGAGCCGGGTGGCCCGTCGGAAGAACGCCGGCTGTTCTACGTCGGCATCACCCGCGCGAAGAAGGTCCTGTTCCTGTCACTGGCGATGACCCGCGCCCAGTTCGGTGACGTCAACGTCGCCATGCCGTCGCGCTTCCTGCAGGAGATCCCCGAGGGGCTCATCGAGTGGAAGCAGTCGCCGGGCATGGCGAACAGCCGTGGCGGCACGCAGCCCCGTGCGCTGAACGCGAAGCGCGAGGGCGGCATCGGCGGGGGTGGCGGCGGCGGTGGCTACCGCGGTGGCGGCGGCTGGGGCGGTGGCTCGTACGACCGCGCGGCCGCTGCGTCGAAGACCCGCCCGAAGACCGAGTGGGCGAACCGGGTGTCCGGCCAGGTCCGCGACAACGGCGACATGGAACTCGTCGCCGGCGACCGGATCAAGCACGTCGACTTCGGCGAGGGCACCGTCTCGGCGGTGACCGGCCAGGGCGCGAAGCGCATCGCCGAGATCGCGTTCGACTCCGCGGGCCGCAAGAAGCTGCTCATCAAGATCGCGCCGATCGAGAAGCTCTAGCCAGAGCCGGCTGAACGTCCGTACACCCCGCCGGTTCCCCGGCGGGGTGCGCTCGTCGTGGGTGCGAGGACGTCGCGCCACGCCCGAGACCTGGGAGTCCACCCCTGTTCGGGTGACACCGAAAACCAGGTGAGGTTAGCCTTACCTAACGTGACACCCATCGAACTGCTGACCACTGCCAACGCCGAGCGCTACCGGTCGACCGTCGGGTCGACGGTGGACCAGCTCGCCGACCGACTCGCCACCGTGGATCGCCCGACGACCGCGACCAACCCGGAAGCGCTGCACGACCGGGTGCGCGCGGTCGACCTGGACGCCGCTCCCGTCGGGACGGAACAGGCGCTCGCCGAACTCGACGACCTGTTCGTCCGCGAGGCCGTGTGGTTCCACGACCCCGGCTACCTCGCACACCTCAACTGCCCGGTCGCGCTGCCCGCGGTCGCCGCCGAGTCCGTCCTCGCCGCGGTGAACCCGTCGGTCGACACCTGGGACCAGTCCCGCATCGGCACCGACATCGAACGCCACGTGATCGATTGGCTGGCCCGTCGTGCCGGGTTCGCTGCCGGTGACGGGGTGTTCACCTCGGGCGGTTCGCAGTCCAACCTGCAGGCGCTGCTGCTGGCGCGCGAATCGGTCGGCGTGGCCGGCACCGTGTTCACGACGGCCGAGACGCACTTCAGCATCGCGAAGTCGGCACGACTCCTCGGTCTCGAGGCCGTGGTCGACGTCGCCACGGACCACGCCGGTCGGATGCGGCCGGCGGCCCTCGCGGAGGCGATCGCCGCGACGCGGGCATCGGGCGGGACCCCGATCGCGGTCGTCGCGACCGCCGGCACCACCGACCGCGGGGTCATCGACCCGATCGAGCCGATCGCCGACGTGTGCGACCTCGAGGACGTCTGGCTGCACGTCGACGCCGCGTACGGCTGCGGACTGCTCGTGTCCCCGACGCGTCGGCACCTGCTCGCCGGCATCGAGCGGGCGCGCAGCGTGACGACCGATCTGCACAAGTCCTTCTTCCAGCCGGTGTCCTCGAGTGCACTGCTCGTCCGTGACCCGGCCGACCTGCGTAGGACTGCCTGGTACGCCGACTACCTCAACCCCGAGGACGCCGCCGAACCGAACCAGGTCGACAAGTCGCTGCAGACCACCCGCCGGTTCGACGCCCTGAAGCTCTGGGCCACCCTGCGCGCGACCGGGGCCGACGCGATCGGCACCGCGTTCGACGCCGTCATCGACCTCGCCGCCGCCACCCACCGGATCGTCGAGGAGCACCCCGACCTGGTGCTCGTCGCCCCGACGCAGCTCAGCACCGTGCTCTTCCGCTGGCAGCCGGCCGGGGTGACCGACGAGCAGGCCGACGCGCTCGTCGCCCCGATCCGTGCGGCCCTCCTCGCCGAGGGCCGGGTCCTCATCGCGAAGACCGTGATCGACGGCCGACCCTGCAACAAGCTGACGCTGCTCAACCCCGAGACCACCCCGGCGCAGATGCGCGCCTCGCTGGAGCACGTCGCCGCGACGGCCGCGCGCGTCCGAGCCGTCACCACCACCCCGGAAGGAGCGATCCGATGAGCCACGACGAGCAGCCCGTCCACGACCTGATCGGCATCGGCATCGGCCCGTTCAACCTCGGCCTCGCCTGCCTCACCGACCCGCTCGACGACCTCGACGCGGTGTTCCTCGATGCCGCCGACGGCTTCGCCTGGCACCACGGCATGATGCTCGACGACGCCACGATCCAGGTGCCCTTCATGGCGGACCTGGTGACGATGGCCGACCCGACCTCGCCGTTCTCGTTCCTCGCCTGGCTCAAGGAGACCGGCCGCCTGTACCCGTTCTACATCCGCGAGGACTTCCACCCCCTGCGCAGCGAGTACGACGCCTACTGCCGGTGGGCCGCCGACCGGCTCGACACGCTCCGCTGGGGCCGGTCCGTCACGGCGGTCGAGCACGACCCGGCGACGGACGTGTTCACGGTGCACGCCGAGACCGATCAGGGTCCCGAGACGTACCGCGCGCGCCACGTCGTGGTCGGCATCGGTACGGAGCCGTCGGTCCCCGCCCCGCTGCGTGGGATCGCCGGACCGGTCATCCACTCCGCCGAGTTCCTGCCGAACCGCGACGCGCTCCGCGGTGCCGCCTCGATCGCGGTGGTCGGCAGCGGGCAGTCCGCTGCCGAGGTCTACCGCGAGCTGCTCGAGGACCTGCGCCAGGACGGCTACCGACTCGACTGGATCACCCGGTCGCCGCGGTTCTTCCCGATGGAGGACACGAAGCTCACGCTCGAGATGACGAGCCCGGAGTACACGGACCACTTCCACGGCCTGCCCGAGGGGGAGCGCGACCGCCTCGGCCGCGAGCAGCGCGGGCTCTACAAGGGCATCAGCGCGGACCTCGTCGACGAGCTCTACGACCAGCTGTACCGGATCAGCGCTCGAGGCCCGATCCCGACGACCCTGCGCACCGAGACCAGCGTCGTCGACGCCGAGTGGCTCGCCGACCGGGGGACGTACCGGCTGACGCTCCGCCACGAGCAGCTCGGCGAGACGTACGAGCACGAGGTCGAGCGGCTGGTCCTGGCGACCGGGTACACCCCGCGGGTCCCGCGGTTCCTCGACCCCGTCGAGCACCTCGTCGCCCGCGACGGTCGTGGGCGCCTGGCCGTCGCACGCGACCACCACGTCGACACCCTGGGCGGACGCATCTGGGTGCAGAACGCCGAGGAGCACACGCACGGCCTGACCGCGCCCGACCTCGGCATGGGTGCGTGGCGCAACGCGTCGATCATCCGGTCCGTCACGGGTCGCCCCGTGTACGGCCTGGAGGCCCGGATCGCCTTCCAGGAGTTCGGCCTGCCCGCAACGGACCAGTCCACGACCCCACCCGACGGCGCGCACCGCGCGCCGGCCCGGCAGACGACCGAGCGCACGGAGGTGCCCGCATGAGCACGCACGTGACGGGCGCCCGTCTGACGGGCACTGGACTGGCCGGTGTGCCCGAGGTGCCGGTGTCTGCCGGAGTCACTCCGGGCCTCCTGACCGTCGAACCCGTGGACCCGGATCGCGACGCCGCCGTCGTCCGGTCGTGGCTCGCCCACCCGGCGTCGTCGTGGTGGGAGATGGGGCACCTCGACGTGGCGGGCGTCCGCGACTACCTGGCCGGGGTGCAGGCCGACCCGGCGCAGGCCGCGTGGCTCGGCCGACGCGACGGTGAGCCGTGCTTCCTGGTCGAGACCTACGACCCCGCCGTCGTCCTGCTCACCGACGTGTGGGCGGCGGAGCCGGGCGACGTCGGCATGCACCTGCTCGTCGCACCGGTCCCTGCCGGCGGACGCGTGCACGGACTGACGAGCGCCGTGATGCGCGCCGTCGTCGAGCACTGCCGCGACGCCCTCGGTGCACGCCGGGTCGTCGTCGAGCCGGACGTGCGGAACACCGCGGTGCAGGCGAAGAACGCCGAGGTGGGGTTCCGCGCGCTGCGCCAGGTGGACGTCGACGGCAAGCGGGCCCTGCTGTCGGTGCTCGACACCGACCGGATCGGCGTGACGGACGACGACGGGCCGGCCGCGCACCTGCGACCCGAGCACCTGGAACCCGCCGAACGGCACCTCGTCGCGAAGGCCATCGCCGAGTTCACGCACGAGCGGCTGATCGCACCGGTTCCGGACGAGGAGGGCTGGCGGCTCGACGCGGCGGACTCGACCTACCGGTTCCGCGCACGGCAGCACGTGCTCGAGCACTGGTCGATCGACGAAGCCTCGCTGACGCGCACTCGCTCTGGGATGCCGACGTCACTCAGTGCGCAGGACCTCGTGCTCGAACTGCACGAGGTCCTCGGGATCCCGGACGAGCTGCTCGGCACGTACCTGGAGGAGATCGCCTCGACCTTGGCGAGCGCCGCGGCGAAGCACCGGCGGGGTGGCCCGTCCGCCGCGCAGCTCGCGCGTGGGCGGACTGGCGATTCCGTCGAGGCTGCCGTCGCCTCGTTCCAGGACGTCGAGGCGGCGATGACCGAAGGACACCCGGCGTTCGTCGCCGCGAACGGGCGGATCGGGTTCGGGCTCGACGAGTACCGCGCCTTCGCGCCCGAGGTCGGCGGCCGGTTCCGCTACCGGTGGCTCGCCGCCCGACGCCAGCACACCCACCTGGCGCTCGCCGCGGACCGCACCGAGCGCGACCACTGGGCGGCCGAGCTCGACCCGCAGACCATCGATGGGTTCCGGGCCGTGCTCGTGTCCCGCGGCCTCGACCCCGACGACTACGTGTGGATCCCCGTGCACCCCTGGCAGTGGCAGCACCGGATCGCCGTGACGTTCGCACCCGACCTGGGGCGGCAGGACCTCGTCGACCTCGGTGAGGGGCCGGACGAGTACCAGCCGCAGCAGTCGATCCGCACCGCGTTCGACCACTCGGACCCGACGCGCTCGTACGTCAAGACGGCGCTCGCCGTGCAGAACATGGGATTCCTGCGGGGGATGTCGCCCGCGTACATGCGGAACACCCCGGCGGTGAACGACTGGGTCGAGTCGATCGTCGCCGCCGACCCGACACTCGAGTCGGTCGGGTTCTCGGTGCTCCGGGAGCACGCCGCCATCGGGTACACCGGCGACGCCTACCACCGGGTCGACGTGTCGTCGCCGCAGCGGAAGATGCTCGCGGCACTGTGGCGGGAGAGCCCGCTGCCGCGGCTGGCGGAGGGCGAACGGCTGCTCACCATGGCGGCGCTGCTGCACCGTGACGCCTCGGGCAACGCCGTCGTCTCAGCGCTGATCGAGGCGTCGGGACTTCCTGCCGACGAGTGGGTGCGGCGATGGCTCGACGCCTACCTGTTGCCCGTCGTGCACTGCCTGACCGTGCACGACCTGGTGTTCATGCCGCACGGCGAGAACCTCGTGCTCGTCGTCCGCGACGGTGCCGTGGTCCGTGCCGTCATGAAGGACATCGGGGAAGAGGCCGCGGTGCTCGGGCGGCACGACGACCGTCCCGTGCCCGCCGACATCGACCGGATCGTGCACCCGGTGTCCGACGACGAGGCCGCGCTCGCGGTGTTCACCGACGTGTTCGACGGGGTGCTGCGGTTCGTCGCGGCGATCCTCGACGACGACGGAGTGTTGCCGGAAGGCCGGTTCTGGCAGGTCGTGGGGGAGTGCATCGACGCGCACGCCGCCGCGCACCCGGACCGCCGGCGGCCGCTGGACCTGCGGGTGCCGACGTTCGAGCACTCCTGCCTGAACCGGCTGCAGCTGCGGAACACGCTGTCGATGGTCGACCTGGCGGACCAGTCGTCGTCGCTCATCCGGGCGGGGGCGATGCCGAACCCGATCGGGCGGTAGGGGCTGCGGGCGGGAGCGGACTCGACTACGGCTGCAGGCGGGTGGCCGACCAGGTGCCCTCGTCGAGCACGTACTGCAGCCGGCGGTGCATGCGGTCGCGGCTGCCGTGCCAGAACTCGACGACGTCGGGCTCGAGCCGCCACGCCACCCACCCGGCGGGTCGTGGCACGGCGTCGTCGGACTCGTCGAGCAGCACGTTGGCGTCGTCGATCAGGTCCTGCAGCGTCCTCGGTTCGAGCACGGCGGACTGGTCGGCGATGGCTGTGGCGGCGCGGGACTTCGGCGAACGATCGGCAAACAGCGCGTCGGACTCGTCGTCGGACAGCTGCACCGCCCGGCCCTCGAACCGGAGCTGCTGCATGGTCTCGCGCCAGTAGACCTGCAGCGCCGCGTGCGGGTTGTCGGCGAGCTGACGACCCTTCGGGCTCAGCGTCGAGGTGCCGAACACGAGCCCGCGATCGTCGAGCCGCTTCACGTCGACCGTGCGGGCGGACACTCGGCCGTCCGCCCCGGCCGTGGCAAGGGTCATCGACTTCGGCTCGGAGACGTCGCGTTCGTCCGCGGCATCCAGCCACTGCTGCGCGAGGTCGAGCGGCGACGCCGGGGGTGCGTCGAACTCGGGCAGGTGCAGGGAGTCGTCACCGGACAGGGAGGAGGACATGACTCCACCCAACCGTGCTCAGTCCTGCCACGTCCAGGCTGCCGGGGGACGCCCCCCGCGGGGTCCCGCACTCGCTGGGAGGTCGACCCGGGCAAGCGCGGTGTTCGTGCGGAGCGTCCGGTTGAGGTTGCCCGGGTCCGGTGCGGTCCCCGTCAGTGCGATCCGCAGCCGAGCGGCGTCCGCCGTGGTGAACGGATCACCGAGGAGTGCCCGTGTGAACGGGAGGTCCGACCAGAGGAGGACCCGTGCGCGCTCGAGCGCCGAGTCGACGATCCGGTCGTGGTCGAACGGCAACCCGAGCGGCAGCGCACCGACGTCGTGCCACGTCGCGTCGGCGTGCGCTGCCGGGTCGATGACCGCGAGGAACGCGATGCTGATCGCGGCGTTCCGTGGATCGCGGTCGGGTCCGTCGAACGCGCCGACCTGCGCGAGGTGTCGCACCGCTGCCGGGCCGATGCCGGTCTTGGTCCGCAGGGCGCGCCGCGCGCCGTCGGCGAGGATCTCGGTGCCGTCGAGGAGCACGCCGGGGAGCGCTTCTCGTCCGGCGTACGGTGCGTACGCCCGACGCGCGGTGGCGATCCGCAGACCGTCCGTCGTCGCGAAGGACACCGGGACGACGTCGATCGCGATGAGCGGTTGGTCGCGGATCGCCGCTGCGGCATCGGTCACGCGGTGGCCGCCCGGCGGGTGGCACGAGCCGAACGCTCGTCGCGGAGCGTCTGGCGGACGTCGGCGAAGGACTGGAGGCGCGTGAAGCGGCCGTCGACCCAGACCGGCTGGAGCAGGCTGGTCGCCTCGTCGTCGGCCGTGGCCTGGTCCGTCTGCCGGATCTCGCCGGTCTCGTCGCGGTGCAGGGCGATGCGGCCCTTCGCGCTCTTCTTGCCGCTGCCGGTCTTCGGGTCCTTCTGGATGTCGACGGGCTCGCCGTCGACGAGTGCCCACGTGGCCTTGACCGCGCTGCCGAGGTTGTCGCGGGTCATGTACTGGTACGTGTACGACCCGATGCCGAGCACGATGTTGTCGCTCGAGTACCCCTTGGCGGCCAGGCGCTCGTAGATGCGGCGGGCACGGTCGAGCGTGATGCTGTCGCCGTAGATGACGCCGATGTGCTGGTCGAGGACCTTGAAGCCCTGCTCGTTCACGGTGTGCCCGAAGATCTCGTCGAGCAGTTCGACGACGCCCTTCTGCTCGTGGCTGCGGTCGGCGGCGAACAGTTCCGCCTCGTCGACGCCGTGCACGGTGCCGGTGACGATGTCCACCGGGTCGCCCGAGTCGGGTCGGATGACGAGTTTGCCGTCACGACCAGTGATGCGGTCCTTGAGCTGCGGCAGGGTCTCGGTGATGACCTTGAACAGGTCGAAGCCGTCGCTGACCGCCGAGACGATGCCCGTCGGGTACACGTCGAGGATCTGCTCGAAGGTCGCCAGCTCGCCGTCGGCGCCGCGGACGCACATCACGCTGTGCTCGGTGGCGGGCACGCTCGCGGCCACGAGGCCGTTGTCGCCCGGGTAGTAGCGGTCGATGAAGTCGAGCGACGGCATCGAGTCGGTGCCGAGGAACGACAGGAGGTGGCCCGCGCCGCCGGCTGCGGCCGACTCGATGCTCGACTGCCCACGGAACGAGAAGTCGTGCGCGGCGAAGTCGATGCCGGCCGGGACCGCGCCGGTGCGGGCGGCCCAGTCCTCCATCAGGTCGCGGTACTCGAGCGCCTTCGTCGCGACCGTCGACGGGTGCCAGATCGACGCCGACAGGGCGGTCTCGATGTAGTTGGGCAGCCAGTAGAACTCGTCGATCGTGTTCTCGACGGTGAGGGTCGCGACGCCGATCGGGGCGAGGGTGCCCTCGGGAAGCGCACGGATCTCGAGGGGGAGGAAGCCGAGACGGTGCAGGGCCCGGACGTGGTCGGTGCCGATGTGGTTCGGGCCGAAGTAGCTCTGCAGCGCTTCGTCGAACAGCCGGACGACCTCGTCTTCGTCTGCAGCGAAGAAAGGCGCCCAGGCCTCGACGAGCGAGCGCTGGATGAACGCCTGCAGTCCGAACACCACGGCGTGCGTCGACTCAGGCATGTGCGCGTTCGACCGGTTCGTCCAGTTGATCAGGATGCGGGTGGTGCCTGCCGGGTAGACCTGCCGGTGCGAGTGCTTGTAGCCGTCGACGGCCAGCAGGGGCGCGATCGGGCTCGCCGTGGTGATGCGCGGCTCGATCCCGGTGCTCGTGCTGGTCGTGGTGCTCGTGGTCTGCGTCATCGGATCTGCTCCGTCAGGTAGGGGGTGAGTGCGATCGTGCGCAGGCCGTCGATGGCGTTCTGCGCGGGGTACGAGTCGGTGGTGACGATCTCGCCGAAGTGGTCGGCGAGCTGTGCGGCCCGACCGGAGAAGACGCCGTGCGAGACCCAGAGGCCGAGGCGTTCCTTGGGCAGACCCGTCGAGCCGGCGAGGCCCATGAACGTGCCGCCGCCGTCGCAGATGTCGTCGACCACCAGGAACCGTCCGGTGTCGGGCAGGGGTTCGCAGGTGAAGCCGTCGAGCTTGCCGGTGTCGGGGTTGCGGTGCTTCTCGGCCCGGTAGAGCGGCAGCCCGCACGCCTCGGCGACCGCGGTGGCCCGGAGGACCGCGCCCTTGTCCGGGGCGATGATGCCGGTGTACGGGTCGCCGCCGTCGTACCCAGGTGCGCTGACCACGGCGTCGCGGACGACCTGCTCGCTCGTGACGACGGTCAGGTTGTCGACGAGTCCGACGATGACCGGCGAGTGCGGGTCGAACGCGATGACCTGGTCGAGGTGGAAGCCGTTGAGGATGTCGGCGTAGACCTTCGCGCCGAACGGCAGGCCGCGGTCCTGCCGCGCACCGGGCAGGTAGGGGACGAGCGCGACGGACATCGAGCCGCGCTGTCGCACGGCGTCCGCCCACATGCCGAGCATGATCAGGTCGTCGCCGTTCGTGCCGCGCAGGGTCGCGATCTCGGTGAGGTCCCCCGGCTCGGCGGTGTCGTTCGCGACCTTGACGTGGGCTTCACCGGCGGGGAACCGCATGGCGGAGAACGTCGGTGTCGTCTGGTTGCCCTGGGCATCCCAGGTGCTGAGTTCGACTGCCATGACTCGACCGTACCACGGTAATTGTCAGAATGACAAGAAGCCGTGTCGACTCCCCGGCCTCAGGGTGTCGGGACCTGGACGGAGACCAGTTCGCCGTCACCCAGGTGCACGATCGCGGAGCCGACCTGCACGCGCTCGACGATGCTGCTGCGCGGCAGGCGCATGCCGAGCAGGTCGCCCTCGGTGATCGTCTGCGGACTGAGCAGGGCTCCGGACCGGCGGCGCTTCATGTCGACCTGCCACCCGGTGAACCCGACACCGAACTCGGCCGTCAGGCCCGCGGCGACGATCGCCTGGCCGTTGTCCGCCGCGCTCTTCACGAAGGCCTGCAGCCAGCTCTTCGCCGGGGCGTCCTTGACGAGCTCGGCGTCGTCGATGACGAGGACCCGGCGGCCGGGCCGACCGTCGAACAGCGGTGCGAGGTCGTCCTCGGCGAGGTCGACGCCTTCGTGGGCCGCGAGGACACCGGGCTCGGTGGCGAGTGCGCGGAGCGGGGACTGCCGCGGGGTCACGAGCACGACCTCGCCTCCCTCGCGCAGGACCGACCGGGTCATCGACAGCAGGACGGCGCTGCGCCCGGACTTCGCGGGTCCACCCACCACGAACGATCCGGCGGTTGCGAGGTCCGGACCGATCGCGGTGAGGTCGTCACCGCCGATGCCGACCAGGCCGAACAGCCCGGCATCGTCGTCGCGCATCTCCCATGCGCGCTCGAACGGCACCGGGCCGGAGAGCTGGTCCACCCGGAACGGACGGCGGGCACGTTCGACCGCGCGGTCGCGTTCGGTGGCGAAGGTCGCGAGGGCGGTGATCGCCGCGGCCTGCGACTGGCCGGTCCCGGCGGCGGCGAGCAGCGCGATCTGGGTCTCGGTCGCGGACTCGGAGGCGAACGCGCGACCGTCGGGCACCTGCTCCGGGAGCTTGCGCGGGTTGAGTGACGCGAGCCCGTAGTCCCCGCGGTCCGACAGCCGGAGGACGAGCTTGTCCTCGACCAGGGTCGCCATCCGGCTGGAGAGCAGTTGGCGGTCCCCGGTGACGACGAGGTGGATGCCGACGCTCGCGCCCTCGCGCAGCAGGGTCATCACCTGGTCCGTCGGGGCACCGTGGTCGAGTTCTCCGAGGGAACCGACGAAGCCCTCCCACCGGTCGAGCATGAACACGACGTGGGGGAGCCGCTCGGCCGGCACCACTGCAGCGGCGCGCTGCTCGACGATGCTCGCGAACCCGCCGTCTGCCAGGACCTGCTGCCGCCGGGCGAGCTCCTGCGTGAGCTTCGTCAGGAGGCGCTGCGCCCGCTCGGTCTGCACCCGCTGCACGACCGCGCCGGCGTGCGGGAGGGCCTGGATCGGCAGCAGTGCGCCGTTGCCGCAGTCGAGCGCGTACACGTGGACGTCGGCCGACGAGGTGTTCCGCGCGATGGCCGCCGCGATGGTGCGGAGGACCTGCGAGCGGCCGCTCCGCGGGGCGCCGACGACGTACAGGTGGCCGTCGGAATCGAGGTCGAAGCTGCGCACCCGCTGGGCCTGCTCGGCCGGGAAGTCCTGGAACGCGAACGGCAGCGGGGTCAGCCGGGCGTCGGTCACGGTGCTGTCGTCGAGCTGCCACGCACGGTCGTTGAGGTCGGTGAAGAGCAGGGTCTCCGGCAGGGCGTCGAGCCACGGCCGGTACGGTGCCGGCCCGCCGAGGTCGACCGCGGCCTGGGTGACGGCGCTGACGAGCTCCTGCAGGTCGGTGCGCGCATCGGTGTGCTGTTCCTGCGACTTCGGCGGCGCCGGCGGGGTGGTGCCGAGCGCGGACCACGAGACGGCGCCGGCCCAGACCTGCTTCCGCTGGGTCGACTGCCCGGGACGGCGTCCACCGACGCGACCGGACTGGAAGGGCAGCAGCGCACCGGCGCCGAGCCGGATGTAGCCACGGCCCGGCGTGCTCTTCTGGATCTGCGCCGCGTCTCCGGCGTCGATCACGTCGGTGCTCTCGCTCGAGTCGGTGACCCGCAGCGCGATCCGCAGGTTCGTGTTCGCGCGGATGTCGTTCGACACGACGCCGGTCGGACGCTGGGTGGCGAGGATGAGGTGGATGCCGAGCGAACGGCCGCGTTGAGCGATGTTGACGAGCCCCGTGACGAAGTCGGGCAGCTCCCGCACCAGGCTCGCGAACTCGTCGATCACGATGAGCAGGCGCGGCATCGGCGGCAGGGGCTCGCCACGGCTGAGGCGGTCGAGGTAGTCCTCGATGTCCTTCGCCGCCGCATCGGCCAGCAGGTGCTCGCGACGCCGGAGCTCGGCGCCGAGGGACTCGAGTGCCCGTTCGACCAGGTGCGTGTCGAGGTCGGTCACCATGCCGACGGTGTGCGGCAGCGGTGCGAAGTCGCGGAACGCCGCGCCGCCCTTGTAGTCGATGAGGACGAAGTTCATGCCCTCCGGTGTGTTCGTGGCCGCGAGCGAGGCCACGATCGTCTGCAGGAGTTCGGACTTGCCGGAGCCCGTGGTGCCGGCGACGAGCCCGTGGGGGCCGTCCTTCCGCAGGTCGAACGCGAACGGACCGTCGAGGCTCTCCCCGACGACCACCTCGGTCGTCCGCGGTCGGACGGTCCACTTCCCGGTGATCGCCCGGGCCGTCGGCGGTTCGAGCAGCATGACGTCGAGCAACCGCGACGAGGTGGGGAGGCCGCCGGCATCGCTCTCGTCGTCGGCGTCGACCATCGGTGCGACCGCACGGGCGACCGTCTCGAACCAGCCGTCCGGGATCCGGTCGGGACGCACGTCGGTGACCGTCGCCTGGCGTTGGGCGGCCACGCGGATGCGCTCCGGGCCGACGGTGACGACGACCGAGCACTCCTCCGGCAGCAGACGCGCCTCTTCCTCGATGCAGACGGACCGGACGCCGACCGCCGGACCTTCCTTGAGGATGCGGATCAGGCCGGGCAGCGCGCGGAGCCGTCGAGCGCCGTCGAGCACGACGACGATGTCCGGACCGGGGATGCCGCGCAGGTTGGACTCCCGCATCGCCCGCTGTCGTGCATCGATCAACTGACCGACCTCGGCCACCCGGGCGCCGAGCGTCTCGGCGTCGTTGCCGATGGCGATCACCGCGTCCTGCCCGAAGCCCGGACGGGCCTGTGGGATCCACCGCAGCCACGCCCACTCGTCAGCCGACCGGGTGTCGGTCAGCACGACGAACTGGGTGTCGCGCGGGCTCTGCAGCACCGCGAGTTGCGCGACGAACCACGACGTGAGGTGGCGGGTGTGCTCGTCACGACCCGCGACGCCGACGACGCCCTGCACGCCGAGGTCGACGACCACCGGCACGTCCTCCGCCAGCTTGTCCACGGCGCGACGGTGCTCGAGCGCCGCCGGGTCCTCGAGCACGACACCGGACGGCACGTCAGCGGTCCCGACGCGGAGCGTCAGGTAGTCCGGATCGGTCCGGCGTCGCTCCCACAGGCGGGCGCGACGCCGCAACGCGACGTCGAGCACGGTCGCGGGGTCGGGTGCGCTCGTCCGCAGCTCGCGCTGGTACCGGACCACTGCCTCCAGGGCGTCCGCCTCGACCGCCTTCTTGGTCTCCTCGTACTCGGCGACGCGCTGCTTGTGGGTCTTCTTGCCGTTCCGGCGGTCCCACCAGGCGTTGCCGAACATGATGATCGGCGACATCAGACCGAACGCGAGGTACGCGACGTTGTGGAAGATCGAGATCATCACGGCGGCCATGCCCAGCGGCGCGAGCGCCGCGATGATCGGGATGGAGCGCCGCGACTGCTGCGCCGGCACGGCCGGCAACTTGAACACGGAGGGGTGGTCCTCGGGCAGGAGCCGCGGCGGCCGTGTGTAGTCGAGCGAGCCGCCGCCGGCGGTCAGGGTGATCGCTGCTCGGTCGGCGTCCGGCACCGCGACCGACAGCAGGGTGTCGCCGATGGTGACGATGCTGCCCGGCTCGACCGCGGTCTCGTCGTCGATCTCGGCGCGGTCCACCAGTACCGTGGCGCCTTCGGTCGGCGTGATCGTGAACCGACGGTTGAGGTCGAGCCGCAGGATCGCGGCGTACTCCGGTGCGCTCCGGTCCGGCAGGGGCACGGTCGCGTCGGGCGCTGAACCGACGTGGGCGATGCCGGCGTCGAGCACCACGACGGTGCCGGCGCCAGGTCCGCCGACGATGCGGACGCTCGGCAGGTCACCGGGCAGTGGGAGCACCGGGGCCGGGGCCCCGAACGTCAGCCGAGCACCCTCGAGCAGGACGCCGTCACCGATGCGGGCGTGCGGGGTGGTCGGAACCGCGTCGACCGCGACGTCGACGATCGCCGCGGCCCCGTGGCCGAGCCGCTTGGCGACGACCTCGACGACCTCGCCGAGCAGGGTGTCCTCGTCGCACTCCACCACGAAGTCGGCGGAGGCGCTCGACGGAAGGTGGCTCGCGGTGAACGTCAGGCGCACGTGTGGCGCCCTGCACCGGAGATCGTGGTCGTCGTGGTCGCAGCGCGGTGGTCGGACGAGGCCCCCCGCAGCGTCATGCTGCCGCTCATTCGTCGATTCTCGCAGGTTCCCCGGTCGGGCAGGTCGTGTTGCGTCCGGATTGTGGATGGGCGCTCGGCCTGGAGGCGCGGTGTGGGGGAGCGGGTCGGTTCACCTCGACGCGGGCTCAGTGCAGCCCCCATCGGTCACGTCGCGCCGTGGATGCGTCGGACACGAACGGCCAGGTCATGCGCTGCACGTGCGCGGGCGGTGCGCCGCCGCCAGCGGGCGTCGTCATCGTCCGCCCCTCGATGGACGGGATGCCTTCAGGTGACGACTTCCGATGACGACGCCGACGACCAACGCGATCGCCCACACGACGTACCGGATGAGCCACGCGGTCGGTCCGTCCCAGGGACCCGTGTCGTACTTGCCACCTGGGAGGAGGGAGACGCCGACACCGATGGCCAGCACGATCACCGTGTCGCGGGCGAATGCGGCCCAGCGGCGTCCGGGTGTGCGGGGGACCCGTCGTGTCATCGCTTCCTTCGCGGGTCGGTGGTCGTGGTCGTGGTCGTGGTGGTTGTCGTGGTCGTTCTCACTCGGCGTCTGGAGTGAGCACCAGCCCGAGGGCGAACTGGTCGGCCAAGGGCGCAGCGAACGACTCGTCCGCACGCTTCGGGATGAACGTGGTCAGGACGGCGGTCAGCGGATCGGGCAGCTGTCCGATGGGCTGCACCCATCGGATCGTCGTGGACGGAACCGCGCGGCGCAGGAGTGAGCGAGCCGGTGTCTCCGTCCGGTCGAGGATCCTCGTTGCGGGGCCGAGTGCCGTCGTGACGGTGGACACATCGGCATCCGCTGTCCGTTCGGCGAGCGGGAGGAGTGCGTCGTCGACCGCCCGGGCTGCAGCATCGAGTCCTGGGAAGTACTGGATGACCGTGTAGGCGAGTATCTCGATGGTCGGGGCGTCGGTCGTCAGGACGAAGAAGTCGTGGGCATCGACGTCGTTTCGCAGTCGTGCCAGTTCAGTCATCGCCGACTCGAGCGATCCTGCGACACGCTTCGGAACAGGCCGGTGGATGTGGCTGATCACGTTCGCTGTTGCGGCGCGCCCCGCGGTGGCCGGGTCGCCCTCGATGAACCTCGTCCAGGCGTTGACGTAATCGAATTCGAGTCCCATCAGGAGTTCTCCCTTCTCGGCTGTCCGGTCAATTCCTGCATCCCGTTGCGAGCCAGCGCCCGATGCTCGTCACTCCACGCCGGGACTGGATGGCACGGCGACGGTACAGCGACCAGTGCAACGCCACACTCGCGAAAGCAAGCGCTTCCGCGTAGCAGGCGGTCCCCGGGTCTCCGACCGCGAGGAACCCGACTGCCACGGCGGAGAGGAGGACGAACCAGCCGACAACAGACCCGAAGGTCCGAGAAGGCCGGAAACCTCGAGGAGGCGGTTCGACAGGGGGCAGTCGTCCGCCGAGCTCGGTGCCGATGACCGCGAGCAGGATCACGACGGACGCGGAACCGAACGAGAGGGCGATCCCCCATGTCAGCGGCCCTCCGATCTTCGCGAAGACCGAGACCATCAGTTGCAGGATCGTCGCACCGCCCACGGCGGTGAGCGGGACGACCCCGAGCGAGGTCCACGCGATGAGTGATGTGCCCGGAACGGCGGCACCGCGGTGCGGGTCGAAGCGCACGTCCGCAGACCTGCGTCGGTCGCTGCCTGCATCTCGGATCACCGAGAGCTCTCGGAGCAGTTCGTCGATGTCGGACTCGGGCCAGGACGCGAACGGCAGCTCGGCGCGGACGACGTCCGTCCCGTCGATCAGTACCGCGCGAGCCTGCTTCCCGCGGACCGTGCGCGCACGAACGACAGCCGACGCGGATGAGGTCGCTTGCGGTGTGGACAGCAGGACGGATCGGCCGCGTCCGTCGTCGATCACGACCATGCCGCTCGCGACTGAGATGCCGGCTCGCGCTCGGAACCACCCGGGCCCGGATCTCGGACGAACCACCGTGGTCCCGATCCGCAGTCGCGTTCGACGTCGTCCTCGGACACTGAGCACGACGTTCACCAGAGCGGCTGCTGAGACGGCCGCACTCAGCCAACCCAGCACCGCGACGCTGCCGCCCCACCCTCGGCCGAGCAGCGCGAACGCGATGGGGACGGGAACGAGCGCGATCGCCTGCAGGAGCGCGACCACGAAGGTGCGCCGTCGGGCGCGGCGTGCTGCGGTGTCCGGAAGCGGGACGTGGACGACGGCGCTCGCTGTCTGGAAGCCCGTCATCGCGTCCGGATCGAACGCGATCTCGAGACCGAGTCGGTCGGCGAGGTCGTAGAACCCGCTTGATGACACTGCTTGGCGAGGCGTCGCCGGAGCGGCAGGCTCGATCCACCACACGTCCAGTGGGAACACGTTGGTGCTGTCGTCGCTGATCAGGACAACCGCCCCGACGGAGGTGACGACGCCGATCTCCCGTGGCAGTGCCGTGGCGGGAGCCCATGCCGCTCGGCGGATGCCGGAGCAGAGCGTCTCGATGCGGCCGTCCGATCGGACCGAGAAGACCGTGCCATCGACGACGGTCAGACCGATGAACTGGTCACGCGCCGCTGCCCGATCACTGACGACCGCGCTGCGGACGACGAGTTCAGGGAGATCAGTGGACAACGTCGATGCCGTTCGCTACCAGATCGACGTGACGGGCGACCCAATCGGAATAGACCAGTTGTGTTGTGTTCGAGTGCACGCACAACATCATGTCCGCCGGGAGGACCCACGACCAATTGAGACTCTCGCTCACGATGGTGGCATTCGGTTCGTCGCGCCTCGGCGCTGTGATGGCGGCTCGTTGTCGAAGTCGAAGCGCTCGGCCGAGCGTCGTGTTGCGCATCGCCTCGTCGCTCTCGATCGGATCGTCGTAGCGCGCGGCTCGACGGACGACACCCGGCGCAGCACCTCCGAGGGGTCGGAGCGTGAGCGCGATCCAGGACGCGATCGAATCGTCGACTTCGTCGAGGAGGGCCCATGCGGCATCTGCTCCCCGCGCAGCCAGCAGCTGGCCGAGCTCGGAAAGGTCCTCGCGATCCGTCGTGGCGAGGTCCTCGCTGGTCTGGACGCGGTTCGACACGATCCCGAGCGGGGCCATCACGGTGGTGACAGGGACCTCCAGCCGCGTCGTCATCGTGTCCACCCGAACCCTGCCATGAGCACGTCGAAGTGCCCGACACGTGCTTCGACGTTCGTGGGGCCGGGAGCCGTCAGCGAAACGAGGACGAAGGTCCCCTGCTCACCCGGGATGGGAGCGAGGTAATCGACCGTTGTCGTTGACACCTCGACGTCGGCGTTGTCTGCGACGAATCGGTTCAACGCCTCCAGCGAGCGCTGGGACGGCGCGGAGAGGAGACCGATCCCGGTGGCAGGGGGCCCTGCGGCGCGGAGTGCTGCTCCGGCAGTCTCGCTGACTTCCTTCCGAGCACGGATCATCTTGCCCGCGGGGAAGTCGACGACCCGCGCGTCACCCGAGTCGCTGAGCGCCTCTGCGAAGACCTCGAGCGGCAGGGCGCCGACGGTCACGCCGAAGTGCGCCACGGAGACCGAGAAGCTCATCGGCAGCCGGACACCGCTGACCTCGCCCTCGAAGGAGTACATGTCGACCGCTCCTGCGTCGGCGGCGGCGCCGAAGGACTGGCGAAGGTCGTCTCTGAGCCGGCGTCTGGCGATGGCACCGTCCGAGTCTCCGAAGCGCCCGCGCGGGATCGTCCGCTCGACCATCTGGTCGACGACGTGGTCGAGGTCGCCGGAGAGGCGGGTCCGGATCCACCCTTCCGGGAGTTGCAGGCGGTAGCCGGTCACAGAGAGCCGACCTGCACCGACGTCGCGTTCTTCCAGTAGTTGCCGGAGAAGAGGTCGCCGAGGTCGTCAGCAGCGTCGACGACGCCGTCGTAGATGCCCTTCGCCCCGAGTACCGAGGCGGACACGGCTGGGAGCAGGATCTTCGGCAGCATCTCCTGAGCGATCGGCCCGCCGCTCGCAAGCCGGCTGATGAGCACCGGCGCGATCGCACCGTTGGTGAGCGTGTTGTCGAAGAACTTGACCCAGGCCTTGTCGCCGACCGTTGCCGCGCTCGCTCGCAGTTCGGCGTACTTGGCAGAGAAGACCGGTCCCTCCGGGATGCCGGCCGCTCGCGCGCTGTTCGCAGCTCCGCGTGCGCCGGACTGCAGGGTCGACCGTGTCAAGGCCGGTAGCGCGGACGCAGCAGTCTTCGCGGCTCCGAGGCCTACAGCGGACGCCGCGACGCCGACGGCCGCCCACGCCACATCCGACGCTGTGGCGTCTCCGGCGGCGGCCTGCGTTGCAGTGATACCGAACGTCAGACTCGCCACGACGAGACCGGCGACGGCGAACGCGATGAGGTTGACGCCCGGGATCGCGAAGGCGACGATGACCGCGGCCACCACGAGGACGAGGGCGACCACGTTCAGGATGCTCTTGATCGCCTCGAGCACCCCCTTGGCATCGTGGATCGCCTGCTTCACGTGGTCGAACCAGCCGTCCTTCATCCCGTCGTCCGCACCGTCCCGGATGCGGCTCGCGACGCGGTCGGAGAGGTCCCCGTACTCGCCTGCCAGCCCGGACGGGCCAGCGATCCGGTGGATGATCGCCTTCGCCGCGTCGATGTCGCCCTGCGCCGCACTCAGCGCGCGGTCCTGCGCGTCGACCTGGTCCTGGTGGTCCGGGCTGTCGGCCTCGGCGGTGATCGTCTGGTTCGCCGCCGCGCGGTGCGCATCCCGCGCGTCCTGCGCCTGCACCAGGGCCGCGTCGGCCTCGCGCTGGAGCCCCTCGAGCCCGTTCGCCCAGTCGTCGAGCGCCGCGGCGAGCTGGGTGTAGCGCCCCTTCGCCTTCTCGACGGCGCCGGCGAGGTCACCGGCCGAGTCGCGGAACTTCGTACCCGACTCGCTCTCCCAACCCTCGCCGTCCTTGAGGGAATTGAGGTGGTTGACCTGCTCGGTGATGGCCCGTTCGATCGAACGAGCGCCCGATGCGGACTGGCGGATCTCCGTGGGATCGCCGGGCACCGGGTCGATCGGCAGGTCGACGGCGCTCCAGTCGGTGGGACGCGCCATCAGCTGTCCTTCCCGAGGATCTTGTTGGCGAGTTCGACCTCGGTCTCCGTGAAACCGTCGTGTGCGCTCTCAGCCATCTCGGCGACCGCCTTGATGGACTCCTGGAGTCGCCCCCGGCGGATGTCCCAGTTGCTGGCGAACTCGTCGATCGCACTGACGATGGTCGACGAGCCGACCCCGGACTTGTAGTCAGCAGCAGTCGAGGCGACGTGTTCGAAGTCGCCGTGCAGCCTCGATAGATCAGCTGCCAGGCCGCCGATCATGTCGAGATCGAGTTTGAGCGTGCCGCCCACGGTCCCCCCGTTGGTCCAGTCGTCGTTCGAAGCGTGTGCTGCCGGAGCAGCGAGAGCGGTGGCCGGCATCCGAAGACGCCGGCCACCACCGTTCCGAGCCGGTCTCAGCCGATGCTGGACGCGAGCTGCTCGTCGGTCGACTCGAGGGTGTTCGCCGCGCTCTCGAGGAACCCGGCCATGCCGTCGATGGCCTGGATCGTCTGCGTCGCGCCGGAGTTGAACTCCGAGTAGGTCGAGTCGAACGCCTTCGAGGACTTGTCGGTGACGTAGCCCGACGAGACGAGGTTGTCGATCTGGCTCTTGAGCTGGCTCAGCTGGTCCTCGATGGCCTTCTGGCCGTTGCGAAGCTGCGAAGCCTGGTTGCGAAGATCGTCGTAGGTGACGTTGACGTTGGCCATGGCGCATGCCCTCCCGATGCGTATGTGAAGTACCGGGCGACCCCCGGCGCGATTCGACCATACTGGATCGCGTTGCATCTCGCACCACTTCTGAACAATCACCAGAACGAGGGGTACACGGTGGCTCGACGCCGGAAGGACGACGACACTCCGAGACGTCCGGTCGTGACGCGTGCCGACGTCGAGCGCGACCGACAGGCCGGGTACCTGTCCCGGGCATGGGTGCTGCCAGCGGCTCCGGTGTCGGACGACGAGCCGGACGCCGTCGTCCGGACCGAGCAGCCGCTGCCGACGATCGGCATCGTGCCGCGACTCGTGCTCGAGGTCGCGCCGGGCACCGTCGTGCCGCTCGACCAGCCGGTCGTCGTGGGACGACGCGTCCCGACCGCGCCGGGGCGACGAGCCGTGCTGCTCGACGACCCGGGGAAGTCGGTGTCGCGCGAGCACGCCGCGATGCGGCCGACGGGGGACGGCGGCCTGGTGGTCGAGGACCTCGGATCGTCGAACGGCACGGTGGTCGTCCGCGCCTCCGGTGCCCAGGAACCGAGCGTGGGCGGTGCGCAGGTCATCGCCCGGCCCGGTGACGTCGTGATGGTGGGGGACTACGCCGTGCGGGTACTCGCCGGCTGAGCAGCAGCAGCAGCAGCGCCAGCAGCAGCACCAGCAGCAGTGGCGTGTCGCCCGGCCGTCCGCCGCATCGCCCGCAGCAGCAGCGGACCCGGCAGCCGCAGCAGGGCCCCGGGCAGGACCGACCGCACCCAGCTGACCACGGCGACCGTGCGCTGGAACCGACGGTGCTCGCGCGGCCCCCACGCGAACCCGTAGGCGGTCCGCAGCCGTTCCGGCAGCATCCCGACCGTGACGATCCGGACGAGCGGCATCGCGGCACGCACCCAGAACGGCGCGAAGCGCGGGTGGAGCAGGTCCCGCACCACGCCGCGGGCGTCGTCGGTGACCTCGAGCCGCTCGAGGGCGTCGGCCCAGTACTCGTCGAAGGCCGCGACGGAGGTCGGCCAGCGCTCGGCGGGCACCCGCAGCGTCGTCGCGATCGGGGCGTACGCGGCGAGGACGTCCTCCGCGCGTTCCGCCGTGACGGGCGCACCGAACAGGTCGTGCGCCCGACGAGCCGAGTCGAACAGGGTCGCGGCCACCCACAGCTGCCGGTCGACGTCGTCCGCGCCGGTCACGGGCGCATGGGCCCGGTTCACGAAGCCGGCGGCGATCGCGGCGTCCCGCTCCGTGCCGGAGACGACGGCGTACACGAACATCAGGGTGTGGGCCAGCCGCTGCTGCGGTCGTCGTGCGAAGTCCGAGTGCCGGCGGACGCCAGCCGCGACGACCGGGTCGGCGATCTGCAGCAGGATGGCACGGCCGCCAGCGGCCACGGGCGTGCTGTCACCGAGGAACCGACGCAGGCTGCGGTCGTGGACGTGACCGGACGACGGACGGGAGGTGGGCCCCACCAGCCGGTTCCGGCGCACCGCGCCAGCGGGGTGACGGCCGTGACTGGAGGGACGTGGCGGGCCCGGCACCGGGCCTCCAGGCTGCGGGGTGGTCACGACGCACCCCGTCGGCGTCGCGCCCGCAGGACGGGGACGAGATCAGCGGCGATCGCCGCGACGAGCGTGATCGCGCCGGTCGCGAGGGCGGTCACCAGGTACGTGCCGTCGACCCGGACGGCGCCCGTCAGGGCGAGCAGGGTCGCGACGAGCCAGATCGCGGGGAGCGGCCAGAGGCGGCTCGGTGCTCCGGTGACGACGGCTCCGACCACCGCGATCGCGAGGAGCGGGGCCCACCGTCCTGCCGGCTCGGACTGCGCGGCGAGGTGTGCAGAGGCCGCGACGAGCAGCATCGCCGCGATCGCCACCAGCCGGGCGGCCGACGGCGTGCTGCGGACGCTGGCTCGGACGCGACGGAACACGGCCCGATGCTACGGGCCGTGTTCCGCGGATCCCTGGGGATCGCTGGTCAGGGGAAGCGGATCAGAGCGGCTTGGTGCCGAGGTCGTCACCCAGGTCCGGCCGGTCCTCGTCGGTGTCGTGCTCCCACAGGTCGGGCGAGCCCTCGCGTGGGGAGCCGCCGGTCGGACCGTCGTCGGTACCGTCACCGGGCTGCGGCTCGACGGTCTCGCCGGCGACGGCGTCGTTCGTCACGGTCTCGAGGGACTCCTCGGACTCGTCCACCTCGTACGGGCCGACGTGCTCGCGGTCGATGTCGTCGTCGCGGCGCTGCTGGGCCTCGAAGTCGTCGACGGGGCTGATGCCGGGATCGCTCATGGTGTCCTCCTGGGTGTGGGTGGTGCCGGGTGTCTGATGGTGTTCAGGCGCTGACGAAGTGGACGTCGCCGGAGCCGAGCGCGAGCTGCTCCGCCAGACCCTTCTCGTCGGTCGCGCCCCAGCGTTCGGCGATCTTGCCGTCGCGGAACTTCGAGACCTGGATGCCGCGGACCTCGAAGGTGCGACCCGTCGGCGCATGGCCCTGGAACGGACCGGTGTGGGTCCCGCGGATCGTGAACACCGCCGTGATGTAGTCGTCGGTGACGACGAGCGGGTCGGGCTCGAGCGTGAGGTCCGGGAACGCGGTGGTGAACTCGGTCCAGAAGTCGACGATCCCCGCGAGGCCGGGCTGCTGGTCGGGCGCGGGGTCGTGGTCCACGACGTCCTCGGCCCACACCTCGGGGAAGCGGTCGAAGGCGCGCGCCTCCAGGATCTCGCCGAGTCGTTCCTGCGCCTGCTGGTTCCGTTCCGCGGTCATGCGGGGTCCTTCCGTCGGGGTCTTCTGGTGTACGCCGGTCCCCCTGGGACGACCCGCAACGTCGGGGGAGTTCACCTCGACGTCACCTGCTCGTCACGAGGGACGTGCACACTGCCGGTGCTCGGGGGAGTGGAGCGCGGTCGCCGACGGGTGGTCGAGCGACCGCGCCTTCCCCCGTGGGTCGCGGGGGCGGATCAGACCCGCTGGAGCAGATCCCGCTCGGCGATGTCCGCCAACGCGAGCGTGCGGTACCCGGCGGACTCGAAGAAGACGGTGATGCGGTCCTCCTCCGTGCTCATCACCACGCCGGTGCCCCACTCGGCGTGCTCGACGCGGGCATCCGGCGGCCAGAAGTCGTCGTTCGCGCCGTCGGCCACGTGGGCTCCGCCGTTGAGGGCCGTCCCCGACGAACAGGTGTCGCAGTTGCCGCACGGCTCCGGGAGCTCGTCGCCGAAGTAGCCGAGCAGGAACTGCCGTCGGCACCCGGTCGTCTCGGCGAGTTGGCGCATCATCGCGATGCGGGACTCCTCGACCCGTTCGCGCTCCGCCGCGCGGTCCGCCGTTGCGCGGGCCGCGTGGGCCGCGGTCGCCGGGCCGTCCGGCACCCGCGTGATCCCGTCGACGTCGTCGCGCAGGACGCCGGCGTCGAGCAGGGCGTTGAGGGCACGGCCGGCGGTGCGGGACGACAGACCGGAGGCCTCCGCGAGCGCCGACCGGGCAATCGGGCCGGTGGCCGGGAACGCGTCGAAGACGGCGCGGACCGACGCGGGTCGGGGCGAACCGGACGCGAAGAACGTGCGCAGGCCGAAGTCCTCGGCCCGGTAGTGCAGGGTCGCGCCGGCCGGCTCGGCATCGCGGCCGGCCCGCCCGATCTCCTGGTAGTAGGCGTCGACCGACTCGGGGACGTCGGCGTGCACGACGAAGCGGACGTCGGGTTTGTCGATGCCCATGCCGAACGCGCTCGTGGCGACCACCACGTCGACGTCGCCGTCGAGGAACCCCGTGTGGACCGCCTCGCGCTCCGCCACCCGCATGCCGGCGTGGTACGGCCGCGCGCGACGACCGCGGGCGGCCATCGCGTCGGCGTACTCCGTCGTCGCGGCGCGGGTGGCGACGTAGACGACGGTGGCCCCGTCGAGTCCGACGACCTGGTCGACCACGGCCGCGCGCTTCTCGGCGTCCTCCGCGTGCCGGACCACCTCGAGCCGGATGCCGGGGCGGTCGAACCCCGAGGCGAGCACGAACGGGTCACGCATGCCGAGCCGTTCGACGATGTCGTCCCGCACGGGAGCGGAGCCCGTCGCGGTCAGTGCGAGCACCGGCGGCCGGCCGAGGCGTTCCACGACCTCGCCGAGCGCCAGGTAGTCCGGTCGGAAGTCGTGCCCCCAGGACGAGATGCAGTGCGCCTCGTCGACGGCGACGAGCGCGACACCGGCGTCGCGGAGTCGTTCGAGCACGTCGTCCTTCACGAGCTGTTCGGGTGCCAGGAACACGTAGCCGACCTCGCCAGCGGCGACCGCGTCCCAGGCCTCGGCGACGTCCCGGGCCTTCCTTGTGGCGTTCATCGCGACCGCGCGGGGAGCGTCCACGTGGTGCTCGAGTCCGACGACCTGGTCCTCCTGCAGCGCCACGAGGGGCGAGACGACGATGACGACGCCCTCCAGCTCGAGGCCGGCGACCTGGTAGATCGCCGACTTTCCCGATCCGGTCGGCATCACGGCGAGCGCGTCGCGCCCGTCGAGCACGGCGTCGATGACGGATTCCTGGTCGGGGCGGAGGTGCCAGCCGAACACGTCGGCGGTGCGGGTACGGAGTGCAGCGTTCACCGATCCACCGTGCCGGGAGCTCGCTGGGGAACGGGCCGGGATAGCGCGCACCGGACGTCCACGGTCCGGCGCTAGGCTGGCTCCCGGCCGTTGTCTCGACATCGAGCGACCCTCGATGTGGAGTGCGCGACCGGGAAACCGATGCCGATCGCACGAACCGTGCGGGAAGAAGAACAGCGTGGATCTTTTCGAGTATCAGGCCAGGGACCTCTTCGAGTCCTACGGCGTCCCCGTACTGCAGGGGATCATCGCCGACACCCCGGAAGAGGCGAGAGCGGCGGCCGAGAAGATCGGTGGCGTCGTGGTCGTCAAGGCCCAGGTGAAGGTCGGTGGGCGCGGCAAGGCCGGCGGCGTCAAGGTCGCGAAGACCCCCGACGAGGCGTTCGAGCACGCGCAGGCCATCCTCGGGCTCGACATCAAGGGCCACACCGTCAAGCGCGTCATGATCGCCCAGGGCGCGGACATCGCCGAGGAGTTCTACTTCTCCGTGCTGCTCGACCGGGCCAACCGCTCCTACCTCTCGCTCACCAGCGTCGAGGGCGGCATGGAGATCGAGCAGCTCGCGGTGGAGAAGCCCGAGGCGCTCGCGCGCGTCGAGGTCGACCCGCTCACCGGGATCGACGCGGCCGCCGGCCGTGCGATCGCCGAGCAGGCCGGGTTCCCGGCTGAGCTCGTCGACCAGGTGGCCGACGTCTTCTCGAAGCTCTACGACGTCTACAAGGGCGAGGACGCCACGCTCGTCGAGGTGAACCCCCTCGTCCGCACCGGCGACGGCCAGATCCTGGCGCTCGACGGCAAGGTCTCGCTCGACGAGAACGCCGACTTCCGCCACCCCGCGCACAAGGACCTCGAGGACTCCGCGAGCGAGGACCCGCTCGAGGCCAAGGCGAAGGCCCACGGCCTGAACTACGTGAAGCTCGACGGCCAGGTCGGCGTCATCGGCAACGGCGCGGGCCTCGTCATGTCGACGCTCGACGTCGTCGCCTACGCCGGTGAGCGGCACGGCGGCGTCAAGCCCGCGAACTTCCTCGACATCGGTGGCGGTGCCTCGGCCGAGGTCATGGCCAACGGCCTCGACGTCATCCTCGGCGACCCGCAGGTGAAGAGCGTCTTCGTGAACGTCTTCGGCGGCATCACCGCCTGCGACGCCGTCGCGAACGGCATCGTCGCCGCCCTCGGCATCCTCGGCGACGCGGCCACCAAGCCGCTCGTCGTGCGCCTGGACGGCAACAACGTGGAAGAGGGCCGACGGATCCTGGCGGAGGCAGCGCACCCGCTCGTCACCGTCGCCGCGACCATGGACGACGCGGCCGAGCAGGCCGCCGAACTCGCCGCTGCCGCGGCCTGAAGGGACTGACCATGTCGATCTTCCTCAACAAGGACTCCAAGGTCATCGTCCAGGGCATCACCGGCGGCGAGGGCACCAAGCACACCGCACTGATGCTCAAGGCCGGCACCCAGGTCGTCGGTGGCGTCAACGCCCGCAAGGCCGGCACCACCGTCACCCACGGTGACGTGTCGCTGCCCGTCTTCGGCACCGTGCGCGAGGCCATCGACACCACCGGTGCCGACGTCTCCATCGTCTTCGTGCCGCCGGCCTTCGCCAAGGACGCCGTGCTCGAGGCCATCGATGCCGCGATCCCGCTCGTCGTCGTCATCACCGAGGGCATCCCGGTGCAGGACGCCGCCGAGTTCTGGGCACACGCCAAGGCGCTCGGCGGGAAGACCCGCATCATCGGCCCGAACTGCCCGGGCATCATCACCCCGGGGGAGTCGCTCGTCGGCATCACCCCGGCGACGATCACCGGCAAGGGCCCGATCGGCCTCGTCTCGAAGTCGGGCACCCTGACCTACCAGATGATGTACGAGCTGCGTGACCTGGGCTTCTCGACCGCCATCGGCATCGGCGGCGACCCGGTCATCGGGACGACGCACATCGACGCGCTCGCCGCGTTCGAGGCCGACCCCGAGACCGAGGCCATCGTGATGATCGGTGAGATCGGTGGCGACGCCGAGGAGCGCGCAGCCGAGTTCATCAAGGCGCACGTCACGAAGCCGGTCGTCGGCTACGTCGCGGGCTTCACCGCTCCCGAGGGCAAGACGATGGGTCACGCCGGGGCGATCGTGTCCGGTTCCGCCGGCACCGCCGAGGCGAAGAAGCAGGCGCTCGAGGCCGCAGGCGTGAAGGTCGGCAAGACGCCGTCCGAGACCGCTGCGCTGCTGCGCGAGGTCGTCGCCGCCCGCTAGCGACCATCGCCCGGCACACGGTCGGGACGAAGCCGGGAGGCTCGGTGCGGCTTCCGCGCCGAGCCTCCCGTCGTTCGGGGGTCGGCTCACGTATCCTCGCTGCGATGAACCGCCTGGGAACCGCTCTGCTCGCCGCGATCGAGGCGGTCGTGACGGTCGGCGTCGGCATCGGGATCGCACTGGTCCCGCTCACGCTGCTGTGGGGCTTCGAGTACGGCCTGCAGATCGACTGGGACGTGTTCTGGAAGGCCACCGGCAGCGTCTGGCTCGTCGGCCACGGTGTCGACGTCTCGTTCCTGCTCGGGTCCGCGCTGGCGAAGAGCTCGGGGGTCAGCGGCGCCGCCGACCCGATCAACGTGACGCTCGCGGCGCTCGGCTTCGCGGTCGTGACCGCCTGGCTCGGCGCCCGTGCCGGTCGACGCTTCGCGGAGACCGAGCACCGCACCACCGGCCTGCTGGTCGGGACGGCGGTCGTCGCGGCGCTCGGGCTCGGCGTCGCGCTGTCGTCGACCTCCGCAGCCACGCAGCCCACGATCTGGCAGGCCGTGGTCCTGCCTGCCTTGTGGTTCGGGATACCGGCGCTCATCAGTTCGGAGATCTGCCGACGCCGGCGGGACCTGCCGGCGGACCCCGCCACCCAGCGTGTGCTCGACCTGCTCGACCGCGTGCCCCTGCTCTGGCGTGCGATCGCCGGGTTCGGTCTCCGCGCCGGAACCGCCGCCACCGCAGTCGTCGTCGCGTTCGCCGGAGTCGTCGTCGCGCTCCTGCTCTTCACCTCGTTCGCCGAGGTCATCACCCTGTACGAGCAGTCCCACGCCGGCGTCATCGGCGGCATCGCCCTCACCGTCGGACAGCTCGCGTTCCTGCCGGACTTCGTCGGGTGGGCGACGTCGTGGCTGATCGGCCCCGGGTTCGCCATCGGCACCGGTTCGAGCGTGTCCCCGATCGCCACGACCCTCGGGCCGATCCCCGGACTGCCGGTGTTCGGCGCACTGCCGGCCGCTGGTCACACCTTCGGCCTGGTCTGGATCCTGGTACCGGTGATCGCCGGCTTCGCGATCGGCGGCTCGATGCGCCCGCGACTCGTCCGCGCGCTGGGGAACGCCGACTCCGCACTCCACCGAGCGCTCGCCGGTGTCGCGACGGGCGTCGTCGCCGGTGTGCTGACCGGGCTGATCGCCTGGGTGTCGTCCGGATCGTTCGGCCCCGGACGACTGGCCGACGTCGGCCCGCACGCCCTGGTGGTGGGGGGCTTCGCCGCGCTCGAGATCGGCCTGCCGGCGGTCATCGCCCTCGCCGCGGGCAGCGACCTCGTCCGCCTGGCGGACCGGGGCTGGACACGAGAGCGCTGGACCGAGGCGGACGACGACGAGGCCGTTCGCGGCGGTGCTGACGCGGGGGCGGGCTCGCTGCTCGCCGCGCTCGACCAGGCCGGCGCGGGACGGACCACGGACGTGCACCGGTTCGTGGTCGAGGAGTCCCACGACGGCTCGACCGCTGCTCGCTCGCGCGCCACTGTGGACAGCCCGACGGAACCGATCGCCGACGAGCCGGTCGTGCCTGCGCCCATCGCAACGCATCTGACGCCCCCGCAGGACCCGGACCACGACGTGGAACTGCCGGCCTGGGCGAAGACCGACGCCGTCGCTTCGGAGCGCCTGGCCGACGAGAGCCCGAGTGAACCCCGCTCGTCGGGACGTGCCGCGATGGGTGCCCTGCGCGATCGACTGCACGGTGTCGCCGGCGGTGCGCGCGAACGGGCTGGTGGACTCCGCGAGCGAGCCGGTGGACTCCGCGACCGCGCCGGTGGACTCCGCGACCGTGTGACCGGTGCCGACGCCGTCGCCGAGCAGCAGCGCCCGGTGCCCGCTCCGGAACGGCCCGCCACGTCGACGTCCACGCCCGACCACACCGACGCGCAGCCGGCGTTCCCGTGGAGCACCGAGGAGTTCGTCGCCGGACGGGACGACGTCGACGACGAGCCGGCCGCACCCGAGGCCGCCGCCGCTTCCACCCCGTCGGCGCGGCCGACGAACTGGGACGTCACCGACCAGATCCCCGACGAGGAGCTGCCCTGGTGGCGCCGCCCGAAGGGCGATCGCTAGCGCCGACGTCACGACCCGCGGGTCCCGGTAGGGTTGGTGCCGTGCTCGAACTGGTCGTCCTGATCTCCGGTACCGGGTCGAACCTCCGAGCCCTGCTCGAAGCGACCTTCGACGCCGAGTACCCCGCCCGTGTCGTCGCCATCGGTGCCGACCGTGATGCCGAGGGCCTCGGCCTGGGCGAGGAGTTCTCGATCCCGACCTTCACGGTGCCGTTCTCGCGCTACGAGACCCGCGCCGAGTGGGGACAGTCGCTCGCCGAGCAGATCCGCCCGTGGTCGCCCGACCTGCTCGTGCTCTCGGGCCTCATGCGCCTGCTGCCCCCGGCTGTGGTGTCCGAGTTCGCCCCGGGCATCATCAACACCCACCCGGCGTACCTGCCCGAGTTCCCCGGCGCCCACGGCGTGCGGGACGCCCTGGCAGCCGGCGTCACCGAGACCGGCGCGAGCGTCATCGCGGTCGACGACGGCGTGGACACCGGCCCGATCCTGGCCCAGGAGCGCGTCCCCGTGCTCCCGGGCGACTCCGAGTCGACGCTGCACGACCGCATCAAGCCGGTCGAGCGCCGCCTGCTCATCCAGACCATCCTCGACATCGCCAACGGCACCACCGACCTGAAGGGCACCCCGAGCGCATGAGCGTGCACGCAGCCGACCCCAGCCTCTACCGCGACCGTGACGTGGTGCCGGTCCGCCGCGTACTCATCTCGGTGAGCGACAAGTCCGGCCTGCTCGAGCTCGCCGGCGCCCTCGCCGAGTCGGGTGTCGAGATCGTGTCGACGGGGTCCACCGCCCAGACCATCCGCGACGCCGGGTACGCCGTCACCGACGTCGCGAGCGTCACCGGGTTCCCGGAGTCGCTCGACGGCCGGGTCAAGACGCTGCACCCGTCGGTGCACGCCGGTCTGCTCGCCGACCTGCGGCTCGAGTCGCACGAGCAGCAGCTCGCCGACCTCGGGATCGCGGCGTTCGAGCTCGTCGTCGTGAACCTGTACCCGTTCGTCGAGACGGTGGCCTCCGGCGCCGACACCGCGACCGTGGTCGAGAACGTCGACATCGGCGGCCCCGCGATGGTCCGTGCGTCGGCGAAGAACCACCCGAACGTCGCGATCGTCGTCTCGCCGTCGTCCTACGCCGAGGTCGTCGAGGCCGTCCGCGCGGGCGGCACCTCGCTCGAGCTCCGCAAGCGTCTGGCGGCCCAGGCGTTCGCGCACACCGCGGCGTACGACACCGCGGTGGCGTCCTACTTCGCCAGCGACGTCGTCGCGGCCGCTGCGGCGCCGACGACCAGTGGCGACATCCAGACGCCCGGCTCGTTCGACGAGCACCTCGGCTTCACCGCCGACCTGTCGGCCACGCTCCGCTACGGCGAGAACGCGCACCAGGCCGCCGCGCTGTACACGAGCACCGACGGCGCCGGCATCGCGCAGGCGACGCAGCTGCACGGCAAGGAGATGTCGTACAACAACTACGTCGACGCCGACGCGGCCGTCCGTGCAGCGTTCGACTTCGACACCCCCGCCGTCGCGATCATCAAGCACGCCAACCCGTGTGGCATCGCGATCGCCCCCGCGGACGCCGCCGACGCGATCGCCTCGGCGCACGCCGCCGCGCACGCCTGCGACCCGCTGTCGGCGTTCGGTGGGGTCATCGCCGCGAACCGTCCGGTCACCGTGGCGATGGCCGAGACCGTCAAGGACATCTTCACCGAGGTCGTCGTGGCCCCGGGCTTCGACCCCGAGGCGCTCGAGATCCTGTCGCGCAAGAAGAACATCCGCCTGCTCACGCTGCCGGCCGACTTCGCCCTGGCGCCTCGCGAGGTCAAGCAGATCTCCGGCGGCTTCCTGGTGCAGGACGCCGACCGCTTCACGGCGTTCGACCAGTCCACGTGGACCCTGGTCGCCGGCGAGCCGGCCGACGACCAGACCCTCGCCGACCTTGCCTTCGCGTGGAAGGCGAGCCGTTCGGTCAAGTCGAACGCCATCCTGCTGGCGAACCAGGGCGCGAGCGTCGGGGTCGGCATGGGCCAGGTCAACCGGGTGGACTCGTGCCACCTCGCGGTCAACCGCGCCGGTGACCGCGCGACCGGCAGCGTCGCGGCGTCCGATGCGTTCTTCCCGTTCGCCGACGGCCTGCAGGTGCTGCTCGACGCCGGTGTGCGCGCGGTGGCCCAGCCCGGTGGCAGCGTCCGCGACGACGAGGTCATCGCCGCAGCGACGGCCGCGGGGGTCACGATGTACTTCACGGGCGAGCGCCACTTCTTCCACTGATGCGAGCACCGGTTCGTCCACTGAAGTGAACAAATCGCGGCACCCTATTGCGCGCTGAGAGTCACTGTGAATAGTCTGTAAGGCTCCGCGACAGGCAGCCGACGATCCTCCGGGACCGGTGGCACCGCGGACACAACGGTGACGAAGACGACGACTGGAGTGACGATGGACAACATGACCGGAACCGTGGCGACGGCCGCCCGTGCAGGTCTCGTGTCCGTCGTGGGGACCACTCCCGCACGGCGATCCCTGATCGCACCGCGACCGCGCGTCGCGGCCGCCGTCTAGTCAGGCCGTTCCCACGGCCTCGCGGCGCCGCACGACGAGCGTCCGCGAACCACCCGCCTGAACCCGGGGGACGAGTGTCTCCCGGTGCCCTCCGGCCCGACCGACGTCACGCGAGTGACGGCGGAGGCGCGACCACGCGCCCGGCCGATGATCACCACGCAACGCCACACCGAGCCTCCAGGTCGAGGCCGCGCACGCACCGCACGCCAGCAGCAAGCAAGCAGCAGGCGGCCAGGGCGCAGCGCGACCCGGGGACCCGGCAGACGCATGAGGACGCAACGCATGTCCAAGTCGCCCACCACGGCGCGCCCGTCCACCTTCCGCGCGATCGCGCGGATCTACCCCTACGTGAAGCCCTACCAGGGGCGCCTCATCGGCGGCATGGCCGCAGCGATGGGAGCCTCCTTGGTGGCGCTCGCAATCCCCTACGTCCTGCAGTGGCTCGTCGACGGTCCGCTGTCATCGAAGGACGGCGCACAGATCTGGCCCGCCGGCCTCGGCGTGCTCGCCCTCGGTGTGCTCGAGGCGTTCTTCATCGCCTCGCGCCGCCGGATGGTGATGCGTCCCTCGACGCGGATCGAGGCCAGCATGCGGAACTCGCTGTACGCGAAGCTGCAGGACCTGCCCGTCGCGTTCCACGACCGGTGGGAATCGGGGCAGCTGCTGTCCCGTTCCGTGTCGGACCTGTCGCTGATCCGCCGCTGGCTGGCCTTCGGTGTCGTCCTGCTCGTCGTGAACGTCGTGACGATCGTCGTCGGCTTCGTCGTGCTGTTCACCTTCGGGTGGCTGCTCGGGCTGATCTTCCTGATCGCGTCGATCCCGCTGTGGATCAACGGGTTGCTGTTCGAGCGTCGGTACTCCGTCGTCGCGCGCCGCAGCCAGGACCAGGTCGGTGACCTCGCGACGAGCGTCGAGCAGTCGGTGCACGGCATCCGCGTGCTCAAGGCGTTCGGTCGCGGCGGGTCGAAGCTCGAGGAGTTCAGCGAGCAGGCCGAAGCCCTGCGCGGCACCGAGATCAAGAAGGCGAAGGCCATCGCGAGCATCTGGCTGTGGCTGCTGCTCGTGCCGGACGTCGCGTTCGCGCTGTGCCTGCTCGCCGGCATCTGGCTGGCGTCGCAGGGCGAGATGACCGTCGGGCAGCTGTTCGCGTTCTTCGCGACGGCGACGGTGCTGCGGTTCCCGATCGAGTCGATCGGCTTCCTGCTCTCGATGACGTTCGACACCCGCACCGCGGTCGACCGCTTCTTCGAGGTCATGGACTCCGAGAACACCATCACGGACCCGCAGGACCCGAAGACGATCGCGGAGCCGCACGGTGCACTGTCGTTCAACGGCGTGCACTTCCGGTACCAGGACTCCGCGCCGCAGTACCCGGACCTGATCAACGGCGTCGAGCTGCAGCTGCAGCCGGGCGAGACCATGGCGCTCGTCGGGCTCACGGGCTGCGGCAAGACGACGCTGCTCTCGCTGGTGCCGCGCCTCTACGACGTGACCGGCGGTTCGGTGACGATCGACGGGGTCGACATCCGCGACCTCACCCGCGAGGAACTGCGACGTCACGTCGGCGTCGCGTTCGAGGACGCCACCCTGTTCTCGACGACGGTGCGGCAGAACGTGCTGCTCGGTCGTCCAGACGTGCAGGGTGCCGAGGCCGAGGCGCTCATGCGCGAGGCCCTCGACATCGCGCAGGCGTCCTTCGTGGACGACCTGCCCGACGGCGTCGACACCCGCGTCGGTGAAGAGGGCCTGTCGCTGTCCGGTGGACAGCGACAGCGTCTGGCGCTCGCCCGTGCGATCGCCGCGCGGCCGTCGGTGCTCGTGCTCGACGACCCGCTGTCGGCGCTCGACGTCGACACCGAGGCGCGGGTCGAGGCCGGCCTCCGCCGCGTCCTCGCCGAGACGACGTCGCTCATCGTGGCGCACCGTCCGTCGACGGTGACGCTGGCCGACCGGGTCGCCCTGATGGAGAACGGCGTCATCACCGCCGTCGGGACCCACCACGACCTGATGGCCGCCAACGAGCACTACCGCTACGTCATCTCGTCGCTCGACGACGATGACCAGGTCGCACGACAGGAGGCGATGGCATGAGCCAGCAGACGGACCAGGACCTGCCGGGAGGCACGGCACCGGTCACCGACGACGCTGCGGACGCGCAGTCTGCCGCGCCCGTCACCGCCTCGATCACCACCCTGGGCGTGCGCGGCGAGGAGCGCGAGGACTTCACCAAGGCGGAGAGCAAGCGCCTGCGGCGTCGCTCCCTCGCCCTGCTCGGTTCCCTCGCGGCCCCGCTGAAGCTCCGCCTGGTGCTGCTCGGGATCGTGGTCGTGGTCTCCACGGCGGGCACCGTCGCGGGTCCGGCGCTCATCGCGTGGGGCATCGACAACGCCCTGCCCGCGGTGATGGACCAGAACGACTGGGTGCCGGCGTTCGGCGTCGTCGCGACGTACATCGTCGTGGCCGTCCTCGGCGCGGTGCTCACCGCCTGGTACACCGTGCTCGCCGCCCGGATCAGCCAGGCGATCCTGTTCGACCTCCGCAAGCGGGTGTTCCTGCACACGCAGCGGCTGTCGCTTGAGTTCCACGAGACCTACACGTCCGGCCGGATCATCTCCCGCCAGACGAGTGACCTCGACTCGATCCGCGAGCTGCTCGACTCCGGGCTGAACCAGCTCATCCAGGGCGTGCTCTACATGGTGTTCACCGCCGTGGCCCTGGTGCTGCTCGACCCGACGTCGGGGCTCGTGCTCGCGGTGTCGCTCGTGCCGCTCTGGTTCCTGATCCGCTGGTTCCAGACGAACTCGCAGACGCTGTTCCGCGCGACCCGCGTCACCTCGGCACGCGTGATCGTGCACTTCGTCGAGACGATGACGGGCATCCGCGCCGTGCAGGCGTTCCGCAAGGAGTCCCGCAACAAGGACGAGTACGGCGGCTTCGTCGAGGACTACCGGCTGGCGAACACGAAGGTGTTCAACCTGTTCGGGACGTTCGACCCGGTGCTCGTGCTCATCGGCAACGCGACCCTCGCCGCGGTCGTCATCGTCGGCGGCTTCCGGATCGTCGGCGGGACGCTCGAGGTCGGTGCGCTGCTCGCGGTCGCGCTGTACGCCAAGCGCTTCTTCGACCCGGCGCAGGAACTCGCGATGTTCTACAACGGGTACCAGTCGGCCTCGGCGGCGATGGAGAAGATCTCCGGCGTCCTCGAGGAGCGGCCGAGCGTGCCGGACCCCGTGAAGCCGACCAAGCTGGCCGATGCCACGGGCAAGATGGACTTCGACGAGGTCGTGTTCGCGTACAACGCGGGCAAGGTCGTGCTGCCGGAGTTCGACCTGCACATCCCCTCGGGGCAGACCATCGCACTCGTCGGGTCCACCGGCGCCGGCAAGTCGACGCTCGCCAAGCTCATGGCGCGCTTCTACGACCCGTCGCAGGGATCCGTGCGGCTCGACGGCGTGGACCTGCGCGACCTCGACACGAAGGACATGCGTCGCGCGATCGTCATGGTCACGCAGGAGGCCTACCTGTTCTCCGGCACGGTCGCCGACAACATCGCGCTCGGCAAGCCGGGGGCCTCCCGCGCCGAGATCGAGGCGTCCGCCAAGGCGGTCGGCGCGCACGAGTTCATCATGGCGCTCCCCGACGGGTACGACACGGACGTGAACAAGCGCGGTGGTCGTGTCTCGGCGGGACAGCGGCAGCTGCTCTCGTTCGCGCGGGCGTTCATCGCGGACCCGAAGGTGCTCATCCTCGACGAGGCCACGGCGTCGCTCGACATCCCCTCGGAGCGGCTGGTGCAGGAAGGGCTCGAGACCCTGCTCGCCGACCGCACCGCGGTGATCATCGCGCACCGCCTGTCCACCGTCGCGATCGCGCACCGGGTGCTCGTGATGGAACACGGGAAGATCGTCGAGGACGGCACCCCCGCCGACCTCATCGCGGGTACCGGGCGGTTCGCCCAGCTGCACGCGGCCTGGCGCGACTCGCTTGTGTAGGACGCGGCCGGGCTGCACCACGTGGTTGGCTTGCTCCATGAGCAACGACAGCGTGCAGCCCGGCGGCGTCGCCCTGCGCGACCCCTTCTACGGCGCACCCTTCACCGAGGCCGTCCGGCGGTTCTGGCGGAAGTACACCGTGTTCACCGGACGGGCCTCGCGTGCCGAGTTCTGGTGGTGGTGGCTGACGTCGCTCGCCATCGGACTCGTGCTGCAGCTCGTCCCGCAGGCGTTCACGCCGGACACCGCGCTGTTCGAGAACCCCGTCGGGTCCTACCTGTTCGTGCTCTGGGGCCTCGCGACCCTGATCGGGTCGCTCGCCCTCGGCGCCCGACGGCTGCACGACGCCGGACTGTCCGGGTTCTGGCAGTTCCTGCACGTCGTGCCCGGCATCGGTTCGCTCGTCGTGTACGTGCTGTGCCTGATCCCGACGAGCCCGAAGGGCGAGCGCTTCGACCGCTGACGGCCCACGTCCGCGGGCGGCGCGTCAGAACGGATCGTCCGCATCCGTGGACGGCGACCAGCGGGCACGACGCATGTCGAGCCTCCAGGCCGCCGTCCCCTGCACGATCGGCGTGCCCTCCGCGCGGTAGTGCTGGAGCGCACGAGCCTCGTGGTGCAGCGGCGGGTGCCCACCCGCGCGCACCACACGCCACCAGGGCAGGTCGGCGCCCTCGTGGGCCATCACCTTGCCGACCGCACGCGACGCGCGTGAGCCGAGCGCCGCGGCGACGTCGCCGTACGTCATGACGTGACCGGACGGGATCATCCGGACCACCTCGGCCACCGCCGCCCCGAAGTCCTGCTCCGGCGCGGGGGCGTCGTCCTCGGGCACGTCGGCGGGAAGTACTAGAGCGTCAGGACCGCGAAGTGGTCGCCGTACTGGGTCTCACGGACGACCTCGAAGCCCACGGCGCGGAAGAACGCCTCGGGGCTGTCGTCGCCACCGGGCTCGTACACGACCGTCAGGCGTTCCTGCCCACGGCTGCGGGCCTCGTCCGCCAGGCCGTGCACCGCGAAGCGGCCGACGCCGCGACCCTGCGCGGTGCCAGCGACGTTGACCCGCCAGATGGCACTGCGCAGTTCTTCCTGCGAATTGTCGGCGTCGAACGAACCGATGATGAGGCCCAGGACCTCGTCACCGTCCAGGACCACCCGGGTCCACGCGGAGCTCGGCTTGACGTCGGACTCGGCGACCCCGTAGGTGGTCGGCTGCACGAACTGTTCCTGCCCCGGCTTGAGCGTCAGGGAGTTCGCCGCGGCAGCGGTCTTCGCGGAGAGTTCTTCGAGACGCAGGTCGGCCATGCGGCCAGGGTAACGGTGCGACCCGTGTGGGGGCCAGCGCGGACGGGAGACCGAGACCGCACCGTTGCCGCGGTATGGTCGCGGAATGGCAGAACATCGGCGTGGAGCGAACCTCCCGTCGATCGGCGGGTTCAACCGCACGGTCGTGCTCGATGCCGTCCGACGCTCGCCGGACGGCCTGAGCCGTGTCGAACTCGCCTCGCGAACGGGCCTCAGCGCGCAGACGGTGTCGAACGTCACCCGGTTCCTGATCGAGGCGGGCATGATCGTCGAGTCCGGCACCGTCGTCGCCGGTCGGGGCAAGCCGCGCACCATCCTGCGGCTCGAACCCGGCAGCCGCTACGCCGTCGGCGTGCACGTCGACCCGGCCGTCGTCACCTACGTGCTCCTCGACCTGGCTGGCACCGTCGTCGCCTCGTCCACCACCTCGACCCCCACCGCGGACGACCCGTCCGAGGTCGTCCGCACCATCGGCTCCGCCGTCGACGGCCTGATCGCCGACGCCGGCGTGGACGTCGACGGGGTGCTCGGCGTCGGGATCGCCAGCCCCGGCCCCATCGACGTCGACGCCGGCATCGTGGTCGACCCGCCGTTCCTGCCCCGGTGGCGGGACGTGCCCCTGCGTGACGCGCTCGCCGAGGCGACCGGCTACCCGGTGCTGCTCGAGAAGGACGTCACGGCCGCCGCGGTCGGCGAGATGTTCCTAGCGGGGGAGTCGTCGGCGCGGAACTTCGCGTTCGTGTACTTCGGCACCGGTTTCGGCGTCGGGCTCGTCGTCGACCACGAACCCGTGCGCGGCGTCGGGTCGAACGCCGGGGACGCCGGGCACATCATGGTCGACCAGCGATCGCTCGCCGGCACCCCCGACGGGTCCGGCAGCCGGGGCGAGGTGGGTGCGGCCGTGGCGCCGGACCGGCTCGTGCGGATCGCGCGGGACCGGGGGGTGGCGTTGTCCGGCGGCGGCGATCCTGCTGGTGTGGTCTCGTCCGATGGAGCGGTCGATGCGGTGAACCGCGCGTGGGACGAGCTCGCCGAGGCCATCGTCGCCGGAGACGAGGCCGCGATCACCCTCGCCGCCGAGGCCGGCACCGTGATGGGCGACGCCGCGGTCGTCATCGTGAACCTGCTCGACATCGACCGGGTCGTGTTCGGCGGACCGTTCTGGTCGCGCATCGCCAGTGCCGCGCTGCCGGCTGCTCGCGCGGCGATCGTCGGGTCGCCGTTGCTCGTCCCGAAGCACGCGGTCGACGTGGTCGAGAGCGACCGCGGTGCCGACGTCGCCGCGGTGGGAGCCGCGTGCCTGGTGCTCGACGCCGCGTTGTCACCGCGGGCGAGCGGGCTGCTCATCCGCCGCTGACGTCGAACGTTGCGACGTCGAGCGCTGCGGCGTCGAGTGTTGCGGCGCCGCGCGACACCTGTCGTTCACCGGCCGGCCACCGGTCGGACGCCCGGGTGCTGAACAGTCGTGCAGGTCTCCCCTCCCCTCCCGAGAAGGACCTGCATGCGCACTCCTGCCCTGCGCCCCCGCTCCGTGCGGCTCGGTGCCACGATCGTCACCGCGCTGGCCCTCGGTGCCGGCGTCGTCACGGCCAGCCCGGCACTCGCGACCGTCGGTGACGACGACCCGAGCGTCGGCGCCGCCGCTCGGAACGGCCTCGTCGTCAACGAGGTCGAGTCGAACGGCGACGACACCGACTGGGTCGAGCTGAAGAACACGTCGTCGGCGTCGATCGACCTGACCGGTTACGCGTTCCTCGACGACGACAGCACCCACGACGCATACGTCCTGCCCACCGGCTCGACGATCGCCGCCGGCGGGTACTTCGTGATCGACCAGGTCTCGGCGACCGCGCCCGGGTTCGACTTCGGGCTCGGCGGCGCCGACACCGCGCGGGTGTACGACCCCGCCGGCGACCTGGTGCTGCGGTACTCGTGGACGAGCCACGCGGTCGTCACGTACGGCCGGTGCGCCGACGGGACCGGTGCGCTGGTCGACACCACCGCGTCGACGAAGGGGGCCGCCAACGACTGCTCCTCGCCCGTGCGCATCAACGAGGTCGAGTCGCAGGACGGCACCCCCGGTGACTGGGTGGAGCTGACCAACGTCGGCAGCGCCACGGTCGACCTGGGTGGGTACGTCCTCAAGGACAGCGAGGACGACCACGCGTACACGATCCCCGCAGGCACGACCGTCGCGGCCGGGGGCTTCGCCGTCCTCGACGAGGCGGACTTCGGCTTCGGCCTCGGCAAGGCCGACTCCGCCCGGGTCGTCGATCCGCGGGGTGCGCTGGTCGACTCGTACTCGTGGACGGCCCACGCTGCCGCCACGTACGGCCGCAACCCGGACGGCACCGGCGACTTCGCCGACACCGCCGAGCCGACGAAGGGCACCGCGAACCGGTTCGCCGGAGTCGTCACCGCCGAGCCCTGGCCCGGCGGCCCGGACGAGACCGTGCTCGACGACGAGGACACCTTCACCGGTGACCTGAGCGGCATCGACTGGACCACCTCGAGCACGTCCGAGGACGGCCAGCTGTGGGCCGTGCAGAACGGCGACGGCCTGCTCTACCACCTGACCTCGGACGGTCAGGGCGGCTGGGCGCCGTCGAACGCCGCGGGCACGGACCTGCGGTACGCCGACGGCACGGGAACCCCGGACGCCGAGGGCGTCACCGTGACGAGCGACGACCCGGGCGCCGTGTACGTGTCGACCGAGCGGGACAACGACGTGTCGAAGACCAGCCGTCCGTCGGTCCTGCGGTACGCCACCACCGACGGGTCCGAGTCGACCCTGCGCGCCACCGACGAGTGGGACCTCGCAGCCGACTTCCCGGGGCTCGGTGCGAACGCCGGCCTCGAGGGCGTCACCTGGATCCCGGACTCGTGGCTCACCGAGCACGGCTTCGCCGACGAGCACACCGGCGCGGCCTACGCACCGTCGACGTACGCCGGACACGGCGCGGGGCTCTTCTTCGTCGGCGTCGAGGGCACCGCGAGCGTGTACGCGTACGCCCTGATGGCGGACGGTTCGTCCCAGCGCGTGGCCACCATCGGGTCGCCGTTCGCGGTCGTCGCCGACGTGCAGTTCGACCCGACCCTCGACGCGCTCTGGGTGGTGTGCGACGACGCCTGCGCCGGACGCACCGCGCTGTACGAGCTGACCGACGGCGCCTTCACCGCCGCGAAGGTCTTCGAGGCACCGTCGAACGCCGACCGGACCCTCGCCAACGAGGGCTTCGCGATCTCCGGCGTCTGCACCGACGGGGAGCGCGCCACCTTCTACGCCGACGACAACGACACGGACGGGTTCTCGCTCCGCACGGGGACGTACCCGTGCGAGGGCGGCGGCACCGACCCGGGCACGGACCCGACGCTGACGCCGACACCGACGCCCACGCTCGCTCCGGGTGGCGGTGGATCGACGCCCGCGCCGACCCCCGGGACCGGTGGATCGACGCCGACCCCGTCGCCGGTCGCTCCGATCGCTCCGGTGGCCCCCTCGGAGACCGGCCTGACGGACACGAATCGCGGAAGCGTCTCGGCCCCGTCGTCCGCCCGCGCGGGGGAGACCATCACGGTCACGGTGGGCGCGCAGTACGCCGGTGACCGGGTGAGCGTGTGGCTGTACTCGACCCCGGCGCTGCTCGGCACGGTGACGGTGGCCGCTGACGGCACGGTGCGCGTCACGATCCCGGCCGATGCTCCGGCTGGCGAGCACCGCATCGTGGTGACCGCTGCGGACGGCACGGTGCTGGGCTGGACCACGATCACCGTCACCGCTGACGGGCAGCTCGCGTTCACGGGTGCCCAAGGCCTCGGGGCCGGTGCACTGATCGCGTTCCTGCTGCTCGCCGCGGGTGCCGGCGTCCTGATCGTCCGTCGTCGCAAGGCGGCGGCTGCGGAGTAGCCCTGGGCGCGAGTCCCAGGCGGACGGGAGGCCCGTGGCCAGGCCGCCACGGGCCTCCCGTCCGCCCTGGGGGCGCGTCAGCCGTCCGTGCGCAGCGTGCTCGAGTCGTCCTGACCGGGGATCGCGTCCTTCGTGGTCCAGCCGTACCAGCGGTCGCCGATCTCGGCGACCGCGCGGCCGTCGCCGCACGTGACCAGGCCCGTCGTGGGCAGGTCGTCGGGCAGGAAGTCCGCCTCCATCGCCGGGCCGCCGTACGAGCCGTCGAGCTTCGTGCACGCGGTGAGGTCGACACCGTCCTGTGAGGCGAACCGGATGACGTACCCGGGCTGGGAGGCATGCAGTCGGACGTCGATGTCCTCCGCGTCCTCGGGCACCCACTCCGGCATGAAGAACGCCATGTCCTCCGACTCACCGGACCGCGGCGCGTCCGAGTACGTGGCGAAGTGCTTCTGCGGCGTCTTGTTCGGGACGATGTCCTGGATCACGCTGCACCCCGTGGTCAGCAGCAGCGCGGACAGTGCTGCGGCCCCGGCGAGGGCGATGCGGAGGGTGCGGCGGGAGGTGTTCGGTCGCGTGTCGGTGCTCATGCACCCAGTCTCGTGACGGATCACCTGCTGAAACATCACGTGCACACCCGGACCCGTGCGGGGGTTACCCCCACCTGAGGTGCCGAGCCACCCGTCGGTGATCGGCCCGCGCGGACCTCGCTGCCCCCGCAGTAGCGTCGCACCATGAGCATCGACGTCCTCCGGTACACCGCCTTCGCCGCCGAGTCCGGGGGCGGCAACCCCGCCGGCCTTGTCCTCGACGCAGCAGCGCTTTCCGACGACGAGATGCTCGCCGTCGCCCGCGAGGTCGGCTACCCCGAGACCGCGTTCGTCGTCGGCGCCACCGCAACGGGCCCGCACGTCCGCTACTTCTCGCCCGCCGCCGAGGTGCCGTTCTGCGGCCATGCCACGGTCGCGCTCGCGGTGGCGCTCGCCGAACGGCAGGGGCTCGGCCGCCGGGTGTTCACGACGGCCGCCGGCGAGGTCGCCCTCGACGCCACCACCGGCGCCGATGGTGCGGTCCAGGTCGCGATGACGAGTGTCGAACCGGCGACGCGGGACATCGACCCGGCGCTCCTCGCTCGGTTGTTCGACCTGCTCGGGCTCACGGCTGACGACATCGCGCCGGGGTTCCCGGTGCTCGAGTCCTTCGCCGGCAACTGGCACCCGGTGCTCGTGCTGCACGACCGGGAGCTCTTCCACCAGTTCCGCTTCGCACCCGGCCCGCTCGCCGACCTCAAGCACGAGGCGGGCTGGCAGGGGACGGTCACGGTGCTGCACCGGACCGGGGAGCGTGAGTACGAGGCGCGGAATCTCTTCCCCGCCGGCCGCATCACCGAGGACCCGGCGACGGGTTCGGCGGCGGCGTCGACCGGGGCGTACCTGCGCGAGGTCGGCGCCGTCGAGCCGGGGGACCGCGTCGTCATCCGGCAGGGGCGGCACGTCGGTCGTCCGAGCCTGCTGCTCGTCGACGTCCCGTCGGCCGGCGGGATCACCGTGACCGGGGGCGCGACCCCGATCGCGTGAGCCGCAGCGCGTGGGATGGGAAGCGGAATCGGGCGTACCGGGTCGAAACTTCTGACCAGGTACGCCCGATTCGGCACGGTTCACCCCCAACCACGCGCACCCGACGCGCGCGGCCCGAGAAACTCCTTGACACGGATAAGTCCATACGCTGGACTAATCCTGCGCGCGGGCGATGGAGCCCGCGGATGTCACCCGTGCAAAGGAGCACCGATGAAACGCACCCGCATCATCGCCGGACTCGCAGCCGTGGCCGTCGCCGCGGTCGGCCTGGCAGGCTGCTCAGCCTCGGGGTCCGCCTCGAGCGACACGATCAAGATCGCGTACCAGAAGTTCGGAGCCTTCCAGCAGCTCGACGCCCAGATGAAGGTCGTCAAGAAGGAGTACGAGAAGGACAACCCGGGCAAGAAGGTCACGCTCGTCCCGATCCAGGCCCAGGGCAACGACTACTACACGAAGCTCGCGCTCATGAACAAGGCGCCCGCGACGGCTCCCGACGTCATGTACGAGGACACCTTCCTCGTCAAGGCCGACGCCGAGGCCGGCTACCTCCTGCCGCTCGACAAGTACACGGCGAAGTGGAAGGACTGGGACCAGTTCTTCGACAACGCCAAGCAGGCCGGGCAGGGTGACGACGGCAAGATCTACGGCGTCCCGATGGGCACCGACACCCGCGCTCTTTGGTACAACAAGGACATCTTCGAGTCCGTCGGCCTGCCCGTGCCGTGGCAGCCGAAGACCTGGGACGACGTGCTCGCCGCGGCGAAGACGATCAAGGACAAGAAGCCCGACCTGATCCCGTTCAACATCTACTCGGGCAAGGCGCAGGGTGAGGCATCGACCATGCAGGGCTTCGAGATGCTCCTGTACGGGGCGGACGGCTCCGGCAACACGCTCTACAAGGACAAGAAGTGGGTCACGGGCTCGAAGCAGTTCGAGGACTCGCTGCAGTTCGTGAAGGACGTCTACCAGGGCGGCCTCGGCCCGACACCGCAGCAGGCGCTCGACACGAACGTCGGCACGACCATCGCGCAGACGTGGCTGCCGAAGGGCAAGCTCGCGATCGACCTCGACGGTTCGTGGCAGTCCGGCACGTGGCTGAAGTCCGGCACCGCTCCGTGGGCCGAGTGGAACGACGTGATGGGTCAGGCGCCGATGCCGACGCAGAACGGTCAGGACCCGGGCTACAACTCGATGTCCGGCGGCTGGACCCTGGCGGTCGGCGCGAAGTCGAAGAACCCGCAGGCGGCGTTCGACTTCATCACGAGCTTCCTCGACAAGGACGGCTCGCTGAAGTACGACACCGAGAACAGCCAGATCGCGGTCCGCAAGGACGTCGCGGACGACACCGCCTACACCGACGCCAACCCGACGTTCAAGTTCTTCTCCGGACTGGTGGAGAACACGAACTTCCGCCCGGCGACGAGTGACTACTCGCAGGTGTCCAACGCGATCCAGGTCGCGATGGAGTCGGTCATGACCGGACAGCAGACACCGAAGCAGGCGGCTGCCGTGTACGACAAGGCCGTCACGCAGGTGGTCGGCAAGGAGAACACCGTCTCGGCTGGTTGACGGACGTCACCCACTGACGGACGGGAGGCGCGGGGCGGCCCCGCACCGCGCCTCCCGGTCCGTCCTTCCCCACCTTCGGAACCCCTCCGCACCCGGAAGGCACCCATCGTGTCCAGCACCCCCCTCGCGCCGACGCTGTCGGCGCCCGGTGCGCCGAAGCGCACCGATCCACCCGCGCCGCGCAAGCGGCGGCCACTGCGGAACGTCGGTCGAGCGGTCCCGCTCCTGCCCGCCCTCGTCCTGCTCGTCATCTTCCTGCTCGGCCCCGTCATCTCGTCGTTCTACGGGTCGTTCACGAACTCCGCGCTCACCGGCGCCGGCGCTGCAGACCAGCAGTTCGTCGGCTTCCAGAACTACGTCGAACTGTTCCAGGACCCGGACTTCCCGAAGTCCGTCATCCTGACGGTCGTGTTCCTCCTCGCCTCGGCGGTCGTGGGACAGAACGTGCTGGGGCTCGGCCTCGCACTCCTGATGCGCTCGGCCAACAAGGCGGTCCGCGCGATCGTCGGCACCTTCGTCGTCGCCGCCTGGGTCCTGCCGGAGATCGTCGCCTCGTTCGCCGCGTACGCGTTCTTCAACGACGAGGGCACGCTCAACGAGTTCCTGGGGTCCATCGGCATCAGCGGACCGAACTGGCTCTACACGTTCCCGATGTTCGCCGTGATCCTGGCGAACATCTGGCGCGGTACGGCCTTCTCGATGCTCGTCTACTCCGCCGCCGTGCAGGAGGTCCCCGAGGAGATCACCGAGTCCGCCGAGGTCGACGGTGCCACCGGGTGGCAGCGCCTCGTCTACATCACCTTGCCGGTGATCCGACGGAGCATCTCGACGAACCTCATGCTGACGACGCTGCAGACGCTGTCGGTCTTCACCCTCATCTTCGTGATGACCGGGGGTGGGCCGGGCACGAACTCGTCGACCCTGCCGATCCTCGCCTACCAAGAGGCGTTCAAGTTCTCGCAGCTCGGCTTCGGGACCGCGATCGCGACCATCCTGCTCGTGGTGGGGGCGGTCTTCTCGATCATCTACATCCGAGCCCTCAAGCCGGAGGTGGACTGATGGCCATCACTGCCCCGTCCCTCGACCCGACCACCACCCGATCGGTGACCGCTCCCGGTTCGCTGCACATGACGTCGCCCCGCGGCCGCACCATGCGGTGGGTGGCGAACGTCGTGCTCCTCGTGATCGCGGTGTGCTTCGCGGTCCCGCTCCTCTGGCTCGTCCTCGCCTCGGTCGACACCCAGGCGTCGCTGTCCGTGAAGCTGCCGACGCAGTTCACGTTCGACAACTTCACGAAGGTGCTCACGCCCGAGCTGTCGTTCATCCCGCTCGCGAACAGCCTGCTGCTCTCCGGCGGCACGGCGGTCGTCACCGTGGTCTTCGCACTGCTCGCCGCGTACCCGCTGTCCCGCTACAAGATGCGGGTCAACAAGCCGTTCCTGTACAGCATCCTGTTCGGGACCGGCCTGCCGATCACCGCGATGATGGTGCCCGTCTACGCGCTGTTCGTGTCGCTCAACCTGATCGACAACGTGTGGGGCTGCATCTTCTTCCTCGCCGCCACGTCGCTGCCGATGGCGATCTGGATGGCGAAGAACTTCATGGACTCCGTGCCGATCTCGCTCGAGGAAGCAGCGTGGACCGACGGGGCGTCGATGATGACCACCCTGACGCGCATCGTCGTCCCGCTCATGCGTCCGGGCATCGCCGTCGTGTTCATCTTCGTGTTCATCCAGGCGTGGGGGAACTTCTTCGTCCCGTTCGTCCTGCTGCTCTCGCCCGAAAAGGTGCCCGCCGCGGTGAGCATCTTCAACTTCTTCGGGCAGAACGGGGCGGTCGCGTACGGACAGCTCGCCGCGTTCTCCATCGTCTACTCCGTGCCCGTCATCGCCCTCTACGTGATCGTGTCCCGAGGCCTCGGCGGCGGCAACGCCCTCGCCGGCGGCATCAAGGGCTGATCTGCTGGCCCCGGCCGGCTCTCTCGAAAGGAACCACATGCACCAGGACGAACCGCTCGTCGAGGCCCGGATCGCCCGCCTCGTTCGCGACCGCGTCGACCCCGCCGTCCACCGCCGCTCGGCGCCGGTGACGATCGAGGCGTGGGAGGTACCGGGCGAGCCGGTGCCGTTCGACTCCGCCGTCCAGCAGGCGTACACACCGTTCACCGTGGGCAGCGCCTGGGGTGGCCGGCCGTGGGGGACCACCTGGTTCCGGATCACCGGCACCGTCCCCGCCGACTTCGGCACGGCGCCGGGCACCACCGCGGAGCTGCTCGTCGACCTCGGGTTCACGAAGCGGCACCCGGGGTTCCAGGCCGAGGGACTGGCGTACCGGCCCGACGGTTCCACGATCAAGGGCGTCGAGCCGCGGAACGACACCGTGCCGGTCGAGGTCGGTGCCGGGGAGTCGTTCGAGCTGTACGTCGAGGCCGGTGCGAACCCGGACATCGGCGGCGACTCGTTCCAGGGCGCGACGCCCCTCGGGTCGCGCTCCACCGCGGGTGACAAGCCGATCTACCGGGTGCGCGCCCTCGAACTCGTCGAGCGCGACGACACCGTGTGGGAGTTGCAGCAGGACTTCTGGGTCCTGCGCGGCCTGATGGCGGAGCTGCCCACCGACGGCACCCGCGGCGCGGACATCCTGCACGCCCTCGAGCTCGCAGCCGACGCGCTCGACCCCGACGACGTCGCCGGCACCGCAGCCGACGCCCGCCAGGTTCTCGCACCCGTGCTGGCCGTCCCCGCGAGCGCCGCGGCACACCGGGCGATCGCCGTCGGCCACGCCCACATCGACTCCGCCTGGCTCTGGCCGGTGCGCGAGACGATCCGCAAGTGCGCCCGCACCTTCTCGAACGTCCTCGACCTGATGGACCGCGACCCGGACTTCACCTTCGCCTGCTCGTCCGCGCAGCAGTACGCGTGGATCCGCGACGGCTACCCGTCGATCTGGGCCCGCATCAAGCAGCGCGTCGCCGAGGGCCGGTGGATCCCGGTCGGTGGCATGTGGGTCGAGTCGGACACGAACCTGCCCGGTGGTGAAGCGCTCGCCCGACAGTTCGTCGCCGGCAAGCGCTTCTTCCTCGAGGAGTTCGGCATCGACACCACCGAGGCCTGGCTGCCCGACTCGTTCGGCTACACCGGCGCGCTGCCCCAGATCGTCCGCGCCGCCGGCTCGAAGTGGTTCGTCACCCAGAAGCCGTCGTGGAACGAGACGAACGTCATCCCGCACACCTCCTTCCACTGGGAGGGCATCGACGGCTCGCGCGTCCTGACGCACCTGCCGCCGGCCGACACCTACAACTCCGACGTCTCCGCCGCCGACCTGCACCGCGGCGAACGGAACAACAAGGAGCGCGGGGTCGCGAACACCTCGATGCTGCTCTACGGCTTCGGTGACGGCGGCGGTGGACCCACCCGCGAGATGGTCGCCGCAGCCCGACGCCAGCACGACCTGGACGGCTCGCCGCGCGTGCAGCTCGGCACCCCGGCGCAGGTCTTCGAGGAGCTCGAACGGGTCCTGCCGACCCCCGGCGTGTGGTCCGGCGAGATGTACCTCGAGTTCCACCGCGGCACCTACACGTCGCAGATCCGCACGAAGCAGGGCAACCGCCGCTCCGAGCACCTGCTCCGCGAAGCCGAGCTCTGGGCATCGACCGCGGCCGTGCGCCTCGGGCTGGACTACCCCTACGAAGAGCTCGAGCGCGCCTGGCACACCGTCCTGCTGCAGCAGTTCCACGACATCCTGCCGGGGTCCTCGATCGCCTGGGTCTACGAGAACGCCGAGGAGAACTACGCGCAGATCGCCCGGGTGCTCGAGGGGCTGATCGGCAACGCGACGACCGCGCTCGCGAACGGGGGCGCTGCGGCGCTCGCCGGGGTCGGGGCCTCGTCGTCGACGGCCGCCGGCGGCAGCAGTGCGCTGCTCGACGCGCCGTCCGGCGGCGACACCGTCGGCGGTAGCGGCTCGTCCGGGAACGTCGTGCGCTTCAACGCCTCGCCGGTCGCGGCAGGGGACGCAACCGCCCTGGGTGGTTCGCTCGGCTCGGAACCCCGACCCGTGCCTCCCGTCCGCTCCGGCGACCACTTCGTGTTCGACACCGGCGTCGTCACGGCGACCATCGACGGAGCCGGGCACGTCGTCTCGCTCGTCGACCGCGCGAGCGGACGCGACGCGATCGCACCGGGTGCGGCCGCTGCCGAGTACACGGTCTTCCGCGACACCCCGAACCAGTGGGAAGCGTGGGACATCGACCGCGCGTACCAGCGCAACGGCACCGTGCTGTCGGCCTCGTCGGTCGCGATCGACGGCTCTTCGCTCGTGGTGGAACGGTCTTTCGGGTCGTCGACGCTCACGACCCGCTACTCGGCCGTCGAGGGCGGGCCGGAACTCACCATCGAGACCGAGGTCGACTGGCACGAGCACCAGAAGCTGCTGAAGCTGGCGTTCCCGGTGGACGTCCGTGCGTCGTCCGCCTCGAGCGAGATCCAGTTCGGCCACATCGACCGGCCGACCCACCAGAACACCTCGTGGGACCACGCCCGCTTCGAGACCTCGGCGCACCGCTGGGTGCACGTCGCCGAGCCCGGGTTCGGCGTCGCGGTGGCGAACGACTCCACCTACGGACACGACATCACGCGCTCCACGCGGCCCGACGGCGGCACCACGACGCTCGTGCGCGAGTCACTGCTGCGCGGGCCGACGTTCCCGGACCCGAACGCCGACCAGGGGCACCACGTGTTCCGGACGGTGCTGCGGGTGGGGGCATCGGTGCTCGATGCCGCCGACTCCGGCTACCGGCTGAACCTGCCGGTGCGCTCTGTCGCCGGTTCGACCGTTGTTTCGCCGCTGGTCTCGGTGTCGTCGCCGCAGGTGTTCGTCGAGGCCGTGAAGCTCGCCGAGGACCGCTCCGGTGACGTGGTCGTGCGACTGTACGAGGCCTCCGGTGGTCGGGCGACCGACGTCGGGGTGTCGTTCGGGTTCGACGTCGCTTCGGTGGCGACGGTGGACCTGTTGGAACGCCCGCTGGGGAATTCGTGGGACTCGGGGGAGCCGGTCGTGCTCACGCTCCGGCCCTTCGAGATCGTGACCTTGCGGGTACGCCGGGCCTGAGGCAGCGGGGCCGGTCCCCTCGGGGGAGAGACCGCGGCGCCGGACGGGACACGGGTGCGTTCCGTCCGGCGCCGCCTTCTGTGTGGTGCGTGGGGGCCTGGGTGGGTGGCGCGGGTACCTGGTCGATTCGGGCGTAGGAGGTCGATTCGGGCGTACCTGGTCGAAAGTTCCGACCAGGTACGCCCGATTCCACTTGGCATCGCGGCCGTTGTGGGAAGGAACGTCCTTCCTCCACAGACGGGAAAGCCTGGAGGCCCGTCCACAGTCCTCGACGTCAGCCCGCTGGGCGCATGGCGGGTCGGGCAACGTCTCATCCATGAACGAACCGCTGCCCATCCTCCGAGCCTCGCCCACGCGAGAGGCCGGACTCGACGCCACCACCCTGCGCCGCCGGACCCGACTCCAGGGTCCGGGCCGACTCGTCCGGGCAGGGCCGAACGCGTTCGTCGACGGGGCAGCGTGGGACGCGGCCGGGACACGGCAGCGGTACGTCACCCGCGTGTACGCGCGGCTCGGCCGGCTCGGCCGGCTCGGCCCGCGGGCGACGGCATCGCACGACTCAGCGGCCGCGGTGCACGGGCTGCCCGCGCTCGGCGGGTGGGGCGTCCCGGTGCACGCCACCGTGCCGGATTCGATGTACCGGGGCAGGACCCCCGAGCTGGTCCTGCACACGAGACCGGTGTCCGGTGCCGAACGGGTCCGGGTCGGCGACCTCGCAGTGACCGCGGTCCCGCGGACGGTGATCGACATCGCGATGACCGGAGACCTGCGCACGGGGGTCGTCGTGGCAGACGCCGCGCTGCGCAACGGGACCGGGCGCGACGAGCTGTGGCGAGCGGTGCACCCGAGTGCTCGCGGGCGGGCGCGGGCAGCGCAGGTCCTCGACCTGGCCGACGGGCGTTCGGGTTCCCCGGCGGAGTCACTCGCGCGCGTGGTCTTCCGCGAGCTCGGGTTGCCTACGCCCGTGCTGCAGCAGGAGTTCGTCGTCGATGGTCGCCGGTCCGCCGTCGACTTCTGGTTCCCCGCAGAAGGCGTCGTCGTCGAGATCGACGGACGCGCGAAGTACACGCAGGAGCGCTACCTCGGGGGCCGCAGCCAGGCCGAGGTGTTCCTCGACGAGAAGCGGCGGCACGGTCGGCTGCTCACCGTGCCGGGTGTCCGGACGATCATCCGGCTCGAGTGGCGAGACCTGTTCGACCTCGATGCGCTGGCGCTCCGGTTCCGCGCCGCGGGGTTGCCCTGCGCGATCCGCCCGGTCCGGAGCGCCCGCCGCACCGCAGTCGGTGGGCGTCGGTGAGCCGGCTCAGCGCGTCGTGGTTAGCGTGGCGGCATGGGAGTGCAGGAGATCTGGCTCGTCCGCCACGGTGAATCGCTCGCGAACGTCGCCGCCGCCCGAGCGGAGGCCGCGGGCGACGACGTCATCGACGTCCAGTACCGTGACGCCGACGTCCCGCTCAGCCCGCTCGGCGAGTCGCAGTCGCGGTCGCTCGGGCAGGAACTCGCCGATCGTGGCATCGACGACGTCCCCGTGGCGCTGTGGGTCTCCCCGTACCTGCGTGCGCAGCAGACCATCGAGATCGCGCTCGGGGCCGGCGGACTGGCCGAGCCGGAGAGACGGGTGGACGAGCGGCTCCGCGACCGCGAGCTCGGCGTCCTCGACCTGCTCACCCTGCAGGGTGTCCGGAACCGGCACCCCGACGAGGAACGTCGCCGGCAGTGGCTCGGCAAGTACTACCACCGGCCAGCGGGCGGTGAGTCCTGGGCCGATGTGATGCTCCGCCTCCGATCGGCACTGGTCGACGTCGACCGGATCGAGGGCACCGAGCGGCTCGTCGTCGCGGCCCACGACGCCGTCGTGATGCTGGTCGTGGCGGTGTGCCTCGACCTCGACGAGCCGGCGCTCATGGAGTTCGCTCGGACGCACGCGGTCGCGAACGCCTCGCTCACACGACTCCGGCGCGAACGTGCCGGTGCACCGTGGGTGCTCGAGGAGTTCTCCTCCGTCGGGCACCTCGACGACGACGAGGTCACGGCACACACCGGCCGGAAGGACGACGAGCATGTCCGCTGAGACCGTCACCCCGAACTTCCTGCGGGACTGGCCGCTCCCCGAGCCCGGCGCCGGCAAGTACGGTCGCGGGCAGGTGCTCGTGGTCGGCGGCGCAGCGCGGACGCCCGGAGCCGCGATGCTCTCGGCACTCGCTGCACTCCGGGTGGGAGCGGGGCGGCTCACCCTCGCAGTGGGACGGAGCATCGCGAACGAGGTCGCGGTCGCCGTGCCCGAGTCCGGCGTCGAACCGCTCGACGAGGACGCGGACGGTCACGTCGCCGTCGGTGCCATCGAGGGGATCGCCGCCGCCGCCGCGAGTGCGGACGCGCTGCTGGTCGGCCCGGGGCTCGACGAGCTGAACGGCACCCGTGACCTGGTGGCCGGCCTCGCCGACGTCGTCGGACCACAGACCACCGTCGTGCTCGATGCGTTCGCCCTCGGGGTGGCGGCCGACGTGCGGGACCGTCTGGAACCGCTCCGGGGTCGGCTGGTGATGACGCCCAACTCCGGCGAAGCCGAACGGCTCCTCGGTCGGGAGGGCAGCGACGACGACGTGGCCGACGCGATGGCGATCGCGCAGCGGTTCGGTGCGGTCGTGGCCCTCGGGGACGCCATCGCGACTCCGAAGGGGCGGAGCTGGATCAAGGGCACCGGCTCCGGAGGACTCGGCACCAGCGGCAGTGGGGACGTCCTGTCGGGTGCGGTCACGGGGCTGCTGGCACGGGGTGCCGATCCCGCGCAGGCAGTGGCGTGGGCGTCCTACGTGCACGCGGCTGCGGGTGACCGGCTCGCGGTGCAGGTCGGCCCGCTCGGTTACCTGGCGAGCGAGCTCGTAGCCGAGATCCCGCGGGTGCTCGTCGAACTCGGCGCCTGAGCTCGCCCGTTCTTTCCCAGGGCGCGCGCGATACCTGATGTTCTCGGGCATACCTGCCAGGAACTTCTGACCAGGTACGCCCGAATCGACCAGGTACGCCGCCCGCCCGCCCCGCGCCCCCGCCCCACCCCGCCCCGCTCAGCCCTGCAGCGCCTCCACGGCCTTCGCGATGCGCCGCGCTCGGGTCTCCGGCGCCTTCGCCTGCGACACCGGGTCGGCGAGCGCTCGCTGCCGCGAGTTCGACAGCGTGTCGAAGGCCGCACGGACCCCGGCCTCCTGCAGCGCAGCCGCCAGGTCGTCGGGCAGGTCGATGACCCGGGGCTGCGTGTCGACGACGAGCGTGACCTCGACGGTGTCCCCGGCAGCGATCCCGGCGGACTCGCGGTGTGCTGCGGAGAGCGGCACCAGGAACTGCTCGTCCATGACCCCGACGGTGGACCGGTAGGTGTAGCCGCCGTTGATCGTGACGACCACGGGTGGGCGCTTCCCCGAGCCGAGCGCATCGATCACGGACGACGGGACCGGGAGCCCTGTTGCCGTCTTCCTCGCCAGCAGGACCGTCGTCGTGAACTGCATCCGTGCCTCCAGGCCGTGAACCGGAGCACGCACCGAGCGTGCCGCCAGGCGAGATCGTACCGGCGCACCCGCTGTTCCGCAGCCGTTCACCGGCGCAGCACGGGCCGGAAACCGGCCGCCTCCACGATCGTCCCGGGCCGAGAACCGCGGCCCGACCCGAAGCACCCGCAGCACCCACCCGAAAGGCACCTCCCGTGCAGCACAAGCGCACCATCGCCGGCATCGCCCTCGCCGCCGCAGCGATCGTCACCCTCGCCGGATGCTCGGCCACGAGCTCGGCCAGCACGACGAAGGACGACACGAACTGGAAGACCGCCACGAGCGCCGAGGCCTCCGGCGGCATGGACGCCCTCGTGAAGGCCGCGAAGGCCGAGGGACAGCTCAACGTCATCGCGCTGCCGCCGTCGTGGGCCAACTACGGCAAGATCATCGACGGCTTCACGAAGAAGTACGACATCAAGGTCAACTCCGCGAACCCGAACGGCTCCAGCGCCGACGAGGTCGCCGCGGTGAAGTCGCAGAAGGGGCAGTCCACCGCTCCCGACGTGCTCGACCTCGGCAACGCCGTGCTGCAGGAGAACCTGGACCTGCTGACGGACTACAAGGTCGCGAACTGGAGCGACATCCCGGACACGCTCAAGGACAAGGACGGCGCCTGGACCCGCGACTACACGGGCCTGATGTCCATCGGCTACGACTCGTCGAAGATCACGGACGCACCGAAGGACCTGACGGACCTGCTCGGCTCCGAGTACAAGGGCAAGGTCTCCATCGCGGGCGACCCGACGCAGGCGAACCAGGCCGCATCGGCCGTGTACCTGGCAGCGCTCGAGAACGGCGGCTCGGCCGACGACATCACCAAGGGCGTCGACTACTTCGGCAAGCTCAAGCAGGCCGGCAACTTCCAGAACGTGCTGCCCACGCAGGCCACGGTCGCCTCGGGTGAGACCCCCGTGGTCATCCAGTGGTCGTACAACAACCTCGCGTGGGGCCCCGCAGCGGGTGCGAGTGGCAACAAGGACTGGAAGACCGTCGTGCCCGAGGGGCAGGCGCTCGGCTCGTACTACTCGCAGGCGATCAACAAGGACGCCCCGCACCCCGCCGCCGCTCGCCTGTGGCAGGAGTACATCGCGAGCCCCGAGGCGCAGAACCTGTACCTGCAGGCCGGTGCGTTCCCCGCGACGCTCTCCGCCCTGGAGCAGTCCGGCAAGGTCGACCAGGACGCCCTCGACGCCGCCGGTGGTGCGCCGAAGGACTACGTCGAGCTGACCGACGCCCAGGTGGCAGACGCCGCGAAGGTGCTGTCGGCCAAGTGGTCCTCCACGATGGGGTCCTGACCAGCATGACCACCGCATCGGCGGGCGCGCCCGCGCCAGCGGCGAGCGCACCGGCGACGAGCGCGACGAGCCCCGTGCTCCCGACGTCCGCACGAGCGTCCGCCGATGCCACCCGCGGCGCCGGACCCCGTGTCCGGCGCCGTGTCGGCCTGGCGTGGCTGGGCCTCACCCCGTTCGCCGCGTACGTCCTGCTCTTCCTCGCCGTCCCCGCGGTGATCGCGGTCGGCAGCGGGTTCTTCACCGACGACGGCGCGTTCACCCTCGCGAACCTCGCAGCGTTCGCCGATCCGTCCGTCCTGCGGGCCTTCGGCGGCTCGTTCGGCCTGTCCGCGGTGTCCGCCGTGATCGGCGCCGTCATCGGAGCGCTCGTCTGCTGGGCACTGTCGGCACTGCGGCCCGACGGGCTCGTCCGGTCGATGATCGACTCGGCCGCGAGCGTCCTCGCCCAGTTCGGCGGCGTCATGCTCGCGTTCGCGTTCATCGCCACGATCGGCGTGCAGGGTCTCGTCACGACGTGGTTGGTGTCCCTCGTCGACGTCGACCGCAACGCGACCGGCGCCTTCCTCTACACGGTGCCCGGTCTCGTGATCCCCTACGTCTACTTCCAGGTGCCGCTGATGGTCCTCACGTTCATGCCCGCGCTCGAGGGCGTGAAGACGCAGTGGGGCGAGGCCGCCGCCACCCTCGGTGCCTCCCGCGCCACGTACTGGCGCCGGATCGCCCTGCCCGTGCTCGCACCGGCGTTCTGGGGCTCGTTGCTCCTGCTCTTCGCGAACGGCTTCTCGTCGTTCGCCACCGCCGCGGCACTCATCTCGCAGGGCGGCATCGTGCCGCTCACGATCCGCACGCAGCTCACGAGCGAGACCCTCATCGGTCTGCAGAACGTCGCCGGGGTGCTCGCGTTCGGCATGGTCGTCGTGATGGCGGTCGTGATGGGCGCGTACTCGCTGCTGCAGCGCCGGGCTGCCCGGTGGCAGCGATGAGCGCGGCAACGCCGGTGGGCCCGTCGCGTCCGGCGGCGGTCGCGTCCGGTCGGTCGGGAGGCCCGTCCCGCGTCGGCCGCTTCGGCACGGCCCCGTCACGGGGCACCGCCACGGCCGTGCTCACGGTCGTCGGGATCGTCTTCGCCGTCCCGCTGGCCGCGTTGGTGCAGTTCACCTTCCGCCAGGGCACCGACGACGGTCTGACCTTCGCGCACTGGGCGGCCATCGTCGACCCGGTCAACGCGTTCACCTACCAGCCGGTGTTCGACGGCCTCGGGGCATCGCTGCTCATCGCCGCCATCACCGTCGGCATCGTGCTGTTCGTCCTGCTGCCCGCCCAGGTCATCACGGCGCTGCGCTACCCGAGGCTCCGCCGCGTGCTCGAGTTCGTCTGCATCGTCCCGATTACGGTCCCTGTCGTGGTGCTCGTCGTCGGCTTCATCCCCGTGTACCAGGTGGTCTCGCGGGTCTTCGGGTCCGGCGCGTGGACGCTGGCCTTCGCGATCGGCATCGTCACGCTGCCGTTCGCGTTCCGCCCGATCGCCGCCGCCATCACCGCGACGGACATGACGGTGCTGTCCGAAGCTGCCCGGTCGCTCGGCGCCTCGTGGTGGACGGTCACCTGGCGGGTGCTCCTCCCGAACCTCCGCCGGGGCATCACCGCCGCGTGCTTCCTCACCATCACGGTGGTCCTCGGCGAGTACACGCTCGCCTCGTTCCTGTCCCGCACCACCTTCCAGACCGCGCTCGTGCTCGTGCAGCAGACCGACCCGTACGTCGCCGCGATCTTCTCGGTCGCGGCCCTCGTGTTCGGCTTCGTCCTGCTCGTCGTCATCGGCCGCATCGGGACCGGCCGTCGTGCCGGCCGTGCCCGCACCGTCCGCACCACCCGCGTCAAGGAGTCCGCATGACCGTCACCGCACCGGCAGCCCCGGCGTCCCTCGTCTCCACCGGCGCCGTCGTCGAGCTCGAGGCCGTCGAGAAGCACTACGGCACGCACCGGGCCCTGGCCGGGCTGTCGCTCCGTGTCGAACCGGGCGAGTTCGTGTCCCTGCTCGGCCCGTCCGGCTGCGGCAAGACGACGGCGCTCCGAGCGCTCGCCGGCCTCGAGGCCATCGACGCCGGAGCCATCCGCATCGACGGCCAGGACGTCGCCGCCACCCCGGTGAACAAGCGCGACATCGGGATGGTGTTCCAGCAGTACTCGTTGTTCCCGCACATGACGGTGCGGCAGAACGTGGCCTTCGGCCTCGAGATGCGCCGCGTCCCCGCCGCCGAGCGCAGGAGCCGCGTCGTCGAGGCGCTCGACATGGTGCACCTGGGCGAGTTCGCCGAGCGCTTCCCCCACCAGCTGTCGGGTGGCCAGCAGCAGCGCGTCGCCCTCGCCCGCGCCCTGGTCACGCGGCCCCGCGTCCTCCTGCTCGACGAGCCGCTGTCCGCCCTCGACGCCAAGGTGCGCGTCTCGCTCCGTGAGGAGATCCGCCGCATCCAGAGCGACCTCGGCATCACCACGGTGTTCGTCACCCACGACCAGGAAGAGGCGCTCGCCGTCTCCGACCGCATCGCCGTGATGAACGCCGGCGACATCGAGCAGATCGGCACGCCGGAAGAGCTCTACCGCTCCCCGTCGTCGGCGTTCACGGCGGACTTCGTCGGCCAGTCCAACCGGCTGCAGGGTGACCTGCGCGGCGGCGACGTGTTCGTGTACGGGTTCCGTGTGCCCGCGCTGGACGCCTCGGTCGCCGACGGGCCGGTGCTCGCCTACGTCCGACCGGAGGACGTCGCGTTCGCCCCGGAGGGCACCACCGGCACCGTCGTGTCGTCGAGCTTCCTCGGCTCGATCCGCCGCACCACCGTCCGGCTCGACGACAACACCGTCGTGACCGTGCAGCACGAGGTCGGCGACCGTCGCGCCGCCGGCGAGTCCGTCGCCGTCCGCCTGCTCGGCGCCCCCGTCGCGGTCGCCCCGCTCACGTAGCACCCGCCCCGCTGCCCCACCGCAAGTTTCGCGACAGGTGCGCCCAGACTCGGCCAGGGCGACAGTTCTCGCGACGAAACTGGCGAGAACAGTCGCTCACCCCGAGTCTCGGGGACGACGCGACGCGACGGGGCCGGGCGGTCAGCGCTGGAAGCGCGCCTCGCGCTCGTCGGACAGGGCGGCGGAGACGCGCGCACGCATGTTCGGGTGCATGTCCGGCAGGGCGTCGAGCCGGGCCCAGAACGCCTCGGTGTTCTCGCCGTCGGCGGGGTTCGGCGTGCCCGAGACGTACCGGCAGGCGAACACCAGGTCGAGGTACTGCGCCCGGTCGCCGTTCGCGTACGTCAACTCCGGCAGCACCTGCACCCACGCCAGCCGTTCGGCGACGGCGACGACGTCGGCCTCTTCCAGGACCTCGCGTTCGGCGGCGACGGCCGGTTCCTCGCCCGGGTCGATGATGCCGGTGACGGGCGTGAGCGCACCGTTGTCCGCACGCCGGACCACGAGGAGTTCGCGATCGTCCCCGTCGCCCCGGGTGACCACCGCCGTCACGCCGGTCATCCAGAGGGGATCGGTGCCGATCTTCGAGCGGAGGGACAGGACGAAGTCGGGGGTGGGCATGTCCCAACGCTACCGATCCCGCCCTGTCGGAGACTGGTCATGACCAGTAGCATGGGCGCGTGGAGATCATCATCCTGCCCACGCCGGCTGAGGTCGGTCGCGTCGCCGCGGCCAAGATCGCGTCCGTCGTCGCCAAGAAGCCGTCCGCCGTCATCGGTCTCGCCACCGGATCCAGCCCGCAGGGCATCTACACCGACCTGCAGCGCCGGGTCGGTGCGGGCGAGATCTCGTTCGCCGAGGCTCGCGGGTTCGCCCTCGACGAGTACGTCGGCATCCCGCTCGAGCACCCGGAGTCGTACGCCAGCGTCATCGCGCGCGACGTCGTGGCGCCGCTCGGGTTCGACCCCTCGCGGGTGCGGGTGCCCGACGGCCGTGCCGACGACCTCGAGTTCGCGGCGAAGGAGTACGACGCCGCGATCCGTGCCGCCGGCGGGATCGACGTGCAGATCCTCGGCATCGGCGCGAACGGGCACATCGGGTTCAACGAGCCGACGTCCTCGTTCGCCTCGCGCACCCGCATCAAGACCCTGGCGCCGTCGACCCGTGACGCCAACGCGCGGTTCTTCGACTCGCCCGAGCAGGTCCCGACGCACTGCATGACGCAGGGGCTCGGCACCATCCTCGACGCCCAGCAGCTCGTCCTCGTCGCGCAGGGCTCCGCCAAGGCCGACGCGGTCGCCGCAGCGGTCGAGGGGCCGCTCAGCTCGTTCGTCCCCGGTTCGGCGCTGCAGCTGCACGAGCACGCGACGGTCGTCGTCGACGAGGAAGCCGCGGCCGGCCTGCAGCTCGCCGACTACTACCGCTACACGTACGCGAACAAGCCGGCCTGGCAGGTGTTCGAGTAGGACCGACGATCAGCCGTCTGCGCGCTGCCGGAACGCGGTGTGCAGGCGGCTGAGCCCGTCGTCCAGGGTCTCCGCCGAGCACCCGAAGTTCAGCCGCGCGAACCCCTGACCCTGGCGTCCGAACGCCGGGCCGGAGGCGAGTGCCACCTTCGCCTCGTCGACCAACAATGCCGCGGGGTCGTCGCCCCACGGCAGGGCGCGCAGGTCCAGCCACGCCAGGTAGGACGCCTGCGGCTGCCGGTACTCCGCTCCGGGCAGGACGTCACCGATCCGCTCGGCCAGGGTGCGGCGGTTCGCGGCCAGTTCGGTGAGCAGTGACGCGAGCCACGGCCCTCCTTCGCTGAACGCGGCGACGCTCGCGGTGTACCCGAGGATCCCGGTGCGCTCGACGACCTCGGTCGGCAGGGCGTCGAACCAGGCACGGGCCCGCTCCGAGGCGCCGACGATCAGCGCGCACTTCGTGCCCGCGAGGTTCCAGGCCTTGCTCGCGCTCGTCAACGAGACCCCGATCGCGGCGGCCTCGGCGCAGGACTCCAGGAACGGCGTGAAGACCGCGTCGGCGTGCACGAGCGGCGCGTGGATCTCGTCCGAGACGACCACGGCGTCCCACTCGGCGGCGAGCTTCGCGAGTGCGACCAGCGACGCGCGGTCGTGCACCAGGCCGAGGGGGTTGTGCGGGTTGCAGAGCAGCACGGTGCGGGCCCCGTCGGCGAACGCCTGCGCGAGGCCGTCCAGGTCCATCCGCCAGCCTGCCGTGGTGTCGAACGGGTCCGCAGGGCCGTCGGGTGCGAGCAACGGGACCTCGGTCACGGTGCCGCCGGCTTCGGACACGTACTCCCAGAACGGTGGGTACACGGGCGGCATGATGACGACCTGGTCGCCGGGCTCGATGATCTGGCGGAGCATCTCGACCGCGGCGACCGACACGTCGGTGGTGGTGCGGACGAGGTCCGGGTCGACGCGCCAGGCCCACCGGCTCTCGGCGAAGTCCGCGAACGCCTCGGGCAGCGCACGACCGTGGCCGACGTACCCGGTGTCACCGTTGGTGACCGCGGCGACGAGGGCGTCGCGCACCGGTTCCGCGAGCATCGAGTCCATCTCGGCGACGAACATCGGCAGGACGTCCGGCGGGTACGCCGTGTACTTCTCGCTCGTACGGCTGCGGTGCGCATCGAACACGGAGACCATGACGCTCATGCGCCCATCCTGACAGTGCCCGCCGGTTCGTGGCAGTGCCGGCCCTCAGGCCGGACGGAGCCCGGCGAGCAGGATCTCGACGTAGCGCTCCGGATCGCTGACCCGGGTGCCGCCGGCGACGGCCGCCTCGCGCAGCCCGCACAGCAGCCGGCGGAGGTCGTCGGCGTCGACGTCCGTCCGGACGATCCCCTCGGTGCGTCCCCGCGCGAGCAGCGCGTCGACGGACACGACCAGGTCGCCGGCGAGGGCTGCGGTGTCCGCGCAGGAGAACCCGCCGTTCGTCAGCAGGTCACCGAGGGCTGCGTCGTCCACCATGCTCCGGAACGCGGCCGTGACGACCCCGCGGAGCGCATCGGCTGCGTCCGGCAGCACGACGGCGTCGCGGACCTGGTCGAGCATGTCCTCGAGCGCGTCGATCGCGAGCGCTTCGAGCAGGTGCTGCTGGCTCGGGAAGTGCCGGTAGGCGGTCCCGACCCCCACTCCTGCCTCGTGTGCGACGGCGTTGAGCAGGGCTGGTTCGCCCCGGTCGACGAAGGTGCGGGCGACGTCGAGCAGTGCCGTCCGGTTGCGCTGGGCATCGGAGCGCAGTGCCTCGGGCCGGGCCATCGCGATCGTCATGTGGACACTCTATCCGGTTGTGCTAGCGTTCCGGATGAATCATCCGAATCGGTACGGCGAGCGAGCAGGAGACGACGATGGACAGCTTCGAGTGGGAACCGGCAGCGATGCCCGACCAGCACGGCAGGACCGTGGTGGTCACCGGCGCGACCGGTGGACTCGGCCTCGTCGTCGCCACGACCCTCGCGTCGGCCGGCGCCCGCGTCGTCGCCGGCGTGCGTGACCTCGACAAGGCGGCTCGCGTCCTCCCCGTGGGTCTCGACCTGGAGGCGCGGCTCGTCGACACCGCGTCCGTCGCCTCCGTCACGGCGTTCGCCCGGCAGCTCGCCGAGGACGGCGTCGTCGTGGATGCCCTCGTCAACAACGCCGGTGCGACGATCGGCACGTTCGGGCGCACCGACGAGGGCATCGAGCGCACCTGGGCGACGAACGTCGTCGGGCCGGCCGTGCTCGCCGAGGCGATGCTCCCGCTGCTCGGCGGGCCGTCGCCCCGCATCGTGCTCGTCGGCTCGAACCTGTCGCAGCGCACCCGCCGCGTGCCCGGTCCCGGCGGGGTCGACGGTCCGGACGACTACTCGCAGTTCGGTGTGTACACCGACTCCAAGACCGCGGCCGCGGCGCTGAGCGTCGACCTCGGTGAACGACTCCGTGCTGCCGGTTCGGACATCCGGTCGGTGATCGCGCACCCCGGCATCGCGGCGACGGGGATGAACGACCAGGCGGAGACCCTGACGCAGCGCCTCGGCGGCATGGTCGCACGCAGCCTGTCCCGGACCGCCACGGACGGCGCTCGTTCGACACTCTGGGCAGCCACCGCCCCGGACGTCACCGAGGGGGTGTTCGTCGGACCGGCACTGCGCCGTGGCGACCGGCGGCTGCACGTCGTGCCGGTGAAGGGCCCGGCGGCGGACCCGGCGTTCCGAGCTCGGGTCCGGGCGTTCGTGGACCAGGTCGCGGTGCGCGCCGGAGCCTGATCATCAGTTCACGTGGACAGGAGTTGCCGGACTGCCGCTTGCGCGATGCGCGGCGGCATCGCGTGGCCGCCGTCGAACAACTCGGTCTTCGCGACGCCTGGACGGAACGCGTCGAGGACGCGCTGCACGCCGGCGAGGGGGAACAGTCCGTCGTCCCGTCCCGCCGTGACGAGCACCGGTTGACGGACGGCAGACGCGACCAGAGGGACGTCGCCGGCGGCGGTCAGCCCCGGGACGAACCACGCTGGGTTGTGGTGGATCCGAGCGGCCTCGAACGAGGCCAGCGTCCCGAGCCCGCAGCTCACCACGCCCCGCGTGAACCGGGCGTCCACGGCGAGTGCGAACAGTGCCACCTGACCGCCGAGGGAGTGCCCGATGACGCCGAATTCGGTGTCTGCGGCGCTCGTCTCGATCATCCAGGACGTCACCGTGGCGATGTCGTGCGAGTGCTTCGCCTGCAAGCTGCTGCCGTTCGCCACACGGAAGAGCGCGTCGAGACGTTCGTCGGCCGCCGGGTCGTCCGTCCAGTCCCGTCGGCGTTCCTCGAAGCCGATCAGATCGGGGATGACCACGCGTGCCCCGCCGCGAGCGAGCATCACGCCGTATGCGAGGCTCGGGTCCCCGACTCGTCCGGCGGCCTCGCTCTTCCCGGAGGCGAAGTCGCCCGCGTGCTGGTGGACGGCGATGACGTCTGTTCCGGTGCCGTGGTCCGGTGTCAGGACAAAGCACGGGATGGTGTCGCCGTCGGCGGTGTCCAGCTCGATGCGTGCCCACTGGACCGACCCGTCGCGACCGAGCGGTTCCAGACGGACTGCGACCGGACGGAGTTCGTCAGGGGACGGCAGCCCGAGCAGTTCTCGTACACGTCCTCGGGCCGGTTCGTCGGTCGTCGACACCATGCCCGGACGCTACCAGCGGCGATGGGACCTGCCGGTGAGTCCCGGACACGTCGACTGTGGTGAACAGCGGGAGGCCGCTCGGTGACGGATCGCGCGTCCCCCGTCCGAGGGGGCTAGCGTCGCCGACGTGAACCGTTCTCGCGTGCACCGTCGCCCGCTCGTCCGTCCGCTCCCGCTCGCCGCGGCGGCCACGATCGCCGCACTGCTGGGGACGGGGATCGTCGCCGCTCCGGCCGTCGCCTCGCCCTCGGGACAGGCAGTGCGGGCGGGCCGCACGGTCTCCGATCCCGCCCGGTACGTCGACCCGTTCATCGGCACGAGCGGCGACGGCAACACCTGGCCGGGCGCGACCGCACCGTTCGGCATGCTCCAGTGGAGCCCCACGGGCACCGCGGGCGACCAGACCTCGACCCCGGTCGCGAACGGCTACTCGTACGACGTGAACCGGCTGCGCGGCTTCAGCCTGACGCACCTGAACGGAGCCGGCTGCGCGCCGGGAGCCGCCGGTGACGTGCCGATCATGCCGGTCACGACCCCGATCACGACGTCGCCGTCGGCCGACAGCACCGACGCGGTCTACGCCGCCGGCTACTCGCACGACGACGAGTCCGCGAGCCCCGGGCGCTACGGCGTCGCGCTCGACAACGGCGTCCGCACCGACCTCGCCGTCACCACCCGTGCCGGGATCGGCGAGTTCGCCTTCCCCGCTGGGAAGGCAGCGAACCTGCTCTTCCGCACCTCGAACTCGATCAACGGCAGCGAGGCCGCGACCACCCGCGTCGACGCCCGCACCCGCACGGTGAGCGGCAGCGTCCTGACCGGCGGCTTCTGCAGCCGCCGCGCGAACGGCGGCGGTGCCACCAACCCCGACCGGCGCAGCTACTACCGGCTGTTCTTCTCAGCCACCTTCGACAAGGCGTTCGCGAGCACCGGCACGTGGCAGGACGGCACGGTCCGACCGGGAGGCACGTCCTCCTCCGGTGGGGAGGGCTACCTGACCGGCGCCGATCGTGCCGGACGCGGCTCCGGCGCGTGGGTCGGGTTCGACGCGCGTCACGGTGCGACGGTGCACGCGAAGATCGGCATCTCGTACGTGAGCGCCGCAGGAGCGATCGCGAACCGCGACGGCGAGGTGACCCAGCGCTCGACCGTCGCCAGCGTGGCGGCCGGTACACGGGCCTCCTGGAACCGCGAACTGTCGCGTCTGCGCGTCGGAGGCGGCACCGCGGACCGGACCACCCAGCTGTACACGTCCGTCTACCACGCACTCATGCAGCCGAACACGTTGAACGACCGCGACGGCCGCTACCTGGGGCCGGACCAGCGGGTGCACCGCATGGACCGAGGGCACCGCGCCGTCTACGGCACGTACTCCGGGTGGGACCAGTACCGGGGCCAGATCCAACTGCTCGCACTGCTGCGACCGGACGTCGCCGGGGACATGGCGCAGTCGATGCTGCGGTTCGCCCAGCAGAACGGCGGGGTGTGGGACCGCTGGCTCCACCTCGGGGCGCCGACGCACGTGATGACGGGTGACCCCTCGGCCGCGACCCTCGCCACCTGGTACGCGATGGGGGTCCGGAACTTCGACGTGCGAGCCGCCTACGCCTCGCTGAAGCACCAGGCGACCGTCGAGAACGCCGACGCCGAGAGCGACATCGGGTGCCCGGGCCAGTGCCTGGCGCAACGCCCGGCGCTCGACGAGTACCTGCAGCGCCAGTACGCCGCGAACGACGACTGCTCGTGCTGGGGCGGTGCTGCCGAGACGCTCGAGGACTCGATCTCCGACAGTGCGCTCGGGTACTGGGCGGGTTCCCTCGGGCTGCGCTCCGACGCCCGGGTGTTCGCGGAGCGCGGGTCCTACTGGAGGAACACGTTCAACGCGGCCGTCGGCTACCAGGCCGCTCGCCAGGCGGATGGATCGTGGACGCCCGACTGGTCGCCCTCGACCGGCACCGGGTTCGCGCAGGGGACGAGCGCGCAGTACACGTGGCTCGTGCCGCAGGACGTGCAGGGGCTGTCGGCCGCGCTCGGTGGCGACGACGCGGCGGTCGCGCGACTCGACGCGTTCTTCCACGACAGCACTGGTGCGTTCGCGGTGACCGGCGGCGACGCCACGAAGTTCGACCCGACCAACGAACCCGACATCCACACGCCGTGGATGTACAACGCGCTCGGCAAGCCGTGGAAGACGCAGGAGACCGTGCGCCGGGTCGTCGACGACGCCTATACGACCGGGCCGAGCGGGCTGCCGGGCAACGACGACCTGGGCACGATGAGCGCCTGGTACGTCTTCGCGTCGATCGGGTTGTTCCCGCAGACGCCGGGGCGGGCGGAGATGCTCATCGGGAGCCCCACGTTCAGCACGGTCGACATCCGGCGGTCGAGCGGGGAGCGGATCGTCGTGCGGTCCTCCGGCACGGCGCCCTACGTGCACGGTGCTCGGTTGAACGGGCGAACCCTCGAGAAGTCGTGGGTGCCGGCGTCCTTCGTGACGCGCGGTGGGACGCTGTCGCTCCTGGTCGGGGACACCGCGGACACGACGTGGGCGACCGGTGCTCGGGAACGCCCGATCGACCGCTGAGAAAGCGAACGGCTACGAGACCGAGCCCGACCGTCCATGACTCGATCGAGTCATGCGTGACTTCGTCGAGTTGCGACAGCCCTGACCGACGTGCAGGCCCCTGCGATCGACCTGACAGGGGGGAACACCATGACCGAACTCGCCGACTGGGAGACCGAGGGCGCCAAGGCCCGACCGACGACACCGGACGACCGCAACCGGGTACCAGCACCGCTCGCGCTCCGCGCCACGACCTGGATCGGTGTGCTGCTGCTCGTCGCCGCGACGTTCGTGTTCGTGGGTGCGTCGTACATCGGCCTGCGCGAGGACGAGACCGCGGCGCACGCCCTCGCCCGACTCGTGATCGTGGTCGTCATCGGGGTCGCCGTCGCCGTGGTCGGCGCGGTCGCCCTGCTGCTCCGGCTCGTGGCAGGAGCGCTCGCCCGGCGCTGATCGGGTCAGCGCAGCTCGTGCCCGCCGCCCCACACCCGCTGCACCTCGAGCGCCGGTGACAGCGCCACGAGGTCGGCCGCGGACCCCGGTGCGAGCCGCCCCAGCCGGTCGCCGAGCCCCAGCGCCGCAGCCGGCACGCTCGTCAGCGCTGCGACGGCCTCGGGCAGCGTCCGTCCGGCGAGCGAGATCGCGTTCCGCAACGCTACGTCCTGCGTCAACGTCGACCCGGCGATGGTGTCGGTGCCGGCGACGTGCGCCACACCGTCGGTCACGGTGACGTCGAGCGACCCGAGCCGGTAGGACCCGTCGGCCGCGCCGGCAGCACCCATCGCATCGGTGATGAGCGCCACCCGGCTCGGAGCGCGGCTGTCGGGACCGAGAAGGTGCCGGTCACGATGCGGTGGACGCGCACGCGCTCCGGTGGGTGATCACGTCGTATCTACGGTGATCGCATCTCCGACGCGGGATCGAGGTTGGAGGCGACTGCTGCGGGGATCAGCGCGAGTCCAACAGTGACGGTCACCAAGATGGCTGCAAACGCGAGGGCGAGTTCTCCGGGTGGAACGGAGAGTTCCGAGAAGCGCAGTCCGATGATGGTCATGATGCCCCCAAGGGCGGCTCCGGTTGCGGATGCGGCCAGAGTGTGTCCGGCGATGAGCGCGATGATCATCAGCCGGGACGCGCCGAGTGCGCGTCTTCTCCCGAAATCCTTCCGCTGCAGGAGCACGAGCCCGGCTTGAACGATCGCCACCAACATTCCCGAGCCGACAATCGCGCTCAGGATCAGGCTTCTGCTGAAGGAATCAAGTTGTATTCCGATGAAGCTCGACAGTTGCGCGACGGTGTCGCTGGTACGAATCCGGACCGTGGGCGACGGATCACTCGGAAGCGCGGCGCGCATGACGCGCGCCAGTGAAGCGACGTGTTCAGCCGAGCGGGCGACGACGACGATCCGCGTAACGTTTCCGGGACGGGAATCGGGAGTCGGGACAACGAGTCCGGTTAGTCCGCTGGCTGCCGCTCGGGACGGGTCGAGGTGTCCAACGACGGTGTTGGTCGAGCCGGACCCGTTCACGACCGTGGCGGGGAGCGAGCCGATTCCGAGCAGGGCGACCGCATCCTTGCTGGCGAACGCAGAGGCATCCGCGTCACCGCGTGGCGGCTCGGGCAGGCCGAGCTGCGACCAGTTGCACGTCCAGATGCGACGGCTCGGTACCGCCGCTCCACCTGGTATGGCTCGGTTCGTCACGTCCGTGGCGGGTCCCGATGCGACCGCTGACTCGACCCCATCCACGCCGTCGAGTACTGCCAACGTGCTTGAGGGAAGTTGATCCTCGAGCGCGCCCTGAACGGTGATGGTTCGTGCTTCAACGCTGGCGAGCTCGGCGAGTACCGAGGTGGCGAGGCTCGAGCTCTGCGCTGTTGCGATCATCGTCATCCCGAGCCCTGCTGCGGTTATCAAAGCAATGATGCTCGAAAGGAGCCACTTCGTCCGAGCGATGACAGCGACCTCTGAGCAGGTCAGTGACCAGGCCAAGATCACAATCGGACCTCGCGAGTGCTCGCTCGGATCACACGCTGGTCATGAGTGGCGACGATCACGGTGTTTCCCGCTCGGCTGTACGCGTTCAGCGTGTCGACGACTGCCGCAGCGCTTTCGCTGTCGAGACTCGCTGTGGGCTCGTCTGCAACGATGATCGGTGGGCGCAGAATCAGGGCACGAACGAGTGCGATTCGTTGTGCCTGGCCTCCCGAGATCTGCCTGGGGAGCGCGTCCGCGCGCTGATCGACTCCGAGGGACCCGAGAAGATCTAACGCGTCGCTTCGCAGCTGCTTGCGGCGCGTCGCTTGCGCGTAGAGGGCCGGCTCGGTGACGTTCGCAAGGACGGTCCGACTCGGGTCGAGCGCGGCGTCCTGGAACAGGTAGCCAAATGCTTCTGCTCGCATCATCGAACGTTGTCTGTCTGAAATCCGCGCGGTATCTCGTCCAGCAACCAACAAGGTGCCGTTCGTCGGCTTGAGGAGCAGGCCGATGATGAACAGCAATGTCGATTTGCCCCGACCAGAGGGACCCGTGAGTGCGACCATCTCTCCGATGTTGAACGAGGTCGAGATGTGGTTGATGATCGGTTGGCGGCGGTCGTAGGAATGGGAGACATCTTCCACACGGATCATTCGGACGTTTCCGCACTGATCCGCACCCGCATTCGGGGCTCGATGCCGTCGACGACAGCTCGTCCAGATGCGGACGCGAGGATGGTCACAGGGTGACGATGCCCCCTCGCATCGACAACGTATCTATCGGTGCCTGCCGAACGTATGGCGGCAACGGGTACGACTGTGCCTTGAGTACGTGGGACAAGAACGACTTCTCCTCGGACCTGCACAGAGTCCTCCGATCCGGGTACGAACGGGCATTGTTCGCCACACGACGAGCCATCCTTCTGGCCGAGAACGGCCTTGCCGGTTCCGTCCTGACCGACTTCCGTGGAGCGGATCACACCTGTCCAGGTCGATCCCTCCGCGGCGAGCGTCGACCTTGCGCCATCTTGAACGCGGGCAAGAAGGTCCGCTGAGAGCGCAGCTTCAATCTGTGGGTCCGTAGCGAGTTCGATCACCGCTGGCTCGTTCCCGGCGAGTAGCGCGCCCACACTGACACTTTGCCGGTCCAGCGACAGCCGTGCGGGGAGCGTAGGCACGAACAGCACGCGGCCTCTGGCGACGGCGCCAGTCGCCTTCTCGCCATCGGATAGTTGCCAATTCCTCACAGCAGATTTCGTTGAAGGGCCGAAGATTCCGTCAGGAGAGGAGCGCAGCCATCCCTGGACGGCGAGCATCGCCTGCAGTTGCCGGACGTCCGGACCGGTCATTCCCTCTTCGAGGTCCCGGAAGGCCGGTGTCGATCCGGCCGCCACGTGGACGGGGCGGAGGTCGACTGAGTAGAGCTCCTGCCCGTTGTGCGCCATCGCGGTGTCTTCGAGCGCAACGGAGGTCACCGTTCCGGTCACGAGGTTGCGCGCGACCGGAGCCCGGCCCCAACGTACCTCAGCTCGGATCGCGGCGGACTGGCCAACGACCCCCGCGCGTGCCGTGGCGACGGTGTAAGGCTGCGCCGTCGGGGACGGAGCAACTTCGGTCTGAATACGCCACAACGACAAGAGCACAATTCCGAGTGTCACGGAGGCGGCAGCGATCATCACCACCGTCGGCCACTTCGGAGCCGCACGTCCACTGACTAGTAGGTCGGTTCCGGCGTCGGGCATGATCTTGCCGCCTCAGCGAAGTCCTCTTCTGGGACCTCTGCCCACGGGTACCAAGGGTTGGAGTCGTATTGGTCCTCGAAGGTGTCGAAGGTCGGCGTAGTCGAGATCGTCCAACCACCGTCGCGGAGACACGCTGCGCCCTGCACCGACGCCTCGTACGCCTGCATGAGCTGCGTCCGTGACGGAGACGCATCAGGATCGATGCCGAGTCGCTTCAGACACCGCTCATCATCGTGGCGGTAGTCGGCCTCGGTACCCGGTTTGAGGTCGACACTGATCGATGTGTCGTCCTGGACCGACACTGCCCATCCTGCCTCAGCCAGACATTTTGCTCGCGCCTCCGCAAGATCGACGGGTTCCGGAAATTTGCTGCGGACGCCACTCACCGCTGAGGTGGTGTCTGCGGACGGCGTGGATCCGGTTGTGGTGCACCCACCCAAGGTGACGGCGGCGCAGAGCGCAAGGACCCCGGCGGCACCTCGACGCGCCTGCCTGACCAGGCTCATCGGCATCGCACCGACGCTGACTTGATGGCGGAACCGAACACCTTGCCGCCGTTGGAGTAGTACTCCCAGACGTGGTGCGAGTCCCAGCTTGCGTACGTCGAGGAGTACCCCATCGTCACCGAGTTCGTGTGGGCCCACGGCGTTGAGTGGCCCTTCGCACCGTAGATGTCGTGTCGCACGTTGCCCCTCGAGTTCGACACGGTGTGCACCTCTTTGCCGCTGGGCTGACAGTTGAGCTTTCCGGTACCAGCCTGCGCCGCGTTCGCAATCGATGGGGCCGCAAGCAGGCCTAGCATCAAGGCGGCCGTGGCGGCCACGCTGAACACAATCTTCGTGATCATTACTCCCTCTCACATCCGACCTCAGTGTCGAGCTTCTGACATGATCTATCCAGAGCGTGATATGTGCAAGATCAGAGCATCGCGGGCGTGTCGATGCCACGGAAGGAGGTGTGTTTCGTAAGCGGGCTATCACCCCGTCGAGGGAACGAGCGACATTGCGGAATGTGCTGACGCATGCGCGTGGCCGCCCCCTACGATCGCCCAGGGACACCGGGTCCGAACTCGCCGACTGGAAGACCGAGGGCGCCAAAGCCCGGCCCGCGACGCCGAACCATCGCGCCTGGGTACCGGCCGCGCTCCGCGCGACGACCTGGATCCGGGTGCTGCTGCTCATCGCTGCGGTGTTCGTGTCGCCGTCCGATTCGTGATCGTCGTCGTCGGGTGCGCCGTCGCCGTGGTCGGCACGGTCGCCCTGCTGCTCCGGCTCGTCGCGGGAGCACTCGCCCGGCGGTGACCGGGTCAGCGCAGCTCGCGCCCGCCGCCCCACACCCGCTGCACCTCGAGCGCCGGTGACAGCGCCACGAGGTCGGCCGCGTACCCGGGCGCGAGCCGCCCCAGTCGGTCGCCGAGCCCCAGCGCCCCGGCCGGCACGCTCGTCAGCGCCGCGACGGCCTCGGGCAGCGTCCGTCCGGCGAGCGAGACCGCGTTCCGCAACGCCACGTCCTGCGTCAACGTCGACCCCGCGATGGTGTCGGTCCCGGCGACGTGCGCGACGCCGTCCGTCACGGTGACGTCGAGCGATCCCAGCCGGTACGAGCCGTCGACAGCGCCCGCGGCCCCCATGGCGTCGGTGATGAGTGCCACCCGGCCCGGGGCAGCGCGGAGCAGGGTGTCCGCGACGACCGGGTGCACGTGCACCGCGTCGAGGATGAGCTCGAGGGTCACGCGGCCGTCGGCCACCGCGGCACCGATCGGCCCCGGCGCGCGGTGGTGCAGCCCTGGCATGGCGTTGAACGCGTGGGTCAGCAGCGTCGCACCGGCGTCGAACGCGGCACGGGCCTGGTCGTAGGTGCCGACGGTGTGGCCGACGGCGACGGTGACCCCGGCGGCGACGAACCGGCGGACGGCGTCGAGCGCGCCCGGCAGTTCCGGCGCGATGGTGACCTGACGGATGACGCCCTCGCCGGCCTCGAGCAGCGCGTCGACCGCTGCGGGTGACGGGTCGATGAGGAACGACTCGTTGTGGGCGCCCTTGTTGTGCGGGGACAGGAACGGCCCCTCCAGGTGCACGCCGAGCACGAGCGGGTCGGTCGCCATCACCGAACGGATCCGCGCGAGCGACTGCGCGAGGGTGGGGACCGGGTTCGCGACGAGGGACAGGACCGACCTGGTCGTGCCGTGCGCCCGGTGGACGGCCAGCGACTCGGCGAAGGAGTCGTCCTCGTAGGACTCGGTCGCACCGCCGTGCCCGTGCAGGTCGATGAACCCGGGCGTCAGGACCGCGTCGCCCAGGTCGACGACCTGGTCCGCCGTGGGGGCTTCGGGGCCGGCGCCGACCGCGTGCACCACGTCACCGGTGAGCAGGACCCAGCCGTCCGCCGTGGACCCGGCCGCGTCGACGACGCGGGATGCGCGCACCAGGGTGCGCCGGGCCTCCCGGCCGGCCTGGAGGCCCGTGGCGGTCATGCGGTCTCCCTGCGGAACGCGATCACGCCGCTCAGGGCGGCGATCACGATGAAGACGAAGCCCACGACCGGGTGGCCGATGGAGATCCAGGTCGCGCCCGCGGCGATGACCAACGCGACCTCGACGATCGTCTTGCCGACGATGTCGGTCTCGATCGGCGACGCCGGCGAGCGGAAGAAGTACCAGACGACGGCCGCGAACAGTGGGGCGCCGACCATGAACACGTACCCGGGCAGGGGGAGCTGCCACGACCAGTACCCCCAGAAGGCCAGGGAGAGCAGACCGAACGTGCAGACCAGGACGCGGAGCACGCGCCAGGCATCGAACGGCCGTCGCTGCCTGCCGGCGGGGGATGGGCCTGGGACTGCTTCCCAGTCGACGGGGGACTGCGGGGCGTTCGTCATGGTGCTGCCTACTTGAAGATGATGGTGCGGGCGCCGTCGAGCAGGACGCGGTCCTCGGCGATCCAGCGCACCGCCTGGGTGAGGGTGCGGGACTCTTCGTCCTGACCGATGGAGACCAGCTCGGCGGGGTCCTTCGTGTGGTCGACGCGCACGACGTTCTGCTCGATGATCGGGCCCTCGTCGAGGTCGCTCGTGACGAAGTGGGCCGTCGCGCCGATGAGCTTCACGCCGCGGGCATGCGCCTGGCGGTAGGGGTTCGCGCCCTTGAAGCCGGGCAGGAACGAGTGGTGGATGTTGACCGCACGGCCTTCGAGCGCCGCGCAGAGCTCCGGCGACAGGATCTGCATGTAGCGGGCGAGGACGACGAGTTCGATGTCGTGCTCCTCGACCGCCTCGAGCACGCGGCGCTCCATGGCCGCCTTGCTGTCCGCGTCGGTGACGGGCCGGTGCTCGAACGGCACCGAGTAGAACGACGCGAGCTCGGACAGGTCCGGGTGGTTGGACAGCACGAGGGGGACCTCGATCGGCAGCTGCCCGCCGCGCTGGCGGTAGAGCAGGTCGTTGAGGCAGTGGCCGGCCTTCGACACGAGGACGAGGGTGCGCAGCGGGCGACCGACGACGTCGAGCTGGACGCGGGCGTCGTAGCGGGCGGCGACGGGGGCGAGGGCCGCCTCGAAGGTCGCGCGGTCCACCGGCGCCATGACCTGCAGGCGCATGAAGAACGTGTTCGTGTCGACGCTCGAGAACTGCTGCGACTCGGTGATGTTGCCGTTGGCGGCGACGACCGCTCCGGAGACGGCGTGCACGATCCCGGGCTGGTCGTCGCAGACGAGCGTCAGGGTCCAGTGCGTGGGGGTCGGGTCGGTCACCGGATCAGGGTACCGGGCGCGGCGATGAGGCCGGTGCGGGGCGCCGGACGTCAGCGGCGGCGGGCGCGGAGGCGTCGGACGAAGTAGACCTCCATGCCGATCGCGAGCACCGTCACGACGATGCCCATGGTGACGTAGAAGGTGCCTCGGTTCGCGTTGACGATCGTGAAGACCGGTGCCGCGATGCAGATGATGCCGCAGATCACCACGTTCCAGATCGCGCCTGGTCTGGTGTCGCTGCTGAACCCGCCGCCGTGCGTCATGACCCCGACGCTACCGACGCTACCGACGCTACCGACGCGCGGGTGCGTCGGACCGGATCCGCTCACGAAGCGGGCATGGCGGCCGCAGTGCGGAGGCGGCGATCGGCCAGGGTCAGCACCGTCAGGAGCACCGCGACGCCGAGGATCACCCACGCCAGCACGTGCAGGTCCGGTGTGGTCGGGGCCTGGCCGAACACACCACCGATGAGCGACGAGGCCCCGATCGCCCCGATGTACACCGCCGTGCGGGACAGCCCGGCCGCGGTGCCGATGTACGCCGCGGGCACGAGCCGGTACAGCGCCGCCTGGTTCGACACCGACGCCAGGGCCTGCGGGACGCCGAACAGCGCTGGCGCCAGCGCGAGCAGCACGACCGGCGACCCGGTGTGCAGGAAGAGCAGGAGTGCCCCGCCGACGATCGGCACCACGGCCGCGACGATCAGGGGTCCGCGCACGGCGGTCTTCCGGGCGACGACGAACGACGCGATCCCGGCCACGATCGCGGCGGGCAGCTGGATGTACCCGGCGACGTCGCTCGAGTACCCGGCGACGTCCTGCACCCACTGCGAGAACCCGTAGGTCATCGTGTACGCGAGCAGGTAGGTCAGGAAGAGCCGGACGTAGGTGCGCGACAGGGCGCCGTTCTGCGCGAGCATCCGGACGTCCACGAACGGCCGGACCGCCCGCAGCTCCCAGAGCACCAGGCCGACGAGCAGCACGATCGCCACCGCGAGCAGCCACCACAGCCCGGCGGACAGGTCGAGCAGGAACACGAGCAGCGCGGAGACGGCGCCCGTCATGAGCAGCATGCCGAACGGGTCGAGCGCCTGCAGGACGGGCAGGGCCTCGTCGTCACGGGGACGGAGACGGTCGGACGGCAGCCACATCGATGCCACGACGATGCCGAACGCCGCCAGGGGCACGTTCACCAGGAAGATCGCGTGCCAGCCGAACGCGGCGATCAGCGCACCGCCGAGGGGCGGCCCGGCCGCCGCCGACACGAGCGAGGTGATCGACAGTGCCCCGAGCACGAGCGGCGGGGTCGGCTTCCCGATCCGTGCCGAGTGCTGTCGCAGGGTGGTGAGTGCCGCCGGGTACGCCGACGAGGTCCCGATGCCGATGAGCACGCGGGCGAACAGCGCGCCGCCGAAGCCGGTCAGGAACTCGGGTACCACCCCGGCGACGCCGACGATCACGAGCCCGGTCAGGAACACCTTCTTCGGGCCGAAGCGGTCGGCGAGCTTGCCCATCGTCGGCTGCGCGATCGCACTCGCCAGGTACAGGGCGGCGACGAGCCAGATCGCCTGCGCCGCGCCGATCCTCAGGTCGCGGGAGATCGGCGTGAGCGCGACGGACACCATCGTGGTGTTGATCGGGTTGAGCAGCGGCCCGACGAGCACCGGGATGAGGAGCTTCGGGCCGAAGCCGGTGCCGGTGCTGCCCGGGGCGACGACGGGGGTGGGAGTGGTCGAGGTGGACGTGGGAGTGCTTCTTCCGGGGTCAGCGTTCGGTGAGCGGGGCGAGGATCGCGATCGCTCGGGCGACGGTGTCGCGGTCGGCGTCGGGCAGCGCGGCGAGCCGGTCGGTCAGGACGCGGGTGCGCGTGGTCCAGGCGTCCTCGCGGGCACGGGCGCCCTGGTCGGTCGCGCGGACGAGCGCACGGCGGCCGTCAGCGGGGTCCGGACGCCGTTCGACGAGGCCGAGGTCCTCGAGCGCCTGGACGGTGGCGCCCATCGACTGCGGCCGGACGCCCTCGGCGCGGGCGAGCTCGGCGACCGTGCTCTCGCCGTGGCGCAGCAGGCGGCCGAGCGCGGCGGTCTGGGACGCCGTGACCTCGTCGGCCTTGCCGGTCAGCAGCGTGCGACGGATCCGGCCGTACAGCGTCAGCAGGTCACCGGCGAGCGCGGTCGGATCGGGTGATTCCATACCGGCACGGTACTACTTCGACAGCACGACTTGCAAGTCTGCCTTGCGAGTTCCGGGTTCGCCGCTCCGGATCGGCTCAGCGCTCGAACACGATGCGGCGCTTCGTCACCACGAAGCCGGCCCGTTCGAACGCCCGGCGCATCGGGGTGTTCGCCGCGTCCGTCGTGCCGACCACCTTCGGCTCCCCGGCCTCTGCGTGCACGCGCAGCCCCTCGGCGAGCAGCCCGTCGACCACACCGCGCCCCCGGTGCTGCGGCAGCACGCCGATGAAGCTGACCGCCGCGTCGTACGCCGTCCGCGTCGCCAGGACGAACCCGACCACCAGGCCGTCGGGGTCGAGCGCGACCCGCCAGTCGTCACGCGACCCCGGCAGCGAGCGGTAGAACTCGAGGTCGTCGGCGGCGGCGCCCCGCGGGCCGAGTTCGTCAACCGACGCAACGGTGTGGGCGTCGAGGCTCCCCACCGCGACGCGGGCGAACAGGTCCCCGAACTCGTCGTCGCCACCGGACCGGAAGCGCAGCGAGGACGGCGCCGGCAGCTCGCGATCCGGCGTCCACGCCACACTCACCCGCTCCGTCGACCGTCCGAGCCCCGCCGAGCGGGCGGCCGCCGCGCGCCACGACACCGCGGCGACGGCCTCGGGGTCGTCGTGCCAGTCCACCGCGACGTCGACGATCCACTCCGGCCGCGCGCCGAACGCAGCGGTCCCCGCGGTGATCAGCCCGGCTGCGATCGCCACCCGATCGCCGTCGGGCACGTCCGGAGCCACCAGCAGGTCGTCGAGGGTCGACGGCACCTCGGCGTCCGCGCCACCCCACCAGAGCGCCCGTGCCACCGGACGGCCGTCGCGCTCGGCCAGCCACGACCACCCCGGGCGGTAGTTGTCCGTGCCGGACTCGGCACGGTACCGGTCCGGACCGATCCACGCGACCGGTTCCGACGTCGAGAACGCGAGCAGGGCCTCCCGGTCGTCCTCGGTGGTCGCGCGGAAGGCGACCGTCACCGCGGGTCGGTCATCGTCGTGATCAGGTGCTCCTGCACGTAGCCGAGCCAGTCGTAGACGTCGCGCAGGCCGACGGCCGCGTCGGCCTCGACGGAACGCTCGTCGTCGTCGGCGTCGACGATCCCGAGGCGGTCGGCGATCGTCAGCCGCAGGTCGGTCAGCGTGCGGAGCCACGCCTGCTCGTCCTCCGGGCCGAGCGCGCCGTCGCGGGTCCCCGTCAGCCACTCGTGCACGGTCGTCGCGTTCGTGGTCTTCTGCGCCAGCAGGTCCGACTGCGTGTACTTCCGGAACTCCGCGCTGGCGTCGTCGTCGTCCGGGTAGGCGTCCGGGAACATCCGTGCCGCCACCGGGTCCGCCGTCAGGTCGCCGTCGAGCACCTGGCGCAGCTGCTCGGTCAGGGACGTGAGCAACCCGCGCTCGCCGGAGGACATGCCGAGGTGGACGCCGTCGGCCCGGCGGACGAAGGGGATCACGCTTCGGGGGCCTTGTCGACGGTCGCCTGCAGGCCGTAGCCGTGCATCGACTGGACGTGGGCCTCCATCGCCTCGCGCGGACCCGTCGCCACGATGGCCCGACCCTCGGTGTCGACCTGGTGCATGAGTCGCTCCGCCTGCTCGCGTCCGAAGCCGAAGTGCCGCTGGAAGACGTAGGTGACGTAGGACATCAGGTTCACCGGGTCGTCCCACACGACGGTGACCCACGGGGTGTCCGCGCGGGCACTGGTGCGTTCGTCCGGGGTGGTCCGTTCGTCCACGTCGGGCGAGGTCAGCGTCATGCATCCAGGGTGACACAGGGCGGGCGGCTCGGTACGATCGTCACGTCGCGACTGGCGTTGGATGGGTCACCATCGGGGAGCGACACCTGACACGGTGCGCGGCCGTACGCCTGGGCTGCACCGACCGATCGTCCGTGCGCGACCTCACCGGTCGTCGCCAACCCACGTAGGAGAACCGTGTCCATCACCGATCTGCCCGCCGTCGACGGCTCCGTCGACACCGACCGCGCAGCCTTCAACGCCCCGCTCACCGAGGTCGACCCCGAGATCGCCGCCGTCCTGCAGCAGGAGCTCGGCCGTCAGCGCGACACCCTCGAGATGATCGCGTCCGAGAACTTCGTTCCGCGTGCCGTGCTCGAGTCCCAGGGCTCCGTCCTCACCAACAAGTACGCCGAGGGCTACCCGGGCAAGCGCTACTACGGTGGCTGCGAGTACGTCGACGTCGCCGAGCAGCTCGCCATCGACCGCGCCAAGGCGCTCTTCGGTGCCGAGTACGCCAACGTGCAGCCGCACTCGGGTGCGACCGCGAACGCGGCCGTCCTGCACGCCATCGCGTCGGCCGGCGACACGATCCTCGGCCTCGAGCTCGCGCACGGCGGTCACCTGACCCACGGCATGAAGCTCAACTTCTCCGGCCGCATCTACAACGCCGTCGCGTACGGCGTCGACCCCGAGACGTTCGAGGTCGACTACGACGACATCCGCGCGAAGGCCATCGAGCACCAGCCGAAGGTCCTCATCGCCGGCTGGTCCGCGTACCCGCGCCAGCTCGACTTCGCGAAGTTCCGCGAGATCGCGGACGAGGTCGGCGCGAAGCTCTGGGTCGACATGGCGCACTTCGCCGGCCTCGTCGCCGCCGGTCTGCACCCGTCCCCGGTCCCGCACGCCCACGTCGTCTCGTCGACCGTGCACAAGACCCTCGGCGGCCCCCGCTCGGGCATCATCCTGTCCAACGACGAGACGCTGTTCAAGAAGCTGAACTCCGCGGTCTTCCCGGGTCAGCAGGGTGGCCCGCTCATGCACGTGATCGCCGCCAAGGCCACCGCGTTCCTGCTCGCCGGCACCCCGGAGTTCAAGGCCCGCCAGGAGCGCACCATCCGCGGTGCCCGCTTGCTCGCGGATCGGCTCACGCAGCCGGACGCCCGCGCGGCCGGCATCGACGTCCTGACCGGTGGCACCGACGTGCACTTGGTGCTGGTCGACCTGCGCACCTCCGAGGTCGACGGCAAGCAGGCCGAAGACCTGCTGCACGAGGTCGGCATCACCGTGAACCGCAACTCCGTGCCGTTCGACCCGCGTCCGCCGATGGTCACCTCGGGTGTCCGCATCGGCACGTCGGCGCTCGCCACGCGTGGCTTCGGCGACGCCGAGTTCACCGAGGTCGCGGACATCATCGCGCTGACCCTCATGCCGAACCCGGACATCGCAGCGCTCTCGGCCCGGGTGAAGACCCTGACCGACGCGTTCCCGCTGTACGCGTGAGCGGTTCTGTGGCTGCTGCGCTCCCGCGCGAGCACTGGGCTGGTGAGGGCACTGCCGTCCGCATCGACGGCACCGCCCTCGCCGCCCGGACCCTCGACGAACTGCGCGGCCGCATCGACCGGCTGCACGAGCACGGCATCCGTCCGGGGCTCGGCACGATCCTCGTCGGCGAGAACCCGGGTTCGCTGTCCTACGTCGCGGGCAAGCACCGCGACTCGGCGCAGATCGGACTCGACTCGCACCGCATCGACCTGCCCGCGACGGCGTCCGCCGCGGACATCCGTGCCGCGATCCTGCAGATGAACGACGACCCCCGGGTCACGGCGTTCATCGTGCAGCTCCCGCTGCCGGAGGGCATCGACCCGACGCCGATGCTCGAGCTGATGGACCCGTCGAAGGACGCCGACGGCCTGCACCCGACGAACCTCGGTGAGCTCGTGCTCGCCGTGCCCGGTGGCGCCGGCACGATCGACGCGCCCCTGCCCTGCACCCCGCGGGGCATCGTCGCGATGCTCGAGGCGTACGACATCCCGATCCGCGGCGCGCACGTCACGATCATCGGGCAGGGCCTGACGGTCGGCCGGCCGCTCGGTCTGCTGCTCACCCGGCTCGAGGCCACCGCCACCCTGACCCACTCCCTGACGGCGGACGTCGCCGCGGAGTGCCGTCGCGCCGACATCGTCATCGCGGCAGCCGGGGTCGCCGGGCTCGTCAAGCCGGACTGGGTGCAGCCCGGCGCGGCCGTGATCGACGTGGGCATCACCCGCGTCGTGAACGACGAGACGGGCAAGGCGAAACTGCACGGGGACGTCGACCCTGCTGTCGCGTCCGTGGCTGGGTTCATGTCGCCGGTGCCCGGCGGCGTCGGGCCGATGACCCGCGCGATGCTCATGAAGAACGTGGTCGAGGCTGCGGAGCGCCACCTGAAGTAGGTGCGGCTGGCCGTGCGGCGCGCGGGCCTGCTGGCGTCCGTCCGTACTGCCGTCGGTCCGTACCGGCGTCCGTTCGTACCGGCGTCCGTTCGTACCGCCAAAGCGACAGAATCCCGCGAACAGTTCGCGGGATTCTGTCGCGTTGCCGGGGCTGTTGCGTCCAGAGACGGCCGGGCGCGGCTCGCCCCCGCCCCGCGCCTTCTGGGGATGGGTGCGGAGCCGGCCCCAGTGCTACGGTCGCCGCATGGGGGAGAACGTCCAGACCACGCCCGTGATGGCGCATGCCGGTCGGAAACTGCGTCCGCGTGCGTGGGGACTCGCACTCGTCGGGATCGTCGCACTGGTGCTGTCCCCGAACCTGGTGCTCTGGAGCACGTCGTCGGGGTACGGCGGGGTCGACGCAGACGACAACTGGATCGACAACGGCGGCAAGGTCCTCGAGACCGCGCCGGTCACGGTGCAGGTCGAGGGGCACGTCGCGCCGGCCGCACTCGCACTGCTGCTGCTCGTGGTCGTCGTCGGGATCGTCCTGCCGCCGACGCTCGCGCGCTCCGGGCACCGCGCCCTCGGCGACATCGTCCGGTACTCGGCGTACCTGGCCGTCCCGGTGTGCATCGTCGTCGGCGTGCTGGTCTACACGGTGTGGCAGAGCCAGGTCGTGATGGACCAGGTGCAGCACGAGGTGCTGCACCCGCACGGCTTTCCGTGGGGCGGCGTCACCGTCACCACGGGGCACATGACGCGCTGACGCCCGAGTCTCGGCTGCGCTGCCCCGAGTCTCGCGGTAGGCGACCGTTCTCGGAGGCTGTGCCGCGAGGACCGTCGCCCAGCCCGAGTCTCGCGGGCGCCCGCCCGAGACTCGGCGCAGGGCTCAGTCGCGGCGGGCGCCCTGCGCGGCGTGCACCGTGAAGACGTTCGGCTCGCGGTAGCCGGCCTCGGCGAAGGCGGCGGTGACGGCCTCGGTGATCGCACCACGCGATTCCTGGCCGACCAACGCGATCGCTGCACCGCCGAACCCGCCACCGGTCATCCGCGCACCGACGGCACCGTGCTCGACCGCGGTCGCGACGGCCAGGTCGAGCTCCGGCACGGAGATCTCGAAGTCGTCGCGCATCGACTCGTGCGATGCGACGAGCAGCGAACCGATCGCTCGCGGACCCTGTTCGCGCAGCGTCCGGACGGTGTCGAGGACGCGCTGGTCCTCGGTCACGACGTGGCGCACGCGGCGGAAGGTCTCGTCGTCGAGCAGCTCCTGCGCACGGGGCAGGTCGTCGACGCTCAGGTCACGCAGGGCCTCGACCCCGAGCACCTGCGCACCCTTCTCGCACGAGGCCCGACGCGCTGCGTACCCACCGGTGGCGTGGGCGTGCTCGACCCGGGTGTCGATGACCAGGACCTCGAGACCGTTCGCCTCGAGCGCCAGGTCGACCACGGCGGTGTCGAGCGTGCGGCAGTCCAGGAACACGACGGCGTCCTGCTCGCCGAGCAGGGAGGCGGACTGGTCCATGATCCCCGTGGGCGCACCGACGGCGTGGTTCTCAGAGTACTGGCCGACGCGCGCCAGGGTCTTGCGGTCGAGGCCGAGCTCCCACAGGTCGTTGAAGGCGAGTGCGATGCCGCACTCGATCGCTGCGCTGGAGGACAGGCCCGCGCCGACGGGGACGTCGGACTCGATGAAGACGTCGAATCCGGTCTTGTCGGACAGGTCCGCGCCGGCCTGCTCGCGGAGCGCCCAGGCGATCCCGAGGACGTACGCCGACCAGCCGGTCATGTTCGACGGGTCGAGGTCGTCGAGCGACAGCTCGAGCACGGTGCCGGCGTCGAACGCGGACGAGACGCGCAGCAGACGGTCCGGCCGCAGAGCGATCGACGCGGTGGTGCGCCGGTCGATCGCGAACGGCAGGACGTACCCGTCGTTGTAGTCGGTGTGCTCACCGATCAGGTTGACCCGGCCGGGGGCGGAGTACCGCACCGACGGCTCGTACCCGTAGACCTGCTGGAACGTCATGCTCGCTCGATTCCCTGTCGGATGAACTCGGCTGCCTTCTCGGGCACGAGGTCCCCGATCCAGGCGCCCATGGCGGCTTCACTGCCGGCCAGGAACTTCAACTTGTCCGCCGCCCGACGCGGCGACGTGATCTGCAGCATGAGCCGCACGGTGTCCCGCCCGACGTGCACCGGCGCCTGGTGCCACGCGGCGATGTACGGGGTCGGGTCGTCGTAGAGCTTGTCGATGCCCCGCGTCAGGCGCAGGTGCATGTGGGCCAGTTCGTCCTTCTCGGCTTCGGTCAGACCGGCGAAGTCGGGGACGTGGCGGTGCGGCAGCATGTGGATCTCGACGGGCCAGCGTGCGGCGAACGGCACGAACGCCGTGAAGTGCTCGCCCTGCAGCACGACACGGTCCGAGGCCCGCTCGTTCGCCAGGTGCTGCTCGAACAGGTCCGGTCCGAAGCGCTCGATCGAGTCGAGCAGGCGCTGCGTGCGGGGCGTGATGTACGGGTACGAGTAGATCTGCCCGTGCGGGTGGTGCAGCGTGACGCCGATCGCTTCGCCGCGGTTCTCGAACGGGAAGACCTGCTGGATGCCGGGCATGGCGGAGAGCGCGGCGGTGCGGTCCGCCCAGGCCTCGACCACGGTGCGGGCACGCGACTCGGAGATCGACGCGAAGGACCCCTCGGTCGCGGGGGAGAAGCACACGACCTCGCACCGGCCGACGCTGCGCAGCTGCCGGTTCAGGCCGACGTCGCTGAGCGAGTCGAGCGATCCGGGTGCGTCATCGGCCTCGAGCGCCGGACCGAACGACGGTGACCGGTTCTCGAACACGGCGACGTCGTAGGTACTCGGGATCTCCGACGGGTTCTGCGGTGTCTGCGGCGCGAGCGGGTCCTGGTCAGCCGGCGGCAGGAACGCACGGTTCTGCCGGCTCGCGGCGATGGAGACCCACTCGCCGGTCAGGACGTCCTGGCGCATCCGCGCGGTCTCGGGCCGAGGGTCGAGCGCACGCTCGTCGATGGCACGCTCAGCGGGCAGGGTGCTGTCCGCATCGTCGAAGTAGAACAGGTCGCGGCCGTCCGCGAGCTTCGTCACGCGCTTGGTGATCACCGGAACAGCCTAGCGCCGATCCGAAGCGTTGCGAAAGTCTTCGGAAGCAAGCGAAACTAGAGCCGTGACCGACGACGACCTCTCCTTCCTGGCTGGATCGCTACCAGCACCGCTGCGACAGGACCGCATCGTCTCCATCGTCGAGGGCGCACCCGGCATGGTCCGGACCGCCGCGCTGGCCGCGTCGCTCGGCACGAGTGAGGTGACGGTCCGGCAGGACCTCGCGGTCCTCGACCAGGAGGCCCGGATCCGCCGAGTGCACGGTGGAGCGGTCCGCCTCGGGGCTGGGTCCACCGAACGCCCCTTCGAGGAGACCGCGGTCGAGCACCAGGTGGCCAAGGCCGCCATCGGCCGCGCGGCCGCAGCGCTCGTGCGCTCCGGCGAGTGTGTCGTGCTCGACGTCGGTACCACCCCGGCCGCGGTCGCCGAGGCGCTCGTCGCGCGCACGGAGCTGTCCGACGTCACCGTGGTCACGAACTCGCTGACGACCGCCCTGGCCCTCGAGCGCGCCGTGCCGCGGTTCACCGTGATCGTCACCGGCGGCACCCTCCGACCGCTCCAGCACTCGCTCGTCGCGCCGTTCAACAACACCCTGTTGCCGGTGATCGCCGCCGACGTCGTGTTCCTCGGCGGCACCGGTGTCGACGTCGCGCACGGCCTGACCAACGTCAACCTGCCCGAGACCGAGGCGAAGCGGGTGCTCGCGGCCACCGCTCGGCGTACGGTCGTGGTCGCGGACGGGTCGAAGTTCGGCCGGGCCCACATCGGGGTCGTCCGCGCGCTCGAGGACATCGACGTCGTCGTCACCGCCGAGGCCGAAGCCGACGCGGTCGCCACGATCCGGGCGGCCGGCGTCGAGGTCGTCGTCGCGGACGGCGAGGACACAGCCGGAAGGAACCACATCCCATGACCGCAGCACCCACCGGTGGCCAGTACCGCCTGCACCACGCCGGACCGGACGGCGTCGTCGAGGCCGTCGTGACCGAGGTCGCCGCCGGCATCCGAGAACTCCGCGTCGCCGGCTTCGACCTGACCGAGCCGTTCCCCGTCACCGAGCAGCCGCCGGGCGCCAACGGCATCGTGCTCGTGCCGTGGCCGAACCGCGTCGCCGGAGGGGTCTGGGAGCTCGACGGCAAGCGACAGCAGCTGGACGTCTCGGAGCCGAAGTACGGCAACGCCTCGCACGGACTGCTCCGCTTCGCGCCGTACCGCGTGGTGTCGCAGACCGAGACGGGCATCGTGCAGGAAGCCACGATCCACCCGCAGCACGGATGGCCGTTCACCCTCGAGACCCGGGTGCGCCACGAGCTCGTCGACGACGGCATCCGGGTGACGCACGAGATCACGAACCGCTCCGGAGCCCGCGCACCCTTCGCCGTGGGGGCGCACCCGTACCTGCGTGCCGGTGACACCCCGGCCGACGACCTCGTCGTCACGCTCGACGCCGCCACCGCCTTCACCGTCGACGAGCAGAAGGTGCCGAACGGGTCCGTGTCGGTGGAGGGCACTTCGTTCGACCTGCGACGGGGGCTGCGTGCCGGTGATGCGGATCTCGACACCGCGTACTCCGACATCACCCCGGACGCCGACGGGGTCCGCCACACGACGCTGCACGGCCCCGAGGGTGACGGCGTGCAGCTCTGGCAGGACGCGTCGTTCCCGTACGTGCAGGTGTTCACCTCGCGCGAGTACCCGCGTGGTGACGCCAAGGGCCTGGCCGTGGCGGTCGAGCCGATGACCGCTCCGGCCAACGCCCTGAACTCCGGCGAGGGCCTGCGGTGGCTCGAGCCCGACGAGACCTGGACGGGTACCTGGGGCATCCGCCGCGTCTGGTCCTGACCGTCGTCGTGCACCGAGCAGGCCCCGTCGGATGTCCGGCGGGGCCTGCTGCGTTCGTGGCGTGGAGCTGCTGGTCAGCCGCGGCGCATGCGGAGCGCCTCGACCGCGAGTGACTCGCTGGCGTAGCGGCCGACCTCGTGCGCCCAGGCCGGGTCGTCCCCGCGCAGGGCGATGAAGTCCTTGCGCTGTCGGCACACGTAGCCGAGCACCGCGGTGGCCGTCGCGACCTCGATGAAGTCCTTGCGGATGTGCCGGGTCGTGACCTGCGCGTTGCGGCGGAGCGTGTCGAGCAGGAGCTCGTTGCTCATCGTCGTGTTCGTCGCTGCTGCGAGCTCGACGATGCGGCGCGCGTCCCCGGTGGTGCTGGTCGGCGTGGCTTCGATGGGCTCGATCACGGTGTACCCCGTTCGTTCGTGGTGGTGCGGTGCTGCAAGATCCGGTGATCGGATCCGGGAACGACACTATCGGCGGCAGCCCAACAGTCGGCTGTGCGCGGGCTGATGTGTGCAGGGGATCTGCCATGAGCCAGCTGGGGGCGACTTGTACCCCGAAGCCGAGGTCAGGCGCAGCGTTCGTCGTCGGGCACAGCGAGGGCGTCGAGGGAGTTCGAGACCCGTTCGGCCATGTACTGGTAGCCGGCGTCGTTGAGGTGCCCGCCGTCGATCGCCGCGTAGCCCGGGCTGTTCGCCGCGGTGAACCACTGCCCGGCGAGCGGGTCGATGAACGGCACACCCGCTGCTGCTGCCCCTGCGGAGACCGAGGCGGCGACCCCGACGTTCGCCTTCGCCCGCGGCATCGGCGCTGACGGCCCGAGCGCCACGACGACCGCGTCCGGCCAGGTCTGTTCCGCGGCGCGGAGGGTCTGCTCGACCCGGGCCTGCAGCGTCGACGAGTCGACGAGCCAGTCGTTCTGGCTGCCCTGCACGATGACGAGCTGCGGAGCGTCGGTCGTGGCGTGCCGTTCGAGGCGGGGGCCGAACGTGTAGTGCGAGGACCCGGTGCGCCCGGTGTCGACGTAGCCCGTTCCCGGGTAGCCGTCGATGGTGGCCTTCCAGTCCCGGTCGGCTGCGAGGTCCTGCGCCCATCCGTGGACGCCGCTGGTCGAGCCGCGGCCGGTGGTGTACGAGTCGCCGACGATCAGGACGTGCGAGCCGGGGGCGATCGCGTCCGCGACCTCGGCGGAGGAGACGCTCGACGACGTCGTGACGGGCTGGCATGCACTCGACACGGTCGGCAGGATGACGAGCAGCCCGCTGACGCCGAGAGCCATGGCTCCGAGCGCGATGCCGGGGAGGAGTCGTCGTGCCACCCGCCACATTCTAGACAACGGGACTGGAACAGCAGCTGAGGTGGGCCCCGTGGCGCTCGAACCCACGACCCTCGGATGAAGAGCCGGCGTTCAGGAGGGTGTGGGCCCCGTGGGGCTCGAACCCACGACCCTCGGATTAAAAGTCCGGTGCTCTACCAACTGAGCTAGAGGCCCTCACCCGCAAGGCTAGCGGGTGAGGGCCTCTGGGAAGAACCTGGTGTCGCCGGTCAGCCGCGGCGCCCGGTGAGCGTCCGCAGCAGCCACAGGACGACGGCCACGATGAGCAGCACGATGCCGACCCACAGCAGGAACTTGAGGCTCGCGGTGAAGCCACCGACGAACAGCAGGATGACCGCGATGACGGCCAGGATGATGAGCAACGGGTTCATGGGGGAGTCCTCTCCTTCACGTTCGGGAGGAGCGCCTCCCGACGAGACACCGTACCCGCGGCGCTGCCGTTGCGTTCTGGGCGAACGGAGGGCGGGCGTGTCACCGGCCGTGCCTACACTGACGCGGTGCCTCGCGATCACCACCGTCCTGTCCACTTCACCGATGCCGAGTTCGCCGCGATCCAGGGCGGCGAGGACCCGGCCGTCGTGAACCGTGTCGCGCACGAGACCGCGAACGCGTTGCTGCACCGGGTGCGTCAGGACCCGGACCCCGCTGTGGTCGAGCGGCTCGTCACCTACACGGACGTGCACGGCATCGACGCGATCGCCGAACTCTGGGCGCGGGTGGGTGCGCACACCCTGCCGGGTGCCCTGTGGCGGGTGTACCTCGTCCGCACGGTGATCCGGCAGAACCCGGAGGAGATCGCGTACTTCTTCCAGCGCGGCACCGAGCGCATCGGCACGATCGACCAGGCCGTCGCGGGGGCCGAGCAGCCGACCGGTCCCGCCGAGATCCTCACCCTGGCGGACCGCATCCTGCACGGGCTGTACACGGGTGACTTCGCCGTGGCGCTCGACCGTGGGGCGGCGTTCTGCCGGCTCACCGCGGCCGGTGCGACTGCGGTGGCGGACGACTCCGACCTGACCGCGACCGGCCGCGCGAGCGAACTGACGCGGCGGGCGCTCCGTCTCACGGAACTGGCGGCCGACCTGACCGAGGCGGCGGCGCTCTGGCGTCGCGAGAGCCTGGACTAGCGAGCGAACGCGCCGGACCCGCACCGGGCCTCCCGGCAGAACGCCGCAGGGCAGAACGCGGAAGGCAGAACGCCGCAGGGCAGAGAAGAACCGGGCCGCAGAAGCGCCTCTCGGCGCGAGGCCGCTCGAAGCGGCGAATTTTGGAGCCCGGGGCTTGCTGCGGCCCGGCGACGTCAACTCTACGACGCGTCGGCTGAGTCCGCTGCCCTGTTCACTCTCGGTGGACAGATCCGGACCCGGGCGTGCCCGGCAGACGGCCGGTCGCGGCGTCTCCACAACTTCTCGGCATCCGATCCAATCCACCACGGGCACCGCGCCGAATCATCAGCGTGACGGACTTGATGACCGTCACGAACGCGAGAGGCCCGGCGTGACCCGGACCGGTATCCGCCGGTCAATTCCCTGTGGGTCACGCTGGCCTCTCGTCTCGACCGCACGACGCGGCGGCTCCGTCCTACCCGGGGCAGGACCGCAGCACAGCACCACCGCACCACACAGCACCCCTGACAGAACGGCCACAACCGGTCGACGAAGCACCCGAGAGGAGGGAAACCTGCAATGCTTGCCCTCGTGGATAGCGACACCGAACGCTGGAGCTCGTCAGAGCCAGCCCCGGCATCGCCGGACGACCTCTTGGCGCGGGTTGCCTCCGGTGACCAAGCCGCCTTCGCGGACCTCTACGACGTCCTCTCCGGCCGGGTCCTCGGACTCGTGACGCGGCTCCTCCGGGACCGCGCTCAGTCCGAAGAGGTCACGCAGGAGGTCTTCCTCGAAGTCTGGCAACAGGCCACCCGGTTCGACCGGAAGCGCGGGACCGCCTCCAGCTGGGTCCTGACCATGGCGCACCGCCGAGCGGTGGACCGGGTCCGGGCGTCGCAGGCCTCGCACGACCGGGACACGAAGATCGGTATCCGCGACCTCGAGTCCGGTTTCGACCAGGTCTCCGAGTCGGTCGAGATCCGCATCGAACACGAGCGGGTCGGCCGGGCACTGGCCAAACTGACCGAGTTCCAACGGCAGGCCGTGCAGCTCGCGTACTACGGAGGCTTCTCGCACAGCGAGATGGCCGAACAACTCGGTGTCCCCATCGGCACCGTCAAGACCCGTCTGCGTGACGGGATGATCCGACTCCGAGACGAGATGGGGGTGACCTCATGACCGAACGACACGACGACCCCGCACTGCTGACGGGTTCCTACGCACTCGACGCGCTGTCCGACGATGAGCGCATGCTCCTCGAGGACGTCCTCACGACGTCGCCCGAACTCCAGGCCGAGGCCGACTCGCTGCGCGAGACCGCGCTGCAGCTGGCCTTCGCCGCCGCGCCGATCGAGCCCCCGACGTCGCTCCGCGCGTCGCTGCTGGCCCAGATCGCCACGACCCCGCAGGCTGCACCACTGGCCGACACGGCGGTCGACCAGACCTCGGTCGCCGAGACCACCTCCGTCCAGGAGGCCCGTCCCGAGCCCGCCAGGCACGTCGCCTCGATCGCCGACGGCTCCACCACCGGTGGTCGGGTGACCTCCGAGGCCCGCCGCCGCTGGTTCCAGCGTCCGGCAGCCATGCTCACCAGTGCTGCTGCGGTCGCCGTGGTCTTCCTCGGTGTCGGCCTGGGGGTCGGCGTCGCGAACGGCCCGGCCGACGGACCGGGCACCGGCACCACGCAGGCGTCGAGCGGCCTCGACCGCATCTACGCGGCGTCGGACTTCCAGCGCAGCACCACCAAGGTCGAGGGCGGTGGTACGGCCACGGTCGTGTGGTCGAGCGACCTCGGCAAGTCCGCGGTCATCCTCGACGGTGTCGCCCAGGCACCGAAGGGCAAGACGTACGAGCTCTGGTACATCGGCTCCGAGAACGAGGGCGGCACGATCAAGTCGGCCGGTCTGGTCGACGGTGTCGCCGACGGTGTGCACTCGGCCGTGCTGAAGGGCTCGATGTCCGACGGTGCGACGATCGGCATGACGGTCGAGCCGGCCGGTGGTTCGGAGCAGCCGACCACGACGCCGATCATGGCGGTCCCGACCACCTCGGCCTGACCCTCCCGGAAGGTGCCCACGCGATCGATGCGTGGGCACCTTCCGTCGTTCCACGAGGCGATCGACGCGTGGAACGACGGAACATGCGCACGCAACGTCTGCGTGCGCATCGAGCGACGAACCACGAGGCGATCGACGCGTGGATCGTCGGAACATGCGCACGCACCCACCCACCCACGCCGTGCGGCACCCAACCCCGCCGGCCCCGCACCCAACGCGACCACGAAGGCCCGGTGCGCGTCCGTGGCGGACGTGCACCGGGCCTCCCGGTCGTCCGTCAGCACGACGGACTGACAGCGATCAACCGAAGCGACCCGAGACGTAGTCCTCGGTGGCCTGGACGGACGGGTTCGAGAACATCGTCGCGGTGTCGTCGAACTCGATGAGCTTGCCCGGCGCACCGGTGCCGGCGATGTTGAAGAACGCGGTCTTGTCGCTCACGCGCGAGGCCTGCTGCATGTTGTGCGTGACGATGACGATCGTGAACTCCTTCTTGAGCTCCTCGATCAGGTCCTCGATGGCCAGGGTGGAGATCGGGTCGAGCGCCGAGCAGGGCTCGTCCATCAGCAGCACGTCGGGCTGCACCGCGATGGCGCGGGCGATGCAGAGACGCTGCTGCTGTCCACCGGACAGGCCCATGCCGGGCTTGTCGAGGCGGTCCTTGACCTCGTTCCACAGGTTCGCGCCCTGCAGGGAGCGCTCGACGATGTCGTCGGCCTCGGACTTCGAGACGCGCTTGTTGTTGAGCTTCACGCCCGCGAGCACGTTGTCCTTGATGGACATCGTCGGGAACGGGTTCGGACGCTGGAAGACCATGCCGACCTGGCGACGGACGAGCACCGGGTCGACCCCGGGGCCGTACAGGTCGTCGCCGTCGATCTTGACCGAGCCCTCGACCCATGCGCCGGGGATGACCTCGTGCATGCGGTTCAGGGTGCGGAGGAAGGTGGACTTGCCGCAGCCGGACGGGCCGATGAAGGCGGTGACGGTGCGGGGCTCGATGGTGATGTCGACACCCTCGACCGCCTTGAACTTCGAGTAGTAGACGTTGAGGCCGTCGACCTCGATGCGCTTGGACACGTTGATCCTTCTGGTGGGTGGGGAAGTGGGTTCGCTAGCGCGAGAGCTTGGGGGCGAAGAGTCGGGTGACGAACCGGGCGAGCAGGTTGAGCGCCATCACGATGAGGATGAGCACCAGCGCGGCGGTCCAGGCACGGTCGACGAACGGCTGCGGGTTGGCGCCCTGCTGCGAGTACTGCGTGTACGCGTACACCGGCAGGGTCATCATCGGGTCCTTGAACAGGTCGTAGTTCATGCTCGCGGTGAAGCCGGCGGTGACGAGCAGCGGAGCCGTCTCACCGATGACGCGGGCGATGGAGAGCATGACGCCGGTGGTGATGCCGGCGAGCGACGTGGGCAGGACGACCTTGAGGATCGTGAGGTACTTCGGCACCCCGAGGGCGTACGACGCTTCGCGGAGCTCCATCGGCACGATCTTCAGCACCTCTTCGGTGGAGCGCACGACGATCGGGATCATCAGCACCGACAGGGCGACGGAGCCGACGAGTCCGAAGCGGGCGCCCGGGCCGAGGAACAGCGCGAACAGCGAGTATGCGAACAGACCGGCGACGATCGAGGGGATGCCCGTCATGACGTCGACGAAGAACGTGATGCCCTTCGCCAGTGCGCCGCGGCCGTACTCGACCAGGTAGATCGAGGTGAGCAGACCGATCGGCACCGAGATGAGCGCCGCGAACAGGGTGATCTCGAGCGTGCCGACCAGCGCGTGGATCGCGCCGCCGCCCTCGGAGATCACGCCGCGCATCGAGTACGAGAAGAAGTTCGCGTCGAAGCGGGCCAGGCCGTCGGCGATCACGGTCCAGAGCAGCGACACCAGCGGCAGGACCGCGATGACGAAGGCGGTGATGACGAGCGACGTGACCAGTCGGTTGACGGCCTGACGACCGCCCTCGACGATGCGCGAGACGACCACGATCAGGACGTCGAACAGGACGGTGCCGAGGAACAGGGCGGCGACGACGTTGAAGTCCTTGACCGCGCCACCGGCGTTGAGCAGGGCGAACACGGCCACCAGGGCGACCCAGCTGCCGACCAGCAGCAGCCACGGCACCGAGCGGTGCAGCTTGCCGTTGGCGTAGACGTTGCCGGCGGTGCCGGTCTGACGGAGCGCGAGGGACATCGGGTGCGACCTCTCAGCTGACCCGCGTGCGGACGATGTACCGCGCGAGCATGTTGATGACCAGGGTGATGACGAACAGGATCAGGCCCGTCGCGATCAGGGCGTTCAGGGCGGTTCCCGATGCCTCGGCGAACTGCAGCGCGATGTTCGCAGCGATCGTCGAGGGGTTCTGCGAGGTCAGCATCTGGAAGGTGACGTTCGCCGAGACCGACAGCACCAGGGCGATCGCCATCGTCTCGCCCAGGGCACGTCCGAGCCCGAGCATGATCGCGGAGACGATGCCGGACTTCGCGAACGGCAGCACGGACAGGCGGATCATCTCCCAGCGCGTCGCACCGAGGGCCAGGGCGGCTTCCTCGTTGAGCGTGGGCGCCTGCAGGAAGATCTCGCGCATGACCGCCGTCATGATCGGGATCGCCATCACGGCGAGGACGATCGACGCGGTCAGGATGGTACGGCCGGTGCCGGACACCTGGCCGGAGAAGAGCGGGAACCAGCCGAGGTACTCGTTCAGGAAGGCGTAGAACGGCTTCACGAACGGTGCCAGCACCACGATGCCCCAGAGGCCGTAGACGACCGACGGGACCGCGGCGAGCAGGTCGATGACGTAGCCGAGCACCGGCGCGAGGCGTCGCGGTGCGTAGTGCGAGATGAACAGGGCGATCCCGAGCGCGAGCGGGACCGCGATCACGAGCGCGATGAGCGCGGACCAGACGGTGCCGAAGACCAGGGGGCCGACGTAGTCCCAGAAGTTCGTGGCGTTGTTCGGCAGGTCGCCGACCTTGGCGGCGAACGCGGGGATGCTCTGCCAGACGAGGAACGCGGCGACGAGCACGAGCACGAAGAGGATGAGGCCGCCGGCGATCACCGAGGCGGCGGAGAACACCCGGTCGCCGACGCGGACGACGGCCTTCGGCTTGGTCGGGGTGACGGTGGCCCCTGGCTGGGCCGGTGCGGTCGTCATGGGACTCCTGTCGGAGGAACGCCGGGGGAGGCGACGGGTTCGGGTGGTGGAGCGTGGAGCGGGGTGCCGGTCGGACGGGCGCTGGCGGTGGAGCCGGGCTGCTCACGTCGCGACGAGCAAGGGCCCGGACGCCGGTCAGGTGGGTGGGACCGGCGTCCGGGCGCTTGGGGGTCTTACTTGATGGAGTCGACCGCGGCAGCGGCCTTGTCGGCCAGGTCGGACGACAGGGCGGCCGACTTGGCCTCCTTCGCCGCGGCGTCCTGGGCGTCGCCGGAGACGACGTAGTTCAGGAAGCCCTTGACCAGGTCGGCCTTGTCCGAGTCCTTGTACTCCTGGCACGCGATGGCGTAGGAGACGAGGACGAGCGGCCAGGCGCCGTCAGCGGTGTCCTTGCGGTCGATGTCGATCGCGAGGTCGTTGTCCTCGCGGCCGGTGGCGACCTTCGAGTCGGCGACGACCTGTGCGGCGCCGTCGGCCGAGATCTCGGTGGCCTTGTCGCCGACCATCAGCTTCGCCTTGTCGAGGTCACCCGCGCCGGAGTCGTCGATGTAGGTGATCGCGTTGGTGGCGCTGCCCATGGCGGAGGCGACACCGGAGGTGCCCTTCGCGCTGTCGCCGACCGAGTACGGGAAGGTCTGGCTCGGCTCTTCGGTCCAGACGTCGCCGGCGTTCGCAGAGACGTACTCCGAGAAGTTCTGCGTGGTGCCCGAGTCGTCGGAGCGGTGCACGACCGTGATGTTCGCGTCCGGCAGCTTCGCGTCCTTGTTCAGCGAGGCGATCTGCGAGTCGTTCCACTTGGTGATCTTGCCCGAGAAGATGCCCGCGATGGTCTTCGCGTCGAGGGTCAGGTCGCTGACGCCGTCGACCTTGTAGGCGATCGCGATCGGGGAGATGTAGACCGGGATGTCGATGGCCTTGGTGTCGGCCTTGCACAGGTCGAAGGAGCCCGAGAGCTCCTCGTCGTTCAGTGCTGCGTCGGAGCCGGCGAAGTCCGCGGCGCCCGAGATGAAGTTCTTGCGGCCGGCACCCGAGCCGTCGGGCGAGTAGTTCACCGTGACGCCCTTGGCGACGTCCTGGAAACCGGCGGCCCAGGTGGCCTGCGCGGTCTGCTGGGCGGAGGAACCGGAGCCGGTCAGGGTTCCGGTGAGGCTCGAGGAGCCGGAGTTGCTCGAGGAGGACTCGGTGCTGCCCGCGTCCTCGTTCGCCGCGCACGAGGAGAGCACGACTGCGCCGGCGATCGCGATTGCTGCGATCGAACCGATTCGCTTGATGTTCACAGGGGTCCCTTCGGGGATGGGGTGCAGTGGGACCACTGCGGTCCCTGGGCCGGTGCCGACCCGGGAGCGACTGTAGGGACGCGAGGTGACGGGGATCACGCGCGTTGGTGAACGGAAGGTGAACGAGGGGTTGTGCCGACCGGGAGGCGCGGATCGCGTTCCGGGCGCGGCGGACGCCCGGCCCGTGGCCGGGTGCAGGGCGTGCGGTCGCTACGCCGGGATCGTGTTGCGGTGCGTCTCGACGGCGACGAGCGTCTCGCCGGCGATGTGCATCACCGAGAAGTCGCCGACCGACAGCATCGCGGCGCGGCGCAGGTCGAACCGGCCCGAGTCGTCGGCGGTCGCGGTGGCGATCCGGGCGATGATGTCGGGGAGCACCGGGCCGTGTGAGCAGAGCACCGTGCTCTTGCCCTTGTCGAGCCGACGGCGGACGACGCCCTTGACGTCGGCGGCGCCGCGGTCGTGGGCGTCCTGGCTGATGTCGGGGGTGTTCGAGACGCCGAGCTTCGTGGTGGCGGACAACGGTTCGACGGTGGCGAGGCACCGGGCCGCCGTGCTGCTCACGATCTTCTTCGGGCCGAACGCGGCGACGGGCGACGCGGCGGCCTTGGCCTGCGAACGACCGACGGGCAGGAGCGGACGGGTGGCGTCCGGGCCGTTCCAGTCGGAGCCGGGCACGGTCTTCGCGTGCCGCAGCGCGATCAGGGCGAACGTACGGTGGTGGCCGGCGGCGGCGCGCTCGGCGAACCGGTCGAGGATCGCCACGTCGCGTTCGTACGTCAGGCGGTTGCGGGCGTCGTCGATCGTGACCCACTCGAGGGCGGCGACCTCGTGGTTCGGGGTGAAGTCACCCGCGCGGGCGTACTCCTTCGACGAGACGCGCGCAGCCCAGTAGTGCACGACCTTGTCGCGACCGTTCGGCAGCACGTACTCCGCGGTGCCGAGCGGTGCACCGAGGTGCACGCGGTACCCGGTCTCCTCGTCGATCTCGCGCACGGCGGTCGTCGGGACGGCCTCGCCCGGGTCGACCTTGCCCTTGGGCAGTGAGACGTCCTTGTGGTGGTCGCGGTGGATGAGCAGCACGAGCGGCGTGCCGTCCTGTTCGCGCCAGACGACCGCGCCGGCGGCGACGACGGGGCCCGAGGGACCGCCGCTCACCGAGTGGAGCGCTTCCGAGCCGAGATCTTCCGCATCGTCACATTCTGCACGTCTTCGAGCGGGCGACCGTCATCGTCGGTCGAGTGGCGGGTCCACTCACCGTCGGACTCGAGGTGCCACGAGCTCGCGGTGTCGGCCATCGCCAGGTCGAACATCGCCAGCACCTCGTCGATGTGGTCCGGTGCCGTCAGCCGCACGAGCGCCTCGACGCGGCGGTCGAGGTTGCGGTGCATCATGTCGGCGCTGCCGATGAACACCGCCGGGTCGCCGTCGTTGTGGAACGCGAACGCACGGGAGTGCTCGAGGTACCGCCCGACGATGCTCCGTACCCGGATGGTGTCGCTCACGCCTTCCATCCCCGGCTTGAGCGAGCAGATCCCGCGCACCCAGACGTCCACCGGCACGCCCGCCTGGCTGGCCAGGTACAGGGCGTCGATGATCTGCTCGTCGACCATCGAGTTGACCTTGATCCGGATGCCGGACGGCTTGCCGGCGCGGGCGTTGTCGGACTCGGTCTGGATCCGCTTGAGCAGCCCCTTGCGCAGGTGCAGCGGCGCGACGAGCAGCCGCTTGAACTTCTTCTCGATCGCGTAGCCGGACAGCTCGTTGAACAGGCGCGTCAGGTCCTTGCCCACGGTGTCGTCGGCGGTGAAGAGGCCCATGTCCTCGTAGATCCGCGAGGTCTTCGGGTTGTAGTTGCCCGTGCCGATGTGGCTGTAGTGCTTGAGCGTGCCGCCCTCTTGCCGGATGACGAGGACGAGCTTCGAGTGCGTCTTCAGCCCGACCAGGCCGTAGACGACGTGCACGCCGGCCTTCTCGAGCTTGCGGGCCCACGTGATGTTGTTCTGCTCGTCGAAGCGCGCCTTGATCTCGACGAGCGCCAGGACCTGCTTGCCCGCGGCCGCGGCGTCGATCAGGGCCTCGACGATGGGGCTGTCACCCGAGGTGCGGTACAGCGTCTGCTTGATCGCGAGCACGTGCGGATCGGCTGCGGCCTGCTCGAGGAACGCCTGCACGCTCGTCGCGAAGGACTCGTACGGGTGGTGCACGAGGACGTCGTTCGCCTTGATCGCGCGGAACAGGTCGGGCTTCGTGTTCGGCTCACCGGGCTGGAACTGCACCGGGGTCGTCGGCACGTGCTTCGGGTAGTGCAGGTCCGGGCGGTTGATCTTCGAGAGCTCGAACAGGCCACCGAGGTCGAGCGGCGACGGCAGCCGGAAGACCTCCTGCTCGGTGATGTCGAGTTCGCGCACGAGCAGGTCGAGGGTCACCGGGTCCATGTCCTCGGTGATCTCGAGGCGGATGGGCGGACCGAACCGGCGACGCAGCAGTTCGCGCTCGAGGGCCTGGATGAGGTTCTCGGCCTCGTCTTCCTCGATCTCGACGTCCTCGTTGCGGGTGACCCGGAACACGTGGTGCTCGAGCACCTCCATCCCCGGGAACAGGTCGTCGAGGTGGTTCGCGATGAGGTCTTCGAGGGGGATGAAGCGCATCCGGCCGGAGTTGTCGTCCGGCAGCTTGATGAAGCGGGAGAAGTTCTGCGGCACCTTGAGGCGCGCGAACTCCTGGCGCTGCGACTTCGGGTTGCGGACCCGGACCGCCAGGTTGAGCGAGAGCCCGGAGATGTAGGGGAACGGGTGCGCCGGGTCGACCGCCAGGGGCATGAGCACCGGGAAGATCTGCTCGTTGAAGTACTCGCGCATCCGGAGCCGGTCGGCTTCGTCGAGGTCGGACCAGTGCTCGACGTGGATGCCGGCGGCGTCGAGGTCGGGCTTGAGCGACCCGATGAACGCCTGGGCGTGCCGGTCCTGCAGCTCGTGCGCCTTCTTCGCGATGTCGCGCAGGACGTCGCTCGGGGCGCGGCCGACGTTCGTCGGCACGGCGATGCCGGTGTCGATGCGGCGCTTCAGGCCCGCGACCCGGACCATGAAGAACTCGTCGAGGTTGGACGCGAAGATCGCCAGGAAGTTCGCCCGCTCGAGCAGGGGCTGCGTGCGGTCCTCGCCCAGCTCGAGCACGCGCTGGTTGAAGCGCAGCCAGCTCAGCTCGCGGTCGAAGTAGCGGTCCGACGGCAGCGACTCGTGCTCGATCTCGACGACCTCGTCGAAGTCGTCGAGGTCGGGTGCGACGGATTCGCCGTCGAGCTGCGGTTCGGTGTCCATGTCCACATCCTGCCACCAGGGCCCCTCGGTCGGAGGGCCTCCGGTGGACGCTGTGGAAACCGCGGGTGAACGAGCGGGTGTGGAGGGGTGCTGGTCGGATGCCTAGTGCTCGGACGTCGGCGCGGCGTACTGCACGTCGATCGCGTACTGCTCGAACCCGGATCGCCGGTAGAGCGCCAGCGCGGGCTCGTTGTCGCCCTCGACGTACAGTGCGGCGGCGGTCAGCCCACGCCCGGTCAACCGAGCAGTCCCCGCGCGCATGAGCACCCCACCGAGCCGCTGTCCCTGCAGGTCGGGCCGGACGGCGACGGCGTAGAACTCGCCGATGCCGTCCTCGACCTTGAGCCAGCACGAGCCGGCCAGCTGCCCGGAGGCGTCGCGGAGCAGCAGCAGGTCCTCGCCGGAGAACCAGGCGTCCGACTCGCGGGCGCGCAGGTCGTCGAGCGTCATCCGGCCCTGCTCGGGGTGGTGCGCGAAGGCCGCGGCGTTCAGGGCGAGCCAGTCCGCCTCGTCCTCGGTGCCGGGCCGGAACGCGGACAGGCTGTACCCGGCCGGCACGTCGACGGACGGACGGTCGGCCTCGTCGATCGGCGCCCGGAGCTGCAGCAGGGTGCGGACCGCGCGCCAGCCGAACCGATCGGCCAGGGCCCGCGCTGCGGGGTGGTCCCCGTGTGCCCAGGCGAGCACGGGAGCGGCCCCGCCGCCCAGCGCGAGCGCCTGCGTGACGAGGGCGGTGCCGGTGCCGCGGCCACGGGCCTCCCGGTCGACCACGAGTTCCAGCTCGCCGTCACGGACCACGGCGACCCCGTCGTCGACGGAGAAGACCGTCGCGCGTCCGGCGCGGACGTCGACCAGGGTCTGGTCCGAGAACGGCGGTGCTTCACCGGGCACGAGGAACCGAGCGAGGTCCGGCACTACTGGCCCATCAGGCGCTCGGCCTCGTCGTCGTAGACGTTGAAGCGGTACCCGACGTTGCGGACCGTGCCGATGAGCGACTCGAGGTCGCCGAGCTTGGCGCGGAGACGTCGGACGTGCACGTCGACCGTTCGGGTGCCACCGAAGTAGTCGTAGCCCCAGACCTCGCTGAGCAGCTGCTCGCGCGTGAAGACCCGGGACGGGTGCGTGGCGAAGAAGCGGAGGAGCTCGAACTCCTTGAACGTCAGGTCGAGCGGCCGGCCGCGGACCTTCGCCGAGTAGCTGGCCTCGTCGATGACGACACCCGACGCCTGGATCTTCGAGCTGGACTGCCCCTTGGCCGCGCGGCCGGCGGAGAGGCGGATGCGGGCGTCGATCTCGGCGGGTCCGGCGCTCTCGAGCACCACGTCGTCGACGTTCCACTCGCTGTTGACGGCGGTCAGGCCGCCCTCGGTCACGACGAGCACGATGGGCGTCGTCGAGCCGGACGAGGCGAGGATCTTGCACAGGGCCTTCGCGCTGACCAGGTCGGTGCGGGCGTCCACGAACATCAGGTCGCTCTGCGGCGCGTTGACCAGCTGTGCGGCCTCGGCCGGCACGTGACGGATCCTGTGGCTCAGGAGACCGAGGCTCGGCAGGACGTCGCCGGGCGCGGTCGAGGTGAGTACCAGGAGCTGTGCCACAGGACCTCCGCAGGTGGATGACGTCGTGGACACATCCTAGTGATGCTCGGGAAGTCCTCATCCGGCCGGACGGTTTGCGCGGCAACCCGCAAGCGCGCGCCGGGCGTGACCCCTGTCATGATGGAACGCGTGACCCAGCCAGTGCAGCCCACCGACCAGCGGCGCCTCAAGCTGACGTCCGTCCTGCCGGTCTGGATCATGGCCGTCGTCGGGGCGGTGCTCGTCCTGACGCTCGCCGAGCGCGACGCCTTCGCCTGGCTGCTGCTCGTGTTCGTCGCCTGCGTGATGGTGAGCTTCGTGCTCCAGCTCATCACCGCGACGAAGGACGGGCTGGTCGAACGGATCAGCATCGCGTCGTCCGGTGCCTTCGTCGTGGTGCTCGTCACCGCGGTGGTGCTCCTGGCGCGTTGAGCCGAGCCGCGTAGACTCCGGGACATGGATTCGCTGCTTGCGCTCGAGCTGTTCTACGTGGGCCTCCTCGGCCTGGCGTCGCTCGCGATCGCGTTCATCTCGGTCGTCGTCGTCGTGAAGCTGTTCAAGGGTCAGCGTTGATCGAGGTCCCCGAGGGCCTGGCGCCCGAACTGGTCCCGTTGTCGTGGCTCGTCGGCGTCTGGGAGGGCACCGGCGTCGTGGAGTACCCCGTCGGTGACGAAGAGGCGCCCCGCACCTACGAGTTCGGCCAGCGCGTGAGCTTCAGCCACGACGGGCTGCCGTACCTCAACTACTCGTCCACCACGTGGTTGCTCGACGACGACCACACCCCGCTCGCCGCCGAGATGGGCTACTGGCGCATCGACCGTCCGACCGAACCCGGTGACCGCGGCCCCGCGATGCTCCTGGGCGAGGGGACGACCCCGTTCAGCACCGTCGAGAGCGTCGAGGCGCTGCGCAACACCACCGACGGCTTCGACGTCGAAGCCGCGATCGTGCACCCGACGGGCGTCAACGAGCTCTACGTCGGCCGTGTGCTCAAGGGCCGGATCGACCTGGCCACGGACGCCGTGATGCGCTCGCCGAACGCGAAGGACTACTCCGCCGCGACCCGCCTGTACGGCCTGGTCGAGGGCAAGTTGTTCTGGGCGTGGGACATCGCCGCGCTCGGCCGCGAACTCACCTCGCACGCCTCGGGGCAGCTCGCGAAGGTCGACTGATGTCGGCGTTCGCGGTGCGCGACGGCTTCGTCGCGTCAGCGCAGGGCCCTGCTGCGCACTTCGGCAACCCCCTGGGCGAGCAGCGGCTGCTGGCCCGTGGCCGCGCGGTCGTCGATCTCGGCCTCGGTGTCGTCACCGTCTCCGGCCCGGACCGCCTGTCGTGGCTCAACTCGATCACCTCGCAGCAGCTGACCGGTCTGCCGACCGGCGTCAGCACCGAGACCCTCGTCCTCGACCAGTCCGGTCGCGTCGAGCACGCCGCCCGCGTGGTCGACGACGGTGCGGTCGTGTGGCTGCTCACCGAGCCGCAGGACGCCGCGCCGCTCGCCGCCTGGCTCGACTCGATGCGCTTCATGCTGCGGGTCGAGGTCGCCGACCGTTCGGCCGACTTCGCGACCCTCGGCTGGTTCGGCGAGGCCGCCCCGTTCGCGTCGACCGTCCTGCCGGAACCGCCCGTCGTCGAGTGGGTCGACCCGTGGGCGACCGTCACGCCCGGTGGGTGGAGCTACGCCGACCAGGAGGCCCACCCCGGCTCCGACTGGACCCTCCGCATCGCCGTGGTCACGCCCGGCACCTCGGCCGCGATCGCTGCGTCGGACGAACCCGTCGCGGGGCTGCTCGCGTACGAGGCACTGCGGATCGCCGCCTGGCGTCCGACGCTGTCCGACGCGGACGAGCGCACCATCCCGCACGAGCTCGACTGGCTCCGCTCCGCCGTGCACCTGACGAAGGGCTGCTACCGCGGGCAGGAGACCGTCGCGAAGGTGCACAACCTGGGCCACCCGCCGCGTCGGGTCGTGCAGCTGCACCTCGACGGCTCCGACGCCGTGCTGCCGGCCCCGGGCACGCCCGTGATGCTCGGCGACAAGCAGGTCGGGCGGCTGTCGGCCTCGGCGGTCCACCACGAGCTCGGCCCGATCGGGCTGGCCGTGGTCAAGCGCTCCCTCGACCCCACCGCGACGCTGACCCTCGCCGCCGACGACGTCGTGGTGACGGCGGCGCAGGAGACCATCGTCCCGCCGGAGGCCGGCGCAACCGCGAACGTCCCGCGGTTGCCCCGGCTCGGAGCCGTCAAGCGCTCCTAGGCTCCGTCCGGGGTTGATGCTGGCGCGCGACTCGGCCTGAGCGACACTTCTCGGGCCCCGGAGCGCGAGATCAGTCGCTGAGCGCGAGACTCGCCCCCCTCAAGTGGCGGGTTCGACCGCTGACCACGGCACGCTCAGCTCGCCGAGCCGCCACCTGCTCGGCCCGTGCAGCACCGGCCACCCGCGGTCGCGCATGCCCCGCACCGTGGCGATCCACCGCTGCCGGGGTCCGTACGTGCCGAGCGGCGCCGCGACCGCCCACGACAGGTCGAGGTCGCGCAGGAACGCGTGCACCCGCTCACCCGGCACGTTCCGGTGGATGAGCGCCTTCGGCAGCCGTTCGGCGACGATCGACGGCACGTCGAGTCCGGCGAGCCGCAGCGACACCGTGAACGACACCGGTGTGTGCTCGTCGAGCGTCACCCACGAGGCCACCCGCCCGACCTCGTTGCAGGTCCCCTCGACCAGTGCGCCGCCGGGCTGCAACCGGTCCTGCATGATCCGCCACGACGCCACCACCGCGGACTCGTCGTACTGCCGCAGCACGTTGAACGCCCGGATCACAGCGGGTCGGCGCTGCCCGGGCGTGGGCGTCTCGAAGCCGCCGAGCCGGAACGTCACGCCGTCGCGGGTGCCCGCGTTCGCGAAGGCGACGCGGGCCGGTTCGATCTCGATGCCGGTGACCTCGACGTCCGGACGCACCAGCGCCAGACGGTCGCGCAGCTCGAGCGTCGTCGTCGGCGAGGCCCCGTACCCGACGTCGGCGACCAGCGGGTCGTCGGCCTTGCGGAGCGCCGGCAGCGACGCGATCCACCGGTCGACACGGCGGAGCCGGTTGTACCCGGTCGTCCCGCGCGTCACGTTCCCGATGGGCATGACGTCAAGGGTACGGGCCTGCCGACGCTCGGTAGACTCGGCAGCATGACCTCCACGCTCGTCCTGCTCCGTCACGGAAACAGTGACTGGAACCAGAAGAACCTGTTCACCGGTTGGGTCGACGTCCGGCTCAGCGAGCTGGGCGAGAAGGAGGCGAAGCGCGCCGGCGACCTCATCGCCGAGTCCGGCATCGTCCCCGACGTCCTGTACACCTCGCTCCTCACCCGCGCGATCCAGACGGCCGACATCGCGCTGCTCCAGGCCGACCTCGCCTGGCTGCCCGTCAAGCGTGACTGGCGCCTCAACGAACGCCACTACGGCGACCTGCAGGGCAAGGACAAGGCCCAGACGCTGGCCGAGTACGGCGAGCAGCAGTTCATGGAGTGGCGCCGGTCGTTCGACGTCCCGCCGCCCCCCATCGCCGACGGCGCCGAGTGGTCGCAGGCCGGTGACCGCCGCTACGCCGACCTCGGCGACCAGCTGCCGCGCACCGAGTCGCTCAAGCTCGTGATCGACCGACTGCTCCCCTACTGGGAGTCGGACATCACGAAGGACCTGGGCGAGGGCAAGACCGTGCTGGTCACCGCGCACGGCAACTCGCTCCGCGCGCTCGTGAAGCACCTCGACGACATCTCCGACGACGACATCGCCGGGCTGAACATCCCGACGGGCATCCCGCTGGTGTACGAGCTCGACGACGACTTCCGTCCGACGAAGCCGGCGTACTACCTCGACCCCGAGGCCGCTGCCGCCGGCGCTGCCGCCGTGGCCGCCCAGGGCGCCAAGAAGTAGCACCGCACACACGAACGCCCCGTCCGGTCTCCGGGCGGGGCGTTCGTCGTTCTCCATGGTGGGTTCGCGAAAGCGACAGGGTGCCGCGAACGTTCCGCCGACTCCTCTCGCTCTGCCGGGAGGAACGGATCACCGCATCGACGATGTGTCGCTTCCGCAGGGTGGTCGGCTCCTCGGGCCGCGACCGGTCAGACGAAGTGCGACGCGATCTCCTGCACGAGGGCGCCGACGTCGTAGGGCTTCGTCGTGTCGACGCGCACGACGGGGAGCAGCCCGGTCGGTCCCGCGGTGGGACCGAGGGTGTCCCAGGTGTCGATGATCGACGCCAGGTCGCCGTGGACCTCGTGCCGGAGCGGAGCGTCCGGCTCGTAGCGATCACGCAGGCGTTCGTCGGCGGTCGCGCGGTCGACGTGGCACCAGACCTCGACGGCACGGGGCGAACCGGCCGTCAGGAGCCCGGCGGTGAGGAAGTCCCGGCTCTCCGGTGTGACCCAGACCGCATCCAGGACGACGCCGTTCTCGACCGCGCCGGCCATCGCCCACACGGTGTCCATCGCGATGCCACCGAGCGGACGCGACGCGATCATCGGCCCGACGATGTCGGCGAGGGGCTCCTTGATGCGGTCCTTCGACAGGAACGGGCAACCGAGCACCTCGGCCAGCGCAGCGCCGATCGTGCTCTTGCCGGAACCGGGCATGCCGTTGACGATGATCGCGACCTGAGCCATGCGTCGATCCTCGCAGAACCGAACGGCCCGAGCGTCCCGACCGGACCGAACCGGGTCAGACCGCGGCGGTCGAGGTGGACGCGCCGGTCCAGTCGCCGGTCGCCAGGTACTCGACCTTCTTGGCGATCGACACCGCGTGGTCGGCGAAGCGCTCGTGGTAGCGGGAGGCCAGGGTGGCGTCGACGGTGTCGATCGGCCCGCCCTTCCACGCCTCGCCGAGCACGAAGTCGAAGACGCTCGCGTGCAGTTCGTCGACGGCGTCGTCCTCGTCGCGGATCTCCGCGGCCAGGGCGATGTCCTCGGTCGCGAGCAGCCGCGTGAGCTTCTGCGACATCGCGACGTCGTGCTTGCCCATCTCCTTGAAGGTGCCGCGGAGGCCCTTCGGCACGACCTTCTCGGGGAAGCGCTGGCGGGCGAGCTGCGCGATGTGCTCGGCCATGTCGCCCATGCGCTCGAGCGAGGAGCTCACGCGCAGGGCGGTGACGACGACGCGCAGGTCGCGGGCGACCGGTGCCTGGCGGGCCAGGATGTCGATGGCGATCTCGTCGAGGCTGTTGGCGGCCTCGTCGATCTTCTGGTCGTCGGCGATCACCTCCTCGGCGAGGGCGACGTCGGAGTCGCTGAAGGCCTGGGTGGCCCGGGTGATGGCGGACTCGACGAGTCCTGCGATCTCGGTCAGTCGCTCCTGGACGTCCTGGAGTTCCTGCTGGAAGACTTCGCGCATGGGGGAGTACCTCTCTCTGCGTACCGGACGAGTGTCGTCAGCCCAGGTGAACGAACGGTGACGTGGGGCTGAACGCTTCGCGATCCGGCCTTCCGAGGCGGGTGAACGGTATCGGAACCCCGCATGACCATCCCTACACTGGCGACATGGACAACGCGTGGCTCGTGCCACTGTCGATGCTCCTCGGCGGGGTCTTCGGCGCGGGCGTCGTGGTGCTGATCATCACCGCCGAGCGCACGGCACGTGCTGCCGACGTGGCGGAACGCACCCTGCCGGACGGCGTCGCAGCGGTGATCGCGACGATGCACAACCCGGCGGTGGTGATCGACCCGTCGAACACGGTCGTGGCCGCATCGCCCCAGGCACTGACCGTCGGACTCGTCGTCCGGCGCCGGCTCGTGCACCAGGAGCTCCTCGACCTGGTCGACCGGGTGCGCAAGAGCGGCGAGATGGGGGCGGAGGACCTCGAGCTCCCGCGCGGACGGCACGGGGAGCTCATCGGCTACCTCAGCTTCCGGGCAGCGCAGCTCGGCAACCGGTACGTGCTCATCACGGCCGACGACCTGACCGAGAGCCGGCGCATCGACGAGGTCCGCCGTGACTTCGTCGCCAACATCTCGCACGAGCTGAAGACCCCGATCGGCGCCATCGGCCTGCTGTCCGAGACGCTCGTGATCGCGGCCGACGACCCGGAGCACGTCAAGAAGTTCGCCGCGCAGCTCATCACCGAGTCCGATCGGCTCGGCGCCCTGACGAAGGACATCATCGAGCTGTCCCGGCTGCAGTCGGTCGACGCGTTGGAGAACAGCGAGGAGACCGGTGTCGACAAGATCGTGCAGGCCGCGGTCGACGCGAACGAGGTCGTCGCGCGGGCCCGCTCGATCGAGATCATCCGGGCGAAGAAGTCGAAGCTCCGGGTGATGGGCGACCCGGGTCTGCTGCAGGTCGCCGTGTCGAACCTCATCGCCAACGCGGTGAAGTACTCGCCCGACGGCACCCGCGTCGGCGTGGGCGTCCGGTCCGCGAAGGGATTCGTCGAGATCGCGATCACCGACCAGGGCGTCGGCATCCCCGAGGCCGACCTGGACCGGGTGTTCGAGCGGTTCTACCGCGTCGACCCGGCACGGTCACGGGCCACCGGCGGCACCGGCTTGGGGCTCGCCATCGTCAAGCACGTCGTGGGCAACCACGGCGGGGACGTCCGTGTCTGGTCGCAGCCCGGCAAGGGCTCGACCTTCACCATCCGCCTGCCCGAGGCGGACACCGAACTGACCACCGCACTCGAAGAGCAACTGGAAGAGCAGCCATCGTGACCAAGATCCTCATCGTCGACGACGAGCCGGCCCTGAGCGAGCCCCTGGAGTTCCTGCTGCAGCGTGAGGGGTACGAGACCTCCGTCGCGGCCGACGGCGTGACCGCGCTGTCGAAGTTCGACTCGGAGAACCCGGACCTGGTGCTCCTCGACCTCATGCTGCCGGGGCTCTCCGGCACCGAGGTCTGCCGCCAGATCCGGACCCGGTCGAACGCGCCGATCATCATGTTGACGGCGAAGGACTCCGAGGTCGACATCGTCGTCGGGCTCGAGCTCGGCGCGGACGACTACGTGACGAAGCCGTACTCGACGCGCGAGCTGCTGGCCCGCATCCGTGCGGTCCTGCGCCGCCGCACCGAGGACGACCCGGCGGACAGCGGGATCCTGCAGGTCGGCGGCATCCGGATGGACGTCGAGCGCCACACGGTGTCGGTGGACGGGTCGGAGACGGCGATGCCGCTCAAGGAGTTCGAGCTGCTCGAGCTGCTGCTCCGGAACGCCGGCCGGGTGCTCACCCGTGGGCAGCTCATCGATCGCGTGTGGGGCTCCGACTACTTCGGGGACACCAAGACGCTCGACGTGCACATCAAGCGCATCCGCTCGAAGATCGAGCGCGTGCCGTCCACCCCGGAGATCCTGGTGACGGTCCGCGGTCTCGGGTACCGCATCGAGGCCTGAGACGCACGGACAGGAGGCCCGGTGCGAGTCCGTGGGACTCACACCGGGCCTCCCGGTCTGAAGCGCTTGCGCTCGCTCGTGCGCGGTGCGGCTACTCGCCGTCCGTCGGCGTGGCGGAGGGGGTCTCGACCGGCAGCGTGATCTGGCTGGTCGGCTCGGGGGTCGAGGTCGGCGCGAGGGTGGCGTACTCCTCCTGCGAGGTGGTCAGCACCGGCACGTTGGCCGAAACGCCCTCGGCGTCGGGGTAGGAGAAGTACACCTTGACGAGCGAGCCGGGCTCGGCGTCCGCGCTGTCGAAGTCGAGGGTGTCGTGCTGCGAGTCGTTCGCCAGGTCGACGTGCGAGTTCGCCGGCACCAGCACGGTCTCGGTGTCCCCGCCGATCTCGACCGACACGGTGATGCCGTCGGTGTCGGAGTTGTTCACCAGCGTGCCGATGAAGCGCGCGCCCTCGCCGTCGTCCGAGATGAGGATGGCGTTCCGCACGTCGACCTTGCCGGTCGAGACGTTGACGCCGTCGGTGATCTGCTTGATGTCGACGGTGTGCGCAGGCGACATGAACTCGCACCCGGTGGCGCCCAGCGCGATGGTTGCCGCAACGGCGACGGACACGAGTACCCGAGCTCGCAAGAGATTCCTCCGTAAGTCGATGAGGACCAGGCGGTCCCGCTCCATCCTAGCGATCACCGGGAAGCCCCAGTGCTGAGGGTCCCCTTACCCGAACACCCCTTGTGGTAAACTGGAAGTCTGGGAACGGAGCCTGATACATGCAATTCGAGGTCGGCGAGACCGTCGTCTACCCCCACCACGGGGCGGCAACCATCTCTGAAGTCAAGACGCGCGTCATCAAGGGCGAGGAAAAGGTCTACCTGAAACTGCGGGTCACGCAGGGTGACCTGACGATCGAGGTACCGGCGGACAACGTCGACCTGGTCGGGGTCCGCGACGTGATCGGCAAGGAAGGGCTCGACAAGGTGTTCGAGGTCCTCCGGGCGCCGTTCACCGAAGAACCCACCAACTGGTCGCGCCGGTACAAGGCGAACCTCGAGAAGCTCGCTTCCGGGGACGTCATCAAGGTCTCCGAGGTCGTCCGCGACCTCTGGCGACGCGATCAGGACCGCGGCCTGTCCGCGGGCGAGAAGCGGATGCTGGCCAAGGCCCGGCAGATCCTGATCTCCGAGCTGGCCCTGGCCGAGAAGACCGACGAGGACAAGGCATCGACCGTCCTCGACGAAGTCCTCGCGTCCTGAGCGCACTGCACACCACGACGACCGCACGGTTCCCCGAAGAGGTGGACCGGGCGGTCGTCGTCGTTGCAGCCGGGTCCGGCACCCGGCTCGGCATCGGCACCGCGAAGGCCTTCGTCCCCGTCGCAGGGCGGCTCATGCTCGCGCGGGCGCTCGAGCCACTGTTCACGCTGTCGTCCCCGACGTTGGTCGTCGTGGTCGCGCCGTCGGCGCTGCTCGAGGACTGCCGTCAGGCGGTTGCCTCGGTCGCGGGCGCTGCGGTCGCGTACACGGCGGTCGTCGCCGGAGGCACGGATCGCCACGGCTCGGTCCAGGCCGGCCTGGCCGTGCTGCCGGACTCCGTCGGTTCGGTGCTGGTGCACGACGCGGCGCGGTGCCTCACGCCGGCGGCGCAGTTCGACCGGGTGTTCGACGCGGTCGAGGGTTCGGTGGCGACCGGCACCGGTGACGGCGTCGTCCCCGCGCTGCCCGTCACCGACACGGTCAAGCGGGTGTCCGGCGACGTGGTCGTCGAGACCGTCGACCGGTCCGCGCTCGTCGGGGTCCAGACGCCGCAGGGCTTCCCGCTCGACGCACTCCGACGGGCGTACGCGGTGTCGACGCAGTCCGAGACCGACGACGCCGGCGTGTTCCAGGCGGCCGGTGGCACGGTGCGCTTCGTGCCGGGCGACGCCGACGCCTTCAAGATCACGACGCCGTGGGACCTCGGACGGGCGGAGTCGATCGTCCGGTCGCGCACCACGGTCGCGGGTGACTCCGCTGCCTCGGCGGTCCGGCTCGGGCTGGGGGTCGACGTGCACGCGTTCGACGTCGAGTCGCCGTGCCGCGTCGGCCTGCTCGACTTCCCCGGCGAACCCGGCCTCTCCGGGCACAGCGACGGTGACGCCGTGGCGCACGCGGTGTGCGACGCCCTGCTCTCCGCCGGTGGCCTCGGTGACATCGGTGGGACGTTCGGTACCGCCGACCCCGCCTACGCCGGAGCCGCGGGGGACGTCTTCATCCGCGGAGCCGTCGGTCTGCTCGCCGACGCCGGCCTGGTACCCGTGTCGGTCACGGTGCAGGTCATCGGGAACCGGCCGCGCATCGGGGCCCGTCGCGCCGAGATGCAGGACGCCCTGTCCGCCGTCGTCGGTGCCCCGGTGGCGGTGTCCGGCACGACGACCGACGGCCTCGGGTTCACCGGCCGGGGCGAGGGGCTCGCCGCGATCGCCACGGCCGTCACCCGACCGGCCTGACGTCCTAGGCTTGGGATCGTGACCGTTCGCCTCTACGACTCCCGCGCCGCAGCCGTCGTCGACCTCGTCCCCCTGGTCGACGGACAGGTCAGTGTCTACGTCTGCGGTCCGACGGTGCAGTCGTCGCCGCACATCGGTCACCTGCGTTCGGCCCTGGTCTACGACATCTGGCGCCGCTGGCTGACGTACCGCGGGCTGCGCGTCACCCTCGTGCGGAACGTCACCGACATCGACGACAAGGTGCTCGACCTGGCCGCCGGCACCGACGAAGCGTGGTTCGCCCGCGCCTACCGCGTCGAGCTCGAGTTCACCGCCGCGTACAACGCCCTCGGCATCCTGCCCCCGACCTACGAGCCGCGGGCCACCGCGAGCGTGCCGCAGATGCACGACATCATCACGAAGCTCATCGACCGCGGTCACGCGTACGTCGCCGCCGACGACTCGGGCGACGTCTACTTCGACACCGGCAGCTGGGAGTCCTACGGTGCCCTGACGCGGCAGCGCCGCGAGGACATGGTCGAGGCCGCCGACGCCGACCCCCGCGGCAAGCGGGACGCCCGCGACTTCGCGCTCTGGAAGGGCGCGAAGCCCGGCGAGCCGTCGACCGCGTCGTGGGACTCCCCGTGGGGGCCCGGCCGTCCGGGCTGGCACATCGAGTGCTCCGCCATGTCGCGGCGGTACCTCGGTCCGGCGTTCGACATCCACGGCGGCGGACTCGACCTGCGGTTCCCGCACCACGAGAACGAGCTCGCGCAGTCCACCGCGGCGGGTGACCCCTTCGCGTCGTACTGGTTGCACAACGGGCTCGTCACGGTCGAGGGCCAGAAGATGTCGAAGTCGCTCGGCAACTCGATCTTCGCCGCCGACTTCCTCGCCGCTGCCCGTCCGGCCGTGGTGCGGTACTTCCTCGGCGCTGCGCACTACCGCTCCTCGATCGACCACCACGACGGCTCGTTGGCCGAGGCCGAGGCCGCCTACGACCGCATCGACGGGTTCCTGCAGCGGGCTGAGGTGCGGCTCGAAGGAGTACACCTCGCCGACGCTCCCTCCGTGCCGGACGCCTTCGCCGCCGCGATGGACGACGACCTCGCAGTGCCCCAGGCGCTGGCCGTCCTGCACGAGACCGTGCGCACCGGCAATGCTGCCCTGGACGCCGACGATGCGGAAACGCTCGGGGTCGCGTACCATCAGGTGGCCGCCATGGTAGAAGTCCTCGGCATCGACCCGCGAGCCGCCCACTGGTCGGGGGGCGGTCAGGACACCTCGGCAGGCCCGCTCGCCGCTCTCGTCGAACGCCTCGTGCAGGAGCGCGCGGACGCCAGGGCAGCACGGGACTTCGCTGCGGCCGACCGCGTGCGCGACGACCTCGCCGCCGCGGGCATCACGATCGAGGACACGCCGTCCGGAACACGCTGGAGCATCGCCTGAACACGGCAGTGCCGAACAGGAGCTACGCATGAAGAACGTCTCGGGAAGCAAGAAGGGTCGGCCCGGCGCCGTCCGCACCGGTCGCAAGGGCAACAAGCAGGTCGGTTCCGGTGGTCAGGGTGCCCAGGCGCTCGAGGGTCGCAAGCCGACCCCGAAGGCCGAGGACCGGCCGTACCACCCCGCCGGCAAGCGCAAGGCAGCGAAGGACCGCTTCGAGGCAGCCAAGGGCCGTCACGGTTCCTCGAGCACCCCGCAGGGCCGCACCGGTCGCCCGCCGGCCCGGAAGACCGATGACTCCGAGCTCGTGACCGGACGCAACTCCGTGCTCGAGGCGCTGCGCACGAAGACCCCGTCGACGACGCTCTACATCGCGTCGCGCATCGAGGTCGATGACCGCGTCAAGGAGATCCTGACGCTCGCGAACCACCGCAGCGTGCCGATCATCGAGCTCATGCGCCCCGAGCTCGACCGCATCACCGGCCACGACAGCGTGCACCAGGGCGTCGCGCTCAAGGTGCCGGCGTACGAGTACGCCGTGTCCGAGGACATCGTCGAGCAGGCCTTCTCGCGCGACCAGGTCCCACTGCTCGTCGCCCTCGACGGCATCACCGACCCGCGCAACCTCGGTGCGATCATCCGCTCGACCGCCGCGTTCGGCGGACACGGCGTCATCGTGCCGCAGCGTCGCTCGGTCGGCGTCACCGCGTCGGCGTGGAAGACCTCGGCCGGCGCCGCGGCCCGCACGCCCGTCGCGATGGCACCGAACCTCACCCAGACGCTGAAGTCCCTGAAGTCGATGGGCCTGTTCGTCCTCGGTCTCGACGGTGACGGCGACGTGGAGCTCGACGGCCTCGCGCTCGCCGACCGCCCGATCGTGATCGTCGTCGGTTCCGAGGGCAAGGGCCTGTCACGCCTGGTCACCGAGACCTGCGACGCGATCGTGTCGATCCCGATCTCGAGTGCGACCGAGTCCCTCAACGCCGGCATCGCCGCGAGCGTCACCCTGTGGGAGGTCGCCCGGCGCCGTCGCGCCGAGTAGCCGCACCGGCACGGGGCCGGCGGGGGTCGGCGCGAACGGTCAGGACACGTCGGCTTGTGTTCGCCGTGTGGTCACGAGTCGTCGGTGCGAGACGCCGCAGGCGACGATCTGTGACCAGTCGGCGCCCACCCGGCGGGGTGTCGTGACCGCTCGACATGCAACGTCACCACCGGCGGTGCGGGCGTGACGGTCTGGAGGGTCGGCGCTGGTCTCCGGGACGCGGGCCGGGCCTCCAGATGGTCGCGTTCTCGAGCCCCGAAGGGTCAGGACACGTCGGCTGGTGTTCGCCGTGTGGTCACGAGTCGTCGGTGCGCGACGCCGCAGGCGACGATCTGTGACCAGTCGGCGCCACCCGGCGGGGTGTCGTGACCGAGCGGGAAACGCGTCAGACGGTGGTGCGCCAGTCCTCGACGTCGGCGTCGTCGTCTGCGGGCTCCGCGTCCTCGACCACGGGGATCGGCAACGTCATCGACGACGTCGGCGGGTTGATGAGCAGGCGCTCGTCGCGGCGGTGGCGCAGCACGTCGTTGATGTACGCCGTCGTGGCCTCGGGCAGCGAGACCGACCGCTCCTCTTCCTGCGACATGAACCAGCGGTGCTCGAGCAGCTCGTGGAAGACCTCGGCGGGCTCGAGGCGTCCACGCAGGTCACGGGGGATCGAGCGGACCACGGGTTCGAAGACCCGCGAGACCCACTCGTGCGCCACCATTTCCTCGTCGAGTTCGTCGCGGCCGTTGCGTGCCCGGTAGGAGTCGAGGTCGTTGAGCAGGCGTCGGGCCTGGTTCTCGCCGGCGTCCAGGCCGGTCAGCCGCAGCAGGCGTCGCTGGTGGTGTCCGGCGTCGACGACCTTCGGCTGGATCCGCACCTGCGAACCACCCTCGGTCGTGTGGATCGAGAGCTCCTCGATGTCGAAGCCGAGCTCGTTGAGCCGCTCGACGCGGTCGTTGATGCGCCAGCGTTCCTTGATGTCGAACTGCTCGGTGCCCGTGAGCTCGGTCCAGAGCGTCCGGTACTGCGCCACGATCCGGTTGGAGACGTCGACGGGGTCGGCGTTCTCGTCCAGCCGTCCACCCGCCTCGAGGTCGAGGAGCTCGCCGGCGATGTTCACGCGCGCGACCTCGAGGTCGTTCTCGCGCTGCCCGTTCGACAGACCGCCGGGGTAGAGCTTGCCGGTCTCGGCGTCGACCAGGTATGCGGCGAACGAGCCCGCGTCGCGACGGAACAGCGTGTTCGACAGCGACACGTCGCCCCAGTAGAAGCCGATGATGTGCAGCCGGACGAGCAGCAGCGCGAGGGCGTCGACGAGACGGGTCGCGGTCTCCGGGCGCAGGGTCTGCGAGTACAGCGCGCGGTACGGCAGCGAGAAGCGCAGGTGGCGCGTCACGAGCACGGGGTGCAGCTGCTCACCGTCGGCGTCCACCCGGTTGGTGATGACCGCGACGGGGTCCACGCACGGCACGTCCATCCGCTGCAGCGTGCGGAGCATGTCGTACTCGGCCCGGGCGACCTCTTCACCGGTCTCCTTGACGGCTGCGACGTAGCCGCTCAGGTGCACGAACCGCACGAGGTGCCGTGAGATGCCCTTCGGCAGGGCGACGATGGTCTCGTCCGGCCAGTCCGCCAGCGGCAGGTCCCACGGCAGGTCGAGCAGGCCGGGGTCGACGGTGGCTGCGGTGATGGACATCGAGTCGGGCACGGTGGATCCTTCGGTGTCGTGGGGGACAGCCGAGAGCCCGCGACCCGCCCTTGTGAGGCGGCGCGGGCTCTCGGGGAGTGCGCTTCGGTTACGCGCTGACGACGGCCTTGTCGTCCAGGCGCTCGCCCGACTCGGTGTCGAAGGCGTGCACGTGGCCCGACTTCGGCGTCACCACGATGGTGTCACCGATCGACGGGTGCGAACGGCCGTCCACGCGGGCGACGATGTCGACGCGCGTGCCCTTGACGTCGGCGTGACCGTAGAGGTAGCCGTCGGCGCCGAGTTCCTCGACCACGTCGACCGTGACGGGCAGGCCCTCGCCCGACTGCGCCACGACGACGTCCTCGGGACGGATGCCCACCGTGATCTGGCCGGAACGCGCGTTGGAGAGCGTGTCGCGGTCGATCGCGTGGTTGAGCGTGCCGAACTTGATGCCGCCCTCGACGACGTCGGCCGGCAGCAGGTTCATCGCCGGCGAGCCGATGAAGCCCGCGACGAAGACGTTGTTCGGCTTCTCGTACAGGTCGCGCGGCGTGCCGACCTGCTGCAGGATGCCGTCCTTGAGCACCGCGATGCGGTCACCCATGGTCAGTGCCTCGGTCTGGTCGTGCGTGACGTAGACCGTGGTCACGCCGAGACGACGCTGGAGCGACGCGATCTGCGTACGGGTCTGGACGCGGAGCTTGGCGTCGAGGTTCGACAGCGGCTCGTCCATGAGGAACACCTGCGGCTGGCGGACGATCGCACGGCCCATCGCGACGCGCTGACGCTGACCACCGGAGAGCGCCTTCGGCTTGCGGCCGAGGTAGTCCTCGAGGTCGAGGAGCTTGGCGGCCTCCTGCACGCGGGTGGCGCGCTCGTCCTTGCCGACACCGGCGATCTTGAGCGCGAAGCCCATGTTCTCGGCGACGGTCATGTGCGGGTACAGCGCGTAGTTCTGGAACACCATCGCGATGTCGCGGTCCTTCGGCGGGACGTCCGTGACGTCGCGGTCGCCGATGCGGATCTGACCGGAGTTGACCTCTTCGAGGCCGGCCAGCATGCGGAGCGAGGTGGACTTGCCACAACCCGAGGGGCCGACGAGGACGAGGAACTCGCCGTCGGCGACGTCCAGGTCGAGGGAGTCGACCGCGGGACGGTTGCCTCCGGGGTAGAGACGGGTTGCCTTGTCATAGGTGACGGACGCCATGAGCGTTCGGTCCTTTCTTCACCGGCAGGTACGTGCCGGACGATCCGAGTGAAGCGGTCAGCCCGCGAGGGCCCCGGATGGTCGTCGTCGACCATCGAGGTTCATACAACACGAGTTCTCGCGGGTGCGCCAGTGTTTTCCACCTGGCCGGTCGGTTCCCAGAGCGTGGTTGGGTGGTTCCCAGAGCGGCCCACTACAATCGCCGGGTCCGTCCGCCGAGCGGGGGTAGGTCGTGCGGACGCCGATCAGGAGGACGACGCACCGATGACCAACCGCCCCGAGGGTGACGCCCGCGCCGCGCGGAACGAGCGCCGCGAAGCCGCCCGACAGCGAGCGCAGCGCCACAGGACACAGCAGAAGCGCCGCCAGCGCGGAACCCGGCTCGGACTCCAGATCGGACTCGGTGTCGTCCTGCTCGCAGCGGCCGCCGTCGTCACGCTCGTCCTGGTCGACTCCGTGAAGCCAGCAGGCCCCGGACCCTCGACCATGTCGCAGGGCGGCATCACCCTCGGCGAGGGGCTCAAGCCCGTGACCGCGTCGAGCAGTGCATCGCCGAGCGCCTCGGCGACCGCCGGTGCGGGCACGGTGCGCATCACGCTGTACGTCGACTACCTCTGCCCGACCTGCGGCGCATTCGAGCAGGCCAACGGCGACTACATCGAGAGCCTCGTCGACTCCGGCGCCGCCACCGTCGACATCCACCCCGTCGCGGTCCTGTCGAACCGCTCGCAGGGCACGAAGTACTCCCTCCGCGCCGCGAACGCCGCGGCCTGCGTCGCCGAGCACTCGCCGGACCAGTTCTACGCGGTCAACAAGGCGCTCTACGCCGAGCAGCCGGAAGAAGGCACGCCTGGCCTGACCGACGCGCAGCTCACGAAGGTCGTCACCGGGGTCTCCGGCCTGCAGGACCGCCGGGCCGTCACGAGCTGCATCGCCGACCAGGACTACAGCAAGTGGGTCGACGAGCAGACGACCGCGGTGTCCGGCGGCGACATCCCCGGATCCTCGCTGAGCGAGTTCCCCGGTACGCCGCTGGTGCTCGTCAACGGGCAGCAGTACGAGCTGACGTCGCCGATCACGAACGACGACTTCCGCACCTTCGTGGTCACCGCGGCCGGCGCCACCGAGGCCACGCCCACCCCGACCCCCACGCCGAGCGCGACGCCGTCCCGCACGCGGAGCGCGACACCGACGCCCACGCCGACGAAGGGCTGATCCCTACAGCGACGACCCGGGGACGCTGAACGTGTCGCAGCTCGTCGCGCCCTGCTGGTAACCGCGGACGAACCACTTCTGGCGCTGCTCACTCGAGCCGTGCGTGAACGAGTCCGGGTCGACCCGGCCGCTCGAGCGCTCCTGGATGCTGTCGTCGCCCACGGCGCTCGCGGCGGACAGGGCATCGGCGATCTCGGACCGGCTGATCGGCTCGAAGAAGGTCTCGCCGTTCGCGTCCTCGGTGTTCGCCGCGTCGCCGACCCAGGCGCCGGCGTAGCAGTCGGCCTGCAGCTCGACGCGGACACTGCCGGACGACGCCCCGGTGCCCGAACGGTCCGTGCTCGCGAAGGCACCCTGCAGCTGCTGGATGTGGTGGCCCCACTCGTGCGCGACGACGTACATCTGCGCGAGCGGCCCGCCGGACGACCCGTACTCCGACTGCAGGTCGTCGTAGAACGCGGTGTCGAGGTAGATCGCGCGGTCCGGCGGGCAGTAGAAGGGCCCGGTTGCAGCGGACGCCTGACCGCACGACGTGTCGGTCGAGCCGTCGAACAGGAAGAAGTCCGGCGCCGTGTACGCGATGCCGAGCTTCCGGGCCTCGGCCGCCCAGTAGCCGTCGAGTGACTCGGCTGCCCCTTCCATCCGGCACTCGACCTTCAGGTTGGCGTCTCGCCCGGTGCGGCACTCCGGGGCGGCGTCCACGGTCTCGCCCTGCTGCTGGATCTGCGTCGTGCCGCTGCCGCCGTCGACGAACCCGCTCAGGTCGAAGCCCGTGAACTGCGCGATCAGGAAGACGACGATCGCCGTGACGCCGACGGCACCGCCGCCGACCGCGGCCGTCCGACCCCGGCGCTTCACCCTGCCGCCCTTGAGCTGCGAATCGTCGTTGAACGTCATGCCCCCGAATGTACGGCCCACGGGACTCGCACGCCGCACGCATGCCCCGCGCGTACCGTCTGGGACGTCGGCGACCCCGACACATGTCGTACAACCGGAAGGAACCACAACCATGGCCACTCCCATCAGCACCGTGATGAGCCCCGCACGCTACGTGCAGGGCAAGGACGCGATCACCCGCGTCGGCGAGTTCGTCGCCCCCATCGGCAAGCGCCCCCTGATCGTCGCCGACGACGTCGTGTGGGGCATCGTCGAGGCCGCGGTGACGACGAGCTTCCAGGCGGCCGACCTGCGGGTCGAGCGGGTCGGCTTCGGTCGCTTCGCCACTCCGAAGGCGGTCGACGACCTCGTCGAGCAGATCCGGTCGACCGACGCGGATGTCATCGTCGGGCTCGGCGGCGGTTCAGCGATCGACGCGGCCAAGGCCTCCGGACACCTGGCCGGCATCCGCTGGGCGAGCGTCCCGACAGCGGCGAGCACCGACGCCCCGACCTCGGCGCTCGCGGTGATCTACTCCGAGGAAGGGGAGTTCATCGAGTACCGGTTCTTCCCGCACAACCCCGACCTCGTCCTCATCGACACGAAGCTCGTCGCGAACGCGCCCGTCCAGTTCCTGGTCGCGGGCATCGGCGACGCCCTGGCCACCTGGGTCGAGGCCCGTGCCGCCAAGCGTGCGAACGCCGACACCATGGCCGGCGGGTTGCAGACCGAGACCGGCGTCGCGCTCGCCGAACTGTCCTGGAAGCTGCTGCACGAGAACGCCCTGCAGGCCATCGAGGCCGTGAAGGCCGGGGTCGTGACGCCCGCGCTCGAGAAGGTCGTCGAGGCGAACACCCTGCTGTCGGGCCTCGGGTTCGAGTCCGGCGGACTGGCGGCAGCGCACGCGATCCACAACGGCCTGACCGCCGCTCCGCAGGCGCACGGTCTGGCGCACGGGCAGAAGGTCAACATCGGCACGATCGCGCAGCTCGTGCTCGAGGGTGCACCGGCCGAGGAGATCGAGGACTTCGTCGTCTTCACCACGAAGGTGGGCCTGCCGAACACCCTGACCGAGATCGGCCTGACCGTCGACGACACGACGGAACTCCGCGCCGTGGCCGAGGCCGCGACCGTCGCGGGCGAGACCATCCACAACATGCCGTTCCCGGTCACGCCGGAGCTCGTGGTGGACGCACTCATCGCCGTCGAGGGCATCGCGCGCAGCATCCGCGCCGAGCACGGCCTGCCGGAGCCGGTCCTGTACCAGCACCACTGAGGGACGGCTGCGCTGACGGATCGGGGTCAGGTGCGGACCAGCGGCTCCATCGTCGCCAGGTCCGTGCCGATCCCGACGTCCACCAGCTCGATCCGTCCCGCGAGGGTGGCGGCCGGCCCGGTCAGCAACCCGGCCTTCACCCCGCCGAACGTGACCGTGACGTCGGCGTGCAGGACGTGGTCGTCCGCGATCCCGCCGGTGTCGACGTCGATGCCGCTCGGCACGTCGACGGCGACGACGAACGGTGCGCGCTGGTCGCGGGCGAGCTCACGGATGGCGTCGACGACCTCGCGGGCGGGGGAGCGGAGGGCCGCAGGCCCCCGCACCCCGATCCCGAGGATCGCGTCGAGCACCAGGTCGGCGTCGAGTGCCGCGTCCGTCACCGCAGCCTCGGGTCCCGCAGGATCATCAAGGAGGCGCACCCCGGCGTCCAGCGCCGCTGCCAGGCCCGCCTCGTGGACACGTGAGCCGACGCGCAGGACCGCCACGTGCCTCCCGGCCGCCGCCAGCCGCGCACCCGCGAACAGGGCGTCGCCACCGTTGTCGCCACTGCCCACCAGCAGCAGGACGGACCCCGGTCCGTCGCCCGGCCGGACGGCCGGATCGTCGAGCAGGTCGCCGACGATGCGGGCCAGGCCGTCGGCCGCTCGTTGCATGAGGGGCTCACCCGCGTCGAGGTGCGGCCGCTCTGCCGCCCGGATCTGGTCACCGCCGTAGCCGTCCATGACGACCACAGTGCCCCGGTACCCTGGAGGGGACATGTCACTCGTCCCCGAAGCGCCCCGTCCCCGCATCGTGATGTCGCCCGACGGCCTCCGGATCGCGACCTACGACTTCGGCGATCCCGACGCCCCTGCGGTCGTCGCGGTGCACGGGTTCGCCTCCGGTGCGGTGCTGAACTGGCACGCCTCCGGCTGGACCCGCGACCTCGTCCGCGCCGGGTACCGTGTGCTGGCGTTCGACCAGCGCGGGCACGGCGCGAGCGCGAAGCCGCGCGATCCCGGTGCGTACTCGATGGACCTGCTGGTGGCGGACGTCACGACCGTCATCGACACCCACCTGCTCGACGAGGTCGCGTTCCTCGGGTACTCGCTCGGCGCACGCGTCGGCTGGCACACCGCCGAACGGCTGCCGGACCGCATCACCCGCGCGGTGTTCGGTGGGATCCCCGACGCCGACCCGATGCGCCGCGTGCGGGTCGACCAGGCCAAGGCGTACCTGGCGGACGGCACACCGATCGAGGACCGCGTGACCAACGGCTACCTGACCATGGCGGGGAACGTCGAGGGGAACGACCTCGCGGCGCTCGTGGCGATGGTCGAGGGGATGCGGAACAGCATCGAGCCGACGCCCGACAACGCCCCCGCGCAGCCGATCCTGATGGCCGCCGGCAGCGAGGACGGCATCCGCGACAGTGCCGTGCGGTTGGCGCAGGCGGCCCCGGACGCGTCGTTCTTCGAGATCCCGGGGCGGAACCACTTCAACGCACCGACGTCGCGGGCGTTCCGCGAGGCCGCACTGGCGTTCCTGCGGGGCTGACGCCTGTCCGCGTCGCGCTGACGGGTACTGCCAGGTCCTCGTTGACGAAGGCCGTCGCGCGTACCGTCCCCGCCATGGAATACAGACTCCTCGGCAACAGCGGGACATCGGTGTCGACGCTGACCCTCGGCACCATGACGTTCGGCAGCGAAGCCGACGAACCCACCTCCCACACCATCATCGACACGTTCGTCGCGGCCGGCGGCACCCTCATCGACACGGCCGACGTCTACTCGGGCAACGAGTCCGAGCGGATCATCGGCCGCTGGCTCGCGGCACACCCCACCGAGGCGCAGCAGGTCGTGCTCGCCACCAAGGGCCGCTTCCCGCAGGGCGACGGTCCGAACGACGTCGGCCTGTCGCGCCGGCACCTCCGGGTCGCCCTCGACGCCTCGCTCGAGCGCCTCGGCGTCGAGCACATCGACCTGTACCAGATGCACGCCTGGGACGCCCTGACGCCGATCGAGGAGACGCTCCGGTTCCTCGACGACGCGGTCTCCGCCGGCAAGATCGGCTCGTACGGCTTCTCGAACTACCTCGGCTACCAGATCACGAAGGCCGTGTACGAGGCGAAGGCGCACGGTTGGGCCCCGCCGGTCACCCTGCAGCCGCAGTACAACCTGCTCGTCCGCGACATCGAGCACGAGATCGTGCCCGCCAGCCTCGACGCCGGGATCGGCCTGCTGCCCTGGTCGCCCCTGGCCGGCGGCTGGCTGTCCGGCAAGTACCAGCGAGACGAAGCACCCACCGGCTCCACCCGCCTCGGCGAGAACCCGGCACGGGGCATGGAGGCCTGGGAAGCGCGGAACGGTGACGAGCGCACCTGGGCCGTCCTCGACGCGGTGTCCGCGGTCGCCGACGCGCACGGCGCCTCGCGGTCGCAGGTCGCCCTCGCCTGGCTGCTCGCCCGGCCGGCGGTGACGAGCGTGATCCTCGGCGCCCGGACGGTGTCCCAGCTCGAGGACAACCTCGGTGCGGCCGACCTCGTGCTGACCGATGCGGAGCTCACGCAGCTCACCGACGCCAGCGCGCCGCGCATCGACGACTACCCGTACGGCACCGCCGGCGTCGCCCAGCGGGAGCGCAAGATCACCGGCGGACGCTGAAGATCCGTGCACGTTCGTGCGGATTCGCGCGGATGTGGGGTCCGGGTGTGGACGCACGGTTCGGTGAGGTGTCATCCTCGTCGCACGACCGGCTGGTTACCGTGTCCAGCGCCGGGAACACTCCCTGATCCGTGTTCCACATGCGCCGATGCCCCGGGTGAGTGATCACCCGGGGCATCGCTCCGCCGGACGGCGGTTGTGGGCCGGCAGCGGGACTTGAACCCGCAACCCCCGTATTACAAGTACGGTGCGCTACCAATTGCGCCATGCCGGCTGACGCCGCTCATCCTACCGGTGAGGGCGTCGGGGTCTCACTCGGCCGGCTTCTCCGAGAAGTTCAGCGAGATCGAGTTCATGCAGTACCGGTCGCCGGTGGGGGTGCCGAAGCCGTCGGGGAACACGTGGCCCAGGTGCGAACCGCAGTTCGCGCAACGGACCTCGGTGCGCACCATGCCGAGCGACTTGTCGTCGATCAGCTGGACGGCGTCGGGGTTCACCGACTCGTAGAACGACGGCCAGCCGCAGCCGGAGTCGAACTTCGTGCCGCTCTTGAACAGCTCCGCGCCGCAGGCCGCACAGGTGTAGACGCCGGCACGCTCCTCGTCGAGGAGTTCACCGGTCCACGGCCGTTCGGTCCCCGCCTGACGCAGGACGGCGTACTGGTCCGGGGAGAGCTCCTCGCGCCACTGGGCGTCGGACTTGTCGACGTTGTATGCCATTGTTTCCTCCTGCTTCCGGTCGGGTTCTTCCGGGCACTCCCGACCACTTCAGTAAACTCGCGACGATGTCCGAGCATTCCGTGCACCACGCCCGCTGGACCCGTCTGACGACGGACGAACTGTACGGCATCGTGGTGCTCCGGAACCGCGTCTTCGCACTCGAACAACGGGTGACGGCCGAGGACTTCGACGGCCGTGACCGCGAGCCCGAGACCGAGCACTGGTGGTTCGGTACGGACACCGGAGCGGTTGGGTACCTGCGCCTGATCCGACCGTCTGCCGACGAGGAACACCCGGCGGACGCACCGCCGCCGTCCTGGGTGATCGGCCGGGTCGCGACGCACCCCGACCACCGTGGGCAGGGCATCGCCGGCCGGCTCGTCGCCGCCGTGCTCGCGGCCCACGGGCACGAACCCGTCGTCCTGCACGCCCAGGAGTACGTCGCCGCGCTCTACGAACGCCACGGCTTCGTCCGGTTCGGGGCACCCTACGACGAAGCCGGCATCCGGCACGTCGGCATGCACCGCCCGGGGCGCTGATGGGCACCCTCGGCCGCTACGCCGCCTACGCCGACCGCATCGAGGCCGTGTCCCCGTCCTACGCCGCCTGGGCGCGGTCACTCGACCCCGGGTTGGTCGCGCTCCTCGACGAGGTGGCCGAGCAGCAGCGGCAGCCGGAACTGCTCTTCGCGGTCGCGCGGCGGCTCGGCGCGGATCCGTCGGACCCCGGTGCGCTGCGCGCGATCGGTCGGGAGGCCCGCCCCGCCCTGGTCGCAGCGCTCGCCTCCGCCACGGTGCAGGCCAACGACCCGCGGCGGCTCGGTCCCGTCGTCCCGCTGTTCGCGGCGCTCGCCGAGCGGGCCTCGCGGCCGCTCGGGCTGGTGGACGCGGGGGGCGCCGCCGGGCTCTGCTCGATCCCGGACCGGGTCACGCTCGACCACCGGACATCGGAGTCCCGGGTGCCGGCGGATCGCGCCCCGGAGCTGTCGTGGGGGCCCCCCCCCCCCGGGGGGGGGCCCCCCCCCCCGGGGGGGGGCCCCCCCCCCCGGGGGGGGGCGGGGGGGGGGGGGCCCCCCCGCCCGGGAGCGGGCGCTGGTG